>JABFGJ010000007.1 GCA_013112545.1 Bacteroidota bacterium
GTTCGGGAGAGTATGCCTGTCTAGCCTAGGCTGATCATCGCCATTTTTTTAAGCTCGTAGTTTAAGTACTACGAGGTTTTTTTATGCTCTCTTTTTTGATTTATTTATTTTGTTAAGTCAGACAATAATAATAAGTATTAATTGCATTGAAATTCACTCTATCCATTAAGAACAGCGAAGTTAATCCGCCGCGGCGGAGCAGACCATGTCCGCTAATGCGGATGGTACTAGGTATTCGGGAGAGTATGCCTGTCTAGCCTAGGCTGATCATCGCCATTTTTTTAACCTCGTAGTTTAAGTACTACGAGGTTTTTTTATGCCCTTTACGATTTAGTCAAACTGCGATGGACGATACCAAAAAGTGAGTCTGATGATTGATGAAGAGCTTATCTATATGTTATTTACGATTGTTATAACAACAAACTTCTAATGAATAAAAATAAAGGACTATCAAACTTAACATTCGATAAAACAATCTTTGCTAGCAATCATTGTTTACTTCATTGGAGAAGGAGAGTTAGTTCAAATGCATTTTTAAGAACTATATTTCTCTTAAAACATTTTATTAAATAAGTTCACTCTTTACAAGAGTGCTTTTAGCAATGTTTATCAAGCTTGTACCTTTTTTAATTGGATGATATTAAGCCGATTTAAGATACGCATAATGAAAAAAGTAGGGTCAAATTCGTGCCAACGAACACCACCAAAGTTTGGGTTTCCGCTTCTTTTATGGTGGTTATTATGATAAGATTCTCCGAGCATTAAAAAATCGAATGGCAAGAAATTTTTAGAAGTGTCTTTAACTTCAAAATTAACATAACCATATATATGAGCAAACCAATTGATAATTGCACCATGAATCGGAGCCATTAAAAATGCTATTGGAAGAAATAACCATTGCCACCAAGCCGTTGCAAAAAAGAAAAAGAAGGCAGTGTAAGCTGCGCCCCACAATACTCGAGATAACATAGAACTAGCAAAAGTGTCGAAGCTTTTCCATTGAGGAACGTTGATTAAAAACTTATCTTCTATTTGCACTTTCATTTTATTAATGTCTTGATACACATTTTTAGTTTTTAGCATCATATTGAAGAGTGTTTTATCATACTTTGGTGAGTGAACATCTTTCTCAGTATCTGCATAAGCATGGTGCATTCGGTGCATAATACCATAACCATATGCACTTAAATAGCTGCTTCCTTGAAATATCCAGGTTAAAATATAGGTGATTTTTTCTGCTCTATCAGACATTGTATAAGTTTGATGTGCAGCGTAACGATGTAAGAAAAAAGTTTGAAAAAACAAACCGCCGTACCATAGTACGAAAATGAAAATAAGTATAGCCATAGATTAGTTATAAGTAGGCTGCGAAGTTCCTTATTAATAACTTATAAATGCAATTTATTCATTGAATTTAATCACTCGAAAAAATTCGCGATCAAAAATTGAGAAATATTCCTCGGCGGAGTATTCTTCAAATGCAGGAATAAAAAAACTCATAGTTTTTCTTTCTCTTTCGTTATAAGAAAGTAGAAAGTTCATTTTAGCTTCTGCTTCAGCTACAATATTTATTTCTACTGAAGGAGTAGGCATACCATCAGTTTTGTATGCTTTCTGCGCATTTACCCATCCATTTCCATCAAAACCCCAAGACTTCATTCGCTCTGAATGCCGATGCATGATGCTTGTTTCCATGTGGTCGGTAAAAACACTTTGATATATCGCTTTTGGATGTATAATGCTATCAATGGCTAGATCTAACACACTTTGGCTAACTAATACATGTTCAGGATGCCCGTAACCGCCAATTTCATTATCTAATGTAAAAATCACTGTTGGTTTGAATGCTAATATTTTAACCTTTAGTTCTTGTTTTAATTCTTCAATTTTAAAGATTTTTTCAAATTCATTTTTTGGAAATGCTTCAAACAATAGTTTTTCTGGATTAGGGTTGCGATAAATTGACTCTGAAGTTAGACTCATAAATGAAACAGAGTCTAAAATATATGTGCAAGCTCTTTGATGTGCTGTATTTCTCGACTCTCCTTTATCTAAACTAAAGGTTTGGATTTTCCATCCCTTTTTGTTGAGCATTGAAATAGTGCCAGTCATGGCGCACATATAATCATCGTGTGCAATAATTACTAAAGCCCTCTTTTCTTTAATTTGACTTAAAAAAGTATCTTCTGGATAGCTTTCTATAGCAGCGTATTGCTTCACTTCTTCTCGTTGACATGCCCACGAAAACAAAACAAAAAATATAATCGGAATTAATTTATATTGGTTCATCTTTTTTAGCAAAAGTATAAGCAGTATGTAGTTAATTGATAATCCAAACAATAGAAAGTCTGACCATTTTCAAAGGTTTGCCTTATTTCTATATGCTTTCGGCGAAATTCCTTCATGATTTTTAAAAAACCGGCTGAAATGTGTAGGCTCTCTAAATCCTAATTGAAAGGCAATTTCTTTTGAATTTAAATGTGTATTCTTCAATAGTGATCTGGCAGCAGCTACCGTTCTTTTTTGAATCCAATCATTTACGGTTTTCCCACTTTTACTCTTAATTACAGTATTAAAATAATTGGGGTGTAAGTTTAGTTTTGAAGCATAATCTTGAACATTTAGTGGTTTGTATTCTTGTTTTGAATCATTAACTTTTTTGAATTCTTGTTCTAAAAATTTTTTGAACTTAGTTATGATTAGAGATTCGTTATTAATGAAGTAATCTTGATTTTTCCATGCTTTTTCTTTGCATTTTAAAAGTAATGTAATAAACAAATTGCTAATGATTTTTGCTGTCATTTCAGTATGCTCTTGAAATTCAGCGAAAAGTGCTAAATAGATTCTTTCGAACGATTCAAACTCTTTAGTATTAAGTGTAGAAGGAGGAATAACCTCTGCTAATAAAAATGGGAACTCATCAAAAATGGTGTGGTATATATTTTCTCTTAAAAAATTTTCTGAAAAAGTAATCAAGTAGGCATTTTCACAGGTGTCTATTCTAAATGATTTAATATGTCCTGGATTTGTAAAATATATGGTGTTTGGTTTTACTACAAACTCTTGGTCATCTACCGTGTAAATTCCTGAGCCGTTTTTAATAAAGACAAAAGAAAAATAATTTGACCTAAATATTCCTGAATGGAAAGGGAATTTTTTGTGAATTTGGGATAAAGAATGAATTGTAAAATCCATCCTTTGGGTCAATGGTAAGCTAAATGACTTGTAAAGGTCAGAAATAGTGTCATGTGTATTTACTTTCAAATTTTAAAGTTTTATTTGAAAGGAAATTTAATGTTTTTATAGGTGATTTTAAGTTTTATCTAAAATACAACTAAAAGGAGATAATAAAGACTTACTAATTGATATGAGGTGCAATTATAGAGGCCAATTGCTGTGCAGGAATTACCCCAGACTGTTGCCATTTTATTTCTCCATTTTTAAATAAAATAAGCGTAGGAACACCACGGACTTGATATTTTTGAGCAACAGCAGGATTTTTATCTACATCCACCTTAATGATTTTAGCTTTTCCATGAACCAAGCCAGCTAAATCTTTTAAAATAGGTGCCATGGCTTTGCAAGGGCCGCACCATTCTGCGAAAAAATCAACCAAAACTGGAGTTTCACTATTTATGAGTTCATTAAATTTTGACATGCTCTTTTCATTTTAATTATTAACAAAATTAAGCTTAACTGAATACTAATGTGTAACCTACATCACATACCTTATCTTAATTCGCACTTTAAAAGCACTTTAAAAGCACTTTAAAAGCACTTTATAACATTGAAATTTAGAAGAGTAGAAAAACTTATTCTAATTCTAAACGATTTTGCTCATCCTCTGATTCTCCAGGTAATTCTAACGCTTTTACAGATTGAATTGCATTTCCTGCAATTCCTTTTATTGAGCTATGCATTTCGATAGTGTTTAAAATTACTTTATCTAATTGCTTTTCACGTTGTTTCCATATCCGTTGGAATGATCGTTTTTCACTATCTAAGTCATTTTTCATTTGAGTAAAGCCTTCTACAATAGCTTCAACCTGCATTCTAAATGTGTTGCTTGTTAAAAAATCATAGAGCATAGTCATCTTATCTCCTTTGTTTTCTTGCGAACCTACAGCTATGTTTACTTGTATAATTGATTCACGTAATACTGCGCAAAGTCCTTTAAACTCCTCGAAATTACAAATCCAAATTCCATCTTTCAAACCCATTCTTTCCATGTCAGATGGCATTACCTCAGTAACTAGAACCCCTATATTTGCAGACCTTTCTCTAATGTCTGCTTTAAATTTTTCGATCCAAGTTGGTTGAAAATCTTTGGTTCTTTTACTTTCATAATAGATGGAACCGCAGTTTTGAATTGTTCTTGTATTTACAATTTGAAGACAATCGCCGCCACGAGCTCCTTTTTTTATCTCATCAATGGTGTCTAATGGGAACTGAGAGGTAAGCCATTCTTCGATTGCTAGTTCTTGTACTTCCCCTTGTAATTGCATAGAGCCCTGCTCTTGCTTGCGTTTCATTTCTTCGGTTAGTTTTTTTTGGTCTTCCAATTGCTTTTGCATTTCTTTAAAACGCAATTCATTTTTTTCTTCTTCAGCTTTCCTGATTCTTTCTCTTTCAGTTAAAAGGGTTTCATTTAATTTTTTCTCTGCTTCTGCTTGAGCAGCTTCTTTTAATTCTCCTTTTTCGCGTTTCAATTTTTCAATTTCAGCTTTAGAGCGATTAAGTTCTTTTACTTGTTCTGACTTTTCATTTAATTCTTTTTGCAATGCTGAAAATTGATCAGCCTGCTCTTCTATCAGCTTGCTTCGGAGTTTTTCTTCTACTTGTTTTCGCTCTTCCCTTAATTGCTTTTCTAATCGCTCTTGAAAAAGTTCATTCTCTTGTTTTTTCTTGCGTTCAAAATCAAGTTTTTCCTGCTTTAGCTTTTCCTCCTCAGCCTCATATTTCTTTTTCTCTATGGCAATTTGAGCTTGGTATTTTTGCTTGATTTCATCTTCTAACTGGTGAGCTAAGATATCTTGAACATCGATGCTTGTTCCACAATTAGGACAACTGATTTGATTTTTATCACTTTTCATAAAAAATAATTTTGTTAAAATTACAAGATTACTTTGCAATTAAAAAGTATCTTGATATTCAAAGCGTTTTATTTGTGAATAGTCTAGCGTCAGTAGGTTTATCTAGTTTACTTTTTGTCCATAAATGTTTGCTTTTTTTCTGAATACGCATTGAATTGATATATCGAGATTATATATACTAGTTAATTGAATTTAGCAGACTTTACAATAACCCTACTTAGGTGTTACATACATTTCAACGTCTTGTTCACTAATTTCATTGCCACCTAAAATTATTAAACGCTCTACTACATTTCTAAGTTCTCTGATATTACCTGTCCAATTATAATTGCAGAGTGCTTTTAATGCTGCAACAGAAATTGTTTTTAGTGGACTACCTTGTTCTACACATACTCGATTTAGAAAGAAATCGACCAAAGCAGGAATATCATCTCTTCGGTCGTTTAAAGCAGGAACATGAATTAAAATAACGCTTAATCGATGGTATAAATCTTCTCTAAAATTACCCTCGTTAATTTCTTTGCGAAGATCTTTATTGGTTGCAGCTATCACCCGAACATTGATTTTGATGTCTTTTTCACCACCTACACGAGTAATCTTATTCTCTTGTAAAGCACGCAAGACCTTTGCTTGTGCAGAAGCACTCATGTCGCCTATTTCATCTAAGAAAATGGTTCCGCCTTGAGCTTGTTCAAATTTTCCTTTTTTCTCTTTTACGGCCGATGTAAATGCGCCTTTTTCATGACCAAATAGTTCGCTTTCAATTAATTCACTTGGAATTGCAGCACAGTTTACTTCTATAAATGGCTTCGTTTTTCGATTCGAATTTTGGTGCAAATTTCTAGCGACTAATTCTTTCCCAGTTCCATTACCTCCGGTGATTAAAACACGAGCATCAGTTGGAGCAACCTTTTCAATCATGTCTTTTACTTTCTCAATTCCTTCACTTTCGCCAATGATATCATTGAGTTTGCTTTTATATACTTTCTTTTTTAGCTCCTTTGTTTCTTCCACTAGTTCATTTCGCTCTAGTGCATTTCTTACAGTAACAAGCAAACGATTTAAGTCTAGAGGTTTTGCGATATAGTCAAACGCTCCAATTTTTATTGCTTCAACCGCAGTTTCAATGTTACCATGCCCCGAAATCATTACAATAGGAGATTCGTAATGAATATCTTGTAGTTTTTGTAATAACTCTATGCCATCTATTTTGGGCATTTTAATGTCGCAGAGAATTAAATCAAATTTCCCACTTTGAGCTTTTGCAAAACCTTCTTCACCATCTTCAGCTGTTTCAACTTTAAATTTTTCGAATTCAAGGATTTCTTGCAATGTTGACCTAATCGGTCTTTCGTCGTCTATGATTAAAATTTTTGCCATCAATTATCCTTTATAAAAAAGCCACTTGCCAATTTCTTTGAAATTTATTTTTTTACCATACATTAATATACCTGTTCGATAAATTTTTCCGGCCATCATGGTAGAGCTAATAAAAGTGGCCACTAAAATAACCATCGATAAGGCAACCTCCCAACCAGCAACACCAAAAGGTATTCTAACCATCATAACTATGGGCGAAGTAAAAGGAATAATTGAAGCCCAGAAAGCAAGTGAACCATCGGGGTTGTCCATCACAACTTGTGCTATAACTATTGAAACAATTAAAGGCATAGTAACTGGCATCATAAACTGCTGGGTGTCGGTTTCGTTGTCAACCGCTGAGCCAATGGCGGCAAATAAAGAGCCGTAAAATAAATATCCTCCTAGGAAGTAGAATATAAAACAGCCAATAACCAGAGGGAAATTGATTAAGGAAAGTTTATAATTTAATTCTGCGAAGATGTTTTTTTCGCTTTTCACGACATCATTATCTCCTTTTTCTGGATTAAACTCCTCTAATTGTTTGACTTGTTCAGTTTTTACATCTCTAATTTCATCACTAAATGCTGATTGTGCGATGGTGACAAATGCGGTTGAAAGTACGATCCATAAAGCAACCTGAGTTAAAGCAACTAAAGCAATCCCAATAATTTTCCCCATCATTAACTCAAAAGGTTTAACTGATGATATAATTACTTCAATTATTCGATTGGTTTTTTCTTCTATAACTCCTCGCATAACTTGTACGCCAAATAGGAAAATGAAAAAATAGATAAACATGGCCAAAACCAGACCAACGCCTGTAGCTAGGCTATCAGCAGACTCTTCCGATTTCCCGTCTTCGGTAATTTTATTAGACACAATTCTAACTTTTGGCCGCAAACCAGAAATTTGATCAACGCTTAGGTTGTATAGATCTTCTAATTTTTTATTTTCTATGGTTTTAGCAATTTGCTCTTCCATGTATCGGATAGAACTTCCTTTTGGTTTGTCTTTATAAAAAATTTGAGCCGTTTGTGGTAAAGAGACGATGACCTTTGGAATATGCAATACGGCAGTGTAATCTCCTTTATTATTTAAGTCATTTTGGGCATCTTTTAAACTTCTAAACGTATGCTCAAAGCTAACTTCTTCTGTATTTTTTAATTCGTTGATGAATAAACCAGACTCATCAATAACCTCTACCAATTGAGAATCCTCTTCGTTAGTTGCTAGCCAAGCAGGAACTATCATAAGTGCCGCAATTAAAAGTGGGCCAACAATACTCATGATTAAGAACGATTTTTTCTTAACTCGAACTAAGTACTCTCTTTGTATAATTAAACTAATCTTACTCATAATCCTATTTGTTTGAAGTTGCTTCTACTTGTTTAATAAAAATATCACTCATGCTTGGTATTATTTCTTCTAGCCCAAACACTTCTACTTCTGATACGATTGCTTTCAATAAATCATTAGGCGATTTATGTTCCAATAATCGAACTCTGGCTTTTTTGTATTCGTTATTTTCATTAGAATCGATCAGTTCACAACCTGTCCATAATGCGTTTGTAAAACCAATCATGTTGCCTTTAAAAGTTACTTCGTAAATTCCTTCTTTAAAATCTTGTTGAATTTGTTTAACAGGTCCACTCAGAATTTTTTTTGAATTGTTAATTAAGGCAATGTGTTCACAAATTTCTTCAACAGAGCCCATGTTGTGAGTAGATAAAATAATGCTTGAACCTTCATCTTTTAAACGCAAGATTTCGGATTGTATTAACTTGGCATTTATCGGATCGAAACCACTAAATGGTTCATCTAGTATGAGCAGTTTAGGGTCATGTAAAACAGTAATAATAAATTGTACTTTTTGTGCCATTCCTTTCGAAAGTTCTTCCACCTTTTTATTCCACCAAGGTGTAATTTCAAATTTTTCAAACCAAATTTTCAATTTTGCTTTAGCATCTTTCTTGCTCATTCCCTTTAATTGAGCCAAATACAAAGCTTGTTCGCCGACTTCCATTTTTTTATACAAACCTCTTTCTTCGGGTAAATATCCAATCATGGAGATGTGTTTTTGAGCTAGTGGTTCTCCATTTAATAGTATTGTTCCTGAGTCGGGTGCAGTAATTTGATTGATAATTCGAATAAATGAAGTTTTTCCAGCTCCATTAGGTCCAAGCAATCCATATATACAACCCTTTGGAACCTCTATGCTAACTCCATCTAATGCCCTATGACTGGCATATTGTTTTACAATGTTTTCTGCTACTAAAATTGAATCCATATCTCTATTTACAGTTTTTACAAATATAGTTGCTGCAACTGAATCTATTTCTGTTTTATTTTATGAACGGTATAAAATGAATTATAAACTTGGATGCTTAAATTTGAATCAAAATAAATAAAAATGAATAAAAAACTTACAATTTCTATTTTAAGTGGTGTTCTACTATTCTTAGCGCCAAGTGTAAAAGCACAAAACCCTGATGCCGCCGTAATAGACATTCCTATGAATGATGTATATGCTGCAGGCATTCCAAAAGACGTAAATGTGATTTTTAAAAATGCTGGTACAGCATCTTTTAATGGCATAACAATAAATTGGAGTGATGATGGAGGCACAACTGTAAATGCCTACCCATTGAATGGGTTTCCTTTTGCAGCGGGTGGTTCTCCATTAACATTATCTCATAATGTGAAAATCACTTTTACGAACCCTGGAACTTACACTGAACTGATGGTGTGGACAAGTATGCCTGGAGGAATAACTGATGTAAATACATCAAATGACACTATGCGCAAACAGATTTTTGTAAACAATGGTATTTCAGTTACGCGAAACGTGCTTATTGAAGAATTTACAACCGCCCCTTGTGGTTTTTGCCCAGAAGGTGCTTACTTTTTAGAAAACATATTAAATGCTAATCCAAGCGTTATAGGTGTTGGTATTCATGCTGGCTTTGGGACAGATGCAATGACAATTCCAGAGCATTCTATTTTAGCAAGTGCATTTACCTCAAGTGCACCTTCTGCAGCTATAGATCGCACAAAATTTGTTGGCGAACAAAAAGTCGCAATAAGCAGATCCATTTGGGGTTCGCGGACAAATTTAAGAAAGACAGTGATTTCACCGCTTGGCATTCAAATAAATGGAACTTATAATTCAACAACAAGAACAGCTACAGTAACTGTTAATGCAAATTTTGCAGATTTTGCATTGCCAGGAGATATACGACTTGGATTATATGTAGTTGAAGATAGTGTTATTGGTTCAGGTTCAGGTTACAATCAAAGAAATTACTTTAATACTGGTTCTTCAAGTCATCCTTATTATGGAAAAGGCGATCCAATTATCAATTATCCACACAGGCATGTGGTAAGAGCTGTATATCCTATTAATAACCCTTGGGGAGATAATGCTGTTATTCCTCAAAGCCCACAAATGAATGCTAGCTACTCTAAGACTTATACTTTTCAAGTTAGCAATAACTGGGATAGTGATAAAATATCTTTTGTCGCATTTGCAGCCTATTATGGCTCTTCTGTAGAAGAAAGACAAATAATAAATGCTGCTGAAGTTAAAATGAATGAAATGGCAACTGGTTTGGAAAAAACTCTTTCTGAAAATACAGAGATAGCTGTTTTTCCTAATCCAGCTTCTGAATATACTTATATAAAATTAAACCTTAATTCTGCTGAATTCGTTGAAATTGAATTGCTTGATTTAACAGGGAAATTGGTATTGTCAAAAAACTTTGGAGTTTTAGGCAAAGGGGCTCAAACTTTGAATATTGATATAAATGGTTTCAAATCTGGGATTTACTTTTTTAGAATTGGAATCGGACAGCAAAAAATAATGAAAAAAATATCAGTTTTAAAATAATTAGAATTTACAAATAATTACTTTTATGCTTTACTAATCTAATCTTTAATAATATGAAAAAAATAATTACTTCTTTAGTATTGTTATTGGGCTTGGGTTTTTCTTCTCAAGCACAGTATTACTACAATACGTATAATCCAGCAGGAATGAATCCTGGAGGATTAAATCAAGATCCAGAGCAACCCTTTGGTGCTACTGGTGTCACAGCTGCTGATGGATACACATCCATTATTGCTAATGGAACGACAACTTTGTCTTGGTCTCCAGTACAAACAATTCCATTTCCTTTTAGTTTTAATGGCACACCTGTTACACAATACAAGGTGTCAAATTCTGGAGTTCTGACTTTTACAACTACGGCTACAGCAGTTCCACCAAATGCAAATACTACAATTCCTTCAGCGTCTATTCCTGATAATTCAGTAATGGTATGGGGTTTAGAGCAGTTTGCAGGAAATGATGGTGTCATTAATAAAACACATGGAACTGCCCCAAACAGACAGCATTGGATTAATTTCGCTTCTTTTTCTGCTCCAGGTGCTTCAGGATCACAATGGACATATTGGGGAATCGTATTGGAAGAAACGACTAACAATATTTATATCGCAGATTTAAGAACCTATCTAACTCCATTAACACTAACTTTAGGTATTCAAATCAATTCGACTACAGCTTATTCAATAACAGGCGCTCCAAATACGCCTTCATATGTAACTAATGGCGGAAGCGCTTCCGACCCAACTGATAATGTTTATTATGAGTTTATTCAAGGTAATAGACCTGCAAATGATGCTAAGTTAGTTTCAACCAACATTGGTTCTGCTGCTGCTGCTGGAACTCCTTTTAACATTACTGGAACAATTCAAAATGCTGGTTCGGCAACAATAAATACCCTTGTATTAAATTGGTCTATTGATAATGGAGTGACAGTTAATTCATCGACTTTATCGGGTTTAAACCTAGCACCATTGGCTACTGCTAATTTTAGTCATACGATTCCTTGGAGTCCAAGTAACCCTGGAAATTTTACAGACATTAAAGTTTGGACTTCTTTTGTTTCCCCAACAGTGGATGGAAATCCTTTAAATGATACTTTAAGCTATAACGTATTTGTAAACACTGGTGTTAGTGTGCAACGAAAAGCCGTATTAGAGGAATTTACAACAGCTGTGTGTCAATTTTGTCCAGACGGGGCAGTAGTAGTAGAGCAGGTTTTAGCTGCCAATCCAAATGTTATTGGAATTGGTGTTCATTCATGTTTTAATACTGATGCCATGACTAACTCAGCATCATCTGGTTTATGTAATGTTTTAGGAAATAACAGTGCACCTACAGCGATGATAGATCGAATTGTTTACCCTGGAGAAACTTCTGCAGCAGTAAGTAGAACCACTTGGATGGCTAGAGCTAACGCAAGAGCTGCAGAAGGCTCACCTGTTGGAGTAACTATTAGTGGAACTTATAATCCAACAACTAGAGCAACTTCTGTAACAATTAATTCTAATTTCGTAGATTATCCTTTGCCAGGTAATTTGAATTTAACTTTATCGATATTAGAAGATAGTGTTACTGGAACTGGAAATGGATATAATCAACAAAATGCTTACAATACTCAAACAGGTCACCCTTATGCTGGAAAAGGAAACCCAATTATTGGTTATATTCATAGACATGTATTAAGAGCCAATTTTCCAAATACTTTTGGAGATGCATCTGTATTCCCAAGTACTGTAGCGATTAACACACCTTACTCTAAAACATATAATTTTAATATGCCTACCGCATGGGATGCATCAAAAATTTCTTTTGTTGCTATGGTAAACTATGCTGGACCAGGTGTAGAGAATTATCAGATATTAAATGCTGAAGAGATGCATATAGGAGATTTTAGCACTGGAATAGAAAAGCAAATTTCTTCTATTCAGTCTTTAGAATTATCTCCAAATCCTACGGCTGATTACTCTTACTTAAGGTTTAACTTAAAAGAAAATGCAAATGTACTTGTTTCAGTTTATGATATAACAGGTAAACTAATTCAAGAAAACAAAATGGGAACTTTATCTAAAGGAAAACATCAAGCAATTATAGATGCAACTACTTTAGAAAATGGATTTTATTTAGTGAATTTGAAAGTAGGTGAAGAACATATTACCAAGAAAGTTTCTGTGATACATTAATTTCACAAACGGAATTTTAAAAGCCTCTACTAGCAATGTTGCTAGTAGAGGCTTTTCTTTTTTAAGGACATGAGTTTTATTCCGATTAAAATCTAAAATGAGCCAATTTTTTTTTTAAGCTATATAAACTAAACCTCTTTCGAATTAGCTTGGTAAATATCCGCCGCGGTGGATTTACCCCTTATAAGCTTTAAAAGAGTGTTTTTTGTTTAATGCTTTTAGCTCATTTTAATGTTTTATTGGTAAAGCATTAAATATATCCTGCTATTTTGTAACTAACTATGCCCAACCATTCATGAATTAGATCATACCAGTTTTGAAGAGTTTTTGCATTTGGAATGAATAAGGTGTCTGGAGTCAATTCTCGATTGTATGAAACTTGGTCAACAGGGAAAGTATCGAAATTAACACCTTGCTTTTTAAAGCATAGTGCAGAACGATACATGTGAGTTGAAGAAGTTGATAGTAAAATTTTACTTTCAATACCCAAATCACTTAGCAATTCTGCCGAGAACTTTGCATTTTCATAAGTATTTCTAGATTTTACTTCAATTAAAATGTCTTCCTTTTTAACACCAATTTTTACCAAATAGCTCTGTAGAATTGTAGCCTCTTCTTCTTCTCCATACACCCTACCAGTTCCACCTGAGATCAGTATTTTTTTGACTTGCCCTTTAAAATACAAAGGCAGTACATTTAAAAAACGATCTGAGTTAGCTTGAAATTCTACTAACTTATGTTTCCGATCCATAGAAACGATACCACCTAAAACCACCGCGACTTCATACTCTGTATTAAATGTTCGCATATTTACAGGCTCAGCTTCCCAAAGGCTTGTTACTTCATGAAAGATCGCTTTATTCGAAAAAAAGTAAAGGACAATTAATCCAATTAAGAAACTCTTTTTCTTACGCTTAGGATTTTTAGTAAAAAATGAAAAGACGAGTATAATAAAGACCCAAACAATTGGTTGGCAAAAGAATCCAAGAATTTTTGAAATATAGAAAAACATGTTTACAGATTAAAAGAATTAGCAAATTTAATTCCATTGGCAATGCAATCGCTAACAGATATACCATCCCTAAAGTTGCCTAAAATATGAAATCCATTATGTTCTAATTCGAACTTTTCGATTGCTGCTACAATTTTTTTATGTCCCATTTCATATTGTGGGATTCCTTGATTCCATTGATAAAAATGTTCGAATTCTGGTTCATTTTTAGATTGGAATAAATCGTTTATAGCTTGTTTTACAGTAGTTTGGATTTTTGATACTGTCCAATTAGCAAAGTCCTCTTGTTTGTAACCACCACTGATTACAGTAATTAATTCTTTATCAGCTGGAGCAGTGTGAGGAAAAAATTTGCTGTTAAATAAAACTCCTAGAAATGGTGCAGTTTCTACTTTGCGGCTTAAAATTCCAAATGCTTTTTCTGGTGTTGTAATATCATTTTTTTGGTACCCAAAATGACAGATAATGGCGGGTACATAATGAATTTGATTTAAAGCATTTGTTAGGTCAGAATTCCAAGTTATGAGGTTTGTTAAATGATGAACAGGAAGGGTAGAAATAAGCTTTTCAACTTTCACACTACATTCTTCACCCTCTTTAGTATAATTAATTTGGTAGCCTTGTCCTAATTTTATTATTTGCAGGACTTTCGAATTGTAGCTGATTTCTGAACTCATTTCTTCTGCCATTCTAAGCGGTAGGCGTTGAAGACCATCTTTAAAAATAAAAATCTTTTGCTTTGGAATATTAGATGCTTCATTTTCTGCTTTTTTGGCTTTTATGGTTTTAATCATTCCCTTGATTATACTACCATGATTTTGTTCTGCTTCTTTTAATATTTTAAGCGTATAATCCATCGTCATTTTCTCAGGATCTCCTGCATAAATGCCAGTTACAAAAGGATAGACAAAGTTTTCATAAATTTCATTTCCGAGCCTCCTTCGAGTGAAGTCTGCAAGGCTTTCTTCTAATTTGCCGTCAAGTGGTTTTTTAAATGGCTCACCTAAAACTTTAAATATGGATCTTAGGCCAATAAGTTTGCTCGAAAATAGACTTCCAGGGCTTGAAGGCAAGGCTTCCATTTTTCCATTACATAGAATAAATCTCTTTTTAACAGCAAGCTCGTCAGGTTGAATTATCTCTTGATTTAGATTTAGTTCATCAAGTAAAGATTTAATCTCAGGATTGTTGATAAGAACAGTATTTGGTCCCAGCTCAAATGTATAGCCTTTTTGTTTTCTTGATTTAATTTTTCCGCCAACTTCGTTATCAGCTTCAAGCAAAATGAATTTCTTTCCAGCTTTTTTAAGCGTGTAGGCTATACTCAGTCCACTAATTCCACCACCTAAAATTGCAATCATATTGTCATCGAAAATAATTGGGTAGAGGGCTTGTTTCGCATTAATTTAGCATCAAAAGCCATACAGATGTTACGGACAAATGGCTTACCTTTTTCTGTCACTGTCAATCGATTATGACTTATCTCAATAAAGCCATCTGCCTCAATTTCATGAAGTCTAGGCAAAGCATCTAGCACCGATTGGTGCTGTTTGTCTTTAGAATTCCATTCAGTTTCATAATGGCACATGATGTCTAAGATGTGTTTTCGAATTATTAAATCTTCATCATTTAGTTCATGGCCTTTAAAGATTGGAATTTTATTTAAGTCCAATACTTCATAATACTCTTCAACTGTTTTAACGTTTTGTGCAAAAGCATACCATGAGTCACTAATACTAGAAACGCCAAGCCCAACCATTAATTGAGTTTTAGAAGCGGTGTACCCCATGAAGTTTCGATGTAGCATCTTTTGCTTCATAGCCTGATACATGGAATCATGCTCAAGCGCAAAATGATCCATCCCTATTTCTTTATAGCCAGCCTTTAAAAGCAACTCATAACCTGTCTCATATAATGTGCGTTTTTCATCAGCACTAGGTAAATCATTCTCATCAAATCCTCTTTGGCCATTGCCTTTTATCCAAGGAACATGAGCATAACTGTAAAACGCAATACGTTCGGGCATCAGTTCTTTTACTTTTTCTATAGTATGAGCCACACTATCAATGGTTTGATGAGGCAAGCCATAAACTAAATCAAAACTAATTGAATCATAGCCTGTTGATCTACTGTCTTCAGTTACTCTTTTGACATTTGCAAAAGGTTGAATTCGATTAATGGTTTTTTGAACTTTAAAATCTAAGTCTTGAACTCCGTAACTAGCTCTTTCAAAACCATGTTTATTCATTATCTCTAAATGAGCCTTTGTAGTATTATTGGGGTGCCCTTCGAAGCTATACGAATGATTCTTAGGTATGATTCCCTTAGAAAGAATTCCTTCTAACAACAAGTTTAAACTCTCGGGCTTAAAAAATGTTGGCGTACCTCCACCCAAATGCAATTCGCGAATTATTGGCTTTTCCTCAAACAATTCGAGGTATAAATCCCATTCTTTTAAAACAGCATTAATGTAGGGATTCTCAACATTATGGTTTTTTGTTATTCTTTTATTGCAACCACAAAAAGTACACAAACTCTCGCAAAAGGGTAGGTGTATATAAAGGCTAATCCCTTCATCTTGATTGCTTTCACGATAAGATTTTTTAACGGATTCGATCCACGAATTGTATTGTATTCCCGCTTCATCCCAATAAGGAACAGTTGGATAAGAAGTGTATCGAGGCCCGGGAATATTGTATTTTGAAATTAAACTTTGCACCGTTCAAAATTAGTAAGTTTAAAGTTCGTAAACTATTCCAAACTAATATTTATACCTGCAAAAAAAAGGGATGTGTTATGAAAAAAATAGAATTAGAAAAATGCATTATTTCTATACAAGATAATGGAATTATAAAATTAGAAACGAAAGAAAATGTAAGCATGAACCAGGAGGATTTAATGCTGATTGAACGATTTTATCAAGAAAAATTGAAGATAGAATCTGGATTGTTTTTAATTGTATTTTCTAAAAATCTAAAGGGTGATTTTAACGCTAAAAAGCATTTTGTGAGTTTTAATGATAAAAAGATTAAACGGGCAGAAGCAATAGTGATGCGAGAAGTTTCTCATCAAGTAGAATCAAATTATTTCTTAAAGAATAAGATGGCAGAATACCCCATTAAAGTATTCGACAATGAAAAAGATGCTGAAACTTGGTTGCTGTTACACTAGCGTTTATTATAAGCCTTTAATCCTTCTTCTAAGCATTTTACAGCTCTTTTTAATTTTTCTTTTTCTAGCACATAAGCCAACCTTACTTCTTGTGTCCCTTCACCTTTAGTTGAGTAGAAACCACTTAAAGGAGCCATCATAACCGTTTCGCCATTGAATTCAAAAGATTCTAGCATCCATTGGCAAAAATGATCGGTGTTTTCTACTGGTAATTTTGCAACAGCATAAAATGCACCTCCAGGTTTAGGACAATAAACACCTTCAATAGCATTGAGTCCATCGACTAATATATTTCTTCGTTGAACGTATTCTTCACTAACTTCTTCAAAATAGTTATGAGGTGTATTCAAAGCTGCTTCGGCTGCTATTTGACCAAGAGATGGGGGACTTAATCTAGCTTGGCCTAATTTTAAAACCGTAGTCATTACTTCTTTATTACGGCTTACTAATGCTCCAATTCTTACACCACACATGCTGTAACGCTTCGAAACTGAGTCAACAACAATTGCATTTTGCTCAATTCCTGAAAGGTTTAAAATTGAGTGATGAGTTTTGCCATCGTAACAAAATTCACGATAAACTTCATCGGCAAAAAGATATAAGTCATGTTTTAAAACAATGGCTTTCAATTGCTCTAATTCTTCTTTAGAATATAAATATCCTGTTGGATTACCAGGGTTACAAATTAATATGCCTTTGGTTTTTGCAGTAATTTTCTTTTCAAACTCTTCAATGGCAGGCAAGGCAAAGCCATTTTCTATGCTAGAATTTATTGGAATTACCCGAACGCCACAAGTTTCAGCAAATCCGTTGTAATTAGCATAAAATGGTTCTGGTATTATTACTTCATCTCCAGGATTAAAACAGGCTGTAAAACCAAAAAGTAAGGCTTCTGATCCTCCAGTTGTAACCATGATATTTTCATGGGTAAATCCTTGACTTATTCCATTATAATAATTAGCCAACCCTTTACGATAAGATTCATTTCCTGCAGAATGACTGTATTCGATTACCTTCATATCAATGTTTCGGATAGCATCCATTGCACCTTCAGGTGTTTTTATGTCTGGTTGTCCAATGTTGAGGTGAATCACTGATTTTCCTTGTGCTTTTGCTTTTTCTGCAAAAGGAACTAATTTTCTTATAGGAGATTCTGGCATCTGATGGCCGCGTACTGAAATCTTAGGCATAGCTATTTATTTAAGAGTGCAAAAGTGAGACATAAAACTCAAATATAAAAGCAAAAAAAACTCCCATTTCGAGTTATCAAAATGGGAGTAAAAATGAAATTTTTAATGATTAATTGGCTACTGGAGCTCCCATAGACTCTTCTTTTACGGGAGTTGTTTTCTTTTCTACAACGTTTCCTTTAATTCTCAAAACAGTAGAAGGTTCAGAGGCATTTGAAGAAACAGTTACAGATTTGTTAATTGGCCCTAATCTGTTTGTAGCGTATTTTACTTTAATCTCGCCAGATTCACCTGGGTTGATTGGCGCTTTTGGCCAAGAAGGAACAGTACAACCACATGAACCTTTGGCATTAGAAATAATTAATGGAGCAGTACCTGTGTTTGTAAATTTAAAAACTCTTAGTCCATCGGCATTTTGTGGAATAGTTCCGTAATCAATTACTTCTGATTCAAAAGTTATTTCAGCACCATTTGCTGATTGAACTTGCGTTTCTTGAGCATTTATTGCACCAAAAGCTAAAAAGAATATACTTAATGTAGTAGCTAATTTTTTCATATTAAATTGTTTTATTGTTAATCAGCTCAAAAATAGGCATGTTTTTGTTTTTTTATTTCGATTAACAAATCTTTAACATGTTATTGATTGCAGAATTTTCGATCAAAAAAAAGGCCTAAGTTTTTCACTTAAGCCCTTTAATGTATTATAAAGTCTTATTAAACGTGTGTTGCCATTAGTTCGGCCATTGTTTTTCCAATAACAGCAGGAGATTCAACAACAGAAATACCACAAGCACGCATAATTTTCATTTTAGCTTCTGCAGTATCGTCAGCACCACCTACTATAGCACCTGCATGACCCATGGTTCTTCCAGCTGGCGCAGTTTGTCCCGCAATAAAACCAACTACTGGTTTAGTTCCATTTTCTTTAATCCAGTTTGCAGCATCTGCTTCCATAGAACCTCCAATCTCACCTATCATTACTATGCCGTGAGTCTCAGGGTCGTTCATTAATAACTCTACCGCCTCTTTAGTCGTTGTTCCAATAATTGGATCACCACCAATTCCAATAGCAGTTGAAATACCTAATCCAGCTTTCACAACTTGGTCAGCAGCTTCATAAGTTAATGTTCCAGACTTAGAAACAATTCCAATGTTTCCTTTTTTGAAAACAAAACCTGGCATAATTCCAACTTTAGCTTCTTCTGGCGTAATTACACCAGGGCAGTTAGGGCCAATTAAACGGCAATCTCTTCCCGATATGTAGTTTTTTACCATAATCATATCTTTAGTAGGAATTCCTTCAGTAATACAAATGATTACTTTAATGCCTGCTTCGGCAGCTTCCATAATGGCGTCTGCAGCAAATGCTGGTGGAACAAAAATGATGGAAACATTTGCTCCAGCTTTTGTTACTGCCTCAGAAACTGTATTAAAAACAGGCTTATCTAAATGGGTTTGTCCACCTTTTCCTGGAGTTACTCCACCTACTACGTTTGTACCGTATTCTATCATTTGGCCGGCATGAAAAGTACCTTCGCTACCTGTAAAACCTTGAACAATTACTTTTGAATCTTTATTAACTAATACACTCATCTATTTGTGTTTTTATTTAAAAAATTGGAGCTCAAAATTATACTTTTAGAATTGGGCGTGCAAGACATATAATACAATTTTGATTTTTTAATTTTGATAGACTTTTTTTATAATTGGAAGCATTAAAAAAATTCTCAATACCCATATTTTTCTTGCCAAAGTGCTTTTAATCGTTTTCGCAATTCGTTTTCTCTAGCATTTTCACCCGGCTCATAAAAGGTTGTTCCTTGAATAGCTTCTGGTAAATAATTTTGATTGAAAAAATTATTAGGAAAATCGTGAGCATACTTGTATTCTTTGCCATATCCAATTTCCTTCATCAGTTTGGTAGGGGCATTCCTCAAAGCCAAAGGAACATTCAAATTGCCACTTTTTCGAACTTCTTCTTGCGCTCGATTAATGGCCATGTATGCCGCATTACTTTTTGGTGATGAAGCCAAATAGGTTACACATTGCGAAAGAATTATTCGAGATTCTGGCCAACCGATAACATTAACTGCCTGAAAACAATTGTTGGCCATTACAATAGCTGTCGGGTTTGCATTCCCTATGTCTTCAGAAGCTAAAATCAATAATCGACGTGCAATAAATTTGGGATCTTCGCCACCTTCTATCATTCTTGCTAGCCAATAAACTCCCGCATTGGGATCGCTGCCCCGAATCGATTTGATAAAAGCTGAAATTATATCGTAATGCTGCTCACCGTCTTTATCGTATTTGGCAATGTTTTGCTGTGCGATTTGCTTAACATTTTCATCGGTAATGACAACTTTTTCTGAGGCTTGATTGCTGATTACCAAGTCCAATAAATTCAGTAGTTTCCGAGCATCACCACCAGATAATTGCAACAGCGCATGAAATTCTTTTAACTGGACTTTCTTTTTAGATAAAACTTCATCTTGCTTTAAAGCGTGATGTACCAAACCTAAGAGTTCTTCTTTATTCAGAGGTTCTAAAGTATATACTTGACAGCGACTCAATAAAGCGGAAATAACTTCAAAAGAGGGGTTTTCAGTGGTTGCCCCAATCAAAGTAATTGTTCCATCTTCTACTGCACCTAAAAGGGAATCCTGTTGCGATTTGCTAAAACGATGAATTTCATCGATAAACAAAATGGGGTTTTGACTTGCAAAAAATTGTTGCTTTTTAGCATTTTGAATAATCTCTCTAACATCTTTTACACCTGAGTTAATAGCACTCAAGGTAAAAAAAGGTCGATCAGTCGTATTGGCTATAATATTGGCTAAGGTTGTTTTACCTATTCCGGGGCTACCCCACAAAATCATTGAAGGAACCATGCCTTTCTCAATTAATTTTCGGAGTGCTGTTCCTTCTCCCACCAAGTGTTTTTGCCCAACATATTCATCCAAGTTTTTTGGGCGCATTCGCTCTGCTAAAGGTTTGTTACTCATATGCTTTTGTCCATGTATTAGCGTATTCTATTAATTGTGGGAAAAATTCCTCAAACTCTTTTTCATATAATATAAAATCATGTTGTAAGTCGCTAGTAGCTTCTTCCATTCTAGATACAAATGTAGCTCTTCGCGATAAACCATTTAAAGCTTTTTGCATTCCTTCTATAGTTGAATAATGGAAAAGCCAGTCGAAACGAGTCATGTGTTCGAACATCAGTTTTGCCGATTTTGGAAACAATGGCTCTTTTGCCAATAAAGCTCGATAGACCGATTGGGTAAAAGTTTCTAATGGAATTGGAGAGTAATTCGCCCAGTTTTTTGCCAACACATGGTCGTAAAACATATCCACTAAAACAGCAGCATATTTACGGTATTTGGGATATAATCGCTCTTTACTTTTTTGGACAATTGGATGCTCGTCGGTGAATTGGTCTATTCCACGGTGCATCATGATTCCCTTTTGAATTTCTGGTGAAAATGTATTTATCTTTTTTCCTTTCACGTGATCTGCAATGTAATTACCCACCATTAAATTCAAGTCGGATTGAGAAAGAAAAAGATGCGCTAAATGATTCATCAGATTAATAATTCTAGAATTGTGAAATTACTATTTATACTTAGGAGTTTGAGTTTAGATAGTTCGTAGAAGGGAGTATTAGGAGTTATTGTTAATGTTGTTTAGATATGAGTCATATTTCTTAATTTATTATTGAACATTGGGTATTGAAGTTTACTTTTGCAGCATGATGCATCATAACGATACTATTTGTGCTTTATCTACTCCACAAGGATCTGGAGCAATAGGAGTAATCCGAATTAGTGGCCCTGAAGCCATCAACATGGTTCATTTCTTATTTGAGGGTAGAAATTTAGAAATCCAAAAAGGGCAGAGTTTGCATTTTGGAAAATTTGTTGATGATAACGAAATCATAGATGAGGTTTTGGTCAGTTTATTTAAAGCTCCAAATTCTTATACCGGAGAAGACATTGTTGAAATTTCTTGTCACGGATCATCATATATTCTTACTAGAGTTTTAAATGCTCTTATCAATAGGGGGGCAAGGTTAGCTAAACCAGGCGAGTTCACGATGCGAGCATTCAGTAATGGCAAAATGGATTTAGCACAAGCCGAAGCAGTGGCGGATTTAATAGCTTCTGAAAGCAAGGCGGCACATCACTTGGCTTTAAATCAAATGCGAGGAGGTTTTTCTGAAAAAATCAATCAATTGCGTGAAGAATTAATTCATTTCACTTCATTAATTGAATTAGAACTAGATTTTAGTGAAGAAGACGTTGAGTTTGCCGATCGAGATGATTTAAAAGCATTAGTCAACCATTTAATAGAAGTTATTAATGGCTTAATAGATTCATTTTCTACTGGTAATGCCTTGAAAAACGGAATTCCTGTAGCTATAATTGGTCAGCCCAATGTAGGGAAATCAACTTTATTGAATGCCCTGTTGAATGAAGACAAAGCCATTGTTTCTGAAATAGCAGGAACAACAAGAGATAGCATAGAAGATGAGGTGAAAATAGGTGGAGTAAGTTTTCGATTCATCGATACAGCAGGAATTCGAGAAACAGAAGACATTGTAGAAAACATAGGCATTAAACGAACTTATCAAATGCTAGACAAGGCAACTGTAATCCTTTACTTGGTTGATATTGTTGAAGATTCTGCTACCATGATTAGTGAAAGTGTACTTGCCATTCAAAAGCGGATAGAAGCATCTGATAAAACCTTGATTTTATTAGCCAATAAAATCGATAAGCTTCAAGTTTCAGAGCATGTAATACCAAAAGCATTAAATGATAAAATTCCAGAAGGAATTAAAACCATTTTTCTAAGCACAGGGCAAAAACAAAATATACAAGGATTAGAAGCTGCTTTAAAAGCATTGGCTGAGGAAAAGTTAAAAGGTGCCAACGAGGTACTAGTTTCCAATGCAAGACATTACGAAGCTTTGAAAAAAGCAGGCGAAGCCCTTCAGCGAGTAGCAGATGGCTTAGAGCAAAACATTACTGGTGATTTTTTAGCGATGGACATCCGACAAAGTTTGTTTTATCTAGGAGAAATTACAGGAACAATCGAAATTGACCGCGATATTTTGGGTTCGATATTTTCGAAATTTTGTATCGGAAAGTAAATGTAAGTCTCATTTTTTGGTTTAAAAACTATATAAAGTGAATTCTAGGGAAACAAGCTCAAACATTTGGAATTGGGTGATATTATAAACTTTAAATAATTATTTCGGACTGGCATATCCAATTAAATAATAGTAATATTGTCGAGAATAAAAGATAATATGCTTTCCAAATCTTGTCAGTACGCCATACGAATATTAATGTTTATTTGTTCTAAAAGCAAACAAGTAGAACGTGTTCGTTTATTAGAAATTTCTCATGCCATTGCTTCTCCACCGGCGTTTACATCTAAAATCTTACAACAATTGGTTGCTGCCAAGCTAATTTGTTCTCAAAAAGGAGCAAATGGAGGTTTTAAAATTGCTGAAGTGGATTGCAGTCAAATAACTCTTGGGCAGATTATAGAAACAATTGAAGGTAAGTCGCTTACTGCCAATTGCTTTTTAGGCTTATCTCAATGCAGCGATAACAATCCTTGCCCTGTTCATCATTTATATTATCCGATAAAGTCAGAATTGAATTCAACTTTAATGAATATAAATCTAAATGAAATCCTTTCTGACCCCAAACTCATTAATATCAACCTAAAAACGTAAAAGAGTTATCCTAGCATCACTATACTTGGGCAGTGCTAAGTGCAAACTCTAATGCTCAGTATATTCTTCTACACTCTACAAAAAAAACACTCGCTTTTGTTATCTTACTATTCGGCAACTTTTTTGCCATGGTCGATTTACCTTCCAATATCCATCGGAATCTACATTGTAAAATTTAATTGATATTATTTATTAAAATCTTCTATGGCCTTCATTACATCGCGTTGACTAATTTGACCAACTAATTTACCATTGTCTATGACAGGAAAACGCCTAATTCTTTGTTCAAGGAATTCTATAGCTGCTTCTAAAATGGAGTTGTTTGGCTTTAATGTTTTTACTTCTTTAACCATGTGTTCTCTTACAAGCCCATTTAAAGTAGGGTGGTTGTTGTACTTACCTTTGACAATTTGTTTCAAACAATCTCCTTCGGAAATTATTCCAACCAATTTATTATTAGAATCAACAACTGGCCCTCCAGAAATACCTTTGTATATTAAAATGTTTACAACTTCATCAATTGTTTGCTCCGGACTAAATGTTATTAATTGAGTGGTCATGTAATCTTTAACCATTGCTTGCTCGGGTATTTGATTGTCATCTTTTGTTCGAGCACCTGTATAACTTTTTACCATAATTTTTTTCATTTAAATTACAAATTTAAAATGAGAAAAAAAAAGTGTTTCTTTAATCGATGTTCAAATCTTAATTGGGAATTCAGAATTGCTAAAATTAAAACATACAAGACAGATGTATAGATGTATAGCGAGTTTTATGGTAAAAACCAATATACACGTTTTTATTTCAACAGAAATTTTTGTTGATTACACCTAAATTACAGGCATTCTGAAATCTTTAGAAAAAATATACACAGGCTTTAAGTTAATTGCTTTACAGAATCGATTTTGAGGGCCAATATATTTAGGCAATCAATATGTATAGATTATTCAGTTTTAAGGCTATTGCAAATTTAGTGTTATTCATTTTTTTTAATCAACTTTTCTACTTGCTCTAGATCGATGTCTCTTCCTTGCATCAAATCTTCTATGCTATATTCTAGTTTATAATCAGGCATCAAGCCTCGATTGTCTAAAGGGTTTTTTATGCCGTGGTCTAAGTGATAGTAGGGTAGGTTTATTCTAATTTTTGTTTCAGGTAAGGTGAGATTGTATAACAACAAAGCGTTTGACCCTGATTTTCCACCTCCAGTTTCCTCACCAATAAAAATGGCATTGCTTCCATTGCTCAATTGAGCTGCGGTATAACTGCTTAATGAAAATGAATTTCCATTGATGAATACATAGAGTTGACCGTCGAAGTGGTTCTTTTTTCTTGGTTTATAGCTTAATACGTAATTTCTTCTGGGGTCGTTTTTATCCTTATCTGGTATTAAATTAAAAAGGGATTTGGTCATTTTACTAAAAAAATCCATTGCTAGATAAGCTTGTTTTTTAACTTTCCCCTTATCTCGTGAAAATGTAAAATTAAATTGTTGAGGCATCAAATACCTTAAAAGATTATTCCCATGTGGAAAATATCCGCCACCATTATCTCTAAGGTCAATGATTAGATTATTAACGGACTTTGCTTTTAGTTCTTTAAAAACTGACTTGTAAAATTTGTTATATCCTTTGGAATCAAAACTGTTGATGTCCAACAAGGCCGTATTATTTAAGTTTGAAAAATACTTGAGCTCAGCAAAACTGCTTTTAGGTCCAAGACTAAATTTGCTCGTGTCAATTGTTGATGTTTTGGCTTTTTGCTTTTTAAATTTTCCTCCTTCTATTATCACACTATCTTTGTTGCCATTGTGTTGATAAAGTACAGTATAATGATCTTTTCGTCCGTATAGGAAAAGGAAATAAGTTGAAAAATAACGTTCAACTTTACGATTATCGTAAGATTCTGAAAAGCCATCTCGCTCTTGTATGGCTTTCATATCAGCAACAATTTTACTTGTAGTAATTTGATTGATGGATAAAATTTCTACTCCTTTTGCCAAAGCAGAGTCAACACCCAAGTATTCTTTGACATAAACTTTATCGTTCACATAGAATACATTAAATGTGAGTAGTTTAGAGTCGTTTTTTTGCAAAGCATACCAATCTTCTGATGGCCTAGCCACCGTATGCCCGCAATGTATGTTTCTAATGTATTGTCGAACTAAAACATGAAAAGCTTCTAAGGTCAAGCCATCTTTAAATTTCTTTTGAATGTTAATTTTGATAGCATTCAAACTATCTTCAGAAATGTAGGCATAAACGTCAGGATGAATGTTGACAAGTTCAGAACATAGAATATTAAAGTCATGTTCTAATTGGGCCGCAGTAAAAACTTGATTGCCCTTATTGCTTGTTTCTTGTGAGAATCCTACTATAAAGCTAAAACATAGTAGGGAAATTAGTATGAGTTTAATATAGAATGTCATTGTTAAAAAAGGGATAGATTTCATGAATGAATTTTCTAAACTTGTCAAGTTTTATTAAGGTAAATATATGTTTTGCTTTGCAGATTATTAAAATCAAACATTTAAATGATCCTTGTTTTTTAACTGTGTTATATAGCTTATCGGGATTAGACACATTTGGCTTGAGATGATTAGTTTTTATTCAAATAAATATTTTACGAGAGATTCAAAATTCATTTTTCATTATGATATTATACAACATAACTTTCTTTTAAAGTGTCTAAATTATCTTAACCAAATTAGAACTTTGAATAATTATATTTGCCCCCTCAAAAATTTACTATGCGTTTTATAAAAATACTTTTTGTTTCTCTATTATTTTTTTCTGCAAGCCAAGCCATTTTAGCTCAGTCTGGAAATGTTAGAGGATTTGTTTATTTAGAAAAAACTGGTGAACCAGCTATCTATACAAATGTATATTTACAAGGTACAACTTACGGAACAACAACCGATGATAATGGATATTTTAATTTATCAAAAATTCCAACTGGTAAATACAAACTAATTGCTTCAAGCATTGGCTATGAACCAGCAGTTGTGGAAATAGAATTGGTTAAAAATAACCAGATTGTTGATGAAAAATTATTCCTTGCTGAATCAGCTGTAAAATTAGATGTAGTAACGATTTCTGCTGATAAAGTAGAAATGCAAACCTCAGTAAAAATGTCTGTAGTTAAGTTAACACCTAAAGACATTAAAAAAATGCCTTCCATTGGAGGAGATCCAGATTTGGCTCAATATTTACAAGTCTTACCTGGTGTTGTTTTTACTGGAGATCAAGGTGGACAATTGTATATTCGTGGAGGCTCACCTATCCAAAATAAGGTGTTATTAGACGGAATGATTATTTACAACCCTTTTCATTCCATTGGGTTGTTTTCTGTTTTTGATACTGATATTTTAAGAACTGCTGATGTTTATACCGGAGGCTTCTCAGCGGAATATGGTGGTCGAATTTCATCCATTATGGACATAAAAACGAAAGACGGAAACAAATTAAAAACTACTGGAAAAGTTTCTGCAAACACATTTGGTTCTAAATTGCTCTTAGAAGGGCCATTGAAAAAACCAACTACTCCAGGAGGCGGTAGTAAATCTTATATTTTCTCAGCCAAAACTTCTTACTTAGATCAAACATCTAAAAGCATTTATTCTTATGTGAGCGAAGATGGTTTACCATATAACTATACTGATTTATATGGCAAAATCTCTTTAAATGGCAGCAATGGAAGCAAAGTGAATTTCTTCGGTTTTAACTTTAAAGACAAAGTGAATTATCCAAAAGTTGCTGGTTTTGAATGGAATCAATTTGGCGGCGGAACCAACTTTGTATTGATTCCTGCTCGTTCAACTGTGTTGATAGACGGAACTATTGCATATTCAAATTATGAAACTAGCGCCATAGAAAATGAAACCACTGCAGCAGTAAAAGAGCGTACGAGTATTATTAATGGATTTAATGCTGCTATGAATTTTACCAATTTTAATGGAGATAATGAATCGAAATTTGGCTTTGAAATTTTAGGATTTAAAACAAATTTTAACTTCATGAATTCAGTGAACCAAAAAATTTCACAAGTAGAGAATACAACAGAAATTGCAGGTTACCTTCAGTATAAATACAATATTGGTAAATTGGTGTTGGAGCCTAGCTTTAGAATGCATTATTACGCATCTTTAGCCACTTTTTCTCCCGAACCTCGCCTTGGGTTTAAATATAATGTAACTGACAAAGTTCGTTTAAAAGGAGCCGGCGGATTATATTCTCAAAATCTATTGAGTGCCACTTCCGATCGTGATGTAGTTAACTTGTTTTATGGCTTTTTATCGGGGCCTGATAATTTACAAGATAAATTTAAAGAGCAAGATGGAACAGTTACAACACTTAAAGATAAATTGCAAAAAGCTAGGCATGCTATCTTTGGTATAGAGTTCGACATTACCAAAAATATTTTATTAAATGTTGAAGGCTATTACAAGCATTTTAATCAATTAACCAATGTGAACAGAAACAAGCTTTACGAAGACAATACGGACAACAAAGACATTGCTGATGAATTGAAAAAAGATTATATCGTTGAAAAAGGAGATGCATATGGAGTTGATATGTCAGTGAAATACACAAAAAAGCAAACAAGTATTTGGTTTGTTTATTCCATATCTAAGGTAGAACGTTGGGATGGCACACAAGCCTATTATCCTTTGTTTGATAGACGACACAATGTAAACTTCGTAGCTTCTAAAAGTTTTGGAGAAGATCATTTGTGGACAGTTGATGCGCGGTGGAACATCGGTTCAGGATTTCCTTTAACCCAAACAACGGGATTTTATGAAAACCTTGATTTGAGTGGGTCTATAAACCAAGACTATACAACAGTAAACGGTGATTTAGGCATACGATATGGTTCATTAAACGGAGGCCGATTGCCTTTTTATCATCGCTTTGATGTCTCCGTTACTAAAAAGTTTGTCTTGTCTGAAAACTCCATACTTGAAGCAAGTGCAAGTGTTACTAATGTTTATAATCGCGATAATATCTTCTATGTCAATCGAGTAACGAGTGAAAGGGTAAATCAATTACCCATACTTCCAAGCATAGGACTTAATCTAACTTTTTAAAAATATTAATCAAGGATTAAAGTTTTTTAGGTAGGGCTTTTATCTTAATTTTGCGGACAGTTTAAATAAAAAACTGTATTTCCTCTCATGCCAGATTCTAAGACAAAATATGTATTTGTTACCGGTGGTGTAACATCTTCACTCGGTAAGGGTATTATTTCAGCTTCTTTAGCTAAATTGCTACAAGCGAGGGGCTATTCTGTAACTATTCAAAAGCTAGACCCTTACATTAATGTTGACCCAGGTACTTTAAATCCATATGAACATGGCGAATGTTATGTAACAGAAGATGGAGCAGAAACTGACTTGGATTTAGGGCATTATGAAAGGTATTTAGACACTCCGACTTCTCAAGCAAATAACGTTACTACTGGAAGGATTTACCAATACGTTATTAATAAAGAACGTGAAGGTGCATTTTTAGGAAAAACTGTTCAGGTTATCCCACACATAACCGATGAGATAAAACGCAGAATACGCTTGCTTGAAAAAACAGGCAACTATGATATTGTAATTACAGAAATTGGAGGCACAGTAGGCGATATAGAATCTTTGCCTTACATAGAAGCTGTTAGGCAGTTAAAGTGGGATCCAGAAGTAGATTGCATAGTCATACATTTAACTTTAGTTCCTTATTTAGCTTCTTCTGGTGAATTGAAAACAAAACCAACGCAACATTCGGTAAAGCAATTGTTAGAAAGTGGTGTGCAAGCAGATGTATTGGTGTTGAGAACAGAGCATGAAATCAATGATGAAATCAAAAGGAAAGTCGCACTTTTTTGCAATATTTCTTCTGATGCTGTGATTGAATCTAAAAATGTAGAAACAATTTATGAAGTTCCAATTCTTATGAAAAAGGAGAAATTGGATCAAGTGGTTCTGCGAAAACTGAATTTGCCTTTGTTAGAAGAACCTGAAATAAAACCTTGGAGAGAATTTGTTTCAAGAATTAAGAACCCAAGTAAAACCATAAAAATTGGCTTAGTTGGAAAATACATCGAATTAAAAGACTCTTATATATCTATTAATGAAGCATTGATTCACGCAGGTGCAGCCAATCACCTAGCGGTTGATGTTAAGTGGATACATTCTGAGTCTTTGAATCAAGAGAATGTATCAGCTATTTTATCGGAGTTAGATGGGATTTTAGTAGCTCCAGGTTTTGGAGAAAGGGGCATAGAAGGTAAAATAACAGCAGTTAAGTATGCCAGAGAAAATAAAGTTCCATTTTTTGGAATTTGCTTAGGTATGCAGTGCGCTGTAATTGAATTTGCTAGGAATGTATTGAATCTATCAGATGCAAATACAACAGAAATAGATGTCAATACGAAAGACCCTGTTATTTTCTTAATGGAAAAGCAAAAAGAAATAACAGATAAAGGAGGAACCATGCGTTTAGGAGCTTATGATTGCGTATTGGACACAGGATCAAAAGCTCATGCCGCTTATGGAAAAGCAAAGATATCTGAAAGGCATAGGCATCGTTTTGAATTCAACAATCAATACACCGAAGATTTTAAAAAGGCCGGAATGAATGCTGTTGGAAGCAACCCTGAAGGAGGAATGGTAGAAATCGTTGAAATAGAAAACCACCCTTGGTTTGTAGGCGTTCAATTTCATCCAGAGTATAAATCAACCGTATTAAATCCACATCCTTTATTTGTGGATTTTATAAAAGCATCGAATAAAAAATAATAGCAGGAAAGAAGAAACAGGAATGGATAAAAATACACTAGTTGGCTTACTATTAATTGGAGCAATTTTTATAGGATTTAGTTATTTAAATGCGCCAAGTGAAGCGGAAATTGAAGCGGCTAAAAAAAGACAAGACTCAATAGCATTTGTTCAAAATCAAAAAGCAGCTGAGGAAATAAAGCAAGAAGTTGAACAAACAAATTCAGAAGAAGTAAAAATTGAAAGCCCAGTTTACACTGAATTAACAGGTAATGATTCTATATTATCGATAGAAAAAGATAAGATTTACGGCGCTTTCGCAAGTTCCGCTCAAAAGGAAGGCAAGCACATTGTAGTAGAAACGGATAAATTTCGTTTAACCTTTAATACCCTTGGTGGAAAAATAGAAAAAGTTGAATTGTTGGATTATCTGACTTATGAAGGCAAGCAATTGGTTTTATTTGATTCTACCTCTCAATTTAACCTAAACTTCTTTACCAAAGACAGTAAGAATATTTATACCGACGAATTGGTTTTTGATACAGATGCTCAAGACATTAAAATTACTGGCTCTGACAGCAAAAGTATTTCGTTTAAATTAAATGCTGGAGCAGGTAGATACTTAGAATATAACTATCAAATTAAAGGAGATGATTATCAATTGAAATTTGATGTTAATCTAGTTGGCATGAACCAAGTGCTGGACAACAGAACTGGGGAGATGTATTTAAACTGGTCGGTGAATGCACCTAATCAAGAAAAAAGTTTAAAAAGCCAACATGAAGTAACTACGATATTTTACATGTATAAAGGCGATGAGGTTGATGATTTAACAGCAACTAGCGATGAAAAAGAAGAGTATGAAGCTTCGATTAAATGGGTTTCTTTAAAGCAGCAGTTTTTTAATTCAGCAATAATAGCCGATGACTTCTTCAGCAAATCACGTGCATTTGCACAAACTGAAACGGATGAAACGTCAAGCGATTATGTAAAACGAATGACAACGGCTTTAACCATTCCTGTTGTTGGTACTGAGATTGAAAGTTTTGGCATGTCACTTTATCTAGGACCAAACGATTATGATTTACTGACTACCTATGAAAATGGATTGCATGACATCATCAACCTTGGTTGGGGCATTTTTGGTTGGGTAAATAAGTATGCTGTAATTCCAGTTTTTGATTTCTTAGATGGCTTTGACATGAATTATGGAATCATAATCTTGATTCTAACTATTTTATTAAAACTTGTTTTATCTCCTATAACTTACAAAACATATTTATCTGGTGCTAAAATGCGGGTTTTAAAGCCAGAAATAAACGAGTTGAACGAGAAGTATAAAGATGATGCAATGAAAAAGCAACAAGCCATGATGAGCTTGTATAAACAAACCGGAGTAAATCCATTGAGTGGATGTATTCCGATGTTGATTCAGATGCCAATCTTAATTGCCATGTTTCGATTTTTTCCAGCTTCTATACAGTTGAGGCAAGAGAGTTTTCTCTGGGCAGATGATTTGTCTTCTTACGATTCCATCTTTAATTTTCCAGAAGGATTTTCTATCCCATTTTATGGAGATCACGTGAGTTTATTTACCATTCTAATGGCTATTTCATTAGCTTTTTATACTAAAATGAACAGCTCAATGACCATGGGTGCGGCAAGTGAAGGACCAATGGCTCAGCAAATGAAAATCATGACTTACTTGATGCCTGTGATGATGTTGTTTTTCTTTAACAGTTATTCAGCAGGCTTGAGTTATTATTATTTCCTAGCCAACGTTATTTCTATGGGTCAAACCTTGCTAATTCGCAAGATGTTTATAAATGAAGATGCCATTCGTGCGAAAATAGAAACCAATAAAAAACGGCCACAAGCCAAGAAAAAATCTGGTTTCCAAAAACGATTAGAAGAAATGGCAAAACAAAAAGGGTATCAAGCTCCCAAAAAGAAATAATGAATAGCATTGATTTTCGTTTGGCTGATTAATTGCAATTCCAATACAAAACAAAAACTATGAAAAAGCTATTTTACCTTTCATTTATTGCACTAATCAGTTTGGCTGCTTGCAAATCTAAAAAAGAAGCGGCAGAAAAGGCAGAACCAAAATTTAAAGAAGAAGCTGTTCAAAAAGTAAAAGCAGATGATTCTACGATTTTAGAAGAAGAAGCAACAACAGAAACCCAGAGTGATTTATTAGCTAAAAAAGAATTGGCAAAATTGCCAGATTCTTTAATTGCAAGAATACAACGCACTGCTTGTTTTGGCCGCTGTCCTATTTATACAGCAAGCATTTATAAAAGCGGCTATGTAGAATATTTAGGTCAAAGATGGGTGAAGCGCGAGGGGCTATTTAGTTCGCACATGAATCAAGAGCAAATTGATTTATTGCTGAATAGAGCTAAAGAAATTGGTTTTATGAACCTAAAAAATAGCTACGATTCAGAAAACATTACAGACTTGCCTTCTACCATTATATCGCTTAGAATAAAGGACCAAGCAAAAATAATTGTCAATCGCTATCAAGCACCTGAAAATTTAATCTTGTTTCAACAATATTTTGATGAATTGCTGGATGAATTGGAGTATAAGGTGATTACTAAGGATTGATCTAAGAGTAACAGCCGATTGTTTTAAATCGGAGTAGTTTAATTGGGATTTGTAGTTATTGTCATTTTCCCAAATTTATCCGGCTAGCTTATCTTTTTTATAGACTAAACCTTTTTTCATTTCATTCTATATTTAACTTGTTAGGTTTAGTTCCTTTCGTTTGTGAAAATTGGTTAATAGTGTTTATAAGTAATTCTAAAACCGAGCAACAGGAATAAACACTTCAAAAAACTGATTGTTTTTAAAGTATTCTTCGCCTTCTACAATAAAGCCATATCGCAAACCAATTGTTGCAGGAAAGGCGTTAAATAAATTTAAATCAAAGATAAACTCAGCTCCACTAGTATTGACTCCGTAATTCTTTTGGTACACATTTAGGATGGTATAATCGTAAAATAAATTCATACGAATACGATAGAGATACACCAAACCTAAAGCTCCTCTATCGGGATAAAACAAAGGGAGATGATAATTAAAACCCACTCTTGAAACTCGATCTTGATACAATACTGAAATTCCTCTAGCATAGTTAAAATTATCTTCGAAATTGTAATTCGAATGATTGTTTTTGCTTTGGAAATCTGCATCTAAAATGAAACTATGGTTTTGGAAAATTCCAGGTAAAGCAATTGAATTTTTTAGGTTTATTTGGCTTAATTCATTTTCGTCTATGCTTGATTCATAGTTTAGGTTGAAATAGAAACCTAAATGAGTAAAAATATTCTTTTTGGCTTTTAATCGTTTTATTTCAAATTTATAACCCATATTTATAGCCTGAATTTGAAGGTTAGCAAGAGACTCCTTGTCAAAATTGACTTTACTAAATTGATATCCCGCTCCTATGTTTAATTTTTTGGTGTAACTTCTACTCGAAAAATTAAATGGAATTTGAACTTGACTAAAAAAATCATTTTCAACCCAATATAACTTTTCGCTTCTAGTTGTTAAAGCACTTCTTCTTGTTGAAGAAAACCCAAAATCAAAAATAGGGTAGAATTGAGCATATGTCATTCTTGCAAAGTATCCCATACCGTTTTCATTGGTATTATAAGTAGTTCCAAAGCTAGAAGATAAGGTGCCGAGTACATCATCAGAATAAATGGCAAACTCATAATTGGGATCGTTAAATTGAGCAGACCAAGAATGTAAATTGAGTAAATGTTTGGCCTTGTGGTACTTTTTCCCCAGCAAACTGTCAGAATTGTTAAATGCAGGAATCGTGTTTTGCTCCGAAAAACTGGTTTTTATTACATGTTTTAAAGGTTCAATTTTATACGCATTTTGAGTAATGGTATCGAGGTTTAACTTTGACAAAAAACTCCCATTTAATTGATAATTCTGAAAGAAAAGTTCATTGCTTTTTTGATTATAAACCGCTTGGTATTGGCTTGTTTTTCCGCTCGTGATTTGGCTTAGAGTTTTGGTTTTTAAATCATAGCAATAAAGATGATCAATTCCATCATAACTCGCAGAATAATAGATTTTTTCTTTAGAAAATGTGGGAATCCCATACTGATGAAAAGTCCAAGGTAAAAGATGCTCGTAATGATTGGTTTTTATATTATAAATAGAAAGATTTGTTTGTCCCAAAGTGTCTCTTAAACCAACAAGAATACAACTGTCATTCAATTGTTTTGGGAATGTGAAATAATAATTTTCCTGATTCGGAAATTGTTGGATTACATCGCCATCTCGGTTATATATGATTAAGTGAGCTCTATGCGATTTTTGAATTTTTACAGCAATTATTCTTTTTCCATCATTGATAAACTGAGGGCTAAAAATTCGTTTACCTACGGTTAGTCGCCTGGTTTTACCTGTTTTAAAATCATAAATTACAAGGTCGTTATAGTCTTCTAAACTCCAACGCGGATGAACATACTTGGCAGCATATAATATTTCTTGATTATATACATCAAAATAATTGCTCAAGCGAATTGCTAAAAAATGCTTGTTTTGGATTTCTAGATTAGAATCTAGTTCATAAATATAATTGGTTCTGTCAAAAGAACTATAATGGATGTATTGCAAGCCACTTTTTTCATCGAGTGCAAAATTGCTAAACGTAGCATTTGCTCTAATTTCTTTTTTAGATTTTGGAATTAAATCAGGGTATATGATGTTGGGTAGTTCGCTAGGTAATTGGTTGGCATAGTCAGTCATGCTTGCAGTATAAAACCGTTTTACCTTTAAACCTGAATTGCGTTTTAATGCTCTTGAAAAAGGGTAGAGCAGACCTTTCAGCTGAGAAGTTTGTTTTAGAACTGTTGGCCAAAAATTTTCACCATAATTATCCCTACCGTATTTCACCATTAAATAACCCAAAGGATAATGATTGGGTACTACATCTTTTAAGGAGCCGTTTCTCGCTTTTTGATACGAGTAAAAAGTATTTTTAAACGCTAATTCTCGATATCCGTTTAAAAAAGCAGGGACTCTTCCTCTTCCTTGTTGAGTATATTCCGTTTCTGCACGAACGGCATCTCCTTCTAAAAACCAATTGGGAGTAATAATTGTTTGGAGAGAACCCCAAGTTAACTCACCACCAATGAAAAAAGCTAATCTACTAATACCGTAAAGCGTATTGCTAAATTGCAATACATGTTGGTATTCATGTGTTGCTAATAAATACGGCCAATTCAAAGTGCCTAAAGTAAAATTATCGCTATTTGGTGTCAGATAAAACTCCGATTTAAATGGTGCTAAACTCACAAATCCATTTGAAACGCTATTTTGAGAACGGAGGATTAATTTTATTTTTTTTCGCTTTGGGCCAATATTAACATGCTGTTTTTGCATGCGTAAAAGAATTCCTTGAACTTGAAATGCAATTTTTTCATTTTCAGGATTATAAATAATATTACTCCATTTGGATTCTGTAACTTTCCATTGTAATTTTGGTGAAACTCCACCAAAGTTTTGCGCTTTTGTATTAAAGCAAAGCAAGAATAAAACTAAAAAGGGTAAAAACTTGTTCATTTAATGAAATTACAATGATGCCTAAAAATACACTTTCTGTTGGAGATAAAATCCCATCTTTTGAATTGCTCAATCAGCATGGGGAATTAATCCGTATTAGCCCTGATGATGGATTAAAAAGGATTATTTATTTCTACCCTAAAGACAACACGAAAGTTTGCACAGAACAAGCCTGCTCTTTTGAAGAATGGCAGGAAGATTTTGCACAGAAAGGTTTTCAGGTTATAGGAATAAGCAGTGATAGCGTACATAAGCATGTTGATTTCTCTGAGAAATACAACTTGACTTATGAATTACTCAGCGATGTTGGAGGGAAAGTAAGAAAGCAATTTGGCGCAGCTAGCTTTTTTGGTTTGATTCCAATGCGCATCACTTTTGTTGTAGATGAAAGCGGTACAATTATCTACTTTTTTGATGCCCTAATGGAAGGGGAAGAACATGTCAATAAGGTGTTTGAATTTTTAAAAAAGGTTTAATTACTTATCGTTTAACAAGCGCTTAATATCTTTATTATCTCCATAAATGACCATAATGTCGCCTTCTTCCAATAAGGTTCTTGGAGAAGCAACCCCTTGAACTTGTTTCACTCCTCGATTGATTCCGATTATGTTTTTTTCCTCTTTTCTTTTAATAGTCGTTAAAACAACTAGATTATGCGTTCTTCTAAAACCAATTTCTTGTAGGGTTTGCCCAAAGTATTTTGCTGGAACACTAACTTCAACGATGCTGTATTGACCACTTAATTCAAAAGAATCAACAACTCCTTTCAAACACAATTTTTTAGCCCATCTTTCTGCGGTTTCTTCTTCGGGGTGAACAATTTCATCTATGCCCATAGCTTCCAACACATTTTCATGTAGCGGTGTGATGGCTCGGCTAATAAGGCGTTTTACATTTAAGTTTTTTAATACTGCACTGGTCATAATGTTTGCCCCTTGATCTTCTCCTATGGCTACAATTACTACATCAGTGTCTTTCAATGGCAATCCTGACACAGTAAACTGATCGGTAGAATCTAGGCAAACGGTGTGTGATATCTTTTCTTTCAAAGCATCTACTTTACCCATATCATTATCTACTCCAATGACTTCGTTTCCTTGTTCCGTTAGTTTTTGACCCAATGATGAGCCAAAATTTCCTAAGCCAAAAATGATGTATTTCATAATTCGTTAATTGATTAAAATCTCTTCTTTAGAATATCTATAATTCTTGTGTTTTACCTTTCTAATTATGGCTATCATGATAGTAAGCATACTAACTCTACCAATAAACATGATTGCTATAAGTACAAATTTACTTGCAACGCTCAAACTACTGGTTATTCCCAGACTAAGTCCAACAGTGCTATAAGCTGAAAAACATTCAAAAGCGATGCTCAACAAATCTTTATCGCTATCAAACGAAGCGATCAGAAAGACTCCAGTACCTATAACAATTAAAGATAAGGAAATGATGGCATAAGATCGACGAACAGAAATGTCGGCAACTTCTCTTCTAAATATTTCTATGCGTTCTTTACCTCTAGCAATACTCCAAAAATTTAAAGTAGCAATGGCAAATGTATTTGTTTTAATACCACCTCCAGTAGATGCCGGAGAAGCACCTATCCACATGAGTAAGAAAAGGAGCATTATAGTAGAAAATTTTAGGTTTGCAAAATCAACTGTGTGAAAGCCTGCTGTTCTAGGTGTAGAAGCGGTAAATAAAGCTGTAACCATTTTTCCAAAGGAATTATGCACAGCAAGGCTATTTCCAAATTCGTTAAGATATATAATTATTGTAGAGCCAAAAAGCAACACTAAGGTTGTGATTATTACAATACGAGAGTTTAAATTGATAACCCAAGGGATTACATGACCGGGTTTTTCTCGATTTGTGATTTTGGGAATAATTCGTTCAGAAAATAAATATTTTAAGTATTTCAACAAATTAAAAACGATAGGGAAACCAAGCCCACCAATAACAAATAGGAAAATAATTATGAGCTGAAATGGATAATTGAAACGATAAGAAACATCGAATAAACCTTCAGATAAGGTAGAAAACCCTGCATTGCAAAAGGCTGAAATGGAGTGGAAGATAGAAAAGAAGAGTTGATCGAAAAAACTAGCATGTTGTGTGTTTTCAATGTTCCAAAAGATTAAAATAGCACCAAAAATTTCAATACTTAAGGTGGTAATAATGATTTTTTTTAGCGTTCCAAACACTTCTCCCAACTTGTTAGAAGTGGTTATGTCTGATAAGATTAATTGGTTTTTGTAGGAAGTATCGCCTCTAAAAAAATAGCTAAAATAACTAGCAAAGGTCATGATGCCCAATCCGCCAATTTGAATTAATACAATGATGATAAACTGACCAAAAAAAGTGAAGTAACTAGCCGTGTCAACCACAATCAATCCTGTTACACAGACTGCACTAGTAGAAGTGAAGAAAGCATCTATGAAACTAATTTTTTCATAAGTTGCATTGGGCAACATCAACATTAAGCTTCCGATAAGTATAATGCCAAAGAAGCTAAGGATAAATAATTGAGCAGGGTTTAAATAGGTTTTGCTCCAATCTAATTTCAAACTGGACAATTCTCGAAAGAAAGCTAAAACTACAGCGGCATAAAGCCATCCCGAGCTTGAAAATAAGTGAATTAACTTATAAATAACTGTGGTTTCGAACCTGCCGAGCAATACTAAAGTGAAAAATAATATGCTGAGAAAATCAAAGATGATGACTTTAAATCTTGGTCTCACCTCTTTGAGTATAGCTCGAGCTATGGTGAATACAATTCCTGTTGAAAGGGTGGAGATGTAAACCCAGTCAAGCAATAACTCGATTTCATTTGTTTGTACAAATCCGAAGTCATATATAATAGCAATAATGGCTAAAATATTCAGCCTTATTGGCCCCTTCCTGAGCAGATATTTGATTATTTTATTCGAAGATATCGATTCCAATGCAAAGAATTATGAGGCAAATGTGAGCAATAAACTTTAGATGTGCCCAAATTTTTCTACACAAAAAAGCCCGACTATAAATCGGGCTTCAACGAACTAAGGATTTCAGTTAGATTTACTTAGCTCCAACTTTAAACTTTACTGTAAATTCATCATATATCATACGGTCTCCAAGTCCTTCAAAAAACTGACCAGATCCATACTTAATGTCATATTTTGTACGATCTACAGTAGCTTCGCCAATGGCTACAAGTTTTCCATCTTCTTTTAATAGAGTTGTTGGAATCTCTATCGGGTGGGTTTTTCCTTTAATTGTTAAATCGCCCATAATTAAATGCTTGTTACCTTCAATTTGCTTTGAGTCGTTAATTTTTAAACTAGCACTTGGGAAATCTTTAACTCCAAAAAAATCATCTGACATTAAATGACCTAATAATTTTGCATTGGTACTTTTGTCTTTGATATCGGTAACAACAATTCCGTTCATATCAATGTGAATTATTCCACCAGTTATCATTCCATCCGTTTCTTCAATTTCTCCTTTTTCAATAGTAATAGTCCCATCATGAGAGCCTGTTACTTTTTTTGCAAGCCACTCAACTGAGCTTACTTTCTGATCTACTTTGTAAACTTTCTTTTCGCCATTTGTGGCCATTGTTAAAAAGCTTATCGACATGGCGAGTATTGTTCCTGTAATTTTTTTCATAGTTTTAATTTAATAGTTACAAATATATGTATAGACATCTATTTATTTTAATATGTTTAAAATTTAACAGTATTTAACGAATTGTATCGAATCAAGTTTAAATTAGTAAACTGAATTGCTAAAATATAAATGACTCACTTAGAATCTATTCGTAAAATTATTCACGTAGATATGGATGCTTTTTTTGCATCTGTAGAACAATTAGATCGTCCTGAACTGAGGGGAAAACCAGTTGCAGTTGGTGGTTCTAGAGAGCGAGGAGTAGTGGCTGCTGCAAGTTATTTGGCTCGAAAATTTGGAGTTCATTCGGCATTGGCATCTAGCATAGCTGCAAGGCGTTGCCCTGATTTAATTTTTGTGTATCCTCGTTTTGATCGTTACAAGGAAGTCTCTAATCAAATCATGGATATTTTTAAGCGTTATACAGATTTAGTTGAACCGCTTTCTTTAGATGAGGCTTATTTAGATGTGACCTACAATAAAAAAGAATTGAAATCGGCAATCAAAGTAGCCATGATGATACGGCATGACATCAAATCTGAAATTGGCTTAACGGCTTCTGCAGGGGTTTCATTTAATAAGTTTTTAGCCAAAACAGCTTCCGATATTGATAAACCTGACGGTTTAAGCGTGATTTTACCAGATGATGCACTGACATTTTTAAATGAGCTGAAGGTTGAAAAGTTTCATGGTATTGGAAAAGTTACAACCAAAAAAATGCACGAAATGGGATTGTTTAAGGGTTCAGATTTATTGAGTTTTGGAAAAGAAGCACTAATTCGGAATTTTGGAAAAGCTGGAAAGCATTATTTCAATATGGTATCGGCAAACGACCAACGAGTAGTGAGTGCAACTAGAATTCGCAAGTCAATAGGAGCAGAGAATACCTTTTCTGAAAATCTAACTGAATTGAGTCAATGGGAAAACGCCTTGGAAAACATATTGATAAGCTTAATAAAGCGCATAAGAAAAACCGGTAGAAAAGGAAAAACCATTACTTTAAAAATAAAGTATTTTGATTTTGAACAAAAAACGAGATCTAAATCATTAGCTCATTATACAGATAAGGAAGACCTCATTTGGCAAACAACACTTGAACTGCTAAAGACACCTGAATACCCAGCAAAGGGCATAAGATTATTGGGCATTACGTTATCTAATCTTGATGTAGTGGAAATTAAGAAAACGGGTCAATTGACATTAGAATTTTAAACTGCCTAAAAAAGAAAGCAAAAAAAATCCCTCAACAATAGTTGAAGGATTTTTTTAATCTAATTTGTAACACTTATTTTTTTACAAAAATTCTTTCTTTAATACGAGCAGATTTACCTGTTCTATCTCTCAAGTAGAAAATTCTAGCTCTTCTTACAGAACCACTCTTGATCACTTTTATGTGGTCAATTGCAGGTGATGTAACTGGAAAAACTCTTTCAACACCCATACCGCCAGAAACTTTTCTTACAGTAAATGTTTCATTAACACCTGTGTTTCTTCTTTGAATTACAGTTCCTTGAAAAATCTGAATTCTTTCTTTATTACCTTCCTTAATTTTATAAGCTACTGCTACAGTATCTCCTGCACCAAAATCAGGTAATTCTTTTGCTTCTATGAAGTCTTGCTCTACGAATTTTATTGCGTCCATTTTCTTAAAAATATATCCTTTCCAAAAAGGGAAGGCAAAAGTAGTGTTTATTCTATAAAAAACAAGTGCTTAATTTGAATATTTTTTATACAAATCTGGTCGCTTGTTTTTTGTGCGTTCTATGCTTTGTTCATGACGCCAAATGTCTATGGCTTTTAAATTTCCAGAGCGCAATAAATCAGGCACTTCCCAACCATTATATTCAGCTGGTCGAGTGTAAACTGGTGGTGCCAACAAATGATCTTGAAAAGAGTCTGACAATGCAGAAGTTTCATCATTAAGCACTCCGGGTATTAATCGAATGACTGCATCGGCAATTACTGCAGCAGCAAGTTCACCACCTGAAAGCACATAGTCACCTATAGAAATTTCTTTTGTTATAAGGTGCTCTCTGACCCGCTCGTCCACTCCTTTATAATGGCCAGCCAATAAAATTAAGTTTTGCTTTAAAGATAAATTATTTGCCATCGCTTGCGAAAACTGATCGCCATCAGGGCTCATGTAAATCACTTCGTCATAATTTCGCTCAGCTTTTAAAGCTTTAATGCAGCGATCAATAGGTTCTATGCTTAAAACCATACCAGCACCACCGCCAAAAGCATAGTCGTCAACCGATTTTTGTTTTTGTATGCTGTAATCTCTCAAATTATGAACAATAACCTCGGCCAAACCTTTTTCTTGTGCACGTTGAAGTATAGAAGCTGAAAATGGACCTTCGAGTAATTCGGGTACAACAGAAATGATGTCGATTCTCATAAAAGTAATTTTGTCAAAAATACTTGCTTTTTTAGAAAGAGATATTGGGGGATAATCGCTTTTGTTACTTTTGTTTTTTCGAAACTCGCATGGCAAAAAAAAAGAAAAAAGGCTTAAAGATTGGTTTGTTGCTATTTGCAGTAGCTTTTATACTGTGTTTGGCCATCGTTTTTCAATATTATGGCAAAATTTATAAATCTGCTGTCACGCTTAAAAGTAAAACTGGTTTTTTATATGTTCATTCCGATTGGAATCGAAGTGATTTAGTCAATCATCTTTTCTCTGAAGGGATTTTGAAAGATACAACTTCCTTTGTATGGGTGGCTAATCAAAAAGAGTATAAAACCGTTAAGCCTGGGAAATATGAATTAAAATCAGGCATGAGCAATAATTCATTGGTGAACCTATTGCGTTCTGGCAAGCAAATACCTGTTCAAGTCACTTTTAATACCATACGCAAATACCGAGATTTGGCAGGAAAAATAGGAGCTCAGATTGAAGCCGACTCTGCTTCTTTGTATCAGTTGATTACGGATGAGAATACGGCAAGTAAATATGGATTTAATCGAAAAACATTTTTAACGCTCTTTATCCCAAACACCTATGAGCTTTATTGGAACACCAGTGCCGAAGAGTTTGTGCAAAGAATGGCAGCCGAATACAAACGCTTCTGGAATGAAGATCGCATTGCAAAAGCAAGAAAGCTCAATTTGAGTCAATCTGAAGTTTCTATTTTAGCCTCAATTGTGCAAGCTGAGCAAAGTCAATACCCTGATGAAAGGCCAAAAGTTGCCGGATTATACATCAATCGTTTGCAAAAAGGGATGCGCTTAGAGTCTGACCCAACCTTGGTTTATGCCATTGGCGATTTTAGTATCCGCAGGGTTTTGAATGTACATAAGGAAACAAATTCGAGATACAATACCTATAAGTTTGCCGGATTACCACCTGGGCCAATTTGTTTGCCCGAAATATCCTCAATTGATGCAGTATTAAACTATGAAAGGCACAATTTTATTTTCATGTGTGCTAAAGCAGATTTTTCTGGATATCACCATTTCTCAAAAACACTGAGACAGCATAACCAATATGCTAGTGAATACCGAAGAGAGTTGAATAAGCGGCGAATTATGAATTGAAAACTTAATTCTATTAGTAAACAGATATGTTTACTAGTTTAACTTTGTTACCTTTGAATAAAATTCAAAAACATGCTTCCAAATTTAACTAAGATAAAAGGAGTACATCCAGGTGCTATTTTAAGAAGGGAAATAAAAAAACAAGGACTAAAATCATCTCAACTAGCTGAAAGGATAGATGAACATAAGCAAACGATAAGCGCTATTCTTAATAAAAGAAGAGCAATAAACCCTAAGCTTTCCATAAAATTAGCCAAGCAATTTAATGTAGATGAAGATTACTTTATGATGCTTCAAGCCAGTTTTGACGTAAAAAAAGCAGCTGAACTTGAAATTAAAAAAACTCCGAATATCAATAACTTTAGAAAAGCGATTTTTTGGGATACAACCATAGATAAAATCGATTGGAATAAGAATAAAAGAGCAGTTATTAAAAGAATTTTAGAACGAGGAAATGAAAATGAAATAAATGAAATAATTTCTTTTTATGGTAAAACAACGATTGCAAAAGAAGTAAAAATGATTCGCAATAGCATTCTACCTTCACTTGAAAAAAACATACTAGACTATAACTTATAATAAAACAAAAATGAGATTATACCTAGACACTGTTTCGGATTTACTTTTGGAAATCCTTAAAAAACTAATGACTATTGAAGCCTTTAATTCTTTTAGAATTGTTGGAGGTACTTCATTGAGTTTGCAGTTAGGTCATAGGGAATCAGTTGATATCGATTTATTTACAGACTTGGAATATGGGAGTCTTGATTTTGAAGAACTAGAAAAGATTTTAATTGATACATTTCCTATTGTAGAATCTAATTATTTCGGTCCTGTAGGCTTTGGCAAACCATTTTTTATCGGCAATAGTAAAAATGATTTAATTAAACTAGACTTGTATTATACAGATCAATTCGTTTTTCCTTGTCTTGTAAAACAGAATATTCGTTTTTCAAGTATTGAAGAAGTTGCTGCAATGAAATTTGAAGTAATAACCCGAGGTGGGAGGAAGAAAGATTTTTGGGATGTTCATGAATTATTAGAAACTTATTCACTTGATGAGTTGATTAGTTTCTACTTAAAAAGGAATCCTTATGGAAGTTCTAAAGAAGAAGTTTTAAAGCAAATGGTTGATTTTTCTGTTGCAGAACACGATTTTACACCAAACTGTTTAAAAAACAAAGATTGGGAAATTATCAAGTTAGATATTGTAGAATTAGTTAAGGGTTGAGCGTCTTATTAAATTTTAAATAGATTAATAATCCCAATCACATTTCTCTCCAAATGCAATTCAAATTCTTTTAGTTAAATTCTTTAATTTTGGCGACCTTAAAAAACAGATAGATATGTCGAAAATAAAGTTTGGAACAGATGGCTGGAGAGCCATAATCGCGAAAGATTACACGGTAGATAATGTAGCTAGAGTTTCTTCTGGAACAGCCATTTGGCTGAAAGCAAATTTTGAAAACCCTTCAGTTGTTATCGGTCACGATTGCCGATTTGCAGGTGAGTTGTTTGCAGAAACCGCCGCTAAAGTATTAGCTGATTCAGGTGTAAAAGTTTTTATAGCTAAAGGGCCAGTTTCAACTCCGATGGTATCTTTAGGGGCATTAAGACAAAAAGCTTCCTTGGGAGTTGTCATTACAGCTTCTCATAATCCACCGTCTTACAATGGTTTTAAACTAAAGGGTCACTTTGGTGGGCCACTTTTACCTCAAGAAGTTCAAGAAGTAGAAGATTTAATTCCCGATGAAAACACCTTTGATTTAGAGACAATCAATTTTGAAGAATTGGTAAGCAAAGGAAAAGTGGAATATGTTGATTTAGAAACCATGTATTTTGACCATGTAGAAGCCAACTTTGATATGGAAGCCATTCGCAATTCAAAAATGAATTTTGCATTTGATGCCATGTATGGAGCAGGTCAAGATGTAATGAGAAGATTAATGCCAGACATTGCATTTATGCATGCAGAGCATAACCCAGGTTTTGATGGACAAGCACCTGAGCCAATTCACCGAAACTTAATGGAGTTTTCAGAAATGATACAATTGTCGAATGGTGAAATCAATTGTGGTTTGGCAGTTGACGGCGATGCCGATCGTATCGGATTGTATAACTCTAAAGGTGAATTTATAGATTCGCATCACATCATTTTGTTGTTGATTAAATACTTGGTAGAAGAAAAGAAAATGACAGGAAAAGTTGTTGCTGCCTTCTCTGTATCACCAAAGATTAAAAAATTATGTGATATTCTAGGTTTAGATATCAAAACAGTACAAATTGGGTTTAAGCATATAGCCGGTTATATGGTGAATGAAGATGTGTTGTTAGGCGGCGAAGAATCTGGAGGAATTGCAATCAAAGGTCACATTCCAGAAAGAGATGGAATTTGGATGGGCTTAACCATTTGGGAATACATGGTAAAATCTGGCAAATCATTAGAAGACTTAATTGACGAAGTGTATAAAATGGTAGGTTCATTTAAGTTTGAACGAATTGATTTGCACTTAAAAGAAGTAGATAAATTGAGAATCATGCAAAATTGTGCTGATGGGAAATACACTTCTTTTGGATCTTATAAAGTACAGAAAGTAGAAACCATAGATGGTTATAAATACTATTTCGATAATGAAGAATGGGTGATGATACGCCCATCGGGAACAGAGCCAGTTTTAAGAACTTATGCTGAATCTGCAACTACAGCAGGAGCATTTAAAATACTGAAAGAAGTGCATGAAGCATTTCAGAACTAAGGATTACAAAAACAAAATAGTTGAAGCCTCACTTTTTTAAGTGGGGCTTTTATTTTTGTTAAACCCAAATTTATACTCATGTTGCAATAAATTAACAGTTAGGCATTAAAAATCCGCTAGATACATTATATTTGGGAGCGAAATAAAACATTCTAACATAAGGTGAATAAACGTACCTTTCGCTTTATTCGGGTGTTGCATGCCATGCTGAAAAAGCCGACCGCACAAATAGCACATTTGGTTTTTGCCGACACACGGGCAAACGCTGAAAAAACCAAAAGAGCTATTTTTTGCCAACGCTGACAAATAAGAAATTGAAGAATGAAAAATGAAGCTCATGCAAGAATTAAAATAAACCAACTGCTCGAAGAAGCGGGATGGAGATTCTTTGACAATGAGGAAGGAAAAGCAAACATTCTGCTTGAAAACCATGTGAAGATTTCCCAAAAGGAAATTGACGCTTGGGGAAACGACTATGAAAAGACAAAAAATGGTTCGCTTGACTTTCTGTTGGTTGATAGCAACAATAAACCGATTTGTGTTTTAGAAGCTAAAAAGGAAAGCCTTCATCCTCTTGTAGCCAAGGAACAAGCAAGAAAATACGCTAAGACAGTTGGTGCTCAATACGTGATTTTATCGAATGGAATCGTCCATTATTTTTGGGATGTAACCAAAGGAAATCCGAAACCGATATACAAGTTTCCTTCACCAAACGAAATCGGTGCAATTAAAGCATGGAATCCTGACCGAAATGCTTTGGCAAGCGAAAAAGTAGCGATTGACTATATCGCTTCTATCCAAATGCCTGACTATGCAGAGCGACCTGAATGGCAAGGAAGCATTGAAGCAAGCAAAGATTTTATTTGGACAAACGGACTTAGATTTCTACGCCATTATCAATTAAGTGCCATTGAACATTTACAGAAAGCAGTTGCCTTTGGCAAAGACCGCTTTTTGTTTGAAATGGCAACAGGAACGGGAAAAACCTTGACTGCTGCTGCTGTTATTCGATTATTCCTAAGAACTCAAAACGCAAGACGAGTTTTGTTTTTAGTTGACCGTTTGGAATTGGAAGACCAAGCTTGGAAAGCATTCACACAATATCTCAAACCTGATTACAGCACTTTTATTTACAAAGAACACCGAAGTGATTGGCACAAAGCAGATATAGTGGTCACTACCATTCAATCGCTGATGTTCAATGACAAATACCGCTACGATTTTTCGCCAACGGATTTTGACTTGATTATTTCGGACGAGAGCCATCGCTCTATTTCAGGAAACGCAAGAGCCGTTTTTGAATATTTCCATGGCTACAAATTAGGCTTAACAGCCACACCAAGAGATTACTTAAAAGGCGTTGACCCTGAAAAGGTAAAAGAAAACGACCCAAGAGAAATTGAACGAAGAATGTTGCGGGATACCTACTCAACCTTCGGTTGTGAAGGTGGCGACCCAACTTTTCGATATTCGCTTTTGGATGGAGTGAAAGACGGTTATCTCATCAATCCAAAAGTTTTAGATGCCCGAACTGAAATTACCACGCAACTGCTTTCTGATGAAGGATATGCAGTTGTTGTACCAACAGAAGAAGGAGAAGAAACAGAAACCTTTGTTTCCCGTGATTTTGAAAAGAAATTCTTTTCTGAAAAGACAAACAGTGTTTTTTGCCAGACCTTTTTAGAAAACGCCTTGCGTGACCCGATTACCAATGAAATTGGCAAGACTATCATTTTTGCGGTAAGCCAGAATCATGCTCGCAAGCTAACTGAAATGCTCAATGAATTTGCAGAGCAACTTTTCCCGAACAAATACAACTCTGATTTTGCGGTTCAGGTAACTTCTCAGGTTGGAGATGCTCAACAAATGACTATCAACTTTACCAATAACAACCTGAGCGGAAAAACTACTTGGTTAGAAGGTTACAAATCGTGTAAGACAAGAGTTTGCGTTACGGTTGGCATGATGACCACAGGTTATGATTGCCCTGATTTATTGAACATCTGCATGATGCGACCGATTTTTAGTCCAGCGGATTTTGTGCAGATAAAAGGAAGAGGCACAAGAAAAAACACTTTTGAATACACCTTCAAAAACGAACTGAACGAAGAAGAAACACAACGACACGAAAAGGAAATATTCAAACTTTTCGACTTCTTTGCCAACTGCGAATATTTTGAAGAGAAATTCGACTATGATGAAAAACTCAAACTTCCTAAACCAAAGAAAGGAAGCGGTGAAGGTGGTGGCGGTGGTGTTGACCTTGACAAATACACCACTTTTCAACCTGACCCTTTACTGACTTTGAATGAACAACAAATCGGGTATGAAGGGATGAAGATTGACCGCATGTTGTTCAAGAAATTTGAAGACCGCATCAAAATGGACGACATCATCAAGAAAAATGTGGAACTCGGAAATTGGGAACATGTTATCAGCCATATTCAGCAGGAGATTTTCGATAAACCCGAAGAATATTTCAATCTTGATAAACTGAGAAAGGCTGCCAAGATTGACCGCAAAGTTTCTATCCGTGAAGTGGTGGAGAAGGTTTTTGGTATCATTCCAAAATTTAAATCAAAGGATGAATTGCTTGAAGAAGAATTCGACAAATTCATTTCCATTTATCCACCCGAAGAAGATGTGAATTTGAGAGCATTAAAATACTTTTTCAAAGCCTACATTGTTGACCAAGACATTCGGAAAATCATTTCTTCTAAAGATTTCCATGCCTTGCAAACACACCCAACGCTTACCATTTCACAATTCAAAGAAGTGGCAGCAAAATACCGTGAAGTAATTCCGGTTTACATTAAAGATTACGTGAACCTCGAAAGATTTGCCGCCTGATGTCTGATAGGTTTCAAAATAAATACCGCATAGAATCAACCCGATTGAAAAATTGGGATTATGGATCGAATGCATCCTATTTTGTGACCATTTGCACCCAAAATCGCGAATGTTTTTTTGGTGATGTGGTGGGTGATAAAGACGCATTGCCATGTTTCTCTTTAACACCAATTGGGGTAATTGTGGAAACGGAATGGTTGAAAACATTCGAAATGCGACCTGATATGAATTTGGAAATGGGTGAATTTGTGGTTATGCCAAATCATTTTCATGCAATAATTGGAATTGGGGAAAATGAATACAATACGAAACGGGATACGCATTTGGATACGCAACGTAGAGGCGCAATGCATTGCGCCTCTACCAACGATAATCCAAAAAACAAATTCGGACCCCAATCCAAAAATTTGGCATCCATTATTAGGGGTTTTAAAATTGGGGTAACAAAAAATGCCCGATTGATAAATCCCGATTTCGCATGGCAACCACGATACCACGACCATGTTATCCGAAATGATAAATCATTTCATAGAATTTCAGAATACATTATTAATAATCCCCGTAATTGGACAACAGACAAATTACGGTAAAGACGCTGTAAAGACGAAACGCATTGCGTTTCCACAATAGATACAAAACAAATATGTTAGATACACAAACAAAGAAAAGAATAGATGACTGCCGAGATATTTTGGTAGGTAAACTACCTGACCCAAAGGCACAGATAGAGCAAATTACCATTGGTTTGATTTACAAGTTCATGGACGACATGGACAAAGAAGCCATTGAATTGGGCGGTTCGGCAAAGTTCTTTTCGGGTGGTTATGAAAAATACGCTTGGGACAAACTATTTGATACCAAAGTAACGGCTGCCGAAATGCTTCGTTTGTATTCCGAAGCCATTGAAAGCATGGAGAAAAACCCGAACATTCCGCAACTGTTTCGGGATATTTTCAATAATGCCTATTTGCCCTATCGTGATCCTGAAACGCTGAAACTGTTTTTGAAAACCATTGGCGAATTTGAATACACCCACAGCGAAAAATTGGGTGATGCTTTTGAATACCTGCTTTCGGTGATGGGTTCGCAAGGAGATGCGGGACAGTTTAGAACACCCAGACACGTTATTGACTTTTTGGTGGCGATTATTGACCCTGACAAAGGTGAAACCATTCTCGACCCTGCTTGCGGAACTGCGGGATTTTTGATTTCGGTTTACAAGCATATTCTGCTCAAGCATACCAAAGCCAACAAAGAAGGTTTGAATATTTACGAGTATAACAAACTCGAAAAAAAGCCTTTCAACAATTTAGGCGACCAACTCACCCCTGACGACCGCAAAAAGCTGATTCAGAATTTTGCAGGGTACGACATTTCGCCCGACATGGTTCGACTGAGCTTGGTGAATTTATACCTGCATGGGTTCTCTGACCCACACATTAACGAATACGATACGCTAAGTAGCGAAGAACGTTGGAATGAAAACTTTGATGTGGTGTTGGCCAACCCACCATTTATGAGTCCGAAAGGCGGCATACGGCCACACAAGAAATTTACCATTAACAGCAACCGCTCGGAAGTGCTGTTTGTGGACTACATAGCCGAACACTTAAACCCCAAAGGCAAAGCAGGCATCATTGTGCCCGAAGGTGTGATTTTCCAAAGCGGAAAAGCTTACAAAGAACTGCGCAAAATGTTGGTGGACAATTATCTCTATGCCGTGGTGAGTTTGCCCGCAGGTGTGTTTAACCCATATAGTGGTGTAAAAACATCCATTTTATTGATGGACAAAGCTATTGCCAAGAAACACAAGGAAATCCTGTTTGTAAAAATTGCCAATGACGGCTACAATTTGGGGGCACAGCGAACAGCCGTAAAAGGCAGCCAATTGGAAGAGGCGATTGCGCTAACCCATGAATTTGCAGCGACAGGAGAAATACCTGATTCATTGATTGCTCATACAGTTTTAAGAACTGAGATATCAGCAAGTGTCGATTACAATTTGAGTGGGGATAGATATAAAATAACAATAGACAAGGAAAGCACTTTTGAGTGGAAAGAAATTGGAGAACTTGTTGACTTAATTAAAGACGGAGATTGGATTGAAAGTAAAGACCAATCGGAATCGGGAATTAGATTAATTCAAACGGGAAACGTTGGTATTGGCGAGTATAAGGATAAAGATGATAAAGCCAGATTTATAGATGAAGATACTTTCAAAAGGTTGAATTGCACAGAAATTTTTCCTAATGATGTTCTTGTTTCGAGATTGCCAGACCCTGTTGGCAGAGCCTGTCTTGTTCCAAACCTAAATATAAAAATGATTACCGCTGTTGATTGCTCAATTATTAGATTCAATCAAAAGAAAATACTTCCAAATCTATTTGTGTATTACACAAAGTCAGACAAGTATTATGACTATATAGCGCCATATTTGACAGGCTCAAGTAGAAGCAGAATTAGTCGTAAGAACCTTGAAAAGGTAAAAATCCCCCTTCCCCCCTTATCCATTCAGGAAGAAATTGTAGCCGAAATAGAAGGCTACCAAAAAATAATAAATGGAGCCAAAGCGGTAGTGACCAACTACAAACCCAAAATAGACATTGACCCGGATTGGGAGATGGTGGAGTTAAACTCAATTTGTGATGTTCGAGACGGAACACACGATTCACCAAAGTATGTTCAAGAGGGTGGCATTCCATTTATAACCCAGAAGAATATTACAAAAGAAGGCCTGTCTTTCGATAATGTGAATTATATCTCACAAGAAGACCATGAAAAAATCATCAAGCGTTCTAATGTTGAGTTTGGTGACATCATTTTTTCAATGATAGGAGCCAACAGAGGTATGAGCTGCTTAATAGACGATAAAAGAGTTTTTAGCATCAAAAACGTTGGACTAATTAAACCACAAGGGAAAGCAGAACAAAAATTCATTCTTTATTATCTCCAATCTCAAAATGCTCAAACTTATGTAGCAAATGTTTCAGCAGGCGGAGCACAGTCTTTTGTAAGTCTTAAAAATCTTAGAGCCTTTCCAATACCGCTTCCAGATGCCGAAACTCAACTTCAAATCGTAGCACAAATTGAAAAAGAGCAGGCATTGGTCAATGCCAACAAGCAGCTTATTGAAATTTTTGAGCAGAAGATTAAGGATAGGATTGCAAAGGTTTGGGGCGTGGAAAAAGAGGAAGAAGAAAATTTAAGTATGGCTGCTGAGCCTTTGGTAGAATATGAAAAGGCTTAAAGCTGCAATTGAATGAATATTAACCAAATAGAAATAACGAATGTAAAAGGTATGGGCAGTAAGTCTTTCAATCTCGATTTGCATCCCAACAAACCGAATATTCTTGTAGCACCTAATGGTTTTGGTAAAAGTTCCTTTGCCCTTGCTTTTGACCGCCTAAAAAGGGATAAAATTGAGTTGGGTGACAAAGAGTACTACAACAAAATAACCACTAACAGACCTCAATTAAAAATCATACTTTCCAATGGCACAGAGTTAATCGCTGACGATAATCAAAACACAATCAATGATATGTTCGATGTGGTTGTTATTAAAAACCAGACAGAACCAAAATCTGTTATTCAAACAATTCCAGGTCGTCCGCCTTTTACAAGAACAACTTTAGACATTGTCCGTACGACCTTGATTCAAACAATCCCACCAAAGGTCGATTTTGCTTACCACTCAGCAACTCTAAAGGCTAATTTTGGAACGAATGGAAATAAAATACTTACCAATATTTCCAGCTTATTCAATTCAGGTAAATTCATCAATACTGTTGAAAACAAAATTGATTTTTCAAGATTTGATCTTAAGGCTTTTAAAAGGCTAATAGAAACAGTTATTGAGCAAATTAATAATCGAGAAGGAACAGGGTATCAGATAAAAACATGGATTGAAGATGATCTGCTTGATGAGCTTAAAGTACATGAAGAATTTTCAAAATTTGCTTCGATAATTCAATCCTTCGGCTTTGAAGTTTTGAATGACGAAGTGGATTATTACTTAACCGCATGGCAGTTAATCACAGTTAGAAATGAAATGGGTGCTGACTTTAAAAAAGCTTGTAAATACCTTTACTTCTTAGATAAAAAGCAGCATTACACCGAGACAATAGCCAACTACAATCCTGTAAAGGAAAGATTCGATATTAAACCGAAGGCTGAAGGAAACAGCCTTGTGGTTAATTGGCCAAAGGCGCATGAAATTTCAAATGGGCAAAGAGATATTTTGACCTTCATGGCTCTGCTTTTAAAGACCAAAAATAGCTTTAAAAAGAAAGATTGTATCCTTGTTATTGACGAAATATTCGACTACATGGATGATGCTAACCTGATAACTTTTCAATACTACATCTCAACCTTTATTGAAGAGATGAAAGGTCAGAAAAGGAGAATTTTTCCAATTCTACTCACACATTTAGACCCTTTGTTTTTTAATCATTTCTGCTTCAACGACAATAAAATTAAAGTTTGCTACATAAAGGACATCAAGGTAAAGTCCAATCAAAATATTCTGAATATTATTTACAACCGTGAAGATGAAACCATCAAAGACACTGTAGATGCACATTATTTTCACTTTCATCCAAACTCAGGAGAGATTGATATAACAGAAGAATTCAAAGCTCTGAAACTGAACCCAGATTGGGGAACGCCTGAAAAATTCTTCAAAAAGATATTTAGAGAAGTGAGACGATATTTATTTGATGATGAAACATTCGACCCGCTTGCTATTTGTTTTGGAGTTAGAAATCGAATTGAACAATTGGTTTATGACAAAATTCCTGATGATGAAAACAAAAGGAAGTTTATAGAAGAAAATAACGGTACGAAAAACAAACTTCATTTTGCACAAAACATAGGAGTTCAGATACCTGATACTTATTTCTTATTGGGAATTATTTACAATACTTCTTTGCATTTGTCACAGGGACAAGATATTTCAAAACCCCTTGGACTGAAATTAGAGAATGGAACTATTAAACAAATGATAATGAACTTGTGGAACTAATAATGCCAACCCTTCGCATCCATACACATTGGCAAGTCGCTCAAACCAGCCGCATAAACCAAAACTTGCCAAAGAGTATGGCTGCCCAACCGCACGGACGAAAAGAAAGCACGGGCATACAACAACGTGTATAAAACATTTGGCAGACAGTGGTTTATCGAGCGGCACAGCTCGTGTCAAAAGTAGTTGTAACTTGATAGATTTCCGCTTCGGAATGCCTAACGTTTCATACACGCAACCGTTAGCAAAAATTCAAAAATGAAATTTTAAAAGCAAAATGAACTAAACAATAAAGAGGGGTTGGTAAAATTTACTTCTTACTTCTTTTACCCAGAAAACAACTAGAATCACTAATAAAATAACACTTATTCTGGGCTCTCATCTTTAGTATCTATCAGTTTGTTGATGGCATGTTGGATTTGAAAGTATAAAATACTTGTATCTTTTTGATGATCTGTAATTTGTATAACGTCTATAAAATTGCCACTAGAATCTACACTCGAGCCAATTTGCATAATTTGTTTGGCCAATCTCTTATAAATGTAATTTTCGGAATCTTTGCTACCCAAAGAAAAAATGGCATCATCGAAAGTGCCTGAGCCACTGATTGCCATCGCATCCATAATGCGGTTAAATTTATACTTATAAAAATTCGCACTATCTATTTGCTCGAGTTTAAAAAAGGCATAAGATTTTTGAAATAGAATCATCTGATTGTAAGGATGAAAGCTTAAAACCGAATCGCTAATTCGAATGGCTTCATCAAATTGGAATACACTTAGTTTCTTTTTAATTCTATCTTCTTGGTTGATAACCTTGTAAGGAGTGTAGTTTTTATTCGAAGTATAATTTATCAATAAAGCTAAAATTTCGAAATCGCTTAAACTGCTGTCATTTTTATCGAAGCGCTTTGCTAAGTTTTGATAAAATAGCGCATCAGTGCTGTCTTTTGTTCGCTTTAGTACAGACTCAAAATCCGTTTTATAATTGAAAACCTGAGCCAAAGTAGTTGCAGGCAATATCAGTAAAATTGCTAATCCAGTTAAAAATAAATAAAGCTTTAAATGTTGATTTTTCAAATTATGTTAGAATCTGTACTTTTTCCTTTAAAATGAACGATTAAATATAAGACACTTATTCCAATTGGCATACAAATCCACAGTGGAATTCCAAAAGCTGATGGAATTGTACCGAAAACAATAGCTACCAAACCGACTGTAAGGGCATAAGGCATTTGTGTTCTTACATGGTCGATGTGATTGCAAGAACTAGCCAATGAACTAAGAATAGTAGTATCTGAGATTGGTGAGCAATGATCTCCTAAAACTGCACCGGCTAATACACAAGAAACAACATTGTGAAAAATTGAAAGTGTTTCTAGATAGTCCATTCCACTTGCGGTGCAAATTTCCCATGAGGCTGGAAGCATCAAGGGATAAAGTATTGCCATCGTTCCCCATGATGAGCCAGTGGAAAATGCAACAACAACTGCAAGCAAAAAAGTAATGGCTGGTATAAAATAAGGGCTGATGTTGTCAGAAAGTAAAGAAGTTAATAAATCAGCGGTGTGCATGTTTTCTATAACTCCTGCAAGCGACCAAGCCAACACTAATATGATGACAGCCGACAACATGGTTTTAAACCCTTGTATGGAAGTTTCAATGGCAGTTGATAGGGATAATATTTTTTGAAAAATACTTAATGCAATTGCAGCAATTAATCCAGCTGCAGATGACCACAACAATGCTTGATAAGAGTCAGCGTTTCCTATGGTAGAGGATAATTTTCTCGTAAAAGAAAAGCTAGTGTCACTCCAAATGCTTGCATCCCAACCAGTATAAAGTAAACCCGAAATGGTGCCCACTACAACGATTAAAACAGGAATAACAGCATTGTAAGATTTTATTTTAATTCCTTTTTTGGCAGAAAACTCTTCGCTCAACTCATCTGATTCTTTTGCTGAGGTCGTTTGTATTTCGCCTTGCCTAGCTATTATTTCAGCTGAATACATGGGGCCAAAATCTTTTTGTTTCCAGATAAGAATCAGCATAAAAATTAATGCTAAAATGGGATAAAATGAGTAAGCTAAAGAATTGACAAATGTTGCGTAAACTCCTTCGTCTAACCCTACTATGGAAGAAATTCCACTTTCTATATAACCTAATTCGGCACCAATCCAAGTGGTTACAAATGCTATGGAAGCGACCGGAGCAGCTGTAGAATCTACCAAATAAGCTAATTTTTCTCTCGAAATTCGAAGCTTGTCAGTGATAGGTCGCATGGTATTCCCAACAATTAAAGTATTGGCATAATCATCAAAGAAAATAGCAATGCCCAAAAACCAGGTTGCAAATTGACCAGATTGCGCATTTTTTGCATATTTAGAAATGCGATTGACAACGCCCTGCATTCCACCATTTTTGGAAATCACACTGACCATTCCACCTATTAGTGTAGAAAAAATTATAATGGAAATATGCCCAGAATCATTGATAGCACCTAAAATATATGTGTCTATCATGGCCATAAACCCATAGAGTATTCCCCACATTCCATGCGTATAGAGTTGTATAATTAGGGCTCCAACAAATATTCCGAGCAATAAAGAACTGACCACTTCGCGAATTAACAATGCTAAAACGATGGCCAGCAAAGGTGGAATAATTGACATCCAAAGGTGAATGGGATTTACTTCTTTTTCAAATAATTGATCGGCTATTGCTATTTGAAATATACCAGATTCTTTAAATTGACCTGTTATAATGGCCTTTCCTTGTTCAAATTCCAATTGAATTTCTTCATTACCATTAAGTTTCGCAGGAACTGTTTTGCTTTCGAAAAAATCAGCGTTTACTATAATTTCATATTCTATTCCTTCAATTACAAAGTCTGGAAAATCTAGCTCAAAAGAGTTATACTCTTGCTCTTGAGAGTAGGTTATGCCTGAAAATAGTATTAAGAAAAGAAATAAAATGTTTTTCAATTGGTATTTTTTCGGTTCGTAAATATATTAAAAGCCATCGGAATCTTTTAGCTGCAAAAGAGATAAAAACCTTTATTTGTAAAATGAGAAAAGAAATTCTAATAATTGGCGGTGGTGCATCTGGTTTTTTTGCTGCAATTAATATCGCAGAAAGTCATCCAGATTATCAGGTAATTATATTAGAAAAAAGCAATCAGCTTTTGGCCAAAGTTAGAATTAGCGGAGGTGGCCGTTGCAATGTAACTCATGCTTGTTTTGAACCCAAAGACTTGAGTAAATTTTATCCTCGTGGGGAAAAAGAAATGTTGGGTGCATTTCATCGTTTTTCTACTGGCGATGTTATCGAATGGTTTGCCAAAAGAAATGTGGAGCTTAAAATCGAAGAGGATGGCAGAATGTTTCCAGTAAGTGATCGTTCAGAAACCATTATCGATTGCTTTATGCAAGCAGTAAAAGATTTAGGTATTGAGGTTCGCTTGAAATCGAATGTTAAAGAAATTCAAAAAGAGACTCGGTTTACTGTCATTTTAGACGATGATTCGAAATTAAATGCAGACCATGTTGTTGTTGCGGTTGGAGGTAATCCTAAATTGAGTCATTATAGTTTGATAAGCCAATTGGGACATCAAATTGAAAAACCAATTCCTTCGCTTTTTACATTTAATCTCCCCCAGTCTAAAAGCAATGAATTAATGGGATTGGCTTTGGATGCCGAAGTTCAAATATTGGGCACTAAGTATAGTGAATACGGCCCTGTGTTGTTTACTCACTGGGGTATGAGTGGACCAGCAATACTAAAACTTTCTGCAAGAGCTGCAATCGAATTATACCAAAAAAGCTATCAATTCAAATTTCAAATTAGCTGGTTAGAAAACACGGAGGACTTCCTTGCTGATGTGAGAAAAAACCAAGCAGCTAAAAAGTTAATCAACACTAAACCTGCTGAATTTCCCAATCGTTTTTGGCAATATTTATTAGATAGAGCTGAGGTATATTCAGGTAAAAATTGGGGTGATTTGTCTAAAAACGAGTTGGACAGAATTGAGAGTTGCCTAACAAAAGACATCTATGAGGCCAATGGCAAAACGACATTTAAAGAAGAGTTTGTAACAGCTGGTGGCATAGATTTAAAAGAGATTAACATGAAAACCATGGAGAGCAAATTGGTAGATGGTTTGTTTTTTTGTGGCGAAGTAATGAATGTGGATGCTTTAACTGGTGGTTTTAATTTTCAGGCAGCATGGACGAGTGCTTGGCATGTAGCTCAAAACGTGTAATGAGCTAATCCCTGACAAATCATTAGGTATTCCGTAATTTTGATTTTTATGAATTTAAGAATTTTCGCTACTTATTTAGTTGTTTTTATGCTTGCATTTACTTCCTGTAAATCAAGTAAAATAAGTGTAGCAGATTCTAATTCTGAATTAAAAATTGAACAAGCCTACATTCAAAAAGAAGTGCCAGGATTGCCCAATATGCAAGCAAGGTTTTATTTAAATATAGTTTTTAATGCCAAAAGTTTAGATGGGGTAAAGCTAGATAGCATTAAGATGACTGGAGCACAATATACTGTTTTATCGAAAGGTAATTTTTTGAATATAAGTTTAAATCAGATTCGGCTTGGAATTAAGCCACTTCCTAAAATAGACAAAAATGAACCCAACGGAGCGATACTTTATTTTCATAAAAACAACCAAGCATATTTTCAATTAATTAACGAAATTCTAATTAAAGAACCACTTTATTTACCTTAGAGATAATGAAAAAATTAATTTTAATTGCAATTATAATTATTTCGAAAAGCCTTGTTGCTCAAAGCGATAATGCTGATTTAAAAAGCTTGTATAAAGCGATGCAAAGCGACAATTCATATAATTTTTATGAAGTAGTTGAAGTAGCTGAACGCTATTTTAACAGCATTGATAAATATGCAAAAGGTTCAGGGTATAAACCCTATATGCGATGGAAAGAAGCAAATGAATACAAGTATTATCCAAGTGGGGATCGCAGTAAGGTTGACCCTTTATTTGTTGAAAAAGAATTTCAAACATTTTTAAAGAACAAGCAACAAAGCGGATTAAAAGCTAGTTCTACCTGGCTAAGTTTAGGGCCTTATACTATTGATAGCATTACAGGTCATTATTCAACTGGTTTAGGAAGAATGGAAGACCTTTATGTTTCTCCTTTGGATTCTAGCATTATCTATGTTAGCAGTAGGAGCGGAGGTTTTTGGAAAAGCAATGATGAGGGCCAAAGCTGGACGGTTACAACAGATTTTTTACCAGCTACTGGGGTAAATGTTTTTGCCGTTTCTCCCACCAATTCCGATTCGATTCTCATCAATGTTCAAAATGCTAGAAATACCACTTCGCATGGAATTTATAGAAGTACAGATGGAGGAAGCACCTGGTCATTAAGCAATTTCAATCCATCCAATATTTATCGCGGGGGCTTAGGTTCAGATTTTCAGATTTACGATATAAAATATCATCCTAGAATTAAAGATTTAATTTTTGTAGGCACAAGTGAAGGCATATATCGCTCTACTGATAATTTACAATCGTGGGCAAAAACTCAAACTTCGCTCGACGTGACTCAAATCACATTTCATCCGAGTAATGACAGCATAATTTATTTTTATGATACGTATTATTGGAGTAGCGACCACGATCGCATTTATCGATCTAGTGATTTAGGAGTTAGTTTTTCGGCTATAAATGGTATTGAAGGAAATAACAACCGAAGAAGTGTGAGGCTTTCTGTAAGCAATGATTGTGCTTCTTGCTTGTATTACGCCTCACAAAATGGGGTTTGGAAGTCTATCGACAATGGACAAACATTTCGTTTTTTATCAAACCCCAACGAATCCTGTGAGGCTTTTGCAGTGAATGATATAGATACTTCCGTTATGATTTATGGCTATGTCGATTTAGAAGCAAGTTTAAATGGCGGAAAAACCTTTTCTAACAGAACGCGTTGGTCATTGGGAAATACAAATGGTAACAAAAGCAGCCATGCTACAAGCTTCGCTACAAGCACCAATTATATTCATGCCGACATGCGAAACGCAAAATGTGTGAATGGGGTTTTTTATGTTTCTACTGATGGTTTTGTTTGTAAAAGCGCAGACAATGGCAGCACATGGACAATTTTAACCCAAGGAGTTGGCACAAGAGAAGCGTATTGTTTAGGACTAAGTCAATCCAATCACGAACGAACAATTTCAGGATCGCAAGATAATGGCTCTAGCATTAGAACAGAAAAAGGCTGGATAGAATACACAGGTGGCGATGGTATGGAGGGAATCATACATCCTTTAAATGACGATTGGATGATTTCGAGTTATCAATTTGGAAGTCGAACTAGAACAAGCAATGGAGGCTCTAATTTAAGTGGTGCAAATCCTATTGGAGTTTCGGGTGGTTATTGGGTTGCACCTTTAGCTTATGACCCAAACAATCACATGCGTTTTTATGATTTTAGAGATTCTATTTACCGAACTGATGATTTTGGCATAAGCCATACTTACATTGGACAACCCAACTTTTCTGGAGATATTCAAGTTGCTGCCATTGCTGAAAATAATTCCAACATTATTGTAGTTGCTAGAAACGAATTTATCGAAAAGTCAACTGATGGAGGAGTAACTTTTACAAGCATAAAAGCTGGACTTCCCAGTTACAGCATCCGCGATATAAGTTTTAACCCGAAAGACGATGACAATATTTTTGTCGTATATGGTCGTTACCAAAATGATGGAAAAAAAGTTTATATGACCACGAACGGAGGTCAAACTTGGCAAAACATAACCTACAATCTGGGCAATATGCCAATTTCTTCAGTTGTGATAGACCATAGTAGTTCAAGCACTATTTATTTGGGTGCAGAAATAGGTGTATATACCAAACCTTTAAGTGGTAATTCTTGGAGCTTATACAACACTGGTTTGCCCAATATGGATGCTCGAGAATTGGAAATTAATTATGGTTCTAATACCATCCGAACAGCGACTTGGGGTAGAGGATTATGGGAAGCTAGCCTTGTTGGAAGAGCCAATTATCCTTCAATTGTCTATACTCAAATTAGCGATAAGCCAACTGAAAGCACACCCAAAGAATCGGTAAATCAATTTGTAAGTTCGATTATTAACTACACCGGAACTTTAAGCTCCGTTTATTTAGCATGGTCAAAAGATACTGCTGTTTTTGGAAATACAATTCCAATGACGAACACACAGGGCTCAGAATGGGTTTCCAGCCAAGCATTACCCAATTTTGTATCAGGTACTAGAATGTATTTTAAAGTGTTTGCGGTTGGAGCAAATCAAGATACGACAGAGACATATAAATTTATGTATGAAGTTAAAGACTTTAAACATTGCTTAGGCGTAGGGAATAATAGTTCAGGTAATCTTTATATAAATAGGGTGAGTATTGAAAATATAAATAACTTTTCTGCTAACAATAGTTATACACTCTACAGTAATCCATTGTTAACCCTTTATAAAGATTCTACTTATTCTATTCAGGTGACTGCAAGCACAAGTTGGGGTTCCAATGATTTTGGAGCATGGATTGACTATAATGGCAATAAAGATTTTGAAGATCAAGAAAGGATATTTTTTAAACCCAACTCAGGAGCAGGTGTAATCAATAGTTTTACCGTTCCTTCAACTATTGCTGTTGGAGACACTGTTGCCATGCGTGTTCGATTAAGCTATTGGAATGACCCTGAACCTTGCGGAAATGCCTTTGGAGAAGTGGAAGATTATTTGCTTGTGCTTAAAGATAATACAACCGAAATAGATGAAAATGAAGTGGTGGGAGAGCATTTTAGATTTTATCCAAATCCAACAAATGGGCAGTTTACAATTGCTTTTAAAGAAGGAATTCAACACCAGCAAATTAAAATTTATTCTACTCATGGGAAATTGTTACAGCAGAGCAATCAGGGAAAACAAAGCTTAGTGCAGTTTAATTTAGATTTGCCAGCAGGCACTTACTTTGTTTCGGTTGGTTCGGGAAAGCAAATACAAACCCTTCCTTTGGTGATTACCAAATAAAATAAGGATTGAATTTTAGTGTGCTATAAGTTAGTTGGTATTTACGAATACAATTGGAGTTTTTTTGAATGCACTCTGCAATCAGATTATTGAGATATCACTATTTTCTCAATTTCTCCAATTCAAACATTTCATCTCGCAATCGTGCAGCTTCAATAAAGTCGAGTTCTTTGGCCGCTTGTTCCATTTCCTTTCGAGTGCGAAGAATGGCCTTTTCTACTTCGTCCTTTTTTAGGTATTTGTTGTTTCTTTCAGCAGCTATTGAGGTTTGCTCTTGATCCAACTCATATTTTCTAGGTGCATTCGATCCATCAGCTACTTTGGTTTGCTTCAATATGGAATCATGTTTTTTAATCAAAGCTTGTGGTTTTATGCCATGTTTGGTATTGTATGCAATCTGAATTTCTCTTCTTCGGTCTGTTTCATCCATGGTTTTTTGCATAGAGCCTGTAATTTTATCTGCATAAAAAATCACCAAACCATTGACGTTTCTCGCTGCTCTACCAGCTGTTTGTGTAAGTGAACGATGTGAACGTAAAAAACCTTCTTTGTCAGCGTCCATTACGGCAACAAGAGAAACTTCTGGTAAATCTAAACCCTCTCTTAATAAGTTGACCCCAACCAACACATCAAAAGTGCCTAAACGCAAATCACGTAATATTTCTACACGTTCTAAGGTGTCAACATCCGAATGAATATACCTTGTTTTTATTGCGTTTTTAATGAAATACTTGGTCAATTCCTCAGCCATTCGCTTTGTTAAAGTGGTCACAAGTATTCGTTCATTCTTATCTGTTCTTAAAGCAATTTCCTCCATCAAATCATCGATTTGATTTTGGGTAGGACGAATTTCTATTACAGGATCTAATAATCCTGTAGGGCGAATAACTTGTTCTACAACAATGCCTTCTGACTCTCTTAATTCATAATCGGCAGGAGTTGCGCTGACATAAATCGCTTGATTTCGCAAGGATTCCCATTCGTCAAATTTTAATGGCCGATTGTCCATGGCTGCTGGCAAACGAAAACCGTATTCAACTAAATTAATTTTTCGAGCTCTATCGCCACCATACATGGCGTTTACCTGAGAAACCGTAACATGACTTTCATCAACCACTAATAAATAATCATCTGGAAAATAGTCGATTAAACAAAAGGGTCGAGTGCCTGGTTGGCGTGCATCAAAATAGCGAGAGTAATTCTCGATACCTGAACAATAGCCCAACTCTTTCATCATTTCTAAATCATAAAGTGTCCGTTCTTCTAGTCTTTTAGCTTCTAATGGTTTTCCAATTTCTTTGAAATATTCAACTTGTTTAACCATGTCTTGTTGAATTTCCCAAACGGCTTCATTCATTCGATCTTGAGTGGTCACAAAGATATTGGCTGGGTAGATGTTCAAATTGTCAAAACGCTCTATGGTATTTCCATTTAAAGGATCAAAAGAGCGAATGTCTTCGATTTCATCACCAAAAAAACTGATGCGATAAGCGATGTCAGCGTAAGCAGGGTATAAGTCAACGGTATCTCCTTTAACTCGAAAAGTTCCGCGTTTAAATTCGCCCATGGTTCTGGCATACAATGCACTGACAAATTGATGCAGTAACTTATTGCGACTGATTTTCTGAAATTTTGAAATTTTTGTAATGTTCTCTTTAAAATCTAAAGGATTGGAAATTCCATAAATACAAGAAACAGAAGAAACCACAATGACATCTCTTCTACCAGAAAGCAAAGCTGAAGTTGCGCTTAATCGTAATTTTTCAATTTCATCATTTATTCCTAAATCCTTTTCGATGTAAGTATCAGAACCTGGCATATAGGCTTCAGGTTGATAATAATCGTAATAAGAAACGAAATATTCGACTGCATTGTCGGGGAAAAACTGCTTAAACTCGCCATACAATTGAGCTGCTAAAGTCTTATTATGACTCAAGACCAAAGTCGGCCGCCCTGTTTCTTGAATTACATTTGCAATGGTAAATGTTTTACCTGAGCCGGTTACACCAAGCAGGGTTTGAGCGACAACTCCATCGTTTAATCCATCAACCAATTGTTTTATGGCCTGTGGTTGGTCACCTGTTGGTTTATAATCCGAAACGAGTTTAAAATCCATGGGGCAAATTTACACTTTGACTTGATTGCATAGGGAAAGAATCCCTGAATCTTTGAATATTCATGTTGTTTTGGTTGCAAAAGTTTGAGTCTGTTTTTGTGATTTCTTGAATGTGTTGTGCTTATTTTTTGTATTGCTAATCGCTTTGGATGGTGCAGCTTGGCAATGTGTATGTCTTTTGGCCTTGGCTATTTTTCCGTTTCTATATTCCACTCAATTGTTTTTAATCTTTCAGCAATTCTTTTTATTGTATTCATTATTTCATTCTCTGATGGGAATTCTCCAAAAACTAATTCTTTAAAACTGGTTTCATAAGTGACTTTAATTTGATTCCAAGTCTTTTCGGTTTCTGAAAATAATATTGTGGTAGTTGGATGGTTCGATAGCCAACCATTTTTATTTTTAAAACTTATCACATCATCATTAGCAACCTTTAAAAGCATTGCATCAAACTTTTTTGAATTAAAAAATGTGTTTAGTTCAGCGTCTTTTAATAGCATATGAATATCATAAGTGTACCTAATCTTATTGCTCAAATCGGTTATTGGGTCTTCCGTTTGAGAAAAACGAACTAAACTCATCAACTTTTCACAAAATGTTCTTTCTGCACGTAATATCAAAACATCAAAAGGGCTCATTCCATATTCTTTAATCACATTTTGTTGGTTAGTCTTCAACATCATTTCATAAATGTAAGTCGATACTGTTCCTGTTGTATATGGCTCAAAATGCCCAAGCCAAGTAGATTCTACAATGATGGTGTCTCTTACTTGTCCAAAATCTCCATTAAAACGCTTTTCATAGCTGTGAGCAGTTTTACGTATCATTCCCATTTTGTGAGTTATTCCGTCAATGGCTATTTCTGGAATAACTTTAGAAACACATTTTAAAACCTTTTTAATTTTAGATTTAAGCTGATTGTTTGTCTCTCCATCTTTTCTTAAAACTACTAAATCAATATCTTCTGAAAATCGGTCGATTAGCTGGTTGCATTTTGATAATGCTGTACCTCCTTTAAAGACAGTTTCTTTCCCAATTTCATTGTTGAAGATAGCGTGCAAAGCCAATGTTACCCAATAATCTTTTTCGATATAGATTTCCGGAATTCCTTTTTGTTGAGAAGTTGCAGTTATAGCATCTTGGAATAGTTCTTTGTTTTCGTGTAGCTTCATTTAATATTCCAATTGATTATTGTTGGTAGTGTTTTTTTATCAATTCCGCAATTATATTCAGAAAGTGGATTTAGACTCTTTTTTAATGTTTGCAGTTCTATGGAAAAATCTATTTTTTCTAACAAAGCACCCAAAAAAGCTCTTACTCTAGGTGGATATGACAAAGCACATTCAATGAGCTGTTTAATCTCTTTTGAGTTTAAATTTTTTAGTCGGTTCGAAATGATTTTTATTCCTGATTTTTTATTTAAATCTGGTATTTTTTTAAAATCTTTGAGAGCATCCAAAATTTCTAACAGAGTATAATTTTTATCTGTCACATCTACATAACTTTTTACTGGATTTCCTTTAATATTTCCAATTGCTACAGTTATTCGTTTATCTCTACTTGCAATTTTTATATTTCTTGGTACTTGAGTTGTTAAACCCATTCTGTTGTATAAAGAAATTCCAGTGATGTATGCAATTCTTTTGTTGTTTTGGAACAAATAGGGTTTCAACAGCTCTTCCTCATTAGGTTGTAACTCTCCAAATATGGTTTGTTTAGGTTTGTAAAATACACCTGTGGAAACTCTTTTGATGATTTCTTTCTCAATTAAACGCTCAATTGCCTTCGCTGCTGCACAATATTCGTTAGCCTCAATAGAAAGTTGTTGGTACTTAAATGTTGTACCTTCTTTTAACTTGTTAATCTGCGTTTCTAATTTTCGAGCTACTTTCATAGAAAAACAAAAGTACAATTTTTTGATTATTTGTCAAGTAAACGAAACATAATACTTGACAAAGTAAAATACATTTTTGCCTTTTTTTATAATAAATTTGTTGGTTAAACTCTTTTGCCCAGATCTAAAGTATGGCTACAGATTATAAATATCATTTTTTTTCAACAAGCTGATATTCAATTAGAAAATAATATTCCCCGATTTAGTAAATCACCACTTCATCAAACTCATTTGTGGCCCAAATTTTCCTTCAATCGATTTATCAATTCGGCTGAATCTATTATTTCAGAAATACTTTCTGAGCTCAATATTGTTTCGAGTTTACCATCAGAATTGGATAAAATAACAGGGTACTTAAAAGTGGTGTTAAATTGCTTTTCAAATTCATCAATGTGTAAGAAACTCATCTCCGTTTCAGATTCTTTTACAAAGTCTTTCCAATTTTTTCGTTCGCCAAAATTGCCATGTGTTAGGCTACACAAATCACAAGAGTAGGTGGAAGGGCTAATGATCTTATGTGCAAACCCTATAGTGGAATTTAAGAGGTCTGATTTGGCATTGTAAACAAAGATTAATTTCATGATTACTCAATCTCAAGATTCAACCAACGCTCCAATGCATCCACCATTCTTGTTCGCTCTTCTTTGCTCATGTTTTTAATGCGAGCAGCTCCATGATCTTTACCGGCTAAAAAGAACCACTCGGCATCCAAGCCTTTTACAGGTCGTAATGCGGTTGCCGACCAAGTGTCTGAATTGCCATTGATGTGGATGAAATGATTCCCATTTTTCTGCATCCAAGCTTTGGCTTTTACAACAACATCGTTATTAAAATGAATAGGCATTTTATTGGGCATAAAAATCGCAGATGGATTTTTGTCATTGGGCAGGGCTTTAATCAAATCTTTAAATTCTGAAATATCATAAGCATAATAACCCATCTGAGCTCCAGCTTGATAATAATGTGAAGCAAAATCTTCCATGCTTTTGTCGGCAAAAAAATCAATTCCAGAAACTCCTACAAAGTAGTATAATAAATCTTCAATCGGCGCATTGACATCTGGAATCGAATCGCAGTTGGAACCCCATTGCCAAAAAGAAAAAGGAAATTCTAAAACCGCATATTCAAAGGCTTGCTCAAACTCTAAATATGTAAAATGCAATTGAGCACCGTAAGTAAACCATCGCATTAAGGGTAAAACTTCTTCTCTTTCAGAAAGTAATCTTTTTTGTATGTTTTTTAATTTAGTTCTACATTCATCAGAGCCTACGGTATCTAGGAAAGTGTAAATTCTAGTATCTTCTAATCCATCGTTGATTGGAGCGACATAAGGTATGCTAACGTCCACATCTTTGGGGTAAAAATAGCGGTAAAAAATCGTGGTTTGCCCACCTTTGCTTATACCTGTGCTTAGCCATTTCCCTTTGTATATGTTTCTAAAAAGTTCGTTGATGTGATGCAAATCGGCTGCTACTTGCTCTAAATTTAGATAAGTATAATCGATAGAATCAGGAACACTTTTTCCAAAATAGCGATGTTCAATATTGAGTTGATTGGCATTTAACAATGCAGCAGGTTCTGTTATGCTGTTTCTCGTTTTGGCGTATCCATTAGTTACCATTACCGTTGCTTTGTCGAATCCTACATGGCTTAAAAACACCCGTTGGTAGAAATATCCCAAACTTGGATTTTTATGATCGATGGGCTGCTTAATCTTTAACTCATAAGCAGCTTCATAAGCTTCTGGCGTGTTAATTTTCGTAAACTGAACATCGGGCAAATTGTATAATTCTTCTTTGATGTTTTGTGCTGATGCACATAAAGTGATCAGTAAAAATGTGAATGTTATAATTTGTTTCATAGCTTATTAACTCAACTTTTCATTTCGTTTATTAATCTTTTCAACTCTTCTCTACTTGGTAAAATTGTCTGATATTTACTCGCAAAAATTTGCTCATTATTTTCGGGCAGGGTGTATTCCACAACAGATTCCCTTTTATTTTGGCAAAGAATTATTCCGATTGTATTATTTTCATCTGTCAATTTTATTTCTCTGTCGTAATAGTTGACGTACATCTGCATCTGTCCAAGATCTTGATGTTTTAGTTCTCCAATTGTTTTTTAAAGATTCAATCTCATAAAACATGCGTTCATTCTTATTGTCAATTCGCATTAGCTTTAAATAATGCGACCAAGTCAAATTAAAACTCCGAGCTGATGTTTCGGAAATGTTATTTTCAGAAATAGCAGACGACGTCTGCGATTTGTTTTTGAATACCGCAGACAGTGTTTGCGGTTTTGAATAAACAATATAAAATTGTCTCATCTGTTCAACATTTCTTTCTGAAAAACCTTTGCCAAACTCTTTAGTCAATACCTTTGAGAGTTCTTTTATGACTTTCTTTCCATATTCAGCTCTGTCCTTGCCATCTTGCTCTTCCTCTACAATCATTCTCCCAATTTCAAAGTAAGTCGTTACCATGGTTTGGTTGATAGTACGCACTACCTTATTTCTTGCAGATTGTAACAAATCTACAATTTGGGTATAGAGTTTTGTGTTTGAAGGTTTGTTTGTCATATAATAATCCAGATTGTTATTTTTATTTGCCCAATTTAACCAACATTTGTGGTGACAGAAATTTTAAGAATTTTTTTATTCACCAATAGCTTAATCTTTAACTCATAAGCAGCTTCATAACCTTCTGGCGTGTTAATTTTCGTAAACTGAACATCGGGCAAATTGTATAATTCTTCTTTGATGTTTTGTGCTGATACACATAAAGAGACTAGTAAAAATGTGAATGTTATAAGTTGTTTCATAGCTTTAAATCAATGGTCATTTTGTATAGCTTCTATTCCTGAATAGATTGATTTTGCAATTTTTTTTATTGCTTTTGAATTTGTCTGAGTTTTTATATCGGCTTCTGTTTCTCGAATGCGCAATTCTATCATCAGGCTGGGTACTCCTGATTTTTTTAATAATAAAGTTGGACTTTCCATAAAATTGACTTTTGTCTGTAAGCTCATCTTTTTAATACTTTCAGCAAGAATATTAGCGTACTTTTTAGATTTAACATCGCTAGAATCTTTCGAAACTAAAATTTTGAAATCTTGTGGTATTGATAGCTGTTCTGAAAAGTTACTATGAATTGAAATCAATAAATCAGCATGGTTCATTGCTACCATTTCAGCCCTTTCTGAGATAGAAATATCTTGCTCATTAAGTCTGGTATAAACAAGTTGGATGTTTGGGTTTTTGTCTAAGCTTCTTAACTCTTGAACAATTTTTAAATTGATGTCTTTTTCAGAAATCCAATCTGATTTTGAGCCAAAATCATTACCACCATGGCCAGCATCTAAGATTACAGTAAACTTGGTTTTGACTACTTTCTTATATGATGAAAATGACAAGACGATAACACTCGAAACAAGTAGAATTATTAGGTATCTTATGTTTTTCATTTGTGGAATTACAATGCTTTTATTCATCTATAGTTCAAAGCTCTTGGACTTTAAATCTTGATACTACTGCTTAAATTAATTCCTGCAATTTCTATATTTTTTTCTATTTAGCCCAATATTATATACAATTCTATACAGTATAAAGTTTCGACAGCGTAACACAATCTCTGAGTTATCTTCGATTCATGACATAGAATCCAATTTTTAAATGGGAGATTAAATGATTATCAGTATTATTGAAATGTAAAATACGTAGAAATGATAAGGGATTTAATAAACAAGCATCAGAAATACTCTAAAAGCGGTTTTAGGTATCGCGGATTAAATGCAAGCCGGATAGAAAACTTGACTGATACGGTTTTTGGTTTTGCCATAACCTTATTGGTTATTGCTTCGCAAGTTCCTAAATCCTATGTAGAGCTTCAAGCCTCTATGTACGAGTTTGTTGGTTTTGTTGCTTGTGTTTTACTGCTTTTTGGGATTTGGAATAACCACAATAATTTTTTTAAGCATTATGGTTTGCAGGACAATGTCACAAAATCACTTAATTTTTTATTCTTGTTTGTTCTTTTGTTTTACATCTATCCACTCAAGTATTTATTCTCTTTTTTAGGTTCCGTAATACTTATAAACCTGCTTATGTATTTTGACTTTAGCTCACCAGCTTTAATTCTTGCAAGGGATAAAACCATAATGGCCAATATGGATGCTGAACAATGGGCAGATTTGATGGTGCGTTTTGGCTTGGGTTTGTTTTTTATTTACTTGATTATTGGTTTAATGCATATAAATGCTCTAAAGAAAAAAGAATTACTTGAATTAAATGCAATAGAAATTTTTGATACAAAAGGGTTTATTTGGGCCTATTTCTACTTAATCTTAACTGCCTGTGTTTCTATATTAGTAGTAATGATAGGAGGGGGAACCTTTTCTCTGTATTCAGGATTGTGCTATTTGACAATACCAATAGCGCTTCCACTAATTCGCAAATTCCGTAATAAAAAATTTAAATCAAAACCGGATGAAATTTTGTTAAATAACGATTAATAATATTTTTAATCTATAAGCTTATTGAGTAGCTTCGCTAATCTTAAAATTTACATTATGAAGAAAATTATTTCCCTTGTTTTAATCTCAGTTTTTAGTATTTCCATAAGCATTGCCAAAGAAGGCATGTGGTTGCCTATGTTGCTCAAAAGTTTGAATGAGAGCGATATGCAAAGCATGGGTTTAAAATTATCTGCAGAAGATATTTACAGTGTTAATCAGTCGAGCTTAAAGGATGCTATTGTTTCATTTGGAGGTTTTTGCACTGGCGAAGTGATTTCAGATCAGGGATTAATTTTAACCAATCACCATTGTGGATATGGACAAATTCAGTCGCATAGCTCTGTTGAAAACGATTACCTGACTAATGGATATTGGGCGATGACCAACAAAGAGGAATTGCAAAACCCAGGATTAACTGCCACTTTTATTGTGCGTATGGAAGATGTAACTGATGTTGTTTTAGAAGGCATAGAACCAACCATGACTGATGCTGACCAACAAAAAATGATTTCCGAGAAAATTAAAATACTTACGAAAGAAGCAACAGAGGGAACTCATTATGAGGCCTACGTAAAACCTTTCTTTTATGGAAATGAATACTACATGTTCATTACTGAAACTTTTAAAGACATCCGTTTAGTGGGTGCACCTCCTTCTTCTATTGGAAAATTTGGCGGCGATACAGATAACTGGATGTGGCCTAGGCATACAGGAGATTTTTCCATGTTTCGAATTTATGCCAACAAAGACAATAAACCTGCTGAATATAGCGAAGACAATGTGCCATTTAAACCTAGAAACTTTTTACCCATTTCTATGAATGGCATTCGAAAAGGAGATTTTACAATGGTTTTTGGTTTTCCAGGTAGAACTCAAGAGTATTTAACCAGTTATGCCATCTCTCAAATTAAAAATGAAATCAATCCAAAACAAATTGAAATTAGAAGAATCGCTTTGGATATTATGGATAAGCACATGAAGGCAGATGCTAAAGTTCGAATTCAGTATGCTTCAAAATATGCAAGCATTGCCAATTATTGGAAAAAATGGATAGGAGAAAACAATGGTTTGGAAAAAGCAGGTGCAATTGACAAGAAAAGAGAGCAAGAGAAAGCCTTTATGGAAGCAACAGCTGGCAATACCTCTTTTGAGGATTTAATGAATCAATTTAGACATCGATACAAAACAATAGAGCCTTATGCCATTGCAAGGAGCTATTTTATTGAAATTCCTTACCGTAAAATAGAATTATTCTCGATTGCAGCAGCCTTTAGAGGAGTTTTAGAAGCAGAAGATGTTAGTCAAGAGAAAATTGATGCATTAAAAAAGAGCGTAGAAAAACACTTTAAAGATTATGATTCGGATACTGATTTAGAATTGGCTATTGCGCTATTGGCAAAATATAAAGCTGATTTAGATTCCAAATTTGTTCCCAATTTTTACAGTAAAATTGGATCGAATGATGCTGCCTTTTATCAAAAAATATATCAAAAATCGCTCTTTAATTCTAAAGAAAAGCTATTGGCCATGTTAAACAACTTTTCAAGTTCAAGTGCTAAAAAACTAAAAAAAGATATGGCTTATCAAATGATGACTCAGTTCTTTCAGATATACAATGACGCTATTAGACCCGAGTATTCGAGATTGAATAATGAGATAGATTCTTTGAGTAAAATTTATGTGAAAGGATTAAGAGATTTTGTTCCAGGAAAGTATTATCCAGATGCCAATTCAACTTTGAGATTAGCTTATGGGCAAGTAGATAATTACAAACCAAGAGATGCTGTAAAATATGATTACTTTACTGACACTGAAGGGATTTTAGAAAAATATAACCCCGAACATGTCGATTTTGATTTACCTGAGAAATTGGTTGACTTAATTGAAAAGAAAGACTATGGACAATATGCTGACGATGATGGATATATGCATGTTTGTTTTACGGCTTCTAATCATACTACTGGAGGAAACTCTGGAAGCCCAGTAATAAATGGAAAAGGAGAGTTGATTGGACTTAATTTTGACAGAAACTGGGAAGGAACGATGAGTGATATTAACTACGATGTGGAGCAATGTAGAAACATTGCGGTTGACATTCGATATGTCTTATTTATCGTTGACAAATTTGCAGGTGCAGGCCATTTAGTGAAAGAAATGAAATTAGTAAAAGACTAATATGAAAACAAAGCAAGAGATTGTTTTAAATTGGTTGCCACGATACACTGGCACTCCACTTGACGCCTTTGGCGAATATATTTTATTGACCAATTTTGCCAATTATTTAACCATGTTTTCTGAAGAATTTGGTGTAGAAATTATTGGGAAAGATTATCCAATGCAAACTGCAACAGCCAACGGAATTACAATCATCAATTTTGGAATGGGAAGTGCGATGGCTGCAACTGTTATGGATTTGCTTTCAGCAATAAAACCAAAAGCAGTTCTATTTTTAGGAAAATGTGGAGGTTTGAAAAAGAAAACCCAAATAGGCGATTTAATTTTACCGATTGCAGCAATTAGAGGGGATGGAACTAGCGATGATTATTTGCCACCTGAAGTTCCTGCATTACCTTCATTCCGTTTACAACGCTCCGTTTCTTCTATGATTAAAAAACATGAAATGGACTATTGGACTGGCACAGTTTATACCACCAACAGACGCGTATGGGAGCATGATGAAGAGTTTAAAGAATATTTGAGAGAAATAAGAGCAATGGCTGTGGATATGGAAACCGCAACCATTTTTTCGGTTGGTTTTGTCAATGGTATTCCACATGGGGCATTGCTTTTAGTTTCTGATAACCCAATGATTCCAGAAGGAGTAAAAACCTATGAGAGCGATAAAAAAGTGACTTCAAGTTTTGTCAATCATCACCTTCAAATAGGAATAGATTCGCTATTGGAGCTTAAAGATTCTGGAGAGTCTGTGAAGCACTTGAGATATGGTGAAGATTAATTGCTAAACTAAATTCAACTTAATTATCAGAAACTTGTATTTTTATCAATGCAAGTTTTAAAAACCTAAACACACCCCATATTGGTGAAACGCTATATTTTAATCCTGTTTTCTTTTTTTTGCTTAGGGTTGAATGCGCAAATTTTAAATAGCGACGAATTATACGAAAAGGCTGAAGAGTTTCGCGATTCCAGCTTCATTCTTGCCGACAGTTTAATCAACAAGGCAATAGAAAATTTTAAGTCAAATACTAAAGAAAAATCAAAATATAACCTTGGAGCATTACATTACTTTGCTGCAAAAATAAATGCTGAAGTTGGCTTTTTTGAAGAAGCAGAAATTCATTTTAAGGTAGCTATTGCGGAAGTTGAGAAAGAGAAAGAGAAAGATACCTCGAAATTAGCAGCCTACTACATGCGAATGGCTGAAAATTCCATGGATAAAAATGAGCAAGATAAAAGCATAGTATATGGTTTAGAAGCCATCGATTTAGCCGAAAAGATAAATGATACCTTACTACTAGGTGACCTAATGGCCGGATTGGCTGAAATTTATCGCTTAAGTAGGAATGATAATTTATCATTGAAGTATAATAGAATTGCTTTGCAACTTTTAAGAAAAAAAGGGGGTGCCAATTCTTTAGCCCGAGTTTACAATAATTTAAGTACTGTTTTGGGTAAAATGGGCAATAACCATGAAGCTATTGATTCACTTAAAAAAGCGCTTACATTTTTAAATGAAGAGCATTATTTTGGGAAAGCAAAGTTGAATTCGAATATCGCATATTGTTATCGCAATCTTGGGTTATATGATAGTGCCTTGTTTTACAATAGAGTATCCATCAAATATAAAAAATTGGCCAATGATGAAATTGGTTTATCTTACAGTTTAGACGCCATTGGAAGAGCATATTTAGGTTTGGGAAATTTGGATTCGGCCGAAAGTTATGTGCTTAGGGCTAGGGAAATAGCTGTTAGGTTTAAAAAAATGTATAAGATAAAAGACATTACGGAACACTTGGTAGATGTTTATGCTGCGAAGAAAGATTTTGAGAAAGCATACCTATACATGGATACAGTAATGTTTTATGATGATTCTATCTATAATGAAGAAATAAGAGAATCAGCTGAACTTTATCAACGAAAATATGATTTGAACAAGAAAGAGCAAGAAATAGCCAAGCTTAAATCAGAACAAAAAATTAGTGAGGCGGAACAAAAATCTTTCTGGTGGATGTTTGTAAGTGTACTGGCTGTGTTACTCTTTATTACCTCCTATATTTTCATGTTGTTTAAAAGAAAAGAACAAGCAAATAAAATGATAGAGCTAGATTTCCAAAATAGCCAAAAGGAAAACGAGCGAAACAAAGCCGAATTAAACCATTTTGCAAAAGATTTAATGCTAAAAAATAAGCAGCTAATCCACTTAAGTAAGCAGCTTGAAGAAAATAAGCTTGAATTGGAGAAATTAGAAGCCAAGAAATCTGAAAGGATTGATAAGTTATCTGATATTAAGATTCTTACCAAAGAAGATTGGACGCGATTTAAAAATTTGTTCGATAAGGTTTATCCGCATTTTTTTGAAAAGTTAAATCGTTCTGAATATAATTTCACCAAAGGTGAAAAACGACTCATGGCTTTAACGAAGTTGAATATGGATACCCAAGAGTTGGCAGATACCTTGGGAATATCAGCTGAAAGTGTCACAAAATCTAGATTTCGATTGAAAAAGAAACTTAATCTAACTTCAGGAGACTTAGACCATTTTATACATCAGCTTTGATTACTTATACTAAAGAATTCTTTTAGCTTATTCTATTATTCCTAAATGAAACAAGGCGTCACCTTGATTGATTACTGGAGCATTGCTATGCCCAATTATAATTCCATCTCGAGGAGCTTTAATTTTAGTTAGAAAATTCCCAAATGGATCTACAATTTTGCCAATTATTTCTTTGTTTTTTACTTGCTCACCAGATTTGACAAGAGAATGAAAAAGTCCAGAGTTTTTTGCTCGAATCCATAAACTGTTTTTACAATGAACGGTTTCTGTGTTTTTTCTGTTGTATTCTATCATTTCAAAATGATTCAAAACTTTTTTAGCTCCTCGAATTCCATTTTCAATCACATCTTGGTCAAAACGCATAGATTCGCCACCTTCATAAACTACAATGGATTTGCCCATTTTAAAGGCTTCTTTTCGTATTGATTTATCAATAAGTTTAGACTCCAAACTTATAGGCGCATTAAAAGCTTTTGCAATCTCTCTCGCTTTTAAATCATTTGGAGCAAAGCGAGTTTGTGGAAAATTGTATCGATTGGCTCCTCCAGTATGAAAGTCTATCCCAAAGTCAATTTCTTTTAAAACAGTATGTGTTAAATAATGTGCAACTCTTGCAGCCAATGAGCCAGTACTATTTCCAGGAAAACTCCGATTGATATCCTTACCATCTGGCACTTCTCTTGAGAAATTTAAAAAACCATAGATATTCATAATCGGAATGGCGATTACTGTTCCTTTTTGGAGCTTGTCAAATACTTTTTGATCGATTAAACGACGCACAATTTCTATACCGTCAACTTCGTCGCCATGTAACCCTCCACTTAATAAAACCACAGGGCCTGGGTTTATACTTCTATAAACATAAATTGGTAAATCAATTTGAGTGCCTGAAGCTAATCGGGCAATATTTAAATTGACGATGGCTTTCTCTCCAGCTTGAATTACTTGGTTGTTAATGCTTAAAATCTTTCTCATTTTAATTTGAATTATACACCAACCTTATCTTTTAATTTTGCTTTTTTGCCTGCACTATTTTCGCAATAGCTTATAATTTTTGCTGCAATATTTACTCTGGTTGACTTTTCAATTCCTTCTAATCCTGGTGAAGAATTGACTTCTAAAATTAAAGGACCTCTAGAAGATTGAAGCATGTCAACTCCAGCAATACTTAATCCCATAGCATTAGCTGCCTTTACAGCAGCGGCACTTTCGCTGCGTTTTAGCTTTATCATCGTACTCGACCCTCCACGATGCAAATTCGATCTAAATTCGCCTTCTTTTCCTTGTCTTTTCATGGCTCCAACTACTTTACCATCAACCACAAATGCACGAATATCAGCACCCCCTGCTTCTTTTATAAATTCTTGTACAAGTATGTTTGTATCCATGCCCATAAAAGCTTCAATTACTGATTTTGCTGCTTTTTGAGTTTCCGCCAATACAACTCCTAAACCTTGAGTTCCTTCCAATAATTTGATGATTAAAGGTGCACCTCCAACGGTTCGTATCAAGTGTGGAATATCTTTTGGGCTTCTGGCAAAAGCCGTTTTAGGAATACCCAGATGTTCTCTAGACATAATTTGGATGCTGCGTAGTTTGTCTCTAGAACGAGTTAATGCCACAGATTTTACAGTTGAAAAAACTTTCATCATTTCAAATTGGCGAACTATGGCAGCACCATAAAAAGTAACAGAAGCACCTATTCTTGGAATTACTGCATTGTATCCTTCAATTTTCTCATTATCATAATAAAGGGCTGGCTCTCTACTTTCTGTGACAATATAACATTTAGTGTGGTCAAAAACTCGGACTTCATGGCCTCTTGCTTTGGCTTCTTGAACTAATCTTTTGGTGGAATATAAATTTGGATTTCTTGATAATATTGCGATTTTCATTGTTTTATTTTACTAGATTTTTTTGAGAAACATCAACTAAAAAGCCGTTCTTTAATACTTTTCGACCAATCAAAACTGGATATTTCATTTTACCTCGGTCAGTTAAGCTGACATCTGTTTTTCTTTTTTTGCCACCCAATTGGATGACGGTTTTTATAATATAACGTTTTTCTTTTCTACCATTGCTGCTTTTCACTACTTTGCGGAAAAAGTTTTTTGTTCGAATAACTAAACCGACATATTTTTCATCACTGGGATCCAATACTTCAAAGTTTAAATATTCTACTCCATCTTTTTCTTCTACCCAAATTCGATGCGAATGTATAGCTGTAGAATAAGCTCCAGTATCAATTTTGGCCTCTATATCAAGAATTCCCAATTCTGGAAAATCGACTTTTTCAACACGGCCAACAATGGTTTTATCTCTTTTAATATTCAAATTTTAATTTGATTCAAGGTTAATAAAATTAGGTTTGATAGGAGTTAAAAATGCATTAAATTCACAACTTGTAAAAAATAAAATTGCTAAAAAATGGCTGACGATAAGAAGATTATTTTTTCCATGGTAAATGTCACTAAATCATTGCCTTCTGGGAAACCAATTTTAAAAAATATTTATTTGTCTTTTTTCTACGGTGCGAAAATCGGAATAATTGGACTAAATGGTTCAGGAAAATCGACTTTAATGAGAATTATTGCTGGAGAAGAGCAATCTTATCAAGGTGATGTTGTCTTTTCACCTGGTTATACGGTGGGAATGTTATCGCAAGAACCAAAATTAGACGAAACAAAAACGGTTAAAGAAATAGTAGAAGAAGGAGCAGCTGAAACAGTAGCTGTTTTAAAGGCTTATGAAGCTGTAAACGAAAAATTTGGCGACCCCGAAGTGTTAGAGAATCCAGATAAAATGGAGGCTTTAATGAAAGAGCAAGAAAAATTGCAAGAGCAAATCGACGCATTAGATGCTTGGGACTTAGACAACCGTTTGAATCGTGCAATGGACGCTTTAAGGTGCCCAGATCCGGAAGCATCAGTGGCCAATTTGTCTGGTGGAGAGAGAAGACGAGTTGCTTTGTGTCGCTTGCTATTGAAAGAACCAGATATTTTATTACTCGATGAGCCAACCAACCATTTAGATGCCGAATCAGTGTATTGGTTAGAACAGCATTTGCAGCAATATAAGGGTACTGTGATAGCTGTAACTCACGATAGGTATTTCTTAGACAATGTAGCTGGCTGGATTTTAGAATTAGATCGAGGAGAGGGGATTCCTTATCAAGGCAATTACACTTCTTGGCTAGAACAAAAATCGAAAAGACTGAAACAAGAAGAAAAACAAGAAAGCAAACGAAGAAAGAATTTAGAAAAAGAGTTGGAGTGGTCTAGAATGTCACCCAAAGCTAGAAGAACAAAATCGAAAGCTAGGTTGAGCAACTATGATAAATTGTTGAGCGAAGGAGGAAAAGAAGAATTACAAACCCTAGAAATACCAATTCCAAGTGGGCCAAGATTAGGAAATGAAGTAATTGAAGCCATAGATGTAGCTAAAGGGTACGGCGATAGATTGCTTTATGAAGGATTAAACTTTAAATTACCTCCGGCTGGCATTGTTGGTGTAATTGGACCAAACGGAGCTGGTAAAACAACATTGTTTAGAATGATAATGGGCGAAGAAACACCGGACAAAGGAGAGTTTAAGGTAGGTTCTACGGTTAAGATTGGCTATGTTGACCAAAGTCATAAGGAACTTGACCCACAGAAAACGGTTTACGATGTTGTTTCTGGTGGCACTGAACAAATTGAAATTGGAGGTAAATTAATTAACTCTAGAGCATACTTATCTCGCTTTAACTTTGCAGGAGGAGATCAGAATAAAAAGGTTGGGGTTTTATCTGGTGGAGAAAGAAACCGTTTGCATTTGGCCATGACCTTGAAAACAGAAGCCAATGTTTTATTACTCGATGAGCCAACCAACGATATTGATGTGAATACTTTAAGAGCCTTAGAAGAAGGTATCGAAAATTTTGCAGGATGTGCCGTTGTAATTTCTCACGATAGATGGTTTTTAGATCGAATTTGTACCCATATTTTGGCCTTTGAAGGCGATTCTCAGGTGTATTTCTTTGAAGGTGATTTTTCGGAATATGAAGAAAATAGAAGAAAACGATTGGGGAATGAACCTAAGAAGTTTAAATATAGAAAGCTGGTAAAGTAGGAGGGCAATAAATTGAATCTGCGAGATTTGCGGGAGAATAGAAAGTTGATTCTGCAGATTACACAGATTAAGGCTGATAAGATTTAAATGAATGAAATTGTATTAAAGTAAAAAATCTGCGAATATCAGTAAGATTTGCGGGAGAATAGAAAGAAGTATCTGCTGATTACACAGATTAAGGCTGATAAGATTTAAATGAATGAAATTGTTTTGAAGTAAGTATCTGCGAATATCAGCGAGATTTGCGGGAGAAAAGAAATAAGTTTCTGCTGATTACACAGATTAAGGCTGATAAGGTTTAAATGAATGAAATAATATTAAAGTAAATAATCTGCGAATATCAGCGAGATTTGCGGGAGAAAAGAAAGTTGATTCTGCAGATTACACAGATTAAGGCTGATAAGATTTAAATGAATGAAATAGTATTAAAGTAAAAAATCTGCGAATATCAGCGAGATTTGCGGGAGAAAAGAAATTTGATTCTGCAGATTACACAGATTAAGGCTGATAAGATTTAAATGAATGAAATTGTTTTGAAGTAAGTATCTGCGAATATCAGCGAGATTTGCGGGAGAAAAGAAATTTGATTCTGCTGATTACACAGATTAAGGCTGATAAGATTTAAATGAATGAAATAATATTAAAGTAAATAATCTGCGAATATCAGTGAGATTTGTGGGAGAAAAGAAAAGATAGAAATTGATTAAAAATAAGATTTGGAACACAACGATTTAAAAGACAGAACGAAAAAATTTGCATTGAATGTTATTTCTTATTCAAAAAGTTTAGGAAATGATTTAGCTGATACTGAAATGGCAAAACAACTCCTCAGAAGTGCGATGTCAGTTGGGGCAAATACTAGATCGGCATTTAAAGGTAGAGGCCGAAATGAATTTAATGGAAAACTTGAAATGGTGATTGAATCGGCAGACGAATGTGGATATTATTTAGAATTGTTGGAAGCTCAATCTGGAACGAATCTAGAATTATCTGACCAATTGAAGCAAGAATCGGAAGAGCTTACTTCCATATTTGGTTCAATAGTTAAAAAGAATATGAATTAAAAGAACAAAATGTGATGCTAAAGAATCACATTTTATATGGATTATGAAAATAGGAATACCCAAAGGATTTCGAGATTTTTCGCCAGCAGTAATGGCAAAGCGAAATTTTATATTTGATACCATTAAGGAAAGCTTCAAGCGCTATGGTTATGAGCAAATAGAAACGCCCACCATGGAAAACCGTGAAACCTTAACTGGAAAATACGGGGAAGAGGGAGATCGTTTGATATTTAGTGTTTTAAATTCAGGGGATTATCTAAATAAAGCAGATGCTGATGCAATTCAATTAAAAGATTCAGTAAAAGTAATTTCAAGCATTTCAGAAAAAGCACTCCGTTACGACCTTACCGTTCCTTTTGCTCGTTATGTGGTGCAACATCAGAATGAAATCGTATTTCCTTTTAAGCGTTTCCAAATTCAGCCGGTATGGCGAGCAGATCGACCACAACGAGGAAGATATCGTGAGTTTTATCAATGCGATGCCGATGTCATTGGTTCCGATTCTTTGATCAATGAAGTTGAGCTCATTCAAATATTTGATGAGGTATTAACTAAATTGGGATTGAGTGACTTTTCCATTAAAATTAACAATCGAAAAATTCTCAGTGGAATTGCCGAAGTAATCGGAAGACCAGAAAAAATCATTGACATTACCGTTGCCATTGATAAATTGGAAAAAATTGGAATTGAAAAAGTTAAGGAAGAATTAGCGACAAAAGGGCTTACTAAAAACGAAATTGATTTAATTCAGCCATTATTTGAGCTAAAGGGAGAAAAGAATCAAGTATTAAATCACTTAAAAGACTATTTAAAAGCATCTGAAATTGGATTAAGTGGCATTGAAGAACTGCAATACATCTTCGATTTATTGGATGTTGTTAGTTTAAATAAAGCTAAAGTTGAATTAGATGTAACCTTGGCTAGAGGATTGAATTATTACACCGGAGCCATTTTCGAAGTGGTATCAAATGAAGTTCAAATGGGAAGCATTTGTGGCGGTGGAAGATACGCTGATTTAACGGGAATCTTTGGATTAAAAGACATGTCGGGCGTTGGCATTTCATTTGGTGCCGATCGCATTTTTGATGTGATGGACGAATTGAATTTGTTTCCCAAACAAGTTATCGAGTCAAGCCAAGTTTTATTTATCAATTTTGGTGTAAAAGAATCGACATTTGTTTTGCCGATTTTACAAAAAATGAGAGCATTAGACATTCGAGCAGAAATCTATCCAGATACTGCAAAAATGAAGAAGCAATTAAAATACGCCGATCAAAAACAAATTCCTTATGTGGTTTTAGTGGGCGAACAAGAAATGGAATCAGGTGAATTAACACTAAAAAACATGGAAAGCGGAGATCAAATTAATGTTACTGTAGATCAGTTGATTAAAAAATTCTCTAAATAAACAGCATCGTAAAAGCAAAACGTTATGACAGAATCATTTCATTCAATCAGTAGTGATTTTTTAAGCCTAGCTGAGGTAAAAGAAATCATTGGAAAGCATAAAAAATTAGTATTAAGCGAATCAGCTATTGAAAAAATAAACAAGTGTAGAAGTTTTTTAGACGATAAAATTGAACGATCAGAAGACCCCATTTATGGGATTAATACTGGTTTTGGCTCTTTGTGTGATACAGAAATTTCGAAAGTTGACTTAGGTCAATTACAAACCAATTTGGTGATGTCTCATGCTTGTGGAATGGGGGATGAGGTTCCTCAAGAAATAGTCCGTATCATGCTTTTGCTAAAAATTCAGGGTTTATCTCAAGGTCATTCCGGTGTACAAATAGCAACAGTTCAACGTTTAGTAGATTTTTTTAACAATGACATTACCCCCATTATTTATGAGCAAGGATCCTTAGGTGCTTCTGGAGATCTTGCACCTTTAGCTCATTTGTCACTTCCATTATTGGGCATGGGCGAGGTGTATCACAATGGAATTCGAAGCACTGGTGCTTCTATTAATCATAAAATGGGCTGGAAAGCTATAGAATTGCAGTCAAAAGAAGGTTTGGCTTTATTGAATGGAACTCAATTTATGAGCTCGTATGCCGCACACCTGCTGATTAAATTAGAGCATTTGAGTAAATGGAGTGATTTTGCTGCGGCCACAAGTATTGATGCCTTTGATGGTCGAATAGAACCTTTTGATTCTTTGGTGCATGAAGCAAGACCACATGAAGGCCAAATAAAAACGGCTGAAACCATTCGAACAATTTTAGCAGATAGTGAAATAATAAAGCGCAAAAAAGCACATGTACAAGACCCTTATTGTTTGAGATGTGTTCCGCAAGTACATGGAGCTTCTAAAGATGCTATTGCTTATGCAAAAAAAGTGGTAGAGGTAGAAATTAACTCCGTTACGGATAATCCAACCATTTTTATTGAAGGAGATAAAATTATTTCTGCAGGGAATTTTCACGGCCAACCACTTGCATTAATCTTAGATTTCTTAGGAATTGCAGCTGCTGAATTGGCGAGTATTTCTGAACGTAGATGTTATAAATTAGTTAGTGGGACTCGAGGTTTACCTGCTTTTTTAGTTAATAATCCTGGCTTAAATTCTGGCTTTATGATTGCGCAGTATGCGGCGGCATCGGCAGTTAGCCAGAATAAACAACTAGCAACACCTGCTTCTGTGGATACTATCGATTCATCAAACGGACAGGAAGATCATGTGAGTATGGGAGCAAATGCAGCAACAAAACTATTTCGTATTGTTCAGAACTTAGAAAAGGTAATAGCTATAGAATGGTTTTCTGCTACACAAGCTTTAGAATTTAGAGAGGAAAAAACAGCGAGTAAAATTCAACAAGCAATTAAAATATATCGAAGTCGAGTTCACTTTCTTAAAAACGACGAAGTGATGTATCCATATATGGAGCAAAGCAGAGAGTTTGTTCGAAAGTATGAAGTGTAAAATCATAAAAAAGACTTGATAAAATCAAGTCTTTTTTATTGGGTTATAAATCGTCAAAACTTACATCAGAAAAACCACCAGCTGGCTTAGCTTCATCTTTGGGTTTTGTATCAGTTGAATCTGTTTTTGTTATTTGTGCTTCTCTTTGTTCGTCAAGTTCAGCCCGAGACACAATTTCCTTTCCGCCATTTAATTCCGAAATTTTCTCTAGTGTAGCGTTTAATTGTTCGGTAAAACTTCCGAAATCTTCTGGGTATAAAAACAACTTATGTTTATCGTAAAAGAATTTACCATTGTCATTGTTAAACCTTCGTTTACTTTCTGTAATTGTTAAGTACAAATCATTTGATTTGGTAGCTTTTACATCAAAAAAGTAAGTTCTATTTCCCGCGCGCAGCGATTTTGAATAAATATCATCAGCCCGTCTATTGGTGCCGCCATTCTCATTTTCCTCCATCAATCAGTAGTTTTTTAATCAATAATTAGTCGTTTTAAGTTATGTACAAACAAATCTAATTAAAAATACCTTTAGTTGTGAATTGAAAAAAAAATCAAAATTTTATACACTAAGAAATCGCCACATACAAAATGAAAAGTTCTATGGTGTAATCTCTACTCCTTGGGTCATAAATGATAAACCTTGCTGACCAATTGTTGACACCATAACAGCTTCAAAAAGCGGTTTGTTGTTGGGGTTTTTAACTGCCCAATCAAAAATGAAATTTCCTCCTGTTCCTCCTAAAGTATCTGTTTCAAAGAGCATAATTTCAGCGGTTTCCATCGAATTGATGTAGATGGGTTTGTCTATATAAGCGTTTATCATGTTGCCTTTAGTATCGAAATAATTGGCACTTTTAATGTAGATTTTATCGGTCTTACTTGTGTTTCTTAAACTAACTGTTGCAGTTAAATTATGTGATCGGTGCTGACTAATACTATATATGTGGGTGTAAACAGATAAATAAGTTGAACCTTCTGTTAAACTATCTAATTCGCTGGGATTTGCAAGTCTTTCATTCCAAGCTTCATCTGCTGGCATAGGGTCTTCTTTTGGTGCTTCTGATGAGCAACTACTAATGAATGCAAATACAAATAAGAGAAAAACGATCCTTTTCATAAGCCTATTTTTTTGTTAAAAAAATGATTCTGTTACTTTCAAGTTGAAATTATTAATGCTCTAATTTAGTTTTAATTCACAAACTGTAATATTATTTACAGGTACTTAGTATCATTTTCAAATTAACCAACTGTTTATAAATTGACCATATTGATTTATCCTGAAATGAAATTAGCAAAAAAAAATAAGAACGTAAACCGCTCTTATTTTTTTTGAATTGCTTTCTCAATAGTGTATTGATACTGAGGGTGATGATCGATGTGTGAAATTCAAATCAGATTTCTTCTTGATCTATTAATTCAAGTTCTGTGTTATCAACACTTTCTATCGTTATCCATTCGTCACCTTTTGGAAAATGCCAAAGCACTTTATCACCTTCTCTATATCCAATAAGAGCAGTACCCATAGGAGCCATGATTGATAGTTTTCTATTTTGAAAATCAGCAAAAGCTGGCATTACAATTTTTAATCCTACCTTTCTTCCGAAAGAGGTAAAAACTGTAACTACACTGCCTAATCTGACTATGTCTTTAGGCATATCTTCTTCTTTTCTAATGTCGGCAACTTTTAATTCTGCGCTTAATTTTTCGCGACACTTTATGACCATAGGGTCAACTGATTGATGGTTTTTTGCTAAGCTAGTCAAGACTTCATAATCTTTCTCTGCTACAATAATGCTTGATGTTTTCATATTAAATTCGTTTAAGTTCTTCTAAAATTTGTTGTAAGCTATTTTTTGCATCCCCAAATAGTAATCTACAATTTGATCGATCAAATAGTGTATTTACTGCACCAGAATAACCAGAGGCCATACTACGTTTCAAAACGATAACTTGTTTTGAATTATAAGCCTTAATAATTGGCATACCAAATATGATGCTATTTTCGTCTTCTTCTGCTGCGGGGTTAACGACATCGTTGGCACCTATAATTATAGTTGCATCAAAGTCTTGCATGTTGTGATTTACTTCTTCCATGTCAACAATGTCTTTGTAATCTATATTGGCTTCAGCTAGCAATACATTCATGTGTCCTGGCATTCTACCTGCTACTGGATGTATAATGTAACTTACTTTCGCTCCGTTATCTTCTAACCTTTTTTGGATTTCAAAACATTCTTTTTGAGCTTGAGCTACTGCCATACCGAAACCTGGAATAATGGCAATGTTCTTTGAAAAGGCCAATAAGGTTGCTGTTTCTGGTGAGCTTATGCTTTGTATGTTTTGTTCTACATTGCTTTCAGATGTAGTATTTGCCATTTTTATGCTTCCAATCAAAACCGTTTTAAGAGAGCGATTCATGGCTTTGCACATTTGCATGGTTAACAATATACCAGTTGAGCCAACTAAAATACCTCCTAAAAGCATGATGGTGCTTTCAAATATAATTCCTGATAGGGCAGTAGCAACTCCTGTGACTGCATTTAAAATTGAGATTAAAACTGGCATGTCGGCACCACCAACAGGAATGGCAAACAAAGTACCATAAACCAAAGCAAGTGCTGCTACTGCTATGCTGAGCATTAAAAAATTAAACTGTAGGGGTTGTAAAAAATGTATTAAAGGAAGAATCAAGATGAAGATTAAAGTTGAAATGGCATAGATTCTTGAGTTAATTCCCAATTTCATTTTACCACTCAATTTATAATATGCGATAATACTTCCAGTGAAAGATGCAGCACCTAATACAACTCCTAGTAACAGTATCAATTTATCTACTATACCAAAGTGGCTAGCATCTTGAATTAAGGATTCGTTTATGCCAATAATCATAGCACAAAGACCACCAAAAGCATTAAATAATGAAATTAATTCAGGCATTTGGGTTATCGCATATTTTTGCGAAAGGTATTTACCTATAAAAGTTCCAAATAATAATAAAGCAACAACTAACACACCATTTGGTATGGTGTCACTTGTTATATACCAATAAATAGTAGCGATTATGGCAATGGCCATGGCAGATGCTGAAACCTGATTTCCAAGTTTAGATTTTAAAGGATTAGCCATGTATTTTAGGCCAATAATAAAACCAATAGCCGACAAGAGGTAAATAAAACTTATGTATATATTCATCTTATTATTTCTTTTTTGGTTTTGAGAACATGGCTAACATACGGTGGGTTACAAAAAAGCCACCTGAAACATTTATTATACCAATAACTACTGCTAATGAAGCAATAATTGTTGCTGGGATATTACTTAAAGGGGTAGTTAATAATTGAATAATTCCTCCAATTACAATAATTCCACTAATAGCATTAGCTCCGGACATTAAAGGAGTGTGTAATACTGCTGGTACATTTTTAATTACTTCAATTCCAATAAAAATACTGAGTGCTATTACATACACTCCATCTATTTGTGAGAGATAAAATGATTCCATCATAATAATATGTTTTCTTTTTTAAGTAGTTGTTGATTAATAATTCTTCCTTGATCTATAACTTTAGTTGCTTTTAAAATTTCATTATCCTTTTCGTTTTCAATATGGCTCACAAAGTAGTTTAAAAAGGATGAAAAATTATTGGATAATAAATAAGAAATTGAGTTTGAACAGCGGTTTAATAGTGAAACCAATCCAATGATATGTACCCCATTGTAATCAATGATTTCATTTCTTTTTGTCAGTTCACAGTTTCCTCCATTTTCGGCAGCCAAATCAATTATAACAGTTCCTGGCTTCATTAGTTCAACTGTTGACTTTAAAATTAAAGTTGGAGCTTTTTTACCAGGTATTTTTGCTGTTGTTATGATAACGTCTGCTTCAATCGACTCCTTTGCAATCCTTTCATTAACTAGTTTTAAATACTCTTCAGATTGTTCAATGGCATAACCCCCTGCATCTTTATTCTCGACAGACCCTTCTATTTCTATAAATTCTGCACCTAAACTTTTAATTTCATTTTTTGTGCTACTTCTTACATCAAAAGCCTTAACACTTGCTCCAAGTCTTTTTGCAGTTGCAATGGCTTGTAATCCTGCAACACCCGCTCCTAAGATCAAAAATTTAGCTGGCCTTAATGTTCCACCCGCACTTGTAACCATTGGAACAACCATGTGAGACATTTCAGCGGCGGTTAGTACAGCCTGATATCCCGAAATTGAAGCAACCGAAGAAATGATGTCCATGGGTTGTGCAATTGTACTCCTAGGAATTAGGTCTAAACTGTAAACATCAGTTGTTGAATTGAGATACGGTTGTATAACTGCATTGTTGTTTAATACATTATAAAAACCAATAAAGGTCTTATTATCTAAGTTTTGCCCTTCTTCTACTAAGCTACCAAAACTTAGTATGAAGTCAGACTTCTCAATAAGTTCTGCTTTTGTTTCAATAATCTCAGCTCCTGAAGTTTTATACATTTCGTCAGTATAACCTGATGCTATTCCAGCACCTTTCTCTACGCGAATGGTAAAATTGTTTTTCAATTTTTCAACCCCAATTGGGCTAAGTGAAACTATTTTATCACTATTTATTTCTTTTAAAACGCCAAGTTTTTTCATTTCTGATTATTTAAATATAGTTTTCATATTTAGTAATTTGTATCAAATATAAATTAATAAACCAAACTTTAAAGTCGAGTAAGCTATTGAACTAAAGTTGTTTTATTTTAAAAATTCTCTTATTGTGCTGATAAAACTAAATCAATGTTGAGCTTTTGTTTTGCATCTTCGATGCAATTAGAATGATTGGCGTCAACCGACATTATTTTAAATTTATGATTCCTGTATTTGCCACCTTCATTCAATCGGCTAACAATTTCAGTAATTTGATTTAGAGTTTTTATTTTTGGATTATCAAAAAAATCATCATTAGAGTGTAATAAACTCAATGCATCAAGTCCTAAAGGTTTAATTTGATATGTATCCATGAAGTAAAACACACATGACTCACCACCAAACTTATTGATTGTATTATCGAGATCTTTCACAGAAAAGTCCTTAACTAACTGTAGTGGTATGAGTGCTTTTTTCATCGCTTAAATGTTTTACTTGTATCTTATATCTTCTTGATTGTAATCGTTTTTCTCCCCGTATATTGCTTTATGAATTTGGTTTTTTAAGTTTCTGTATTGTTTTAAATAGTTGAGGTAATTATTTCGATGTATCTCATGTTCCGAAATTAAATCAAGATCGCACTGATAATTCTCACATAGTTTATCGTTGGGCTTACTAACCTTATAATTTAGCAATTCATCAAACAATTGAAGATTCTTCTTTTGAATTAAATCTAATTTTTTTAAAAAATCATTGCCATCAACATCGTCGTCAAGGTCTAATGTGAATAATTTTTTTAAGGCAGAAATTTCTTTCTGAATAAAAGTAAGGTGCTCTAACCAAGTTTTTAATTCAAAATTATTTAACTTATGAGTAATATCTATGTCCGTTTCATTATCAAATACAATCATATCATACATATTAAATGTTCAAATAATCCAATACCTGTTCGACAAACAAAAATACTTGTCAAATGTTAATTTTTAGGGTGTAATTAATTTGCTTAAATTAATTACACCCTAAGTATATCTTTAGTTTTAATAAATTCTAATCAAGGGAAAATTCCCCTTTGTATATATGCTTTTTCAATTCTTAATATTGCCATGCAATAAGCTGCAGTTCTAAAATCTAATTTTTTAGTTTTAGAATAATCATAAACTTTCATGAAGGATTCTTTCATCTTTTTTTCAAGTTTTAAGATTACTTCTTCCAATTGCCATAGTTCACCATTTCTATTTTGCAACCATTCAAAATAACTAGCTATTACGCCTCCTGAATTACATAATATATCAGGAATAATGGTAACTCCTTTTTTCAATAAAATTTTCTCTCCTTCTACATTTGTAGGGCCATTGGCTCCTTCTGCAATTAAAACAGCTTTTATGTCTGCAGCATTTTTCTCTGTAATTTGGTTTCCAAGCGCTGCTGGAATAAGAATATCGCATTGAGTTCCGAAGAAGTCTTTATTATCCATTTCTGTAGCATCATTATAACCCACAATGCTTCCTTTATTTGATTGCATGTAATTAAAAAGACTATCTACTCCAATTCCATTGGCATTTTTAATGCTTCCAAAAGCATCTTGTACAGCAGTTAGTTTTGCTCCTTCTTTTTCTAAAAATAGAGCAGCCCAGTATCCAACATTTCCAAAACCTTGCACGATAAAGGTTTTACCTTTTAAATTAACCTTGTTTTTTTCTGCCCAGAATTTAATGGTAAGAAAAACCCCGTAACCTGTTGCTCTATCTCTTCCTTCTAATCCACCGCTGCCTACAGGTTTTCCTGTTACAACATGTTGATTCATAGAGCGCTGAGTTTGAGGTTTTGCACTCATATAAGTGTCAGCTATCCAAGCCATGGTTTGAGCACTCGTATTTACATCTGGAGCTGGAATATCGTATTCCGGTCCGATATTATCTCCTAGAGCATAAGTAAACCTTCTGGTAATACGCTCTAATTCTGACTGTGAATACAAACTTGGGTCAAGTTGAATACCACCTTTACCACCTCCATATGGAAGACCTGCTAAAGATGTTTTCCATGTCATCCACATAGCTAAAGCTCTTGCTGCGTCTATATCAACAGTTGGGTGGTATCTTAAACCTCCTTTGTAAGGGCCAAGTGCATTATTGTGCTGAACTCGATAGCCAGTAAATATTTCTACATCACCATTATCCATTTTTACAGGAAAGTGTACTATAATTTCGTTGTTAGTAATGCTAAGAATTTTACGAATACTTGGGTGAAGCTTTATAGAATCAGCTGCGCTATTAAATTGTTCAAGCACATTTTCAACCATGTTTCTAGCATTTGGTTTTTTGATTTTTAATTTTTTATTTGCCAAAATTGGTTCCATATTTAGTTAATTATCAGCAACCTGAGTTACTTATTTGAAATTTTTTAAATTAAATGACGGTTATAAATTAAACGTTTAGATTTAATTATTTTGCTAATTCAAATGTATATATTTTTATGTATTATGCTTATTTTATAATGGACTAAATTGATACTACTAATTTTCGTTTTTTGCTGCTTACTTTTTTAGGTGGTTTAGTTTCACTTAATTCAGTAGTATTACTTTCATATTCACTGCACGACCACACTTTTTCTTTTTGCAAAGTTAGTACACAACTGTGAAGGTACACACAACTTTGACAAAGATTTAAACCAGTTGAATTCATTATGAATGATTTTTTTGTGCCAAAAGGCAAAATCAATACCAACCGATTTAAAAAAATGGCGACATTGGGTGTAATGTCTTGTGTATTATTGTTTTGTGAATTTTTGAGTGTAAATAACTAAACTTACATTCTGAGGAATAATTGGTCGAGTGGGTATAAATTACCCGGTAAATTGAAAATTAATTAGATAGGATTAGGTTAGTCATTTAACTTTTGGCGCAGTGTTTTTCTATCAATTTTTAATATCTCCGCTGCTTTTGTTTTGTTATTATCGGTGCTATTCAGTACTTTAATGATGTAACGTTTTTCCATCTCTTTTAAGGAAACAAAATCTTCCCTTGGAAAGTCGATAGTGTATTTCAGGCTTTCTGGAAGATCAGCAATTCCAATTGATTTATTAGACATGATGACTGCTCTTTGTATAACATTTTCTAATTCTCGAATATTGCCAGGCCAATCATATCTCATTAAAACTTCAAGGGCATCATGATCAATTTTTATAAAACGGTCTTTGTATTCCAAGCCATATTTTAAGATGAATTTATCTACTAGCAAAGGGATATCTTCTTTTCTTTCACGAAGTGGAGGGACTTTAATCTCTACAACAGTTAAGCGATAATACAAGTCTTCTCTAAAACTACCATTCGCAACCTGCTCTTTTAAATTACTATTTGTAGCTGTAATTATCCGGATATCAAGTTTTTCGATTTTTTGAGAACCAAGTTTCATGACCTCTTTCTCTTGCAAAACTCGGAGTAATCTATTTTGAACAGACATTGAAGCATTGCCTATTTCATCAAGAAAAATTGTTCCGCCTTTCGCTGCTTGAAAAAAACCATCTCGATTTGAGTCAGCGCCAGTAAATGCTCCTTTTACATATCCAAATAATTCAGATTCTAAAAGGTTTTCAGGAATCGCACCACAGTTGACTGTTATAAAAGGAAAATGGGCGTATTTACCTTGATAATGTATTGATCGAGCAACCAATTCTTTTCCTGTTCCATTCTCACCGTGGATAAAGATAGTCGCTCTGTTGTCTTTTACACGTTCAATTACTTGAATAACAGTGTCGATAGAATTGGATTTTCCAATCATATCACCATAGGTATGATCGTTTTTCTTAAGCTCATTCTCAACTTCCTGTTTTTGCTTTGTATGAAATGTTTTCTCAATCGCTTCTTTTAATTCTTCTTTTGTAAAAGGCTTATTTAAAAAAACAACCGCTCCTGATTTAATCGCCAACAACGAGTCTTGAATGGAAGGATAACCACTAATGACTAACTTAGGTAAGTGAGGGAAATGTTCAGTTGTGAATTTTAATAATTCCATGCCGTCAATTTCTGGCATTTTTAAATCAGTGATGAGCAATTGTATGCTTGTGTCTTTTAGAATATAAACAGCTTCTTTTACAGACACAGCCTTGTAAACATGATAGTTTAGCAAATGTAGTTGTCGTTGCAATAATTCGAGTATGTTTAAATCATCATCAACAATTAATATGTTTTCTTTTTCTAATGCCATGTTGTTATTTGGGTAAAATTACTGTGAAACAAGCTCCTTTGTCTTTCAAGTTTTTTACACTTATTTTTCCTTTATGACTACTTACAATTCCATGAACTACGCTTAATCCTAATCCGGAACCATCTCCTACAGGCTTAGTTGTATAAAAAGGTTGAAATATTTTCTCTAAAGCGTCCTCGCTAAAACCTTTGCCTTGGTCACTTATTTCTATATATACAGAGTTTTCTTTTTCTCCAGCACTTATGCATACCAATCCTCCTTTCGGGGAAAAATAAATGCAATTCATCACCAAGTTAAAGATAATCTGAGTTAATTGAATTGGATCTGCTTTTAATGTAATAACTTCTTTTTCAATTTTTACTATGTATTTTACTTCGCTTTTTCTAAATGAAGAGTCAAGTAAGTCAATCGCCCCTTTAATTATAGGTACTAAATTTACCTCCTTCATTTCTTGGGGCATTTCGCAGGCAAAAAACATTAGCTTTTTAACAACTTCTCTAGAAAAAATAGTGTTTTGTATAATTTTATCTAAATCAGATAGGGCATTTTTATCATACTTAAAATCTTCTTGAAGCAATTCAGCAAAACCAAGAATATTAGCCAATGGAGTGTTTAATTCATGAGCTATCCCTGCCGTCAATTCTCCCAATATAACTAATCTGTCTGCACGCTCCATTTGCCTTTTTAGAGAAGCTTCATTTTGGTTGGTCTCAATTCGCTCAATAAAATCGCCAATTTTTATGGCAACATTATCTAATAACAGTTGCTCTTCTATTAAAAAATTAGTTTCACTTGAATTCGTAAAAAACACTTTTAAAGTCCCTGCCTTTTTTTTAAAAACCTTGATGTTTGAACATATCCATGCTTCGCTTATTGCTTGTTTTGCTGTTAAAATCTCAAAATCATGAACTTTGATTAGAACTTCAACTTTATCTGGAAATTGAAATGCTTTTTTTAAGCTGTTTGCTATTTCTTTTAAGGTTTTTTCTTTGTTTTTAGAATTCGATTTTACAATGATGGAAGTAATTTCATATAGGCAGCCTAATTCTTTTATTCGCTCATTTAATTGCTCTTTAGTTTTATTTTCATTGATGTCCATCATTCATAAAATTAACCAACTAAAATTGAAATTAGCACTGGTATTGGATTAAGCAATCTCGAAGTACAAATCATCAATCATTTCACACCAACCAATTTTTTCTTCTTCATCTAGCCATGTGGCTATAAAACCGTTTTTAAGTAGGGTAGAAACATCATCTAAATTCAAGTTTATTGCTTCAGCAGTTGCAATAAAGTTTTCATTCATATAACCTCCAAAATAGGCCGGGTCATCTGAGTTTAAAGTGACTAATAAGTTTTGATTTAGCATGGATTTTAGTGGATAATCAGCTAAATTTTTTATCACTTTTAATTCTAAGTTAGATAAAGGGCATAGCGTTAAAGGCATTTGAATTTGAGCTAAATGAGCCACTAATTCCTTATCGTCTAAACATCTATTTCCATGATCAATCCGATTTACTTTAAGCTCGTTTAAAGCTCCCCAGATATACTCAGCAGGGCCTTCTTCGCCAGCATGAGCACAGAGTTTAAACCCTTCCTTTGCAGATGCTTCAAACACTTGTTTGAATTTTTCTGGGGGGTTTCCCAATTCAGATGAGTCAAGGCCTACGCCATCAATTATTGATTTAAAAGGTAGGGATTGCTTTAAAGTTTCAAATGCAGCTGCTTCACTTAAATGCCTTAAGTAGGACATGATTAAACGATATGAAATACCCAATTCTGTTTTTCCTTTTTCCAACGCTTTGTGAATGCCTTGAATTACTATTGAAAAATCAATACCTCTTTCTGTATGGGTTTGGGGATCAAAGAAGATCTCTACATGTTTTACATTTTGAGACTGTACCTTAGTTAAATAAGCCCAAGTTAAATCAAAAAAATCTTGTTCGTACATCAAGACATTAGCTCCAGCATAATAAATGTCCAAGAATTCTTGCAAATTATTGAATTTGTATGCCGCTTTAACTTCTTCAATGTTATTGTATTTTAGTTTTATGCTGTTGCGTTTAGCAATTTCAAACATTAATTCAGGCTCAAATGTGCCTTCTATGTGGAGGTGAATTTCAGCTTTTGGTGCAGCTTCAATAAATCTTTTGATTTTTGAGTCAATCATCTTTCTCTATTTATTTTACAAGTTTCGCAATTTGTAAAATAGCATACAACAGGAATGCACATTTAGCTTTAGTTTATTCTATTGTGAATTCAAAATTTAATTAAAAAATAGTTTTAAAAAAAGTAATGGACTTTGTTGTCCACTATTATTTTTCTTTCTTACTTTTGCCTGATAAATTATAACAATGTTTTCAAAAGCGTGCGAATATGGAATACGATCTGCAATTTTTATTGCAGAACAATCAATGGAAGGAAAAAAAGTTAGCATCAAAGATGTGACGCAAGCTTTAGACTCACCAGAGGCTTATACTTCTAAAATTCTTCAGAAGTTGAAAAACAATGGAATTATAGATTCAGAGAAAGGACCTAGAGGAGGTTTTTCGATAGACAATGAGCGAATGGAGTCTGTGATGTTGAAGGACATCGTATTTACATTTGATGGGGAAAGTGTTTACAGCAACTGCGGATTAGGATTAAAACAATGCAATGCTTTAAAGCCTTGTCCGGTTCATCATCAATTTGCTATAATTAGAGACGAAATAAATAAACTACTCGAGGGGTCAAGCATAAAAACTTTAGCTCTTAATTTACAAGAAGGCCTGTCCTTTTTAAAAAGATAAACAATACTAACAAAAACAAATTAACTACTTAAAAATTAAAATTATGGAAAGCGTAAAATTAAATTGGTTCGACAAACAAGCAGATCAGTTTGAAAAAGACAGATTTGGTTTAATGGCTATGATGATTGCAATTCAAAGCTGCTGGGGTTCAGTTGCAGCGGGCTTGTCTTATAATAGCGACAGCATGTTGTGGTTGTCATTATGTGCAACTTTTACTATGATGAATAATGCAGTTCTTATTGCACAAGGACCTCCTAAATATTGTGTAGGTATTTTTTGGGCAGCAACAGTAGTAAACACAGCTGTAGTTATTTTGCAGCTTTTTGTATTATAATGTATGATTCAAAAAAAAGAAATAAACTCCATTGAAGATATTCGACTTTTGGTTGATGAATTTTACGGTAAAGTCCGAAAAGACAAATTGCTAAAAGACATCTTTGAAGATAGAATTCAAAACCGATGGCCTGAACATCTAGATAAAATGTATCGGTTTTGGCAAACCGTTTTACTTGAGGAGCACACTTATTATGGTAGCCCATTTGTGCCTCACGCAACAATGCCAGTAGAATTGGAGCATTTTGAACGGTGGGTGAAACTTTTTTTTGAAACCTTGGATGAATTTTTTATTGGAGAAAATGTAATGAAAGCTAAATTACAAGGCAGCCGTATGGCAACCATGTTTAACTCAAAAATTCAATTTTATAAAGAAAACACAACACAAGCGATTTTATAATAGATTAAACAAACGGAATAGATTAAAGAGAAGCTATAAAATAGAGAAGAGAATTAAATTTTAAAATTATAAATTATGAGTATTACAAGTAAAGACATTGTTGGAGAATTGGTAGCCAAGGATTATAGGATGGCAACCGTATTTAAGACAGCAGGTATTGATTTTTGTTGCCGAGGTAACAGAAGTATTGAAGAAGTGTGTGAAAAGAACAATTTAGATTCGGCTGAACTAATAAAAAAATTAGAATCAGTTCAAGTGAAAAATGATGGAGCAATTGATTTTGACTCATGGTCTATCGATTTATTAGCGGATTACATTGAGAAAAAACACCACCGATATGTGGAAGAAAAGATTAAAGAGATTAAACCATTTTTAAACAAAGTGGTTAGAGTTCACGGAGCTCAACATCCTGAATTAGTTGAAATTGAAGAGCAGTTTCTTGCATCAGCAGGGGAGTTAACGATGCACATGAAAAAGGAAGAATTAATCATTTTCCCTTTTGTACAAAAATTAATGAAGCATAAAGCCAGTGGAGATAAAATGGAGCCAGCACACTTTGGCACCATAGAAAACCCAATAAGCATGATGAAAGAAGAGCATGATATTGAGGGTGTTCGGTTTAGAAGAATTTCAGAATTAAGTTCTGACTATAATCCACCAGCAGAAGCGTGCACTACTTACCGTGTGACTTATGCTATGCTTAAAGAGTTTGAAGATGATTTACATACACACATACACCTTGAAAACAACATCTTATTCCCAAAAGCAATTGAATTGGAAAAAATGCTTGCAAATTAGGCAATGCAATTTTTAATTAGTGTGTTTAGTATTATTATCGAAGAAAACTTGGGTCACTCTAAAGATCCAAGTTTTCTTGTTTAAAACAGGAGAATCATTATATGTTTCGAGTTTCAATCATCAATCATTATGGACAAGAGGAATGCTTGGATTATAAAGAGAATCAGTACAGAAACTTGATGGAACTTATAGTTGACCGATTGGGAGAAGACATAGGTGATTGCAAAGGAAGAGCTTGGTGTGGCACCTGCCATGTCGAGCTAATCGAAGGAGAATTAAAATCGGAAATGGATTCCGATGAAAAAACAACCTTATCAGGCTTATACAATTACAAAGAATCTAGTAGATTGGCATGTCAACTAATTCCAGATCAACAATTAAATGGATTGAAATTTAAATTATTATCAGAAGACGATTATGAATAAACCCATTAAAAGACATGAAGCTTTAAAAGAATTGAGTAAAGACCACCATCATGGCTTGATGCTCAGTTGGAAAATACGAGCAGGATTTAAAAACAATGTTGAGCCAAAACGAATTATGGACTATGTGAATTGGTTCTGGAAGGATTATTTAGAAGAGCACTTCGAAATTGAAGAAGAAGTGGTTTTTCCAGTTCTTGGCGATGATCATGAATTGGTTAAAAAAGCATTATCTGAACATCGAAAAATTCGAAGAATATTGAAAGAAGATGGAAATTTAGTGAAGAGATTGATTGCGATAGAAGAGAAATTGGAGAAACATATCCGATTTGAAGAGCGAGTGCTGTTTAACGAAATTCAAAATGTCGCTAATGTAGATGAGCTGAAAGCTATACAGGATAAGCACTCTAGCCAAATTTTCAAAGAAAATTCATCAGATCTTTTTTGGAAAAAATAAAGAGGACAATTGTTTAATTTTGAAGAAAAATATGCAAGCATTCAACACGATTAAATTTACAAATCCAAGCCAGTCAGAATTTGTAAAAACTCTCCGAAAAAGGGTGGATGCTTATTTTAAAGAAAAAGGCATTCCAAGAACTGGAGGAACGACAATTAAAATAAAAGCCATTGTTATGTTTTGTCTTTACACAGTTCCATATTTTTTAATGCTTTTTGGCTTTATAAGCAATGCATGGATGATGCTTTTAATGGCTGTTTTAATGGGCTTTGGTATGGCAGGAATTGGCCTAACAGTGATGCATGATGCCAATCACGATACTTTTTCAAGAAAAAAATGGTTGAATAGATTAATGGGCTTTTCCTTAAACTTTTTAGGAGGGAATGTCAACAACTGGAAAGCTCAACACAATATTTTGCATCATTCTTTTACCAATATAGAAGGCTACGATGAAGACCTAGAAGCAGGAAAAATTCTTCGATTTTCTCCAAATTCAGATAAAAAATGGATACACAAATATCAATTCCTTTATGCATGGCCGCTATACTGCCTAATGACTTTATCCTGGACTTTTTCCAAAGATTTTTTTGATGTGTATCGTTATCGAAAAATTGGATTGCTCAAACAATTAAAAACCAATTTCAAAAAGGAAATGACTTTAATTGTTGTTACAAGAGCGATTTATTTTATCTACATGGTGGTATTGCCTTTATTGCTGATGGACATTACTTGGTGGCAATTAATCATTGGATTTTTAACAGTTCATTTTATAGCTGGTTTAACCTTGGCTTTAATATTTCAATTGGCTCATGTGATGGAAGAAACATCATTTCCAGTTCCTAAAAACGGGAGCATAACAAATCAATGGGCAGTTCATCAATTAGAAACCACACTCAATTTTGCTAACAACAGCAAATTATTTTCTTGGCTAATTGGAGGTTTAAATTTTCAAATTGAGCATCACTTATTTCCCAACATTAGCCATGTTCATTACAGTAAAATTGCACCAATAGTTGAGTTGACAACAAAAGAATTTAATTTACCTTATCATAAACAAGAAACCTTTGGTTCAGCCTTGGTTTCGCATGGAAGGTTGCTTTATCAATTGGGGAGATAAAATGATAAAGTCAAAAAAAACATATTAGTATCTCTGAGAAAAAATACATTAAAAAAGATTACATGGTACATTCCTTTCACATTCCCGTAATGGGGCTTTCTTACACAATTGACACTCCAATAAAAGTGGCGCATTATGGCATCAACTCTGTTGTTTCAATTATAGAAGATACTTTACTTGAAGTTGTTAGAAAAACTTATTTAGAAAAAGAAGGCAAAACTTTTCAGGCTATTCCAGATCATGAAGAAGATTCTAAAGCTAAACGAGTGACAGAATACTTAAACATGATGTATGACATCACAAGTCAAAAATTTCAAAAATTTAAAGAAAATTGCACGTTAGCTGAAGCTAAAAAATACATACAATTATTATCTGAAGATTCTTATATCAAAAAAGGCTATGAAAATTTATCGAAATTAAAATCTAGTGATTTTGATTTGATATCTTATGTTAGAAAACATGCAGAAATAGGAGCTGTTGATGTTAACATCATGACTAAAGTAGATAAAGTAAACTACAAAAACGGAGAAGCATTACCAAGAGAATTTAACGATGCACATGCTTCTTTAAGAGGTTTTGCTCAAAGCAAACTAAATTCTTCTGTAGTCCTTTCTGCTGGTTTAAATCCTTCTTTAGTTAGTTATATGGCAAACTTCAGTGATTTTTTCCCAAATGATGAAGGTCAGTTTAAGAAGAAGATAATTTTAAAAGTTAGTGATTATCGCTCTGCTTTAATTCAAGCTAAGTTTTTAGCTAAAAAAGGCTTGTGGGTTACCGAATTTAGAATCGAGTCTGGTTTGAATTGTGGTGGTCATGCATTTGCAACAGATGGTTTATTGATGGGGCCAAACTTACATGAGTTTTGTGTCAATAGAGAATCGATGTATTCTGAACTTAAAACACTTTACATTGATGTTTTAAAAGAAAAAGGTTTAGAAACTCCGAAAGGAGAATTGCAATTGAAGATATCTGCTCAAGGTGGAGTAGGTACAGCTCTAGAGCATAAGTTTTTGTTAGAATATTATAAATTAGATTCTGTAGGTTGGGGTTCGCCATTTTTATTAGTACCCGAGGTTTCTGCTTTAGATTCTAAAACAAGAGATGAGCTTTCTGCTGCTTCGGAAAAAGATCTGTATTTAAGCCATATTTCGCCTTTAGGTGTTCCGATGAATAATATGCGGACTAGCTCAATGGGAGCCAAACGTTTGGAGCGAATTGAGATGGATAAACCTGGAAGTCCTTGTGTAAAAAAATACCTCGCTTTCAATACCGAATTTTCTGATAAACCACTTTGTACTGCTTCAAGGAAGTACCAATCTAAGAAAATTAAAGAACTAAACACTCTAGACTTATTAGAGGAAGATTATCAAGAAGCTTATGATCAAATCACAGAGAAAGAGTGTATTTGTACAGGTTTAGGAACTTCCTTTTTAATAGAAAATAATCAGTCAACTAAAGTGGTAGGCGAAGGAGTAACATTATGCCCAGGACCTAATATGGCTTATTTTAGCAAGCAGGTAAGCATGCAAGAGATGATTTCTCATATCTATGGCCGAGCAAATGTGTTAACTCGTCAAGATAGACCTCACATGTTTGTTAAAGAGTTGATGTTGAATATCGATTATTTAAGAAATCAAATTAAAGATAACCGCAAAAAGCCAGATTCTAAAAACCTAAAACGATTAAACTTGTTTATTGACAACTTAAATCAAAGCATAACATATTACATTGAATTATTTAGCAAGTATGCGCAACAATTGGGTGATCATGCAGCATTGTCGATACAACAATTTAAATCTGAAAAAGAAACGATAAGTCAACTTTCAAAAGAGTTAAACTCTTGAAGAAAATAAGAATGTAGATGAATAACGATGAATTAAAGCAAAAGATTAAGGCACTGAGAGAGGCTAAAAATGCTATTATTTTAGCTCATTATTATCAGCGTGAAGAAATTCAAGAAATTGCCGATTTTATTGGAGATAGCTTAGAACTTGCGAGAAAAGCTGCTGAAACTAAAGCAGATATTATTGTTTTTGCTGGAGTTTACTTCATGGCTGAAACGGCTAAAATCTTAAACCCAAATAAAAAAGTGTTATTGCCAGATTTACAGGCTGGTTGTTCATTGGCCGATGGATGTCCTCCAGATGAATTTGCCGCTTTTTTAAAAGAAAACCCAAATCATCAAGTAGTGACTTACATTAATTGCAGTGCAGAAATAAAAGCAATGAGCGATTATGTTTGTACATCTTCAAACGCGGTAAAAATAATTGAATCTATTCCAAAAGAACAACCCATTATTTTTGCACCTGACAAAAATTTGGGGCGATACTTGGAGCAAGTAACGGGACGAAAATTAAAACTGTGGGATGGCAGTTGCATTGTGCATGAGGCATTTAGTTTTGATAAGTTAAACGAAATCAAAAAAAAGCATCCCAATGCGGCCATTATAGCTCATCCTGAAAGTGAGGAACACATACTAAAACTAGCTCATTTTATTGGCTCAACTTCTCAGCTTTTAAAATTTGCTAAAGAAAGTGAATATCAAGAACTGATTGTAGCTACAGAAGCGGGTATTTTAACTAAAATGCAAGTAGATGTTAAAGATAAATTGCTGATTCCTGCTCCTGCACAAGAAGACAATTCTTGTGCTTGCAGTGAATGTGCATTTATGAAAGTAAATACCTTGGAAAAGCTTTATGATTGCTTGAAAAACGAAACACCTGAAGTGAAAATTGATAGTCTTTTAAGTGAAGCCGCATTAAAGCCTATTCAACAAATGCTCAATCATGGCTAAGATTTCAATTGAATACGATGTCATTATTGTCGGAGTAGGAATTGCAGGCTTGAGTTTAGCATTGTATTTGGCCGAAGCCAACAAAAAACATCGGATCGTTTTGATTTCTAAAGAAGCCTTAGATATTTGCAATACTTCTTTGGCTCAAGGAGGAATAGCTGCCGTAACTGACCAACAAAAAGACAACTTTAAAAAACACATTAAAGACACCTTTAAAGCGGGTTTAAAAACAGGGGATTTAGCCATAATCAAACAAGTAATAAATGCCGCACCAGCTTGCATCAACGACTTATTGAACTGGGGAGTAGAATTTGATAAAAATGGCTTAAACTTCGATTTACATCGAGAAGGCGGTCACAATCAAAATAGAATTCTTCATAAATCAGATCAGACTGGGAAAGAAATTCATCAAAAATTATTGGCTGCCATTTCTAAACATCAAAACATTGAAGTTTTAGAAAAACATACAGCGATTGATATTTTGCCTCAAAAAAACAAGGGCATGTTGCTGAATTGTTTAAATGAAAAGGGACTAGAGCAATTTATACCGGCTCATTATATCGTGTTGGCAACAGGAGGCAGTGGACAAATTTTTGCGCATACTACCAATTCTTCTATCGCTACTGGAGATGGTTTGGCAATGGCCGCAAGAATCGGAGCAGCAATTCAAGACATCAACTATTTTCAGTTTCACCCAACAGCCATTTATGAAGAAGGAAAGCAACAATTAACGCTAATTACAGAGGCTTTAAGAGGTTTTGGAGCTCATATCGTTAATGAAAAAGGAGAGCGCTTTCTATTTGATTATGATACAAGTGGAGAATTGGCAAATCGCTCGGTTGTGGCCAGTGCCATCTATGCTGAGCTTAAAAAAACAAATAAAAACTGTGTATATCTGCGTTTAAAACACTTAAAAGCAGAAGAATTAAGTCACAAATTCCCCACAGTCATTGAGCAATGCAAAAAACGGGGAATCAATCCCTTTAAAGAGGATATACCAATTATTCCTGCTGCTCATTATCAATGCGGTGGAATCAAAGTGAATATAGACAGTGAAACTACGATTCCCAATTTATTTGCTATCGGCGAATGTTCGAGAACCGGACTACATGGTTCAAATCGATTGGCATCCAACTCTTTGTTGGAATCGGTGTTTTTTGCCAAAAATGCAGCACAGCGCATACATCAACGCTTGACTGACAATGCTAATTTGTCCCAATTAATTGAGCTTCCGAAAACGTCCGATTCTAATATGCTGGAGCCGCTTCAGGCTGAAAAGCAAATCTCATTCTTAAAGCTCAAGTCGGAAATACAAAACCGATTAAGTGCTGTTTATCATTTAAAAGAAATGGAAAATGAGCTAGAAGAACATGAAGCTTGGCTTAAAGCTCAATTGAAAAAGTTAAAAGTGATGAAACAGCATAAGAGCCTTGAATTTATTGAGCTAAAAAATATATTGGAAGTAGGACTTTTGTTTATTCAGGCTAAAAAAAATCAGTTTAAAGTACCAGAATCTATACAGAATTAAGCCATGATGACATTTAAATTAATATTGTTGATTCCTCTTGTTTTATTCAATTATAGTTGTATATCGCAAGTAAAAACAACTAAGATTCAAATTCAAAATAAAGAAGCTATTAAAGGCAACACAGAAGAAATGTTAAGCAAGGAAGAAGTTAAACTGTTGAACTCTCTTTTAGAAAACTCACGAGATACATTTGATTTTGATGGGAAGAAAATAGCTTTTATAACAGGTAGTTCAGGAAGCCGCATTTTGCCAAAAACTGATTTTTTTAATACCTGTGTTAATCCGTGGTTAGAGAGAGAAGAAAAACCACAAATTTTTATGGTTTTATTGAACGAAAAAAAAAAGAATAAATCAGGTGGTTATGATGCTTTTGTTCTTTCTTGGGTTAAGGTGTTTACTAATAGACAAAAACAAAAAGCTATTGAACAACTTAGCAATAATTGAATATTTAGCCAAGTAAAAAAACAGGTAGTTTTCTCTAATTCCGTTAGGTGGTTTAGCCCATTACATAAAAAGTTATCTACAATACCTCAAATCCGAAGTAATCCTTTTGCTGCACTGCCTTTCCGCTTGCATTTAGGTCAATTTTTATTGGCTTGGCAAAACAATAATAATAAGAGCCAAAAAACCTTAAAACTTGCTTTGTAATTGATATAATAACACTTAATGAATGAAATTCTAAACTCCATTAGTTATATTTGAATAGTCAAAATACTAAAAAAACATTCACTATGAAAAAGCCAACCTACACTTCCTTGTTTCTCGCCTTACAATTTGTCGTACAAATGACTTTCGCACAAACCCAAATTGGTACAGATATAGATGGGGAAGCAGCACGAGATTTATCTGGCACTAGCACTACATTAAGTGCAAATGGTAATGTTATGGCAGTTGGTGCTGAGAATAATGTAGGGAAATATGGTGTTTCATCAGGCCATGTTCGTGTATTTGTCAGAAATGGGAATGCTTGGGTACAACAAGGCGCAGATATAGAAGGAGATTCCACTTTTGAAGCTTTTGGAGTTTCTTGCGAATTAAACCATGATGGAAGTATTTTGGTTGTTGGAGCTGACAATAGTGACCTTTTTATTTATTCAGCAGGTCGTGTTAGTGTTTACAAGTGGGATGGGAATTCTTGGAATCAAATGGGTCAAGATTTATTTGGAAAATCAGGTATTAGCTATTTTGGTGCATCGGTTGGTATCAATGCAAGTGGAACTAGGGTGGTTGCCGGCGGCCCTATTAGTAATACAAGTAGTGGTCAAAACTCTGGTTATGTTCGGGCTTATGAATGGAATGGAACATCCTGGATTCAGATGGGTCAAGATATAAATGGACAATCAGGAACTGATCGTTGTGGAACCTCAGTGGCTATGAGTGCAGACGGAAATAGAATTATTATTGGCTCTCCTGAAAATGATGCTATGGGAATAAACGCAGGTTTAGCAAGGGTGTATGCGTGGAGTGGAACTACTTGGAATCAAATGGGACAAGATTTAGTAGGAAATGCGGCTAGTGCTTATTTTGGAAAAGCCTGTGATATAAGTGGAGATGGGCTTAGTATTGCCATTGGTGCTCCAAGAGATACGATAAACAATTATAAAGGATATGTAAATACTTATACTTGGAGTGGTACTACTTGGGTGTTAAAAGGAGCTTCAATACTTGGAGTAGATCCTGGGGGGGCTTTTGGTAATGCTTTGAATTTTAATTATGATGGATCTCTATTAGCCATTGCTGCATTTGAAACCAATATTCGAACAGGTACAAGCAGAATTTTTGAATATGATGGTAATTCTTGGTTGAAAATTGGTCAAAATATTGTGGGGGAGGCACTTAGAGATGAGGCTGGGGTTTCCATTGCTGTTGATTCTATTGGAAATACAGTTTCAATAGGAGCTCGTTATAATCAAGGAAATGGATACAATGCTGGCCATGTTCGAGTGTATGATATTAGCCAAATTGTGACTGTCAACGAAATTGCACTTCAAGAGGATAGGATAGATGTGTTTCCCAATCCTTTTCAAGAGCGATTTACGATACAACTTAATGAAAGCTTAAACGGGAAAATAGTTGTTAGAAACAGTTTAGGGCAAGCTATAGAAGAAAAGAACATAAGTCAACAAAAACTAGTTCAAATTGAATTAGGAAATGCCAAAGAGGGTTTATATTTTGTAGAAATACAAAGACTAAATGGAACAAAAAGCCTACATAAAGTTGTAAAACTAGAAGTACATTAGTCTATATTTTCTAATTCGTCCAAAGGTTTAAAAGTTTGATCAAAACTTCAAAAACTAAGACATAGGAAAAAGGGATAAATACGATAAAGCCCAAACCAAGCGTAAGGATGGTTGCAAATGCAATAAAAAAAGCAAATCTCATTCTCAAAGCTCAAGTCGGAAATACAAAACCGATTAAGTGCTGTTTATCATTTAAATGAAATGGAAAACGAGCTAGAAGAACATGAAGATTGGCTTATTGCTCAATTAGAAAAGTTAAAGGCGATGAATAAACATAAGAGCCTTGAATTTATTGAGCTAAAAAATATATTGGAAGTAGGACTTTTGTTTATTCAGGCTAAAAAAAATCAGTTTAAAGTACCAGAATCTTTACAGAATTAAGCCGAGACAAAACCTTCACAACATTTTACACCTTCCAAAACCGAGCTGTTTTTAGGCATTAGATTTTTCAAGCCATTAGCCATAGAAATATTAACTTTGTCGCCTTTAAAAAATGACCTCATGGAGATTGCAAAAAATTACGATTCGTCGAAAACAGAAGAGAAGTGGTACGCACATTGGCAAGCCCAAAATTTCTTTCATTCAGAACCAGATGAAAGAGAGGCTTATACGATTGTCATTCCTCCACCAAATGTGACAGGCGTTTTGCACATGGGCCACATGCTCAACAATACCATTCAAGATTTATTGGTTAGAAGAGCCCGATTGCTGGGAAAAAATGCCTGTTGGGTTCCAGGTACTGACCACGCATCCATTGCTACGGAAGCTAAAGTTGTTCAGCGATTAGCCAAACAAGGAATTAACAAGTCGGACCTAACGCGTGAAGAGTTTATGAAACACGCATGGGAATGGACAGATGAATATGGCGGAACGATTTTAAAACAATTAAAAAGATTGGGTGCTTCTTGCGATTGGGAAAGAACTCGATTTACCTTGGAAGAAGATTTATCGGAAGCGGTAATTGATGTGTTTATCGATCTGCATGAAAAAGGCTTGATTTATCGTGGTGCTAGAATGGTTAATTGGGATCCAGCTGCTCAAACTGCTTTGTCGGACGAAGAAGTAGTTCACAAAGAAGTGAACTCCAAATTGTATTACCTCAATTATCAAATTGAAGGAAGTGAGGAGTCCTTAACCATTGCTACAACTCGTCCGGAGACGATACTTGGGGATACGGCCATTTGTGTAAATCCAACAGATGAACGTTATGCGCATTTAAAAGGTAAACGCGCCATTGTGCCTTTAATCAATCGCTCCATTCCAATTATACAAGACGAATATGTGGATGTTGAGTTTGGAACTGGTTGCCTGAAAGTGACTCCTGCTCACGATTTAAACGATTATAACTTAGGCATAAAACACAATTTAGAATCCATCGATATTTTAAATGACGATGGAACTTTAAATGAAAACGCCCAATTGTATGTTGGCCAAGATCGTTTTGAAGTAAGAAAGCATATTGTAAAAGATTTAAAAGCAAAAGGGATTTTAGCAAAAGAAGAAGACTTGCAAAACAAGGTGGGTTTTTCTGAAAGAACAGATGCTGTGATTGAGCCTAAACTATCGATACAATGGTTTTGTGATATGCAAAAATTAGCAAAACCTGCTTTAGATCACGTAATGGATGATACCATTCAGTTTTATCCTAAGAACACGAAGAACACGTATAAGCATTGGATGAGCAATATCAAAGATTGGTGTATTTCACGCCAATTGTGGTGGGGACATCGTATTCCAGCTTTTTATTTTGGTCAAGGGCCTAAAGATTTTGTAATTGCTAAAACACAAGAAGAGGCTTTACAAAAAGCAAAACAAGCAAGTGGAAATGAGCAATTGACAATTAGTGATTTGCGCCAAGATGAAGATGTTTTAGATACTTGGTTTTCTTCTTGGTTGTGGCCAATTTCCGTTTTCGATGGCTTTAAAAATCCCGACAATCCAGATATCAATTATTATTACCCAACCAACGATTTGGTAACAGCTCCCGAAATTATGTTTTTCTGGGTTGCACGTATGGTGATGGCTGGCTATGAATACAAAGGTTTACCGCCTTTCAAAAATGTTTATTACACAGGGATTGTTCGCGATAAGCAAAGAAGAAAAATGAGTAAATCCTTGGGGAATTCACCAGATCCAATCGAGTTGATTGAAAAATATGGAGCTGATGGTGTAAGAGTAGGCATGTTGTTGAGTTCGCCAGCGGGCAATGATTTAATGTTTGACGAAGGCTTGTGCGAGCAAGGAAGAAATTTTTCGAATAAAATTTGGAATGCCATACGTTTGGTAAAATCTTGGGAAATTTCCGATGAGGTTGAGCTTTCTGAAGCTGCTGAACTTGGAGATGCTTGGTTTCAATCCAAATTTGATGCAGTACTTGTAGAAATTAACGATGCTTATGATAAGTTCCGAGTTTCTGATGTTTTAATGATGACCTATAAATTGGTGTGGGATGAATTCTGCTCTTGGTATTTAGAAATGGTTAAACCAGAATATCAACAGCCAATCGCTCGAAAAACATATGATCAAGTGATTGCCAATTTTGAAAAGGTGCTTGCTGTATTACATCCCTTTATGCCTTTTATTACTGAAGAAATATATCACTTGATAGAAACAAGAAATGATGAAGATTGCTTGATGGTTGGAAAATGGCCAGTAGCCAATACAAGTAATAAAATGGCTGATGAATTTGAGCAAACAAAAGAAATTATCACTCAAATTCGTAACATTCGAAAGTCAAAAAACATTGCTTTTAAAGATGCGATTGAACTAAAAGTTAAATCAGAAGCAACAGCAAATCAGTTTGATGTTATTATACAAAAGCTGACCAATTTGTCGAGCATAGAATACGTAAACGAGCAAGTGGAAAATTGTATTTCTTTTGTAATTGGTGCTAATGAGTTTTATATTCCTATCGGTGAACAAATTGATGTAGAAGCAGAGAAAATAAAAATCCAAACGGAGATTAAATACCTCGAAGGATTTTTAAAAGCAGTAAAAGGAAAACTTTCCAATGAGAAGTTTGTAAAAGGAGCTCCAGAACAAGTGGTTGCTAATGAGCAAAAGAAACTAGCCGATGCTGAAACAAAAATCGAATTGTTGAATAAACAGTTGGCGGCTTTGTGATGACAAATTAAGCTATTTTAGAAGTGTTTATAATAGTTAAGAAATTTTGCTACAAACAACATTGTGACAACACCTTTTTTTAAATAGTTTATAGTAATTTTGTGTGAAATTAATACTATTAACAGTATATTTGACGAACTTTGAACAAAATGCGTATTGAAACGCTATGTTAAAAAGCATATAAATCATGGAAGCAAATCCTAAAATATTCTTCACACCGAATACAGCGAGCCTAATTCTTGAGGCATTTGGTAAATCACAAAATTCTGATGGCTATCTAATAGATTCTTCCACAGAAGAATTAATTTTAACTCCTGAAAATGAAGAGATTCATATTTCTAAATTTGGTGGACTTAAAAAAGGCTCAGAAATTTTTCTTAAAAATGACTTATCGACAATTATAAACCTAGTCGAAGGTAAATACTAGTTTGTATTTTGAGTATTAAAAAGACTATAAAACCAAGCGATGTTATTTCTATAATTAAAAAGTATTCAGAAAAAGAAGGTACTTCAATACTTTTTGATAATGAAATTTTAAAAGATATAGATTCTTCATACTCTTGGGAGTCTAAAGACAAGGTACTTTGTCTTAATACTGATAAAATAATTGAGGATGGTTTTAAGGCGGAATTACTATTAATTTTAAAAGAATATTTTGAAAATGGTAGTGTCATCATCCTAAATGACATAAAGCCTACAATTACTGCTTATACTCATTATGCGAAAACGAATAAAGATCAGGCTATTCTTGAGTTTTTTAGACCAATAATCCCATTTGATGACTTTCAAGCTCTAAAAATGTCTTTATTCCTAAGATATCAAGATTTGAATAAAAAGCCGATAGCATATTTGAAAGAGGATATTATTAGTAAGTACGGTTCAAGAGGCGGAAATATATCGAATCTATGTTCGAAAAAATATTTTGAAGAAGAGTTTAAACCTCTTTACAATCAAGTCAGTAATGAAAAATTTAACGAGTATTACGAAGCGGTTGTAATGGAAAAGGCGAAAGCTCTATTCGTTTCAAGTAAACATGATATTGAAAAATTGGAAGAAGACTTCGTGGCAACTTTAAATAAAGCTAAGCGTTTTGCTATGAAGTTATTTAAAATTTACGCTAGAGGTCAGCAGAATGTTGCTTTAACAAGAAGGTTTGTTAGCAGAATAGATAAAGCTGATGATTCAGATTTTAATACTGAAATTCCTTTTGAAGAATTTACGATCCAGAAATTGAAAGAAGATGCCGAGCTTCCATCAATAGAATTTGAAGTGAAAATTCTAAAATATTTTAAATAGTTTAAAGAGCGAAATATTAATTTCAAGAAGCCTTAGCTCTGTCTAAGCATAACCATGTTAATGTCTTAAATTCGCTTTACAATGATGGACTCTAGTTTATGTTTTGCTTCTGTTGATATTGGCTCAAACGCAGTGCGTTTGTTTTTTGGTTATGTCTTTGAAACCAAGGCTGGACCTGTATTTAAAAAAGCATCTTTGGTGCGATTGCCCATTCGTTTAGGTTCAGATTCTTTTCACAAAAAGGCCATTAATCGAGAGAAAATCGATGATATTATCAGCGCCATGCATGCTTTTAAGCATTTGATGGAAGCCTTTAATGTTATTTCTTATAGAGCCTGTGCAACTTCAGCCATGCGCGATGCTTCCAATGGAAAAGAAGTCGTGTCAGAAATTTTAGACCTTACTGGGATTAATATCGAGTTAATTGATGGAGAATCTGAGGCGGGATTGATTTTCGAAAACCACATCGCCGAGAAATTAGAAGCCAATGAAGCTTTTATTTACATGGATGTAGGTGGAGGTAGCACTGAATTTACTTTGTTTCGAGATGGACAAAAAATAAATGCAAAATCATTTAATATTGGAACCATTCGCTTGAAAGATGATTTGGTAGAACAAAAAACATGGAATGACTTAAGGTCTTGGTTAAATGAAATTAAAATATCGCATCAACCTAAAAAAATCATCGGTTCAGGCGGTAACATCAATACCCTTTTTAAATTAACCCAGCTGAAAGACATGCAGCCCTTAACTCGTCGAAAAATTGAATCTTGGCTTAAGATATTAAAAAGCCTTTCATTCGATGAAAAAATATATCAACTAGGCCTTCGCCCAGATCGTGCCGATGTAATTGTGCCAGCTACCGAATTGTTTATTGAAGCCATGGAACACAGCGGATGCAAAGAAATTATCGTTCCTAAAGTCGGTTTGGTTGACGGAATCATCCATCAGCTTTATGATGAATATAAGAAAGGGAAGAATTAGAATCCTTTAGTTTAAAAGTTATAAGTATGATTATAACTTTCATGTTATTTGTAATAACTTATAAGTATAATTATAACTATAGAGATTTGTAGAGATTGTGTAATTGTAATAATTAGCCTTTTGATGTATTGGTTCTAACTGCTCAAATAGAATTATTTAAACATAATCTCAAGCTACAAACTTAGCGTAGTCGTTAATTTAAAGGCGAAGTTGTCTTCCATATTTGGCAACTGATATTCCCCATAACGATAATAAGCACCTACACCAAAGCCAAAATAAATCCCTTTGAAAAAGTACTTGATGCGCAATAAATTGTTGACTTGAATACCAGATTCGAAATAACCTTTTTCAAAAGTTTTGAAATCAAAATTTTGATGCTTTTCTACAGCATCTAGTTTACCATAAGCTACCGAACTTACAATCAAGATCTCTGGTTTGAATTTGGCCGATTGAAACAAGAGTTTTCCAAAATTATGTCTCCAAAATAAATTGACATATTGCTCGGCAAAAAACTCATTGGGAAGCATGGTTTCAAAACTATAAGAAGATGTAATTTTAACTTCTTCATTGTATATTCCACGCATGGTGTATTGCGCTGTTAAAGGAATAGATTTGTCGATTAAGCCTGCATTTATTTGGAATGATGTGACTCCTAAATGTTTGATTGTAGCAGATTTAAAAATGCTTAAATCATAGCGGTTATAATCATATTCGCCAAGCAATAAACCCTTAAAACCATGGCTGTATTTAAAATAGATGACTGGATATTTGGTAACTATGGGCAATGTGAGACCTAAAAATTCGGTGAACTTCTCTTGAAAAGAAAAACGAAAGTTTATTCCTGCCTCAGTTAAACGATATGAATAATTAGTAAGCTCTTGATTCTCTTTAGCGTCATAGTTGTATTTTGAGTTAAGTGTTCTAGTTTGTTGGTTTCCAAAAAAAGTGAAATGGAAATCGCGCAAAGCTCGAAAAGAAATTTCTGTTTGATAAAGTTCGATTCCGTCTAATTGATCGTTCACCAGGTTTTGAATGTTGCTAGTTGAGGTTAAATCCCTCGTTTTCTTAAAATATTCAACACCGCCTATGTTTATTAAATCATTTGCATACGATAGCTTCATTTCAAATTGTTTTTCTGAATTCGGCTGCCAACGTAGGTGAGAACCATATTTCCAAGCTTTGTCTTTAAAACCATATCCTGCAAAAGCACCAAGGTGGAGGTTTTTAATAATTCCATCGCCAGTTTCAAAGCCTAAACCCAGTCGTGTTCCTTCGAACTCGTTAAATTTGGCCAATTTGTTTAGCATTAAATTAAACTTGCCAATAGGCACAAAACCTTGGGCAAAACCTTTAGTCAGATAGACGATTTTATCAAAATTTTCTGCTTCACCTATGCTGTCAATGTATTGATAAGAGGCCAATTCATTTCTGCTCAATGGAACCTCGCGAACAGTTTTCCAATAGGCTTCGTTTTTAAATTTAATATCATCCGCCATTTTCAGGTTTACGTTTCCTATTTCATTTTTCTGAAGCGCTGACTTTAGCTGAATTTTTCGAATATAAGATTTACCAACTCCCTTTATATTCATACTTAAATCTGCATCAGCTTCAAAAAGAATATCGATGTGCAATTGCACTGGAAACCACTGTTTATTTTCTATTAATTGATAACGCTGTTGCACGCTCACCGGAAAAGCATTACTATCGCTTTGTGTAGCAGCAAAATGCTCAACGGCGTATTGGTTTGAATTGATAGACAGTACTCCTTTTAAACCGGTAAAATACTTGTTTCTTCGAGGACGAAAGGAAATGATAAAACTCGTATCGGCACCTGAAAACAGGGTATCTTCAAGTATGAATAAATACTTAGAAGTGCTTCCTTTACTAATTGGGCTCAAGTAGTTTAATCCGTAAATCTCAACATAATCTTCGTAGAGCGAAAAAGATTGTAATTGTGTGCCAAGCAAACTGAAAAAAGGTGTTTTTAAACCTGAGATTCTAGATTCTGTTACTAGCTCCTTAGAATGATGAGGTGGAATATAATTGCGCTCAGCAATGGATTCCATTAAGAAAAGAATTTTACTCATTTCGAAGCTATCCACTTTTTCAGCTATGGCACTTTGTATAGTGATGGAGTCTAAACTCGATTTAATGCTGCTGTCTAAGGGAGTGGTGAAAACCATTTTATTGTAAGACTCATAAAAGAAAGCCGTATTTTTTTCTGGATTGTTACGGTTTCTATTCTCTACAGCTAAATGGATAATGCGATGAGCTGGATTTTCTCCAGGAACGATGACTACCTCGCTCAAATTGTAGGTGCTTGGGCTTAATTTAATGTTGAAATTTTGAGATGTGATTTGAGCCTCAGTTAAATGCAATTTTTCATAACCAATGGCACTAAATGTTAAGCTGCTAAATGTACCTTCTTTAACAGTAAAACGTCCATCAATATCTGCGCTTATACCGGTATTGCTATTGTTGTAGAGTATAGTAACAAATGGAACAGCCTTATTGGTTTTGGCATCTTTAATCGACCCACTAACTTTAGATTGAGAATAAGCCGCAACAACATAAATTAGAAATAAAAAAAGGATGAAATGCTTTTTCATTTGAGGTGCAATTTAAACAGAAGTAGGCAATTTTGGGTGATTAATTAAAACTTGAATTTTTGGGTGATAATAGAGGTTTTGGTTGGGATTATGCTCTAAAATCAAATCTTTTTCGGTGTAAATACAAATTTTCTAAGGAAGGATATTGATTTGGGGAATTGGGAAGTAAAATCGATTTATTGGCAAATTGATTTAAATTATAGGAGGATTTTAAATTCTCTATAAAATTATCTTTCACCAAAACTTTATAATCATCAGATATTGAAATCAAACCTCTGTCAAAAGCACGATGTAAATTAGGACTTAAAGAAATACCATTTTGGATTGAACAGTCATAACTTTCTGAAAAAGGAGTGATGTGGCATGCATCAACCATTGAAATTGTTGAAGTGGCATCTATTCTCAAGCCAGAGATAGCACAAGTGTTATTGTAAATTTTAGGGATTTCTCTCTTGAAAATTCCGCTTCTCACATAAACTTCTTCTTGAAAGCTTTCTTCATCGATGGAGTTTTTTATTTCTATAATTCCCTTCTTATATGATTCCGAATCCTCATTTATAAGACCAACATTAAATATATCTGTTTGATACGAAAATGAAGTGTTCTTGTGTTCTGGGAAATATTTCTCTAATAAAGTTAATTTTAGGATTTCAGAAGATTCAGGATTTATCAATAGATGAGTTAAGTCTTGGTCTATCTTAGCATGTTTTACCGCTTTTATTAAGTTTCCAATACTTCTCATGGAGCCTTTGTAATTTATTGCATTTTCAAAACCTAGCTTGGCTTCTAGTGACCAAAAAGGCTCGGACTTCATGTGATAAAAAGGAAGAGCAAAATTTAATGTATGATTTGTCAGAACTAGTTTATTCCAATAATTTCGAAAAGTGGCCACAAATTCAGGTGTAACTTCTATGTGATTGTTTGTGTAAAAGCCTGTCCTAAAAAGATGAATTAAACTTAAAAGCAATATTGGCTTATGTGGCGCTCCTCCATTATTATGGGCTCTCTTGAGACTTTTAAATTTCTTGATGTAATATGCTAGCTTATTATTCATCACAAAAAACCATCCAATAATTGTTTGGCCGCATCGTAAGGAGATAAGCTGCCAGAAATAACTTTGTTTGAGAAAAAATGATAATCAGCTTTGATTTTTTCGTTTTCAAATAATTTCTGATGCAAAATTTCTTCAATGCTTTTCTGAAACCAAGAATCGAGTTGATCTTTTCTATTCGTTAAGAAGTAGCCATTGCTTTTGCTGTGTTTTTCATAAGCCGAAATCATGTTCCAAGCTACATCCATATTGGTGTTTTCTAGGGCAGAACACAAGCCAACTTGAGTGGTCCAGCCACTTTTAGCTTTTGGGAAAAGGTGTAAAGCATTTCGGTATTCGCGCATGGCCAATTGAGCCGCTTTTAGGTTATCGCCATCTGCTTTGTTGATTAATAAACCATCGGCCATTTCCATTATTCCACGTTTAATGCCTTGCAGTTCGTCGCCTGCGCCAGCCAACATAAGCAACAAAAAGAAATCGGTCATTTGACGCACTTCTGTTTCCGATTGGCCAACACCAACCGTTTCTACAATCACTACATCAAAGCCCGCAGCTTCACAAAGCAAAATGCTTTCTCTACTAGCATGGGCAACCCCACCCAAAGAACCAGAAGTAGGGCTGGGGCGAATAAAAGCATTGGGGTGTATGCTTAGCTTATTCATCCGAGTTTTGTCACCCAAAATGCTGCCTTTTGTTCTTTCGCTGCTTGGGTCTATCGCCAAAACTGCTACTTTTTTCCCTTCTGCTTGTATGAGGTGCAAACCAAAACTTTCGATAAAACTGCTCTTGCCAACGCCTGGAACTCCAGTAATTCCTATGCGGATGGAATTGTTCTCAATTTGCATGCAGGCACTTACAATAGTAGAAGCCATATCTCGGTCGCTTGGCTTTTTACTTTCACATAAAGTAATCGCCTTACTAAGCGCAGTAAAATTTCCAGATTTTATTCCTTCAATTAAACTTTCAGCCGTATAAACTTTTGCTTTTTTACGAATGTATTTTTTGTTTTTCATAGATACCCGTATGCATTAATGCGAAAATTACGCAGAATGAATTGCTTCGAGGATGAATGTTCACCAAAGGCGAATTTAATCTATTTTATGCGTTTTGAGTATTACTAGTTCGAGATTTAAACTAAGTTGAGATATACTGAAAAAAGATATGATTTAGCTTTTTGAAATACAACACGAAGGAATATTAAGTCCCATATCAAATAAAAATTTGGATAATTTTGTCGCATATAACTGTATGATAATTCGGGTGTAATACGAAATCCCTAGATTGATTTTAAGAAGATGATAAACAATAAGATAGAGCTTTTGGCTCCAGCTGGTTCTTACGAATCGCTAACAGCCGCAATGAATGCTGGTTGCAATGCTGTATATTTTGGTGTAGAACAGCTAAACATGCGGTCGCGCTCTTCCATCAATTTTACTTTAGAAGACTTAAAAGAGATTAGCAGAAGATGTAAAGAGCGCAATGTGAAAAGCTATCTTACGCTAAATACCATCCTTTATGATCATGATATTAGCCTCATGAAATCAATAGTAAATCAGGCTAAAGAGAGTGGGATAGATGCTATAATTGCATCAGATCATGCGGCGATGGCCTATTGTAAATCCATAGGAATGCCTTTGCACATTTCTACACAATCGAATGTGACCAACCTTGAAACGGTTGAGTTTTATGCTGCTTTTGCCAATGTGATGGTTTTGTCGCGGGAATTGAGTTTGCGTCAGGTTGCTGAGATTTCAAAAGGGATAGAAAAAAAACAAATCAAAGGGCCTTCTGGAGAATTGGTCAAACTTGAAGTTTTTATACATGGAGCACTTTGTATGGCCGTTTCAGGAAAATGCTATCTGAGTTTACATTCTAATAATGCATCGGCAAATAGAGGGGCTTGCATTCAAAATTGTAGAAAACAATACATCGTTACCGATAAAGAAGATGGGGTAGAATTGGAAATCGACAACGAGTATATCATGAGTGCCAAAGATTTGTGTACCATCGGTTTTTTAGATAAAATAATTAAATCAGGGGTAACCATTCTCAAAATTGAAGGTAGAGGTCGCTCAGCAGATTATGTAGATACCGTTGTGCGCTGTTATAAAGAAGCTTTGACTGCTATAGAAAATAACGATTACAGCAAAGAGAAAATAGCAGATTGGGAAAAACAACTTGCTACAGTTTATAATCGAGGTTTTTGGGATGGCTATTATTTAGGCCGAAAAATGGGAGAGTGGAACGATTCTTACGGTTCTAAAGCTACTGAGAAAAAGATATTTATCGCTCGTGGAATTAAATATTTCAACAAGAGTAAAGTAGGGGAGTTTAAGGTTGAATCTCATGTTTTGAAAAAAGGAGATAAGTTTATGATTACTGGACCCAATACTGGCGTTATAAAAGCAGTATTGGAAGAAATGAGAGTTAATGATGTTGTTGTTGATTCGGTTTCAAAAGGAGATGTGTTTTCGCTAAAAATAGATGAAACTATTCGTCCTTCGACTAAATTGTATAAAATTGTAAGTGAATAATGTTTCAAATTTTATTTCACAGAAAAAAATGTATTGGTTGCAATGCTTGTGTGGAAGCAGCTCCTGAAAGATGGCGAGTTTCTAAAAAAGATGGGCGATGCAATTTAATAGATGGAAAAGAGAAAAAAGGCATTTACAAAGTGATGCTTAGTTTTGATGAATACGAGCAAAACCTAGAAGCAGCAAACAATTGTCCGGTTAAGGTAATTCAACTTACAGAGCTTTAGAAGATTTGGCTTTAATATAGAATGAGATCATAGAATTAATTAAATGTTTAGACATCAAGGAGAAAGTCGAACAACAAAGCACAATCTTCGTGTAGCAACGATACTTTCTTTTGTAGCTGGCATCGTTAATATTACTGGTTTTTTGGCCTTTCACCAATTAACTACCAACGTAACGGGTCATTTTGCTCTATTTATAAGAGATGTAGCCAGTTTTGATATTTTAAAAGGCACAATTTACTTTCTCTATATTTTATCATTCCTATTCGGATCTTTCCTATCGAGTTTTCTTATTGAAAGGTTTAGAGAGAGCAAGAAACTCAACGTTTATGTTCTTCCAACTCTCATTGAAAGTTTAATTTTATTAACGATAGCAATTGCAAGTAATTTTATACTTTTTAAATATCCAGACTTAATTGTTTGTTTATTGCTTTTAGCAATGGGTTTACAAAATTCTTTTGTGACAAAAATCTCAGATACTATTGTAAGAACAACCCATTTAACAGGACTTTTTACCGATTTAGGAATAGAGATTTCGCAGCTTTTTTTCCCAAAATCTTATCCAAACAGAGATAAAGTCAAATCGTACATAAAACTTCGTGTATTTATCATTAGTTTTTTCTTTTTAGGAGGAATAGTTAGTGGCTTTTTATATACCAAAATGGGTTTAAAATTAAATACCTTGATTTTTGGAGCCGCAATTCTAATCATTAGTTTGCTATACGATGATTTAAGCGATAAATTAGTAAGAGCTAAGAGTGAATAAAGTTTTATGAAAACAAATCCTTGTTTGTAATTAAATAAAATTTGGATATTTACGTTTAGAAAAGGAAATTTAATGCTTAAAAATCCTTTTTTTGTAAAAAATTAGCTTATGAAACTAATCCAAACTATCCTATTTGCAATCACGATTTCCCTATTATTTTCAAGTTGTGCCTTAATAGTAGGCGGGTCTAAATACAATGCAATCGTAGAAGTAGTAGGAGCACCAGATGCATCTATCTATTACAAAGGTAAAAATATAGGGATTGGAAACGCAAGCATTAGAATTCCTAGAAACCAAGCCGATAAATTAATTTTTGCTGTTCGCAAAGATGGCTGCGATGAAAAGCAATATGTTTTTACAACAAGAAAATATAGAGGTTGGGCTTTTGCAGGATCTTTAATAACCTATACGATAATTTTGCCAGGCGGTGTTCCAATTCCTCTTGGTGTTATATTTGACTTTGCTTTCAGCGCCAATTGGAAACCAAATAAATATGAAACTGGAATACAAAAAATGGATTATAAAAACTACAAATACACTTTAGAGTATAGTGATTGTAATTCGAAACCAGCAGAAGACATTAATTTTAGTATCAAAGAGCAACTTAAAGGGCTTGAAGAATTATTCAATAATGGAGACATTACCGAAGAAGAATATAAAGCTTCAAGAAAAAAAGTTCTGGGATTATAATGCCAATTTGGATAAGCAATTGTTTTAATAGTTAATTGTTAATACTTTCTATTTGATTGACTGCTATATCAAGCTAAAGCCAATAATTTTGGGGCATGAGGTTAATTTTTCTTTTTTGCTCCCTATTTATTTCAACAGTAATTATTGCACAACCTGCAAGTAAAAGAATTACTAGGTCAGAATACATTAATTTATATAAAGATGATGCTATACGTGAAATGCACCGGAGTGGAGTTCCTGCTAGCATTACCTTGGCTCAAGGAATTTTAGAATCTGGTGATGGAAATAGTGCATTAGCTCGCTATGCCAATAATCACTTTGGAATTAAATGCCATTCTGATTGGACAGGCAAAACATTTATTCAAGATGATGATTCAAAAGATGAATGTTTTAGAAAATACAAACATGTTTTAGAGTCTTTTCACGATCATTCTGAATTTCTTCAAAAGAAAAGATATGCCTTCCTTTTTGAGTATAAAATCACTGATTATAAAGCTTGGGCGCATGGGCTAAAAAAAGCTGGATATGCTACGAACCCCAAATATCCTCAGTTATTAATTAAAATTATTGAAGAAAATAATTTAGCTCAGTATGATACAGCTAAGGCATCAAAGTCTAAGAAAGAGAAGTCCAAAAAGGAAAACTCCAAAAACTCCAAAAATGAAAAACCCAAAAGAAAAGGGAGTCATGAGGTTTTAGTTCATGAAAATAACATCCGCTATATCATTGTAAAACCAGAAGATAGCTTTGAGAAAATTGCAGATGAATTCCAAATGGGTTTGTGGCAATTGTATAAATATAACGACCTTGATAAGGAAGTAGAATTGTTCGATAATGGTGTTTTATTTTTACAACCTAAAAGAGCTAAGGCCAAAGAAGATTTACACATCGTTGGTACCGGTGAAACCATGTGGGATATCTCTCAAAAATATGGGATCAAACTTTCTAAGCTTTACAAAAAGAATAGAATGAATGAGGGTGAAGAGCCCAATGTTGGTGACAAAATCTACATGCGAGGTAGAAAGCCGCAATAAATGCTATTGCCGATATTTTAAATCAGTTTTAATTTACCATTTCCACCCAACGGTAAACATCAAGTGATGTGCAGCTTGATTAGTTTTAGCTGCTGCCTCAGATGTATTGTAAACAGGGTCTATATAAGACATGTTGCTTTGCATGTAAGTAAGGTCAACATTGTAGTTTTTACTTCTAAAACCTGTGCCAATAGAGAAGGTATTCCGAGTTTCATCTGGCTTTAAATTTACATTGCTTTGAAAGGGATTACTTTCGTATCGATATCCTGCTCGCAACACAAAAGGCTCTATGCGATACTCAGCTCCAACTCTAAGGTTTTGCGAATTAGTTAAAGTGCTAGTGATTTCATTGTTGATTTCAGCGAAATCAAATTCATACTGATTGGCATCATTTAATCTTGCTGCTGCATAATTTACCAATTCATAATCAACGTTAATCAACCCTTTTTCTCCAAATACATAAGCAAGGCTGGCATTGTATCGAGTTGGTGTTCTTAAACGATATTGATAGGTCGCTTCTGTTTTCAAACTTTCAAAACTTTGACCATCTGAAAATTTTGATTTTGCTTGATAGGTATAGCTCTCGGTCATTCCAAAGAAGGTAGGAGAGTGTATGCTTCCGCCAACTCGTAAAGAATTCGTGACTCGATAAATGGCACCAATCTTAAAATTTACCCCTGTTCCTGAAGTAATTAAATTACTTTCTTCTGAGTAATCATTTGCTAAAAACTCATCGGATTGTGCCGGAGGATCATAAGTGTATTTTTCTGTAAAAATTTTATTGGATTCAAAGTGTATGCTTTGAAAGGCGATCGTAGCACCCAAAGCCAAACGATCTAGATAATTTCCTCCAAAACTAAAGAAGGTTTCACCTTGTCTGCCACTGCGCGCTATACGTCGTGATTGTTCTACATTGTCTTGAAAATAAACAGACCTAGCATGAACATTCGGGTTGATGGAATCAATTAAATAAGTTTCATAAGCTTCAGATGGGCCATAAGGATAGGCATAATTCCACACATCGCTAGTTGTTGCGTTCACTTCGTTAAGGGTCAGTACATAGTCATCTACAATTGAGCTGCTTGCATCGTTTCCATACAAGCGCTCTTGGTTGTTGAAATTGTTTAGTCGATTATAACCAACAGCAAAGGAATAGTTTTTCCAACCATTTGGGTCTCCTTTATAAGCTCCTACATATCCGATATTGCCAAGATTAAACTTGACAAAATTCTCATCTCGTTTACTGTTTCTATAAGCGGTGTTTCTTGTGTCAACCATAAAGTCTGTGCTTAATGTAAACTCAGAATTTCGATAAACTCCAAGCGCAGCTGGATTTACTGAAAGGGCAGAAAGGTCGCCGCCAACAGCTCCCATAGAACCACCTAATGCATTAAATCGAGCTGTTCCAAGATATTCGAGTCTTGAATAGCGTAAAGCATCATTAAAGTTTTGTGCACTTGCAAACAATGGCAAGGCTAAAACAGTGTAAATTATTAATTTTTTCATCGTATCAGCTTTATTTATCTATTAGGTCTAGTTGCTGGTCTTGATCCACCACCATTATTCCCACCACCTCTAGAAGGAGTATAAGAAGGTCTAGAATTATTATAACTCGGTCTAGAATTATTATAATTATTATTTGGTCGAGTTGACTGCTGTGGTCTTACTGCAGGTGATTTAGGCTGGCTGGGCTGCACCTGATTACCTTGATTGTAAGAATTTCTTGCAGGTCTTGTATAATTCGGCCTTGTTTGAGGAACCTCTCTAGATGGACTTGTATTGGGTTGTGTTCGCTGATTATTTGGCATAGTAGGTCTTGCGTTTTCAACAGGTCTTTCTATTCTATTGTTTGTAGGACGTGTAGGTCTTGTGTATGAATCAGGATTTTTATCAGATTGATATTTCGAAGGGGTTTCAGGTCTTGAATTATTTTCTCTGATTTCTGGTCGAACCACATTAGGACGAGTACTAGTATTGTTATCTCCACGTTCAGGGCGAGTTTCATATTTCAACCTTGAATTTGAATGATTTGCGGCAGGTCTATTTGGACTTCTATTTGAAGATCCATAACTTACAGAGCCTGCACCACCTCTTGGTGTAGAGGTTCTTCTAATTCCACTATTTGCATGGCCAGTTGATGCTCCTGAATAATATCCATTATAGGAACTCCCATCGTAAAAACCATGATTGTAACCTCTCCAATAACTACTAGCGTAAGGTGAATAGCCATATCCATATCCTGAATATGGATTCCAAGCATTCCATCTACTCCATGGGTTGAAAGGATCATAATAATTAGGACCATAAGCAGCCCAATTGTTCCAACCCACCATTCCAAATCCAAGTCCGAACCCCATGTTAAAACCTGACCAAGAATTCCATCCAAAGCTCAGACCATAATTGGAAGCGTAAGGATTCCAAAAGTTATAATTGCCATATAAACTTGGGCTACAAAAATAAGGGTCGTGAGTGTATAATATTCGATCTCTTTGATAAGGGTCGTAAGTATTAATTGAACGAACAGGAGAGTTTATATTGATTACTGTTTGAGCATAAGCAGGGTCGTAGTATTCTGTATCATTGGATTCGGAATAATTTTGATTGTCAGCATAGTTAGTCGTATTGGGCACAGCGTTATTTTCTGCTCTTTCTTGTTCAGTATATCTGTTTTGACTGTAATAACTCTCAGGAGTATTCTGATAATTATCGGCATTGTTGTACGGATTGCTGTGATTATTGTCGTAAGTGATGTTATTCGTTTTATTAAAATCTTCTTTTGGATTTTTCTTCACCTGTTGAACTGGATCATTTCCAGGGGTGTAATAAGCATCGTCATACATATAAGGAGTATATGCGCAGCTAAATAATAGCATACTTATTGATAAGAGGCTAAAGGTTTTAATTGAAGTTTTCATAAGCTGAATTTTTCGTTTCTAATAAACATCTTCCTTTACATAAATTGATACTTTTGCTAGTGAAGAATTATTTGGTTAAATACAAATTTTATACCACAAAATGGCAAAAGGACTTACAAGCAGAAAAGAAGATTATTCTAAATGGTACAATGAAATTGTTGAAGGTGCAGACTTGGCTGAACACTCAGCTGTTAGGGGCTGTATGGTTATTAAACCCTACGGTTATGCTATTTGGGAAAAGATGCAGCAGCAATTAGATAAAATGTTTAAAGAAACTGGGCATACCAATGCATATTTTCCATTGTTTGTACCTAAATCTTTGTTTGAAGCAGAGGAGAAAAACGCTGAAGGTTTCGCCAAAGAATGTGCTGTTGTCACTCATTATCGATTAAAATCCAATCCAGATGAACCTGGGAAATTGATGGTTGATCCAGAGGCTAAGTTAGAAGAGGAATTAGTTGTAAGACCAACCAGCGAAGCGATTATATGGAATACTTATAAAGGATGGATACAATCCTATAGAGATTTGCCAATATTAGTAAATCAATGGGCGAATGTGGTGCGTTGGGAAATGCGTACACGTTTGTTTTTAAGAACTGCTGAGTTTTTATGGCAAGAAGGACATACAGCTCATGCAAGTAAAGAAGAAGCCATTGAAGAAACCGTACAAATGGTAAATATTTATGCTCAATTTGCCGAAGAGTTTATGGCTATGCCAGTTGTAAAAGGAGTGAAGTCAGAAAGTGAACGTTTTGCAGGTGCTGAAGATACCTATTGTATAGAAGCATTAATGCAGGATGGCAAGGCTTTACAAGCTGGGACTTCGCATTTTTTAGGGCAAAATTTCGCCAAAGCTTTTGATGTGAAATTTGCAACTAAAGAAGGTACACAAGAGTATGTTTGGGCTACATCTTGGGGTGTTTCAACTAGGTTGATGGGAGCCTTAATTATGACGCATTCTGACGATCATGGCTTGGTGTTGCCACCAAAGTTGGCCCCATTTCAAGTTGTTATGATACCTATTTATCGCGACGAAGCGCAGTTTGAAGCAGTGGTTGGCCGCTTAAAAGAGATTAAAAAAGAACTTGAAGCAAAAGGAATTAGTGTAAAACTAGATGACAGAGATACTCAAAAGCCTGGTTGGAAATTTGCCGAGTATGAATTTAAAGGTGTGCCTTTAAGGTTGGCAATGGGACCTAGAGATTTAGAAAATGGTACCATAGAAGTTGCTCGAAGAGATACCCTAGAGAAAAGCAATTTGGATCAAAATGACTTGGTGAATAAAGTAAGTCACTTGCTTGAGAAAATTCAAGAAAATTTATTTCAAAAATCCATTGATTTTAGAGAAGAATCGAGCCATAAGGCAGATTCTTATGATGAATTTAAAAAGATTTTAAAAGAGAAAGGGGGATTTATATACGCTCATTGGGACGGAACAACTGAAACGGAAGAACAAATACAAAAGGAAACTAAAGCAACCATTCGTTGTATTCCTTTAGCTGGAAAAAAAGAAGCAGGAAAATGTATGGTAACAGGAAAACCTTCGGAGCAACGTGTTATTTTCGCTAAAGCATATTAAACATGGAGAAAAGCGAAAATTATATACAGATTATTGAGTTAATAAAAAACAAAGCATCTTTAAAGCAAGAGATATATAGAAATACCTTAGCTGCATTCAACGAACTTAAAAATTGCGGACATAAGCTTATCAATGATTTGATTGGAGAAATGAATCAATTTGATAAAGACGTTTTAATTGAGTGTAGTGAAAACGGAGATTTTGAATTTAGCCTAAAAATTGGTGGAGACATCATTATGTTTCATATGCACACCAACGTATTTGATTTTCATCCAGACCATGCAATGTTTAAAACAACGTATGTAAAAGAGGATCGGGATCGTAGCTATTGTGGTATGATAAACATTTATAACTTCTTAGCTGATTCTGCAAAATATCATCGCTATGAAGACACCGGATATTTGATTGGAAGAATTTTTATAAATTCGGAAAAACACTATTTTGTAGAAGGAAGAAGGAAGCTGAATTTTATACACAATGATTTTATAAATGAAGTTATAGACTCTAAAGCTATTTACGATGTCATAGAACATGCAATTATATACTCTATGGGTTTTGATTTATTAACACCACCTTACAAAGAGGTACAAGAAATAAGGGTAGGTCAATTGATGAATGAGTCTTCTAAAATGATGCTAAAAACTGCTAAACGAATGGGTTATAAGTTTTCATTTGAAGATTAAAAAAAATTATTTTTTTTGCATAAAAATTTTCAAAAAAAAGTTGTGTCATAATTAGAAAATCTATTACATTTGCACTCCTAATTTTTGGGAACAAAATACGGTCCGTTCGTCTAGGGGTTAGGACGCCAGGTTTTCATCCTGGTAACAGGGGTTCGATTCCCCTACGGACTGCAAATAAAACTAAAAAACTATGGCTAATCATAAGTCAGCTCTTAAGAGAATTAGACAAATAAGAAAAAAGAATTTGCATAATAAATATTATGCGAAAACAACGCGTAATGCGATTGCTAGATTAAGAGAGTCTGAAGATAAAAAGGAAGCTCAAACATCTTTACCAAAAGTAATTAGCATGATTGATCGATTAGCTAAAAGAAACATTATTCACGATAACAAAGCATCTAATTTAAAGTCAAAATTGACGAAGAAAGTAAACGCTTTGTAATAAGTTGAATGTAAACGAAATTAGAAACGCTCCTTGAGAAATCTAGGAGCGTTTTTTTATGCCTTGTTTTAATCTTCTATATTTGGTTGAACAATGATGGCCTTGGTGTCTAGGTTTAAGCAAACTAAATTTCCTTGATAAGGGTCTTTTATGTTGATACAGCCATTGTCAATGTGAATTTTTCGATTTGATGATTTTAATCGGGCAACAATGTCTTCAATTGCTTTGGGTGAATGACCTAAGACAACTTGTTTTTTTTCTAAAAGTCTTTTGTTGGGCTTAAACTCCTTTATATACATCATAGAATGAGTGTCTTCAAAAGGGGTGTTTTTAGAGAAATCAAAACCAGCATGGACTAAGTAAAACCGATCTAATACTATGTAATGGTAGGCATTAGATAATAATTTTTCATATGTTTCTATAAGTCTTCCACCTTGAGCCAATTTCTCGGATTTAAATACAGCAAGAACTTTTTTTAATTTGTCTATTCCTTGTTGATTTGCTTTTAAAACCATGTCTTCATGGTTTCCTTTCAAAATATACACAGCAATTCCTTTTCGTTGGATTTTTAGTACAGTATCTAGTACTTTTTCACTCGAAGGACCTCTATTTATTAAATCGCCTATTAAGAATAGTTGATCTTCCTTATTTAGCTTTAAGCTTTTTAAAAGTGCTTTAAATGTTTTGGAACATCCATGAATATCACTTATTGCAAATCTTCTACCATTTACAGGTTTTGGAACCTCTATAAACTTTACTTTATCCATTCAATTTATTTTCCTGAAACCAAGAATTTATTTTCTATTTTAAAATCTTCGCCAAAAATCCGTAAAAAGTAGATACCATTTTTTAAATGATTAACCGATAATTTGATTTTATTGTATCCTTTTGGATATATTTTTTTTGTTTGCGAAAAAACAAGTTTACCTTGAATATCCATAACCTTTATTTCAAGGGTCTGCGCTTGATGTAAGTAAAAAGAGGAGTTTATTTCATTGCTGCTTGGATTTGGATATAATTGTGTGCTTTGGTTTGAGTCCTCATTTTTTTCAGATTCAATTATGCCCAGTGCTTCTTTATTGTATAATCGCTGTACACTATCTGCTTCTTGGTTTAGCTCTTGAATACTATCTGAAACACTAATTAAAAACCCTATGGAAATACTACTGTCAACTTTAAGATTAAAAGGCCCAGCAGCCATAACATCAATAATATCATTTCCTGAAGAACTCGTGCTTCCAGCACTATCTCGATGGTTTGACAAACAAATGAATTTCTCTGCATCAGAAAGCCCATCAACAGCATTTATTACTGGGTCAATACCAGCGATGTTGTCAATGGCATAATGCTTTGCGATAAGGTTTTGAGAGAGTAATTTAACTCCGCAATAAAGATTGGTGTCAGTAGCATAAGAGATACCCATGGCTCTTGAAGAATCAAATTGTATTTTATTGTTTGCGTAGTTTGATATATCCCAATCTAAAAATAAACCTGCATAAAGATTTTGTAAAGAAATGACGCCATTATTTTTTAGAGTGTAAACATAAATAACAGAGTTTTTACCAATTCCTGATCGATAAAAATAATTTTTTTGACTAACTGAAATATTTTGTGGATTAGCAAATCCTGCATCTGTATATCCTGCTCGAGTTTCTACATTTGCTTTTTGTGGGCTTAAATAATGCACTGGATTGCTAACCTTAAAATCTTTGTCATTACTGCCATTTTCATTTCGAAACTGATCAATTAAATAAGTTTCTGAAACACCAAAAGCAAAGCTACCTTCATACAACAATGAAGGTCCATTTTTATATTTTATGCCGTTACCAAATTGATTGTTATTTCCTGAATATCCAATCTTTCCTTCGCTTGTAATAGTTACTTCTAGGTTGTTTTCTTTTACAATGATATAGTCGTGATTAACATTGAAATAAACAAATTGCCGTCTGGCATAGTTGTCTGCAATTATGTCTATCTGAATTTTAACAGAATCATTATAGCCTATGTTATTATTGACAATTAATCGAATTGGATTGGCTCTAATTTTTGAAGTATCTAGGCTATTTAAAGTGCCTATCGAAATCGTGCTATTGAGAATACTAACTTTATTATTTGGGTTTGAGATGTGTAGGTTAACATTGCTTGCATTCGCCAAATAATTGATTAAATCTCCGCTTATCGAAATCGTATCACTGCTCGAAAAAATTTCATCATTTCCTTTAATCTCAATATTTTTTAAGCTTATTCCTGGAGTATTGTTTTCAGTTAATGCTCTGAAAACGTTCACTCTTCCAGCACCTAGTTTACCTTGGTACTTTGCAGGCATCAGGTATTCGATATTATCGGCAGTGTTGAGTAGTTTATGCCGAATTTGTTCAACATTATAACTGGGGAAATGTGATTTTACGAGTGCTGCGCATGCTGCTACAACTGGAGAGGCCATTGAGGTTCCTCCATTTATACCGAGTTTTCCTATAACATTTAAAGTCAACATGTTTTCGCCAGGAGCAAAAATATCAACCCATTCGCCATAGTTTGAGTTTGCTTTTATGGTATCACCTTCTATAGTAGCACCAACAGCAATTACATTTTCATAAGCGGCTGGATAAAAAGGAATTTCTTCTCCAAAATTTCCACAACCCGCAACAATTAAAGCTCCTTTTTCTAACGTAATGTAATCGACTATGTCTTTATTAAATTCACTGTAATATCGACTTCCCCATGATGCGTTTATGATGTCTGCACCATGTTCTGCCGCATATACCAAACCTTCATAGGCGTTTGCAAGAACTCCATTAGGCAAAGCAATGTTGACGGTAAAAAATCTGGTTTTAAATCCCACGCCAGCAATCCCAACTAAATTGTCACCTGTTGCAGTTGCTATGCCCGCCACATTGGTGCCATGACCACTTGAGGAAAAACTCACATCGTTGTTGTCGGAAGCGACATTCCAACCATAATAATTATCGATGTATCCATCTTGGTCGTCGTCAATTCCATTTATCGGGTCTAGCTTATTTACTGCATGTTCATTTATCAAATCAGGGTGGTCTATATCTGAGCCGGTGTCAACTATTGCGATGACAACATTGGTATCTCCTTTCTCTATATCCCAAGCTTGATATGCTTTTACAGCATTCAAATAATACTGACTTGAAACAGCTGAATCGTTAGGGGTGTAGATTAACTCTTGAATGTAAATGGGTTCTGCATATTCTATGAATTTTAGCTGTTTTAACCGATTTATTTCTTTGAAAATATTCTGACCTTCACTAAAACTGAGCTCATAAATTGTACTTAAATCAATTTTTTTCTTTAAGTTTTTTTCAGTTTTAAGGTGGGGGAATTTTTTTCTCAGTTGAATGTTTTCCTCATAAAGAGCATTTAATTCAGGGATATCTATGCTCTTTAAATTGCATTTATTGGCATAATCTGATTTGATTTTAAAAATAATTTTATTGGGCAGATAATCTTGCGCTTTTAGAAAATGCAAGTTAAGTACTAAGCTCAAAAACACTAAAACTATTTTTTTCATTCTAAAACTATTAAATGATTGGATACCTTATTTTCATGACTGAGGTTTAAGATGTAATTCCCTTTGCTTATTAGACTATAATCCAGTTCAATTTGTTGCTTGTTGGCGAGAAGTAACTCTTCAGAAATCAACCTTCCGAATAGGTCATAAAGTCTAAGGTATATTTTCTTTGATTGAACTGCATTTAGATTAAGGTAAATTTTACCTAGACTTGGATTAGGGAAAATTGAAATAGTTGGTTGAGACAATTTTGGAATACCTATGCTGATGACATTTATAGTGTCGGAATTGATGCTGCAATTGGTTGAGGTGTCGGTATAATTACAAAAATAAGTACCAATTTGATTCACATTAAAATAGGCTAGAGTTGCTCCGTTAATTGGTGAATTATTATAAAACCATTGATAGCTTCCAATAGCATTTAAAAACAAACTGTCGTTGACTTGTTGAACGATTGGTTGCTTCGGAAGTGGGTTGAAATCTAAGTGTATGGTGTTGGTTTTTACAGTACAAGCATTTTGGTTGGTAACTAGAGCTGAATAAGTTGAGGTATGTTTGGCGAAAATATAATTACTAGTATCGCCATTACTCCACAAATAAGAATTAAAAAGCCCATTGGTTGACAAGTAAACAGAGTCAACGCCACAGTATTGATTTGAATTTAAATTTAAGGTGGCAGAAAATGAACCTGCTTTTAAAAACTGAAAGGCATCTGCTTTACCATTGCCCCATTTGGGAGTAGGGGAGTTCGGGGTAAATTGATCTTGCTTGGCTGAAGCGATTAATTTATTCTTAATTTCTAAATAAGTAGCATTAGAACACATTTCCATGTATAAGGCAACCATTCCGGCTACAGTTGGTGAAGCCATCGAAGTTCCACCATTGCGCATGTGTAAACCATCTATTGAGATTTTACTAGGTTCAACTAGTTTGAGTTGATTCATAGTAGCAATTCTGCCTGATGACAACATAAAATCACCTGCTGATGAAATATCTGGTTTTAAATAATTATTTCGATTTGGCCCTAAGCTAGAGTAGTCGCTTATTTGTCCAGGTGTTGCATTCATATTTTGCAAAACACCATTATAATCAACATAAGTATTTCTATTGATGTAATTGCCAACAGTAATCACCGAAGGCAGACAAGTAAAACTACTGACGATGGTTTGCAAAGAATCTTGCTTTTGATATTTTCGGATTTCGGGAAACTGGGCTAAACTAGGTAAACTGCCCGAATAAAAGTTAGAAGTTTTATATAATCCATAGCTTGACCAAACATCTAAATTGCCTACACCTATTGATTCTAAACGATACAAATAATGACTTGAATCAGGATCATTAATGGCCAATTCAATTTTATACCTCCCCTGGCTTTCTTCTACATAATATTGAATATAAGCTAAGTGATTGCCAGAAATACTGATTATTGAATCAGTAGTAACTTGATTGACTTTGTTTTTTATACCACTAAATTGACTTCTACCTCTAAATTCAAAATTGTTGCCGTTTTTCCGATCAGCTCCAATGGCAAATTGCATGTGATTAAAGTCACTTGTATCCGACCAAATTTCAAAATAAGCTCCTCCAAAACCTGAAAATAGCGCAGGGTGAGTTTCAAACCATGTAAAGACGGTATCGTTTTGAGGTGATTGTCTTAAATGAAATTTTAAGTTGCCAGCATTTCCAGCTGCACAGACAAATGAACGTCCGCTTTTTTGCTTGATTAACAAGTCAATTAACCGAGCCGCAATGTCTTTACCGTCATGCGAACCACTATAAGTTCCTACACTCGCATTTATGACACAGGGCATGCCCAAAGCATCCGCTTTTGTAAAAATATAATCAACCGATTCGGCCACAGTTTGCAACCAGTTTGGTTTGTTATAATCGGTTGCAACAGCTATGATATTTACATCAGGTGCAACTCCACGATAAGTTCCACTGGCTCTTCCATTGGATGCCGCAGCGCCAGTAACCATGCTTCCATGTCCATATTCTGATGCTTTATCATCATGTGTAGAAATGCCTGCATTAATTGCAGCAGAATCCCATTCTACACCATAATTGTAGGTTCCAGGTTTTCTACTAGGATTGTAGGCAACACCTTGATCCCAAACATAAAGGATGCGAGTTTTTCCTGTGCTATCTTTAAAATCATTGTGGGCTAATTCTATGCCCGAATCTATTACTCCCAACAAAACTCCTTTGCCAGTATAGGACTTATACAAAGGGTTGATTTGCTGAATAACTGAATCAACATTGGTTTGAATTAGCATAGAGTCATTTAAGGATACACCTGGTTGAAGGGTGAATTCGATTAACTCTACTGCTTCGTTTTCTGAAAAACTCAATATTGATTTTGCAGGAATTTCTAATGAAAACAAACGATCGATATTAAGTCGTACTTGACCTCCCAATTGAATGGTTAATTCATGAATTTTTTCTTGATTACCTTCAACCAATAAAGGAACCATTGCGTTTTGCTCGCTGTTTTCTATGTATGATTTCAACTCAAATCCTATCTTGGAATTCTTCTGCGCCATTGCATTGTTTGAAAAAGCTAAGAAGAGGCAAAGGACAAAAGCTATTAAACTATTTTTTATCAAGTTCAAGCGAATTATAGTTAGGAATTTCATTTAGGAATTTAAAACTTTCATTATCAAAGTTAATCATTGCACAGTAATGTTGCATTCCGTTCGTTACGATTAAGTAAGGAAGCCTAAATTTTATATTATATCTCGCAATTTGGTCAAACACAGCTTGATTAATTGGAATGTTTGGAGCTTTGCATTCGACCATTAAGAGTGGAATGCCAGTATTTGAATAGCATAAAATATCGCATCTCTTTTTTAAACCATTTATAGAAAGCCCTTTTTCAATGGCCATCAAACCTTTTGGAAAATCCTTTTCTTGTATTAAAAATTGAATAAAATGTTGCCGCACCCATTCTTCTGGAGTAAGAACTAAATTCTTTTTCCGAATTGCATCAAATATTTTTATATTATTGCCATCTTTACTCAAAGTAAAAATATAAGGCGGTAAATTGAGTTGCTGCATCATACAAAAATAGTTAGTCCATTTGGAATTCAGTCAGATAATTAAGGATCTTAAAGCAAAAAAGTATCAACCGGTCTATTTCCTTTTCGGAGAAGAAGAATATTTTATTGACCGCATTTCCGATTATATAGAAGAACATGTGTTGGATTCAAGCGAAAAAGAGTTTAACCAAACTGTTTTATATGGCTTAGAAACCGATGTTTTAAGCATTGTTTCTGCTGCAAAACGCTACCCAATGATGGCACCCTATAATGTAATCATTATTAAAGAAGCTCAAAATATTAAGAAATGGGATGCTTTAGAAAGTTATTTTAAAAACCCATTGGATAGTACCATTTTGGTGATTAACCATAAATTTAAAAAACCAGATGGGAGGTCAAAAGCTATAAAGGCGGCCAAAGAACACAGTGTGTTTTTTGAATCGAAAAAATTATACGAAGACAAGATTGTAGCTTGGGTAGAAAAATTTATTCAGGCCAAAGGATATACTATTGAGCCAAAAGCAACAATGTTGATGGTTGAGTCGATTGGTTTAGAGTTAACAAAACTCAGCAATGAGATTGGTAAGTTATCCTTAAATGTTAAAAAAGGGACTTTGATAACTCCAGATATTATTGAGCAGAATGTTGGAATTAGCAAAGAGTATAATGTATTTGAATTGACAGATGCTATCTCAAATCGCAATATCTTAAAGGCTAATAAAATTATTAATCATTTTGGAGCCAACGAAAAGAGCTATCCTTTGCCGTTGGTTTTGCCTACGATTTACCGTTATTTCTCTCAATTATTATTGTTTCACACCGTAAAAGGAGCGGATAATCGAACAAAAGCGAGTGTTGTTGGAGTTAATCCTTATTTTTTGAAAAGCTTCGAAATAGGAGCAAAACATTATCCAGTAAAGAAAATTGCACGAATTATTTCTGCACTTCGAAGTGCGGATCTTCAATCGAAAGGAGTAGGGAGTTCTTCAAGTAGTAATTTGGATATCTTAAAAGAACTCTTGTTTATAATTTTGCATTAAAACGATTTCTTCTTCAACTTATTGATTTTTACAATTGGCCCTGGACAAACAGATTTGTGGCAGTCGAGACAATTTTTAATCAGACTTTCATAAATTACTATACTCTCTTCATGATTGGCACCTTCAAATTTGTTTACGGTTTCTATATAAGCTTTCGCGAAAGTTTTGAATTCTGGGGAGGCTGCTTTTTTTGGTTCCGTTGCATGTGCGCTTAATATTTTTTCGTGATCAAGGCTAATGGTTACAGGTTCCTTATTGGCTATTTGTTTTTTTATTCGATCGGCTTCATCATACATCGAACGCATTAAAAGTGCCAATTCACTGTCTCCATTTGGGTTTAAAGATATTTTTACTGGCTCTTCTTGAACGGTATTTTCTTGATTGCAAGACGCAGCAGTAATGACCAATAATAGAATAAGGATAATACTATATGTTGTTTTTCTCAATGGCTTATTTTTGAATACTTAAAGGATTATAAAAATAAGGAATCAGATTCAAATAACTTATCAATTTTAAAGTTCTATTTTTAAAACTAAGCCCCTAAATGATTTATACTTTCACTTATATTTGCCAAAGTGAAAAAGCTATTTTTATTCATCATATTCTTATCCTGTGTTAAGCTATATTCGCAAAACAAAAATCTATTTAACGACTCTTTAGACCTTCAAAGAAGTTCGATTTACGGAGAATTTGATACGTTAAAATATTACGATTTAGACGAATTTCAAGTTTATCGCCAAGTAATTTCCAAAGCTCCTTTTGTTCGTTCAGGTAACATCGGACTAGCTACTCATACTTTTGAAGCAAATAATTTTAATACATCCTATTCTATAATAGAAGGATATAAGCATTATTTAAACTCTAAAGAAAAGCTTAATTTTTACAATACCAAAAAACCTTATACCGCTTTAACCTATTATAATGGCTCAAAAAAGGAGCAGTACTTTTCTGCTTTACACACACAAAACATAACTAAAACATCAAACTTTTCTTTTCAATATGACCGAATTACCTCTGAAGGGTTTTTTTCAAAACAATTAACCAATCACACTAAATTTAATTCGACTTTCAATTTTCAGAATTGGGAAAAGACCTATAAGTCAAAAGCGTACTACTACATAAATGTTCTAGAAGCACAGGAAAATGGAGGCGTTTTTATCAGTGATGAAAACAAAGGAGAATCAAATACTATTTTGCTAGACATTAATTTAAGAAGTGCCCAAAACAGAATAAAAGCAAAAGGTACAGGAATAATAAATGAAATTAGATTGTTGGGTATAAAAGATTCTGTTAAAGAAACAAGCCTGATCGAGTTGGGGCATGAATTAGAGTGGAAAATGTTGGGCAAAAATTACAAAGATGATGTTGTAAGCTCTGCTGCATTTTATAATAATATATATTTAGATAGTGCTATAACCGTTGATAGTAGTTCAATTTATGAACTTTCAAACAAAGTTTATTTCAACTTATTTAATGCTAAGTTTAGAGTTGGTATTCGAAATTCGAAGTATCGATATTTTCAAAACTATATTGCAAGTCAAAACTTTACGAGCAATTTTGTCAATTTAAATTACCAAGATAGCTTATATCATAATCGGTTTAATATATCGCTTGAAAAAGGAATTTCAGGATATTTTAAAAACGAGATTCGCTTTAAGTTAGTGGACATTTATGAATTGAATAAAAATTACGCTTTGGGCCTTAACTTGGACTATCAAAAATTAAATCCTCATTTATTGCTAAATAAAAGCAGAACGAATCATCTTTATTATAACAAGTCATTGTCGATGACTAGCCAATTTGAAGGTAAGATAAACTTGAAAGAAAAACGAACTAAAACATCGATTAGTGCTAATTTTCAATCGTTTGACAATTATTTATATTTCAACCAAGAAGGAGTTTCAGCCAATTACTCCTCAACTATAAACGTTTTAAAGTTTGTTGGAGAAAAGAAGTTTAGCCTTTTCAAGCATTGGAATTTAAATAATCGGGTTAATTTTCAAAGCATAAGCAATGATTCTATCATTCCACTCCCTTCATTTTACTCGTATCATTCTTTGTATTATCAAAACTATTTTTTCGAAAGTAAATTGAAGCTTCAACTGGGTGTTGATGTTTTCTATATTGGAAAATACAATGGATATCAATACAATCCGGCTACAATACAGTTTCAGTTGAGAGATGAAAACAAACCTTTGGGAAATACAACACAGCTAGACCTATTCTTAAACTTGAGAATAAAAAAGAGTGCTAAGATTTTTATTAAAATGGAAAATGTATTACAAGCGCCATTTGATATAAATTCAAGTCGAATTCAAGATTATCCAATTCCGGGTCGTGTGCTCAAAATTGGTTTGTTTTGGCGAATGTTGAATTAAGTTTTTTGTTTTTTAAATTTCTATTGCTTAATTCGGGTTCAATGGATTTAATGTAAACTTGAATCTTTCATTAAAAGTTAAATAATTCCAACATCAAATAAATTATTTTCTTCTAGCGTGTATCTTAATCTGAGCATTGTGAATCCCTTGGAAATTATTTCTAGTATCTTGCACATCAACATTTGCTTCTATTATCATTTCTTTGCTTTTCAGCTTTTTGACTCTGAAAGTCTGGTTATTAGATAATAGGCCAAAACTAAACCTTTGATTATAGGGCACAAAAGTATTACCTGAATTTGTAATTTCTAAATCGTAATCGTTTTTAAAAGTATAAACTCCAGTATCAGGAACATTGTAAATTAAAAATTTAAAGTATGATGGCCCAGTGAGATACGATGCTTGCCCCATACTTATATAAACATCATTAAAGAATTCATCCCAATTTACGGTTTTGTTAACAAAATCTTGATCGTCCAAAGTCAAATTAGTATCTCCAGCTATGCTTATGCTAACAACTAACGAATCATAATAATGATATAAACTATTTACACTAATGTTAAAAGAATTGACATTGCCTGAATTATCTTCTACAACTATAAAGTCTTTCCCCATGTGAGATACATTAGATTCGTTTTTCGGATAAAGTACCAGTTGATTATTTTGAATAATCGCTGAGCAAGAGAAATCGGGTCTAGCTTTAATAACATAAGGAGGAGTTCCTCCGCTAATAGTTACAAGAATTGAATCTGGGTATCTTCGTAAATACCAACTAGCCTCAGTAGGGCTAAAAGAAATTACCGACGATGAATGGTCGAATTCGGGTTCTTCCTCTTCTTTTTTGCAAGCAGATAAACTAAAAATTAATAATAGGACGATAAAAAAACTATTCTTTTTAAAAAAAGGAATCATTTTGTATATATTTGGTATTCAAATCAAAGTTATGAAAAAAAGCAAACCACTATTTTTTCTCTTTCTCTTTTTATCGAATTATTTATTTTCTCAGCAAGAATATTCTAAAAAGCATTTTGAACTGCCAAATGATTTTATTGCCAATCCTATTGGCGTAGGGAGTAACATTTATAAAGCAAGTCATTCCATTAAGTTAAAGCCTAATTTTACTGTTTTTGACCATGGAAACAATATATATACAACTTCGTTTAAAGCAAAAATTGATTTAGATATCATCAATGATAATTGAAGTAGTGCCTCCCAACACCCTTGCTTTTTTAAATGGTCGTTTTGATGCTAGCAAGGAAATTGGGACTTTGCCAGGGTCGTATGTTGTTGATGAGCTAGGAGGGTTTAATTATACAATACCAATAGAAATTCCATCAGGATCAAATGGTTTTACTCCAAGCATGAATATCAACTACTCTTCTAATGCAGATATAGGAATATTGGGAATGGGTTGGAGTTTGTCGGGTATATCTAGCATTGTAAGATCAAATAAAAATGAATATTTTGATGATATATCTGAAGTCGTTCAATTAGATCAAACTGACCCTTTTGCAATTGATGGACAGCGATTAATTTTAGAAAATGGTTATTTTAAGACTGAGCAAGAAAACTTTGTGCGACTTTCTCAAATCAACCCAAATACAGCGATTGGTCCACAATCATGGATGACAGAAAGTAAGGAAGGTACTAAAGCGTATTATGGTCTAACTCCAAATTCAAGAGTTTTACTCGGCACTGTTAATTTTGCTTGGTTAGTTTCTAAAATTGAAGACTTAAATGGAAATTATATAGAATTTAAATATAGGGTAGAAGAAGGCCAAAACCTCTTAGATGAAATTTGGTACACAGGAAATGGGAATAATTTGCCCTATAACAAGATTAAATTTACATATGTTAAAAAAGAATATAATCAAGTTAAATATTATGGCGGCTTAAAGCTAAAAGACAATTTTTTAATAGATCGTATAATTACTTTTTCAAACAATAGTGCTGTTTATGAATACACGATGAGTTATTCATATATGGGAGAAAGTTATCAAAGTGGAATGCCAACATTAATATATCAAAGAGAGTTTTTAAAGGAAATTGTTTTAAAAAGTTTGATAGATGGATCTGAGTATTTATCATCATCATTTCGTTATTATGATAACAATCAAATAGGGACAGCAGTACTTAATCCATATTCAGTTCTTCAATCCATAGACAATCCAAGCGTTTACCTACCGGGGGATAACAATAATGATGGGATTTCAGACATTACAGAATTTAGAACGAATCAAAACGGCTATATTACATCATTGCAAGCGTGGAATAATTCACAAAACCCATATCAAGGTAATTTTCAAACTGGGTTTACTAGTGGGGTGGCTTTCCCATTTACATCTGCCAATACAAAAGAAATAGATATAAATCAATATTGGGACGCCTTTTCGAAGGTAATCCGAAGCACTGATCTAGATAATGACGGAGATGATGACTTATTGTATTCTTTTGAATTTGGTGGAAATACGAGGATAACCCGTATTCTGGATTATAATATTGATAGTGATTATTTAGAATTAGATGGAACAAATCCTTCATTACATAGAATTATTACTGGAGACTTTTCGGGTGACAACTCTATTGATTTAATTGGAATTTATAGACATCAATCTAGTTTAGGAACAAAATATTTAAAGTTAAAAGATTATATAAATTCTTATACGCAAACTATTGATTTTACTTCAATCTCTTGGCAAAATAATGTTGCACGGGATTATACAAATATAAATTCTGTTGATATTGATGGTGATGGGACTATTGAATTATTGCTTTGGGAGTATGTTGGCTCAACAGCTAAAATTAATTATACTATTATTGATATTGTTAAATCGGGGAATACATACCAATTGCTTGACCTGGGTTCACAATATGCATTTCCAAACTATTATAAGGAATTAACAATTTCAGATTTTAATGGTGATGGGATTAGCGATTTCTTACTGTCTAATAACAGTAGTTTTAATACAGTTATTTTAATTGGAAAGGGTATAGTGGATTATACTCAAATTGCTACTGGTGTAGATATTAATCACGATTATAATCATGATCAGTTCTTCTTTATAGATATTAATGGTGATAGAAATGCTGATTTACTAAAATTATATAAACTTAATTCCAACACTCAAACAGGTGTTTCCGTTTACTATTCGAATGGGTCAATTTTTTCTAAAAAGGACTATCCTATTATTGATCAACCTATAGGTAATTTGTCAAATTTTTCATTTGGTGATTTTGATGGCAATAATTCTATTGACTTCATGTTTACAGTAAAAAAATGGGATGCACCAAATATCCAATGGACATTTACACCTAATATTTATTATCTTCATAATGGTCCCAAAAATTATAAGCTAACAGCAATAAGTAATGGGATGAACCAAAATATAATAATTAATTACTTATACAATTCTGAACCAGCTGCATTTACACAAATTTATAATCGAAATACCTATCCACACCCAAACGATGTTATCTCACTACATAAACAAGTTTTATTAACCGAATCGATAAAATCCCAAACAGGTTATTTGAAGTCAAATAATTTCAGCCCATCTAATAATATTACCTCAAAATATAGTTATGAGGAAGCTATGTTTCATAAAAAGGGTAAAGGTCTATTAGGTTTTAAAGTTAAGTCAAATTTTTCTCCCCTTTCAAGTCAAATGAAAATAACATACAATAGATTAGAGCCTGTCTGTACCTGTTTATTACCGGAATCATTAAGTACTTATCATGTGGGATTAAATAAGCAAATAAGTTTTGAACTTAATACATTTAATACATTTAATTTGCCTTCATCAACCCGATATATGACACAGCTAACTCAAAATAGAAGTGTTAATAATGAAACTGGTACAGATATACTAACAAGCAATACTTATGGTACAAACCCTCATTCTTATGGGGAAATTACGTATCAAATAATTGATGATGGAGTGAATACGGTTACAAAGGGAATTTCTGCATGGCGAATTTTCCCCAATAATTACATGTCGGGATACCCTTCACGAATTCTTACAACTATGGATAGGTATGGCGAAGCAGGGGACTATGAATTGTCTAATTATATTTATTACGATAATAATGGAAAGATTACAAGTAAAATTGACAAACAAGGAACAAATAAAAGCATAACAAGTTCTTATTTGTATGATAACTATGGAAATTTGACTTCAACATCAATAAGTAGCGCGGGATTACCAACTTTAATCTCAACTAGGTCCTTTGACGACAATGGGCGTTTTGTAATAAGTAATACTAATCCAAAAGGACAAACTTCCTATTTTGAACATCATCAACTTTTAGGTTTACCACTTACAATTAAAAGTATTGATGGGAATGAAGTAAGTTTTTCTTATAACGGGTTTGGGAGAAAACTTACCGAAACGGATATTTTTGGAAATTCTATAGAGTATCAGTTGGGTTGGGTTAACAACCAATTTTTAAATTATATAAGTTGTATTTTTCGGAAGTAATTAGCCCAGGTGTTACAAATTCTAGAGTGTATTTTGATAATTTAGGAAGGGCAGTTAGAAAAGAGCAAGACTCATGGAACGGAGAAATTTTAGAAAAGGATATTAATTATGATTTGATTGATGGAACATTAACTAGTAAAACTATTCCTCAGTTTGTTAGTAATTCAGATCCCGCTGAAATAATCAGTTACACTTATGATGATTTTTTTAGAACGAAATCAATTAATCACCCACATAGTGGAATAACAACCTTTGATGATTTTGCTTTAGACCCAACTAACAACAATTATTATAAGACTTCTACTACCCATGATGGAAAGTCAAAAACTAGTTGGGCAAATAAAGCTGGAGAGTTAGTAAAAGCTCAAGATGATGGAGGTCAATTATTGTATTCTTATAACAATCAAGGTTTACAGAAAAATGTAACTGTTGGTGGCACTGTTATGGCTAGTTTTGAATATGACCCAGTTGACGGTTCACAAACAAAACTAATTGATGCTAATGCTGGCACAACGAATTATACTTACAATGCTTATGGTCAATTAACAAGTCAATCGGATGCAAAAGGAACGACTACTTTACAATACAACAATTACAATGACTTGATTTCAAGAACAGACCCATTGGGAACTACACAATATACCTATGTACAAAGTGGTAATGGCCTTAATCAGATTGAAAGTATTAGCCATACAAATGGTACTTTAGAAGAATTTGAGTATAATAATTACAGCCAGTTGGTAAAATACATCAAAACTATAGAGGGACAAGTTTATGAGTTCACTTATTCTTATGATTTATATGGCAGATCATTAACAAAGGAATACCCATCGGGATTTGGCATCTCTTATGAATATACACCAGAAGGTTATTTAAAAGCAGTTCGATCATTAGCAGATAACTCTATTATCTGGCATGGTCTTGATATGAATGATAAAGGAGTATATACTTCAATTGCAAAAGGAGATGGTATTACTAGTTCTTTTTCTTTAGATGATTCAGGTCTTCCAGATGTTTATACGGGGGGGGTCGGAATGGACTATGATTTTGATGCCAACAATGGCAATTTGGATAAGGTAACCAACACGTCAAATTCACATTACGAAGAGTTTGGATTTGATAACCTAGATCGATTAAAAGTGATGACCTTAGATGGCAATACAACAAATGCACAAAGTATATCCTATACTAGCAATGGAAATATTACTAAAAAAGGTGAAATAACCAACTATACATACAGTAGCTCTAAACCAAATGCTATAATTGGCGTTAAAAATTTAGATCAGAGCATTTCACAAAATGAGCAAAATATTACCTATAATGCCTTACAACAACCTAGTTCGATATTAGAAGATACTTACGAATTACAATTGATTTATGGGTCAGATGGGCAAAGAATAACTAGTAAGCTATTGCAAAATGGAACACTAAAAAGAACTCGAACCTATTTAGGGGATTATGAAAAGCAAGAATTTCATAATCAAAACAAAACACAAGAATTGCATTACATTGCAGGTGGAGATGGCTTAGCAGCCATTTATGTTATTGAAAATGGAGTTGGGAACATGTATTATACTTATACTGATTATTTAGGCTCTATATTAAAAATAACAGATAACTCTGGTTCTGCTGTAGCAGAGCAAAGCTTTGATGCTTGGGGAAGAAGAAGAAATGCTTCTAATTGGTCATATAACAACATAGCATCTCTTCCGGATTGGTTATATCGGGGTTATACAGGTCACGAGCATTACGAAGAATTTGCGTTGATTAATATGAATGGCCGAATGTACGACCCAGTTTTGGGGCGTATGTTAAGTGTTGACAATTATGTACAAAATAATACCAATACTCAAAATTTTAATAGATATACCTACGCCTTAAATAATCCCTTGAAATATTCGGATCCGAGTGGAGAGATAAGAATTTCATTTGGTAATGTTTCAAACTGGAATTTTAGAAAATTTACAGATGGATATAATAAGTTTCATCGCATTGGAATGACTGTTGGATTAATTTATGGCTCAATTGTAACCGGAGGTTATATCGCTGGCTTAGCAATTCCTTTTGCAAACACAGCAGCAATCATTGGTGGGTCAATTGTAGCTAGTGGTGGTAACCAAGTGTTGTCAGGAGGGCGTTCAGATTTTGAAGTTAGTTTTGGGGCTGGTTCCTATAATTTTGATAATGGAGAATTTGGGTATCTGGGGAAAAATGGAAATAGTACAATTGAAAATTTTGGATATGGTTTAGGTGCTTTTGCAAATTTATCAGATGCTTACGGAATATACAAAGGTGCTTTTGGTAAAAGTATTTCTGAAGTTGAATTAAAATCTGATAATCATAGTAGTCTTTACGATAAGGATGGGAATAGTATTTTAGATGTTGGTATTAAAAAGGCTAGAAGGCAAGTTGCAGATAATCCAAAAGAAGCTATATCTGGTAGTTTGGAATTAAGTGTTGATTATAGAAATCATCAAAATAGAATTGGGGAAGAAGTTCCAAGGTCAATATTCTATAGAAGGCAATCAATTAATAATGTTCAAATAGATAAAATAAGTGCATATAAGAATAAATTAGAAATGTCTGGAAAGGGTTATGGACTATTAAGAATCTTTGGAGGATGTAACATTAACTGCACTGGTGGTGCTTCTATGGCACTCTTAAATGCAGGGGTATTCAATATTCCAATTGCTGTTCCAGGTATTCTAAGTTTGCAAATGTATGCGAGGCAGTATTCTTATTTGAGTCATTTTTTAACTAATACTCCTCTGTATTAAAATGAAACTATTATTAATCATTATAATTTTAAGCATAAATAGTTTGACAATGAATGCGCAGGAAGGAGATTTCAGATTGGAAAACTGGAAATACATTAGTGAACAACATCATTATAGCTTTCTATCATTTAAATCAGGGAATCTTTTATCTGCCGTAAAAGAAGATGTTTCATTACTTGATACTATAGAAGGAATTCAAAAGTTAGGAGTTGATAATAAAGGGAATAGATACTATTTTATGTCTAAAGCATTGAATCCCTCAGGATTAATTATGCTAGACAATGAACTTGGAATTGAAATATATTTTGATAGATATCAAATTGCGATAATAGATAAGGAGAACTATTCTATCAATAAACTATTTCATAAAAATTGTGGATTTGATGTTTTAGTTTTTAATAAATGCGGTTTTTTTGATTTTCGTTATTCAATAGAAAATAGGGAACTTCTATTTAAGTTATCAAGATGTTTGTTGCCAGATAAAGAAATGAAAGTATCATTAAAAAAATCTAAGGAATAGCATTCCTAAAAAATGTTTATAAAATGATTATTAAAAAGAATATTATATTGGTAATGGCTCTATTTGGAGCCATAGAAATTTATTCTCAACAATTCACTTATACATACGATGCCTCTGGAAATAGAATAAAGAGAGAGTATTCGTTAATCCAAAATCCTGGTGGAATTGAAGAAAATGAGGAATCAAATTTTAATTCATCGATTTCCTTAAATGCATATCCAAATCCCATTCAAGATAAATTAACCATAGAGCTTATTAGCAGCGAACCTTTAGATGAATCCTATAGAGTATTATTATATACAGAAACAGGACAATTTTTAAAAGAATTTCAATTGACGCAGCATAAGAAAACAATAAATACCAACCATTTAAAGCCTGGCAAATACTTAATTCGGTTATTTAAACAGGAAGAAACCATTAATTATATTTTAATCAAAAACTAACCCCATGAATAAAATACACATAATAACTGCACTAACAATTTTAGTATTTGTTAACAACGAAGTAGCTGCGCAAGCTATGGATGTAAACACCTTTCCTTATCCTAAGTTTAACAATTTAGGAGTAGGAACCACAAACACAATGGATCGGAACGACTTTATAAATTACAAACTAACAACTGCTAGTAAATTGGTTCATCACACATTTATAGACCCCGAAACAAATGAGGAAACATATTTCAATGGCACAATTCCGTTTAGGATTTTAGCAGAAGACTGGGAACCTGGTGAGCCTTCTGTTGGTAATACGGATTTTTTATCAGAAGCAAGAATCTATTCTTATCAGGAATCTTGGAGAGATAACAGAAGAGTATATAGCCTGAAAAAGGATGGTTCTTTGTTATTAGGAGAAAATTCCAATTCTCAAGCTTTTGAATTCAAATACAGCTTAATAAGTGATGAGGCCATTTATAGTCAAAAAAATATATATGTTGGGGGTCTGCTTGGCATTGGTACAATTGATCCTCAGTCAAGTATAGATTTAAGAGTAGGACACTTAACTTTAAATGATAATGAAATTCGTTTACGAGATGCGAGCGATGCAAACCATGTTTTAAAGTATTCGAGTAATTTTGATGGTTTTAATCCCGCAGGTCCAATACTTACAGGGTATAGCGGGGGAATTTTAGGTACAATGGAAAATGGGGAGAATGGAGTTGTTTATTGGAATAGTGACAATAAAGTTGGAATAAATCAACCAGCTCCAGTAAAACATTTGATATTAATGGAACAACTTTTTTGAGGAATGAATCAACAGAGGCTTCTAGAAGCTTAACAAATTTTAATTATACTCCTTCGTTGGCTTCAGGAACTTTACTTGAATTAGCAAATGGGGATTTTGTTATTGGAGGTGGACCAAGCAATAATAAATTTATTTTTCACATGCAATATTGGGATAATTCTGCTGATGGTTTAATCCTTGCTCCCATTCTAAATGGTTCGTATGAATGGGATAGAAGTATGCGGCTATATAATGATGGCAGACTAAGAAATAGCGTTGAATTAGGCTCTGATATTGTTTTTGAATCATATAGTAGCGAAAGTGGTAATCAAGGCGAATTTTTTAAAGTATTTGGTAATGGGAACTTAGAGTCAACAAGTTTAAAATCTAACTCCCTACCTGGAAATGATGCTATCGTCGTAGAGAATGCTTCTTCAAATTTAATTGATTTCAAAGTGAAAGGAAATGGGTACGTATATGCTAGAGAAATAGAAGTAACATTAGGCAGTTTCCCAGATTATGTTTTCGATGATAATTATAATTTAATGGATTTAAGTGAGCTTAGAAAATATATTGACAAAGAGAAGCACTTACCTGGTGTTAAGTCAGCAGTTGAAGTAAGCGAAGAAGGTATTGGGTTAGGAGAGTTGTCAAAACTTCAGATGGTGAAAATAGAGGAGTTGATACTCTACATACTCCAACAACAAGATATGATAAAACAATTAGAAAGTAGAATTGACAAATTAGAAGTGAATTAAGTTTTTTGCTTTTTCTTTTTAGCTGCTGGAAACAATACATTATTTAGAATCAGTCGATAACCTGGGCTGTTAGGATGTAGGTTTAAATCCGTTGGTGGGTCTCCAACATAATGCTGATAATCTTCTGGGTCGTGCCCCCCATAAAAGGTCCAAGTTCCATTTCCAAATTTCCCATGTATGTAACGAGCAGAATTTAAGGCTTTGTTTTCGCCCATAATTAACACATCAGATTTTATAAAGCGCTTATCATAGGCAGTTGTTTGCCCCATAAATCCCTTTACAATTTGAGAGTGGTTTTGGCAAAGCATAGTTGGAACAGGATCCCACTTAGCAGAAAATTCAAACAAGGTAAATAAATCTCTTTCTTGAGGAGTTTTGTTGTGTATAGGAGTTGCGTCTATGTTCGAAAATTCATATTCCATGGGATTTGTTTTAAGGGTAAAATCCTTAAAAGCAAATGTGTTATCAAAATTCAATTTTGAATTATAATTACTTGTTGTTCCGTCTCCGTCAAACATCGATTCGCAAATGTCGATTTCACTAGCAGCTAGTGCTATATCATAAGAATCGGTGCCCGAGCACATGGAAAATAAAAAACCACCACCTGCGGTAAATTTTTTAATTTCTTCGGCAACCCCTAATTTTAATTGAGATACTTTTTTAAATCCCAATTCAGCTGCCATGGCCTCACTTCTGCTAACCTGATCTTGATACCAAGCATGGTTTCTATAATTGCCATAAAAGCGACCGTATTGTCCAGTAAAATCCTCATGATGTAAATGCAGCCAGTCGTATAAGGGCAATTCACCTTGAATTACTTCACGGTCGTAAATCACTTCATATGGTATTTCAGCATAAGTTAAAACGAGTGTTACCGCATCGTCCCATGGTTGCTTGCCATCTGGTGAATAAACAGCTATTTTAGGTGCCTTCAAGAGTTTAACAACATCCATATTCCTTTCAGGATTAGAAATCTCCGAAAGGATTGCAACAGATTTAGCATCAGGGATTATTTCGTATGAAATACCCCTAATTTGCAATTCATCTTCCAGTTGCTTGATGTATTTTATCATAAAACTGCCGCCTCTATAATTTAAAAGCCAGTTCACTTCTACATCTTGTTGTAATGAATAAAATGCTAATCCATAAGCTTTTAAATGATTCTTTTGAGCATCATCCATCGGGATTAATAGGTAAGATGCTTGAAGATAAAAGCTGAATAAAAAAAGAAAAATTAGACTAATAAAGAATTTAGGGCGCATTGTTTAATTTTAACAACGAAGTTAATCAAAAAGGCGCATCATCTGAGAAACTTTCATCATCCATTCTCGAAGTACGTGTGATGGTGTTTCCAGTATCGAATTCATCAGATATAGGTAAATTGCCAAAACTATTGTCGTCGCCATCAAAGCTGTATTCTTCCAAATCACTAAACTTGGCCAATTCTTTTGTGAATTTCAAGTGAACGTCGCCAACAGCACCATTTCTATGCTTCGCGATAATAATTTTTGCCAAGCCTAAAGTTGATTTTCCTTCTTCATCTTCAGTTAAGCCATAATACTCTGGTCTGTTTATAAACATAACCATATCAGCATCTTGCTCTATAGAACCTGACTCTCTTAAATCACTCAATTGTGGCCTTCTATCTCCACCTCTAGATTCTACGTTTCTGCTTAATTGAGAAAGCGCAATAACAGGAACACTTAATTCTTTTGCTATGCTTTTTAATGATCTAGAAATGGTAGAGATTTCTTGTTCTCTGTTTCCACCTTTGCTGCCATCATTGTTTGCTGCGGTCATCAACTGTAAATAATCCACTACAATTAATTGTATGTTATGTTGGGATTTTAATCGCCTTGCTTTTGCTCTTAATTCAAACACTGAAATTCCGGGTGTATCATCGATAAAGATTGGAGCTTCTGCCAATCCACCAATTTTTGCGTGGATTTGTTCAATTTCGTCGTTTCTTAAATTTCCACTTCTCAGTTTTCCAGAAGACAATTCTGATTCAGCAGAAATTAAACGTGTAACCAATTGAAGCGAAGACATTTCAAGTGAGAAAACAGCTACTGGCTTTTGAAAATCTATAGCAGCATTTCTAGCAAGAGTCAATGCAAAAGCTGTTTTACCCATGGCAGGTCTTGCAGCTAATATAATTAAGTCAGAAGGTTGCCAGCCGCTTGTCATGCGATCTAAATCGCTAAATCCCGAAGGTATTCCAATCACGTTTCCGTCTTGCCCTTTCGCCGATTCTATTTGTTTTATTGCCGACCTAATCAGGGTTGACATGGAATCGTAATTTTTACGAATATTTCCTTCTGTAACTCCAAACAAACCACTTTCAGCTTTATCTAGCAAAGAGAACACGTCTGTGGTTTCGTCATAAGCATCAGTTATAATTTCTGTTGATATCCTTATTAACTCACGTTGTATGTACTTTTGAGCAATAATTCTAGCGTGAAACTCAACGTTTGCTGCTGACGCTACTCGGTTGGTTAGTTGTGTAATGTAATAAGGACCGCCAACAATTTCTAATTCGCCTTTTTGCTTTAGGGCATTGGTAATTGTCAGTAAATCTATAGGTTCTGATTTTTGAAATAATTCTTGAATTACTTCAAATATTTTTTGATGCGAATCCTTATAAAAACTTTTAGGTTGTAAGATATCAATTGCTGTGTTAACTGCTTCTTTTTCAAGCATCATAGCGCCCAATACGGCTTCTTCTAAATCAGTAGCTTGAGGTTGCAATCTGCCGTGCTCTAGGCTGGCTATTTGTATTGCATTTGATGTATTTCTAGTTCGAGTCCTATCAGTTTTTTTCGGAGGAATATTCATCCTTCAAATGTAGTGAATTAGCTAGTTTTTATATGTGCATAAGTGAGAAGTAAAAAGAATTTTTTTATATTTTTTTTAGTCTTTACTAACCAATCCATTGAAAATAATTTCTTTGTTTTTAAACAGCAAAGTTTTTTTGCGCTAACAGCTTTTCAATAGCTTATTAACAGTTTATAAACAAATTTGAGGAATTTAAAAATTAATTTTATCGCATGACATATCGATTTTTATTTATCATACTACTAACTTTTGTTGCTTGTAAAAAAGAATCGGATAATCAAAAACCGATTATAGAAATTATAAGCCCAAACGAAAATTCAGTTTATTCAGTTTTAGGTAAAATTGAAGTCAGTGCGTCCATTCAAGATGATGGAATTATTCAATCGGTAAGTGTTTCAGTTTATGATTTTAATGCTAAAAGGAATGTACTAAAACCAAAGTACTTTTATCCTAATTCGAATACCTTTCAGCTAAATGATAATTATATTATTTCAGATAGTCTTATTTATAGTGGAGATTATTATTTGACAATCACAGCTAATGATGATGAAAACCAAACAACAGCATATCGCTTAATTAAAATTCAAGGGATTGACAAGAAGAAAATAAGCGCATTAATTGCATGTACAAGAGTAACAAGCACTGACATTCATGAGGTTAAAACAGGCAATTCTCCTCAGTTGATTGCTTCTTTTGATAAAGTGTGTCAGAAATTAACCATTAATAATTACCATCAAACCATGTGGTTTTTACCTGGAGCTGGAAATAAATTAATAGGGTATGACTTATTAGATCAGCGCATTGATTTTGAGTATAATCATTTAACAGCAAGCAATTCAACTATTTTTACTGACATGAGTTTAAACGATGAAAAGCTATATGTTGCTGCAAAATCGGGGCATGTTAAAGGGTTTAACCCTAACTTCGGAGAAGGTTTTATTTATCAATCTCCAGGTAGTTCTTTTGTTAAAAGAATCTTTGAAAGCCAAGATTTATTAATTGTCAGCGAATCTAATTTAACGAATCAGAATGAGACCGTTGCTACGATATACAAAGTGTCGGGAAGCCCAAAATCAAGTCTGGTTTACAATAAGGAATTAATCGGATTTCATGAAGTAAGACCAAAAGTTGCTTATCTCATTTTTGCAAAAGATTCTACTTTCTATTTTTATGAATACGATTTAGACTTAGGATTTAGTAGCCAACTTTATAGTTTTCAGGGCGGTTCATTTAATGAAGTAATTCCTATAAATCATCAAGAATTTATTTTAATAGGCAATAAAAAAGTTGTTCGATTTAATCTAGCAACTAAATATATATTGGATTTGAAGGCGAACTTAGTTAACGCAAAAGCGGCTTACGATGATGTCAATCAACAAGTATATATAGCCAGCGGAAATGAACTAACAATAGTAGATGTGCAAAGTGGGGCAACAGTAAATACGATGCTTTTTCAAGAAGAAATTACCGCCATTGCAATCCGTTATAATCGATAAGTTTAGCTTTTACCTTCTTTTACAACTCCCATATTTGAGAATTTTTTAATTCTGCTAGCAATTCTTTTTTCAGGCTCTATTTCTTTTAGTTTGGCTAAGCTTTTTAAAATTTCTTTTTTAACAAGCTCAGCTGCTTTAGCATGATTATAATGCGCTCCACCAGTTGGTTCTTTAATAATACCATCAATCAATTTGTTCTCAAGCATTTCAGGAGCTGTTAATTTCAATGCTTCTGCAGCCTGTTCTTTAAAGTCCCATGTTCTCCATAAAATAGTAGAGCAGTTTTCAGGAGAAATAACAGAATACCACGAGTTTTCCAACATGAACACTTTGTCGCCTATGCCAATTCCCAAGGCTCCACCCGAAGCTCCTTCGCCAATTACTACACAAATCACTGGTACTTTCAGTGTGAACATTTCTAAGAGATTTTTGGCAATGGCTTCTCCTTGTCCACGTTCTTCAGCTTCTAAACCAGGAAATGCTCCAGGAGTATCAATCAAAGTAACTATAGGAATATTAAATTTCTCGGCAAGTTTCATTAATCTTAAAGCTTTACGATAACCTTCGGGATTTGCCATACCAAAGTTTCTATATTGCCTCATCTTAGTATTTATTCCTTTTTGTTGGCCAATAAACATAACCGATTGTCCATCAATAGTGCCTAATCCTCCAACCATAGCTTTGTCATCTTTTACATTACGATCTCCATGCAATTCAATAAAATCGCCATCTGACATAGCTTTAATATAACCTAGAGAATAAGGACGATCTGGGTGACGACTAACTTGAACTCTTTGCCAAGCAGTTAAGTTTCCATATATCTTTTTTTGGACTTCTTTTAATTTTTTTTCTAAAGCATGTGTTGTTTTCGAAACATCAACTTGACTTTTTTCTTCTAATGCCTTTGCTTCTTCAATTTGATCTATTATTTCTTTGATGGGTTCTTCAAAATCTAAATAATTTGCCATAGTATTAAATTAAATGAGGGTCAAAAGTACAAATTTCACAGCTAGATTAAGTCCAATTTTTTACGAAAGAAATCGGATATATTTGTCAGATGAAAATTCTTTCGAATGCAAAAATAAATTTAGGATTAAATATTATCTCCAAAAGATTAGATGGATTCCATGAAATAGAAAGCGTTTTTATTCCAATTGATTTTTCGGATGTATTATTTATTGAAAAATCAAAAGAATTTAGTTTTAAATCAAAAGGAATTCAGATTCAAGGTGATATTAAGTCAAATTTATGTGTTAGGGCATATCAGCTACTAGCTGCAGATTTTGATATTGAACCTGTTACTATTTTATTGGATAAAAAAATACCCATAGGTGCAGGTTTAGGCGGTGGATCTTCTAATGCGGCATTTGTTCTAAAAGCCATTAATTCGCTTTTTCATTTAAATTTAGATACGGAAACTTTAAGAAACTACGCTAGCAAATTAGGAAGTGATTGCGCTTTTTTTATTGAAAATAAACCTGCATTGGCAAGTGGGAGAGGAGAGATTTTAAAACCTATAATGTTTAAATTAAATTGTTGGTGCTTGCTTGTTTATCCCAATATACATGTTAGCACTCAAGTAGCATACAGTAAAGTAAAGCCTAAACAGCCCGAAATTAACCTAGAGCAATTAATACAAAATTCTAAAGAGGGTTGGCAATCAACAATTAAAAATGATTTTGAGCCTTCTGTCTTTGCTAATTATCCCTTGATAAATGAATTAAAGCAAAGCATTATTGAAATGGGGGCTTTTTATTCTGCCATGAGTGGTAGTGGCTCAAGTGTTTTTGGATTTTTTAATGAAAAAGTCGATGCTTCTATATTAGGCGACAAATATATTGTTGAGCAGTTTCCTATCAATATTTATTAGCCAATGACTTGAATACAGAAACCCAAGGAGCTTTACCATGGTTTTTCCCAAGTCTAACCATAATGATGTTTTTATCAGGATTTATATAGATGTATTGTCCTAATATTCCTTGTGCATAATAATCACTTTTACTATCACTTAGCCACCACTGATATTGATAATAAGCTACACTTCCTTTTGTTGTGTCGATTTGGGTAGAATTATTTATCCACGCTTCATTTAGCAATTGTTGGCCATTCCACTTTCCTTTATCTAAATAAAATTTTCCAAGCTTGGCAAAATCGATAGCTCTTGCATTTACACAACAAAAGGTCTTTTCTAAACCATCTTTCTTTTTATCAATGCTCCAACTTGCAGGAAATTCCATTTGCAAAGGAGTCCATATTTTCTCTTGAAGATAATCTGTTACCGTTTTGTTGCTCGGTTTTAAGGCTCTATCTAAAAGCAAACCCAATAATTGTGTACTACCACTTTGATAATTAAAACTTTGCCCTGGTGTATTTTCTAGTTTTAACTTTAAGCATGCTTTTTCTAAATTACGTCCATAATAAAATACCGCTGCATGCCCAAATGGGTTCACATAACTTTCATTAAACTTCATTCCTGAAGTCATTTGCAGTAAATGTTCTATAGTCACTTCATCAAAGCCTTCATTTGCTAATTCGGGAATATACTTGGTGATTTTTTCATCTACAGATTGAATTAGTTGATCTTGAATGGCAAAACCTACTAGCATAGAAGTGATTGATTTGGCCATGGAAAATGAAGTGGTTATGGATTCTCGCTCATACTTATTATTGTAATTCTCATACAAGATTGTATCATTTCGAATGATTATAAAAGCAACAGTATTTGATTTTTCTAAAAACTGATTAAATGAAATGCTTTTACCTTTTTCAATACTAATTGTTTTGGGACCTAACTCCTTAGAAGCAACTTCAAACATGAAAGGATTTTGCGAAGCAACAAGTTCTCTTTTAGGAAATTTTTTATAATCCGTAATGTTAGCGAAATTGTAAACAAAAAAACGTCCTACTGTGCATGAAGCTAATAGAGATAAAGAAAGTACTGCTAATGCTATTTTTCGCATGTTATTTGGGTGCTTTTTGAAGTAAATAGAGAGCTAAGAATCCGTAGATAATATTTGGAATCCACATGGCTAACATGGGGTGAAGGCCCCCATTGGTAGCAAAAGTTTGTGATATTTTCATAAATAAAATAAAACTAAAACTGATGAGCAAACCAACTCCTAGGTGCATGCCTATTCCTCCCCTAACTTTTCTACTGGCAATGGCCACACCAATTAACGTTAATATTATTGCAGCAAATGGAAAAGCAAATCGCCTATACTTCTCTATTTCATAGAAAACAACCATTTTAGTTCCTTTAAATTTTTCAGCTTCTATTTCACGGTTTAATTCAAAGTAGTCGAGCATTTCGACATCGGTATCCCTTCTGCTAAATTCCTCTGGTTTCATGTTTAAAACAGTGTCTTTATATAATCCTTTTCTGATAATCTCTTTCGTTCCATGAATTTCTCTTTCATAAAAATTCTGGATGGTCCATAAATTTTTGCTGGTATCCCACTTTACATAATCTGAAATTAATTTATAAGTCAATCTTCCTTCAGGATTAAAACGCTCTAATGAAAATTTTACCCCAACATCAGTTGGTGCTGAGTAACTTTCGAAATAGGCAAAACTATTTGTATCTAATTGTAAATGAATGTTTTTGTCTGTGTTTCTAAAAGCATTTTTAATGTATGTATATCTGAAATTTAGCCTAGTTTCATTACTCTTAGGGATTAAGAAATTGTTGAGATAAAAAGATAGACCGGATAGAATTAAAGCTGAAATTATATAAGGCCTTAGGAACCTACGGAAAGAAACACCACTAGCTAGTATGGCTATTATTTCAGTGTTGCTAGCCATTTTGGAGGTAAAGAAAATTACTGAAATAAAAATAAAAAGCGGACTGAATAGGTTGGCGAAATAGGGTATGAAATTGAGGTAATAATCAAAGATTATGGCTTTAGTTGGCGCATCTCTTTCTATAAATTCATCAACGTTTTCTGAAAAATCAAATACGATTGAAATAGATATAATAAGTGCAATAGAGAAGAAAAATGTCCCTAAAAACTTTTTAATGATATAGAAATCTAATTTGTACATTAAAGTCTTTCAGCAAGTTGAATTACCATTTTTTCTTTCCATTCATAAAATGTACCATCTACAATTCTACTTCTTGCTTCATTAACTAACCAAATATAAAAAGCTAAATTGTGAATGGAAGCAATTTGTGCTCCTAAAATTTCTTTCGAAACCATTAAATGTCTTAAATATGCTTTGCTGTAGAATGTATCGACATAACTCGCCCCATCAGCTTCAATAGGACTAAAGTCGTCTTTCCACTTTTGATTTCTCATATTCATGATGCCATTTTTTGTGAAAAGCATCCCATTTCTAGCATTTCTTGTAGGCATTACACAATCAAACATATCAACTCCCAATGCAATATTTTCTAAAATATTTACCGGTGTGCCTACACCCATCAAATATCTTGGTTTGTCTTCGGGTAAAATATTGCAAACCAAGTCGGTCATGGCATACATTTCTTCAGCTGGCTCTCCAACTGATAAACCACCAATTGCATTGCCTTCACGCTCAAAGGAAGCAATTTTTTCTGCAGATTCAGTTCTTAAATCCTTGTATGTACTACCTTGTACAATAGGAAATAATGTTTGCTTGTATCCATAAATTGGCTCCGTTGAGTCAAACCGATCACAGCACCTTTTTAACCAACGATGAGTCATGTGCATAGAGCGTTTGGCATACTTATAATCGCAAGGGTAGGGTGTGCATTCATCAAAAGCCATAATAATATCAGCGCCAATAATTCGCTGAGTATCCATGACGTTTTCAGGTGTAAAAAAATGCTTAGAACCATCGATGTGCGATGAAAACTTAACCCCTTCTTCTTTTATTTTTCTTCTATGAGCTAAGGAATAAACTTGATAGCCACCACTATCAGTTAAAATGGGTTTTTTCCAAGAATTGAATTGGTGTAATCCACCGGCCTTTTGCAATATTTCAAGTCCAGGTCTTAAGTACAAATGATAAGTATTACCTAAAATTATTTGTGCTTTTATATCCTCTTCAAGCTCTCTTTGATGGACTGCTTTTACTGTTGCAGCAGTACCAACGGGCATAAAAATTGGTGTTTCTATAGTTCCGTGGTCGGTTTTTACTATTCCTGCTCTTGCTTTACTTTTCGAATCTTTTACTTCTAGTTTAAACTCCATTTATAGTATCTATTGAACCCGAATTATGTTTAAAAATTAAAATGTATAAACGGCGTCAAAGATACAGAATAGCAATTGTAATTGAATTTTAGTCGGTTTAATAAAGTTGAAAATGTATAACATCTCATATATGATAAAATTTAAAGCGACTCAATAATCTGCAAATTTGTCATATAAAAGAATTTTATATTTACAATCTCTATCAATTATTGATGAATTAGATTTAAGCCTTGGACTTTTTAATCAACTTATACATACTTTCTTTTATAATCCAAATGGGATTCTGGTTGATTGTGTTTCGCAAATTGGCTCAATATTCAATTTCTTTAAACAAGAAAAAAGCAAACCAAGAACCTATTTCAGTAATAATAGCTGGCAAAAATGAAGCTGAAAACATATTGCGCTATTTACCTTTGGTTTTAAAGCAAGATTATCCAACATTTGAAATCATTTTTGTAGATGATCATTCAACTGATGACTCGCTTTCAGTACTTAATAAATTTGTAGATGAGAAGTTGAAAATTTATTCAAATCTTAATGAGAATAAAGGCAAAAAAAGTGCAATAAAGTTTGGGATATCACAAGCAAAACATGAGCTGCTAGTTTTTATTGATGCCGATTGTTGGCCTAATTCTGAGGCATGGTTGAAGCATATTTCTATGGCATTTCAAGATAAAACAGAAATCGTTTTAGGCCATGGAGCCTTTAGCAAAAAACCTGGTTTTTTTAATAAGTTAATTCGCTATGAAAATCTAATGGTTGCTATTCAATACTTTTCTTTAGCCTTAATTGGCAAGCCTTATATGGGAGTTGGAAGAAATCTAGCCTACCGAAAAACACTCTTTGAAAATAGTTCTGGATTTGAAAATTACAAAGCCTTGCGCAGTGGAGATGATGATTTATTTGTAAATGAAAATGCAAATTCTGAAAATGTTTCGATAGCTATTTTACCAGAGTCACACACCCAATCAGAACCTGTATTAAACTTCAAATCTTATTTTTTTCAGAAAAGAAGACATTTAGAAGCTGGAACAAAGTACAAAGTACAAGATCGGTATAGATTAGCGCTAATTGGACTTTCTCAATTGTTTTTTTATGCAATGTTTATTTATCTTATCATCTTCAGCGAACAGAAAATTTTAGTTATTACATTGTTTGTATTCAGGTTTTTAGCGCAATTGTTTGTGATGCGAGGAATTGTTAAAAAACTAGGTGAAAAAGATTTATTACCCTACTTCCCTTTGCTCGAATCTATTTACATATTTTTAATTTTTCTAATTGGGGCCTCAACTTGGGTTTGGAAAATAGACAGATGGAAATAAATAAAAATTTTTCTGATAAAGCAATTGAAGATTATAATCTAGTGCTTGCTGCATTATCTGGAAAACAATCAGCCTATACCAGTATCATGGTTAGATACAGAGAGCCAATATATTATTTGGTCTTAAAAATGGTGAGAAACGAAGGCGATGCTGAAGATTTAGCCATTGAAGCATTTGAAAAAGCATTCAAGAAATTAGAACAATACAGTCCTGAATATGCCTTTAGTACTTGGCTTTTCAGGATAGCTACTAACCATTGTATAGACCATATTCGGAAGAAAAAAATTCAAACAACATCGATTGACGATGTCAGTAAACATGAAAAGTCCTGGGGCATACAAGTTAAAACTAAAACGAAAGACCCTGAAGAAGCTTTCATTGAAAAGCAAAAAATAAAAATGATGCGAGAAGTTGTTTCTAATTTAGATGAACCATACAAAACACTTGTCGAAATGCGCTATTTTAAGGAATTGAGTTACGAAGAAATCGCCAAGGAACGAAATATTCCCTTAGGAACTGTTAAGGCACAGCTTTTTAGATCTCGAGCTATACTAGCCGATATAATTAGAAAGAGTAAGGATTCAATTTAAAAGCAATATGGAGGTTATCCTTAAATATTTTCCCGAATTGTCTGCATTAGAAAAGGAGAGGTTATTTGCCTTAAAAGCAATTTATGAATCTTGGAACAGCAAAATAAATGTCATTTCACGAAAAGACATGGATGAGTTTTATATTCGACATGTGCTGCACTCGCTGAGTATTTCTAAAATGATTCAATTTAAAAAAGGCAGTAAAATACTGGATGTTGGAACAGGAGGAGGGTTTCCCGGTATTCCATTAGCCATTTTAAATCCTGATGCTGACTTTCTGTTAGTCGATTCTATTGGGAAAAAAATTACTGTAGTTGCTCATGTAGCTGAAGAGTTAGGATTGCAAAATGTTAGAGCGCAACAAATTAGAGCAGAAGAGATTAACGAGAAGTTTGATTTTATTGTAAGTCGTGCAGTTACTCAAGTTGATCGCTTTTTGCCTTGGGTTAAAAATAAATTTAATTCTAAGTCATTGAATGACATGCCTAACGGCTACTTTTTTATTAAAGGCGGAGATTTAAAAGAAGAATTTAAAAACATTAAAACGACTTACATTGTTAAGGACTTGAAAGAAGAATTTGAGGAAGAATTTTTTGAAACTAAAAAGCTTATATATATGAAAGCTTAATTCATTTTGTTCGAATCATTTCTATTAAGTTTGTAATTCATTATTAAAAAAACAACATGAAAAAATTAAAATTATTAACGCTTGCATTGCTTGCCTTTATGATAACAGCAACAGCTCAAGATTTGCCAAAACCTAGTCCATTTGCAGATGTATTGCAACGAGTAGGATTAACAGATATTAAAATTGAGTATTCTAGACCAGGAGTGAAGGAAAGAAAAATATTTGGTGATTTATTACCTTTTGATAAAATCTGGAGAACTGGTGCGAATGCTGCAACAACGGTTTCGTTTTCAACTGATGTTGATTTTGGTGGTGTTAATGTTAAAGCTGGAACTTACTCTGTATTTACAATTCCTGGAGAAGGCGAATGGAAAATGATGTTAAATACTGACTTGGGGGCTTCTGAAGGTTCTTACAAAGCTGAGAATACAGTTGCTGAAGTTACAACTAAAAGTCTTGAATCTAATTTCAGAGAAACGATGATTTTTCTATTTGATAATGTGAAAGATGAATCTGCTGATTTGATTTTGGAGTGGGAAAAAACTAGAATTGTTGTGCCAATTAAAGTTGCTGCAAAAGAAGAAGCTGTTAAAAACATTGAAGCAAAAATCAATGAACTTGAAAACGCTTATGGTGTTTATAATTCAAGTGCGAAATATTATTTAGATGCTGGATTGGATTTAGACAAAGCATTGGATTGGTCAAAAAAATCTGTAGCAATTAAGTCTGTTTTTTGGAATGTTTATACTTTGTCTTTAATATATGAAGCAAAAGGAGACAAGAAAATGGCAATAGCAACAGCAAAGAAATCATTGGAATTGTCTGAAAAAGCCAATTACGCACCTTACATAAAAATGAATAAAGAAAATATCGCAAAGTGGAGTAAATAAACTTCCCGCAATAAAATAATTTAAAAAGGGAAAAGTCATGCTTTTCCCTTTTTGTTTTTAAAACTTTAATCTAAATTAGTTGTTTTAGAAATCTATGATACACCTACTTTCTCCAGCAAAATCTCTAGACTATAATTCTGCAATTAGCAGTTCAACGGTTACTATTCCCGAGAATCTTTCTCAGGCTGAAAAATTAATTAAAAAGCTAAAAAAAACTTCGTCAAAAGATTTAAAATCAATGATGTCGATAAGTGATGCTTTAGTTAAATTAAATAAAACTAGGTTTGATACTTGGCAAGGGAAACTAGAAATTAGCGATACTTCTCGACAAGCAATTTTTGCTTTTTCCGGCGATGTTTATGTTGGTTTAGATGCATATTCTTTAAATCAAAAGGATCTTGAGTTTGCTCAAAATAATTTGAGGATTTTATCGGGCTTGTATGGTATTTTAAGGCCATACGATATAATAGAACCTTATCGTTTAGAAATGGGATCATCTTTAAAAGTGGGAAGAAAAAAGAACCTGTATGAATTTTGGGGAACAGAAATAGCATCGAACTTGAAATCACTTTTGGCTACACATCAAGAGAAGACATTAGTGAATTTGGCGTCTAATGAGTACTTTAAAGTAGTTGACAAAAAAACGTTTGATTTAAAAATAATAAGCCCTCAATTTAAAGACTCTAAAAACGGTGAGTATAAAATAATCGCCTTTTTTGCCAAAAAAGCTAGAGGATTAATGAGCAGATATATAATTGAAAATAAAATTGAATCCTCTGCAGATTTATTAGGTTTTGACTATGAGGGTTATCGTTATAATGAAAAACTAAGTAAGGAAAATGAACCTGTATTTACTAGGGAAGAAAACCAGATAAAGTGATGAAGCAAGAAAAAGAAGAATGGCAAAACCCGATTGATAAAGATAAAATAACGGAAAATCCTCACAATTTGCCTTATGCACATAATGTGGGCAGCGCTATTATTTTTCCAGAAGATAAAGACCGAATAAAAAGCAATGCCATGTCTGCAATGGTAGAACAAACCAATGTTCAAATGAAGCAGATTTACGAACAAATGGAATTGCTTGTGCAACAAGCAAATCAATTGAAAGCTCGTGTTGAAATTTCAGAAGAAATTTATGCATCTGAAATGGCTTTTAAACCTATAACAGGCCATACATATCATTTATACGAAGATGATAAAGGCAAAAAAATACTATCTATGATTGGACCAGGCGAGTGGGCTAGGGGGATGAAATATAAAAAGTTCATTGCTACGGCAAAATTGTCGGGTGACCACACTTGGGACATCATAAAAAAAGCAGATTCATGAAAGGTATTTTACTGATTGCAATTGTTATCTTTTTTTCAGCTTGCCAACCGAATAAAAAGCAAGAATTTGTTTTTCAAGGCGAAGCTCAAGGAACAAGTTATACTGTAAAGTATATAAATAACCAAGAACTTATAAGTCTGAAAAGCAGCATAGACTCTTTATTGTTGGCAATAGACAATTCCATGTCAACTTATAAACCGAGCTCTAGAATTTCAGCTTTAAATAAGGGTGAAAAAATAGAAATGGACAAGATGTTTCAAACTGTTTTTCAACGCTCAATTGAAATAAATAAAGCAACAGATGGTGCTTTTGACCCAACAATAGGACCTTTAATATCGGCTTGGGGTTTTAATTTTGAAAATCCAATGCACCTAGATTCCTTGAAAGTTGATAGTTTAAAAAATCTATGTGGATTCGACAAATTTGAAGTAAACCAAACTTCTCTAATGAAGGTAAACTCAAATGCTTCTTTAAATTTTAATGCGATAGCTCAAGGATATTCTGTTGACTTAATGGCAGAAGTATTAGAAATATATAGAATTGATAACTTTTATGTTGAATTAGGTGGAGAATTAAAAGTAAAAGGTAAAAACAAAGATGGAGTGTATTGGAGGATTGGCATAGACAAACCTGTGGATGAAAACCTAGAACATGAGCTTTCTCACATCATTTCTTTGAATAATAAAGCGATGGCTACCTCAGGGAATTATCGGAAGTTTTATGAAATAAATGGAGAGAAATATTCTCATACTTTAAATCCAAAGACAGGCTATCCTGTAAAACATAAGCTATTAAGTGCTACAGTAATCGCAGAAGATTGTATCGATGCAGATGCTTATGGAACGAGTTTTATGGTCTTGGGTTTAGAAAAATCAAAAGAAATATTAAAACTACACCCTGAATTGCAAGCCGTTTTAATCTATGCAGTAGGTGATTCCTTGAAATCGTACTATTCTGATGCTATAGCTAAACAAATAGTTGAACTTTAATTGAATTTCAACTATTAATTCATTCAATTAATCGACTAATTATGTGGTTGTTATAGATATTTAATAAGCCTAGAGTTATATTATGAAAGAGAGAACGAAAGCAAATCGCTAATCTTCTTTCTTACACATTTCATCTGGCTTTGCACCACAAAATCCACAAGGTGCGCCTTCTTCATTTAACATGGGGTTGTTGCTAGCACAAGTACCAGCAAATTTTCCATTCTTTTTAAAAAGTATTTTTACTGCAATGCCTGCAAAACCGATGGCTAAAAGTAAAATTGCTAAGAGTAAAACTTTCATCTTATTTATTTTCTGCAAAGGTAATTATTCTGAAAGAGTTGGCGAGTAAATTATACCGATTATGCTTTTAATTGCCGTTTAAAATTTAAAATATTTTTGTTAAAAAGATATCTTCCGATGGCTATCGGAAGATAAATGCCGAGTATTTTATAAACGAAATACGGAAGTTAGTATGCGACATGTATCTTTCTATTGAGAGGAATTGATAATGCGATCGGTATTAGCGATGAATTAAGTTGCCAGTACCGGTTTTTGTTAGGTCTATAGTTGGGTTTCCAAAGTATTCAATATTACCTGAACCTTTTATTTCAGCCTTTAACTCATCACTTACCCTCACTACCAATTGTCCCGTATTCTTATTGATGGCCAATGCTTTTTTTGCTTGTAAATTTTCAGCGTTTATAAACCCATTTCCATTGGTGTAGAGTATAAGTTCATTGCTAGTCCCGTTGCAAGTAATATCTGCTGTGCCAGCATGAGATTTTAAAGAAACATAATCGCAGTTTAAACTTAAATAGATGTTTCCACTTGCTTTCCACATGTCCAATGCAAAGTTCGTTTGTGTAAATGTGTTAGTTAATTCTACATCCCCGCCACCGCGATAAACGATGTTGTGAACTTCTGGCAATGAAATATAAATATCGATTTCCTTCTTAAAGCTTCTTACCCAATTACATCGATTGTTGTTTTTGATGTATAAAGTATTGTCTTGAACCGATAAATCAATAAATTCTTGTAAGTTTTTTCCTGCTTTTACTGTGATAGTTCTTTGATTTGATTGTGTTAAATGCAAATTAATTCTATCCTCAACTTCGATGGAATAAAAATCGGCTGTTTGTCTTTGTTCTTCAACTATTTTTCCAGTTGACTTAAAACAATCACCCATGTTTTCCTTTTTGCATGATGTTATACTTGCAAAAAAAATAAATAGACTTATGAATTTAATTAATCTCATTTCAGTTGATATTTAAAGCCAATGAGCAAATATTCTGCTTTCGCTAAATGAGTTTTTAAGCAGATGAAGAATTTCATGTTTTTGTTGAGCTCGTAATTTCCGCTAAATCCATTGTAATAAGGTCTTAAGAAAACATTTTCATTTTTTAAATAAAAACCTATGTGGTTTCCCATAGAGAATCTGCCGAGATGTAAATAATGACCTATTCCGATTCCTATTTGAGTTGAACCCCAACCTTTATTGACATATATAGAATCTCTAGCTAATTCATCGTGAATTGCGGGATTGTGAAAATAATCTACAGACGCTATAAACGAACTTTTAAAATTGACGCGTTTAACCAGGTTTAAACTTAAGTTTTTGGTATGATAGGTTTTTCCTCCAATCGGATAAATTTCATGAAAGCTATAAGCCCCAGCTAATTCAATGTGTATTTTAGTGTCTTCTACAATTGGTTTGTTTGGTATAGGGATTTCTTGTTTTTTCCCAACATGGTATCGAAGCCCTAAATTTATAGAAGGAATATTTATTCCAAGATTTGGTTTTCTAAAACTTGAATTGCTGAAATGTGAAAAATCAATCGCTGTGTTGATAGATAGTCTTTGGCTAATCTGATAATTCAGCTCAGTAAGAAAAGAAAAATACAAATTGATTGGACTACCAATAGCTGAGTTTTTATAATTGCTTTTTTCGTTAAATGGTTTTGTGATATATCCCATTCCTATAGCTGTCCTGAATTTCCATTGAAGTTTGTTTTTGCCTAATAATTTGAAATATAGAAAAGGATATAAGGCTGTAGCATTTCCAATGATTTCATTCTGAAAGATAAAATTAGAAATACCCATTCCAAAGTTCGCATGTTGGTATTCATTTTCCCATGCTTTATTTCTAGTGTTTATTTTTTCATAAGTCAACTCTAGCTTAGGCATGTGTTGATTTGTGAAATATAACATTGTGGTATTGTGCGTGGTTATAAAACCATATCCTGTTCTAAAACTAAAGGAGTGAACAAATTTTGAACTGTCTTGAGAGAACCCACTTTGTTCAAGCAGAAAGATTGATAATAAGATTAGGATTCCTTTTGACCACATAAAAGCGCAAAAATATTAATTTAATGTGGTTCAATATTTATATCTTGCAAGCATAAAAAAAAGAGAAATGCAAGATAGTTTAGACGCTTTTAAAAGATTGTTAATTATCATGGACGAACTCCGTGAGCAATGTCCTTGGGATAAAAAGCAAACCATGGAAACGCTCAGGCATTTAACAATTGAAGAAACTTATGAATTATCGGATGCCATTGTAGAAGGTGATTTGGAAGAAGTAAAAAAGGAATTAGGAGATTTAATGTTGCATTTGGTCTTTTATGCTAGAATTGGGCGAGAGAAAAAAGCTTTTGACATTACTTCAGTTTTGAATGGAATTTGTGATAAATTAATTCACAGGCACCCACACATTTATGGCAATACCAAAGTAAAAGACGAGGAAGAAGTTTTGAAAAATTGGGAAAAAATAAAATTGAAAGAAGGGAAAAAAGATAAGTCTGTGTTAGAAGGTGTGCCAACCTCACTACCAGCATTGGTGAAAGCAATGCGCATTCAGGACAAAGCGCGTGGAATAGGGTTTGACTGGGAAAAACCTGAACAAGTTTTTGAAAAAGTTGAGGAAGAAATTGCTGAACTAAAAGTTGAAGTTGAAAAGCAATCCGATCAAGTTGCAAGTGAGTTTGGAGATGTCTTATTTTCTTTAGTAAACTATGCTCGTTTCATTGGAGTAAATCCTGAAGATGCCCTTGAACGGACAAATAAAAAGTTTATTAAGAGGTTCAAGTATTTGGAAAAACATTCCAGAGAAGATGGCAAAAGTTTTGAAACAATGACTTTAGAAGATATGGATGTTTATTGGGAGAAAGCTAAAAAAATACCATAAAAAAAGGTGCTGAGTAATCAGCACCTTTCAAATTTTAAATACTTTATTTAATTCTTAGATAAATAAGAAGCTACTCCGTCGTGAGTTGCATCCATTCCAGATTTTCCTTCAGCCCAATTAGCAGGACAAACCTCACCATTTTTTTCAAAAAATTGTAGAGCGTCAACCATTCTTAACGTATCATCTACATTTCTACCTAATGGCAAATCATTAACCAATTGATGTCTTACAATTCCTTCTTTATCAATTAAGAAAAGGCCTCGATATGCAATCATTTCGCCAGTTGCAATTAAATCTCCTTCGTCATTATAATCGTATTCGCCTACAAGAACGTCGTAATTTGACGAAATTGTTTTGTTTGTGTCTGCTACCATTGGGTATGTAACACCTTGAATTCCTCCTTGTTTCTTAGGAACTTGTAACCATCCCCAGTGTGATTGCTCTGTGTCTGTTGATACAGCAACAACTTCTACTCCTTTTGCTTTAAATGCTTCTAGTTTTTCTTGAAAAGCATGCAATTCGGTTGGACAAACAAAAGTGAAATCTTTTGGATAAAAGAAAAGCACAACATGTTTTTTTCCAATAAATTGATCCAATGAAAAATCTTCTACAATTTGATTTCCATTTATTACTGCACTTGCGTTAAATCTTGGGGCTTTTCGCCCTACTAATACTCCCATTTTCTTATAAAATTTAGATGTTATTTTCTGATTAAAAATGTGCTGCAAATTTAAGCTTTTAAGCTGCTACATCAAAGTATTTAAGCGAATACTTAATGTGTAAATAATGTTAAAAGTCCAAGGCTTGCACCTAGCAACATGGGTAGTACTTTTTTCCATTCAATTTTATGCTCTTCGTTTGTTTCAAATAAGATTGTAGTAGAAAGGTGTAGTATAATTCCTATCGAAAGCCCCATAAGTGCTTGGAAAATTCCATTGATTCCCTCAATATATTTTCCAATAAATAAACCTAAAGGCCCCATAATAGAGAAGAGGGTTATACCAAACCAAATGCTTTTATTAGAAATTTTATAAGCAATTAGCAAACTGGCCAAAATAAAAGCAATTGGTCCTTTATGAATTAGCAATCCAATGAGGTATGCACCAAAACCATGACCATGATCTACATGATTTATTGGGATAGATTCTAAAAAGGCATGGAGACAAAGGCTAAGTAAAACAAGCCAAGGAAATTGACCAATTTTTAATTTATTGACATGAGCATGGCCATGTTCAATTCCGCCGGAAAAATAGTCGAGAATTAATTGCAAGAAAAAACCAATTAAAATAAATAATCCAGCCATTGATTCGTTTCCTTGAAATACATCAGGAAGAAGATGAAGAAAACAAATGCTAATTAAATAAGCACCACTAAACGAAAGCAAGGAGCTGATGTAAGGACTTATAAGTGATTTAAAACGGAATGCAAAAAGACCGCTAATCATTCCGACAGCGAATAATAAAATATAGTTAATGAACATTCTTTTCTAAAATTAAAATTAATCGATCAGACGAATCTTCATTAAACTTATTCAAAGCGTAATCTCCAAATGTTTCACTAATTGTGAGATTAGCTTCATTTGCTAGGGTTTTAAATTCATTCAAGTCGATTGATTTTACAAATTCTTTAAATTGATAGGTTTTGTTTCCTTGATTAAATGAGATTTTTTTAACTATAAAGTCATCTATAAGCTTCTTTTTTACAGTAAAATCAACCTCTTCTCGTTTAATTTTTTCTTCAGATGGTATTTGCTGAAGTGCTTTTTTGACATTTAAATAATCCAACACTATCCTTCCATTGGGTTTCAAATTTGAACTTATCGCTTTTAAAACACTTAGATTCTCTTCATGACTTTTAAAATAACCAAAACTGGTAAAGAGGTTTAAAACAAGGTCGAATTTAAATTTGTATTTAAAATCTCTCATGTCAGCGGTTTGGAAATGCAATTGCTTGTTTTCAAACTCCTTTGCATGCAAAATACTTTGCTTGCTCAAATCCATACCAACTACAGAATAGCCAAGTTGATTCACATGTATGCTATGTCTTCCTTTTCCACATGCCAAATCTAAAACTAGAGTGTTTTTTTTATCTAGGTTTAAATAGTTGAACAAATTAGTTATAAATTGCTCAGCCTCAGTGTAGTCTCTGTGTTTGTAAAGTAAATGATAGTATTGTGAATCAAACCAATCTTCGAACCAATTTTCCAATGTTGAATTGTAATTTTAAAAGCCAAAGTTATTAATTCATTTGTCTTAAGAAGGTTTCGACTGAATTAAAATTGAGTTTTTAAATAAATAAATATTTTTTATTTCGTATAATTGTCCATTCATTTGCTATTGTTAATTTCATTTAGCATTTTTACATACTGATAAAGCTATTAAGCTTAAAAATATGGATATAAATATATTCGACTTCTATAATAGAATGGAGAAAGATAATATAATGTTATCTTTTAAAGGGAATGTTACATCCGAGCTTCTTACTTCTGTACTTCAAATTATGGAGTCGAAAATGGAAACCTTAAATGAACCTTCCAAAGTTAAAAAGAAAGTATATAATATTTTAGTAGAAGCTTTACAGAATTTGTATCATCACATGGATGAATCTTCTGAAGAGCTTGGTGTTGAACACAACACAGTTATTTTTATGATTAGCAAAAAAGATGATACCTATTGTATTTATACTGGAAATTATATTAAGAAACAAAATGCTGAACGATTAAAGGCACGATTAGATAAAATAAATTCTTTAAATGCCGACGAACTTAAAGAACATTACAAAGAAGTTTTGAATAACGGAATGATGTCAGAAAAAGGTGGCGGCGGACTAGGTATGATAGACATAGCAAGAAAATCAGGAAAAAAGCTAGAGTACCAATTTCAAGAAGTTGATGAGCAGCTTTCGTTTTATAGTTTAAATATTAGTGTAGCACAATAAAATTAATCTCCAAATAAGATGGAACAATTAGTAATAGAAGGAACCCCAAAGACACCCACGATTAAATTTAATCCAGAGGAAGGAAAATTGTTGATTCAAGGTAGATCAATTCCTGAGAACTCAATAGAGTTTTACAAGCCTTTGGTTGATAGCTTAGATAGCTACAGTGGAGCAGCTAAAGTTGATATTGTATTAGAATACTTTAACACAAGCTCATCTAAATGTATTTTAGATGTATTTAAGAAGTTAGAAAAAATCAAATCTGATGGCAATGATGTTGAAATCAGGTGGCATTATGAAGAAGATGATGAGGATATGTTAGAAGCTGGTGAAGATTATCAAGCGATAATTAACATCCCATTTAAAATGATAGAGATAGAAGAGTAAGCACTCTTTTATATAAAATAGAAGCGACTGATTTTTTAATAATCAGTCGCTTTTTTATTGGATAGCATTCAAATAATCCACCAACTCTATCGGTTTATTTGCCTCTCTTAACATGTTGCAAGTCCAAAATTCGCGCATGCCATATTTCCATTTTTGCATGTGTTCTGCTTTATTTTTGATTTGTTGAATCAACGTAGGCTTGTCTATCCAGCCAACCAAATAAGTGTCCGATTCGTAGCGGAAGGCCGCAAAGTCTTGATAGATTTTTTCAAGGAAATCGTCATCAAGCGAAGTATGGGTCATCGAGCGACTTTTCCGTCGTGGCAGAAGCCGAGTTGGTCTTTTCTTTAACCACTCATCTTTGCGAACTCGTAATTGCTTAAAGATAATCTGCACATGCACATCTGATTTTAGATCCTCAATTCTTTGATTACCTCTTTTGATTAATTTAATATCTCTGCGTTGCATAGCACATTGAATGGTTGCATCAGCATCTGGTAGCATCGAAGTTTTTAATTCCAATTCAATTCTTCTTTTAGATGTTTCAAAAACAAAATCGATATCCATTCCCGAAGATTCATCTTGAATGTTGGAATTAGAGAATTCAATTTCATGCTGCTTCATCCATTTTTTAAAAGCCAACTCACCAACATAACCCCTAAGTTTACTATCTAGCGCTACATTGGGATGTCGATTTCTTAAATTATCTATAAAGTTCTGATTTAATGCCTGAGCTAAACAGGTCATCACTTCTTCTTTAGTCAGCAGTATGTTGACTGCTTGACTCATTTCTTTACTTGAATTTTAAAGTATTGAAGTTGATTCTTGGCTAAGCCTTCCACTTTTTTGCCTGAGCGTTTGGTGTAACCAATTATTACTGCTTTATTTCGCTCATAGGTTACTTCTTCACAAATTTTATTTTCATTGTTGGTGATTAAAGTGCAAGTTCTTTGCCCGTTATCTATCTTATTTTGTAGCATAGTCGCATGCAAGCTACTGCCACTTCCTGCAAAGAAATCCAAAACCTTAACATTTTTATTTTCAAATAAGTCCAACACAAAGCAAATAAGATCTGTTGGTTTTGGATAAGTAAATATATCTTGATTTAAAATGTCTTTCAGCTCGTTGCTACCTTTCGAGTTACTGTATTCTATTAAAGCTCTGTGGGGCAGTTTGCGAACACGAACCTTATCCTTATTGTCAACAAACTGATATTGCTTGATGTAAACCTTCCAGCTTTTAGGCATTTTTTTAAATACAATGTAGTCGTTTTTAATTCCCCATTCAAATTTTTCTTGGCTCCATCGCCAAGTATTGGGTTTGCCAATTTTTCCGCCTGATTTCATTTTAGTTCCATCTGGAGCAGTGATAATATAGTCTAAGGATTTGCTATAGCTACCTTTATAATCTAAATCGCGTAAATAGTATTTTCCTCGCTTTTTAACAAATGTATCAGCGTGTCTATATTTTGTATCGTTCTCAACGTCAACATTTTCTAAATTAAAAACTAGTTGATCTATATTTTTAGCGTAGCATAACATATAATCAAATTCTACTGCAATTTGTTTGCTGTCGTGTCCGCTACCAGCTTTGTTTTTTCGAATAAAGTTGGCTACAAAGTTTTGTTGTCCAAAAATGCCATCGCAAAGTAATTTTAAACGAGCTTGCTCGTAATCGTCTATTGATAGAAATATTGCCCCATCTTCACTGAGTAAATCTTTGGCGATTTCAAGTCGCTTAAACATAAACGAAATCCATTTTGAATGACGAAACTCATCTTCAGCATCAACGTAATGGTCGTTGTATTTAAAGTCTTTATTTCCGGTATTGTAGGGTGGGTCAATGTATATTACCTGAAACTTTTCACCACTTGTTTTTAAAACTTGAAGTGCCGCAAGGTTATCGCTTTCTATAATCCGGTGTTTTGGACCTTCATTTCCAAGCGACTTAGAATTGATTTCTTTCAATTCAAGAGAAGCTCCTTTCAGTTTCTTTTCAATAGCTTCTTCTTTGTCTTCCCAGAAAAGGCCATTTAGAAACTTCAAGTTTGATTTATTTATTTTGCTCATTCGGCTTTAAAATTCGCAGTAATAATTCAAATGACCAATAAAAAAGAGCATCCTTTTTTTTTAATTCTTTATTTCTGCAAATTTTTAAAAAAACAAAAATGAACTATTTAATTCATTGCTTTTCTTCTTTCAAGTTCTTTTTGAATCAGCCTCAATTCTCTACCAGTTTGACCAGCAATGGATGAATTTTCTTCGGCTCTTCGAATCAAGTATGGCATTACATCATTTACAGGACCATAAGGAACATATTTAGAAACATTATATCCTGCCTTTGATAAATTATAACTAATGTGGTCGCTCATGCCCAATAGTTGTGAAAAATATATACTTGGTGTGTCTTTGCTTAAGCCTTTCTCTTCAATTAATTGGCATAAATGGCTAGAGCTTTTTTCATTATGAGTGCCAGCACATAAAGCAATTCGTTGATAGCTGTCCATACAAAATGAAACCCCTAAGTCGTAATCACGATCTGTGGCTTCCTTATCAGCATGAATAGGTGAGGGGTAGCCCATTTTTAATGCACGCTCACGTTCTTTTTCCATGTAAGCACCACGCACCAATTTCATTCCCAAATAGAAATCTTCTTCTAAACATTGAATGTAGAGTTTTTTAATATATTCCAATCGATCATGCCGATACATTTGAGCGGTGTTATAAACAATGGTTTTTTCTTTATTATACCTGAACATCATTAAAAGAGCAATATCGTCTATTGCATCTTGTATCCAACTTTCTTCGGCATCTATCATTAAAGGAATACCTGCATTATAAGCGTTTTGACAAATTATATCTACACGATTTCTTCCTTTTAGGAATTCAGTATTTTCTTCATCACTAAGTGTTTGCTTAGCGGTTACTTTTTCAAGTAAGTTAAATGGGATTAAGCCTGTGAGTTTAATTACGCAACAAGGAACATTGTCATCTAATTTGGCTCGTTCTATAGAAGATACAGCCATTCCTAAGCATCGATCAAAGTCTTCATCACTTTGTTTTCCTTCAACAGAATAATCTAAAATAGTTTTGACATTATATTTTGCCAATTCTTGTATTCTAGTTTCACATTCTTCAATGCTTTCACCACCACAAAAATGATCGAATACAGTAAATTTTATGATTCCTTTAACAGGTAATCGAAGGAACAGAGCCAAAGTCGTCAATTTTGTTCCTAATATATTTAACCAAGGAATTCCAAGTATGCTAAAAATAAAATTAGCTTTTTTCAAATCTTTATCGCTCTTATTAGCGAAAGCTACTTGAGTATTTTCGAATGACAACATTAGAACGCAGCATTATTAGTTTCCATTTGTCTGTCCACTTTTTTGACAAGACCTTGCAATACATTTCCAGGACCAACTTCAGTAAAACTAGTTGCACCGTCTGCAATCATTTGATTCATGATTTGTGTCCACTTAACTGCGCCAGTTAATTGCGCAATTAGATTTTCTTTAATCTCAACTGGATTAGTAACTCCTTTAGCTACAACATTTTGATAAATGGGACATATTGGAGTTTTGATTTCAGTGTTTTTTATTGCTGCTTCAAGTTCAGCTCTAGCAGGTTCCATTAAAGGTGAGTGAAATGCTCCACCTACTGGAAGTATTAAGGCTCTTTTTGCCCCAGCTTCTTTTAGTGCTTCACAAGCTTTTTCAACAGCTTCAATGCTACCAGAAATAACCAATTGCCCTGGGCAATTATAATTTGCAGGCACAACTACTCCATCTATGCTTGCGCAGATTCTTTCTACATCAGCATCTTCCATACCTAAAACAGCAGCCATTGTTGAGGGAACTGCTTCACAAGCTTTTTGCATAGCATTAGCTCTTTTGGCTACAAGTTTTAATCCATCTTCAAAACTCATTGCACCACAAGCAACCAATGCCGAAAACTCTCCTAAAGAATGTCCAGCAGCCATGTCTGGTTTAAATGTTTCACCCAATACTTTTGCCAAAATGACTGAATGTAAAAAAATTGCTGGTTGTGTAACTTTTGTTTCTTTAAGGGCTTCTGGAGTTCCTTCAAACATAACATCAGTTATTTTAAACCCCAATAAATCATTTGCTTTTTCGAACATAGCTTTTGCTTCAGCTGAATGGTCGTATAAATCTTTACCCATTCCTGAGAATTGAGCTCCTTGGCCTGGGAATACGTATGCTTTCATATAGTAGAAATATTAAAAAAAATGCCCTTTCTAAATTAATAGAAAGGGCAAGGTATTAAATTATTTTCGGTCTCCAAAAAGTCTTAAAAGAAACATGAACAAGTTCACAAAGTCTAAGTATAAATTTAAAGCTCCCATGATGGCCAACTTATTTGTTGACTCTGCTCCAAATTCAACTCCAGATCCAATTCTTTTTAGCTTTTGCACATCATAAGCAGTTAGTCCTGTGAAAATTAAAACACCTAAGCAGCTGATAATTAAATCCATCATACTGCTTCCGATAAAGAAATTCACAACCATGGCAATAATTATCCCGATAACCGCCATCATTAAAATGGCTCCGAATTTTGTTAAATCTTGTTTAGTAGTATAACCTAGAATTGCCATTACACCAAAGGTTGCAGCAGTGATGCCAAACGTGCTCGCAATGCTTCCTCCAGTATATATTAAAAAGATGAAACTCATGCTCATTCCCATTACTGCCGAATAAGCGATGAATAAACCTAGAAGAGTAAATGAAGATAATTTGTTAAACGATAAAGACATGACTAAAACAAAGGCGAGTGGTGCAAACATAACTGCCCAACCTAAAATTGTCATGCTACCAGTTTCATAATTTACTAGGTAAGACAACAGTGAATCATTTGTGCCAAACAAGTAGGCGATAACACCAGTTATAGAAAGTGCACCAGCCATGTATGTGAACACGTTGGATAAGAATGCTTTAATACCAGCTTCAGATCCTATTTCTACTGTAGAAGTATGTTCGTTTTGATTATAATTTCTATTTTGAAGTTCCATATTTTTTATATTTTTTGATTGTTTAATCATCATAAATTAAACCAGTAAAATTAGTCTGAATTTTTGTCAGTTTAACTTAAATCAGCAGAAATTAATTGTATAAACTCTTTGCGAGTTGAATCCTTTTCAAATGCACCGGTAAAGGCAGATGTTGTAGTGACAGAGTTTTGTTTTTGGATGCCTCTCATCTGCATACACAAGTGTTTCGCTTCAATAACAACTGCTACACCAAGTGGGTTTAAAGTGTCTTGTATGCAATCTTTTATTTGGTCAGTTAGCCTTTCTTGCACTTGTAAACGTCTAGAAAAAGCATCCACCACTCGGGGGATTTTACTTAACCCAACGATGTAGCCATTTGGAATATAGGCAATGTGTGCTTTACCAATAAAGGGTAACATGTGATGTTCGCACATGGAATAAATTTCTATGTCCTTCACGATTACCATTTGATTGTGGTCTTCTTTAAACATAGCACTTTTTAGAATTTCAGAAGGATCAAGTCCATAGCCATGAGTTAGGTATTGCATAGCTTTAGCAATCCGTTCAGGAGTTTTAACCAATCCTTCGCGGTTGATATCTTCGCCTAGTTCTACTATTATTTTACTGTAAAGATTAGAAATTGTATCAACTTTTTCGTTGTTGTATTGGTCAACTCTTTCGTACCCTTCTTCAAAATCTGTTTCGTGCATGTTATTCTCCGTAATATTCGACGTAATTATTTTCTGTTTCTTGAAGTTTTATACAGTGTAAAACACCTCCAATTTCAGCAATTCTACTTTCCAATCTTTGCCAAAATGCAATGGCTAAATTCTCTGTAGAAGTCATTAAGTGTTTTGTAAACTCAACATCTAAATTTAAGTTTTTGTGATCCACATGCTGAATGACTTCTTCTTTTATAATATCTCCAAGAGTTGACAAATCAACAACGAAGCCTGTAGAAGGTTCGGGAATACCTTTAACTGTTACGTATAAAGTGTAATTATGACCATGCCAATTAGGATTAGCGCACTTGCCAAATGTTTTAAAATTTTGTTCTTCGCTCCAAGCTGGTATGGCTAATTTATGGGCTGCACTAAATCGCTCTCTTCTTGTGATGTAAACCATCGTATTATTTTTTTGCAAATATAAGTTCGTTTTTAAAGCTAGAATTTATCTGTATCTATATTTTCAATGCATAGATTTTAGTCCATTATTAATAAATCTTTAATTCCCTCACGAAGTTTGTAGAGCTGCTCAATACTTATTTGGCCTATTTTAGTTTCAAATCTATCTTTAGAAATAGAGCGTAAGTGCATAATTAGGATTTCGGACTCTTCTTTTAACCCATTTATATTGTTCGGTTTTAAAATAACATCTCCTTTATAATTTTTAATTTTTGTTGTTAGTGGGCAAACATATATTACAGGGGCGTATTTATTTAAGAGATTGCCACTCACTATAGCAACTGGCCTTTTGCCATTTTGTTCACTGCCTTTTGTTGGGTTTAAATTAACCCACCATATTTCACCTTTTTGCATTAATCTTCTATTTGCTGAAGATAAGCAGCCATCCCCTCAGCTGCCAATGTAAGTGTATCTTCATTTTTATATGCTTTTTTAAAAGAGTTGATGTATTCAATTCTTTTAAGTTGCTCTAGATAAGTGCTAAGCGCTTTTTCGATGATTTTGTTTTTAGGTATTGAAAGTTTAGCAGCAGCTTCGGAAAGCTGGGCTAGAAGTTCATCTGGAAGTGAAGAAGTAAAGGTTGTCATTATTTTACATATTTATGAAACGTAAATATACGTATTTATGATTTGTAAATATAATTGTTTGTGTTCAAAATTATGAATTGATTAAAGTTTTGTGAAAGAAAGGACTATTTTAGGATTAATCTACCTTTTTGATAAGCTCCAATCACAGCACCCTTGCAATCATTAACCCATCTCTTATTGGAAACAAAACATTTTCCACTCTTTTATCGGCTTGAATCATTTTATTGAAATCGACAAGTGTTTTAGTATCTTCATCTAAGATAGAGTAATCGTCTAAAACTTTACCGCTCCACAACACATTATCTGCTATGATAAAAGCGCCTGGCTTTAGTCGAGTCATCAATAATTCATAATAGTTGATGTAATTGCCTTTGTCGGCATCAATAAAAACAAGGTCAAAATCTAAATCGAATGTGGGTATAATATCCAATGCATTTCCAAGATGAAAGTGAATCTGATTGGCAAAATTAGAAGCAGAAAAATAACGAGTCAACAAAGGTTCCAGTTCTTCATTGATATCAATGGTGTGCAATTCCCCATTAGATTTTAAACCTTCTGCTAGACAAAGGGCTGAATATCCAGTATATGTCCCGATTTCTAAAACATATTGAGGCCTTATCATATTAGAAAATAAATTAAGAGCCCTACCTTGTAAATGGCCGCTCAACATTCTAGGCTGCAATACTTTGCTCCAGGTTTCGCGGTTTAATTTGTATAATAAATCACTTTCTTCACTGCTATGCGCAATAGCGTATGCTTCAATATGTTCATCTATAAAATTCATTTTCTTTTTATGGTTTCTTGAATGATTATGTTGAAAAATTCACCTAAACTCATCCCAGCTGCTCTAACTTGTTGAGGAATTAAACTAGCTGCCGACAAACCGGGAACAGCATTGAGCTCAATTATATAAGGCTTGTCTTCAACTAGCATGAAATCGGCTCTAAAAACACCTCTCATATTGAGTTTGTTATAAATTCCACGAGTTATTGTTTGAATGTTTGCAGTTGCTTCTTCAGATATTCTTGCCGGAGTTATTTCTCTAGAGTCGCCTTTGTATTTTGCATTAAAGTCAAAAAATTCTCCATTGGGAATTATTTGAGTGATGGGTAAGGCCATACTTTTTCCCTCTTTTCGATATCCACCGCAGGTAAGTTCTTTGCCAGGTAAATATTCTTCAATCATAATTTCATGATCAAATTCAAAAGCTTTGGTAATTGCCATTAATAAATCTTCGGCATATTTTACTTTGCTAACACCATAACTGCTTCCGCAAGAACAAGGTTTAACAAAACAAGGAAGTTTAAGGTTTTCTATAATAGCTTTTTCATCAAACCGTTCTCCTTTTCTGATGAAAATAGACTTAGCTACAGAATAACCTAATTGTCGAAGCAGGGTATTGCAATACCACTTATTGAAAGTTAAAGCAGCACCCACATGGTCGGGTGAGGAGTAAGGGATTTTCAACAGATCGAAATAAGCTTGTAGCTTTCCATCCTCTCCTGGCGTACCGTGTATAGCAATAAAAACATAATCAAATCGAATTCGATTTCCATCAAATTCAAAACTAAAGTCATTTTTATCAATCTGATATTTATTTCCGTTTAATAAAGCATTCCAATAGCCCATAGTCATAGAAACAATAATAGGTTCGTAGATAGAGCGATCAAGATTGTCATAAACAGTTTGAGCTGATAAAAATGATATTTCTGCTTCGGCAGAATCTCCACCAGCAGCTATTGCCACAATTTTTTTCATAGATTTCGATTATAAACTCCAAAATAAATCAATATAAAACTTCATTTTTTATTAAGCCATATTTTTAATTAACAAGAACAGTCTAATATTCATATCTTTGAAAATTGATTATTGAAAGCGCAGACTATGGGTCCTTTTATAAAGTTTTTATTTAGTAAAACTTTTATTATAAACTTGCTGATTGCCTTGCTATTGCTAGCGGGTGGCTTATATGCAACATTGAATTATTTAGACGATTATTCCCTTCATGGGCAAACTCTAGAAGTACCAAATTTGGAAGGAAAAAACTTCGAGCAAATGGATACTTTGCTAAATCCAACAGAATTTACTGCTATAATCACAGATTCTATTTATTTAAAAGATAAAATAGTTGGGGAAATTGTTGACCAAGATCCAAAGCCTGGGAAAACGGTTAAACAAGGAAGAAAAATTTATATTACAGTTGCGGCAGCTGAGCCTGCTAAAATTACCATGCCCGATTTAGTTGATTTATCGCTGCGTCAGGCCAGTTCATTGATGGAAACTTACGGTTTAGTTGTTGGCAAATTAAGCTATCGCCCTGATTTGTGTGTAAATTGTATATTAGAGCAGCAATTAGATGGCAAACCAATAGCAGCTGGAACAAAAATATTAAAGGGAATAAAAATAGATTTAATCATTGGTCATGGCTTAAGCAATGAGTTAACTCAAGTGCCTTATTTAATTGGAATGAATACTTCTATGGCCGAGAGTGTTCTTTTGTCATCTTATTTGAATGTTGGGGCTGTATTTTATGATGCGGATAATGTACTGACTGCCACCGATTCTGCCCAAGCAAAAGTATATAAGCAAAGTCCTTTTTATTCTGAAGGACCAACGATTCAGATGGGATCTTCAGTAGATCTTTTTGTAACGATGGATACGAATCGTATCGTTCACACCGTTAATCCAACAGATACCTTATAAATATGCGTAAAATTTTCGGATTACTATTTTTTTGCAGTTTTGTATTTCAGGCATTTTGTCAGGATTTTCAAAGCCCCTTGAGCTCAAATCCAAGTTTGTTTAAATACCTCCCCAAAACTCAGCTTTCAAAAGATAAAAAATTAGTTCAAGAGGACTCCGTAATCTATCAATATGACACACTTTCTTTACCATTTATTGATGATTTTTCAAAAGATCGTTTACCTAAGAGGCTTAGTGATTTTTCAGCATCAAATGTCAGTGATGTAGTTTTATATAAACTTTACTCTGGAAATCAGCCAGTAGCATTGACAGATGGATTTAGAGTGGATACGACTTTTCGTTTTCAGTTAAATGCTCTTGGTGATACAATCTTGAAACAAGCAAATACAGTCATTTTTCTAAAAGAATTTGACATCAGTCGCTATACAAGCCAGTTCCAAAATATAGAGGTTTATCCACCTTATCAAATTATGGATACTATTGGCAAAACTCCAGATACCATTCACATTACTCCAAACATCACACAGGAATCTAAAAAATATTACATCGTAAGTCCAGATTCAAATGATTTATATACTGATCGTGATGTCTTAATTAACAACACTTTTGCAAAAATGCCAATTACCATAGGTGTAGCTACTTTCGATGGCTTAAATCAATATGGCTTGCCTTATTCTCCTGATTTCGAAATACAAGTACAAGCTGATTATTTAACTTCGGTGCCTCTAGATTTATCTAATATAGTAAATGACTCATCTGTTTATCTAAGTTTTTATTATCAGCCTGGCGGTTTAAGTTTATTTGGTCCTCAAAAAGAAGATTCCTTGGCGGTTGATTTTTACGATGTAACTACTAAAAAATGGGGTAACGTTTGGAGGACAGAAGGTTTTGTGAGTGATGATTTTCACCGTGTGATGCTTCGTGTTGACCAAAAATACCACAAAAAAGGATTCCAATTTAGAATTAGAAATAAAGCACAAGGCTCGGGAGCTTATGACCACTGGCACATCGATTATATTTATTTAAATGACAACCGAACAGCAAACGATACTTCTAAAAAGGACATCAGTTTTGTTTACCCTCCTAGTAAATTGTTGAAAGATTATTATGTAATGCCTTGGTGGCATTTTAAAAGTAATCCACCGCTTTATCAAGCTGATAAAACCTCTTCGATTATTCGAAATAATTATTCTCAAGGATTGAACTTATACTATCGAATGAATTTGGAAGACCCTAATGGAACAACACCTTTTTATACTTATCCACCAAGTTCTTCTTTTTTCATTTTATCTAGCCACGATACAATTAGTTTGAATTACGACATCAATTTTAATTATAACATAAATGATGTCACAGGACCTGGTCTATTGCCTGCTACCTATTCCATTGATTTTAATCCTGGAAGCAGTCAGTCTAAAGATTTTATTACTGCTAATGATACTATACACACTGGTATAAACTTGCAAAATTATTATGCTTATGACGATGGTACGGCAGAAGCTGGATATGGCGTAAACCCTGAATTAAGTTCTGAAGGATATGTTGCTTATCTTGCCGTGAAACATGAAATTCCTTATATCGATACCATTGGTGGAGTGCAAATATATTTTTTACCTACATATCCGGATGTTCAAAAACAAAGTTTTGAGTTGATGGTATGGAATAACTTAAATTCCAATGCTGTGGTATTTAAACATACAGTTAAAAACAAACCATTTTATACGGAGGATAATGGATTTTATACGCTTTGGTTTGATAGTGCCGTGGTGGTGAACCAATCTTTTTACATTGGTATGAAAACCATAGGCAAATATTCTAACAGCATCGGAATGGATTTAAATACAGACAATAGGGATAAGATTTTCTGGAGTTTTAATGGAAACAATTGGAATAGCCCTAGTGTTGGAATTTCAAATGGCAGTTTGATGATTAGGCCAATTTTTAGAAAAAAGAAATTTGGTGTAGGAGTAGAGAATGCTAAAGCAGAAGTAAAAAATGAAATTCATTGGTATCCAAATCCGGTAAAGCAAATTTTATATACAAATGCTAAGAACAACATACGAGGTACGAAAGTTAAAATTTTTGGATTGACTGGGAATTTAATAAAGGAAACTCAGTTTAGTTCAGAATTGGATGTTTCGGATTTAAAAGAAGGGATTTATTTTATTCAAACCATAGACAAGTCTGGATATACTTCCACTCAAAAAATTATAAAATCAAATTAATGCAAGAAGATAAAGAGGAATTCGAAGAAAACGAAGAATTATTTGAGCATTATAAAATTATAGCAGACAAGGGACAAGCAGTGCTTAGAATTGATAAGTTCTTGAGCGACCGATTGCCCAATTCATCTCGAAATAAAATTCAACAAGCAGCACATGCTGGCAATGTAGTTGTAAATGGGGTAGTGGTTAAACCAAATTATAAAGTGAAACCCATGGACGAGGTTTCCATTGTGATGCCTTATCCTCCTCGAGAGACGGAATTAATTCCTGAAAATATACCCTTAGATATTGTTTTTGAAGACGATACATTATTGGTTTTAAATAAACCTTCTGAAATGGTTGTTCACCCTGGTTTTGGCAATCAATCGGGAACGTTAGTTAACGCTTTGATATATCATTTTCAAAATTTACCTGAAGCAGATGGGAGCGAAAACAGACCTGGTTTGGTGCATCGTTTAGATAAAAACACCACGGGAATTATGGTGATAGCCAAAACAGAGCATGCCTTAACTCACTTAGCAAAACAGTTTTATGATAGAACTTCTGACCGTAGATATCAAGCTTTGGTTTGGGGAGATATTAAAGAAGATGAAGGTAAAATTGAAGGAAATATTTGGCGTTCGTTGAAGAATCGGAAAATAATGGATGTATTTCCAGAAGGAGATATTGGTAAAACAGCCATTACTAACTTTAAAGTATTAAAACGTTTTGGTTATGTCACTTTGGTAGAATATAAACTAGATACCGGAAGAACACATCAGATTAGAGTGCATTCTAAATGGACAGGTCATCCCTTGTTTAACGATGCAGACTATGGTGGAGATCGGATTTTGAAAGGAACTTCTTTTACAAAATACAAACAATTTATAGATAACTGTTTTCAGTTATTGCCCCGTCAGGCTTTACACGCCAAAACCTTATCGTTCACGCATCCCAAAACTGGTGAGCGTATGGAATTTGATTCAGAATTACCTGCAGATATGCAAGCTGTGCTCGATAAGTGGGATCGCTACATTATGGGTCGTGAAATAGAAATGGAAGAAGAAGCTTAAATTGACTTAAAAATAAACAGCTTTAAATCTTGCATGTGGCATGCGTTTTCCAACTTGTAGTCTCAATTCATCTTCGCCGACAATTACATAATTGCTAGTCAAAGACAATGCGTCAACCAATGCTTGGTCGTAATTGTCGAAGTGGCAAGCCATTTCTGTCATACCAAAATGCCCAAAACGTAGTTGAAGTTTAGCTTCAGAAGTATAAGTTGCAAAAAATGAATTGCAACCACCAGTTCCGTTTACTTGCATGTCGCTAGTAAATCGAATGTGCGGTTCTTTCATTTCTTCAGTTTGTTCTATTGCTAAACCGTCTAATTCTACTAATTTCCAATACTTGCCTACAAGCGGATTTTTTATTTTATACAAATTATAGTATTCACTTAATTCGGATGTAATCATCTCAGCATTTCTACCGAGTTGTTTTAATATATTTTCGCCAACTAAATAATTATAATGATCGCCAATTTCATGTTTTAAAGTAATGTATCTGCCTTGAGAATCCCATTCAAATGGACCTGAAACGGTAAATATTTCATTAGATTTTCCAAGATATTGACTTGTGAGCATAAAAGTAAGGTCGCTGTTTAAAGTCATAGTTGTTTTTATTCCTTCGCAGTCTGCACAAGGTAAAACACCAGAATAGCTGCCCACCCAATCCAAAGAAGTCTTGCTGTTGTCGCTCAAATCACCAATAGTATTTACGGTAGTTTCTTGATTGTCTGTTTGTTCGGCGATTTCGTTTTGTGATTTATTGGTTTCGTTAGTCAATTCTTTCTTTGCTTTACACGAAAATAAAAGCAGTGTAATTATAGGAATTAGGATGTATTTCATGGGTGTTTATTTGAATTCAAAACTATTTAAAATATCAATCAATTGGATTACATGAATTGTACCAAAAACAAAATTGTTATATTCGTTATCCAAAAATAAAATTATGAAGTTAAAAATAGTTTCCATAGCCCTATTAGCAAGTTTTGCCGCATGCAATAGTTCTCAACCAAAAGAAAAAGCTGAAGAAGATATTCAAGAAGTTAAAGTAGAAAAATCGGCGATAGACTTGAAGTTGGATAAATATGTAAGCGTAAAGTTAACAACCGATATTTCAAAATTGAGTGATAATCAAAAGAAGATGATTCCGATATTGATTGAAGCAGCTAAAATTATGGATGATATTTTCTGGCAAGAAGCTTATGGCGATAAAGAGTCGTTTTTGTCAAGTATTAGCGATGAAAAAAGCAGAAGATTTGCCGAAATTAATTACGGGCCTTGGGATCGCTTGGCTGGAAACGAGCCATTTATTGATGGAGTAGGCCCAAAACCTTTAGGCGCAAACTACTATCCCACAGACATGAGTAAAGAGGAGTTTGAAGCTGCTGAAATATCAGACAAAGCATCATTATATACTTTAATAAGAAGAGATGATTCGGGCAATCTAATAAGTATCCCATATCATAAAGCATTTGAAACAGAAGTTAAAAAAGCAGCTGAATTGTTGAAGGAAGCAAGTAAATATGCTGATAATGCAAAGCTTAAAGAATATTTAAGCAAAAGAGCAAAGGCTTTATTAACTGACAATTATTTTGAAAGTGATATGGTTTGGATGGACATGATTGACAATCAAATAGACATGATTGTGGGGCCAATTGAAACATATGAAGATCAACTTTTTGGTCATAAAGCTTCGCATGAAGCCTATATTTTGGTGAAAGATATGGCTTGGAGTGAACGATTGGCAAAATATGCTGCCATGCTACCTGAATTGCAAAAGAATTTACCAGTAGCAGAAAAGTATAAAAGTGAAAAGCCTGGGACTGATTCTCAGTTAGCAGCATTTGATGTTATATACTATGCCGGAGATTGTAATGCAGGAAGCAAAACTATTGCAGTGAATTTGCCGAATGACGAAAAAATACAATTGGCAAAAGGTACAAGAAGGTCACAATTGAAAAATGCCATGCAAGCGAAGTTTGATCAAATATTAATTCCGATTGCCAATGAATTGATAGATGAAAGTCAACGAAAATATGTGAATTTCGAAGCCTTTTTTGCCAACACTATGTTTCATGAAGTGGCACATGGATTGGGAATTAAAAATACCTTGAATGGAAGTGGAACTGTTAGAGAAGCTTTAAAAGAGCATGCTTCTGCTTTGGAAGAAGGGAAAGCAGATATTTTAGGTTTGTATATGGTAACTCAACTTCATGCAAAAGGAGAATTAGAAGGAGATATTAAAGAATATTACACTACTTTTATGGCTAGTATTTTTAGATCGGTGCGATTTGGAACCTCTTCGGCACATGGGAAAGCCAATATGATTCGTTTTAATTTCTTTAATGAAATGGGCGTTTTTGTTAGATCTGATGCTGGAGTTTATAAAATCAATTATGAAAAAATGAATGAAGCCATGAATGCCCTTTCAGCAAAAATATTAAAGCTACAAGGTGATGGAAATTACGATGCAGTAGCTGCTTTAGTCAATGAATCGATGCAAATAAAAGCAGATTTAGCTGCCGACTTAGCGCGATTAACTAATTTGGGAATTCCAGTTGATGTGGTGTTTGAGCAAGGTGTTGAGGTATTAGGCTTGTAGTATGATTTTTTGACTTTTCATTAACTTACTTAACTATATATTTAGTGATGAAGTTATCGTTTTTCGATGTTAAAGAAACAAGGTAGATGCCTGACTTTAAGTGGACTTGGTTAAATTCTTTTTCTAATTTTCCATTGTTTGAAAGCTGCACTTGTTCTTCATAAATTAATTGTCCATTTAAATCTCTAATACTTAATAAGTAATCAACACTTTCGACTTCCTTATTTATGTTTAGTTGAAATTTTTGACCAGATCCTGGGTTGGGATGTATATTGATTTCTTGTTTACTAATGAATTCGTTATTATGCTTTCTGAGGTAAATAGGATTAAAGGTTTTATAAGCCCCATCAAAATCGGTTTGTACCAGCCTAACATAGATGTCTTGCTGAAAGTCTGTTTTTACAAATACTTCATATTGAAGTTCACGGTTTGAATTTCCAGCTCCTATTACAGTTTTAAGTTGATTAAACGTCTTGCCAGCTAATGAATATTCGATGGTAAAAAAGTCATTATTAATTTCAGTAGCTGTTTCCCAATTGAATTGGATTAATCCTGAACTTGTGTATTTTGCATCAAAGTATGTTAACTCAATGGGTAATCCAATGCCGCTTCCGTATTCACAAGGACCTGGGCTGCAACCAGAAGTAGAACCAAATATTTGTGAAGAATTTTTGATATCAATTATACCGCTTGTTTGAAGGTTTCCAGTGCCAGTCATGATAGAAGAGTTTCTAGAAGTTAAATTTCCACCAACACTAATATTTCCATTCACAGTAGTTTCATTATCGTTTCTCATTTCTAGATTTCCTTCAATTATTAAAACAGCACCACTTTCTATAGTGATTTTAGAATCATTTCTAAAATCCGTATTACCTTTTACAAGCATTGTATCACCTGACTTTAAAACAAACTCTCCAAAGTTTCTTATTTCTAAATTTCCTTCTATGATAACTTTACCTGCTACTTCAAAATAACCATTGCCTCTAACATCTATGTTGTACGCTGTTCCACCGCTATTGTCAATTATCGACCCGCCGTTTAAGGTATAGGAACCATCATTTATGTTAAGATGTTTGTTTAAAGTCATATTGTGCGTAATGGTAGCTGTTGCTCCGTCAGCTGGAACACCACTAGACCAGTTTCCGCTTGTATTCCAATTACCATCAGAAATAGTTGATGTTTGGCTAAATGCAAATTGAAACGCTGCAAATAAAAAAAGGAGGAGGTAATTTCTTTTCATATTATAGTTACGTTTAAAAAAACAAAAAGTTCGATTAAATAGATGATTTATTAGATAAATGTTAACAATTGAACCATTAAATGGTTTTTAGATAATTACTTTATATTCTTATAAAACGGAAAAGCAAATTAAATTTAGGCCTCAAAATTTACAATTATTACTGAAGTAATTCGAGCGCTGTTTGTAATATAACATGAAATAAGATAAGTCATTGAGTCCTTGAAACAGATTCAACTAGAAGGATTAAATCGAATCTAAAATCTATTGATTTTAAACTTTTAAGTTATTATTTTAAATACTTTTGCATCAATCTTAAACTCGTCAATTTCATACTTGGAATTGATATAATCATTTTAATAAAAAACTATATGAAAAGAATTAATACTTACTTATTAATTTCCATGCTTTTATTAGCTTCAGCTTCTCAAGCACAAATTATTTTTCAAGAAAATTTTAATGGAACAAACCCATTAAGTAACTGGACATTATTTAATGTAGATAATCGGACCCCAGCAACAAATGTAAACTATGTAAACGCAGCTTGGGTTGTTAGAGCAGACTTTGACTCAACTGGAACTGGTGATAACATTGCAGTAAGTACTTCTTGGTACACACCAGCTGGTGCTGCAGATGATTATATGATTTCACCTGCAATTGCTTTAACAAGTAACAATATACTAGAATTTGATGCAAAAGCTCAAGATCCAGCTTATCCCGATGGATATGAAGTAAGAATTTCTACCACAGTTCCTACAGTTGCAGGTTTGTTAGCGAATCCTGCATTATTTACAACCTCTGGTGAGCAAGCTACATGGATAAGAAGGTCTATCAATTTAGCAACCGCAGGTTATGCAAACCAAACAGTATATATAGCCTGGAGAAACAATTCAACTGATATGTTTTTACTTGATATTGATAACATTAAAGTTCACGTACCTTTGGCTTTGGATGCTAGATTAGACCAATTGAATTTACCTAAAATAGCCCAAGTAGGAACTAATGTACCTGTTTCTGGAACAATTAAGAACAATGGTACAAATACACTTACGAGTATTTATGTTAATTGGTCTGCAAATGGTGGAACAGTTAATACCGATACAGTAAGCTTAAATTTAAGTACATCAAATTCAACTACTTTCACACATTCAATGAATTTAACGGCTGCCAATGTGGGCAACTTTACAAACTTAAAGGTTTGGTTGTCAAGTCCAAATGGTGGAGTTGATTTAAATAAAGGTAATGATACATTAAATGCGCAAGTATTTGTAAACATTGGAGTAACCGTAAGTAGAAAAGCAGTATTAGAAGAATTTACTACCGCTGGTTGTCAATTTTGCCCAGATGGAGCAGTGGTTGTAGAACAAGTGTTAGCAGCTAACCCAAATGTAATTGGTATTGGAGTGCATTCTTGTTTTGGTACTGATGCGATGACCAACTCAAGTTCTTCTGGACTTTGTAGTACTTTAGGTAACCAAAGTGCGCCTACAGCAATGATTGATAGAATAATTTATCCAGGCGAAACTAGTGCAGCTGTTGGAAGAAGTACTTGGCAAGCGAGAGCTAATGCTAGATCTTTAGAAGGTTCTCCTGTTGGAATAAATATGACAGGAACTTATAATGCTGCTACACGTGCGGTTTCAGTAACTGTAGCTGCAAATTTTGTTGATTATACTTTACCTGGCAACTTAAATATGACCCTATCATTATTAGAAGATAGTGTAACTGGAACTGGAAGCGGATATAATCAATCTAATGCTTATAACAATCAAGCTGGTCATCAATATGCTGGAAAAGGAAATCCAATTGTTGGTTATATTCACAGGCATGTTTTAAGAGCTAACTTACCTTCTACTTTTGGAGATGCAACAGTTATTCCAGCTAGTGTTGCTTTAAACACACCTTATTCAAAAACCTTTACTTTCAATGTCCCTGCTACATGGAATGCAGAAAGAATGTCATTCGTTGGTATGGTAAATTATGAAGGACCTGGAATTGAGAATTATCAAATTTTAAATGCTGAAGAACTTCATATCGGGCAATTGGCTACAGGAATTGAAAAGCAAGCATCAAGCGTTCAATCTGTAGAGCTATCACCTAACCCAACAGCAGATTATTCTTATATCCGATTTAATTTAACTCAAAACTCTAATGTAACAGTTTCAGTATTTGATATAACTGGAAAATTAGTACAGTTACAAAATTTAGGACAACTTTCTAAAGGAAAACAACAAGCCATTGTTGATGCAACTGCATTAGAAAATGGATTTTATTTTGTTAACTTAAAAGTTGGTGAGAATCAAATCACTAAGAAAATTTCTGTGATGCATTAATCACGAAACACAATTTATTAAAAACCTCTAGTTTCTATCTATTTTAGAAACTAGAGGTTTTTTGTTTTCGCTTTTTTTCTTTTTTATGATTTACCTCGAAATAATAAATTATATCGTTTATATTTATTCATCACATTGAAAATAGTTAGTAAGGAATGAATCTATTTTTCCCAAGCTCAATCAATTGACAAATTATAGGAAGTATATTTACTCTTTAAAATGAATCATGAGCACAGTTAAACAAAAAATTCTTGTTGTTGAAGATGAGCCTGATGTATTGCAGTTTATTAAGCAAGGGCTAGACGAAAACGGCTTTGAGGTCGAATTTGCTTATGATGGAGAATGTGGGAAAAAATTGGCTTTATCTAAAGATTACGATGTTATTATACTCGATGTAATAATACCTCAAATTAATGGACTTGAGCTGTGTAAAATAATAAGGAATAAGAACAATAAAGTAAAGATATTGCTGCTAACTGCACTTGGTTCTCTTGATGATAAACTTGAAGGATTTGAAGCGGGTGCAGATGATTACTTGGTAAAACCATTTGATTTTCTTGAGTTATTAGCAAGAGTAAATGTGCTTGCAAAAAGAACTACTCAAATAACTAGTCAAGATCATTCTGAAAAGCACATTATAAAAGTAGCCGATTTAGCTCTCAATTTAAATAGTAAAAGAGTAGTAAGAGGTAGAAAAGAAATTGCATTAACTGCAAAAGAGTTTGCTTTACTCGAACTGCTTGTGTTAAATAAAAATAGGGTGTTGAGCAAAACAGAGATTGCTGAAAAAATATGGGGTATCAATTTCGACAGAGGCACTAATGTCATTGAAGTTTACATTAATTTCTTAAGAAAAAAAATTGATAAAGGTTACTCGGTGAAACTATTGCATACTCTAGTTGGTATGGGTTATATCTTAAAAGACGAATAGCTATGAACATGAGAATTAGGTTTACCTTAATGTTTACTTTAATTGTAGGTGTAATGCTCTGCTTTTTTTCATTTGCTATCTATTTCCTTTCTGAAGAATACCGAAAAGAAGACTTCCACTCTCGACTTCAGAATCGGGCAATAGAAAAGCTTGAGTTATTGATTAAAAATGATCTTAAAGTAAAAGAGCAACTTAGTAATCAGATGAATGACAATAGATTACATTCATTAGAAAATGAAAGTATAACCATATATGATTCTAACAATAGACTAATTTACAATACAGAAAATAAATCTATACCTAATCCAGAATCGATTAAATCCTTATCGAATCAAACGATTTACTCTTGGTCAGATGAAAACACTGAAGGCATAGGGTTTTTACATCCTTATCAAGGGAAAACTTATGCGCTTTTTTCTTCGGCTACTGACAAACACGGAACAAGTTATATCAATCATCTAAAAAGAACTTTGCTTATTCGCTTGATTATTATCATGCTTATCATTTTTCTTAGTGGGTGGGTTTTTGCCGGATATTTTATAAAACCCATTATTAATATCGTGAAGCAAACCGATAACATTACCTCTAAAAATCTTAGTTATCGATTAAAAACAGAACATGTAAAAGATGAAATAGGAAAACTGACCACTACATTTAACAAAATGCTCGATCGATTGGAAACTTCATTTACCATACAGAAACGCTTTGTGTCGAATGCTTCTCATGAATTGCGCAATCCACTTACAGCCATTGGAGGACAAATAGATGTTACTTTAATGAAGGATAGAAAGAAAGAAGAATATCGTGCAACGCTAGAATCTGTATCTGTTCACATCAAAAATTTAAAAACACTAACCAACAATCTATTGGAATTGGCTAACAATGATGTTGATACCTTATTTCAAGAATTTAGAGAAATACGGATTGATGAGATATTGTGGGACATACGTGATGAAATACAGAAACAAAACCCAGATAGAAACCTAAAAATTAATTTTGAAAAAATAACCGATAATGAAAAGACTCTGACTTGTAAAGGCAAAGCTGAATTACTCGAAATTGCCTTTATCAATATTATCGATAATGCTTTTAAGTTTTCAGACAACAAAACAGTAGAAATAAATGTAGTTTCTGAAAAAAACAACATCATTTTATTGTTTATAGATCAAGGGATCGGAATTCCTGAATCTTATTTGAAGCATGTTTTTGAACCATTTTATCGAGGCAGCAATACTCATGGAATTTCTGGAAAGGGAATAGGTTTATCTTTGGTTCGGCGGATAATTAAATTGCATTCGGGTAAAATATTTATACGCTCTACATTAAATAAAGGAACTACAGTGGAAGTAGTATTGCCAAATTTAAGTTGATTTTAAGCTAAACAGGGCTTATTGAGTGCATTTCCAATTAAAAATTAATACAATTTAATTTCATTTTAAGCCTATTTTAAGTCTATTGATTGACATTTGTTTTAAATTAGAACAAATAGATGTCAGCTATTTATATAGATAATATTAAACATGGGATTGCCAATTTATTTCCAGGGTATTTTGCCTTAATTATGGCAACTGGCATTGTTTCAATAGCGGCTTTCTTACTAAATATTCCTTATGTACCGATGGCACTTTTTTACTTTAATGCATTTGCTTATTGTGTATTATGGCTGTTTCTTTTAGGCAGATTAATCTTCTATTTTCAAAATTTTCTGAATGATATATCTAATCATGCCAAAAGCCCAGGTTTTCTGACCATAGTTGCAGGAACCAATGTACTTGGTAGCCAATTTGCCATTATACAGCAAAACTATTTGGTAGCAAACATCCTATTTTATTTAGGTTTAATACTTTGGGCTGTTCTGATTTACTTCTTTTTTATAATGATTACAGTAAAACGAAACAAACCTTCTTTGGAAATTAGCATCAATGGAATATGGTTGCTGATGGTAGTTGCAACACAATCTGTTTCTATTTTGGGAGTCCAATTAGTACATCAATTGCCCTTTCCAAGTGAAATGATACTTTTCTTTTCACTCTTGTTGTTTCTCATTGGATGCATGCTGTACATCATCATTATTACCTTGATTTTTTATCGACTCACCTTTTTTGAACTGAGAGCTGAAGAATTTGCTCCACCATATTGGATTAGTATGGGAGCTGTAGCCATCACAACGCTTGCAGGTTCTGTTCTAATTATAAATGCAGCTGAATGGGAACTTCTTAATTCAATTCGCCCCTTTTTGATGGGGTTTACCATTTTGTTTTGGGGCTTTGGTACTTGGTGGATACCAATAATTATCATACTCGGTGCATGGAGACATTTCTACCTTCTTTTTCCTATCGTATATCATCCTCAATACTGGGGAATGGTTTTCCCTTTGGGTATGTACACCGTTTGTACATATAAATTGGCACAAGCAACTAATCTCGATTTTTTATTTCATATTCCTTCGGTATTTGTTTACCTCGCCTTGTTTGCGTGGGCAGTTACCACCGGAGGATTGACATATACAATAATTAGCAAAACTTTTTTAACTATAAATATTAACCCCATTAAAAATTCAATATTATGAACTCAGAAGCAATTAAAATTGAAGCTCCCTATACGCTGAATGAGCTAGTGAGCAAATTAAAAGCTATGTCAGTTGAAGATTTCGACATGATACGCAATTCACCACAAGCAGATTATTATGGTGATATAACTTCTCATTCCTTTAATATCAAACATGTTCGCTATGGGCCTATGAGTTATGCTCCAAGCATTCAAGGTGATATCATAGAAGGAGTAAACAACCGTACAATTATTAAATTAAAAATGGAAATACGAGAGCCTTTTGAATTAGTCCGTAAAATGTATTATGGCACTTTATTGCCAATCGGTGCTATAGTTATGCTCCTCAGCTTATTGGTTATGGGCGGCACAGAATTTCAATGGCAAAGTCTAATACTCTCAAGTTCATTTATTATAATTGCATTTTTGGCAGTAGCTCTACAAAGAAAAACTCTCATGAGTATTAAAAGAAAAGAATTGAAAACGTTTGTAGCAAAAATTGAAGGTCATCTTATTCCTGATGTAGTAGAAGATGAAATTTCGGCTTGTGATCTTTTGACTGACCACGCTGATATGTTAAAAGCATGAAAACAAAAAATAAAGAAAGAATCAGTGCTTTGTCAGAGTTATCTATAACAAAACTGAATGATAAACTGAATCAGATTACAGATGAAGACTTTGATGTTGCTAAAAAGGATAATAAATACCATTATTATGGAAAAATTCAGCATAATGCATTTGAAATCCGCAATGTAAAATATAGTCTGTATAGTTCTGGTCCAACTATTCAGGGTGAAATGGAGGAAAATGCAAATGACAAAACGCTATTGAATTTTAATGTTGATATAGAGGAACACAAACAACATGTAAATGTCATTTTAACATCTGCAATTTTGGTTATAGTCTTCACGGCAATGTTAATATCGCTCGGAAATCAAGTAGATAAATTAATTACACTACTTGTATTTGGGGCGATATTAATTTTTGCAATTCTTTATGTGATGATGATAAAGCAAATTCTAAAAAATACAAGAAAAGAAGAGATAAATAAATTTATTCGAATGACCGAAAGTAAAATAATCATTGTTGTCCGATAAAAATTGAAATTACTCAAATAGCAGTCTAAATGAACTTATTTTACTGAAATCACATTCTGTTTTCCATATAGAACCCTCCTATGGATCAAAAAGGCTTAATTGTCCG
>JABFGJ010000008.1 GCA_013112545.1 Bacteroidota bacterium
CGTATCCTGTTCCTGTTCGTCGGTTCAGATTTTTGTAGTTTCGCTTACTTCACTTCTAAGGTCGCCCTTAACAAGCTTGCGTCTTACTAATACTTCCCCAACGTTACTCGGGGCGTATAAGGGACTTACACCCTTTGGATTAAATTCAATATTTAAAAGAACTTATTTATATTTACCATTCAAGGCACACACATTATAGTTCCCAGGATTTAGTTTTCCTAAATGGAAAGTATCAATAGTATTACAAATTGCAGCAGCTATTCCAATACAATAATGAGTACTAGCTACAATTGAATTGCCATTAACTGAATGAGATTTAGAGTCCAATAAACATGCTGAAGAACTAAATTGTAAATCCGCAATTAACATGACAGAATCAGCAACAGTTGGATTTACAGGTACGATTCTTAATTGAATTATATTTTGCGCCAAGCCAAGCTGAGCCATAAATGTCAATATTAGAATTATACTATTTCTCATGATTATTGTACGTTATATATCGTTCTACATAAATATTGACGAGCAAAAATAGAATTATGTTGCCTTTAGAAAAGCTACTACCTTGTTAAACCTAAAGGTTGCCCTGAAATAAAAATTCTCGTTTACTTAACAATTATAAAAACATTTTATCGCATTTTTGAAAAATGAAAAAATTAATTGTTTTACTAGTTGTTTTAGTTGCCTTTCAGCTGACACAAGCACAAGAAAAAGTTTGGTTAGGCAAAAGAATTACAAATACAGCCATTTTTCTAGATCCAACAGAAGTTCAGATGTTTGGCAGTATTACCCAATTAACTTACGATCAATCTACTAAGATTAAAAATTATCGTAAACCAAATCAACCCAATGCGACCAAAAATATAACTCGTGATGTTGATGAGGCTACAAAATCTAGACAATACATTCCTTTTAATTTTGGTGGAGCCCTACCTATCGTTTCTAAAATCTTAACCGACAAAAAGGCAAAATCTTGGGAGATTTTTGCAGAAGTTGGTGTTACTACTCAATTTGAATGGCGACACATGGATACTGGTGGAATTAAAAGAAACAATCTAAATTCTGATTATAGAATCAATTTGAATTATGTAAGAGCTTTTGAAAAATCAAGCTATAGAATTCGAATGTTTCACGTTTCTTCTCATTTAGGTGATGATTTTATAAGCCAACAGGGAATTACTTTCGCCTACCCTACTACAATGAATTATGAGCAACTCGATTTTACATACTTTAGAGATATAAATCAAAAATACAGCTACTACCTTGGTGCAGGCTCTGTTATTCGCCCTGAAAGCACTAGGCTTCCTTTCTCTTATATGTTAGGTAGCGAAGCTAATTGGAAAAATAGCGAACGAAAATGGGGATGGACAGCAGGCATTAACATTAAAGGCCACCAAACAACTGATTTTTATCCCAATGTAAAAATTGCTGCAGGACCAGCTTTTTTTTCGAGTTTCAAGGATGAACCTTTTCGTATTGTTTTTGAATACTATAAGGGACACATTCCTTATTCTCAATACGAAGTTGAAAAAGTAAGCTGGTTTGGTGCTGGGATTTATTTCTACATCTAGTTTTATTAAGTTTTATCAAAAAAATAGCCTGAACTTTTCAATAAATTCAGGCTATTTTCATTTATATTTTTTAGAAATCCAATCAATTAATTTTACTCAACTTAAAGGATTTAATCTCATTACCGTTGTTTATTCTAACAAAATAAATTCCAGCATCGGCATTTCCTAGTTCAATGTCTATTTGTCCTCCAATACTTGACTTTTCTAACATCTTTGATCCAAGGATGTTGAATACTTCAATAAAGTATTTGTTTGATTCTAGTTCTGGTAATTCCAATGTAAAGCTTTCCTTAAATGGATTCGGATAAACTGCTATGTTCTCTAATTCATCAATTTGTTCTACAAATTGTAATCTATTACTAGATGATTGATCAGGATCTGTATTAAAGCTTTGTATGTTAGACCATTGTGTTCCTGTTCGATCTCTATAAGAACAAACGGCTTTAATTTGCCAATTATAAGTTGAAGATGCATCTAAGCCAGTAATCCAATATTTTTCTCTTCCCGAAGAAACACGTAATGTTGTTTTTGAATTGCTTCCTTGTTTAAAGTATCTCACTTTATAATACAAGGCGTTACTTGCATCAGTCCAAGTAATTCGTGCCATAGAACTTGAAATACCACTCGTATTTAAATTACTCGGCAAAATACATGGATTTGCTAAAGTCCAAAAATTCTGAACATCGCTAATGTTTGACCAATTTCCTCCACTATCTTTTACACGTATTGCCCAAAAATATTTGGTATTTGGGTTTAATCCAGAAACCTTTAAAATCCCTTTTTGAACATTCCTGAATTCAACATTTTCCCATTGATTTGCACTACTCCTTCTATACATTATTTTATATGAAATAGCTCCTGGTATGGTATCCCAATAGAAGTTAGCGGACACATCACTAATAAATCGAGTATCTAATCCAGATGGTGTGGCTGAACAAGTATTTATCGTTAAATCTAAATTTACAATAGAATCACAACCATCTTGATCTGCAATGGTATCTGTATATAATCCCGTACTAGTATAGCTCATGCCATTTACAGGCCAAGTATAAGAATTACATCTTGTAATACTCTTTAAATTAGGAATTACAGGACTTGGAGTTCCTGTAATAGATATATTATCAAAGGTAACACCATCTAACATGCCATTTGATGTATAAAGTATTCCTTTTTGTCTAAACATGAGTTGAGAACCTGAACTTGGTTTCTGTCCATTACTTGTAAGCAAGGCATCAATGTCTATATTTTGAGCATGATTGACTGCATTTTGTGCTGTACGTGTATGATACCAATCGTATAAAACTAACCAAGGGTCAGAATCACTTCCTCTCACCCAAATATCACAATCATTTCCCCAAACTGAGCCATGCGAAACATAATCAAAAGCTAGATTTAGGTCAGTGGAATTTTCATAGTTAATTAAATCCAAATTTAAAATAACTTGGTTGGTATAAAATAATTGCACTCCTATAGAATCACGATAAACTAAACCATCTAGACTCATAGATCGATTGCCTGAGATTTTATATGCACAATCAGTTCCTGCTTTTATTCTTGCATTCACTCCTATTGGATTGTATGACCAATAATATCCATTGCCATTACTGAAATTATTATTACTGTCTATATCTTGATATTGTATGTCTTCAAAATCTTCAAAGAATGGCAAAGTTGTCGGAACTTGCATTCCGGAAGTTTTAATATGTAAGGTATTGCTCCATAAACTTTCAGTTCCTCCATACAAATATCGATTTACGGCTTTTACTCTAATGTAATAGTCCTTGTACTCTTGTAAGTTGCTTATATATACACTCAATTCTTTTGTCACAATTTGCTGAGCATTATTAAAATTAGGAGCCTTAGCATACTCAATATAGTATTCATCAGCATAATCAACATGATTCCAATCCAATTGAATGTTGGTTGACTGACAAGTACTATTGTTTGGAATACTATTAATGACTGGTTTTATAAGTGAATGTGGAATTGGATTAGTATAAGCTGGCCCACTTACAGTTAAGTTTTCAATTTCTTTATATATAGCAGGTCCATAAGTGTATGCTTGTGTTCCACTTACATTTCCAAGAAGTACTATGCCGTTCTTAGATTCTGGTGAGAAAAAATACAAGGAATTTCCACCTACTAAAGCCCCATTATGCGTAATTGCCGTATCACCTTTATAATCTGTACCAACAATAACCCCAAAACCATAATTGCCATTTAAAGAAGGCGTGTGCACTGTCCACATGGTGTCTAATGTAGAGCGATTATCGAAAAAATTATTATTCATAAAATCGACAGTAAATTGGGCTAAATCTCTGACACTTCCTACTAATCCACCTGCTGCTCCTATAAAACCTATATCGGTATTATCTCTACCTCCATCAATGACTCGACTTGCATTCCCTCCAACAATATTATAATGAGAAGCTTGATTGTATAAATAAAAATCCCCATGATGTTCCATTTGTAGAAATGGATAATTGTGTTGGTCGAATATTCGTGATCGTAATTGACTAACAAAAGGAGCATTTCCTGCTCTTGCAATAACTGCTGAGGCTAATTGATATCCATAATTGGAATAATGGTAGCTTGTTCCTGGAGTAAATAATAAACTTTCATTTTTGTAAATATCTAAGGCATCTATTGCATCATAATCATTTGGATGATCCACTGTATATTGTTCTATCGCTGAATTATCTTGATTGCTAGTACTAATACCTGATTGGTGAGCTAATAAATGATTTACATGTATGGTTCCTTGAGGTTTAACAGGATATTCAGGCACATGAATTCTGACATCATCACTTAAATCTAATAAACCATCTTCCCATAATTGTAAGGCAGAAATGGCTGTAAATGTTTTAGATACAGATGCATAACGATAGATAGAATTTGCATTTGCTGCTTGGTTTGTAGCGCTATCTAAAAGGCCATAACCTTTTAAATAAACAATTTCTCCATTTTTAATTAGCCCTACAGAAAAACCAACTAATTTATGAGTATTTATCTCACCTTGGATTACACTATCAATATAAGTTTCAGATGTGGGTGATAAACGTGAAAAACTTGTGTTTTCTTGATTAAAGGATAAGAATGAATAAAGCAGAGTAAAAGTAAAAAGGAAAGTTTGCTTAATAAAAAAGAAATTATTCTTTTTAAAAATAGTAGAGTTCATATTAGTAGTCGTTAAATAATTGATATTAATCTACTAAATAAACTAATTAATCTAATAAATAAAATTTTTTATCGCTTTTTCTTTTTCCGCTTTTTATTAAAACTCTCTTCTTCAGCTGCTATCAATGATTGCCAATCTGTTTTTAGAGCTTCTTTTTGCTCTTCAATAGTTAAAGCATAATCTCCTTTACTTAATTCTAAACGCATAATGGGCTTTCCTAAATCTCGATCCAATTCAGCTAATAAAGTAAGTTCTTCAGTACTGCAAAAAGACAATGCTTGTCCCTTGTTCGTTCCTCTACCAGTCCTTCCTACTCGGTGAATATAATGTTCTGAAGATTCTGGCAAATCGTAATTGATTACGTATTCAACATTCGGAATATCAATACCTCTAGCACTAATATCAGTTGCAATTAAGATTAAGTTATCCCCTTGTCTAAAGGCGCGCATGGCTTCATCTCGTTCCGATTGTAATTTGTCGCCATGTAAGGTTTCAGCTTTTACCTCTTCCCTAGCTAATGCTTTTTTAACCCGCTCTGCCCTAACTTTGGTTCTTACAAATACCAATATTTTTTGCTGTGGATGATTGGCAATAAAATTGGCTAAGAAAAAACGTTTATCATCCATTTCTATAAACGCTACCGCATGCTCTATGTTCTTTGCCACAGGATCTTTGGGCGAAATTTGTATCCGTATAGCTGATTTTTTATCAATCATGGCATAAGCCAGTTTTTTTATTTTTTCGTCTATTGTTGCTGAAAAGAATAAGGTTTGACGGTCTTTTGGGATAAAACGCATTAGCATTTTTATGTCTTCTATAAATCCTAAATCCAACATGTGATCGGCTTCATCTAAGACTAAAATTTCGATGTTTCTCAAATCCAAGACTTGCCTTTTGGCTAAATCAAACAGCCTGCCTGGGGTTGCAATAACTACATCTACTCCATCTTCTAATTTTTCGATTTGTGGATCGCGGTCAACGCCACCGTGAACGCAATAACTGATTACTTTAGTTTGATTGCTTAAGTTTCTAAAAACTGTATCAATCTGCAAGGCCAATTCATGTGTTGGCGCCATCACCAAGCATTTTACACCATTGCTTTGTTTAATTAGTTTTTTGATGTGAATTTTATGAATAATAGGAATTACAAAGGCAGCTGTTTTGCCAGTTCCAGTTTGGGCTATAGCTAGTACATCTTCCCCATTTAATATGGCTGGTATGGATTTAAACTGTATGTCCGTTGGTTTTTTGAAGCCTTGCTTGGCTATACTCTTTTTAATTCCTTCTGCAATGTGGTATTCTTCAAATTTCATTTTTAGCTATTTTTTTTTAAAAAGCATCTAGAAAAACTCTTTTAAACACTCTTTTACTTTATTTATGTCTTTGGTAATCTACCACTTAATTGACAATTAAAGTGTGTTATAATTTCTTCAAAGATATGTTTTCAGACATTATCTTGTAGCCTAATTCAATGATACTTCATTTTATTATAAAACAATAACTTTATCCGCTTGTCTATATAGCAAAGTGATAGATAATATATGACTGTTTATTCAATAAAAGATTTAGAATTAATAAGTGGTATAAAAGCACATACCATTCGTATTTGGGAACAACGCTACGGTTTGTTTACGCCGCAGCGAACAGAAACCAATATACGTTATTACGACAGCGATCAATTGTGTAAGTTGCTAAATATCTCTAATCTAATCGCCAACGGATACAAAGTTTCGCAAATTGCAAAACTGAGTAAAACTGAAATGCAAAATAAGGTCAATGAGCTTATTGATTCAAATGAATTAACGGACACTAAAGCCGGTATATTGATTAATCGACTAATCGATTCAGCTATAAATTACGACGAAGAACTTTTTCAAGAGTTGTTTTACAAATCGGTGGACACCTATGGACTAATTGGTGCTTTTACTCATGTTATTTACCCTATGCTAATCCGAATTGGTTTAATGTGGTTTAAACAAGATATTATCCCTGCTCAAGAGCATTTCATTTCGAATTTAATTCGACAAAAGTTATTTGTTGCCATCAATAGTCTTGAACAAGCTTCTAATAATGCTGAATCTTGGTTGTTGTTTTTGCCTGAAGATGAGGAACATGAAATTGGTTTGTTGCTCAGTTATTTTATATTAAAGTCAAAAGGTAAACGTGTTTTTTATCTTGGACAGCGTGTTCCAATAAGCAGTTTAGACTCCATTATTCATAAAAAACAACCTGATGCCATTCATTTTTTTCTAGTAAAAAACAATTGTTGTAAAAAAACTCAAGAATATATCGATCAAATTTCAGAAATTAGCAAGGGAATAAAAGTTCATGTTTCAGGAAATGAGATTCTAAAAAGTCAAGTTAAAATGCCGAGAATCTTCAACTGGATCAATTCTTTAGAAAAATTTACGAGTAAGATCTAAACAATTCTTTTGTAGTTTTGTTTAACTTTTCAAACAAAACAATAAACAAAACTTGTCGCAAAAGAAAATAGCAATTATAGGTTCAGGGTTTGCGGGACTTGCAGGAGCATCTGTATTAGCTCAAGCAAAACTCGATGTTCATGTATTTGAAAAGAACGAAAGCATTGGGGGTCGTGCTAGACAATTTAAAAATCAAGGCTTTAGCTTTGATATGGGGCCTAGTTGGTATTGGATGCCCGATGTCTTTGATCGTTTTTTTGAACGATTTGGAAAATCCACTACAGATTACTTCGAACTTAAAAAGTTAGACCCTGGTTTTCAGGTAATATTCAATGATTCGGAAACTTTAAAAATCCCCGGTGAATATCAGGAATTGCTGCAATTGTTTGAAGACATAGAATCTGGAGCAGCTGATAAACTTGAAAAATTCATGTCAGAAGCTAAGTACAAATACGAAGTTGGGGTCAATGATTTAGTTTATCAACCAGGATTATCAATTTTGGAGCTGCTTAGACCAGACCTGATGAAAGGAGTATTTAGATTACAAGTCTTTTCATCTTTTAGTAATCATGTGAAAAAATATTTCAAAGATCCACGACTCATCTCCTTAATGGAGTTCCCCATCCTCTTTCTTGGCGCAATGCCAAAAGACACTCCTGCATTATATAGTTTAATGAATTATGCTGGTTTAAAAATCGGCACCTTTTATCCGATGGGAGGTTTTGGTAAATTAATAGATGCAATGGAAAGTATCGCTTTAGAACAAGGAGTTCAATTCCATTCAAATGAAGCAGTTAATGGTTTTAATTTTGAAGCAAAAACAATTACTCACTTAACAAGCCGTAAAACAAATTATAAGTTTGACGCCATTATGGCTTCTGCCGATTATCATCATGTAGAACAAAAGTTATTACCAAAAGAATTGAGAAATTACACTGAATCGTATTGGGAAAAAAGAGTGTTTGCTCCTTCTTCTCTTTTGTTTTACCTTGGAGTGAATAAAAAGATTGCCAAATTATTGCATCATAATTTATTTTTCGATGAAGATTTAACACCTCATGCTGAAGATATCTATTTAAATAAAAGATGGCCTAAAAAACCATTGTTTTATGTCTGTTGTCCTTCAAAAACAGATAATACTGTAGCTCCTGAAGGGTCTGAAAATATATTTATATTAATGCCAGTTGCTCCAGGCATTGAGGATACTGATGAAATTCGAGAAACTTATTTTAAATCCCTTTTAAAACGATTAGAAAACTATACGAATGAAGCAATAGAAGAGCATATCGTTTTTAAAAAATCTTACTGCATTAAGGATTTTCAGCAAGATTATAATGCATACAAAGGAAATGCTTATGGATTAGCAAACACATTAATGCAAACGGCAAACTTAAAACCTAAGATGAGAAACAAAAAAGTCAAGAATTTATTTTACGCTGGTCAGCTTACAGTTCCTGGTCCTGGAGTCCCTCCTAGCCTTATATCTGGTCAAGTTGCTGCAAAACAAATAATTAATTATTTAAACCAAAAAACAATATGAAAGCACTTTTTGATGAAGTTTCAACAAAATGTAGTAAGCTCACAACAAGATCTTACAGCACGAGCTTTTCTTTGGGTATCTATTTATTAGATTCATCTATTCGAAAACCAATTTATGGGATTTACGGCTTTGTGAGACTTGCAGACGAAATTGTCGATAGTTTTCACGGCTTCGACAAATCGACTTTGCTAGATCGATTAAAAATGGAAACATACCGAGCCATTGATGAAAGAATTAGCCTAAATCCTATTCTGAACAGTTTTCAAGAAGCTGTTAACCAATACCAAATTGAACATGAATTGATAGAAACTTTTTTAAATAGCATGGAAATGGATTTAGATAAAAATTCATACAATCAATTGGGTTATGAAAAATACATACTCGGTTCTGCAGAAGTTGTTGGTTTAATGTGTTTACGAGTTTTTACTTATGGTAATGATGATTTATTCAAGCAGTTAAAACCGGCTGCTCAAAAACTAGGTTCAGCCTTTCAAAAAATAAATTTTTTAAGAGATGTTCAAGCTGACTTCAAACAATTGGGTAGAACCTATTTTCCCGATGTTGAAATGGAAGCCTTTTCAAATGAAGATAAATTCAAAATTGAAAAAGAAATTGAATTAGAATTTCAAGAAGCCCTTGTTGGTATCAAACAATTACCAACATCCTCAAGATTGGGTGTTTATGTGGCTTATGTGTATTATTTGCAGTTATTAAAACGCATCAAAAATTTGCCAGCAAACCGAATGATGGAAGAACGAGTAAGCGTTCCTAACTCACATAAATTCGGATTAATGGTAAATTCGTTTGTAAAACATCAATTGAATTTACTTTGAAACAGATTTACACCATTCTGCTTGTAATCTTTCCCTTACTGTTGACAGCCGAGGACAATAATCAATTAATAAGCCTCAGAAATCAATTTTACGCAGCATCTGAAGAAAAAATTAACTTAAATCACTTTGCTTCATTTATCGATGAACTAAAAGATTCTGATAATCCTACCATACAAGCATATCGAGCTATGTTATACATGTTGCAAGCTAAAGAATCGTGGAACCCTATTAAAAAATTCAGCCATTTCAATCAAGGTAAAAACCTTCTGGATAAACTTATTTCTGAAAATCAAAATAACATTGAGCTTCGATTTTTGAGGTTATGCATACAAATAAATTTACCTTCCTTTTTAAATTATGATAACAAAGACATAGATACCATGTATTTACTAAAAAACTTAAGCAAACTTAAAGATCAAGACCTTTTAAATAGAATCAATATCTTTTTGAATGACAATCAGCTATTATCAACAAATATTCAAGTTAAAAATGGATGAAAATCAAGTCATATTAGTTGACGAACAGGACAATGAAATTGGTTTTATGGGAAAACTTGAGGCCCACCAAAAAGGACTTTTACATCGCGCTTTTTCTATATTTATTTTCAATGAAAAAAATGAAATGCTCATACAGCAGAGGGCTTTAAGTAAATATCATTCACCAGGCTTATGGACAAATACCTGTTGTAGTCATCCCAAACCAAATGAACTATTATTAGATGCGGCTAATAGAAGATTAATGGAGGAAATGCACATGCAAGCAACTTTAGATCATGTTTATCAGTTCACTTATCGAACTGAGTTTGAAAATGGTTTAGCTGAACATGAAATAGATCACGTTTTTATTGGCTATACAAATCAATTACCTACAATAAATCCAGTGGAAGTAGCAGCCTACAAATACTTATCAATAAGTGCTTTAGAACTCGATGTAAAAGCTAACCCCAATCACTATACTTCTTGGTTTAAAATCTGTTTATCTAATGTCTTAAAAACAATAAAGAAAAGATTGAATGAATAGTTATTTATACCTTTTCGTGAATTTAGGAGCTTTAATTATTCCATTCATTTATTCTTTTCATCCTAAATTATTGTTTTATAAAAAATGGAAGTCCTACTTTTTGAGTAATCTCATTACCATTATACCTTTTATTATTTGGGATATTGCATTTACCGAAAAAGGCATTTGGGGTTTTAATCCAAATTATCTAACAGGTTTATACATTTGGAATCTACCCATAGAAGAAATCTTGTTTTTTCTATGCATTCCTTACGCATGTGTTTATACTTGGCATTGTTTTAAGGTGTTGCTATGGAGAGAGCGTTTTATTAAACCCAAGAAGTGGCTTAATTATTTCTTAATTGGGTTCTCATTATTCATGTCTTTTATTTTTGCTCAACAAGATTACACCTTCTTAACTTTTTTAGGATTAGCAGTACTTTTAGTCTATTTAACTCTAAGTAAAACCAAATGGCTAAGTTCTTTTTACCTCACTTATCTTGTCTTGTTAATCCCCTTTTTAATTGTAAATGGCATTTTAACAGGCACAGGAATAGAATCTCCCATTGTTTGGTATAATGATTTAGAAAATATCGGAATTCGAATTCTAACTATACCAATTGAGGATGTGTTTTATGGAATGACTTTAATCTTGTTAAACGTTACTCTATTTGAGCATTTTAATAAAAAAATAGCTTAAAGCTTCGTGTTATTAAAAGAAGTAGCCGAAGAAAATAAGCAAAAAAAAACAGTGGAATTTCCACTGTTTTTTTGTTTCTATAATCTTGTAAGTTTTATCTTTTACTTTCGATTTTAGCTTTCATTTCATTGTATTTTCCCTCTTCACCTACTCTAGAGTATATGCTAATTAATGAAGCCATTGTAGATTGGTCATCGGGGTTAATTTTGTGAGCTTTTTCTAAAGCTGGCATAGCTAGAGCGAAGTATTCTTTAGCCTTTTTCAATGAAGCTTCGTATTTAGCTGTTTCATCTAAACCATAACTACTTGCTTTGTTATTTGACTCCACACCTAAATTATAATACATAGCTCCTAGGTTATAAGCTGCATCGAAGAAAGTTGGATCAACTTCTACCGCTTTATTGTAGTCTTTAGCAGCTTTTTCTATTTCGCCTAATTTTTCATAAGTATAACCTCTATTGTAATACAAAGAAGGGTTGTTAGGCATTGCAGCAATTGCTTTATCAAAGTTGGCCATTGCTTTTTCTGATTGTCCAGAACTTAATAAATAACTTAACTCTTCTACCATTAAATCAGAATTGTCAGGGTATTTTTCTAATCCTGCTTGTATTACTTCAATTCTTTTTAAGGTATCTCCTTTCTTCGCTAAAGTATTAGCCATATACATATAGATGTCAGCACCACCATAACCAACTTGAGATAATACTGAATAATAGGTTAAAGCTTCATCGTATTTTTTTAAATTCTCTGAAGCCAATGCTGCATTGTACATTCCTAATGTATCTAAACGGCCAATCAATCCATTAATTAGAATAGATTTTTCTGAATAGGATTTTGCCATTTCATAGTCTTTGCTTTGAAATGCTTGAACACCAGTATTGATGTAAGCATTCGCTAGAAAAGGAAATTTGTTTTGCATAATGGCAAACTTATAAGTCAAATCCCCATGTTTTGTGTCCTTTGCATTTAAAACCTGAGCAAACTTCATCATGTCTTCATCCTTATTTAAATCGAGGTTGCTAACCGAAGGTGACTCAATATTAAGCTGAAGGGCTTTCATGTAATACTCATAAGTTTTAGTCAAAGCATCAGGATATCCTTTTTTACAAGCCTCATCATCTGAAATAAGGGAGTTAAAGTAGAGATTTCCCCCATAATACCATGTTTTTGCTTCGTTCATGGTTTTAGGATCCTTAGTTGCAGGCTTAATTGATTCCAAACCTTTGATTAATTCACTACAATCTCTATCACGTTCAAAAGATTTATTGTAATTATACGCACTTACAACTTTTGCTTTTTGAGCAAATGACATTGAAGTAAGCATTCCAAGGCCTAGTGCAAGTGTTAAGTGTTTATTTAATTTCATTGTTATTTTTTTTCAAATTTAATTTTCTGTTTCTTCATTACCAAGTTCCTTGCCATTTTCTTCATTGCTTGTATCAGTAGGGTCATCAGAATTATCTTCCAAATCAACTAATTCCTCTTCTTCCATGTTTACTTTAGCTACAGCTGCAATAGAATCATTTGCCCTTAAGTTAATTAATCTAACTCCCTGCGTTGCTCTACCCATAACTCTTAATGAAGAAACAGCAATTCTAATAATTACTCCAGAACGATTAATAATCATTAAATCGTTTTCATCTGTTACATTTTTAATGGCAATTAAATCTCCTGTTTTTTCAGTAACATTCAGTGTCTTAACACCTTTACCACCTCTATTTGTCACTCTGTAAATTTCAGAATCGTCTTCAGGATCGTTTAAGAAAGAGCGTTTGCCATATCCTTTTTCAGAAACAACCAATACTGTTTCTTCTTTAGCATCTCTTACGGTTATCATTCCAACCACTTCATCACTTTCGTTGGCAAATTTAATTCCTCTCACACCTGAAGCGTTTCTTCCCATTGGCCTTACTTTAGACTCGTTAAAACGAATTGCACGTCCACTCTTAATGGCCATCATGATTTCATCTGTTCCATTTGTAAGTTTAGCTTCTAGTAATTGATCTCCTTCTCTTACCGTGATGGCGTTAATACCATTGGTTCTTGGTCTAGAGTATGCTTCAAGACTAGTCTTTTTAATAATACCTTTTTGAGTACACATAACAATAAAGTTATTGTTAATGTATTCTTCATCTTTAATATCATTTACACAGATATAAGCTTTAACATTATCGTCTGGCTCTATACTTATTAAGTTTTGTATCGCTCTACCTTTAGAGGTTTTAGTTCCTTCTGGAACTTCGAAAACTCTCATCCAGAAACATTTACCTTTTTCAGTAAAGATTAATAGGTAATTATGTGTGGTCGCTACAAATAAGTGTTCTAAGAAGTCTTCGTCTCGTGTTGCACTACCTTTAGAACCAGTCCCTCCTCTATTTTGTCTCCTATATTCAGTTAGTTGAGTTCGTTTAATATATCCTAAATGAGAGATAGTAACTACAACTTCTTCATCTGGAATCATGTCCTCTATAGAAAAATCCTCAGCAGAATACTCAATTATGCTTCTTCTTTCGTCACCGTATTTATCTTTGATTTCAATAAGCTCATCCTTAATTATCTTCATTCTCAATGACTCGTCAGCTAATATAGATTCTAAATACGCTATTAATTTCATCAACTCAGCGTGTTCTTCTTTTAATTTGTCTCTTTCAAGCCCTGTAAGTTTTTGTAGTCTTAGTTCTAAAATTGCTTTAGCCTGAATATCAGATAGATTAAATCGTTCAATTAAACCAACTTTTGCATCATCAGGGGTTCTACTCGACCTAATTAAATTGATGACTTCATCTAAATTGTCAATCGCAATAATTAATCCCTCAAGTATATGAGCCTTTTCTTGAGCCTTTTTAAGGTCGTATTTAGTTCTTCTTATTACAACTTCATGTCTGAATTCCACAAAATGATGAATCATGTCTTTCAGATTCAACATCACAGGTCGTCCATTTACTAAGGCAATATTATTAACGGAAAAGCTTGTCTGTAAAGCAGTGTATTTAAAAAGATTATTCATCACTACGTTCGTGATTGCATCTCTTTTTAAATCATAAACGATTCGCATTCCATTTCGGTCAGATTCATCGTTGATGTCTGAAATTCCATCAATTTTTTTATCGTTTACTAAGTCAGCAGTTTTTTTAATTAAATCCGCTTTATTAACTTGATATGGTATTTCCGTAACAATTATTCGTTCCCTTCCGCTACTGGTTACTTCAATTTCTGTTTTAGCACGCATAACAATCCGGCCTCTCCCAGTCTCAAATGCATTCTTTACTCCTTCATATCCATAAATTATACCTCCAGTTGGAAAATCTGGTGCTTTAATGTGTTGCATTAATCCAGGAATATCAATATCTCTATCATCGATATATGCTACAATTCCATCAATACATTCAGTTAAATTATGTGGCGCCATGTTAGTAGCCATTCCTACGGCTATACCAGAACCACCATTTACTAACAACTGAGGGATTCGAGTAGGTAAAACGGTAGGCTCTTGTAGGGAGTCATCAAAATTTAATCTAAAATCAACGGTATCTTTATCGATATCTGCAAGCATCTCCTCAGAAACTTTTCTAAGCCTAGCTTCAGTATATCGCATTGCAGCTGGACTATCTCCGTCAACAGAACCAAAGTTTCCTTGTCCATCAACTAACATATACCTCAATGACCAAGGTTGCGCCATTCGAACCATCGAGTCATACACTGCAGTATCACCATGAGGATGATACTTTCCTAGAACCTCTCCAACAATACGTGCTGATTTTTTATAAGCTCTATTTGAAAGGACACCTAAATCTTGCATCCCAAAAAGGATTCTACGATGTACCGGTTTTAAGCCATCTCTAACATCGGGTAATGCCCTAGAAACAATCACTGACATCGAGTAATCGATGTAAGCTGATTTCATCTCATCTTCAATATTAATTTTAATTATTCTTTCTCCTTCTGCCATTTTTACAGTTTTGTGATAATAAACAAATAACCACTCAAAGAGTGGTCGTTTAATTTCTTCGAAAGTACCTTATTATATTAGCTTTTAGACGTTTTTTTTATCAGAATTACTAACAAAATTTTGTTGATAAAGGAGCTTTGGATACATATTTGCAAGTTAGTCTTAAATTAATTTTGATTATATAGAAATAATTCTAACTTTCAGCTTAATTAGGACAACCAAATCACGAGTTTAAACGTTTATTAGTAAAAGCAATTATATGGAATCTAATTTTTCACAACGAGTTAAAGATGTAATAACATACAGCCGAGAAGAAGCTTTGCGCTTGGGCCATGATTACATTGGTGTTGAGCATCTTCTGCTTGGCATGATTAGAGAAGGACAAGGAGTCGGAATTCAGATCTTAAACTCATTAGGTGCTGATTTAAATGAATTAAGAAGAAAAATTGAAAGTGCTACCAAAATGGGCAGTAGTTCAATTAACCATTTAAGTAACATCCCTTTAGTTAAACAAGCAGAGCGAGTACTAAAGATTACTTATTTAGAAGCCAAATTATTTAATCAATCCTTAATTGGGACAGAGCATCTATTGCTTTCTATTCTAAAAGATTCAAATAATATTTCTACTCAAGCATTAGAAGATCAAAACATCACTTATGATGGTGTAAAAGATGAATTGGAGGCCATTTTATCCAATAAACCTAGAACTACTAAAAGTGAACTTCCAGGCAACACCGCTAATGACGACGATGAATCAAGTTCTTTTATGGGAGGAGGTTCAGGCGCAAGAGGTTCTAATCCCTCCGGAAAAGCTGACTCTAAGTCTAAAACTCCTGTATTGGATAATTTTGGTAGAGACCTCACAACTATGGCTGAGGAAGATAAATTAGATCCTATTGTTGGAAGAGAACGAGAAATAGAACGTGTTTCGCAAATATTGAGTAGAAGAAAAAAGAACAACCCTATATTAATTGGAGAACCTGGTGTTGGTAAGTCAGCAATTGCTGAAGGCTTAGCTTTAAGAATTATTCAAAAGAAAGTTTCAAGGGTTTTGTTTAATAAACGAATAGTTACTCTAGATTTAGCTTCTTTGGTGGCAGGTACAAAATACCGTGGTCAATTCGAAGAAAGAATGAAAGCTGTAATGAATGAATTAGAGAAATCTCCAAACATCATCCTATTCATCGATGAAATCCACACCATCGTTGGAGCAGGTGGCGCATCTGGTTCACTGGATGCATCTAATATGTTTAAACCAGCACTTGCTAGAGGAGAAATTCAATGTATTGGAGCAACAACTTTAGACGAACATAGACAACACATTGAAAAAGATGGGGCTTTAGAAAGAAGGTTTCAAAAAGTTTTAGTTGAACCAACAACTCCAGAAGAAACGATTCAAATTCTAAACAATATAAAAGAACGTTATGAAGAGCATCACAATGTGATTTATACACCTGAAGCCATTGAAGCTTGTGTTAAATTAACCAATAGATATATGAGTGACAGACATTTGCCCGACAAAGCAATTGACGCATTGGATGAAGCCGGGTCTAGAGTGCACATCACCAATATAAAAGTTCCTCAAAATATCATTGATATAGAACAAGAGATTGAAAAAGTAAAAGAAGAGAAAAACAAAGTAGTCCGCAGTCAAAAATATGAAGAAGCTGCACGGCTTAGAGACTCTGAAAGACTATTAGCTGAATCATTAGAAACTGCTAAATTGGCTTGGGAAGAAGAAACCAAAAATCACAGAGAGGTAGTTACAGAAGATAATGTAGCTGAAGTTGTTTCTATGATGACTGGAATACCTGTACAACGAGTTGCTCAGAAAGAAGGTAAGAAGTTGGTTAAAATGTACGACGATATTCACGACAAAGTTATAGGCCAAGATGAAGCCATTCGAAAAGTAGTTAAAGCGATACAACGCAATAGAGCAGGATTAAAAGACCCTAACAAACCAATTGGATCATTTATTTTCTTAGGCCCAACAGGAGTAGGTAAAACACAATTGGCAAAAGTGTTAGCAAAACATTTATTTGACAATCAAGATGCATTAATCCGTATAGACATGAGTGAATATATGGAGAAGTTTGCAGTGAGTCGATTAATTGGAGCGCCTCCAGGATATGTTGGTTATGAAGAAGGTGGTCAATTGACTGAAAAAGTAAGGAAGCGCCCCTACTCTGTTATTTTATTAGATGAAATTGAAAAGGCACATCCAGATGTTTACAATTTATTACTTCAAATTCTAGATGATGGACAAGTTACCGACAGTTTAGGTAGAAGAATTAGTTTTAAAAATACGATCATTATCATGACGTCGAATATTGGGGCAAGACAACTAAAAGACTTTGGAAGAGGTGTTGGATTTAATACTTCGGCTAAGCAAGCAAAGTCTGATGATTATGCTAAAGGAGTTATCCAATCGGCCTTAAAAAAAGCATTTGCACCTGAGTTTTTAAATCGTATAGATGATATGATGGTCTTTAATTCTCTTACAAAAGAAGATATTCATCAAATTATAGATATAGAATTAGAAGGCTTGTATGCTAGAACAAAGGAAATGGGCTTTACTGTTGAAATTTCTGAGCCTGCAAAAGATTTTATAGCCGACAAAGGCTACGATCCTGATTATGGAGCAAGACCGCTTAGTAGAGCAATTCAAAAATACATAGAAGACCCTTTAGCTGAGGAAATTATTCAATCGAACTTAGTTGATGGAGATTTAATTAGCATCAAATTTGACAAAGAAGCTAAAGAAATAAAAATTGATATTATAAAACCACAAAGTAAAGGTTTGAAAGCCAAAGGTGACACCAAACAGCTTCCCGAAGCTGGAAAGGATGAAGAAACTAAGTAAATAAAAAATCCCGCTTTAAGCGGGATTTTTTTATATCAATTTTTTTAAGAATTACATAAAACGATCCATTACTTTTCGACTAACTCCAGTATTGGAAAATCCGCCATCGTGAAATAGGTTTTGCATGGTTACGTATTTTGTTAAATCACTAAACATGGTTATGCAGTAATTAGCACAATCCAATGCGCTTGCATTTCCTAAAGGAGACATATCTTCAGCATAGCTAATAAAAGCATTAAATCCACTTACTCCACTTCCTGCTGTTGTTGGTGTTGGAGATTGAGAAATGGTGTTAATTCTAACTTTCTTTTCTACACCATAATGATAACCAAAACTTCTAGTAATGGACTCCAATAATGATTTAGCATCTGCCATATCGCTGTAATCAGGAAAAACCCTTTGCGCAGCAATATAGGTTAAAGCGACAACTGAGCCCCATTCGTTAATAGCATCCATTTTTTTGGCAACTTGTAAAAGCTTGTGCAAAGAAACTGCTGACACATCCATGGTTTTTTGAAACCAATCGTAATTTAAGTCATCATAAGATTTTCCTTTTCTAACATTTGGAGACATTCCAATAGAATGAAGAACAAAATCAATTTTTCCTCCTAAGATTTCCATTGATTTGGCAATTAGGTTTTCCAAATCTTCTACAGAAGTTGCATCAGCTGGAATAACTTCCGACTTGCAAAAGTCTGCTAGGTTTTGAAGCTCTCCCATTCTCATAGCAATGGGTGCATTGGTTAATGTAAATCTAGCACCTTGAGCATGGGCTTGTTCGGCTACTTTCCAAGCAATTGAGTGCTCATTTAAAGCTCCAAAAATAATTCCTCTCTTACCTTCTAATAAGTTTTTAACAGACATAATAAATGTTTTTTAGTAATGGCAAATATATAATTATTCAACTATTCAAAATTAATTCTTTTGCATTATTGAGTGCGGCTTCTGTTATCGTTTTGCCACTTAGCATCTTAGCAAGCTCTTCTACCCTTTCAGTATTAGTAAGCTTTTTTAAGTTGCTTATTGTTTTGTTTGCTTTATCTTCTTTGTAAACATACAAATGATTTTCTCCTTTTGCAGCAATTTGCGGTAGATGTGTGATAGAAATCACTTGCCTGTTTTGTCCCATTTGCTTCAATAAATCCCCCATTTTATTGGCAATTTCACCTGATACGCCTGTATCAATTTCATCAAATAGAATGGTTGGCAATTTTTTATGATTGGCTATTAAGTTTTTAATAGCTAATACTAGTCTTGAAACTTCTCCTCCTGATGCCGCTTTTGCAATTTTAACTGGTTCCAAACCTTTATTGGCTGAAAATAAAAAATCAAAATGGTCGATTCCGTATAAACCTATGTTTTCGTTTTTTTGATGATCGATAATAAATCTAGCATTTGGAATTTCCAAAAACTTCAATGTGTCATCTATATTTTTTTGAATAGAACTGATGGATTTTTTTCGCTTACTGCTCAATGATTCAGCTAATTGTAATGCACTTTTATGTTTTTCATCTAAGGCTGCCTTTAGTGATTTTAAGTATTCATCATTATTGGTTATTTGATTGAGTTTTAATGCTAAATCTCCTTGTATTTTTATTAATTCATTTGCTTCTGATACGAAGTGCTTTTTCTTAATTCGGTGAATTTCACTTAATCGATTGTCGATATACTGAAGCCTTTCAGGGCTAAATTCAAAGTCACTTGAAAAGCGCTCTAATTCAATGTTAATATCCTCTAAATCAATAATATTACTTTGTAAGCGATCGTGTAATTCTTTAAAAGTTGGATTAATATTGGAAATTTGACTTAAGTTTTGACGAACTTGATTTAAAAGCGAGCGAACATTAATCTCTGATTCTGATAATAGATTATTTGCCTCCTGTACTTGTTGAATTAATACTTCTCCGTTGGTCAGCAAATTGTACTCCTCTTCTAACTCTGGTTCTTCATCTTCTTTAAGTTTTAAGTTTTCTAACTCATCCAACTGAAATTTCAAATAATCTTCTTCTTTTTGATCTTCTTTAAGTTTTATGAGTGTTTGCTCATATTCTGAATGTAAGGCTTTGTATAACTCATATTCTTTTTGATAGGCTACCAAATCAGCTAAACTATTGGACATTGAATCTATCAAGTCTAATTGAAAGTCGAAATCATTTATTTTGAGACTTTGGTTTTGAGAGTGGACATCAAGTAATGAATCTCCCAACTGTTTAATTGATTCTAATGAAGCTGGAGTATCGTTTATAAATATTCTACTTTTCCCTTGTGCATTAATCTCCCTTCGAATAACTGTTTCATTTTCGAAATCTAAATCATAATCCTCAAAAAAGGACTCTAATTGATAGCCATTAATAGAAAACAAACCCTCAATGATGCATTTCTTTGTCTGATCCTTAAACATGCTTCTATCTGCACGATTACCAAGTATTAATGACAATGCACCTAGCAATATAGATTTACCAGCTCCTGTTTCTCCTGTTATTACGGTTAGGCCTTTTTGAAAATTGATTTCAATATCTTCAATCAAGGCATAATTTTGAATTTTTAACTTTAAAAGCATTTATCAAAAATAAGGTTAAGCTGAATGATTGGAATTCAATTCTATTAATTTTTACGAAGCTTTTCGTAATTATTAGAATTCCCAGGGTCTATGGTAATGAGAAGTTCAGTGAGTTCTTGTTTTTCTTCAGGCGAAGCCTCACCGAATAAGTTAACTACTTCTTGCATTTTTGCATTAAAAAATGCTTGCAAATTATACGATGAAGGAGCAACATTGTGTATAGGTTTTAAGTCCTTCAAACTTTGAAAAATTGTATTCCTAGCCCGTTCCAAATTAGATTCTAATAAATCAAATCCTAAACGATGGTAATTGTAATACGTTTTTCTTAAAGGTTTAAACCTAGCAGTTAAAGCATTTTCAACTAACCAGTATCTATTTTTCTGACTTTCAAATGCCTTCCACCCCAATTCAGGAGAACTTTGAGCGTTTGAAACAATTCGCTGAGCTTGCTGAAAATAAGGTGTCCCTCCTTCTAAAGCGAATGAATCATAATTATATCCTAAAATCATATAAACATAATAACTCAATATGGTAACAAGCTCACCATTGTACGTGCCTTGATTATACTGTAGTGGTTCAAATTGATTATAAGTAATTACAAAATCTTCGTCCCTTACATTTAATATAGGGCTTTTATAGCTTGTATTATAAACAGGCCTTGAGGCTTGAATCTGAATATTTCCTTTAAACTGATTAGTTGATACTCTTTCGGTAAGGTTAATTAAAATGCTACAGTCAATTCTTTCTTGTGACTCATATTCGTCATTAGTCCATTTGCGGCTATTAATTAATTGAAAAATAGCTTTTTGCATGTCCTGAAACATTACTTTTTCACTTCCTTCTATTTGCCTCGCATTTACATTAACAACACAGTTAAGTTCCTGTGCTTGAAGCAAAATCGAACAACAGCTAAGACAAATAATGATTAGTAGTCTTGAAATCATGAATTTAAAAATTGATTTTCTACAGTGCTTAAAATATCAAAAGCTAACTCCTTTTTTGATTTTAACTCAAATGTTATAAGCTTATTGTCTTTGTTGATAATACTTATTTTGTTTGTATCGGTTCCAAAACCCGCTCCTTTGTCTTTTAAAGAATTTAAAATGATTAAATCAAGGTTTTTTCTAATGAGCTTTTCTTTAGCGTGATTTATTTCATCATTAGTTTCCAAAGCAAATCCCACTAAAAATTGGTTTTGCTTTTTTAAAGATCCTAATTCTTTTAATATATCTGTTGTGGGCTCAAGTGTAATAGTTAAGTTTCCTTCTTTTTGTTTTATCTTTTGGTTTGTTGTGTTTTGGGGTGTAAAATCTGCAACAGCTGCCGACATAATGATGATTTCAGCGTCGGAATAATTCAGCAGACATGCCTCGTGCATTTCTTTAGCTGTTTTAACTGCAATATTATTAGATTTTTGAGGTAAGTCTAAGCTCACAGGGCCATGAACTAAAGTAATATTGGCGCCTTTTTGAAGTGCCGCATTTGCAATAGCTATTCCCATTTTACCACTAGAGTGATTTCCGATAAAACGAACAGGGTCTATAGGTTCGTAAGTTGGCCCAGCACTTATCAAAACTTTTTTATTTGTCCAAAAACTAGGTTTTGGAGTTATTGCATCGAGAATGTTTTCTACCTTTGCCATTCTACCTTCGCCATGCAAACCACTTGCTAACTCTCCATCTTCTGCTGGTATTAAATAATTTCCATAAGAAATAAGTTTTTGAATGTTGGCTTTATTCGCAGGATGTTGAAACATATCCAAATCCATTGCAGGTGCAAAAAATACTGGATTTTCCATTGAAAAATACGTTGCTAATAGCAAGTTATCACAAATACCATTTGCCATTTTAGCAATAGTGTTTGCAGTTGCAGGAGCTAAAATAAAAAAGTCAGCCCATTTGGCTAACTCCACATGATTGCTCCATTCACCTGATTTTGCATCAAAATATTGACTATAAACAGGATTTTTAGAAAGCGTAGATAAAGTAAGAGGCGTAATAAAATTTACTGAATCAGGGGTCATCAGCACTTTTACATTAGCCCCTTCTTTGACTAATAATCTACATAAAAATGCAGATTTGTAAGCAGCTATGCTTGCACTAACACCAAGAAGAATATTCTTCCCTTGAAGCATGGCTTTTAAACTTGCTCTTCAGCTGGATTTCTGAAGTATATATCACCGTCCATAAATTCGCTTAATGCAATTGAATTAGGCTTAGGAAGGCTTTCGTAAAATTTAGAAATTTCGATTTGCTCTCTGTTTTCAAAAACTTCATCAAGGTTATCTGTTGTCGTAGCAAATTCTGCCAATTTACCATTCAATTCTTCTTTCATAGAAAGACCAATTTGATTTGCTCTTTTAGAAACAACAACAATAGCTTCGTAAACATTTCCAGTTACAGCTGTAATCTCATTCATGTTTCTAGTGATTGTTGTATCAGCAGCTTTAATTTCTTTATAATTCTTCATCTTTTTTAATTCCTAGTTTTTCGCGTTCTCTAATTATTTTAGCGTAAATCTCTTCAGCTTCATTAATAGATTTGCCTTCGGCAAAATTATCAATAAAATCATAATAAGCTTCTATCCCTTTGTCAAATCGTTCTCTTTTCTTTTCTTCTACACTATTTAATGCTAAATAGTAGTATGATTTAAGTATCAATAACTTGATTTCTTCAGCATAAATTGTCCCTGGATACTCTTCTAAAGTGTTGTTTAGGCTATTTACCGCAGAGTTATACTTTCTAATTTTATAATATTGTTTGCTGTTATTAAATGATTTAACCTCTAATTTAAATCTGAGTTCATCAACTAGTTGATTGGCAGAATCAACTAAAGGGCTTTTTGGATAAGCATTTACAAACAACTGTAATTCGTCTAATGCTTTGTAAGTTGGTTTTTGATCTAAAGTTGGCTCGGGTGAATCTAAATAATTGCAATAAGCTGACATAAAAAGTGCATCTTCTGCATATTTACTTGTTGTATAAGTTTCAGCGTATTTTTTAAAATGATAGGCAGCTGTGATTAAAAAATCTAAATAATAATTAGAATAGCAGTAATAATAATAGATTTCCTGTCCTTTATCAGTTCCTCGGTATAAAGGAATTAACTCCTCTAATAATGGAAGTGCCTTTAAATATTCACCTTCATTGTAATATTCTACCGTTTTAGTGTATTTATAATCTAAATTAGGACTCTTCAATACTTTTTGATATTCGCTACACGACATCAAAATGCTTGCAATCAGAAAAACAAAAATGAGAATGTATTTTTTTTGCATCACGCAAAAGTACTATTAAACATGAATAAGCAAGCCATCTATTTGTCAATTTTTGTTAAGTTTAATTAAGACTAAGTTGTTGAAAACGAATAATAATTAAAATGAATCGCTCACATATTATCTTTTGCTTTGAAAAAAATTAAGATGATGAAAACTTTTCTTTTGGCTTTTGCCCTACTCTTTGCGATTATTCTTAAATCACAACACACAATTGTATTAACTAATGGTGATAAACTGAATGGTATAGTACTCAGTTTGAAAGATGATCAATGGAAAGTGTTTATTGATGGGAAAGAAAAAGAAATTCACATGAAAGAAATTAGTTCTATCTTTTTTAAAGAATACGTACCTTACGATGGAGTTTTTATTCCAGAAAGCGATGAAAAAGTAATAACGGTAGATGGTTTTACTGTTAAATATCAGATAAAAGATCGTGAATTAGAAAAAGAGCCCAAAGTTTCAATTGGCACAGAAGATAAAGGAACTGTTGTTGTTAAAATCACCGTGGATCGCTATGGGAACATACGCTCAGCAGAACCTGGGGCACCGGGCTCAACAACTTCGAATAAGTATTTATACACTAAAGCTCAAATTGCTGCAAAAACGGCACAATTCAAAGAAGATTTAAAAGGGCCATTAATTACTGAAGGAACAATAACTATCGTTTACTGATATGAAAAAAACAATTTATCGCTTCCTCTTTCTTTTGGCAAAAGTTTTTCCAAGTTATATTCACAAAGACTTAAATAAGTTGAGTAAAACGGATAAGCTAATTGTTGGAATTCGTTACTGGCTTAGTAAAAATATATTATCATAAGCAAGATTAAAGCAAACCCTGTCAAGTACTTTAACCAGTTGTAGTTTTGTTTTCTTGGATTTTTTCCAAGCATCTTTATACAAAACTTAAACACTTGATTTCGATTATCGGCTATCCATTGATACAAGTAATCATTTAATCTCCTAAACCAAGTTATTGACTGATACCATTTGAATAAGAATGGAACACTATTTCTGATAAAATAGGTATAATAAGCTGCTGCAGGTCCACTATAGATAGTGCCATCAGGTAAAATTAATCGAACTGCTTCTTTAAAATGTTGAATTTCTATATCGGGAAATTGCTTTGCAGCTTTTTGAAAAGCAGTGTATTCGATATTGTTTCCGGTCATCATTTTCCACTTAACTATCCAATAGCGACAAAAATCACATTTTCCATCATAAACCATTAAAGGTTTGTTATCTGGTGGAACACTTGTTTTATCAAGATGTTGGAACATAAATTAGATTCAATTAATCGATTGTGGAGCAAAACTCTCTAAAGAATGGAACGTCTGAAATCTAGTTTTGTTTGATTGTATGTCAACATTAAAAATGGTTGTATCACTTGATTTATTTGCTCCTTTTGTTATTAACTTAACTTGTTGTTTTCCTACAGGTAAAGTCAACCTTGTGTAATAAATGCTGTTTGGCAATGTTTGCCAGTTTCGTGTATCAGCTTTTTCTGTAGCAGCATTCAAAATAGAAAGTACTGAACCTAAATCATCATTTTGTTGCCTAACTGCAAGTTCGGCAGCTTGTTTAATGGCCAAGCGACCTATAGACTTAGAAATCTCTCGAAACATACGGTCTTGTAAGTTAACGAATGCTATCCGATTCACATCTTCCACCAGTTCAAGTGGCATGGTATAAGCCAAACTATCAACAACAAGTTTAGCTTGATTATAAACAGTTGGCCTGGTTCTATATTTTGGTACAGCCATTCGAACAAATTTTAAATCGCTAAAATCCGAAGATTGATTTGCACTGTTATTGCTAGCCGTATTATAAGGTATGCTAAATCCTTCACTTTCGTTTGCGAATGTAAAAGCCCCATTTCCATTATTAAATGTGGAAAGATTTAAGCTAAATTCTCCCTTAACTGGTCCTAAGCCATTCATCCAAAAAAACACTAAATCCCCAGTATTCTCATTGCTGGCTTGATAGTTAAAGCCAAATTGTTTTTCAAAAAATTGCAGCTCTTGCTTAAACCCCAATTTATAGGCTGTTCTTAAAAGATCAAGTTTTAACTGCTTTGGCGCAGATACTGAAAACTCTTTAATGTACAAACTATCATAGGCTTCAAGGGAGTTTCGATACGCAATAAAAGCATTATTAATATCACCCTTAGCTTCGTAGATAATACCCATTAAATTAAGTGCAAATGCATCTTTTTTGTACCGGTTCTTCTTATCTTGATATCGATCGTTTAATTCATTTAAACGAATATTTATTCTTCGAACTTCTACTAAAGCTTCATCAAGCTGATTCAATTGTATGAAATTAATGGCTTTATAGTAATGTATTAAAACCGTTTCAAACTCTTCGGGTTTGTAGGGTTTAAGCATGGGATTAGCAATCATACCTAGTAAATCATTGGCAAAATTTTTCCCAAAATCATCTACATAAATATAGGCCTCTTCAAAATACTGATTACTTTCAGCATAATTACCCAGCATTTGTTCAACTACACCTCGATCTAAGAAGTATAATAAACGATCTTTCTTTTCAGCTGCTTTTTTATTTTTCTCTAAAAAAGCTCTTGCGGCCTCAATATTTCCAGCAGAAAAATCTTGTCCAAATTCAATGCTTTTTTGATAGTAAGTGGCACAGCCATAGAAAAGAAATATCGTCAGCATAGAACATGCGACGATATTTAACTTTTTAGTCATAAAAGTTTATTCTATCACTTTTTTGATTTTCTTATCACCTATCCAAACTTTTTCGTTGGTTTCTAGGTTTGTTAATTCTAAATCTGTTTGATAAAAAACAACCTTTTGTTTGTTGTTAGAATCAACTATAGAATTTACCAAACCTTGTAACATAAAATCAGCTCCAAGTTCTTTTCCCCAAGCTGCAGCAGTAGCTTTTGAAGAAAACTCATTTTGATCAGCTCTTTCTTTTCTTAACTCTTCCCTAGCCTCTCCAGCTTGTACTAACCTTACTTTTCCTGAATTTAAAATTGCTTTTTCGATGTCTTTTATATAGGTGTCAGTTGCAATATGCTCATGGCTTTTATTACTTACTAAGCCTACTATTACAACAGGCCTTCTACCCATCCCTTTTTCAAACTCATCCAACCATGGTCTCAGCAACATATCGCTGACCATTTCTTCGGCGACTAACCTTGAGTCGGTTTCGTTCCACCTACCGCTTAAATCAATTACGGCATCTTCTTCTACTCGAGTTACCTGTTTGGTATTATTACATGATTGAAAAACAACGGTACTACCTAGTAGTACTGTTGAAATAAGGATTGCTTTTAATTTCATATTAAATATTTTGTTTTTAGGGATTATCCAATTTTTGTGCCAATAAAATTAAAGGCCCACTTTACTAATAAAGTCGGCCTTTAATACTTTCATTTAGATTTGTTAGCTTACTTCATTGCAAAAATAGATGCATTTTTTTTAGTATTTAAAGCAATGCAGTCTAAATTTGATAAATCTACTGTTTGAGTGCTTGTACCAATATTATAATCAACTGTGTTTGACTCTATATTAACTGTAATTAAATTATGACTTTCGCCATTTTTTACAAAATTCCAAGTTGATTCCTCTTCAGAGAAAACCATTTCTCCTTGGTCAATTAATGCTCCATCTTTTAGTTGTTGAAAAACCATTTTGTTTTTTGTAGCAGTAATTTTATAGTTTTCACCATCCATTTTTGCATATTGAACTTCAATTTCTCCTTCGGCCATAGCTATTGGGTTGCTTCCACTCCAAAACTCAATTAGGTTGAAAATAACAGTATCTAAAAAGCCAGCTACTCCATATACAGGAATAATGTTCATTACATAAAACATTAACGTTTTTAGAAATTTATTTTCAAAAGTGCTTTCATTGAACTCCCATACTTTTCTGGTTAGTTCAAAACTTCCAAAACAGCCTGTCTGAGTAATCATAATTGACGCAGCTACTGCTGTAAACAATATTTTTTTCATATTTATTTAGTTTAAAATGAGCAATAAACATAACTATAATATTCTATTGTTTTAAAGTTAAAAACTTTAATTATTAACTTATACAAAACTTACAATAATTTGTACTTTCGCCAGTAAATGAATTTTATCTATCCAGAGTTCCTTTATGCACTAGGATTCCTAGTAATTCCGATAATCATTCATCTTTTTAATTTTCGCAGGTATAAAACAGTTCGTTTTTCGCAGGTTCGCTTTTTAAAAGAACTAAAACAGCAAACCAAATCAACTTCTAGGCTAAAACATTTACTCGTGTTAATTTCTCGATGTTTATTGTTCGCTTCACTTGTTATTGCATTTGCTCAGCCCTATCTTCTAGATAACGAAATGAAGCCAATGGGTAAAAAAGGAGTTATCATTTACTTAGACAACTCATTTTCCATGGCATCAGAAAGTGAAAAAGGAATTCTATTTGAGCTAGGAAAAAACAAAGTACTTGAAATTATAGCTGCTTATGGTGCCGATGAAAAATTTAATTTAATTACTAACGACATCGATCAAAATAGCTATAAATGGTTAAAAAAAGAGCGTATCATTGAGAAGCTGCAAGAAGCCGAACTTAGCCCGATTTTTAGATCTTTAAGTGAAGTAAATCTGATTCAACAAGAGTTATTTCAAGCAGAAAGTTTAATTCCTGAATTGTATTATATTTCTGATTTTCAAAAAAATAGCTCTGATTTTAAAAACATAAATGATACATCAGCACTTAATTTAGTTTATCTAAATTCGATAGAACACAAGAACTTAAGCCTTGATAGTTTGAGTTCTTCTAAACCTTTTCATTTAGAACAAAGCAATGAAATCATTGAGGCATTTATAACCAACTATTCTGAAGAAAATTTTAATAATGTCCCATTTAATTTATATTTGAATAATTCCCTTAAGTCGCCATCAAACACAGACATACAAGCCAAAGAAAAAAAGAGCATCTTTTTTAACTTTATGTCTGATAAAGTAAAAGTTCAGCAAGGTAAAGTGGTGATTAAAGACTATCCAATAACTTTTGATGATACTTTGTATTACTCATTTGAAATTCAGCAAAAAATTCAAGTGTTTCACATTTTTGACCAAGAAGCTAATAATGGAATCCGCCATATTTATGAATTAGATTCTCTATTTGATTATTCGGCATACAGTCAAACGAAAGTGGATTATGGAATTCTAAAGCAACAAGATTTAATCGTTTTAGATGAATTAAAGTCAATTAGTTCAGGATTAGAGCAAGAACTAAAGAAGCATATAGAAAAAGGTGGAAGTCTAGTCATATTCCTTACAAAAGACTTAGACCTCAATAATTACAATTTATTTTTCCAAAACATAGGCATTGACAATTTAGTCAAATCGGTTTCGGAGGAAACAAAACTTACATCTATAAATAAAAACGCAGATTTGTATAAATCTGTTTTTGAAGAAATTCCAAAAGAAATTGACTTACCCTTCATTAATAATTATTGGACAATAAGCAATTCAAATACTATTATTAGAGAGAAGTTATTGGGCTTAACAAATGGATTGCCATATTTATTAAAATACAAATACAAACAAGCCAATGTTTACCTTAATTTATCTTCATTAAACACTGAAACTAGCAATTTTACTTCTCATGCTATATTTGTTCCCACCATGTATAATATGGCTTTGTACAGTGCTGAAAACAATAAACTTTATCATACCATTGGACAAAAATCAATTCCAATCAATATTGGTTATACCAATGAATCTCCTTTAAAAATAAAACGCGGTAATTTTGAATTCATCCCTAAACAACGAAATTCAGGAGGTATAATCTATTTTGATTTAGATAATAATAAACTGAGTCCAGGCTATTATAAGCTATTTATTGGTGATAGTCTAAAACAATCTATAGCTGTCAATTACAACAGAAAAGAATCTGACATTTCAACGTTTACTCCAAAAGATATAGAGAGAATAGCTGAAGAACAGGGTTTAAAGCCTGTTTTTATAGATGCAACTTCAAGTAATTTGACTTTTAACATAGAAGAACAAACGAAAGGCGTTAAAATTTGGAAGTATTTTATAGTTTTGGCATTAATATTTATTGGGCTTGAAATTCTCTTTTTAAGAATATTGAAATAACACCTATGAAGCATTTAATTCAATCTGCAACTATTGTTGACCCTACAAGTAAACACCATTTGAAACAAGTTGACTTAATCATTGAAAATGGCATAATTACAACTATTGGAGAAGATTTAAAAGCAGATGATTGTGTCATAATTCAATCGAAAAACCTACACCTATCTAAAGGATGGATTGATTTAAAAGCTAATTATCAAGACCCTGGCTTTGAATATAAAGAAGATATAGAATCAGGAAGTAAAGCTTCTGCTAGCGGTGGTTTCACGAAGGTTTGTATCTCTCCGTTAAGTCTGCCAGTTATTGATTCTAAGGCTCAAGTTGATTATGTGAAAAATAAAGCTAAGAATCAACTTGTAGATGTTTTGCCCTATGCTTGTATATCGAAAGATGCGAAAGGCAAAGAATTAGCTGAAATGTATGACATGCACCAATCTGGTGCTATTGCTTTTACAGATGATAAAAGAGCCATTAGAAACCCAAATTTATTATTAAGGGCTTTGTTATATACTCAGTCATTTGATGGTTTAATTCTCAGTTTTCCGCATACTCATGAGATTGCAGAACATGGTGTAATGAATGAAGGAAATGTTAGTACCCATTTGGGGTTAAATGGAATTCCCGAATTAGCTGAGGACTTAATGTGCATTAGAGATATACACCTGACTGAATATAGCAATGGGAGAATTCATTTCTCACAAATATCAAGTAGCAAATCAATTGAACTAATTAAATTAGCTAAAAAACAAGGACTTAATATCACTTGCGACATTGCATCCTATAGCATTGCATTATCTGATGAAGAATTGTACGGCTTTGATAGTCGATTGAAAACACTACCTCCATTGCGTTCAAAAGAAACAATTAAAAACCTAATAAAAGGTATTAAAAGTGGTGTTGTTGATGCAATTTGCTCTGACCATACACCGGAGGATATAGAAAACAAGAAGAAAGAGTTTGATTATGCAGCTTTTGGAATCATCAATGCGCAAACAGCTTTTTCTAGTGCCTTTGATGCTTTGAATTCGCAATTAGATGTAACCTCAATCATTCAATTGTTTACAGAGGGACCAGCAAAAGTGTTAAAGCTTAATTTAGAGAGCATTGAACAGGGAAACAAAGCTAATTTAACGCTATTTGATCCAGAATTAAACTTTACTTTCACAAAAGACAAGGTGATTTCTAAATCTAAAAATTCACCTTTTTTCAAAAAAGAATTGAAAGGAAAAGTAATTGGCGTTTTTAACAATAAGAAGGTTCACATAAATTAATCGTGTTCTCTACCTTTAATTTTTTGATCTTTTATTTCTTCTTCTAGCTGTTTATCTTCTTCTTGCATTTTATTTAAATCAACTTTCTTTCCCAAATTGTCTAAATTAGGTTGACCTGCATCTACCCAGGCAGTAAACCACAATGAACCTATCATGGAAATGGCTTTTCTCATTCTCGACTCCACCATATCACCCATTCTAGCATCATAAGCTAATGCAAAAGCTTGTGAATATTGCTTTACCATAGAATTACCACGTTGTTCAAATGCATACTTTTGATCACTAGACATCTTTTCTGTAATGTCTTTTTCGATAAAAAACACAGAATCCAGGTAGGAATGACTCTCCTCTACAGCATCCCAAATACGATGTATAGGATATTTTATATATTCTGCTCTACCTACTAAATAATCAAAATTATCAGCAGTAATTTCAGGAATTCTTGATTCCCACAATCCGTGAATTCCTTTTTGGTTGGTTAATTGACCATTGTAATTTTTTGTAGTATGAAGAGGAACATGCGCATCAGCAATATAATGTCCTAAATCTGCCGATAGCCTCAGTATGTTATTGGCGTCATTTTCTTTAAAGGCTTTTGTTAAATAATAAGTCATTTTAGAAACATGCCAAGGCACAATGCCATAAGCCATTAAAGTGTCTTCTGAGTATTTTTCAACAGCATCATTCCAATATCTTGGCACAGAATCAAATGGATTTTCACCCGATTTTGCATAATGGTCGATATCTATGTAGTGCCTTGGTGCTTCATTTTTACTTGCATATCTCCTTTTGTCAGGATCTACAGCATGAGCCGTAATGTATTCTATGTTTTCTTTATAGAATCCAATCATTTTAGGAGGTAAAGTAAAAACGGCCATACGATTTATTCTTCGGTGACCATAAAAACCCCAAGATTGAAACAAACAGCCAAACAAAACAAGGCTTAACAATTTGATATATTGGGATTTAAACTTCAACTTTTAATGTATTTCCTTTTAAAATAGGCACTAATTCAATGATATTTTCTTGCAAACAATACTCTATATCTTTTTCCAGATTTAACCTAGCTAATCTATTACGATGCGAAGAGTTTTTCAAGAATTCATTTAAATCACCTTTTGCTTGGTCGTAAAGACAAGAAGCAGCAATGGATGAATCGGACAAACCAATAAATCGTTCGTTCTTTTTTAAATGATAAACTACAGCTCCTGCAAATAAAGTATCTTCTAAATTAAAGCGATCTTTCCATCCAGAGCATAGTAATATAACATCTTTGTCTTTTTTTTCAAGGTAGTCACAAATAGCTTTTAAATTTAGAAAAGAGCCAATTACTACTTCACTAGCATCTTTTGCATAATTTATCGCTTTTGTTCCATTCGTTGTTGTTAGCACAACCTCTTTTCCTTTCATTTCAGGCTTCATATAACTAAAGGGAGAATTCCCAATATCAAAACCTTCTACAATTTCACCTGATCGCTCAGCTGCAGCTAGCATTCCAGTGTCTTGGTACTTTCTTGCCTCTTCTATAGTCAAAACCGGAATAATGCCTTTTACACCGTTTTCAAATGCTGTACAAATAGCCGAGGTCGCTCTAAAAATATCAATGACAACAACAATGCAATCTTTGTTTTTAAAGTAAACAGGAAACAGGTTAGGCGAAACACAAACCTCTATTCTCCTTTGATTTTCGTTAATTATTGTTTCCATTAAACAAATGGAGGTTTAACTATTTGTGCTTTTAATTGTTTTCCTCTAACTGATAAATAGATTTCAGTCCCAACTTTAGCGTGCTCAGTGGCAACATAAGCTAATCCAATTCCATTTTTTAAGGTTGGTGAACTAGTACCTGAAGTAACTTTTCCGATGATATTTTCATCAACATCACATAAATCGTAATCTTTTCTTGGGATACCGCGATCTAGCATGATAAAAGCAACAAGTTTTCTTGCAACGCCTTTTTCTTTTTGCTCTTTAAAAAGCTTAGCATCAACAAAATCTTTCGTGAATTTAGTAACCCAGCCTAAGCCAGCTTCTATAGGTGAAGTGTTATCATCAATATCATTTCCATATAAACAAAATCCTTTTTCTAATCTTAACGTATCTCTAGCTCCTAAACCAGCAGGCATTATTCCAACTCCTCTACCCGCTTCCATGATAGCATTCCAAATTTTTTCAGCGTATTCATTTTCAAAATAAATCTCAAATCCACCAGAACCTGTATAACCAGTTGCAGAAATCAAGACATTATCAAAACCAGCGAATTTTCCTTTTTCGAAAGTGTAATATTTCATGTCAGCCAAGTTGATATCGGTTAAAGATTGTAGTGCTTCTACTGCTTTAGGTCCTTGAATTGCCAATAAAGAAGTTCGATCAGAAATATCTTGCATTTCAGCACCAAATGTGTTTTGAGATTGTATCCAATCCCAATCTTTTTGGATATTAGAAGCATTGACTACCAACATATAAGTATTTTCTGAAAGCATATAAATTAATAAGTCATCAACAATGCCTCCTCTACCATTGGGCATACATGAATACTGAATCTTACCAGGCACTAATACTGAAGCGTCATTGGTGCTAATTTTCTGAATTAAATCTAAGGCTTTACTTCCTTTTATTATAAATTCACCCATGTGTGAAACATCAAACATACCTACGCTATTTCTAACAGCATTGTGCTCTTCTGTTAAGCCAGAATACTGGAGTGGCATGTTATAGCCAGCAAAAGGCACCATTTTAGCACCTAAATCTATGTGTACTTTGTTTAAAGCAGTGTATTTTAAATCTTCCATATTTATTTTAATAATTCGTTAAAGTAGTTAATATAGCGCATTTTGTGTGCATTAACTGAATATTTTTCTTCAATTGTTTTACGTGCATTTGAGCCAAGCCTAGCTCTTAGCTCTGCATTATCAATGAGTAAGGATAGTTTTTCTATCCACTCTTCATTCGTCTGAACTAAAAACCCATTGTAGTCGTTAATGATTATTTCTTTGTTCACACCTACAGGAGACAATAATGCAACTGAATTCATTGCCATGTATTGTAGCCCTTTAAATCCACATTTTCCTTGGCTCCATTCATCGTCTAATAAAGGCATAATTCCAATGTCAATTTCTTCTAATTGCTCAATTTCAGTGTCTTTACACCATTTTTCATTCTTAATTTCTACTCCTTTCAATTCAAATGGTACATCACAAATAACTTTGAAGTATATTTTATTTTTGTACTTTAAGCTCAGTTCTTTAAAAACATTGTCCAAAAGGTATAGGTATTTAAGAGTCGTTTGTGTTCCTGTCCATCCGATGCAAATTGAATCGGAATTGTTTTGCTTTTTACGAATGTGGTAATTGGTGTCAATGGTAGTAGGAATAACTTTTACATTTTTACAAAACTGACTAGCATAATCAGCTAAGAATTGGTTTCCTGCAAATACCATATCAGAGCTAGCCAATATCTCATCAGTTTTTTTGGGGTTTTTAAAAAATTGTAAAGTTTTATTACCCGCTGAAACATTGGGCAGCCAAATGGCATCATCAAAATCGAAGATGATTTTCGCTTTAGATTTTGCAAACTTCTTTTCGAAATAGGTACTACCTGTTAAAAGAGCCTCTCTAAAAATAAAGATAATGTCATAATTATTTGCATTTGCAAGATTCTTTAAACGGATACCCCATGTTTTTCTGGCAAGATTGGCTTTTTTGAAATATTTCCCTTTTTGATATAAAAAAACATCATCTTCTTCGCTAATGATGTTAGAAAAATGCACTTCAAAGTTGTTCTCCTCAATAAAATCAAGATATTGCTCAAATCTGAAGCGCTGCCCAGGAGAGCGCCCTATACGATGATTAGCTATAAAGAGAATTTTCTTTTTCATTTCATATTTTTTGAGCTAAAACATGCCAATAAGGTTCGTTTTCTGAAAATACAATGTTTTTCATACCAGCTTCTTCTAACATAGCTTGAATTTCCATTTTTGTAAAACGCTGTTCTAAAGGAGTACCAAAGCGGTCTAAAGCATCGTTTCGAATAATGTTCCAACTTTTGTCTCTGTAATACGCCAATGGAACTTTTAAATACAAGCTCCCCCCTAGTATTACTTTCAATAATTTACTTAAAGCTATAAAAGGCAAGTAAATAAATACAGCAATTAAATCACAAATAAATTGCTTTAAAAAATGTGGAAGAGAAGAAATTATTTTCCTGAACAATGTACTTATATTAAAAATGGCTTTATATAAGAAACCTCTATTGTCAAGCGCATAATACAAATAAATCAATGCAAATCCATTCGGTTTTAATTTCTTAATCAAAGACTTAAGTGCTTTGCCGGTATCTGGAATATGATGTAAAACCCCTAAAGAAATCACAAAATCAAAAGTATTGTCATCAAAAGGAATGGTATCTACTCCTGCTTGTGTAAAGCGAACGTTTTCGAGATTTCCATAATGCTTGCATGCGCTAAAAACAGCTTCACTGGGGTCAATGGCTTCAATAAACCCAGCTTTGTCAGCCATGTATTTCGTCCATCTACCTGACCCGCAACCTAAATCTAAAACATAAGAAGATTTATTAAGCGCATTTTCGCTAACAATATCAAAGTATTGATCTCCAGCATTTTTTATTTCTTCTTTAGAAAATGCATCAAATTTTAACCACTCCTCTCCAAACGACTCAACAGTAGTTAAATCAATATTTTCAGAACCTGTTCCAAAACAAAACACTTCTCTCTCGCCTACTTTCCTTTTATTCTCTTCGATTGTGCTGTATGGTTTCATCCTCTTATTTTATGCAAAAAAACTAAAGATTTTTATATAATTCATGGTATCTATTAATTCCCATTTCACTGGTGAATAATTCTAATGCAGCTGCTCTAATTTCTTTTTTTGGTTTATTAAATTCCAGTAATTGCTTGGCTGATTCTCGGTAACTTTCTTTGTTGAAATCAGTTAAAACGATTCCGCATTGAGTTGATTTTAAAATGGAATCGGTATCTCCCAAACCACTGTTTGCCACAATCGGCAATCCTAGGCTCATTACTTCTGCCTGTTTTGTTGGAGAAACTGCTTTGCCAGAAAATGAAGTGACAATAAAGAAAATTGATGCATTGCCGATTGAAATATAGCTTGGGATTTCGTTGTATTCACAAGAAGTAATTACAATACTTTTAGAGTCTAAGTCAATTTCTTGGCAAATTCCATGAATATCCGATGTATCGCTTTTAGAAATAAACAATAAGTTAGAATCTTGCTTTAAAGTTTTAAATTCTTTGTAAAACTCCAACATTTCTCTCAACATATACCGAGCGCCTAATGAGCCTAAATAAGTTATAACAAAGTTATTCTCAGGAATATTTAATTCATTTTTAAGCTGCTTCACTTTTTCATTTTCGATAGTGTTTGGGTCAAAATGATTGATGTCAACACAACAGGGAACCACTAAAAAATTATTCTTGGTTTCGAAAAAAGTTTTGATGTATTCTTTGGCATTTTCAGTTAAGGTGACAATAGCATCGGCCTTAGCAAATAAAATCTTTTCTTTTCGCTTAAAGTGGTGATATAAAAAACGGTAGATCGGGTTACTTAAACTCCATATTTTACCATCAACACGCTCGTCTGCCCAAAAACCCCGAATATCAAAAATTAGTTTTGCAGCTGAGTTTTTACATAAGTTATACCCAATATTCGCAGGGATAATTGAACGACAATGAACTAAATCGAAGTTAGCACTTCGAAATATCATTTGTGCTTTTTTCTTTAATCGATAGGTATTTAAACTAGGAGATATTACTGGAATATTTGCCTTGTAAAATGTATAATGCCATTGAATGTTGGCCGCAAGGCATTTAGCTTGAACAAGGTCTCTGTTCTTTTCAAAATTCGCCACTTTTTCGCAACTCAATATGGTGATTTGATGACCAAGTTTACTTAAGCCAACATAATAAGGCAAAATCTGAGATTGACCTAAAGGGTCAGTCAAACCATCGTAAGAAATAAAGAGTGATTTTTTAAGACTCAATTTTATCCGAATTAGTAGCGTTTTGAATTCTGTGCAATTATACCTTTAGTTTTTTAAACTATGCAAAAATTATTCTTTTAGTTGGTTTAGAAGTAACAAAAGAGAATAATTAAGTGGACAAATCCATTTTATGTGTTGTCTTGATGTAAAAAAATAAAAAATGAAAAAAATAATTTTAATCTTTCTATTGTTTTGTTTTAAAACATCTTTTAGTCAGTATGTTACAACCATTTTCAATTCGAATAGCATTCAAATTGACGATGCTATCATTCTAGACAAATATGGAAATATCTATGGATCTCACTATATGGGAAGCAATGTTCATAAGATTGATAAAAGCGGACTTGTAAGTATTGTAAAAAGCGGTTTAAATACACCTAATGGCTTAGCATTTGACTCTCATCAGAATCTTTATATTGTTGACAATATTGGAAATCGAATTTATAAAATAGACTCTACTGGAAATCAATTGTTATCCATTACTCTAAATAGTCCATCAGGCATAATTAAAGAAATTGACTCTGATACAATGATAGTAACACAATATTCCGGTCATGCAGTTCGAAAAATAGCTCCAAATGGACAAGTAATTAATACACCTATGCATTATGGTTTTCCCTTAAATGGTCCAGTTGGAATGTGCTATAGTCAAGATAGCACACTTTATATCGGAAATTTTGGAGATAGAAAAATATTTAAATATGTAAATGACACAGTAGTTTACATCGCCCAAATTCCTGCTTCTGGTAATGTTAATCTAGGTTTTTTAACTTATGCGAATGGATTGTTATATGGTACAAGCTTTCAATCAGATAAGATTTATGAAATTAATCCAAATTACATTGACAGCGTTCGAATACTAGCAGGGTCTATTCAAGGAAATATAGACGGTAATTTACAAACAGCTCGTTTTAATAACCCAAATGGAATATTTGCTTCAAAAGGAGGTGATAGTTTGCTTGTAAGTGATTTTAATTCAGGTAACATAAGGTTAATTAGTGGTTTAAATAACCAAATTAATCCATACTATGCTCCTTCTAAATCACTCGAAATATACCCAAACCCATGCAATGGTGAATTTGCTATAAAATCTAAAGATAAGTTTTATCAGATAGAGATTGTTAGCTTAAATGGTAAAAGCTACTTTAAGAACAATTTTAACCCCTCAGACTTTATAAAAATTAAGGAAAATCTTCCCATTGGATGTTATTTTATATTGATTAAACACAAAGATTACTCACTAGTAAAAAAACTATTTGTCGTTAAATAATTTTTTAAGCAATCTATAACATTTGTTTTAGATTGCATCTGTATTTTTGCGCTCCAAAAAAATAGATATGGCAACAAATAGAACATTTACAATGATTAAGCCTGATGCAGTTGAAAAGAACTACATTGGAGCAATTTTAGATAAAATTAACGCTGCTGGTTTTAGAATCGTAGCAATGAAATACACCAAATTGACAAAAGAAGCTGCAGGTGCTTTTTACGAAGTGCATAAAGAAAGACCTTTCTACGGTGAATTAGTAGAATACATGTCGTCTGGTCCTATTGTGGCAGCTATATTAGAAAAAGAAAATGCAGTGGCCGATTTCAGAACTTTAATCGGAGCTACAAACCCTGCAGAAGCTGCTGAAGGTACTATTCGTAAGCTATATGCAGAATCAATTTCTGCTAATGCAGTTCATGGTTCAGATAGCGACGAAAATGCTGCTATAGAAGGCAATTTTTACTTTTCTGCTTTAGAAAGACACTAAGAAAAGAAAACAAAAATCTTGAAGCCTCAATTTTCTGTTAATCAGTAAAATTGAGGCTTTTTCTATTTCAATTGTTTTGAATGAAATTATAGATAATCAAATGCCGTTTCGATTGTTAAACTTCTTGCGCAGAATTTACTCACTAATATAAAGTTGTTAGCTAGTCGGCATTTAGCACTTGCAGTTTTTATTTGAAAAAAAATACTTTTTTATTGAAATTAAAAAAAGCTAATGAAATAAGTAATTTTTTATCATTAAAATTGCTGTAAACAAATCATTTACAAGCAATATAAAAATGATTTTTAAATATGAGCTATGAGAATTGGATTTGATGCAAAAAGGCTTTATTCAAACTATACTGGCTTAGGAAATTATAGTAGAACGATAGTCAAAAATTTGCTGGAATACTACCCCAGTCAACGTTTTCATTTATACACACCTAGAATTAGAACTTCTGATGAAATTCAATTCTTTAAAGAACATCCAAATCTAGAAACTTTTGTAGCTCAAACGAAATTTAAACCTTATTGGAGAACCTACTCCATTACAGAGCAATTAAAAAAAGACAAGATCGACTTGTATCATGGATTGAGCAATGAAATACCTCAAAACTTAAAAAAGGCAAAAATAAAAAGTGTTGTCACAATACATGATTTGATTTTCAAAGTATTACCCGAAACGTTTCCATTAGTAGATCGAAAAATTTATGATTTAAAATTTAAAAAAAGTTGTAAGAAAGCAAACAAAATCATAGCAATAAGTGAAAATACAAAGAAAGACCTAATACATTATTATGATATTGATGAACAGAAAATTGAGGTAATTTACCAAAGTTGCAACCCTATTTTCTATCGAGAAATCGACATATTAAACTCAAAGCAAGTGCTTGAAAAATACTCTTTACCCACTGAATATAATTTGTTTGTTGGTAGCATAGAAAAAAGAAAAAACTTAAAACTAATCATCGACGCTTATAAATACATTTCAAAGTCTGATCAAATCCCATTGGTAATCGTTGGTGGCAGCAGAACTTTTAATAAAGAACTAAGTAAGTTAATTGGAGACCTTGAAGCTAAAAATAAACTGATTTGGTTGAAAAACTTAAATGACAACACGGACTTGCAAGCCATTTATACATCCGCTCAAATGCTCGTCTATCCATCTTTATACGAAGGTTTTGGTTTGCCAATAGTAGAGGCACTTTTAAGTAAAACTCCCGTTATCACAAGCAATACTTCTTCTCTACCTGAAGCAGCGGGTAAAGATTCAATGTTCATCAACCCACAAAACCCTGAAGAATTAGCTGAGGCAATACTAAAAGTTCAATCAGATTCAGAACTGAGAAACAAGATGATAGAAAAAGGATATTTATACGCCACTCAAAAATTTGCGCCAGAAAAACTGACAAATCAATTGTTTGAATGCTATAAAAACACTCTAGCTTCATGAATTCCAATAGACTAGAAGCTTTCAGCGATGGTGTTATTGCTATAGTTATTACAATTATGGTATTGGAAATGAAGGTTCCTGAAGGAGCTGATTTTTCTGCTATCTCTTCTATTCTCCCGAATTTTCTAACATATGTTTTAAGTTTTATTTATGTAGGCATTTATTGGAACAACCATCATCACTTGCTTCACGCTGTCAACAAAGTCAATGGTAAAATTTTATGGGCAAACCTCAATTTGCTTTTTTGGTTATCTCTATTCCCCTTTGTTACAGGTTGGATGGGTGAAAATCATTTTGAAAAAATTCCAACCTCACTTTATGGAATTATTTTATTAATGGCTGCAATTAGCTTTAAACTACTAGTTTATCTAATTGTAAAAAATGAGGGAAGTAATTCTAAAATCGCGAAGGCGTATCGAAATGATCGTAAAACCAACCTCTCTATAGCACTTTATGTGATTGGAGCAGGAATTACGTTTTATCAACCGGTCTTAGGTCTTATCGTCTATCTAACGGTCGCTCTAATTTGGATTATTCCAGATAGACGTATTGAAAAAGAGCTTGATTCAGAGTAATACACTGAACTTATTTTAAATCGAACAATGTGATGTATAAATGCTGAATTTGTACTAATTATTTCCTTGAATCTAATTAAAGGTCTAATTTCGACTTCCTAATTTAATTCATGATGCCAATTAAATTTTGGATCAAAGTCGCATTCTTTAATTTTACAGTTGCAGCTCTTATGGGGCTTACACTTCGGGCTAATTTCATTTGGGAAATTCCCTGGATGGACTTTCGTTTTTTATTACACGGACATTCTCACATTGCGATGCTTGGTTGGATATACATGGCCTTGTATGCACTTATTATTAATGCTTTTGTGCCTGAAGAAAAACAGAATAGCAGATTCTATAGACGACTATATAGCTTCACACAACTTTCAGTTATCGGAATGATGATCGCCTTTCCCATTCAAGGATATGCAGCCATTTCTATCACTTTTTCAACTATTAACTTAATTCTATCTTATGTTTTTGCTTTTGGATTGTGGAAAGATATACGGGGCAACCAACAAGCTTCGTATAAAGTTTTAAGGGTCTCTATTTTAAGTTTAATCATTTCTTCTATTGGTTTATGGGCCATGGCAATGGTGATGGCTTTTAAATTAAATCATACCGAACTATATAATTTAGTAATTCAATTTTATTTGCACTTTCAATTCAATGCTTGGTTTATCTTGGCTGTTATCGCATTATTAATTAAATACTTAAGCAAAAAAACTACTTTTCAAGCAAATCCAAGAACAATTAATATCTTCCTTATTTCATATTCTTTAGCAATACTATTGACCTTTTTTCATGTAATGTTTTGGGCTTATAAGGCTGAATATATGGGGATTTTAAATTCCTTAGGGGTAGTCCTTCAAATGGCTTCAATAGTATATTTAATTTCTAAATTTTCCAATAAGCCAATTATCCAATTTATCAGTCAAAACAAACTCAATTCAAAAAGTCTTTTGGTCGTCGGTTTGTTTTCAATATTACTTAAAGTATTAATTCAAGTATTGTTGGTAATTCCTGATGTTGCAGCTATTTCTACTCAGTTAAGGCATTTTATGATTGCATATATTCACCTAATTAATTTGGGAGTAATCACTTGCATTATCCTTTACATATTTAATCAACTATTTTCATTTTTGAAATTGGGTTGGGAAACGTATCTGTTTCTGTTTGGTATAGTTTCAACAGAATTATTTTTATTCATTCAAGGCTTATTTTATTGGCAGAATTGGGGTGAAATTCCCGCATATTCTTATTTCATGTTCATCTTGTCTATCCCTCTTCCTTTGTCAATTGGATTAATGTTTATGAATTTGTTTAAAAAAGTAAATCCTAGTTAATTGATTGTATTGATTAATTTTAAGAAAATAATAAACGTATAAATGAAAAATAAAGTAACTGGAATTGGAGGAATATTTTTTAAAACTCCCAACCCAGAGAAGATGAAAGCTTGGTATGCTAAAAATTTAGGTTTAATTACAAACGAATATGGTTCTGTGTTTGAATTTAGAAAAGCTGACAAACCCAATGAAAAAGCCTATTTAAATTGGTCTCCCATGTCAAAGGACAGCACTTATTTTGATCCATCTGAAAAAGAGTTTATGATTAACTATAGAGTCGAAAACATAGAAGAGTTAGTAAAAGAACTCAAAAAAGACGGGATAACTGTTTTAGATGAAATCGAAGAATATGAGTATGGAAAATTCGTTCACATTCTAGACCCAGATCACAATAAAATTGAGCTTTGGGAACCAGTGGATGAAAGTTTCACTGAATTATACGAAGGAAAAACAACTAAATAGGAAAAGTACTTTTTGCTAATAATTCTGCCGCTTCAAATTCAGGTTTGTCTATACTCAATTGAATTTTATTTTCTTCAAAGTAAGAAATGATGTTTTCGGTTGCCATATTACCTGTTAAGTCATCTGCTGCCATAGGACAACCCCCAATGCCTGATATGGCTCCATCAAATCGTTTACAACCACTTTGAAAAGCTGCATGTACCTTCTCTTGCCATGTATCTGGTGTAGTATGTAAGTGAGCTCCAATTTCAAGTTGGTTAAATTCAGGAACTAAAGTTGAAAATAAACGATTAATTATACTCGGTTCAGACACTCCAATGGTGTCACTCAATGCAAAGATTGAGATATCCAATTGGCTTAAACGAGCAATCCATTTAGCTACAATATCTTCGTGATAATCATCTCCGTATGGATTTCCAAAGCCCATAGAAATATACAATACCATTTTTTTATTTGCTTTCATCGTTAGATTTTGTATAGCCTCTACTCTACTTAACGATTGCTCAATGCTTGAATTCGTATTCCTTTGCTGAAAAGTTTCTGAAATGGAAAACGGAAAACCCAAGTAGTCAATTTCTTCAAAATTCAACGCATCGCTAGCACCTCGTTCATTGGCAATTATGGCTAATAACTTTGATTTGGTAGTGCTTAAATCGAGTTTAGATAAAACTTCAGCAGTGTCTTTTAGCTGAGGAATCGCTTTGGGAGAAACAAAAGATCCAAAATCAATGGTATCGAAACCAACCTTTAATAATTGATTGATATACTTTGCCTTAACCACTGTTGGAATAAACTCATGTAAGCCCTGCATAGCATCTCTTGGGCACTCTATAATTTTTATCTCACTCATAATTTTCCAATTAATCCTTTATTGATTTTTTTAACCATTGCAGGCCCTTCATATATAAAACCTGTATATACTTGAACTAAATCAGCTCCTGCTTTTATTTTTTCTAAAGCATCATTTGCATTAAAAATTCCACCGACTGCAACAATCGGAAAGGCTTTATTTGATTTTGATGATAAATATTGAATGACTTCAGTGGATCTATTTCTAGCGGGCTTACCACTTAATCCTCCTGCTCCAATTTTAGCAACTACTTTGTTATCGGTCACTAATTTTGAACGATCAATAGTCGTGTTGGTTGCTATAACTCCATCTAACTTCGTTTCTACAATTATTTCTACAATATCTTCCAATTGTTCATTTGTCAAATCGGGAGCTATTTTTAATAAAATTGGTTTTCTTTTAGTTTTCTTACTGTTTTGATTTTGCAAACTAGACAGCAACTGTTTCAAAGGCTCTTTTTCTTGTAATTCTCTTAAGTTAGGTGTGTTAGGCGAACTTACATTAACTACAAAATAATCTACAAAATCAAATAAGGCTTCGAAACAAGCTATATAATCTAGGTCTGCATCTTCGTTAGGAGTAATTTTGTTTTTACCAATATTCCCCCCAATTATTATATTAGGATTCCTATTTTTTAATCGCTCAACCATCGAGTCTAAGCCTCCATTATTAAAGCCCATTCGATTGATAAGTGCCTCGTCTAGTGGCAATCTAAACAATCGTGGTTTAGGATTTCCTTCTTGTGGCTTAGGCGTAACTGTTCCCACTTCAATAAATCCAAAGCCGAAGCAACTTAATTCTTCATACAATTTAGCATCTTTATCAAATCCGGCAGCCAAACCTACTGGGTTAGGAAATTTTAATCCAAATACTTCCTTTTCTAAACTTTTATCATTTACCTGAAAAACCAACCTAGTTAGAGATTTTACAAATGGAATAGATAAAAATGTTTTGGTTAATGCAAATACTCGATGATGAGCAGTTTCTGCATCAATCTGAAAAAAGATTGGCTTAAGAATATTTTTGTAAATCATAATTGATGGCAAATTTAATTTTTGTAAAGCAATATGTTAGTTTTAAGGAATTAAAATCATTCGTAACATTTATTTAATAAATCTATAAACTTTAACTATTGAAAATGTGAGTTTTAATTTATTAATTTTTAATTTTATAGACTATTTGTAACAAAAAATACTTGACTGAAAACAAAGACATAGAAGCAAAAGACATTTTATCAAAATTTAAAATAACTAAGAAACTAGATTATGCTACCATATATCGGCATAAAAGTAGAAATATAGTTATGGTAAAATACTCTAATTCTAGCATAATTGATATTGCTAATGCAGTTGAAATCTCTAAAAATTCTCAATTTGCTGCTGATCTAAATAGACCAGTATTTGCCTTAACTGTACCAGGACAATATTCTGAGATAACTTCTGAAGCAAGAGAGTTTTTCGGAAAAGACCATTTCAATCAAATAGTAATACAAGCTACTGCAATAATTATTAAAGACTTAACTCATCGCATAACTTTTAATTTGTATTTAAAATTCAATAAACCGATATCCCCAATTATTGCTTTCAAGTCTATACCTGAAGCATATAATTGGCTCATTGACAAAGGAGCGAAATAATTTTTTATTTAACAAATGACTATCAATTTGTGTCAGTTCATTTACTAATTTAGATACTCTAATAAACTTAATTTTAAATTGAGCATTTATCCCAACTTTAAACTTTGTAAAACATTTCCATATGGAAGTATATACAAGCATGATACAAGAAATATTGCGATGGTCGTTTATGCTGTAGATGCAACTATAGACCTTGAGGAAGCTCAACAAATTGTACAAGAAGTAAAAAGTATAGTCGATATAAATAAAAATTTATTTGGCGTAACAATGACTTTAAAGGGCTCTACAGCTACTGAAAAAGCCAGAAACTTCTTTGCAAATGATAAATTTAGCCAAGAAATTACAAAAGCAATGGCCTTGGTAATTCACCAATTACCACAAAGATTAATGCTTAAAATATATTTAAAGTTTAACAAACCCAAATCCCCTATAAAAGCTTTTAAGTCATTATCTAGCGCCATGAATTGGATAAATACAATAGAACATAGCTTAATCAAGGAGCATGATGAAATCTACTCATAATGCTTATAATCAAATAAAAGACCTTCCTTTTGCCGTGGTTTTAACACACAAAACCGAACCCATTATTTTAGTTAAATTTAAAGAAAACTCCTGCTTAGATTACAATGATGTATCTCAATTGGTAGAGTTGATTTATATGCTTCTGAAGACTGACTTCCAGTTTATAATTTCAGATTGTAGCAGCAATTTCGAAAGCCTGGATAAAGAAACGTTAGATATTTTTAGCGATAATATAAGTCTGCGCCAAGCAAAAGCTCATGGCTTAATTGTCAATGAATTACCTATGCGTTTAAAGACAACCTACTTTATACAACTTCAAGAAAATATAGTTCCAACAAAACTATTCTCAACAAATATAGAAGCCGAAAACTGGTTTAAAACTGAGTTTTTAAAATAAAGTTATGCATCGGAATTCGGGTTAAACTCCTCAAAGGTATTATCATCATAGAAAACTAATATTCGTGAAATTTTTCTAACCTTAGCGGATTTAAATTCCGGCTTTTCATCTATTTCTTCAGGTTTGCTTATGGTTTGATGACTTATACTTTGCACCGAATTGCTTTTTTCTTCAGGCAATTTCATTTTATCTTCAAGCGAAACAATATTAGTTGTACCTTCAATTAACCAAGTAGTATCAACCTTAGGAAATCTCTTTATTATTTTCTGAACAAACTCTAAACTTGGTTTATTTCTTCCAGATAATACATGAGAAACAGAAGATCTTTGCACACCAATTTCATCCGCAAAAACTGAGGCACTCATTTGATTTAGTTTCATTATATACTGAATCCGCTCTACTAATTCCATTTGATCTATTTCTTACATTTGTAAACAACTGCGTATTTTACAAATGTAATATTAATTGAATAGTTTTGTAAATTACAAATGTAAAAAATATAAACATTCTATATTTAAAAACATTTCAATTAAAGCACTACTACATTTAATCTTTATTGCGTCTTGATTTATAAGTAGATAACGCATAAACACTATTTACTTTGTAAATCGAGTTTACATTTGTAATATACGAACTTCGTTTTTCTAAGTTTAGGTGAATTGACTTGCTGTTTACAATTGTATTTTGATTACAATTGTAAACTAGATTAATTATTTAAGCGAAAACTGACTCCCAAAGAATGATAATTCATAACCTGATTTATACCAAGGCCAAAAGAATAATCCAACTGTAAATTGTCATTTATTAAATAAGTCATCCCTAAATCTACATTCTGTTCCCAAGTCTTAAAATTTATATATTCTCCAAATGTTTCTATATATACTCCTACCCGATTAGAAATAGCTTGACCATAAACTAAAGTATAAGTTAAATCTCCTACATTCTTGCTAAAAACCTCAGAACCGTTTACTATATAGCTAAAATTGTTATAGCCTATATTTGCTCCAACACATTGTTTTTCTGAAAGCTGATGAGAAATATTTAATCGGCTAACTAATCCATATTGCTGATAATTAGTTTTTTTGTTCTTAATGGGTATATCCAAATGAGTCATAAAACCTAAAATAGTTCTAGATTGATCTTGACTAAATTGATATTTAAACCCAAACTCAATATTTTCCATACCTGTGTTTTGAATTTTCTTTTCATTAGACTTTTTATCATATACCGTATTGCTCATATATTCTGTTACCAGCCTTAATTCTAATCTATTAGCTATACCATACCTAATTAGATTACTAGGATGCGCAATCTGTTCTTCGGATTTAGTTTTAGATAAGTCTGAGCGTTGAAATTGAAACCCACTTTCTATTTGAATAACACCTATGGCAACTGCATTTGGCGATTCCGTTTGGTCTGGACGATCTGTAATCAACGAATTCTGCGCTGTAACAATATGGCTTGATAGGGAGATTAATATAAAACAAGATAATATTTTCATTTTTTTATGCAAAAAAAACATAATTTTTAGACATACCTAAAAATTAATTTAGATTTATTTAATAATTTCGCATTTAAAATTATTGCATGTTAAGTTTTACAGAAGAGAATTACTTAAAAGCCATTTTTAGCATAAATGAACATCATGACAATGCAGCCTCTACAAATGCAATTGCTGAAAGATTAAATACTAAGGCGGCTTCAGTTTCAGATATGCTCAAAAAGCTAAAGGAAAAAAAATTGATAAATTATCAAAAATACAAAGCAGTAACACTAACTGAATCAGGTAGTTCAATTGCAATCTCTATCATTAGAAAACATCGTTTATGGGAGTTTTTCTTAGTTGAAAAATTACATTTTAGTTGGGATGCGGTTCATGATATCGCTGAGCAACTCGAACACATTCAATCTAAAGAACTCACAAATAAGCTTGATGAATTTTTAGGTTTTCCAGAATTTGACCCTCATGGAGACCCTATTCCGAATAAGGATGGTGATTTCCCTTTAAAATTAGATAAAACCTTAGTTGGAATTAAGACAGACCAAAAAGCAAAGGTTTTAGGTGTAAAAGATCACTCTACGGAGTTTTTGACATATTTAACAGATTTGGGAATAAGCTTAGGAACTTTAATCCGTGTTCATAAAATTAATGCATACGACAAGTCTTTAGAAATTTATATAAATGACAAACCAGCAAGTATTTCAAATACTGTTGCACAGAATTTATTTGTTAAACTTATATCGGAATAATGAAAGCGTATTTATTAATTTTTACTTCCTTGTTTTTTTTAGCATGCAATACAGCTATCCATGACAAAACTCAAAAAAAAGTAATTGTTTGCACAACAGGTATGCTTGGCGATGCTGTAGAAAACATTGTGAAAGACAATTTTGAGGTAATCACTTTAATGGGTGCAGGAGTTGATCCACATTTATACAAAGCAACACATGGTGATATTAGTGCCTTAAGTAAAGCAGATATCATCATATACAATGGCCTGCACCTAGAAGGAAAAATGGGTGAAATTTTTCAAAAATTAGCCAATCGAAAAAAAATTATAGTAGCTTCAGATGCCATATCCCCATCTAAACTTATTAATAATACTGACTTTGCTGGAGCTACCGACCCTCATATCTGGTTTGACGTAGAATTGTGGTCTGAAGTGGTTTTATATCTTGGGAATCAAATTGGAGATTACTACCCAGAATATAAAGAAGAGCTTAACAAAAACACCAAAGACTACCATCAATCGTTGCTTGATTTAAATATGCAATTATTGAAAACGATTAACTCATTAGATAGTAGCAAGCGTATTCTAATTACTGCTCATGATGCATTTGGCTATTTTGGAAGAGCATATAGTTTTCAAGTAAAAGGTTTACAAGGTATTTCAACAGTTTCTGAATATGGTTTAAAAGACGTAAGTAACCTTGTTAAATATATTTCAGAACATAAGATTAAAGCCGTATTTGTTGAAAGTTCAGTGTCTGATCGCTCTTTAAAAGCAGTTGTAGAAGGCTGTAAATCAAATGGACATCAGGTAAAAATAGGTGGAACACTTTATAGTGACGCAATGGGTGAATCAAATACTCCGGAAGGTACATATATAGGCATGCTAAGTTATAATGTAAATACCATAGTCAATAATTTAAAATGATAAATCCTAAAACAATCATCGAAAAAACTAAACATGGAAGTAGCACTTGAAACACATAATCTTACTGTAAGTTACAATCGAAGACCGGTACTGTGGAACATTGACTTTAAAATACCTGTAGGTCAAATTACTGGTATTATAGGCCCAAATGGATCGGGGAAAACGACTTTACTAAAAGCCATTATGGGTTTAGTAAAGCCTAGCAGTGGCTATTGTAAACTTTTCGATCAAGATTTAAAACAAGTTCGAGAACGCATTAGTTATGTTCCTCAAAGAGAATCTGTAGATTGGGATTTTCCTGCTTCTGTGATGGATATCGTTTTAATGGGAAGATATAAAAGCTCCAATCTTTTTAAACGAATAAATCAAAGCGATCGAGACATTGCCGTTGAAGCATTAGAGAAAGTGAATATGCTAGAATTTAGCAACCGCCAAATCAGTCAACTTTCTGGAGGCCAACAACAACGTGTTTTTATTGCGCGATCATTAGCCCAAGGAGCAGATTTATACATCATGGATGAGCCCTTTGTAGGTGTTGATGCAGCTACAGAAGAAGCCATTTTAAATTTGCTAACCGAAATGAAAAATCAAGGAAAAACAGTGATTGTAGTGCATCATGATTTACAAACTGCCAAAGATTATTTCGATTGGATTGTATTATTAAATACTCGACTGGTTGCCGTTGGACCTAAAGATGACATATTTAGAGAGGATTTATTACAAGAAGCTTATGGTGGAAAGTTAAATGTATTGAGTAAAGTAGGTGACTTAATTAAAGAAAAAGGTTTTTCAGTTAGAGAAAGGAAATAATGAACGATTTACTTCAATTTCTTAGCTTTTCTGATCCCAATGTTCGCTTTGTTACAATTGGAACTATGATACTTGGAGCAACTGCTGCCATGGTAGGTTCATTCTCATTTTTGAGAAAAAAAGCATTGGTTGGAGATGCAATTGCCCACTCAATTCTGCCAGGCGTTTGTTTGGCTTTTATGCTGTCGGGTAGCAAAGATCCATTGGTACTAATTGTTGGTGCATTTATTACAGGTTGGCTTTCGCTAATCATTATTGATGGAATTAGCAGAACTACTAAATTGAAAAATGATGCAGCTATTGGCATTGTTTTAAGTGTGTTTTTTGGCTTTGGAATTTTACTGCTTACATCTATACAACAATCCGGAAATGCAGCACAGTCAGGTTTAGATAAATTTCTTTTTGGAAAAGCAGCATCTTTAACTCAATATGACATACTAGTTTTTTCAAGCATAGGCATAGTCTTAATTTTAGTGCTATTGTTATTCTATAAAGAATTTAAGCTCATTTCATTTAATCCAGATTATGCAAAAGTGATAGGTTTGCCTGTAAAATTTCTGGAATTTATTCTAGCTACAATTACTGTACTTGCAGTAGCTGTTGGCATTCAAGCGGTGGGTGTTGTTTTAATGGCCGCATTGTTAATTACCCCTGCTTCTGGTGCTCGTTTTTGGACGCATCGTTTGGGCACTATGATTTTTATAGCCATGGTTTTTGGTGCAATTTCAGGCTTTTTTGGCTCATTCATTAGCTACGTTGCTCCAAGCATGCCAACAGGGCCTTGGGTTGTAATGTGTTTATCTTTTTTAACCATCGGTTCAATCTGGTTTGCTCCCAAAAGAGGCATGTTGGCCAAATACCGAGTTCAACATCAAAACCAGCAAAAAATACTTAAGGAAAATGTATTAAAATTATTTTATCACATTGGTGAAAAAGAAAATGATTTTCACGCTGAGCGCAGCATTGAACAATTATTAAAAACAAGGGATTTGAGGCCCACTGAACTTAAAAAAGGACTTCATTTACTGAAATCTGAAAACACAGTTCGAAATAAAGATGATAAATGGCTCATTACCGCTAAAGGACTAAACGAAGCAATTCGGATAATTCGATTGCATCGATTATGGGAAATGTATTTAAATCAACGACTTAAATTAGAGCCTGATCATGTTCATAATGATGCCGAAGCAATTGAGCACATCATTACTCCTGAAATTGAAAGACAATTGGAAAAGGAATTAAATTATCCTACAAAAGATCCTCATCAAAGTATAATACCATATATAAAAGAATAATGGATGCGTTTTGGATTATATTAAGCAGTTCTTTAATTGCAGTTACTTGTAGCTTATTAGGTTGTTATTTGGTTTTACGAAAAATGGCCATGATTGGCGATGCTATTTCGCATGCTGTCTTGCCTGGAATTGTAATCGCCTATTTAATTTCAGGATCTAGAGAAGCTTTGCCCATGCTTATTGGAGCAGCGATTATCGGTGTTTTCACAACGGTGTTAATCGAACTATTCTATAAAAAAGCAAAACTTCAAATAGATGCTTCTATTGGCATCACCTTTACTTGGTTATTCGCAATTGGCATTATCTTAATCTCACTTTTTGCAGGCCAAGTAGATTTAGACCAAGACTGTGTTCTGTACGGTGAAATAGCTTACGTTCCTTTAGATTTATGGATTACAGATGCAGGTGTTAATATGGGGCCAAGAACCGTTTGGATTAGCGCCTCATTGCTTATTTTGATTTTAAGTTTTATCATTATTGGCTACAAAGGATTGTTTTTAACCACCTTTAATGAAGAGTTTGCAAAAGCATTAGGTATTGCAGTAGGCTTTTGGCATTATTCCTTAATGAGCGCAGTATCATTAACAACAGTAATATCATTTGAATCTGTAGGAGCTATATTGGTTGTAGCTTTTTTAATCGTGCCTGCATCTGCAGCATACCTTATAACTCACAAGCTAAAAGAAATGCTAATTCTTTCAGCTATATTTAGTGTTTTAAGTTCAATTGGAGGATATTACTTAGCTGCCTATATTAATGGCTCTATTGCAGGTGCTATAGCAAGTGTTGCTGGCATCCTCTTTTTATTCTGTTGGTTAATTTCTATGTACAGAAAAAGAAACAACACTTCAAGACTTATACTTAATTCTACATCTTAATATTCCTGAAGCGATAATTTTAAATGTGATTTGTGATTAACTAATTTGCAATTATGATTGGTGGTTTCAAACTCATAACCTCCTAATAATTCATGAATTACCTTATCATTTGTCCTATGCGAATGTTTCAATCTATAATGGACAAAATTATTGTTAGCAAGGTTTTCATAGTTTTTGCGGGCTTTTTAATTGTAACCTAACAACTAGTTAAAAATTTCGATTGTCTTTCGTGTTTTCAAAAACATAAGTCAGAATAGCTTTATCGATATCAGTAAAAGGAATTCCTCGTCTTTCCATCATTTTTTCGGCAACTTCAAAAGCTTTATTCGTTCTAAATTCCACCCATTTTTCAGCTCCACCCCAAGCGAATGAGGGGATAAAATTTCTGGGAAATCCACCGCCGTAAATATTTGAACTTACGCCTACTACAGTTGCTGTATTAAACATGGTGTTAATTCCACTTTTAGAATGGTCGCCCATCATCATGCCACAAAATTGCAAGCCAGTGTTTTTAAAACCCATTTTTTCATAATTCCAAATCTTGATTTCAGCATAATTGTTTTTCAAATTAGAAACGTTGGTATCCGCTCCTAAATTACACCACTCCCCCAATACTGAGTTTCCTAAAAAGCCATCATGGCCTTTGTTGCTATATCCAAAAATCACGGAGTTATTAACCTCTCCTCCAATTTTTGAATGAGGACCAACCGTTGTTGCTCCATAAACCTTTGTTCCCAGTTTTAAAGCAGCTCCTTCACATAAGGCCAAACCACCCCTTACAACGCTTCCTTCCATGATTTCTGCATTTTTACCAATATAAATTGGACCACTAGTAGAATTCAATATCGCCCCTTGAACAGTTGCGCCTTCTTCAATAAATATTTGATTGCCAATATGTGTATTTGTTGAGTCTAAAGCTTGAGAAGTTCTGCCATGGGTAAGCAATTGAAAATCTTTGCTTAAAGCTTCAGCGTTTTTAGAGAATATATCCCAAACATTATTGATATCTAAAATATCTTCTTCGAAGTTATGCTGTGTAAAATGATGTAGCTCAATGGAATCAAATTCAACTTTTTGTGCTGTCTTAAACGCCAATACTTTTTCCTTTTCTTGATGAAAAATTAAATCTCCTTCTTCTAAGCGATTAATCATTTCCAATAAATTGTCATCTGGAAAAATAGTTCCATTGATATAAGTATTGTCAGAAGCGTAATGAACTGGGTATTTTGCCTGTAAATATTCTTCAGTTAAAAAAGAAATATCCCCATCCAAATGATGCGCCCATTTCTCAGTTATTGTTAAAATACCACATCTTATTTCGGACACAGGCCTTGTGAAAGTAAATGGTAATAAATCAACTCTTCTATCGTCAAATAAGATGTAATTCATGGTGTTTTGATAATTTTTGTAAAGATAATTTAATTTCAAGTTAGTCTAGATTATTTACAATTGATATTAAATATTGGATTTACATTTTAAATATCTACTACATAATCTAAGCTAAAGGCTTGTTTCTTTACTTTTGCCGCATGTATAGAAAAGACCAAATAAAAGGAATTATTGCGTTGGTGTTATTTGGCTGCATTGCAATTGCTTATTTCTTTTTTGAAAACGAAGAAATTGCTAAAACAGCAAGCATTATTGGCATTGCTTTGTGGCTCATTTCCATGTATTTCTTAAATAAAAAATTTAAGAATTAGTCTTTTTACGCAACAACAATAAAGGCAACAAAGTTAAATCTGTAATTAAGGCAAAAATTAGAGTTATACTAACAAACAAGCCAATATAAAAAGTACTTAGAAAGTTAGAAAAGATTAAACTTCCAAAACCTGCTAACAAAATAACCGTGGTAATAATTATGGCTTTTCCTGTTGAGATAAAAGTTCTGCGTAAGCCTATTAAATTTGACCTTCCTAGCTTCACTTCTTGACGATAGCGGCTTAAAAAATGTATAGTGTCGTCAACCGCAATACCAAATGCAATGGTAAACACAATGGCAGTAGTCATGTTTAAATCTATTTTGAAAAACCCGATAAAGCCTGCGGTGAAGACAATGGGTATTAAGTTGGGCACTAGAGAAATAAAGGCCATTTTAACCGACCGAAATAAGAAGCCCATACTTATAGCTATTATAAAAAAGGCAATAAACAAACCCAAAAGTATATTCTTTGAAACATAGCGACCACTTTCATCAATGATTACCGTGGTTCCCGTTAAGCGAATATCAATTAGAGAAGAATCTATTTCTTCTTCATAAAACTCTTTTAATTTTTCGTTTTTCTCTAGCATGGTTTTACTTCCTGGGTCAACTAATCTAGCGCTAATTCTACCTAATTTTTTATCGTTAGACATCAGCAGTTTAAACTCCTCAACATTTTCAAAAGCTTTTAATTGCTTCTTTAGGTAGTCGTATCGCTTTTTATTCTCTGGAATTTTATAATAGGCTTCCCTTCCATCGCGCAGGGTTTTATTCATCATTTTATAGGGAATACTTGGGCTTGCAACATGACTTAATTGATATTCTCGTATTAAAAATTCTTCGAGCTTTACAATTTCTTGCATCACTTCAAAATCGTTAATATCATAATTACCTTGCGGAATAATAGCAAGTTCAAAGGGTCTTATTCCACCAAACTCTTCTTGAAAATAAGCCAACTCCTTCATCAAAGGCTCTTCTGGCCCTAAATCTTGCATTAGAAAATAATCAAATTGAATTTTACTTGCACCAAACAAAGCGATGCTAATCAATAAGGAATAAAGCACAAACACTTTTTTTCTATTTCTACACAATTGAATAAAAAATGCACCTAATTTGTTTTCCCAAATTGTTTTAAGTTTTGCAGCATTAGCTATTTTAGGCATTTTAAGCAACATAAATATAGCAGGTATAAATAGGATAGAAAGCACAAAAGCAAGCAAGACACCAACAGCGGTAAATATTCCAAAATTTTGAACTGGTTCCATATTGACTGCGATTAGGGTTACAAAACCTAGTGCCGTAGTCAAAGAAGTAAGTAAAGTAGCTACACCTACCTTTTTCAACATGTTTCGAAGTGCGTCAATTTTGCTGCGTTTTAGTCGTATTTCTTCTAAGTATTTAGAAACCAAATGAATTACATCTGACATGCCAACAACCAACATGATAATGGGCAATAAAGTTGTCATCATGTTTAGCGGAGTCCCGTTTAGCTCCATGATACCCAAACTGCCTACAACTGCAAGCATAACAGTTAATAGCGGAATAAAAACACCCCACAATGAGCGGTAAGTGACAATCAGGAAAATAAGCAATAAGAGTATCGATATAATCATGAACGTAAAAAACTCTCTTTGCATGATATCGAGATATGCTTTTTGGCCCAAGATTTTACCCATGGTATGTATTTGATCAAAGTCCTGCTTTGCAAGAATTTTATCAAGCGCCAAAGCTACTTCATCAGATTTAACTTTAGAAGGAAATTGCTCATTCTTTATTAAAATGATTAATGCTTTTTGATCTTTAGAAATCATTTCTGAAACGGGTTCAGATACTGAATTTATACGAATAGAATCTTGATGATATAACTCGGGCTTATTGATATGAAAATAAGGTGTTTCCTTAAATCCTAAACCAGCAGGATTTTTCTCTAGATACTTCATTTCTGTTGGAGAAATGACTTCTCGAATTCGAGGCAAGGTCTTTAACTCTTGGCTTAATTGATCTACTTTTTCAAGAAAATCACGATTAAATATCCCTGCATCATTATGAATGCCCACTAATACAAAATCATTGTCGTTTTCAAATGTTTCTCTAAATTCTTGATAAAACACAAGTTTGTCGTTAGCCTTTGGAAAAAACTTTTCGAAATCATAATCAAATTTCAATTGAGCTGAACGATAACCTAAGAAACCTAACAAAACTGTTAAACCAACTAAAATAAAGCGGCTAATCCGGCGGTATTTTTTCTCTTCAAGAATCTCTTTTGAATTGTCCACTAGTTTTGTAATTCTTTAACTGCATGCTTTAATTCCAACAAATTCATAGGGTTCACTCCTATTTCACTTACATAATTTGGTATAAATCGAACCACTTGATCATAAAACAAAGGGACAATAGGCGCATCCGCTACTATCATACTATCTAGCTTTAAATAATAGATATTGCGTAGCGAATCGTTTGTTAAAGCCATCGTTTGCGCATAAAGGGCATCGTATTTTTCATTGCTATAATGCGTGTAATTTGGTCCTGAAGGAGAAAAGTTGCTGGTTTTAAATAAGGATAAATAATTTTCGGCATCGGGATAATCAGCAACCCAAGATTTTCTAAAAAACCGCAACTGAGCATTGGCTACGAGTTCGTTGTTCGTTGCTGGAGGGTTAACATCAATCTGTATTTTTATTCCCAGCTCTCCTAATTGATGCTGCATGTATTCACAAATATCCAAATATTCAGCTGTTGTGCTAATTACAATGGTTTCTAGATTTTTACCTTCAGGATAACCAGCATCTATTAAGTATTTTTTGGCCAATTCAGGTTGATAAGAATAACCGACTAGTTTTTCAGCATTAAATGAAGGTAATCCTTTGGGTACAAAACCCGAACTTGCCGCTTCTCCGATACCATTTCTTAAGTATTTCAGCATCTTAACTCGGTCAAAACCATAATTTATCGCCAATCTTAAATCTTTGTTTAGCAAAGGGTTATTTCTAGAAACGCTAGCATTACTATCCAATAAAAAACCCAAATATTCTGTGTTTAGATATGGACTGGTTATTAATTTAATTTGGTTTTGATATTTTTCTCTTAACTCTCCACGGCTATTTAATAATTCATCTTTATAGCTTCCTTTTAAGCCCGATAAATAATCTAAATCTCCTTTTAAAAACAACAAAAACGCAACTTCTTGATCCTTGATAAAACTAATGGATAAGGCATCTAAACGAGGTAAGGCAACACCTCTTTCATCTTTTTCAAAATAATGAGGGTTTTTTAATAAAACCAATTTGGTATTTTCTTTCCAGTATTGAAATTTAAAAGGCCCTGTTCCCACAGGGTTTGAACGAAATTTATCACCGTAATAATCTATGGCTTCTTGGGGAACAACAGCACAATATTGCATGCTTAAAATGCCGAGAAAAGGTGAAAAAGCTTCTTTTAATTTGATTTCTAATATGGTATCATTTATGGCAGTTATAGCTAGTTTTTCTTCTGCCAAACGCAGCACATTGTTAAACACCCATTTGCCAGGAGCCATTAAATCAGATTGAATAAGTCGATTAAAACTATAGACAAAATCTTGTGCCTTCACCTTTCGCTTTTTACTTTCACCAAACACTTCATTTTCATGAAAATAAACATCATCTCTTAAATAAAAGCGATAAGTCTTATTACTATCCAATCTTTCCCATGATTTAGCAATACAGGGCTTTATATTTAGGTTTTCATCCATTTGTACCAAGCCATTAAACAGCTGATTGGTGGCCGATATATTGCCTAAATTACTCGCAAATGCAGGATCTAAAGAGCTAACACCCTCTGGTATATTAAAACGAAAAATAACTTCATTTTCATAGCGATTGCTTGTGCTGCAAGAAAATAGCATTACACATAAAAACAAAAAAGAAAGGAGATTTTTCAATTCATTAAATTTAATCACAAGTTTAGTTATAAAATCAGTTTTTATATCGAATAAGGAGTGTTTTAAAAACGAAGTTATTTACATCAAACTATTAATTCCTACGTTCTGCGAGTTCATGAATATTTTAATAGTATGGCTAAGGAGCTTGGTTTTCATTCGTAATTTTGAATTATGGCAAGTAAATTTTCCAATACAGTTAGTATAAAGAACAAAAAAGCAAGTTTTAATTACGAGTTTATTGATAAATATGAGGCTGGAATACAATTAAAAGGAACTGAAATCAAATCAATTAGAGAAAGCAAGGCATCTATAAAAGAAGGCTATTGTGCTTTTAAAAAAGGAGAATTATTCGTTTACAATATAGACATAACCCCCTATTCTGATGCAAGTTTTGTAAATCACGAACCTAAAAGGCCAAGAAAATTACTGTTACATAAAAACGAATTAGAAAAGCTAGAAAAGAAAATTAAAGATGTGGGTTTGACTATAGTTCCCACGCTGCTTTTCATAAATGATTCAGGTAAAGCAAAACTCATGATAGCATTAGTAAAAGGAAAGAAAACTCACGATAAACGTGAAAGCTTGAAACTAAAAGATGCTAAGCGTCAAATTGACCGAGCAATGAAAAAGTAAATCACTTTCTCCATCGCAATGCAAATCAATTAAATAAATTCTCTTCTATACATAAAATGAGTAATTCCAACAAAGACCTTTTTGACCGATGGCGAGATGCAACTTCAATTAAAGATGAGGATGATTTACCTAAAAGAGCAAAAAAAATACTTTATCGGGTTTTAGGAATATTGCTCATTATTATTTTTAGCCCTTTAATATTGCTTATTTTATTATTCGCGATGCTTGCAACTGTATGATTCATCAATTGAAGTCTATAAGTTTTGGATTGCCTTTAGTTCTTCTTGTACTACATCAACTAAGTCAAAAGGCATTTCAAATTGAAATTCCTTTGGCTGACAATTACTTAGATCCTTTTTGTTTAGGTGCTTTAGCTCCGCATTTACTTTGTGTAGAACAACTTTTTTTCTATAGAAAAAAGAAACTAAACATCCTTGAATTAGTATTTCTTACACTTTTTTTAAGCATAGTCAGTGAAATAGTATTTCCACGATTTTCTGACCGATTTACTGCAGATATATTAGATGGTTTCGCTATTGCACTTGGAATATTGTGGTTTGTAATTACTTCTAAGAAAGTTGAATTTAGCTTATTTAAGCTTTAGACAATTTAAGTACCTAGTACATTTCTTTTTTGCGAGTTTAACTTAGGTGTACTAGTTAAACATAAAAGCACAACCAGACATAAAGTAACCTTTTTAAGGCTTAGTATTTAATATTACTTATCCTTAACTAACTTTAATCTTTACAAAACAAAGACACTACTTGTTTTTAAATACCATTTTAAAATGTTCAATATCACACTCTAAAAACTGCTCACCTACTTTTTTAAACCCCCTTCTTTCGTAAAAAGAAAGTGCTTTTACTTGAGCGTGCATAAATAAATCTTTACCCGTTTCTAAAGCGTCTTTCATCACCTGATTTAATAAATTTAATCCATAACCTTGGTTTCTATGTGATAAATAAACTGCGAAACGTTCCAATTTAACTTGGTCGCCAATGTGTCTCCACCTTGCAGTTCCAACTGGTTCGCCATCAACTTCTAAAAGGTAATGAATACTCTCATCTTCATAGTCGTCAAACTCTTCATCCCGATCAACATTTTGTTCAACTATAAATACTTTCTCACGAATGTGTCTAGCCTTTTCAAAACTAGCTATATCATTGGTTCTAAAGGAATAAACATTACTATTTAACTTCATAAACTTCTTCTTAATAGGGGTTAACAATATTTAACAGCAAAATCATGATAGCGCTCAGCTACATGAATAATTTAGCACTTCAAAAATAGATAAAGTATGGAAGAACAAAATAGCTCATCAACAATTGTTGAAAAAACAAATACAAGCGCTGCAAGTGTTGATATTAAAGCTTTGAACGAAAAAATTAGAATAGAAAGTTCATTTGTTGATTTATTAACTATGGAAATGGACAAGGTAATTGTCGGCCAAAACCACATGGTCGAACGATTATTGGTTGGTTTACTTTCTGATGGACATATCCTATTGGAAGGAGTTCCTGGTTTGGCAAAAACGCTTGCCATTAACACTCTAGCAACAACAGTTGATGCTGATTTTAGTCGAATTCAGTTTACTCCTGATTTATTACCAGCCGATTTAGTTGGTACCATGATTTATAGCCAAAAGAAGGAAGAGTTTACCATTAAGAAAGGACCTATTTTTGCCAACTTTATTTTGGCCGATGAAATAAATAGAGCTCCTGCAAAGGTGCAAAGTGCCTTACTAGAAGCCATGCAAGAAAAACAGGTTACGATAGGTGATACCTCATTCCCTCTTCCTAAGCCTTTTTTGGTTTTAGCAACTCAAAATCCTATTGAACAAGAAGGTACATACCCTTTACCTGAAGCTCAAGTTGACCGTTTTATGCTAAAAGTTGTGTTGACATATCCTAAAAAGGAAGAAGAAAAATTGATTATTAGAAGTAATATTTCAAAATCAGGAATGCCAACTGCAAACAAAATTCTCAAACCTGAGGACATCATCAAAGCTAGAAGCGTAGTTCGTGAAGTTTATATGGATGAAAAAATTGAGCAATACATTATTGACATCGTGTTTGCTACAAGAAGTCCTGAGGAATACGGATTATCAAAGTTAAAGGATTTAATCACCTTTGGTGGTTCACCTAGAGCAAGCATTAGCTTAGCCTTAGCATCTAAAGCTTATGCCTTTATCAAGCGTAGAGGTTATGTTATTCCTGAAGATGTTAGAGCAATTGCAAAAGATGTGTTGAGGCATCGTATAGGATTGAGTTATGAAGCGGAAGCAGAAAATGTAACAACAGAAGATATTATTAACGAAATTTTAAATGCGGTAGAAGTTCCTTAATGAGCACTAGAAGTCGAAATACACAAGATTTACTTAAGAAAGTTCGAAAGATAGAAATCAAATCGAAAGGTTTGTCTAATCAAATCTTTTCCGGTGAATATCATTCGGCTTTTAAGGGGCGTGGAATGGCCTTTAGTGAAGTTCGCGAATACCAAATTGGCGACGAAATTCGTTCCATCGATTGGAATGTAACAGCTAGATTTGGGGCGCCTTACATCAAAGTATTTGAAGAGGAACGCGAAATGACTGTGATGTTATTGGTGGATGTAAGTGCTTCAAAAAATTTCGGATCTAAGAAACAATTAAAACAAGATTTAACGACTGAATTATGCGCTGTACTCGCCTTTTCAGCCATACAAAACAACGATAAGGTTGGGGTATTATTTTTTAGCGATCAAGTAGAAAAGTTTATTCCACCTAAAAAAGGGAAAAGCCATATTCTAATGATTATTAGAGAATTGATAGATTTTAAACCTGAAAGCAAAGGGACAAATATCCAAGAAGCTTTAAGGTATTTCAATTCGGCCATTAAAAAACGATGCACAGCATTCTTAATCTCTGATTTTTTGAGTGATGGCTACGAAGATTTATTAAAAATATCAAATAGAAAACACGATTTAGTGGCTTTGCAAATATTTGACGAACGAGAGACAGAAATTCCAAATGTGGGTTTAATACAACTAAAAGATGCAGAAACCGGCAAAAACATTTGGTTTAACTCCTGGTCTAAAAAGAACAGAACTAACTTTAAGGCAAATGCTTTGGCACAACAAGGAAAAATTAAAGACATCATGAGAAGAAGCGGTGTAGATCACACTCGTCTTGCAACGCATGAAAGTTATATACAACCATTAATGACTTTATTTAAACGTAGAGGGAGTAAACGATGATGAAGAGATTTTTTTATCTGTTGCTTTTCTTAATAAGCAGCCCTTTGATTGCTCAAAATGAAGTTAGTGCAACCATAGGAACTCAAGAAATTAAAATTGGAGAACAAACTACTATAGAGCTGGAAGTAAGTTATTCAGCAGCCATAGAAAGCTTGATTTTCCCTGCTTTACAGGATACCATATCCAAATTTATTGACATTGTTGAGATTTCTAAAATTGATACCATTTTTGATCCTGAAGATGTTACTAAAAAATACCTTAATCAAACCATTACAATTACTTCATGGGACAGTGGTTACTATGTCATTCCACCTTTTACATTTGTGGTAGGAAGTGATACTTTGAAAACGAATCCACTAGTGCTCAATGTAAAAAACGTTAGTGTAGAGGCACAACAAGACATTAAAGACATCAAAACCATAATAGAAGTTCCTTTTTCTTTAATCGATTGGTTATTAAGCAATAAAATTCCGATTTCTATCGGTCTATTGATTGTGATACTACTAATTCTTGCCATAGTATTTTATAGAAGGTATAAAAACAGACCAGTTGTCGAAAAAGAGGTTGTTGTTCCCAAAGAAGCTGCTGACCTTGTTGCCACTAGGAAGCTTCAAGAGCTTTTCGATAAAAAGTTATGGCAAGCTGGTCATGTAAAAATGTATTACTCTGAATTGTCTTTTATCCTGAGAGAATACCTAGAAAACCGCTATTTGGTGAATGCTTTGGAATTAACTACTGACGAAACAATAACTTTAATTAACTCGAATTTAATTGCTGAAAAAGAAACTGTTAAAAAACTTCATAACATTTTAATTTTAGCTGACATGGCTAAATTCGCCAAGCAACAACCAATTGGAGCTGAAAACGAAGAAGCTTATAAAAATGCTTTATTGTTTGTCAGTTTAACAAAGTATGTAAACGAACCTAAAGAAGAAAAAACCAATGACTAAGTGGTGGAACGACATACAATTTGCTAACCCGGAGCTGTTTGTGCTATTTGCAATCATTCCTATTTTAATAGTAGCTTATGTCTTGAAAATTAAAGATAATAAGGCTTCCATTCGTTTATCTAGCTTAAGCGCAATAGGCACCAAGGAAGATCCTTTTATTCACATACTCAGACATAGCCCATTCGCATTAAGCATGTTAGCTTTTAGTTTTATCATTATTGCCCTAGCTAGACCACAATCTTCTTTGAGTTGGCAAGATGTAACCACCGAGGGAATCGACATCGTTTTATCCATGGATATCTCTGGCAGTATGCTAGCTGAAGATTTAAAACCAAATCGGCTTGAAGCATCTAAAGCAGTGGCTTTAGACTTTATTAAAGGCCGGCCAAGCGATCGTATTGGCTTGGTTACTTTTAGTGGAGAAAGTTTTACTCAATCACCCTTAACTACTGATCATGCAGTATTAAAGAATCTATTTAAAGACGTAAAAAACGGAATGATTGAAGATGGAACTGCAATTGGTATGGGCTTGGCTACATCAGTAAATAGACTTAGAGACAGCGATGCAAAAAGCAAAGTAGTCATCTTATTAACAGACGGTTCTAACAATAGCGGAAGTATTCCACCAATAACTGCTGCAGAAATTGCCCGTGAATTTGGAGTTCGGGTTTATACAATAGGTGTTGGCACAAATGGAAAAGCACCTTTCCCCTATCAAAATGCTTTTGGACAAACCAGTTATCAAAGCGTAGAAGTTAAAATCGATGAAAAAACCATGCAAGAAATTGCTGATTTAACAGGAGGAAAATACTTTAGAGCTACTAATAATAGAAGTTTAGCTGCCATATACAAAGAAATTGATGAATTAGAAAAATCGAAAATCGAAGTAACAGAATACCGCAAAAAGAAAGAAGAGTTTTTCCCTTTTGCATTAATTGCTGCTTGTCTATTGTTACTTGATTTTGGATTAAAAAATACAGTTTTAAGAACGATAAATTAAGATGTTTAGATTCGAACATACAGGGGTACTTTGGGGTTTGGTTTTAATACCAATCATGATGTTGTTGTTTTTCTTTGTTAAAAAATGGAGAGCTAAAGCGCGTCAACGTTTTGCAGATCCCGAGCTCTTAAATCATATTATGCCTCGGTATTCCAATTTAAAATTCAGGTTGAAATTTATCTTTTTCTTAATCGGCTACACTTTATTAGTTATTGGTATTGCAAATCCACAATTAGGAACAAAGCTTGAGGAAGTAAAAAGAGAAGGCATAGACTTGATTGTCGCAATAGATGTGTCAAATAGCATGAAAGCTGAAGACCTTTCTCCTAATCGCTTAGAAAGAGCTAAACGAGCCATGCTTCAATTGGTAGGCGACTTAAAAAGTGATCGTTTGGGAATTATCGTTTTTGCAGGTCAAGCTTATACACAATTACCAATTACGACAGATTATGCGGCAGCAAAATTATTTTTAGGAACAATAGATACCGATATGATTCCTACTCAAGGAACTGCAATTGGTGCTGCTATTGACTTAGCTATAGAATCGTTTGATTATGAACAAGGTGGAAATAAAGCCCTCATTATAGTGACTGATGGTGAAAACCACGAAGATGATGCTATAGCTTCAGCTGAAGAAGCCCTAAAAAAGGGAATTAAAGTATTTACAATTGGCATGGGAACTCCGAATGGTGCTCCAATTCCTGTTTTTAAACGGGGCAAACAAATCGGTTATAGACAAGATAATTCTGGCAATACTATAGTTAGTAGTTTAAATGAACAAATGTTAGGTGAAATAGCCGCAAGTGGTGATGGAATGTATATTAGAGCAACCAATGCAAATGCAGGTTTTGATCAGATTTTGGATGAATTAAGTGGCTTGGAAAAAAGTGAATACGAAAGTCAAGTATATACCGACTATGAAGACCGTTTTCAATTTTTTATTGGTGCATCACTCCTATTTCTAATCTTATCCATTATTCTAAGTGAAAGAAAAAGTAAAATCAGTGAAAAAGTAAATCTATTTGACATATGAAATTAGCCAAAAAACTCATTTTGTATTTTTGCTTTATGCCTGTAATTACTATGGCGCAATCTGCTTATCAAGAAATTAGAGAAGGTAATGAGGCGTTTAAAAAGAATGAATTTGAGCAAGCTGAAGAAAAGTATAGAGCCAGCCTTCGAAAAGATGCCGATTTAATCGAAAATAGTTTCAATTTAGGTGATGCCTTATACAGACAAGGAAAATATGAAGAAGCCAGCAAGTTTTTTCAAGCAGTAGCTGCTAAATCAGAAGATAAAGAAATAAAATCTAAGGCATTTCACAACTTAGGAAATTCATTGTTAAAAGAAAAAAAATTAGAAGAAAGCATTGAAGCTTATAAAAAATCGCTAATCAACAATCCCAAAGACGAAGAAACGCGATACAACTACGCCTACGCAAAACAACAATTGCAAGAACAGCAAAAACAAGAGCAAGAGCAGCAAGAGAATAAAGACGAAAATAAAGAAGAGCAAGAAGAGCAAGAAAACAAAAATCAAGATCAAGAGAATAAAGAAGAAGAACAGCAAGATAAAGAGGAACAACAGGAAGAAAAAAACGAGGAGCAAAAAGAAGAAGAACAAAAACAACAGCAGCAAGAAAAAGAACAACAAGTTTCTCGTGAAGATGCAGAACGAATCTTAGAAGCCTTAAATCAAGATGAAAAGGAATTGCAAGAGAAACTGAAAAAGCAAAAGATTAAACAAGTTGACATCAACATTGAGAAGGATTGGTAATGAAAAAACTTATTTTATTCATAGGGTTTATTGGGATAGTCACTAGCATATTTGCAAGTTCAATTAGCTTTACTGCCAAATCGAGTCATCAAAAAGTAGAAGTTGGTCAACGATTTCAAATTACCTATACCATTAATTCAAATGGTGGAAGCTTTACTCCACCTAGTTTCGAAGGATTTAATAGTTACAGTGCTGGTCAATCTACTAGCATGCAAAACATCAATGGCAAAGTCACTCGTACTAACTCAATTTCTTATGTATTAGTGGGTACTCAAGAAGGCAAATTTGAAATACCACCTGCCGAAATTGAAATAGATGGAGAAACTTACACCTCTAACTCTATAGAAATTGAAGTAGTAGCTGCAAATTCGAACAGTGCAAATGCTCAAAGAAATCGACAAAACAATAGAAAATCAGGTGGGGAGCAAATTGAAGACTATATTTATTTAGAAGGTATGGTGGACAAAAAGAGTGCATACATCGGTGAAAAAGTTACCGTTACTTTTAAAATGTACACTCAATTACCTGTCAGTCGCGTTAACCCTGAAAAGCTTCCAGACTTAAAAGGCTTTTGGTCGGAAAACATCACTGATTATAGCTCCATGAAGCTAAGCAACACGAACATTAATGGAGTTGCGTATCAAGTTGCCGATGTACAACAAATCGTATTGTTTCCACAACGAGCTGGTGAATTGGTTATAGACCCTTTAGAGATCAATGCCATAGTACAAATTAGATCGCGAAATGTTAGGTCAATTTGGGATCAAATGATGGGTGGTGGAATTGAAAACAAGGAAGTGATTTTAACTAGTAAACCTATAAAACTTTCTATAAAAGCATTGCCAAACAAAGGAAAACCCGATGATTTTAGTGGTGCAGTTGGCCAATTTAACATGAAGTTTAATGCTAGTAAAACCGAAGTTAAATCGAATGAAGCCATCGATATAAATATTCTCATTAGTGGTAGTGGCAACCTTCCCTTAATTGGAGCTCCCAAATTATCCTTTCCAAGTGATTTTGAAACCTATGACCCAGAAACAAAAAACAACTTTACAATTAATGCTTCAGGCTCTAGCGGTAGTAAATCGTTCAAATATTTAGTTATTCCTAGGCATTCAGGAAATTTCGATTTAGACCCATACTCTTTTTCCTATTTTGACCCTAATACTGGAAGTTATAAAACGATTAGTCAAGAATCCATTCAGATAAAAGTCGCTAAAAGTGCAGAAGAAGTCGATAATGTGGTTTTAAAACCAAGAGAAAAAGAAGCGATAGCACTTTTAAACACCGATATACGATACATTCACATCAACAACGTTTCTTTCATTACAGCTCAAGAAATGCTCTATGGTTCTTCGCTATACTACTTCTTGTTATTTGGAGCTGTTTTGCTTTTTATACTCCTTTTTATTTTTAGCAGAAAGCGTAAAGAAAGAAACGCAGATACTGTTGGTATTAAAAAATCGAAAGCCAATAAATTGGCTAAAAAGCGAATGGCAAAAGCTAAAAAGTATTTAGATGCGAATAATCTACCTGAGTTCTATGAAGAGATATCAGCGGCAATTTATGGCTATTACAGCGATAAGTTCAACATCAACATGGCTGAACTTTCTCAAGACCGCATTATGGAATTAATAGGAAACGCTTCGATAAACGAAAACTTAAAAATGGTTTTAGACGAAGCTGAAATGGCTCGTTTTGCAACATCTACAAACATGAATGCAGCCGATTTATATCAAAATGCAATAGCAGTAATCAGTAAAACGGAGGACTATATAAAATGATACGTAAAATACTTTTGATCAGTAGTTTATTTTTAATATTCATAAGTAGCTTCGCCAATGAATCGAGTTTGAATGCTTTTCATAAAGCTAACCAAGCATATGATTCTGCCTTTTATACTAAAGCAATAGGTATCTATGAAGGTCTTTTGCAAGAGCACATCGTTTCAAGTGATTTGCACTATAATTTAGGTAATGCCTATTTCAAGCAAAACCAAATTCCTTTAGCCATTTTAAATTATGAAAAAGCCCTTAAAATAGAACCTAATCATGGAGATGCTGCTTATAATTTGAAATTGGCCAACGAAAAAACAATTGACAAAATAGAAGGAATTCCCGAATTGTTTTTATATCGTTGGTGGAAAACAATTTTTAATCTGTTCTCCGCAGAGACTTGGGCAAAAATTACATTATGCCTAATTTATTTAGCTGTTGTCTTTTCTGTTTTCTATTTTTTTAGCAGAACAGTCTTTGTAAAAAAACTGGGTTTTTATATAGCCACTACCCTTTTCATATTGTCTTTGGGCTCTTGGTTTTTAGCTCATCAACAACAAGCTTATTTAAATCAAATGGCTTATGCTATTATTTTAGAGCCTACAGTAAATATCAATTCTTCTCCCAGTGCTGGTAGCTCTAAATTGTTTGTGTTGCATGAAGGCACAAAAGTAAAAATCGAAGATCAAACCGATACTTGGTTTGAAGTTTCTATACCCAATGGCAATAAAGGTTGGATTAAAGCTGAGCTGATTCAGGGAATTTAAGGGTTTTGGTTCTACAAGCAAAGTATCTATATTAGAAAGAAAGAATACTTTATTTCCTTATTTTTTCCCATAAACCGATTGCCTATATTTTATACCCCAATTGGCTAATTCGTCTATAAGTGGTGACAGCGTTTCACCATATTTTGTAATGGAATACTCTACAGTAATGGGCTTAGTATTCATAACCGTTCTATTTACAAGCTGATTCATTTCTAAATCTTGAAGCTCCTTTGAAAGCATTTTTGTTCCTATACCATTTATTTCTCGCAACAAGTCCATAAAGCCCATCTTATTCCCTTCTATTAAAGTCCCTAGGATGTGAAATTTCCACTTTCCCGACAAAATGCTCATGGAGTCATTAATGGCCTGCATCCTCACTTGACAAACGGAGGTATTGTTAACTACTGCTTTCTTTTTCATTGTGTTAATCTTCTTTAAATAATGTAAATTTTTCACGTAGTATCCTATAGGAAACTACTTCCCAAAAGGAAACCCATGTCAAAAATACATTATATTAATCGTATTTTTGAAACAAAGGCAATAGAATATTAAAATATGGAAAATACAGCAAAATCAGTAGTACAAAAAATGTTTAAGGCATTCAGCAGTGGAGATGTAGAAAATTTCGTTTCAACCGTTTCTGAAGATACAATTTGGATTTATCATGGAACGCAAATTATTCCCAAAGGTGTTTTTGAAAAAAAGGCAGGAATCAGAACATTTTACAACAACATAATGGACAGAACTGAAATCATCAGCTTTGAACCACAACAATACATTGTTGAAGGCAACATGGTGGTTGTGTTGGGTCAAGAACACCAAAAGGTAAAACACTCAGGCAGAGAACTGAAACAAAAATGGGTTCAAATTTATACCGTGAAGAACAACTTAATTACTAAAATGGAGGAGTTTGCGACTTCTGAAGAGATAACAGAATCCAATTAAGTTTTAAAAATCCAATTGAGTCGAACACGTGTGTATGCTTAGCGCAAAAAAAGCTCGAAAGTAAAACCTGTTCAACCTATGGAAGGGATTAGTCCCCAAAACGGTATAACAATGACAATTAAATTTATAACACTATTCATTTCTTTGATAAGCTTAACAGGTTTACAAGGACAAACAAAAAAAATAAAAATGACTATGGAAACAGCTAAAAACAATCCCCTTTTATGTGACCCTGAAACTGGAATGTGTGAAATGCCAGGAGAAAAAACGAAAGAATCAACAGTTAAGACGAAACAAGATCTTGAGAAAAAAGTTAAATTAGTTTACTTTACCGATCCCATTTGTTCATCCTGTTGGGGTATAGAGCCTCAGTTGAAAAAACTTAAATTAGAATATGGTAAGGACCTTGAAATAGAATATAGAATGGGTGGCTTACTACCCGACTGGAGCTATAACAGCGGAGGGATAAGCAAACCTTCAGATGTTGCTCAACATTGGGATGAAGTGAGTATTTATTACGATATGCCCATCGATGGTGATTTGTGGTTGGAGGATCCGCTCAACTCTTCTTATCCCCCTTCTATAGCTTTTAAAGCAGCAGAACTTCAAGATAAAGACAAAGCAACTTTGTTTATGAGAGAAATGCGAGAAATGATGTTTTTGAAGAAAAAGAACCTAGCCAAATGGGAATATATGGCTATTGCCGCTAAAACAGTTGGTCTTGATGTAGAGCAACTAAAAGCTGATTTTGAAGGTAAGGCAAAAACACTTTTTGAAGGAGACTTGAAAATGGCTAGAGAATATGGCGTTAGAGGCTTTCCAACTATTTTCTTTATCGATGAAGCAGGAAATAAAGAATATGTTTATGGTTCAAAACCTTATGCTTTATACGAAGCAGCTATTTTAAAACTAAATGCTACTATTATCAAAAGTGAATACAGCAAGAACTGGGAAACACTCTTCTCTAAATATCACTCACTTACTGCAAAAGAATACGCTGTACTTTCTGGAACTCCAAGAAATGAAAGTGAAGAAGTATTGAATAAGCTTTCAGATGAAGGAAAATTAGATAAACTGGAAACTAAAAATGGATCTATGTGGTATAGTAAATAATAATAAAACACACATTTTTAACAAATTCATTCAATTATGAAAAATCTAAAATTAATGGCCTCTGCCCTACTAATTACAACTATGGCAAGTGCACAAGACATTAAATTGGAACAAGTACCTCCTAGTATTCAAAAAAACTTTAAAAATGAATACTCGAAAGCAAAAGATGTGGAATGGGAACTTGACGGAGAGCTTTATGAAGTTGAATTTGAAATCAACAAGATGGATCATGAAGTTTGGTATGATAAAGATGGCAAAGTCATGCGATTGGAGAAAGAAATCTCAGCTAAAGAATTACCTTCAACAATTATCTCTTTGATAAAAAGCAAATATGCTGGATTTAAAATTGATAAGGCTCAAATAACTACTACAGAACAACGAACCATTTACGAAGTAGAGCTTGAAAAAGGTTGGACGGAAGAGCGAAAAGTGTTGTTTGACAAAGATGGAAAAGTATTGAGTGATTTTGAAGATTAATTTGGTTCTAACTTCAACAGTTCGGATGCTTTATAAATAGGTTTGATTATCTTTACGAAAAGCAAAAAAAACATGTAAACACATGTAAGTAACACGCTAATTATAAACTAAATAATATATAAATTTTTAAAAAAAAAGTATCATGAAAAACTTAGTAGGAATAGACAAAAGCAAAGCAAAAAAACTTAGCGAAATATTGAATCAACTCTTAGCTGATTATGAAGTGTTTTATCAAAATTTAAGAGGATTGCATTGGAACATTAAGGGAAGAGAATTTTTTGAATTACATACAAAATTTGAGGAATTGTATGATGATGCTTTTATTAAAATTGATGAAATTGCTGAAAGGATATTAACTCTAGAAGGCGAACCATTGCACACCTATACTGATTACTTAAAGACTTCTAAAATAAAAGAGGCAAAAGGTGTAACCGATGGCGTTGAAGGCGTTAGAATTATAGTTAAAAATTTCTCTACCCTTATTACTACTGAAAGAGAGATTCTTGAGCTAGCAAGCGAGGCTAATGATGAAGGAACTGTCAGCTTGATGAGTGACTATATTTCTGAAACAGAGAAAACCTTATGGATGCTTAATTCTTACTTAAAGTAATTGAATTAACAAAAGCAAAGATTTCTAACTAGACTACACCTTAGATTTAAGTAAAGTCTAGTTAGAAATTTCGACCACTAGTTATCTTACAGTTATTTTTAAATATTAAGACCTATGAACCTAACATTAAAAGAACTAAAAAATGTCAACTCAGATAATTGCATTACAATTATTTTAAATACTCACAGAACTAGTCCTGATAATGGTAAAGATGCATTAACATTAAAAAATTTAATGAAGGATGCAGAAGAAAGACTTTATGCGGATGAAAGCAAGCGAAATGCAAAAGTGCTTGTAGAAAGGTTAAAAACCTTAGCTTCTGAAATTGACCACCGCTTAAACTTAGAAAGTTTAATCCTTTTTGTGAACGAAGATATTGCCCAATATACTCGTTTACCTTTAGCCGTTAAAAATAGAGTCCATATAGATCACACCTTTGCAACTCGTGATTTAGTTAGAGCCATGCACTTAGAAACTAATTATTATATTTTGGTATTAAACCAAGAAAAAGTTAGACTGATAGAGGCTTTTAACGATAAGCTAGTTTCTGAAATTAGCGATGGTTTTCCTATGGAAAACAATCAAAGCTACACTCACAACAAGGCTGATTTATCAAACGCTAGTAGGCAAAGAAACATCATCGCCGAGTATTTTAATCAAGTGGACAAAGCAGTGAATAAGGTTAGAAACATTAAGCCTTTACCCATTTTAATTTGTTCAGAAGAAAGTAATTATCATGAATACCTAAAGGTTGCTGATAAAAAACATAGCTTTTTTGAGACATATCTAAACAGAGTTAGGCTGGATGAAAAAGCGAGTGTAATCGTTATAGAAGCCTGGAAAGTAGTAAAAAGTGTTGTAGAAGCAAAAAACAACTCTAGAAAAGAAGAGTTAAAGAAGGCTGTTAGTCAGAATAAATTCATGAGCGATACCAATGAAATTTGGAATGCCATCAAAACAGGAAGAATTCAGACACTTTTCATTGAACAAGGTTTATTTCAACCGGCTGTGATAAGTGACAGTGGTATTACATATGTATCTGAGGAATTTAGAGACGAAATAGGTATTATAGATGACATTTATGATGAACTAATAGCTGCCAACATGGATTTTGGTGGTGATGTAGTTTTTTTACCAAAAGGAGAATTATCAAAATTTAATGGTTTTGGAGCCATTACACGATACTAAAAATCAAATTTATGAAAACAGGAAAAGAAGTAATTGTAATAACTGGCGGAGCCGGAGGAATTGGACAAGCATGTGCAAGAACATTTAAAAATCAGCCAATAATTATTACAGACTACTCACAAGAGTTAGTCGATAAATCAGTGGCAACACTGTCAAGTGAAGGTTACCTTGTATCTGGAATTGCCTGTGATATTACTAATAAGGCTGACATTGACAAGCTTTGCAAATTTGTTGCAGAACAAGGATCATTCAAAGCCTTAATTCATACTGCAGGAGTAAGCGGAACTGTTAAAGATTTAAGAAAGGTATATACCATTGATTTAATAGCAACCGAGCTATTAATAGATGCTTTTTATACCCTTGCGACTAAAGATTCAGTAGCTGTTTTACTATCTTCTATGATGGCGCATGCTGTGCCAGCAAATGAAAAATATGATCAAGCTTTAGCTAATCCACAAGCAGCAGATTCATTTGGCATAGTGAGTCAATTTGTAAATAACGATTCTGATGTAATGTACAATTTTGCAAAACGTGGAGTGCAATTATTAACCCATAAAAATGCCGATAGATGGGGAGAAAAAGGAGCTAGAATAGTATCAGTTTCACCAGGAGTTATAGAAACAGCGATGGCTTTAAAAGCAGCAGAGGAACATCCTGAAAGAATGGAAGTTATAAAACAAGCTACACCTCTAAAACGAAATGGTCAGCCTGAGGATGTTGCAGATGTTATTCATTTTTTAGTGAGTGACGCTGCACGTTTTATTACAAGCACAGACATACTTGTTGATGGAGGAGTAATTCACAACATCAAAAAAATGTATTAATACGCAAAATCAAAGTCAATTACTGTTTGCGAAATAACAATTAATTAAAGAAAAGTGAAACAAATTATAATCAATTTATTAAATCCGGGGGATTACGATAAAAAATTAAATGCCGTATTATTTGTACTGCGCATTGCAGTTGGCGCTTTAATGCTGACTCATGGAATTGGAAAATTTAGCGCTTTATTCGATAGCGAACCCATACAATTCCCCGACCCTATTGGAATAGGTGCTGCTGCTTCCTTAGCGCTTACTGTTTTTGCAGAAGTGTTCTGCTCAATTTTTCTAATTGTTGGTGTTGGTACTCGCTTTGCAGCCATTTCCCTACTAATTACCATGTTGGTCGCTGCTTTAATCTTTCATGCCAATGACCCTTTTGGAAAACAAGAACTTCCTTTGCTATACGTTTGTATTTACATGGTAATTGCTGTGGCTGGAGCTGGGAAAATATCAATTGACAATTGGCTTCACACTAAAATAAGCACTTAATAAATTTGAAAAACGGATTCGGTTAAGGCAGGACAAAATTGTTCTGCCTTTTATGATTTAAGCCCCTCCTACTTCATGATTTGAATTTAAAAAAGATTTCTTTTAGCTAAGTTGACAAATCCGTATATTGCTCTTCGTAATTAATAATTATCAGCTGTTTAATGGAATCTATCAAAATTATTGACATAGTTGGAACTGCGGCATTTAGTATGGCAGGCACTTTTGCCGCGATGGAAAAAAAACTGGATATTTTTGGGATTTTTATAATTGCTTTTGTTACTGCATTGGGTGGTGGGACTTTACGTGATATATTAATAGGCGAATTGCCTGTAAAATGGATGCTTAATCCTAGCTCAGGACTAATCGTATTGCTCAGTGCTATTGCAGCTTTATTGTTTAAAACTGTGATTAAGAATTACCATAATGTATTATTGTTTTTTGACTCTATTGGACTTGGTTTTTTTACTGTAGTTGGTATTCAAACTGGAATTAGCTTAGGTTTTCACCCTGTAATTTGTATAGCTTTAGGTACAATGACAGCATGTTTTGGAGGAGTAATAAGAGATATTTCCCTAAATAATATACCTCTTATTTTCCAAAAAGACATTTATGCCACCACTTGCATATTTGGTGGAATTGTGTTTTTTATCTTACTCAAAATGGGCGTAACAATAATGCCCATAGAAATTATCTGCCTGGTAACAGTAGTTTTATTTCGATTATTAGCCGTGAAATATCACTGGCAATTACCAGCAATTTGGAAAAAAGAAAAACCAACATTATAAATTCATTTAAAAAAAATAATCATGTCAAATGTTAAATTAATAATAGAAGAAAGAGCAGTTAATATTGGTGAATTTATGGTTGGGCGCCTACTTCCGTTCAGGCAAAAAAGAATGGTTGGACCCTTTATATACATTGATCACATGGGACCAGTAAAATTAAATGAACGAGAAAACTTTGATGTTTTACCACATCCACACATTGGCCTTTCTACCTTAACTTTCTTATTTAAAGGAAGCATTATGCATCGCGATAGTCTAGGAAATGAGGTAGAAATAAAACCAGGTGCAGTCAATTGGATGACTGCAGGAAAAGGAATCGTTCACTCTGAACGTACTCCAGAATACTTGAGAGATTCAGAATTAAAAATGCATGGCTTGCAAATATGGGTTGCACTTCCCAAAGAAAAAGAACAAATGGAGCCAGAATTTTCTCACATCAAAAAAGAAGAGATTCCTACTTGGACTGAAGGTGACTTACAATTTAAGTTAATTGCTGGGGAAGCACTAGATCGAAAATCCCCTGTTCCAGTTTTTAGTAAGCTCTTTATGATTGAAATAAAAAGCACTACTGAGCAAGTTGTTAATATTGGCAATAAACTTTATGGCGAATCAGGCTTATATATTTTAGAAGGAAGTATTGAAAGTGATAAAAATGTGTATCAATCTAAACAATTGTTAGTAGCAAAAGATAGCAGTTTATGTCAATTTAAAATTGCGGCTAACAGCACCATTTATATTTTTGGAGGTGAAGCATTTCCAGAAGAGCGCTTAATTGATTGGAATTTTGTTGCAACTAGCAAGGAACTTATCGAACAAGCAAAAATTAAATGGGAGAATCAAACATTCCCAAAAATTAAAGGAGACGAGGTCGAATATATTCCATATCCATCTCGAAGAAAAAAATAAAATTTTAGGTGATTCATGATTGTCACTATTGTAAAAACCTTTAATTACAAACACTCATTTTTATTCCAATTTTACTATAATAGCAATATGTTTAATCATATTATTTGATTAATTTTAGAAACGTATTATTTAAAACAAAACGACAATATATAGCTAATAAACAGTCACATACATTTATGATTAAGAACTTCAAAAACGATAAAATTTAGAATATATAAGATCCTTAAATAGAAAATTATGCAATACAATGAAAATTTAACTGGTATAAAAATAAACGTTCAAGCAGTTGACATCACCATCGAAGAAGATGTAAAAGAAACGATACGAAAATGCATTTCACGACTTAGTCGATTTTATGATCGAATAGAATGGGTTGACGTTTATTTTGAGGATAAAAAAGAGAAGAAAACCCAGCAAAAGCAAGTTAGTATTCGATTAGGAATTCCTGGAAATGATGCTTTTGCATCTGAATATGGAGATAATTTCCACAAATTATTAACTGAGGTTGAAGACAAATTACGCAAGCAATTAGAAAAGCGATAAAGCCAACTCAGTAAAACTTGTTCAAGCAATCCGATTTAATAAAATAGTAGCTATCCAAACTTAGGGCATAGCTACTATTTTTTATTTATTAGCTTTTGTATTGGCTTGCTCCCCTCCTTTCATAACTAATGTTCGATACGGGAACGGGATTTCAATTCCCTCTGAATCAAATCGTTTTTTTACTGTTTCAAATACATCTCGTTTCAAAGCAATTGACTTACCATAAGTTTCAGCCCAAGCCCAAGCTCTTAAATTGACAGAAGATTCGCCAAATTCGATAAGAGCTACCCTAACAATTGGTTGACCTTCCTTCTTTTCTTCTTCGGTTCGATTGTCCAATATAAATGGATGTTTCTCACATTCTTCTCTAAGAATTTTTTTAGCTAGATCTACATCACTATCATAAGAAATTCCTACAACCACATACTCGCAGCATTTCTGTTCATCTAAAGAGAAATTTTCAAGTTTTTCTTTGTTAATTATGGAATTTGGAATAATGACTCTTCTGTTTTGCCATGTGCGAATCACTGTATGCCGCAAGGTTATATCAATTACAGTCCCTGTTTTAGTATTGTCAATAGCTATCACATCCCCCACTCTAAAAGGCTTAAATGCAATAATGAACATTCCCCCAATTAGGTTAGCTAAAGCCTCTTGAGATGAAATGCCAACAACTAGTGCAATTACACCTGCTCCACCTAGCGCTGTCTGAGCTACACCATGAAGTGTAGGAAATGCAAGTAATCCCAATAGTATTCCAGTTACATAAACCCCAAAAACAGCAACATAGCGAATGAATTTATAATTCGTTGGGTCTTCTTCATCTTGAATTTTTCTATCAATTGCCTTCTTGAACCAGAGGTTGAGTGTAGAAGCTAACACGATGGTTAAAACTGATAATACTCCAAGATATAGCACCAGTTTGAAGTTTTCATTCAATAATCCATACTTCCCTTCATCTACAAAAATAAAACTGATGGCAATTAAACCTAAAACTATCCATAAAGCATTGAGAAGTCGCTGTGCAAAATTGAAAGCAGGAGTTAAATCATGTGCCCAACTCATTCGCTTCTTTCTAAATAGATACTTGTTTAACAGACTAGTTATTAAAATAAGTGTAGCAACTACGGCAACCACCAACGCTGCAAACTTAAAAACTGAGCTATATGAATTAAAGTATTCTTCCATGGTTTATTAAGTGTTTCTCGAAATTATTATACAATGTTATACAGTTTTGTACAATTTTGAGCCCCTGCATTCTTCTTTTGTCAATTTATCACATTGTTTCTAATGAGCAATGTCTATTTTATTAATATTTAATCTGTGTTTCTATATTCATATCTAATTGATTTAAAAAAGAAAGATCAATCTCCGCCATTACTAATATCGAAAGTAGTTTAAAATGGCATCATTTAACCGACGACACTAATTTGAGCATTTTTACACTCATAGAAAACATCCATTGCAATTGCTCCCAAATCAAATGAGCCTCCTGCAAGTCATGCACAATCTCTTTGTCTTTAGATACCAAACTATAAATTTCAGACAAATTTAAATTAGGTAAAAGCTCCTCAAAAATAGCTTCATTGACAGAAGTTGCATTTTCATTCTTGCATTTGTGGTCATTTAAGCATTGAAGTGACAAGTCTAAGTTTTTATCAATTTTCGCTATAGTATTCCTGAATTTATCAGACGCCTCAGTCGTTTTATGTTGTTGTATAAATGAGCTTACAGATGCCAATGAAGCTAAAAAATTATGATTTAATACTACTAACTCATAATTCCTATCCATGTAACTTTGCTTCGATTTAGGCTCTTGTGCCATTCGCTGAAAAGCAGAGTTTAAATTTGATGTTTCCACAAAAGCTTCCTTCCGTGCAATATTATATGAAGTTGGAACATTTCCTTTTCGTTGATAATATTCAGTTATCTTGTTGAGAAAGTCCTTATTGGCTTTTATACTTTTTTCAATGCTCTCATTCATCTCTACAGACTCCCAACTAGGCCAAAGCCATAACATAGCCATAAATGATAAACCAGCCCCAACAAGTGTATCAATTACTCGAAATTTGATTACTGTTAATACATCAGTACTAAGTATAGCATAAATGAAAACAACACTTAACGTGATAAAAATTGCTGAAGCCCTTGAGTTTTTTTGTATTAATGAAAGCGCAATAACTAATGAAGCTATACCAATCGCTCCATATAAATAAAGGTCGTGAATCAAAAAAATCATACCGTAAGCGATAAGCCCACCAATTAATGTTCCGACCATGCGATCTTTTGCTCGTCTTTTTGTAAGTCCGTAGCTAGGTCGCATAATTACAATGATGGTTAGCAATATCCAATAAGGGTTCTGAAAAGGAAAAATAGATCCCAAAGTATATCCTACCATTACTGTAAAAGCCAAACGCAATGAATGCCGAAAAATACTTGACTTAAAACTAAAATTTCTAACTAAAAGCTTAGGATCATTATCTTGAGCAGTCACAAAACGTTTTGCTGTATTACTATCAATAAGTTCAATTTCCATTAAGTTGGGGTCGCCCAACAACCACTTAATTCTTTTTAGTTTTTTGAATTGTTTTTCCTGATAAGCAAACAAGTTTTTAAGCATTAAGAATTCTTCATAACTCAGTTTTTCATGTAGCGAAGAAATTTCGTGCCTTACCGTTTCAAAACACAACCTCAATTGATCATTCTTAGGTAATTTACTTTTATTATGTCCGGCTTCAGAAATTAGTTCTAATTGTCGTGACATTTCGAAAATCAAATCTTGAAATACTTTAATGTATTTTGGATGCTCTTTAAAAAATAGATCCATTCGCTCATAATTTACCGGATTGGCAACTGCGGTTTCTAGCATTTCAACCAGTTGTACAAATACCAATAAGCGCTTATCTTGGTAATTAGACAAACCAGAGGTTTTTCTTGAAAGAATCAGAATTTCTCTTAGTGTTTCATGATTTTCTATCAACTCACTTTGCAGTCTCAGCAATTTAGACTGTAAGGTTTTGCGGTCTTTATGCGGACCAATCAATTTTCCTCGAGTATGGATAAAATTTGCTGTTAATTTATAGGTTTTCGACAATAGCTCTTCTGTTTCAGCCTTGGGATTTAAGCTGTGCCAAATCTTGATTAATAATAAATACCATAAACCTCCTACTCCGACTAATAAAGCAAATTGGTATATTTCCAAATGTTCTGTACTGTGACCGAGGCTAATAACCATGGCCAAAAGTCCTGAAAATGCGATTAGTGAAGCCCGAAAACCATAGATTGAAATATAAGCGATGCAAAAACTGAGAATACCCAAAATTGGAAGTGAAAGCCATGTTTCGTAATGCAGGTAACTGCCAATAAAGCTAACCAGCATAATCAATGCAGATGAAATTAGTATGCCTATTTTTTTATGTTGAAAGCTGCCACTTATATCACTTGGCGAACACCAAAATGCCCCAAAGCAAATGGCCAGACCAATTTCAAAATACCCCAATTGCAAACCTATAATTATTGGTAGAGTTACCGCAATACCTACTAAGATAGCTCTTGAAAAGCTTGTGCTTTTCAAGAACTGTTTTAGTTCATTGTAATTTTCGGAAATAGTTAACGAATAAGGGCGCAATTCAGAACAGTTTTGCTACAAATATAGGGTATATTGCTATTATTGATAGTTTGTAAACCAGCACATAAAATATATGTTTTGCCAACTAATTCAAAGATAATCTATGGCTTCAACTTTCATTATACGTTCTCCTTTAGGTGTTTTAAGTAAAATAGTATCGCCAACTTTTTTATTTATAAGTGCTTTTGCAAGCGGCGATAAAAAAGAGATTTTATTTTTAGAAAAATTTGCTTCATCTACACCTACAATTTGATACTGACAATGGCTTTTTTCTTTTTCCTTAAAAAGAGTAACTGTAGCCCCAAAAAGGATTTTGTCTTGAACTTGAGAGCTCATTTCTATTAACCTTGCTGAGTTAAGTCGTTCTAATAGTAAATTTAACTTAGCTGATATGTAGTTGATTTGCACCCGATTAACTTCACTCGATTGATCGATTAAAGTTTTCAATTCTTTTTTCAACAAATCCTGCTCTTCCTCTAACTCTTTTAAGCCATTTGCAGTTACATAATTATCTATGCCATCTGGCAAACTTGCTCTTGGTGTAACCAAAGGTGTCTCTTCCTGATCATCTTCTCTAACAAATCCTCGACTCATAATTATTTAACTTTAATAACGACTTTCCCTTTGGTTCGCCCTTTTTTGATATAAAGTAATGCGTTTAAGGTATCTTTTAGGGAGAACACTTGGTCTATTTTAGGTTTGATTTTTCCTGCTTCTACTAATTCGGCTATTTCATTCAGCTGTTTTACATTGGCGCGCATTAGCACTAAACTATAATAAGCCGATTTGCTTTTTATTAATTTAGTTATTTGCCTTCTTTTCCACTTTAAATATAATTTTGCAACTCCATTCAACCTCATTCGATTGGCCGTTTCTTCATCCACTGGACCAACTAATGTAATTACACTAGCTCCATTTTTAATCACTTTAAAAGCATCTGCAGTAAATTCATCCCCAAGTGTATCTAAAACCAAATCAATATCTTTTACTATCGTTTTGTAGTCTTCCTTTTTATAATCAATAACTCGATCTGCTCCTAGCTCTTTTACCCAAGCAACATTTTCTGTGCTGGTTGTTGTGTAAACATAAGCTCCTTTAGATTTTGCATATTGTATGGCAATAGAACCTACCCCACCAGAACCTGCATGAATTAGTACTTTATCATTCTTCTTAATTTTTCCTCTTTGCAAACTTTGTATGGCCGTTAAAGCAACCAATGGCAAACTCGCCGCTTCTTCAAAACTCAGATTTTTTGGTTTTAAACCGATAATATTCTGATTAACAGCAACGAACTCTGTAAAAGTACCTTGCATGTTAACTTTAGAATATACTTCATCTCCAATGTTAAAATCAACTACATTCGCTCCTTTTTCAACGATTATACCACTTACATCATAACCCAAAGTAGCAGGAAACTTAAAACGCTTTACTTGTTTTAAACCCCCTTCTATAACTTTAAAATCTAGTGGATTTACTCCAGCTGCATACGTTTCTATTAATACCTCATCATCACTGATGCTAGGTTTATCTATATCGGCTAATAATACATTAGCTGCTATATCACCATATCCTGTAAATTGTACTGCTTTCATTTTATATTGTATTTAACTGATAAAAAACATTGCCTTAAAAATATGACAAACTAAATTGAACAGGTTTGTTGAATAGGGTTTGCTAAAGCATAAATAATTTTCCAAAACAAGATCCCCGATTTACTCCTCTTTTATTAGGTGTAGTAATATACACCCAAAGTGCTGTTAAATCCAGAATATTCATTAAAATCTTTGTAAGCAAGTTTAGCTTTTATAGAAATAGAACATTACAATCGGTAAACTAACATTCATATCTTATTTTCGTTTAAGTTTAAATTTTATTAAAAAGCGATAAATGAGGAAAGGCTTAACGTTATTATTATATGCTTTCATTGCAATGTTTGTTGTTTTTTTTATAGTTGGTGGAGGTTTTGGTAAAAAACCAGACTTGTTTTTAAACAATGGAAATGTTACAGTTTTTGCACATAAAGGAAACTCAGAATATGAGGTGGCAAATAGTATTCCCGCATTTGAGTGCAGTGCCGAAATTGGGTTTACTGCCAATGAAATTGACATCAGACATACAAGCGATGGTAAGCTGATTCTTTTTCATGATGATACCTGCAACCGCTTATTGGGAATTGATTATAAAATCAAAGATGTTGAATGGAATTTCATTAAAGACACTAAGCTTTTATTTAACTGGAGACCAGCAACATACACTGCTGTTTCGCTAGAACATTTTTTTCAATTCTACAAGCCTGAGCAACTCGTATATATGGACATCAAAGAAGCCTCCAAAGCTATTGCAGATAGCTTATTGGAACTTCTAAAAACACATAAAAATCCTAAAAACATCCTCATTGCAAACTCGAACATTTTGTTTATAAATTACATTAAATTAAAAAATCCCAACATCAAAACAGTGTTAGAGGGTTTTAAAAAAGGGAAAGAATGGATTTATTACTTCATTCCTAAAAATTTCAAGCCCGATTTTTATGCTAGTTACTTAAAAGAAGTAGATGAAAAACACATGGAGTTTCTCGTAAAGAATCAGTTGCTTAAGAATAAAATCGTTTATGGGGTCAATCACCAAAATATTCATGAGGTTTATGCTTTTGGCCTTCAAAACATAATTTTAGAATATACTGATACTTTGGGCAGTTTAGAAGAAATAAAACAAAATCTTGAATCAAACCTTAGCGCTAAATAAATTATGGTCATTTTGAACTTGCCTTTTTACAAGAGTAAAATCAATTAATTTGATCGAATTTGAGAATAGGATACAATTTTAATTTAGGTGGAATTATTCTTCGATGTTTACAATTTTTATATCTTTAAACAAAAAAAATGAGACTGATAAAATGGATATTAATCATCATAGCTGGTATTGTATTGTTATTTGCAGGAGGTTTTCAATTAATGAAATACCAAACAAAAAAAGCAAGCCCTGAAAGGACAGCTGAGTATTCTGCAAATGGCTTGGAACTGTCTGTGTGGTATTCTAGCCCATCTAAAAAAGGACGTGTAATTTTTGGAGGTTTAGAACCTTATGGTGAAGTATGGCGAACTGGAGCAAACGAAGCAAGCACATTCACATGCAATAAAACCATAGATTTTGGTGGCATAGAAGTTCCAGCTGGTAAATACACCCTGTGGACTATACCCAATGAAAACACTTGGAACGTAATTTTAAATAGCAAAATGTATTCTTGGGGTGTTGATTTTGATGAAGTTGCATTAAGAGAAGCCGAATATGATGTGGCTAATGTGACAGTTAATGTAGAGCATTTAGACAAAGTAGTAGAAATGTTCACTATCCATTTTGAGCACAATGTGAATTTGGCTTTAATGTGGGATCAAACAAAAGTTACTGTGCCAATTTCTGCAAGTAAATAAATACCAATCAGAGATTCAACTTATAAAAGAATTTAATAAACAACAAATCGAAAAACTAAAACTAACAGCAATGACAGAACAAGTTCAATTAGTGCCCAACAACTCTTTAATAACTAAAACACCTGAAGAAGGAAGACAACTAGCCGTAAAAATGGCAAGACTTATCATTAAAATTACTCAACCAAGTGCCGAGATGAGGGAAAAAATGCGACCAGCTTATGCAGAAGACCCAGCCATGCTAATTGCTGTTGGTCAAACAGTAGCAACTGAATTTGCAACAATTGCAGCGGCAAATAATTATTGGAGATAGCATTATTATAAATTAAAAAGAAGCCCGACTTGAATTCATTCATTTAGGCTTAAATAAATGAAGATAAATTAGTAGTGCGTTGATTTGAATGTTGACTAAGTCCTTTATTTATAGATACAAAAATCAATCGTAAGTTTAAAACAACCTACGTCTTTTTATAATTCAGCTCTAGCAAAAACATGGATTCTTCATTTCCTTTTCAAGTGATTTATCAGTCCCTTTTAGTTAAATTTGGTGCTTATGAAAGTAATCATTGATTTTATCCGTTTGGTTCGATTTCCAAACTTAATCATCATCTTTTTAACGCAGTATGCCATTCGATTTGGAATTATACAGCCGTTTTTAAAACAAGTGGACTTAGACTTGTTTATGTCAGAAAAACTATTCTTTTTATTAGCAGTTGCAACCATTTTAATTGCTGCCGCTGGTTATATCATCAACGATTATTTTGACATTAAACTCGATTTAATCAACAAACCCAAAAAACTAATCATTGGCAATAGTATTTCTAGAAGATATGCCATGCTTTGGCACACCCTTTTAAATATTGCCGGTATTGCCTTGGCTGCTTATGTTGCCATAGCAATTAAACATCCCTTATTGGTTTTTATACAAATTATTTGTTCCGCTTTATTGTGGTATTATTCTGTGAAATTCAAAAAGCAAGTATTGGTCGGAAATGTGCTTATTGCAGTACTAACCGCTTTAGTCCCATTTACCGCCGGTTATTACGAACTGGCTGTTATGTACGACACCATTGGTGAAAGTGTTTATGATACCAATCTGAAATACATGTTATTCGACATGAAATATTTGCTGTATTGGATTATAGGCTATAGTGCTTTTGCCTTCTTATTGACCATGATTCGAGAAATTGCAAAAGACATGGAAGACATTGAAGGCGATAAGGCCTTTAATTGTAAAACCCTTCCCATCGTACATGGAATAGACTTTTCTAAGCGCATTGCAATTGGCATTAGTGTTTTTACTTTCTTGTGGATTTTGAGTTTAGAATTCATGCAAGTCCTCTCTGGTGATTTCATCTCATTTGCTTATTTCACCTTTTTCATTTCTTTTCCTTTAATATTTGTAATATATAGAACTGCAAAAGCTCAAACCAAAAAAGACTTCTTCATCATCAGCCAAAGTATTAAAGTGATTATGCTCTTGGGTATTTTATACACCTTGGTTATTTATTTCTTTCAAACTTAATACATGCCCCTCATATTAAACCCTAAAAACTACAACTTAATCTTAGCTTCTCAATCTCCTCGCAGAAAACAGTTGTTAGCAGACTTGGGTTATAGCTTTACGCAGCTTAGCAAAGACTTAGATGAAAGTTTTCCTGAAAACATGCCCATCAATAAAGTGGCTGAATATTTAGCTTGTAAAAAAGCAGATGGATTTAAAGCAGATTTAAAACCCAATGATTTATTAATCACTTCCGACACAACGGTTTGTTTGGCAAATGAAATTTTAAACAAAGCAAGCAACGAAGCTGAAGCTAAAACAATGCTTCAAAAACTTTCGGGCAAAAGCCATGAAGTGATTACAGGAGTTTGTCTATCGAGCATGGATAAGCGGATTTCTTTTTCTGTATCTACTAAAGTGTTTTTTAAATCATTAAGCAATTCGGAAATCGAGTATTACATTCAACATTTCAAACCTTTCGACAAAGCAGGTGCTTATGGCATTCAAGAATGGATTGGATTTATAGGCGTAGAAAAAATAGAAGGCTCTTATTTTAATGTCATGGGCTTACCTGTTAAGGAATTGCATGAAGCGATTGAACAGTTTTGAGTTATCATTATATTTGCTGCTTAAATCAATTCAATGAAGACCTATTTTAAAGTATTAAGTATCATACTTATTTTTCCTTTTATCGTTTCAGCTCAGATTAGTTCATCACTACATCATGTAAAAAGCAGTTCACTTACTTTTAATTCAGGGAAAAACGTTCCAATTCTACTCGCTAGTTATAATCAAAGAGTACATAATTTTAGTTTTGACGGAAAATACCTTACAACCCAATTAAGAGGCTACAGGGGTAATACACAAGGATTAAAAGACAAAGGGTCTGTCGTTCGATACGACCTAATCAATAATCAATCAAATTTTGATTTTAAATTTTCATATAAATATGAAAGTTTTCTATTTTCCAAAGGATATACAATCTATTATACAGCCACAGACAGCTATATGCTGAACAATGAAAATGGAAAAAATAAATATAAAATGGATCACAATATTTATATCATTGATTCTACTAAACAAATTGGCATGGGGTATAAAATCGATGAATTCCCAAGTAACATCAACCGCTTAGAAGGAATTGATTTAGCTTCAGGCACAAAAATTTGGGAAAGAAATATCAACCGTGATTATGGATGGAATGACTCTTACTCATTAAATGACTCCACATATCTAATAATTTCTTCTGGTTTACACACTGTAAATCCTAATACAGGTAAAGGCTGGTCATACGATGCAAAAACAGGAAATTACGGTGCAGCAAATGCTTTTAATGTGGGGTTAAAAGTTGGAACATTAGTCGCTGTTGGTCTTGTTGGCTTCGTAATATTAGGCCCTTCAATAGACATTAATCAGCGCTCATGCTCGTGTTCCAACGCATTAATTGTAGATAATAATATCTTCTTTTCTTCTTTTAAGAAATTAGCGAAACTAAATAAAAAGACAGGTGAGCTTAGCTGGGAAATTGACATTCCAAAAAATGGAGAAACTAAGCTTTGGATTCAGAATAATGAATTGTATTTACTAAATACTGGTAAAATCATGAAGGGCACAACTGAAGCAAATTACAGCGAACCTTATTTTGCGAGATACAATATTGAAAATGGAGATCAAATAGCATCTATAGAATTACAAGATAATCTAAACAGACTTGTTGATTATCGCATAAATGAAGATACGGCAACTTTTGTGTTTAACAATCAAATCAAGCGTTATTTTGTTTCTACAAATGAACTTATTGACCAACATAAAATTAACGTTTATACTAGCGGTTATTTATTAGGTTTTCCAAATAAACAATACTATCATTTTCAGAAGGAGCAGTTTAATCCAATAAAAGAAGACAGTACTTTTCTAATGCTCTTTAATTATGGTAGTATTAAAAAAATAAATCACAAATACGAAGTAAAAGAAAGCATTGAAAAAGAAGAACTATTTGAACCTATTTTGTCGTTTAAAAATTACCAAGTATTGAGTAACCAAACAGATACTTATCTAATAAACAGTGAAAACGAAATAATTTATGGTCCTTTTAAACAGGAAAATATCAAATTTGAAAACAACAGATTAATGTACTCAAATGGAATTCAATTAATTGTATTCCCTACAGGTTTGTTTTAATGGCAATCATTAATCTATTCCCAAATCTTTCCTGGATTCAATATCCCATTTGGATCAAATGTATTTTTAATGGCTTTTTGTAAATCCAACTCGCGCTCAGTAAACATGATCGACATGTATTCCTTTTGAACCAATCCAATTCCATGTTCTCCAGAAATGGTACCACCAAGTTTTTTGCACAATTCAAAGATTTCTTTAATTCCTTCTTTCAGTTTTCCATTCCAATCTTCATCGCTCATCTCCCCTTTCAGTATATTGACATGTAAGTTGCCATCGCCTGCATGGCCGTAACACACCGATTTAAATCCATATCGTTTCCCAATCTCCTTTACACCTTTTAGCAATTCGGGCAATTCAGCTCGTTTAACTACGGTATCTTCTTCTTTGTAAATGGAATTTGCTTTTACAGCTTCACCCAAACTTCTTCGCAATTTCCACAGTTTATCTTTTTGCGCTTGTGAATCGGCAAACAAGATTTCGCCACAGTCATATTGTTGTAATAATTCAAATATTAGTTCAGCTTCAGCAGACATCACATCTAAATTATTTCCGTCTAACTCTATTAATAAATGCGCTTGTATATCTGCTTCTATGTCCAATTCAATTCCCGAAATATATTTTTGAGCAAACTCCAAAGCATCACGTTCCATAAATTCTAAACCCGACGGAATTATACCCAAATGAAAAATGGCTGAAACAGCTTCACAAGCTTCTGCGGCACTTCGGAAAGGAGCTAACATTAAAATATCGTGTTTGGGCAAAGGCAACAATCGAAAAACTGCTTTAGTTATCACCCCTAAAGTTCCTTCGCTGCCCACAAGCAATTGAGTTAAATTCAAGCCAGTTGCGTTTTTCAGTACATTCGCTCCCGTCCATATTATGGAGCCATCGGCTAAAACCACTTCCAGATTTAATACATAATCATTAGTTACTCCATATTTTACAGCTTTAGGGCCTCCACTATTTTCGGCTAAATTGCCACCGATAAAACAACTTCCTTTGCTCGCTGGGTCAGGTGGATAAAACAAACCTTTTTCAGCAACTGCTTCTTGAAAAACTTGAGTAATAAGTCCTGGTTCTACCGTTGCCTGAAAATTCCGCTCATCAATATCTAGAATTTGATTAAACCGCTCCATGCTTAACAAAACTCCGCCATAAATTGGCAATGCGCCTCCACTTAATCCAGTCCCTGCCCCTCTTACAGTAACAGGAAAACACTTTTCATTGCAAATTTTTAAAATAGCCGAAATTTGATTGACATCAGAAGGTATGATAACTACAGAAGGCAAAAAATGATAATCTTCGGTGTAATCGTGATCATATTTTCTGCGATCTTCTTTATTTATAAGCACATATTCATCACCAACTATAGCCTGAAAAGCTTTGATGTTCCATTCTTCGATTGCATTAAAGCTCAAAGTTCCATTCATCATGAAATAATTTATTTCTTTTTAATTTATCTTTAAATTCGGCTCTTTAAAATTATCGAGAACTAAAGGATATAAAAACCTATGTTAAAAAAAATATTCACAATCAGCAGCTTATTAATTGCAGCTGCTGTGTTGCCCTTAAGTGCACAAACAAATCTAAAAGACGCAAAACTTAAAACAGAACAAGAAAACGAAGTTAAAACCAATGACTTAACTAGACCAAAGGTTGATATAACTCTAGCTGATATTTGGAAAGATTATAAGTTTTACAGCAAAAGCGTAAGCGGATTAAATTCGATGAACGATGGTTTGCATTATACGGTTTTAGAAAATGGCGAAAATGGAAAAAGCATTGTTAAATACGCATACAGTACAGGAGAAAAAGTAGCAGTACTTGTCGATGCGAAAGATTTAAGCATCGATGGTAAAAACTTATCCATAGATGCCTATGAATTTTCTGCAGATGAAAACAAAGTATTAATTGCTACAGAGAAAGAAAGCATTTATCGTAGATCATGGAAAGCTAGGCATTTTATATATGACATAACTGACAAGACTACTTTGCAACTTAGCGAAGGAGATAAAGAGATGTACGCTAGTTTTTCACCTTCTGGAAGTAAAGTGGCTTATGTAAAAGCAAACAATCTATTTTATAAAGATTTTACCAATGGAAATGAAATTCAAGTTAGTAAAGATGGAGAATACAACCACATTATAAACGGAGCATCCGATTGGGTATATGAAGAAGAGTTAGAGCTTTCTAAAGCCTTTGAATGGTCGCCTAACGGTGGAAGTATTGCTTTTTATAGATTCGACGAATCGGCTGTAAAACAATGGAATATGAAAATGTATGATGGACTATATCCATCTGAAACTCGATTTAAATATCCAAAAGCAGGTGAAGAAAATGCTAAGGTTGCAATTAAAATATACCACTTAAAAAATCAACAAACCGTTTCAGTTAAAATTTCAAACGACTACGAATATTTACCTTCAATACAGTGGACACACAATCCTAATGAATTAGCTGTAATGAGTACTAACAGACATCAAAACGAATTGCATATAAATTTAGTAGATGCCAAAAGTGGAGAAAGCCAAAGTATTCATAAAGAAACGAGCGACACCTACATTGAAATGCCTTTTGATGTTTACTTTACAAAAGATCAAAATAATTTCATCATACAAAGTGAAAAAAGTGGATATAGACACCTTTACATGTATAATATGAAAGGCGAATTAACCAATCAAATTACCAAAGGAAATTGGCCTGTCACCAAGTTTTATGGTTATGACGAAACTACTGGACTGTTGTATTTTCAATCTGCAGAAAGCTCTCCGATGAATCGAGATGTTTATCGGATTGGAAAAACAGGAAAGGGCAAAACTAAATTATCAGAAAAAGAAGGTACTAACGATGCTGATTTTAGCAATGGATTTAAATATTTCATAAACTATTACACCAATGCAAACACACCCAACTACATCACACTTAATGGAATAGATGGCAGTGTAATTCGTATTTTAGAAGATAATGAGAAATTGAACAATCATTTGAAAAGGTATAATATGAGTGAAAAAACATTTTTCAATTTTAAAACTTCCGAAGGTGTTGTTTTAAATGCTTGGAAAATATTGCCTCCAAATTTTGATAAAAATAAAAAGTATCCAGTATTCTTGACTATTTACGGAGGCCCTGGTTCACAAACAGTAACCAATGCTTGGGGTGGTCAAAATTACTTTTGGCATCAATTATTAGCTGAAAAGGGCTATATCGTTGTATCGGTGGACAATAGAGGAACTGGCGCTCGTGGTGTTGAATTTAAGAAAGTAACCTACAAGCAATTAGGAAAATACGAAACTGAAGACCAAATAGAAGCAGCGAAATACTTTGCTAGCCTACCTTACGTAAACTCTAAGCGAATAGGAGTTCAAGGCTGGAGTTATGGTGGATACATGTCTTCTTTATGTTTATTGAAAGGTGCCGCTTATTTTAAGGCGGCAATTGCAGTTGCACCAGTAACCAATTGGAGGTATTATGACTCAATTTATACCGAAAGATACATGCAAACACCCCAAGAAAACGAAACAGGCTATGATGATAACTCGCCAATAAACCATGTAGAGAAATTAGAAGGCAAGTATTTATTAGTCCATGGAACGGCAGATGACAATGTGCATTTTCAAAACACAACAGAAATGATAAATGCCTTAGTGAAAGCAGATAAGCAATTTGATTTAGCCATTTATCCGAATAAGAATCATGGAATTTATGGTGGAAATACGAGGTATCATTTGTATAAAAAAATGACTGATTTTCTTTTAGAAAATTTATAATAGCTATATGTCATCTAAATAATTTATTTTTATGAAAATTTAATCACAATTTAATATGAGCGAAGAACAACAAGCAAACAGTAATGTAGCTGAAAAAATGGAAGGGCAACCAAGAGGTTTAATGACGCTTTTCTTTTCTGAAATGTGGGAAAGGTTCTGTTATTACGGAATGCGAACTTTATTAACACTTTATTTGGTAAAATCCCTTTTAAAAGGTGATGCAGAAGCATCTTTAATTTATGGAGCATACACAGGACTGGTTTATGCTGCACCTATTTTAGGTGGTAAAATGGCCGACAAATATTTAGGATATCGCTATGCAGTAATGCTTGGTGCGATTCTGATGGCTATTGGTGAATTTTTAATTTTAGGAGGAAGTGAACATATGCTGTTAATTGGTATGGGTGCTTTAATTATTGGTAATGGCTATTTCAAAGCTAATATTTCAACCATCGTTGGAAAATTATATCGCGATAATGATCCACGAAGAGATTCTGGTTTTACTATTTTTTATATAGGTATTAATATCGGAGCACTTTTAGCTACTACTGTAGTTGCCTATGTTGGAGAAACCTATGGATTTAAATATGGATTCGGATTAGCAGGTATTGGTATGCTAATGGGATTAATTATTTTTTATACCGGTAGAGACAATTATGCTGCAGCTGAAGGATTGGAAATAACAGAAGCTGGTAAAAAGAAAGTTCTTGGTCCTTTAAGCATGGTGCATGTTATCACGTTTGGGTCTTTATTACTGATTCCATTGTGTTATATTTTAATACAGCAAAACGAACTAATGGACTACATATTAGTTGGTCTTTTCATTTTTATTGCTATTAGCATGATTATGGCCGGTATGAAGGAAGATAAAGAAAAAGGTACTGTTATCTGGAAAGATCGAATGATAGCTTTAATTATCTTTATGATTATCAACATTACTTTTTGGGCTTGTTTCGAGCAAGCAGGAACATCTTTAACCTTGTTTGCCGATAGAAATGTGGATCGAGTTATGTTTGGTTGGGAAATGCCTGCTTCTATGACTCAATTCTTTAATCCATTTTTTATCATCACATATGGTTCTATCTTCTCTGTAATGTGGGTTAAACTTGCTAAAATAGGTAAAAACCCTAGTATTCCTATGAAATTTGCATTGGGTATTTTTCAATTAGGAATTGGATTCTTAGTTACTTTAATTGGATTACAATTTGCTAATGAAGCTTTTCAAGTTCCAATTTTAACATTAGTATTTCTTTACATGTTGCACACTACAGGTGAGTTGTTTTTATCACCTATTGGATTATCAATGGTAACAAAGTTATCACCCCAAAGTTTTTCAGGAACTGCTATGGGAGCTTGGTTTTTAAGCTTTGCCATTGCCAATTATGTAGGTGGTAAAATCGCTGCCATGACAGGAGGACATAGTGAATCTGGGGCGGCTCTATCTGTAGAAGAAGGTTTAAATAATTATACTGAGATATTCTCTACTATTGGTTTTGTTCTTTTAGGAATTGCTTTAGTTATAGCTTTATTCAACAAACCACTTAAAAAACTAATGCACGGTGTAGAATAAAATCACAGCGCATATAATATTTAAAAAAGCTCCTTGTTTTTCAAGGAGTTTTTTTATGAAATAAATACTGTACTATACTTAGTATTTGTATCTTGTTCGCCAATATGAAAAAATCAATACTAGCTTGCATCTTCACTGCATTTTTTTGCACTTTGGCTATAAGTCAGAACCTAAAAAAAGATATCGAATTAAAATTTGGTCCTGCTTTTAAGATAAATAAGAAAACTAACCTCTTGGATATCATTCCTCTTGATAATGGAGAGTTTATAACCATAGAGGTCTATGGTCGTTCAGGTAATGGAGACTTTGAATTCATTCATTTTAATACAAATATGCAAGAACTGAATCGAGGAAGAATTGAGTTAAAAGTTGATGATGAAATGCATAGATATGAACAGCTTATCTATGAAAATGGCGATTTGTATTTATTCACTTCTCTAGGAAACTCCAAAGAAGATTACTCGCGCTTATACTTTCAAAAAATTGATTTAAAAACACTCAGCACTAACAAGATTATCACTCAAGTTGACGAAGCCTATTCAAAAAAGGGTTACTCCCCATTTTCGCTAACCTTTTCGCCTGACAAATCTAAAATGCTAGTATATAAAGTAAACTCCGGTGATCGAAAAGAAAAAATCAGTTATGGGGTCAAGGTTTTAGATGTAACTAGCAACTTCACCGAACTGTGGAAGCAAGATTTAGAATCTGATTACAGCGATGAATTGGAAGACATTGAGAAAATTAGAGTGAGTAACGAAGGTGATATTTATTTGCTTTCAATTCAGTATAAAGAAAAAAGAAGAGCCAAAAAAGACGGTGAGGCAAATTATATCTATATGCTAAAAGAATACAGTAAAGATGGCGACAGAGTCAACCAATTCCCTATTTCATTGCAAGGTGAATTTATAACTGACATGACCATCGGTTTAAATGGAAACAATGAAATTGTTTGCACTGGTTTTTACTCAACTATAGGTACTTATGGCATTAAAGGCTGTTATTACATGTTGCTTGATGCCAAAACAAAAACGATTAAAAAAGAAAGTAAAAAAGAATTCAGTTTTGATTTTTTGACAGCTAATTTAAGTGAGCGCAAAACAAAAAAAGCTGAGAAAAGAAAAGAAAAAGGGAAAGATATAGAATTGGCCAATTATATATTGGGAGATATTGTTTTACGAGAAGATGGAGGTGTTATTCAAGTTGCTGAATGTTACTACATTACATCAACCTCTTATACCGACGGAAACGGAATGCGCCACACATCATATCAACACCATTTTGATGACTTAATTGTCATCTCTATTTCGCCTAGTGGAGATATAGATTGGACTAGAAAAATTCGAAAATCACAAACTGCACCAGATAGTTATAACAAATATGCCTCTTATCATTTAAAAGTTAATGGCGATAAAATGTATTTCTTTCACAATGGCAATGCAGAAAACTTATTGCTTGGCGAAAAAGAAGCAGTTAAAGGCTGGACCTTAGGTAAAAAGGGGTGTGGAATTATCACTGAAATAACTAGCGAAGGATACATGCGAAATGATATTTTTATTGATGTAGCTGGTTATGGACTAATCACTTACATTAGAAATTCGACGAATTTTGATAATAATGAAGTGATGTTTTTTGGTACTTATAAGAAAACAAACAAATACTTTAAAGTTATACTTCCAGGAGATTAATCTTTAACGTTTATTATTAACCATTTCATGAAAAAAGTTGTTTTAATAACTGGAGCAAGCTCTGGAATCGGCAAAGAAACTGCTAAACTGCTTCTGAAAGATGGTCATCTAGTTTACGCAACTGCAAGAAGAATAGCACTAATGGATGATCTTGCAGATCTGGGAGCAGTTATTCTAAAAATGGATGTAAGCCGAGAAACTGATGTACAAAACGTTGTTAATCAAATTATTCGTGAACAAAATAAGATAGATGTATTGGTAAACAATGCTGGATATGCCATTTTTGGGGCTGTTGAAACAATATCTATGGAAGAAGCAAAACGTCAATTTGATGTTAATCTTTTTGGTTTAGCGCGCTTAACACAGTTGGTATTACCTCACATGCGGTCAAACAAATCTGGAACGATTATAAACATGAGCAGCATGGGCGGAAAAATATATACACCTTTAGGGGCCTGGTATCACGCCACAAAATTTGCTTTAGAAGGCTGGTCCGATTGTTTGAGGTTAGAGCTTAAGCAATTTAATATACAGGTAGTAATTATAGAACCAGGTGGCATAGAAACTGAATTTGCCAATGTTATGATGGATCCAATGATGGATAAATCAAAAAATACAGCTTATGAAAAACTTGCTAAAAAAGTACATAAAGGAGCCATAGAAACCTATAAAAAAGGGAGAGCCTCTCACCCATCTATAATTGCCAAGTGTATTTCACATGCAATTCGTTCAAAAAAACCAAGACATCGATACCTAAAAGGGTTTATGGCAAAACCTGCTGTTTTTGTACGAAAGTATTTTGGTTCTAGGGTTTGGGACTGGTTAATCATGAATGTGGTTTAAATCTAGATAAAAAACAAATTAAGCTGCTGTTCGATTTGAAATAATTCATAAAATAAAGCTCTTGTTTTACCATTAATCCTATCTAAATTTCTACTTTTGCAAAATATTGGCCTCGTAGCATAACTGAATAGTGCACCACATTACGGCTGTGGAGGTTGCAAGTTTGAATCTTGCCGAGGTCACATAAAAAAGCCCTTTTTGCTATGCAAAAAGGGCTTTTCTTATTTTAATACTGAATCATACAGTTTTTCATACATGGGTAATATTGTAAGAATATCAAACTGCTGAGCTTGCTCATAAGCTTGTTTCTTAAACAAATCCAGCTTTTCATCATTCTGCAATAAGCTTAAAGCGTTTTTTGCCATATCCTTGGTATCTCCAACATGACTTAAGAATCCTGAAAAATTATGTTTATTTACTTCTGGAATTCCTCCTGTATTTGAAGAAATTACAGGAACACCAACAGCCATGGCTTCTAAAGCCGCTAATCCAAAACTTTCAGATTCAGAAGTCAATAAAAACAAATCAGCTATGCTGAGAACTCTAGCGGTATCATTAACTTTTCCTAAAACAATTAAATCTTTATTAAAACCTGCCTCTCGTATCATCGTTTCGGCCAAATGTCGTTCAGGTCCATCACCTACCAACATCAGTTTTACAGGAATTTCTTTCCTGACTTTGATGAATACTTTTACCACATCTTCAATCCGTTTTACTTTTCTAAAATTTGATACATGAGCCAAAATCTTTTCTCCATTTGGAGCCATTGACTTCTTTAAATTTAAATCATTGATGGGTGTTCCACATTCACGCAAACAAACAAAATTTGGTATAACCTGTATCTCTCTAGTGACTTTAAAATGTTCGTAAGTATCTCTTTTTAAACTTTCAGAAACTGTTGTTACTGCATTGGATTGATTAATAGCAAAGGTAATTACTGGTTCAAAAGAACTATCTCTACCTACCAATGTAATGTCGGTTCCATGCAAAGTAGTAATAAATGGAATATCAATGCCTTCAGACTTTAATATTTGTTGAGCCATATATGCTGATGAAGCATGTGGTATTGCATAATGAACATGTAAAATATCCAGTTTTTCAAACTTTACAACATCTACTAATTTGCTTGCTAAAACTAATTCATAAGGTGGATAATCAAACAAAGGATAATCGGACACATTTACCTCATGATATTGTATATTCTTTGTAAACGATTCTAATCGTACTGGTTGACTGTAAGAAATGAAATGTATTTGATGCCCTTTTTTGGCTAGTTCCTTTCCTAATTCTGTTGCTACTACTCCACTTCCGCCATAAGTCGGATAACATACTATTCCTATATTCATTAATGCAAATTTAAGGCTGACTGCTCTGTTCTATATTTTTTGTTTGAAATCGCTTCGTAAATCTTTTCTTGAATTCGAGTCCGAATGTCCATGTTCAGCAATTTCTTATTGTTTGCATCTTGATACACACGATTTGATAAAAACACATAAACTAATTTATTTTCTGGATCAACCCAAGTGTAAGTTCCAGTAAAACCTGAATGTCCGTAACTATTCATAGGCACGCACTCACAAGTTGGTCCTGGATTTCCATGAAACTGAGGCTTATCGAAACCTGCTCCTCTCCTATTTTCGGTTTTATTGTTTGGAACACTATCCTTGCAAAATTGGCATTTCGCATATTCCTCAATTACGCCATGTTTGATGTATTTTTTATTAGCATAAGTTCCATCTTGTAAATACATCTGTAATAATTTCCCCATATCGTTGGCATTCGAAAATAATCCTGCATGGCCGCCTACTCCACCTAACATCGCAGCACCAGGGTCATGAACATATCCATGAATCTGCTGCTTGCGAAATGTTTTATCATTCTCAGTTGGCGCAATGGCCGATAAATCAAACTTATGCAATGGATTAAAGGTGGTTCTACTCATTCCTAAAGACTCATAAAAATTTTCGCGATTGTATTCATCGATAGGTTTTTTAACCATCCCTTCAATAATTTCTTTCAAAAAGTAATAGCCAATATCGCTGTATTTATACCCTTTAGATGGGTCAATTTCTGCACGATTGATAATGCGATAGAAAATAGTATCTTGGTATTCTTTTATCATGTAAAAGTCTTTTGCTACTTCAACAGGGTATTTATCCGATTGTTCGGTACTGTAGATATCAAAGCGAGGTTGACCCTTGGTTAGGGTTTTATTGTAAAATGGAATCCATGCCGCTAATCCTGCTTGATGAGCTAATATATCTCTCAAAATCAATTCTGCATAAGGTGTACCCTTAGTCATTTTTAAGTGTTTCCCCAATTTATCATCCAATGAGATTTTACCTTCTCCATCTAATTCCATCAATGCTAAAAGCGTGGAAGTAATTTTTGTAACCGATGCTAAATCATATAAATCTGTAGGTTTTACACCATTTTTATCTTCGTAAGTCAGGTTTCCAAAGCTTTTATTGTAAATCACTTTTCCAGCTTTAGCAACATAAACTTGAGCTCCTGGGTATGCTTTTGCTTGAATTCCTTCTTGAACAATTTGATCTATTAAGTATAAATCCTCGCTTTTTATACCCAACTCTTCAGGCATGGTGTATTTAAGTCTAATAGATTCTGCTATTTCTTCACCCATTCCAGCTATAATCTGGCTTGAGGCACTAATGGGTAATTTACCATTTGCTTTTATTCCTCCAAAAATCAGTTGAGCAGATAATTCTTGTGCATTTTTTGAGTTTTGATAAGACATGATTAAACCATCTGAGAATTCTGCGGCTAAGAATTCTTGTAAAGAATATGCGTTGGCAAATACATCAATTATAATCGGTTTTTTTAATCGCAATACATTCAAGAAGTTCTTGATTTCAGTATCGATTTTAAAAGATTTCCATGGATTTGCATTTGATTTGTGAATACTAACAATAATGTGATCATAATTCAACAAAGTGTCCAATAGTTTTTTTTGCTCAGACACAGGTAAATTGATGTAGTGTAATGTATCAACCTGGCTGTATAAGTTTAACGATTCTTGAAAACTACGATAACTCACACCCTCTTCGGCAAAAGCCAAGGAGATAATCTTTTGATCTTTCAATTCTCGTATGGGAATTATATCCTTATTTCTAACAACAGTCAACGATGCTTCTGTCAATCGTCGTATGGTGTATTCATACTTTTTTTGATTTAAATCTTCGTATAGATTTTTAATTTTTATAGGTTTCTCTTGATGAAGTTTTAGCCATTCTTTCGCTTTCAATATTTTCAAACATGATGCATCTATCGTTTCTTGGCTTAAAACATTAGAGTCCAAAGCAGTTTTGATGGCTACAAATGCTTTTTCAATGTCTTGAGAAAGTAACAACACATCATTTCCTGCAAGCAAAGCATCAAGATCATTTTTTTCAGAGGCTTGGTAACGAGCAACTCCGCCCATATTTAAACCATCGGTAAATATCAATCCTTGAAAACCAAGTTTTTGCTTTAGCAAAGAATCTACAATCTGCTTATTTAAAGAAGAAGCCTTTTTATTATTTCCAACAAATGAAGGTAAATATAAGTGGGCAGTCATCATGCTAGAAACACCTTGATTGATTAAATGCTTGAAAGGAAATAATTCGATAGAATCTATCCGTTCTTTACTGTGCTTTACTACTGGTAGCGAAATATGCGAATCGGTATCGGTGTCGCCGTGGCCTGGGAAGTGTTTTGCATTGGCCAAAATCCCGCCAATTTGCATGCCTCTCATATAGGCAAGTCCTTTTCGAGTTACATTTCTTTTGTCTTCACCAAACGAGCGTGCATTTATGATGGGATTTTTAGGATTGTTATTGACATCTACAACCGGTGCAAAATTTACATGCACACCTAACCTCCTAAACTGCTCAGCTATTTCTATACCCATCTGATAAATTAAGCTATCATTTTGGATGGCACCCAAGGTCATTTGCCAGGGATAGCGAACTGTACTATCTAATCGCATAGATAATCCCCATTCTCCATCAATGGCAATCATTAAGGGAATACTTGATGCAGCTTGATATGCATTTGTCAGTTTGGCCTGACGGACAGGCCCACCTTGAAAAAAAGTTAATCCACCAATGTGGTACTTTTTTATAAGCTCAATAATTTCTTGCTTGTGCTTATCATCTTTATTCGAATATGCAGCCACACTAAACAGTTGACCAATTTTCTGATCAATGGTCATGGATTTAAAAACAGAATCAGCCCAAGGAGTCTCGATGCTTAAAAAAGGTGGTTTTAACTTTTTTTCCTCAGTTTGAAAGGAGAATAAAAGACTAATTAAAAAACCAAAAAATAGCCACTTAATTTTCAAGATTATGCATTTTAGATAAAGTGCTAAAATAATTCTTAAAAGTCCTGATTTTATAAGGATTTTATAGACTTATAAACAGCGCATGGTTAATGTAAATTGCAATAATCGACCCATTTTTTAGTTTCTATAAAAACATTAATTTTAGGCTATGATTTCATCGATGTTTAAAACCCGAAAAAACAAGTCGTTTAACTTCATTCCTCGCCATTACAATCAAGACAAGGAAGAATTTGAAAGCAGATATGCTCAAATTGAAGCCGAAATGACAGGGAATTCAAATTTTAAAAAAGGAAGCTTTAGACCAAATTTAAAAGCCAAATGGCAGAGTAATAAAAAAACAAGCTCCTTTTCTTCAAAATCTAATGTTCGTTTAATCATCATCGCTTTGCTATTATTTTTCATCTGCTACTATATTTTATTTAATTAACAGAAATCTGTTTAAATACTTTATTGGCTTCTTAGTAGAATTACTACTTTTGACTTGAGTTTTTCACAAAGAATTATTCTAGTTTTTTCCCTTTAGAATGTCCGATATTATTCAATTGTTACCCGATTCTGTTGCCAATCAAATTGCTGCTGGTGAAGTAGTTCAGCGTCCTGCATCTGCAGTAAAAGAGCTTCTTGAAAATGCTATTGATGCAAAAGCGAGCGAAGTAAGTTTGGTCGTAAAAAACGCAGGTAAAACTCTAATTCGGGTGATTGATAATGGAACTGGCATGTCGCAAACTGATGCTCGATTGTGTTTAGAACGACACGCTACTTCAAAAATAAAAACTGCAGATGATTTATTTTCTCTAAACACTATGGGATTTCGCGGTGAGGCAGTTCCATCGATTGCAGCAATTTCTCAAATGGAAATCAAAACAAAACCTGAAAACGAAGACTTAGGCTCTCACCTAATATTAGAAGGTAGCGAAGTAAAATCACAAGAGTTTTGTCAAACATCAAAAGGAACAATCATCAGTGTTAAGAATTTATTTTTTAATGTTCCTGCACGTAGAAATTTTTTAAAAAGCAATCCGATAGAAACCAAACACATCATAGAAGAGTTTTTACGTGTTGCCTTAATACACCCTGAAGTGGCGATGAACATGGACAATGATTCAAATGAAGTTTATCGTTTGCCGACAGGTACTTTCAGGCAGCGGATAGTAAATATTTTTGGAAATAAATACAATCAGCGTTTAGTTCCTGTTGAAGAAACCACAGATATCGTAAAGTTGTCTGGTTTTGTTGGTAAACCTGAGTTTGCAAAAAAAACACGTGGAGAACAGTACTTTTTTGTCAATAGGCGATTTATAAAAAGTCCTTATCTTAATCATGCCATTCAAAAGGCTTATGAAGAGTTGCTTCCAAGTGATCAATTTCCTTCATATTTCATAAAATTAGAAATTGACCCCTCTAAAATTGATATCAACATTCACCCCACAAAAACCGAGGTTAAATTTGAAGAAGAAAGAGCTATTTATGCCATAATTCGCACTGCAGTTCGACAAGCATTAGGAAAATACAACATTGCTCCTACAATCGACTTTGAACAAGAAAATAGCTTTAATGTGCCTGCTCTAAAAAAAGGTGAAAGCATTCAAATGCCTAATATTCAGGTTGACCCAAACTTCAATCCTTTCGAATCAATTCAAAAACCAAGACAAGCTAGTGTTAAGTTTCCTATTCACAGAGATGATAAACCCTTGGTTAATTGGGAGAAATTATATCAAAATCAAGAAGCATCAAAAGAAGAAAACACTTTTCAATCGCAAGCAAACTCCAAGCGAATTGAACAAGAAATTAGCGATAGAAAGGTAATTCAATTGCATCGAAAATACATTTTAAGTCACATAAAGTCTGGATTTATTATCATCGATCAACAAAGAGCTCACGAGCGTGTTTTAATTGAAAAATTGAGCACTAATCTAGCTTCTTCTAATCTAAATAGTCAGCAATTATTGTTTCCTGAAGAAGTTGAATTCTCTACTGAAGATTTTGAATTGCTTCATAGTTTATTAGATGAAATAAGAGCTTTGGGATTTGATTTGAATCAATTTGGAAAAAATGCATTTATCGTAAATGGAATTCCAAGTGGCACAGAAGAAAACGCCAGGTATTTGTTAGAGAGTATGTTAGAAGAATTCAAACAAAATCTGTCTGAATTAAAAAACAAACCAAAAATCAATTTAATCAATTCTTTGGCAAAAGGCATGAGTTTGAAGCCAGGTAAAAATTTAAAAGAGATAGAAATGCAAAATTTAATCGATGAGCTTTTTGCTTGTGAAATGCCCTATCACTTGCCTAATGGAAAACCCATTATCATCAATTATTCAATAGAAGACTTAGATAAAAAATTTAAAAAAGGATGAATTTTAGCAGCTCAAACCCCTTAGCCAATATTCCTACGGTAGTTAAGAACCTATTAATCATTAATGTTTTAATGCTTTTTGGAACTTGGGCAGCAGGCAGTTCAGGTATTGACCTAGGTGATACATTAGGTTTGCATCATTGGAAAAGTGATTTGTTCAGACCACATCAGTTGGTTACTTATATGTTTATGCATGGTGGTTTTCAACATTTATTTTTTAACATGTTTGCCCTGTGGATGTTTGGTAAAATCCTTGAACAAGTATGGGGTTCAAAGCGCTTCCTTATCTATTATATGGTGACAGGAATTGGTGCGGGAATAATTCAATTAATTGTAATTGAATTAAGAATATTAAGCCTCAAATCACAAGTTGATCCTGAGTTTTATCAAATTGTATTAAACGAAGGCTTGTCTGCCTTGCAAATGGGTAAAAACTTTACAGATCCTATTGCAGGTGAGTTAAATCATTTAATAAATACGACAACAGTTGGTGCTTCTGGTGCTGTATTTGGAATTTTATTGGCTTTCGGAATGTTATTTCCAAACACCCAGTTGATGTTGCTCATTCCACCTATTCCAATTAAAGCGAAATACTTTGTTGCCCTTTATGGTTTGTTCGAACTATATATGGGATTCTCAAACAATCCAGCTGACAACGTGGCACATTTTGCACATTTGGGCGGAATGTTGTTTGGTTTTATTTTGATAAAAATGTGGAAAAAAAATACGAATACTTTTTACTGAAATGCAAACAAATCCTTTCAATAGTTTTGATTTAAAATTTAAGAATAACAATATGTTATTCAAGCTAATTTATATCAATGCAGCTGTTTTTGTAAGTATTATACTACTCTATTTGCCCTTTTGGCTCATGAGTTCAGAGTTAAATCCAAAATCTTTTGTGACTTCTTGGTTTTCTGTCCCTTCAAATTTAATGGACTTGTTTATTAAACCTTGGACAATTTTTAGTTACATGTTTTTGCATGTTGAGTTTATGCATTTACTGTTCAACATGATCTTATTGTACTTCTCAGGCCAATTGTTTGTTCAATTTCTTGGTGAACGCAGATTATTAACTGTATATATTGCAGGTGGAATTGCAGGTGCTTTGTTGTACATTATTGCATTTAATATATTTCCTGCTTTTCAGGGTGTTTCACATATTTCAAAAGCATTAGGTGCATCAGCCTCAGTCATGGCAATTTTGGTTGCCTTGGCAGCTTATATGCCAGATTTTATTGTACGGTTTATGTTTATTGGCAACGTCAAACTAAAATACATTGCTGCAGTTTTATTTATCATTGATTTAGCTGGTATATCCAATGCCAATTCAGGTGGTCATATAGCACACATTGGCGGAGCTTTACTTGGATACTTTTTTGCTAAAGAATTAAAAAAAGGAAAAGACATTACCGCTTGGGTTGGAAAATCAAGTGATTACGTGCTTGCTATATTTAAGCCTTCGACAAAAAGCAAAATGAAGGTTAAATACAAGAAAACTAGAACTGACTACGAATACAAAGCCAAGAAAAAAGAAGAGCAAGAGCAAATTGATCGCATTTTGGATAAAATATCTAAATCGGGTTACGACAGTTTAAGTAGAAGCGAAAAGGAAATTCTTTTTAAGGAAAGCAATAAGTAAAATTTGAAATTGAGTGTAGAAAATACTACTTCATAATTCTTTCACCGCAAAGTCGCAGAGATCGCAAAGGTTCTTTCCTGTCTTCGACAATCAAACAAGCAACAAATTGTAAATAATTGCTTGACAATTACTTATGAATATTTTCGCTTAAAAATGGGTGTCCCAGGGTGGCGTTTTGCTACCTTTGGGCATGTTTGTTAGAAAAAAACGAAACAAAAGTGGTGTAATTAGTGTGCAAATTATCGATAAAAGCACAGGGAAATATCGTATGCTAAAAACTATCGGGAGCAGCTCTGATAATATGAAGATAGAGCACATGGTTCGTGAAGGGGAAGCATGGATTAAAAATCAAATAGGGGTTCAAGAGTTAGATTTTACAGATTATGGGCATCATACGATGCTTGTTCTACAAGGAATAGAACAGATTGTAGTTTATGGTCCCACACTTTTATTAGGTAAGATTTTTAATGAAGTGGGGTTTGGAGAAATTAAGCAAGATCTATTTCGACAACTAGTCTTGGCGAGATTATGTTTTCCTGCAAGCAAGCTAAAAACAACAGACTACCTTTCAAAATATCAGTTTTTAAACATTGATGTTCAGGTAGTTTATCGATATTTGGATAAGCTTTATAAGGAACAAAAAGAACTTGTACAGCAAATTAGTTACGATCACACTTTAAAGATACTTGACAACAAAATTCAAGTTGTATTCTACGATGTAACCACTGTTTATTTTGATGCAGAAAGTGAAGATGAACTCCGTAAAACGGGATTTTCAAAAGATGGTAAACATCAGCACCCTCAAATAGTTTTAGGATTACTAGTAAGTAAGGGAGGCTATCCTTTAGCTTACGAGATATTTAAAGGGAATCAGTTTGAAGGGCACACTATGCTGCCGATAATAGACGCCTTTAAAGCAAAATACAGCCTTGACAAATTGGTGGTTGTAGCTGATGCAGGATTACTTTCTAATGATAATATTAGTTTATTAGAACAAAGGGGATACGAATATATTTTAGGAGCCAGGATAAAATCAGTAAGTCGTGTACTAAAAGAAAAGATTTTAGCACTAAAGCTAGTCAATGGAGAAAGTAAAATAATTGAGATAGAGGCAAATAGAAAGATTATTGTAAGTTATTCTGAGAATAGAGCTAGAAAAGACGCTCATAACAGAACACGTGGGCTAGATAAGCTAGAAAAACAAATAAAGTCAGGTAAACTCACAAAGGCAAACATTAATAATAGAGGATATAATAAATTTTTACACATTGAGAATACTCTTCAAGTATCTATCAATAAGGAGAAAATAAAAGACGACAAAAAATGGGATGGTCTCAAAGGTTACATAACCAATACCAGTTTAAACAAAGAAGAAGTTTTAAACAGTTACAAAGATTTATGGCAAATAGAAAAAGCCTTTAGAATAGCCAAGTCAGATCTAGAAATACGTCCCATTTATCACCGATTACAGCGAAGGATAGAAGCCCATATTTGTATCGCATTTGTAGCATACAAAATCTACAAAGAACTTGAACGCCAACTCAAAGAAAAAGAATCTAAACTTAGTCCAGAAAAAGCCATAGAAATCGCAAAAACAATATATGCTGTAAAAGTAAAGCATCCTGTTACTAATGAAACTTATTATACAACTGTTATCAAATCACAAGAACAGCAATATCTATCCAAATTATTTGATTTTTGAGTTTGGGTGACCCAGCGACGAAAACAGGAGGAAATTCTTTTTAAGGAAAGCAATAAGTAAAATTTGAAATTGAGTGTAGAAAATACTACTTCCTATTTTTTTCACCGCAAAGTCGCAGAGATCGCAAAGGTTCTTTATTTTTTACTTTTCATTTGATTAACACTTTGTGCCTCTGTGGTACTTTTTTGAATACTACTTCCTATTTTTTTCACCGCAAAGTCGCAGAGATCGCAAAGGTTCTTTATTTTTTGCTTTTCATTTGATTAACACTTTGTGTTTCTGCAGTTGTCATTTTACTTTATATGGTATAGTTTTTAATTTGTTAGCAATAAAATCAGTAGTTTCTTTTGAAATATTTAATTCTTCAGCAATTCTTCTCCAATTAAGGAAACTCTGATTGACTTCATTAATTATCTTCTTAGGATTTTTGATAGAATATTCCTCTGCAATATGAAGAATATCATTTAAATTAATGTCCATATTTTTGCCATTAATGGAGAGAAAGTGTGGCGTAATTCTATTAAAATTCTCGTTATAACTAAATGTTAAATCATAGGCAGGGGACAAACTCCATTCTCCAATTTTGTTCATATTAAATCCGAAGTTTTTAGTATGATCATCTACATTTCGACCAATCACATTAAAAATCATCACTTTAAATAATTGCTCTTTAGAAGAGTAATTTAATCTCATTTTATTAAGAAGGGTAAATATTTGTTCGTAAGAATACGTGTTAGGTAATTTGAAATTCATACCAGCAAATGCATGTAAGGTCTGAGTATGAAGTTTGTGACCGTCAATACGATCAAACCTTTTTGTCATAAAATAATAATCATTTTCAAATTCCTTTAATTCTGAATCCATAATAGCAATTTTAGATTCTCTAGCCATTAGGTAATAGGCGTATTCAATTTTACCTCTTTCTTTATCAGATTCTAAACCGATATCTCTGTTAAATTTTAAAATCCAACTGTCTTGGTTACTTGTTGGTAAGCTATCACCTCTATAAATGTCGCCTGTCTTATTATCGATATTTATCAAAACTTTTGGCTGAGCTCCTCCAGGAGATGTTCCTATATGAAAAAGGTTTGCCATGTCATCCATATTTGCTATAGGTTCATTTTTTAGTAGTGATATGGATAGTTCATTTAGTTTTTTTAAGTTTAATAATTCAATGCTATTTTGCACTTTTTTTGCAGGTTTAAATTCAAGTGCACCCATACCTCTATTGCCTATATATGCTAACTTTTCTAAAGGGTTAAGGTCTCTATAGTTTTTACCTTCTTTCTCGAGATATTTTAAGAAAATTTCGGTTCCAAATTGATCAGGAAGCGAATCTGATATAAAAAGTGGGAGTCCTTTATTGGTGTCAAATGACAAGCTCCTCTCGCTACTGTATTCTAATTTATGAATTGCAGTAATTATTTTTTTAGAAGTAGGGTTTACGATTGGTGACAATTCTATTCCCTTGTGAATAAAAGCTGGAGCGTATTCAAATTCAGTTCTTCCTTTTTTCTCATTCCAAACAAGAACTCCTACAAGGTTTTCCCATAAAATAACTTCTAATAGATTCATATTTTATATCCTCCCCTCTTTTTTCTCTTTTTTTCTTTTTCATATATTTCCATAGGAGTTAATTCAAATTCTTCCTTTTTTAGAAAGAATTCGAATTCATCTAATAATTCAAGAGTTCGAGAGATTGAGATTAGAGATGCTATCGAGAAATTTCTTCCTTTTTCAATTCCTGCAATTGAACTTCTGCTCATTCCAGTTTTTTGAGCTAATTCCGTTTGTGATAATCCAGCATTTACACGTAATGAACTAAGTTTTTTGCCCCATTTTCGTATTAACTCTTTATCAGAATAAGCATAATAGTTACTTTCCATAATCAAATGTACTACAAAAAGGTCAATAAAGCAAAAAAACGCACATAATGACCTTTTTGTGATACATTTTACATTGGATTAAAGGGAAGTAAATACCACATAATACTTGACAAATTAAATACAAAAGCGCAATTTATAAATGATTACTTGTAATTTTTTAGTGTTGTCTTAGCATAATTTATGAATAGCACTAGTTTTTGTAGAGCTTACAAATTCATCATACCAACTCATAATTAACTAGTTAAACCATTACTATTACTTTAATCTCAAATTAACATTTGTTAATGCCTTGATTAAGCGGATAGCTTTGTAAGAAGCCTTATTTTTATGCCTCAAATTAATTTTATGCGCAAAATTTTACTACTCGCTTTCACGACTGCTGTATTTTCTCAAGTGAAAGCTCAAAGACCTATTGCAAACGGAGCTGACTTACTTCAAGAGATAAAAAAATTAAACGTTGTTACCAATGTACTTTACCTAGCTGCTCACCCAGATGATGAAAACACCCGCTTAATTGCTTGGTTAGAAAATGAAAAACTAGCAAGAACCGCTTATTTATCTTTAACTAGAGGCGATGGTGGCCAAAATTTAATTGGAATTGAAAAAGGCGATGCCATGGGCGTTTTAAGAACTCAAGAATTGTTAGAAGCAAGAAAAATTGACGGTGCTGAACAGTTTTTTAGCCGTGCAGTGGATTTTGGTTATTCTAAAACTGCCGAAGAAACTCTAGAGATTTGGGACAAACAAGCCATACTTGCTGATGTGGTTTACACCATTCGAAAGTTTAGACCAGATGTTATTGTCACCCGCTTCCCACCTGATTCAAGAGGCGGACATGGCCATCATACTGCTTCGGCATTATTGGCTGAAGAAGCATTTGACTTAGCAGCTGACAAAAATTCATTTCCTGAACAGCTGCAATATGTTGAAGTGTGGCAAGCCAAACGAATCTTATGGAATACCTCTGTTTGGTGGGATAAGCAATTACCAGAAAAAGCTGCAAAAACTGATGATTATATTAAAATAGACATTGGAGAATACAGTGAAATTTTAGGCCTTTCTTATTCGGAAATTGCTTCTGATAGTCGCTCTCAACACAAAAGCCAAGGCTTTGGAGCTGAAAGAGCAAGAGGAAGTCAAATAGAATATTTAAAGCACAGCAAAGGCGAAAAAGTGAAGCAGGATTTGTTCGAAGGAATTAATTGTACTTGGTCGAGGGTAGCAGGAAGCAAAAAAATACAGGATAAATTAAATCATATCATTGCTACTTATGATATCAATTCCCCTTCTAAGTCTGTGAAAGATTTAGCTGAGTTGTATCAATTAATTCAGTCTTTGGAAGAATCCTTTTATACAAAAGAAAAACTAGCCAGTTTAGAAAGAATCATACAAGCAGCAGCTGGAATACATGTAGAATTTTTAGCAGAAGATTATAACTATCCTGCTTTTCAACTAAGCCCAGTAAAAGGCTCTGCTGAGTTTATTGTAAGAACGAAAACACCAGTATTTATCAAATCCATTGAACCTTCAATTGACACAAATTATTCAAGTATAGAGTTGGAAGAAAATGAGTTGACAAAATTTACTTTTACTCACGAAATTGCAATAAATCCTTCAAATCCCTATTGGTTAAACATACCCATCAACAAAGAGCATGAATTATCTTTTGTAGATGAATTGCTTCCCAATTGGCCTGCACAATATGGTATGCCCGAAAATATTCCCAATATAGAATTTAGCTATGTATTAAATATTGCAGGAATAGATATCCCGTTCAAGCAGGCCATCGATTATAAATGGACTGATCGTGTTGACGGGGAATTACATCGTGATCTAATTGTCAGCCCTGAAGTCACTGCTACTCCAGCGGAAAAAGTATTTATTTTTTCTACAAATGAGGCCCAACGAGTTGATGTTTTATTAGAAGGAAATAAAGACAGTGTAATGGACAAAACACTTAAATTAGTGGCTCCTGAGGGTTGGAAAGTAGAGCCAACTTCTATTCCATTTAGCTTAAAATTTAAGGGAGAACAGCAGTCAGTGAGTTTCCATTTAACACCACCTGTTCATTCTTCAGTTGGCGAGATTTCATTTCAATTTGAAAAGATGTTTGCCCAATCTGTTCAACGAGTTAATTATCCACATATAAAACCACAAATATTGTTTCCAAGAGCAAAGGCCAAAGTAGTTAAAATGGACATCAAAAAAACGGTAAAATCAATAGGATATGTTATAGGCAGCGGTGATGAAGTGGCAGATAACTTAGGGCAGATAGGATTTAATGTTGTTTCTTTTCATGCAGACCAATTAGCCATTATGGATTTGTCGATGTTTCAAACAATCATTGTTGGCATTAGGGCATACAATACGGAAGCAAGCATGAAAAATGGCAATGTTATCTTAAATGAGTTTGTTAAAAGTGGTGGAAATGTAATTGTTCAATACAATACTAATCGAGGCTTAAAGGCTGATGAAATAGGCCCATATCCATTTCAACTTTCAAAAAATAGAGTAACGAAAGAAGAAGCTGAACCAACATTTTTAAAGCCTAAACATCCTTTATTAAACACTCCAAATAAAATAAGCCAAGCAGATTTTGAGGGATGGGTTCAAGAAAGAGGTTTGTATTTTGCCGATGAATGGGATAAACAATACGAAAGCATAATAGCCTGGAATGATCCTGGCGAAGAGCCTCAAGCTGGAAGTATTTTAGTTGCCGATTATGGAAAAGGCCATTTTATTTATACTGGTATTTCATTTTTCCGCCAATTGCCTGCTGGTGTGCCGGGTGCTTATCGTTTATTAACAAACATGATTTCTTATGGAAAATAAACCCAATGACATCAACGACAAACCTCCTTTCTTTAAGAAGTGGAGCGGCTTGTATCTGTTTATTTTAGGATTTGAGCTTTTCTTAATTCTACTTTTTATATGGATTACTAATACATTTAACGGATGAATGCTTTAGGTTGGATTGATTGGTTAATCATGTTGGGAACCTTATTTACCATAGTGGTATATGGTGTTTGGAAAACACGTGGTGCAAAAAATATTGAAGGCTACCTATTGGGTGGAAAAGAATCGAATTGGTGGACAATCGGTTTGTCGGTTATGGCAACTCAGGCTTCAGCCATAACTTTTTTGTCAACTCCAGGTCAGGCATACATGGAAGGAATGGGTTTTGTGCAATTCTATTTCGGTTTGCCTTTAGCCATGATTATAATTTCAACGGTATTTATTCCACTCTATTATAGGTTAAAAGTCTATACAGCGTATGAGTTTTTAGAATCTCGATTCGACAATAAAACTCGTTTTTTAACCGCTTCTTTATTTTTATTGCAACGTGGATTAGCTGCTGGAATAACCATTTATGCACCTGCCATTATTCTTTCTCAAATCATTGGTTGGAGTCTAAATTTCACCATCCTATTTATTGGTGCTTTAGTTATAATTTACACCGTTTCCGGAGGAACTAAAGCAGTCAGTCAAACGCATAAGCAACAAATGGGAATTATTTTCTTAGGTATGTTTATCGCCGCAGGTTTTTTGATTTCTTATCTCACCGACAACTTAAGTTTTTCGCAAGGAATTGAAGTTGCGGGAATTATGGATAAAATGGAAGTCATCGATTGGAAATTCGACCCCAGCAGCAAATACAATATTTGGTCGGGAATTATCGGTGGTTTGTTTTTGCAATTAAGTTATTTTGGAACTGATCAAAGTCAAGTTCAACGCTATTTAAGTGGAAGTTCTGTTAAGGAAAGCCGATTAGGTTTGATGTTTAACGGATTGCTTAAAATTCCGATGCAGTTTTTTATTCTGTTTGTAGGAATTTTGGTTTTCTTGTTTTATCAATTTGTGATGCCTCCACTCCATTTTAACCAAGCGAATGTAGATCAAGTGATGCAAAGTGAATACGCAGAACAATATGAAGAATTACAAGTCAAACAAAAAATGGTTTTTGATGCTAAGCACGATTTAATTCTTCAATACAAAGACACAGAGCAACCAGAAGAAGTTGCTAAAATGATTCAAGGGTTTCACGCTGAGGAGCGACTTTTAATGCAAGATGGTAAAGACTTAATCAAGAAAGCAAACCCTAAGGCAGAAACCGAAGACGATGATTATATCTTCATCACTTTTGTTATCAATTATTTGCCCATTGGGATAGTAGGTTTGCTATTAGCAGTTATCTTCTCGGCAGCGATGTCTTCTACTTCTGCCGAATTGAATGCCTTAGCTTCTACCACTACTGTTGATATTTATAAACGAAATGTTAAAAAGAATGGCTCTGAAGTGCATTATTTGAAAAGCTCAAAATTATTCACTCTATTATTTGGCCTTTTTGCCATTGGTTTTGCAGCTATGGCAAGTTTATTCGAAAACTTAATTGAAGCTGTAAATATCTTGGGTTCTTTGTTTTATGGAACTATTTTGGGGATATTTTTAGTTGCCTTTTTTATTAAATTCATTAAAGGTCAAGCGGTTTTTATTGCTGCAATAATTTCTCAAATCATCATCATTGCCTTGTTTACCATGAACCGCTTGGAGATTATACAAATTGGATATTTGTGGTATAATTTAATTGCTCCGATGCTAGTTGTTGGTTTTGCGCTGATGATTCAGGGAGTATTAATAAAGGAAACGAGTTGATTTCATGATAAAATAAATAGGTCTAATTTTAATCTTTAAAAAACTTTTACCAATACAACTATGCATCTTTCAGAGGAAATCTCAAAAGAAAAAGCCAAGGAATTAATTCAAAACTTAAAAACACCTGAAGGTACTGCAATTTTTGATATAAAATTCATTGGACTCTTCGAAAATAAAGATAACAAAATTAAGTATTTTGAATTAGAAACTGGAAAATTAATTTATATTATAGAAAGAGATCAATATCAAAATATTAATTTCTATCATTCATCTCCCGGTACAGGTACTAGAATGGCTTCTATAAACATTGATCAATTTAAACCTGATGAAAATTTTAAATTATTTTTAGTTTGGTCACCAAAAGAAATTAGTCTAAGCATGGGCGTTCCCAATAAATCTAATTTAGTTCACGCAGTAGGTAAACCTTCCCCCCTTCAATTTAGCATTGCTACAGATGGCTCTATTATTAGTTATACGAACAACATCCATGGAATTGAAATGTATGTTAATGGAAAGACTCATTTTAAGAATTCAGCGATTGAATCTTGGAGGTTTGTCATAAAGGCCGCAAAAGTCCTAATGACGGGAAGTCCTCCTAAGAATGATTATTCTTTCATACCAGTTGTAGTAAATATGGTAATTGTAATGCTTGTAATGGGCTTTGAAAGTTATTCTAAGTCCCGTTTTTTAGAATTGGAGGAAGAAGGTATAAAAGTTGACTTTAAAAACCTTGCGGATGCTTTTCTATCTAGAAATGAAAAAGATAATAATGAAATTGAAATTATTATAAAAGATGCTGAAATACTTAACATATCACCAACACAACATTTTATTGAAAAAAGAAAAATCGATTTTCAGAATTATAAGAAATCAAAATTAGCGTTCAAAAAAGGCCTTAACATCAACTTTGTAAAGGACTTAGGCATTGAAATTACGTTATTAGAAGAAATACAAGACTTAATACAAAAAAGACATAAAATCGTTCACTCATCATTATTCATGACAGTTTTTAACCCCGATCAACAAAGTTCAGATCCAGTTTACCCTACATTCAATCTTGCTAATCACTTTATCGAAATATTCGATTTATTTATACAGAGTATTCACGAACAAACACTATACATATATAAAAAACAAAATAGATAGTTTCCAAACCTTATTGAAATTATAACCCATTAATAGAAGTCTTCAACCATTTCTAAAAATTAAAAGAATAAGAAAATCCTTTCTAATTCTTCAATAATCTTTCCCCTATCCATGATAGGAATTAAGAAGTTAAAAAATCTGCTAAGGTTTGCGGGAAACTTTAGCTACAATCAATGATTTGAATGCAACTATTTTCAAATGGAAAATAGCCTCAAATGAAGACGAATACTTTCTATTGGAATTCAGAATTAAACACTAATCAAATTGTTTTAACATTTATTTAATCCAATGCTTATTTTTTGCTTGATTAAACAAGTAAACAAGCAGAATAGCGACAATCAATACAATGATTTGCATGTATAAAGCACTCATTCCAAATAGTGAAATTGAGTCAATCATGATAAAGTTATAAAAATCATTGATGATAATAGAAATCAGTGAAATCCAAAGTAAAATTTTAGCAATATTCTTTTTCAACAAAAGAAATAGACTGCCAAAAAAACCACCAAAAACAGACAATGCAAAAGCTGCTGTTGCCCATGCAGGTACATTTTTATAGGCCTCTTGTACTTCTGGTTTTAAACTTTCTAACGCTTCTGGAGGCATAAAAGCTTGAGCTAAATAGGCCATAATACCCATTAAATTCCATATGATTGCTAGAATTGCTACAACTGTAAACCAAGTCGGTGTTTTTATTTGTGTGTTCATGATATAGTATTTGAATACAACTATACAAAAAAAATCAATAAAAACCTTCGCTTTTAAATTTTATCTCCTACCTCGATTTCCGCTTCTGCTTCTGTTATTTCTACCTCCGCTAGGTGAATTTCGATTCGAATTTCCTCTTCCTCCTTGACGTCCACCATCTCTACGACCTTGGTATCCACCTCCGCCTCTGTTGTTGCTTCTGCCACCGCCGCCACTTCGATTGTTTTCAATATTTACTTTAATGGCTCGTCCATCTTCCATTTCTAAACCTTCAAACTTGGCTTCAAATCCTTTGGTTTGTCCAGTTTCAATGTTAAAAAATGCACGACGTTGTTGGACTGCTATATCTCCAATGTGCTTACGGTTTACACCACTAACTTCACTTAAAAAATCTAACAAATCAACTTTAGATAATCCATCATCAGTACCGATGTTTATAAAATAACGATTATCGCCTGATTCAGATCTAGAATTTGAATCTTTTCCTGAGCTTGACTGATTAATATCCCCACCTGAGAAGTCTTGTTTCATTAAAGTTTCCAATTCTTTAGAAATTAGCACCTTTAAAATATCTTCTTTGCTTAAACTTTCAAGTTTTGGCAACAAAACTTCTAAATATTCATCAACCCCTTTATCAATTTTTGCATGAATTAATTGGTCAGCCCATTTGTTAAGGCGAATATCTTTTATCATATCTGCGCTTGGAACAGCAATTTTCTCAAACGAAATCTTTAACATTCGTTCCAACTCATTGACTCTTCTTCCTTCTCTTGGGTTGATTAAAGCTAAAGAAATACCTTTATTCCCAGCCCTTCCAGTTCTTCCACTCCTGTGGGTGTATGCCTCTAATTGGTCTGGTAATGTATGATGAATAACATGGGTTAAATCACTCACATCAATTCCTCTAGCAGCCACATCAGTTGCTACTAATAATTGCATAGAACGAGACTTAAACCTTCTCATTGCCGAATCTCTTTGTGCTTGAGATAATTCACCGTGAAGCGCCTCTACGCCATAACCTTGACTACTTAAATCATCGCTAATTTGTTGAGTTTCACGTCTAGTTCGGCAAAATAAAATCCCTCTTAAATCAGGTTGAATGTCCATAAAACGTTTTACTGCGGCTAATTTATCACCAACCTTAGTAATTACATATTGATGGGTAATGTCTTCATTACTCTTTTGTTCTGTATTGATCGCTATTTCTTTAGGATCTGTCATGTATTTTTTGACAATCCTGCGAATGTCATTAGGCATAGTTGCAGAAAACAACCAAGTAGAGTGTTCTACCTTAATGTTTGACAAAATATCATCAATGTCTTCTTTAAAACCCATGTTCAACATTTCGTCGGCTTCATCTAAAACCACATGTTTTACATTGTCTAACTTTATTGCTTTTCTGCGAATTAAATCTAACAAACGACCTGGGGTTGCTACTACAATTTGAGTTGGATTTTTTAATGCTTTAATCTGATTTGTTATTGCTGCACCACCATAAACGACTTCAACGTTTAAGGATTTGTATTTTGCAGAGAATTCAACCAACTGTTTGGCAGTTTGTTGGCCAAGCTCCCTAGTGGGTGCCATTATTAAAGCTTGAGTAGCTTTATTATTACTATCAACCAAATCAATTAACGGTAAACCAAAAGCGGCTGTTTTGCCAGTTCCAGTTTGTGCCAGACCAATAAAATCAGTCGGATTATTAATTAATAAAATAGGAATTGCTTGTTCTTGTATTGGGGTTGGCTTTGTAAAACCAATTTCTTCTAAAACTTTTACTAAATTATCAGAAAGTCCTAGTTGTTTAAAATTATTCAAATATTGTTTATTTAATGAGTTGCAAAATTAAACAAAGCAAATTGAATGGCAAGTCAAAGTAATTTCTTATAAAAGGCTTATTCAGAAACAATTACTTATCACATCAAGTTACTATCTTAAAACTATTATAAAATTTAACTACTGAAGTTAAGAAAACAAACAAATACTTGCTTTAAAATTTCTCTCTAGATTTTAGAATTTATTATTAAATAATATGTGCTTTGCAAATAGTAAAAAATATAGACTCTTTTCTATTTTAAATCATGATTGTCCGACAAACATCTAATTTTGATGTTCTATTGGGTTTTAGTTTATTTTTTGATGTGCAAAAAGTAAAACAAAAAAACTCAGCCCTTATCAAAAAGCAATAAAATCTTCGAATTGGCTAAGCTTTTCTAATAATTTTTATATAAGCTTTATCGGACACCTGTGATTTTAAATGTAATCTGAAGGTAAATTAAACAATATCAAGATCGGCATCAAAATAAGTTTTTATCTGATATAAATTAAGGTAAACAGCTCTTTTATAGTCATTAAAGGACTGATTATTTTTACTACATCTATCCCCTAAAATCAAATTTAAACTTTAAAGCTATGAAAAAACTAATTACAACTTTGCTAGTTCTAAGCTCCCTACTTGGGTTTGCACAAACTTGGCAAACGGTATCTATTTTATTAGTCTCACCAACAAAAAAGGAGACATTCAACAACAAAAAATTATTATAGAGTAAACAAGTTCATATTCTAATGTTATAGAGTTCTAGATTAAAACCTAGAGCTCTATTTTTTTATTCAATTGAATTGATAATAATGCTTATTGAGTTATACAAATAAAAAAGCAGCGAGGATAACCCACACTGCTTCATTTTAATGATCACTATAAATCTCTGTCTATCTTTTAAAACAACTCAACTTTTATCTCCCCAAAACATATAACATTCTACCATGCGCTACTAGAGCATTTCTAAATGTATCTATGCTATAATAAGGTAGATTGAATTCTTTAGCAGTTTTTCTGACAATCGGAGCAATGTCTTTATAATGTATATGGCTGATGTTTGGAAATAAATGATGCTCTATTTGATAATTCAAACCGCCTACAAACCATGACAACACTTTATTTTTGTGTGCGAAGTTTAATGTCGTATTTAACTGATGAGCTGCCCATTGGTCTCCTACAACATTATCAATATCAGGTAAAGGATATTTTGTATCTTCCATTACATGCGCCATTTGAAAAACAGAAGCTAAAGTTACACCAGCAGTTACATGAACAGTAAGAAATCCAATAATCAACTGCCACCAAGCAATATCCATAAAAATTAATGGAATTGCTACCATATAAGCAAAATACATAATTCTTGTCAGAATTATTTGAGTTAATTCTTTTCTATAAGTTGTCTTTAATTGCTTATAAAGACCTCTCTTTTCATATCGATTGACATCAACAAAGTCTTTAGCAAAAGTCCATGATAAAGTCATTAAACCATATAAAAACCAAGCATAGATATATTGATAACGATGAACTTTCTTTTTTTCTGCATGGGGAGAAAATCTTAAAAGTGAAGCAGGTTGAATATCTTCATCATACCCTTCAATATTGGTGTAAGTATGGTGCATAATATTATGCTGAGCCTTCCAATTATTGACATTTCCACCTAAAAAATTCAATGAAAAACCCATAAATTTATTCAGCCATTTTTTATTGGAGAAACTACCATGATTGGCGTCGTGCATTACACAAAACCCGATACCTGCCATTCCAAAGCCCATCAATACTGTCATTGCCCATGCAATATAAATATTAGAATAGCTTGAAGTAACTAAAACAAAATATGGAATCGTGTAGAGCAAAAACATAAATACAGCCTTAATTTTTAATGAAAGACCTCCTGTTTTGCTAAGATTATTTTCTTTGAAATAAGCATCTACTCTTTTTCTTAAGGTTTTTACAAATTCGTTTTGTGATGGATTCTTAAACCTCAGTGGTGTTATTACGTGCATTGAATGCTTTTTTTATTAATAATTTGCAAATTTAAGCATGAAAGCATCAAATTTCATTAATAACCAATTGACTTTTCCATATTAGGTTGTGAATAGATCATGATCATTTACATTATTTAAACTTAAAATTTGATCACTATCTTCCTAAATAATTTATTTTCCAAAATTTAAAAAGCTTATTAACTACCATTTAAATTATAATTTTTTATACGCTTTAGTGAAAATATAAAATTCAATTAGCATGTTATTTATAGCTAATTTCGTGTTCAAAATAAATGCATGGCTGATAAAAATATAGAGCAAAAAACGGACAATATCAGTCAGGAAGAGATTAATCTTTGTCTGGAAATTCTTGAAAAACTAAACTCAAACACCAATCAAATATTTGAAATTCCAAAAGAGCAACGCATTGCCTTAATTAAAGCTGCGGGACTTTTTTCTAGACCAAGTAGAGAGGAATTTGGGAGGCGAAAAAAAGAAGCTAAAAAAGCACAAAAACGAAAATTAAAAGAGAAAGATAGATTCGCTAGAAACACGACGGGCATTCGCTCGGCAAGAGATGCAAGCATATTTGTATCTCCTAAAATGATATCTCTCACGGGTCTCGAAAAAGAGGCAGAAATTGAATTGGAATCTCCGAGAAATTGCTATGTGTGCAAAGAAGTGTTCAACACCTTGCATCATTTTTACGATACCATGTGCAAAGAATGTGGTGATTTTAATTATGCCAAACGATTCCAAACGGCTGATTTAACAGATCAAGTAGCCTTAGTAACTGGTTCCAGGTTAAAAATTGGTTATCATATCACATTGCTTATGCTTCGAGCTGGAGCCACGGTAATTGCCACTACTCGATTTCCAGTTGACTCAGCCTTGCGATTTGCTAAAGAAGCAGATTATAAACTTTGGAAAAATCGATTACACATTCACGGACTGGATTTAAGGCATATTCCTAGTGTAGAAATCTTTTGCAATTACATCGAACAGAAATACGATAAACTCGATATTTTAATAAATAATGCAGCTCAAACGGTGCGCAGACCTTCAGGGTTTTATCAGCATCTGATGCCAAACGAAGAATTAGCGATGGATAAACTTCCTCAAGCTGTTCAAGACTTGTTGGCCGATCATGATACTTGCATCAAAGAACTACATAAATTAAATGCTAGTTTTACTGAGAAAGAGCAAAAGAACCTACCTATTAGTTGGCATGGAAAACAACTGGGTATTGGATTACATGCATCTGCTAAACTTTCTCAAATTCCTTATAGTATAGATGATACTTTACCTAGTCAAGAGGTTTTCCCGGTAGGCCAGTTAGATGCCGATTTACAACAAGTTGACCTGCGTAAAACAAATAGTTGGCGTTTGAGACTTGGAGAAATTCACACCAATGAAATGCTAGAAGTGCAATTAGTCAATTCAGTAGCTCCATTTGTCTTAGTGAATCGCTTGGTTAATATCATGAAAAAGGAAAACACTGGCGTTAAACACATAATTAATGTATCAGCAATGGAAGGTAAATTTCATCGTTGGCATAAAGAAGATCGCCATCCGCATACCAATATGGCAAAGGCCGCTTTAAACATGATGACACACACTTCAGCTTCCGATTTTGCTAAATATGGCATTTATATGAATGCTGTTGATACCGGTTGGGTTACCGACGAAGACCCTGTTGAATTAGCAAACAAAAAGAAAGAGGTTCATGACTTTCAACCTCCATTAGACATAGTTGATGGCGCTGCACGTGTTTTAGACCCTTTGTTTGATGGTATCAACACTGGAAAGCATTGGTGTGGTAAATTCTTGAAAGATTATAGACCTATTGATTGGTAAAAATAGCAATTAACACCCTTTATTAATTCAGGGTATGAATTTCTAAATGGCTTCTAATTCATAGAAATAATATATTCGTTTTAACGAAGATAAATTTTGATTACATTTGGTAGCATTGTTTTAAAATATCAATTAATTTACTGAAAACCAATGCGATAAAACATTAAAGTTTTTTAAGTTTTTGTAATCATTATCCGATATGAAGGGTTTAATAAGTAAAAGATTTTTTTTCTTCCTTTATTCTCTAATGCTTTACAATTCTTTACTAGCTACAAATAATACCTACTTAGATAGCATACAATCTATTCTAAAAAAGACAACTAATACTGAAGAAAAACTTAAAATATTATACACACTCAGTTTTGAATATAGCTTAATTAATCCAGAAATAGGAATTAAATATGGAAAAGAATGTTATTCCCTTTCAATTCAAAACAATAATTTATTCTTCCAATTAAATGCTTATAATGGAATAGCAAATTCTTATGAAACATTAGGTGAATACGATTCTGCATTATACTACCATTTAGAATCTTATAAATTAGCTACAAAGATGGGTTCAACATCCAAAATGGCTTTAACACTTTCTAACATCGCACTAATTCATAAACTAAAAGGAGATTATAAAAAAGCTTTAAATCAGTACTTGTTTGCATATAAAATTCTAGAAAAGCAAGATAGTTACAATCCTCGAATTCATTTTTATATTGGGGATATTTATATGCGCCTAAACGATTATGAAAATGCTGAGCTCCAAACTAGGTTGGGTATTAAGAAGTGCATAGAATATGATCAAAAGGAAATTAAGTATAATTTATACATTAATCTAGCGAAATGTTACCTTCATGTTGGGAAGATAGATTCGGCAAAGTTTCATTTATTGAATTCATTGAAAAATCTCGAACAAAACTCAGATCAATTAAGTATTGGGATTTGTTTAAATGCATTGGGAGAAGTATTTACTGCTTCAAATGAATATGATATTGCTTTTAAATATTATTCAAGAGAATTAAATATTCAAAAAAAATTAAAAAATTCTGTTGGAATAAACTTAGCATATATAAATATGGCTAATAGTTTAGCTCATACTAATCAAGATAAATCACTTGTTCTAGAATATTTAAAACTAGCTGAGAAAGGTTTAGAACCTTTAAAATCAATAAATGATCAATTATTGGAAATTTATTTAAAAAAAGCCGAGACGTATGAGTTAATAAATAACAGCTCTAAAGCGCTTGAGAACTACAAATTGTATCAAAAGCTAAAAGAAAAAGTTTTAGATAAAAAAAAGGTAGATCAAATTGTTGAAATGCAGACAAAATATGAAACTGAAAAGAAAGAGCTTAAAATTAGATTACTAGAACAAAGTGATTTAATAAAAACAACTCAACTGAAAACACAAGAATCACTAATATTTTCAAAAAATATTTTAATAGCTACAAGTGGAATAGTCATCATTTTAACTTCAATTTCTGTGTTTTTTATTTTACAAAAACAAAAATTGAAAACTAATTTAGAAAAAGAGCTGGCAATTAAAAAAGCTGAGGAAACAGAACGCTTACGCATTGCAAAAGATATACATGATGACCTGGGTTCCGGTTTATCTAAAATTAATTTTTTAAGTGCTATAATTTTAAATGATAAAGAATTAAGCTATAAATCAACTGAGAATATTCAAACTATAGTTGATTCTTCATCAAAAATTATTGAAAGTATGAGGGATTTAATTTGGATACTAAATCCCGAAAACACTACTATGCTGGGATTGATTTCTAGAATTAGAGAGTATGCATCTGATTACCTAGAAGATTATCCTGCAGAGCTAAATTTTAATTTAACTCAAAACATAATTGATTTTCCCATTTCAAAAGAAAGCTATCGTGATGTTTTTATGACAGTTAAAGAAGCGTTAAATAATATTATAAAACATTCTAATGCTAGATTGATTGAAATAAAAATAGAAATAAGTCAGGGGATTTTCATTTTAATGATAAAAGACAATGGCAAAGGAATTGCAAACTTGGGATTGGTTAATTCGATTATTATAGAAGGAAATGGTTTAAAAAATATGACTGAGAGAATAGAATCAATCGGTGGTAAATTTAAAATAGAAAGTAACTCAACCATTGGAACAATAATACTCATTGAAATTTTAATTGATCAATTAAAACAGAATCGAATACTACTTTAATGTTACAATTTGATGCAATACCTTTATCTAATTTTGAAGTATGAAGCTATCTGTTTGTATTGTAGAAGATGAAAAACACATTCGAGAAGGAATTGCTCTCTTTATAAATGAAAGCGATGGATTTAGTTGTGAGCATACTTATAGTAATTCAGAACAAGCTATTAAAGAAATACCATTATTAGGTATAGATGTTGTTCTAATGGATATAAATCTTCCTGGAATTTCTGGAATTAAGTGTGTTGAATACTTAAATCCAATTTGTCCAAAAACTCAATTTCTAATGTTTACTTCTTTTGATGATTCAGATTCTGTATTTAACGCTTTAAAAGTAGGAGCAAATGGCTACATTACTAAAACCACTACACCGCTCAAATTACTAGATGCTATCATAGATATTCATAAAGGTGGGTCTCCTATGAGTAGTCATATTGCAAGAAAAATTGTCAACTCATTTCAAGCAACAAAAACCAATTCGGAACTAAAAAAATTATCAACCAGAGAAATTGAAATATTAGATTTACTAGATAAAGGCTATCGGTATAAAGAAATCGCTAATCATTTGTTTATTAGCACCGAAACTGTAAGAACTCACATTCGAAATATTTATGAAAAGCTACAAGTGAATTCTCGAACAGAAGCTATAAATAAGACCCATCGATTATAATTCCTAATTTAGATTACTACTTTTTGCGTATTGCCTTGTCCAAATAAAGGTTTCAACTTTGATTCATATAATCTTAATAAACAGGATAGATACTATGAAAGCAAGAATTACAATTTTAGCAGTTTTAACTAAAATATGTGTTATTGGACAAACCATAACCTACAATAACTTTTCTAAAGCCATAAACGATACAATCTCGGTTAATCTTGCTGAGAATAATTCCTTTAGTCCAACTTTAAAAACCACAACAGGTTCAAGTGTTATTTGGAATGCATCGAACTTACTAGTGAAATCGGGTACTCCAATCATTCACTTTTCATATTCTGCAACTACAAGTACTCCTTACGCAAGTTTATACCCAAATAGCAATTACAGTTTCTATGACCCAGCTTTAACTGCATTTTTGGGTTATGATTTTGTTCATTTTAATTCCGATAGCGTTATAAGTTGGGGGACTTATGAACCGAGTTCTTCTCATGAAATTTTTCAAAACCCTGACAAAAAATTGATATTCCCTTTTACTTATGGACAAAGTTTTACTGATACATATGCCAAAACAAACTACAGTAATGCAACTACTATTAGCAGCTATCAAGTAGGTACAAGAACTGTTACTTTTAGTGGATTTGGCACTTTGATTTTGCCTCAAGGAACATTTACCAACGTCGCTTTGGTAACTGAGTTAAGAACGAACAACCTTGGGCCAAATTCTTATGAATATACTTGGTACAATATTTCAAATGGCAAAAAACTCTTATTGAGAACTGAAAACGGCAGCTCTATTAATACCGCTTTCTGCAATTCCTTACCAACTGGTATATCGAAATTAGCTAATACTTCTGAATTCAGTATTTCTCCAAATCCAGCTGCAACTTCAGCCACATTAAATATAAGCTCCATTCTAATTAGCGATCATTTAAATTTGACCATATACAATTTACTAGGTGAAAAAATTTATACATCTGTAATCACTAGTAATAAGCACATAATCAATAGAAATGGCTTAGATTCTGGCATTTACATTTACACCATAACAACTAAAGCCAATGAAACATTATCAATAGGAAAATTGATTTTTAAATAAATAATATTCTTCTAAGTCTTTGTAACCTAAACTACACTGAAACATAAATTACAAGTTAACTTTGCAGCATGAAATTGCTGTACACTTTTTTTGAATCTATCGTCAATACTTTCAATTGGACCATTCAGAGCATACTCATGAATGTTCCTTGGTATCAAAACTTTTTCTATGGTTTAATCCTAATTTCTCTGTTAGCATGGAGCCTAGAGATTCTTTTCCCCTGGCGAAAAAATCAATCCATTATTAGAAAAGATTTTTGGCTAGATGGCTTTTACATGTTTTTCAACTTTTTCATTTTTGCCATTTTTATCAGTGGATTTTATGCAATCCTAGAACAGCTTTTTTCTACTATTGGTATCAGCATCAACTCTTTTGCTTTACTTTCAATAAATGAGCTCTCTCCTATCCTACAGCTCTTAATATTCTTTATTTTATTAGATTTTGTTCAATGGTTTACCCATGTTTTATTACACCGTTTCGAGTTTCTTTGGAATTTCCACAAAGTACATCACTCGGTTAAAGAAATGGGATTTGCAGCTCATTTAAGATACCATTGGATGGAAAACATATTTTATAAACCCTTTAAAACATTAGCTGTCATGTTACTTGGCGGTTTTGAACCCGAACAAGCTTATATCGTTCATTTCATTGCCATTACCATTGGTCATATCAACCATTCTAATGTTAAAATTACTTGGGGTCCACTGAAATATGTTTTCAACAATCCAGTCATGCATTTATATCATCATGCTTATACTTTGCCTAATAAATACGGAGTGAATTTTGGAATTAGCTTAAGCTTGTGGGATTATCTCTTTAAAACCAATTATATTCCCAAGCCAAATGCCAACGAAAAATTGGGTTTTGAAGGTGATGAGAGTTTCCCAAGTGATTTTATTTCTCAAAACCTTTATGGGTTTAAGAAGAAATAAACTACATCTTAGCTAATTTCTTTTACCGCTTGTTGAATACGCTCATTTAAACAATCACTTACCCTCCACAAAGGCAATCTCAGGTAATCATTGCAAACAGACAAGTGTTTTAAAGCTGCTTTTATACCGCCTGGATTTCCTTCTTCAAACATTAGATTGGTGAAGTCTAATAATTGATAATGTAAATTTCTAGCAGTTGCTAGATCTCCCATTAAGCTCGCTCGAATCATATCTGAATATTGCTTGGGATAAGCATTGGCTACAACTGAAATTACACCTACTCCACCCAAAATACTAATAGGAAATGCAAGAGCATCTTCACCAGAGGTCAAGAAAAAATTATCCGGTTTGTTTTTTAAAATTTGCATCACTTGATCCATATTGGCCGAAGCTTCTTTAATTCCAATGATGTTTTCGAAATCATTGGCTAAACGCAATGTCGTTTGGGCTGTCATATTTGAAGCCGTCCTTCCTGGCACATTGTATAATAATATGGGCAAACTAGAAATGCTTGCAATGGCTTTATAATGCTGATAAATACCTTCTTGTGTTGGTTTATTATAATAAGGGCTTGCTGTTAAAATAGCCGTTACACCTTCTAAATCAAAAGATTGATAGTTAGAAATAACTTGAGCTGTATTGTTTCCTCCTATGCCCAAAACAATTGGTCTTCTAGCATTATTTACCTTTTTTACATGGCTTAAAATAGCAATTTGCTCATCCATTTCAAGTGTTGCTGTTTCTCCAGTTGTTCCTAAAACAACTAAAAAGTCTAAACCGCCTTGTATAACATGCTCAACTAATGCAGTTAATCCAACAAAGTCAACTGTTCCATCCGAATTAAATGGAGTGACTAATGCTACTCCAGTACCCTTTAATGCTTCCATATTATTTATTTATCATGTTTAAATAGACCTTCATTTGTTCAATTAAATAATCTAACCTTTGTTCCTGAATATCAAGCGTTAAATCAAAGGTTTCATTTCCATACTGGTGGTTTGGTCCTACTTTAAATTTTGCATTTGAAAGACTTGATAATACTTTTAGCGAAAAGTTTGCTTTTAGATTTAAGTCAATCATCAAATCGTGTTGCTTCTTTATTAATTTGATTAATTCTTGCCTTTTGGGAAATTTATAGGCATTTAAATCTTTTCTATCGTAGTAATAAAAATTGTTCTCATCTGCCGGTTTACTTACATTTTTGCCAAGTTTTGAGAAATATCCAATACTATCAACTTGCAACCTTTCTTCTTTGAAGTATCGGATAAAATCCCTAACCTTTTGAGATTGTGCCTTATCAGTGCAATCGTAAATTATCAAAGCTGTTTTTGTGCTTTCTAAATTCTTAAAGTAAACCTCTCTAGTCAGTTTGGACTTTTTCCTTTTTAATAAAAATTCACCTAAAAATTTCATCGCATCAAATTTATTTAAAAATGATATCGCTTACCATTCTTTTCTGAGCCTTTCGGTTTAAACTTTCTATTAAGTTGGTTTTAGCATAAGAAAGCTCTTGGCGAACTGTAGATGAATCTAGTTTTATGTAGAGTGTACCTTTTTTGAAATAAATTTCTGTAGTGTGCTTGGCAATCATTTTGCCTACCACTTCTTCCCAACTTTTAATTAAACTCATTTCGTCTAATTTGTCTCCCAAGCCATATGTTCTAAGCATTTGGTTAATTACCTCTCGTAATGGCTTTTGATTTTGATCACTCATATGTTAATGCCTCCCCAGCTTTAATTTTAAAAACCTTATGTTCTGTTTTTAAATTGGTAAATAATTTTGGCAAACGGTCATGATGTGTATCGCTAATAAAGACTTGTCCAAACAATTTATCTTGAACAACTTCCATCAATTTAGAAATTCTTGATTCGTCTAATTTGTCATAAATATCATCTAAAAGCAAGATTGGGGCAATTTTTTTGATGCTTTTCAAAAATTCTGCTTGAGCCAATTTCAAAGCCAGTAAAAAGGTCTTTTGCTGACCTTGTGAACCAAATTTCTTTATGGGTTTACCGCCAAGCTCAAAAGACAAGTCGTCTTTGTGAACTCCAGCATTCGTGTAGGTTCTTCTTCTGTCTTTATCCCTTGTTTCGATTAATAAATTTTCAAATTTATGTTCTATCAATTTAGATTCGTAAACCAAATTCACCTGCTCCTTTTTATTACTGATATAATCATAATGCTTTTGAAATAGCGGAATAAACTCTTGAATAAAAAGATTTCGAGCCTCAAATATTGGTGTGCCAAAACGAAGCAATTGATCATCCCAAACTTCTAAACTTGCCACATCGAACTGCCTTGTTTCCATAAACTTTTTAAGCAATCGATTTCGATGCGACAAAGCTTTATTATATTGAATTAAATAATCAAGGTAATTTCGGTCATATTGAGAGATAATTAAATCTAAAAACCGTCTTCTAACTTCACTTCCCTCTAATATTAATAGAGAATCTTCAGGAGAAATCATCACCAAAGGTATTAAACCAATGTGATCTGCTAGTTTTTCGTATTCTTTCTTATTTCTTTTAAATTGCTTTTTCTGTCCTCTTTTAATACCGCAATAAATACTCTCATTTTTCCCTTTTATATCAAATTCTCCTTGTAATACCATAAAAGGTTCATCATGTCGAATAATTTGAGAATCAGAAGGATTAAAATAACTTTTGCAAAATGAAAGGTAAAATATTGCATCAAGCAAGTTGGTTTTTCCCTCTCCATTATTTCCTAGAAAACAGTTGATATTTGAAGAAAAGTCGAGCTTAATTTCTTCGCAGTTTTTAAAGTTTAAAAGTTGAATATTTTTTAGATGCATGCTTGTGCAAAAATAGCCAAAGGACTTGTGTTAACATATTGCTTCAAAAAATTTGTCGGAACTAAAAAAAACTTATTTTTGCCGCTTCGAAAATCAAGAAATAAGATGTCTAAGAAACAGGATCAAAACGAAGAATTAATAGTAGATGTACAAGAAGTTTACAGTAAAACTGAAACTTTCATTGAAGAAAACAAAAAGACTCTTTCAGGAATCGTTGCAGCTTTAGCAATTGTTATTGGAGGCTATTTTGCTTATAATAGTTTTTATATAGCACCATTGCAAAATGAAGCTATTGAAGAAATGTTCATGGCTGAGAAGTATTTCTCGCAAGATTCAATGAATTTAGCCATCAATGGTGACGGAGTTCATGCAGGCTTTATCGAGATTGCTAACAATTATGGTTCAACCAAAGCTGGAAATTTAGCCCATTATTACTTAGGCATAGCTTATTTGAGAACTGGACAATATGAGGCTGCAATAGCTGAATTGAAAGATTTTTCGGCAGACGACATTATGGTTAGCACAATGGCTATTGGTGCAATTGGTGATGCTTACTTAGAGTTAGGCGATTTAAAGCAAGCTGTTTCTTATTATAACAAAGCCGTTAAAAACGAAGAGAATAATTTTACTACTCCTTATTATATGCTAAAAGCAGGTAAAACTTATGAATTGTTAGGCGACTATAAAGCAGCAGTAAAGAACTACAAAGGCATACAAACCGATTTTAAAAATTCAGCAGAAGCAGCTGATATTAAAAAGTATATCGCTAGAGCAGAATCATTTATCAATTAAAATGGCCACTGCCAATCAAAATCTTTCAAAACATGATGCCAGCAAAGTTCCTTCTGCTGAAGGAATGCACATCTCTATCGCTGTAGCAGAATGGAATGAACAAATTACTTCTAAGCTTTTAGAAGGTGCGAAAAATACTTTATTAAAATACGGTTTAAAAGAAGATAATTTATCCATCCACTTTGTACCCGGTAGTTTTGAATTGCCAATGGCAGCACAATTTCTTTTTGAAAAAACCAAAACTGAAGCAGTTATCTGTTTAGGTAGTGTAATCCAAGGAGAGACAAAACATTTTGATTTTGTTTGTCAAGGAGTGAGTCAAGGGATTAAAGACGTTTCTTTAAAATACAACAAGCCTGTTATTTTTGGTGTTCTGACTGATAATACTCTTCAACAAAGCATTGATAGAAGTGGCGGTAAGCACGGCAACAAAGGAGATGAAGCGGCAATTACAGCCATCAAAATGGTTCATCTTTGGAAAACCATTAAGTGAGCTTAGTTTTCACTTGATCCCATGATTTAATTTGCCAATTCGTTTTAGCTGTACACAATAAATTCTGTTGAGAATCGTGCAAATGTATAGTGCAAACTTTATACGCTATGCCATCTTTTTCTATTGCTGATATTACCGTTGTTTGATATTCTTCATCGCTTAACTCAAAGGTTGCAATTGCATCTGTTTTACCCTGGTAAAAATATTTCACTTCAATCGATTCCATAATAATGCGATATTTTTTCATGCCTAATCGAGAAAGCAAAAGCAATCCTGAAGAATACTCGGCAGCAGTTGCTAAACCACAAGCATGCAAGCCTTTAATATGGTTAAGATTGCTTTTTATATAGGGCATTTTTACTTGAACTTTGTTGGGTTCTATGCAGATTACTTTTAAATTATGAGGTTTATTAAACGGAATAAAACGTTGCAATAAAAAATTCAACTTCCACATTCCAAAACTAGAAGTTCTTGCATTTTCTATAATTTTATTGAAATTCATCTTTAAAAAGGTTTCTTTTGTTATCAAAGCTAGTGAAATGAAAGAAGCAGAACGTAAAGAATTAAAAGAAAAAATAATTGCAACAATTCAAATACTAAAGGCTGACATAGAAGCTTTAAAGGAATTGGTTAGACCAATAGCCCCTGAAAATGCCATAGGAAGAATAAGTCGCATGGATGCCATTAACAATAAAAGCATCAATGAAGCTGCATTACGCAAAGCAAGCTTGAGGTATGCTGCATTAAAAGAAGCATTGCAAAAGATAGATGATGCTGACTTTGGGATATGTGCAAATTGTCGCCATGTTATCCCTATTGGGCGTTTGCTCCTTAGACCTCAAAGTAGGTCTTGTGTAAAATGTGCTTATTAATAAGGATTTAGACTCAAATCCCATGGTCATTCCAAATCATAAAAGTATCTTTGCATCAATTAATATATTATACAATTTAAAGACAAGTTTATGTCTATAGCAAGTAAAGGAAATACAGTAAAAGTACATTATACAGGAACTTTAACTGATGAAACTGTTTTTGACAGTTCAAGAGAAAGAGAACCCATACAATTCACCGTTGGTGCAGGTCAAATGATAAAAGGATTTGACTCAGCTGTTGAAGGAATGAAAGTAGGTGAATCTAAAAAAGTAAAAATTGCATCAGAAGAAGCTTATGGTCCAAAAAACCCTGAAGCATTATTTAATGTGCCAAAAAATCAGCTACCTGAAGGGATGGAACCACAAGTGGGAATGCAGCTAGAAGCTACACAAGAAGATGGTAGAAGTCAACTGTTAGTTGTTGCAGAAGTTCATGAAACTGAAGTTACCTTGGATGCAAATCATCCACTAGCTGGTAAAGATTTAGTATTTGACATAGAATTGATGGAAGTAGTTTAATCTATTATTTACATATTCAAGTAAAAAAAGGTGCGATTTTCGCGCCTTTTTTTGTTCATTATTTTTTCTACACAATCAATTTATTGATATTTTTCGGTACATTTAAAACCAATTTAAAAAGCAATGGATAACTTCTTTGAAGGAATGACAGCCTTATTACAAACCTACTGGATAACAGCGCTTATCGGCACAGGTTTGTTTCTTATTATTTTTATTATGACATTCATAGGTGGTTCTGGCGACGCAGATATGGTTGCAGACAGCACCGAATTTGATGCAGATGATGGAGGTGTAGGATTTCAATTTTTTACATTTAAAAATGTAGTTGCCTTTTTCACGATTTTCGGATGGACTGGTATTATTTGCATCGAACATGAATATTCTTCAACTTTTACCATTTTAATCTCTAGTCTTGCAGGATTAATCACGATGCTAATTACTAGTTCTTTGTTTTTCTACATGGCCAAACTTGCACAATCAGGAACATTAAACATACAAAAAGCTAAAGGCTTAATTGGTGAAGTTTATTTGCCAATTGGCGCAAAACGCAGCTCTATTGGAAAAATCCAATTAAAAGTGCAAGGCAGTTTAAGAGAATTAGAAGCCATAACCGATCATGAAGAAGACTTACCGACTTCGTCAATAATAAAAGTAAAAGAGGTTGTAAGTGCAGAACTTTTACTAGTTGAAAAATTAACTCAATAAATCAAAATCCATGATAAATCTCATTTTTTTAGCCGGTCAATCTGGTGCAACACCTACCTATTTAGTTGGTGCTTTTGTATTAATCATTGTCGTCTTTCTCTATTCTATGTTTCGAAGGTACAAGCGTTGCCCTTCGGATCAAATTTTAGTTGTTTATGGTAAAACAGGTGGAGATAGTTCTTCTAAATGTATTCACGGTGGAGCAGCGTTTATATGGCCGATATTCCAAGATTATTCGTTTTTAGACCTAACCCCTATTTCAATTGAAGTAAATCTTACAAAAGCGTTAAGCAAGCAAAATATACGTGTTAATGTGCCTTCTCGATTTACCATAGGTATTTCTACAGAACCGAGTATAATGCAAAATGCAGCAGAACGTTTATTGGGTTTAAGCTTGGATGCTATTAAAGAATTGGCACAAGAGATAATCTTTGGTCAATTGCGTTTGGTTGTAGCTTCTATGGATATTGAAGAAATCAACACCGACAGAGATAAATTTCTTTCTCACATTACACATAGCGTTGAAGCCGAATTAAAGAAAGTAGGTTTAAAATTAATTAACGTAAACATTACCGATATTCACGATGAATCTGGGTATATAGAAGCTTTAGGAAAAGAAGCAGCTGCTAAAGCCATAAATGATGCGATTATTTCTGTAGCTCAAAAAGATAGAGATGGAGCCATTGGTCAAGCGCAGGCTGTACAAGACCAAAGAATACAAGTAGCTAATGCCAATGCTAAAGCTGTAGAAGGAGAAAATCTAGCTAAGGTACAAATTGCAAACTCAGATGCAGACCGAAGAGCCAGGGAAGCAGAAGCTGAAAAAATTGCAACCGCTTCTGAGAAAGTTCAAGCAGCCAAAGCATTAGAAGAAGCTTATGCTGCTGAAAAAGAAGCTGAAATTGCTAGAGCCAAACGAAAAGAAGCCGAGCAGCAAGCAGACATTATTGTTCCTGCTTCAATTGACAAGCAAAAAATTGAAATAGATGCAGAAGCAGAAGCAGAACAAATTAGAAGAATTGCCAAAGGTGATGCAGATGCAATATTCTTGAAAAAAGAAGCTGAAGCAAAAGGTATTTATGAAATATTGACCAAACAAGCAGAAGGTTTAGATCGAATTGTGAAAGCTGCTGGGAATGATTCTAAGGATGCCGTATTGTTACTTATTGCTGATAAACTTCCTGAATTGGTTAGAACACAAGCAGATGCAATTAAAAACATTAAAATTGACAAAATTACTGTGTGGGAAGGTGGAAATTCTAAAGATGGCAAAACTTCAACTTCTAACTTTATCTCAGGCATGTATAAGTCAGTTCCACCATTGCAAGAAATGTTTAACATGGCTGGTATGCAATTACCTAACTATTTAAAAGGAGAAGACGTTGAAGGTAAAGAATCAAGCACTGAAACAAAATCAAATAATGAGGATAAAAAAGTCGAGTAATTGAATAAATAGATTTAGATAAAATTCTTTTCAAAAATTAAAAGCGCATCATTTTAAAATGATGCGCTTTCAGTTTAATCCCATTCCTTTTTTTTGACAATTAAATACCAGTCCTCCCCTGTTTCTTGAAACGCATAATCGTAAACATAATAATAAACTCGATTGTCTTTGGTGGTATAAGTATTGGTATAAAAATTAAAGTTAAATCCGAGGTTCAGCAATTTCTCTTTGGTTGTTTTCGCCTTTTCTTCTGGATTTAGTTTCATCAATATCTTTCGGTTTTTCCTTAAAATTCCATTGACACTTCGCATGTAGCTGGTATCGCTCGACTTTTCTTTATTGTTATATGTGTTTCGGCATTGGTCTGTACAGAATTTCTTATCTATTCGCCCACTAATTTTTCGATCACATTCTAGGCATTTTCTTTCCATCCTTTAAAATTAAGAAAATATTGGAAAAATTATACTTAACGAATTATGAGTTCAATTCTAAAAATGAAATATTGATATTATTTCTTGGCTCTTGGATGAAATTGAATAATGGCATCTTTTAAATACTGTCGATCTAAGTGGGTATAGATTTCTGTAGTAGTAATAGATTCATGTCCTAGCATCTCTTGAACGGCTCTTAAATCAGCACCACCATCAACCAAATGGGTAGCAAAAGAATGTCTGAAAGTGTGTGGAGATATATTTTTAGTAATCCCTGCTTTTTTAGCTAAATTTTTAACCATTGTAAAAATCATCACTCGAGTTAGCTTATTTCCTCTTCGGTTTAAAAAAAGTACGTCAACGGCTTCTTTTTTTATATCCATGTGGTTTCTATAATGTGTTTTATAAATCTCAATATACTTCAAAGCCGTTTTTCCTATCGGAACTAATCTTTCTTTATTTCCTTTGCCGGTGACCAACAAAAAACCTTCATCCATTAACATATTTGACAATTGTAAGTTTACCAATTCAGAAACCCGCAAACCACAACTATACATAGTTTCTATAATGGCTCTGTTTCGTTCTCCTTCAGCTTTGCTTAAATCAATGGCTGCTATTAATTCATCGATTTCAGAAATGTTTAAAAACTCAGGTAATTTACGCCCAACTTTAGGCGCTTGTATTAATTCAGCAGGACTTGTTTCAATTAGCTCTTCCAACAATAAAAACTTAAAAAAGGCCTTTAAACCCGAAATAATTCGCGCCTGAGAACGTGCAGCTATTCCCATTTCAAACAACCAAAGGATAAATTCGCTCAGGTCTTCATGGTTTATTTCTTTTGGGCTTTTATCCTTTTCAGCAAGTTCTAAATACTGAATTAGTTTGTCAATATCTTGTAAATAAGCATCAACAGAATTTTGAGACAAAGAGCGTTCTAATTTTAAAAAAGACTCAAAACCTTTGCGATAATTATTCAACTTCATGACTGCAAATGTATAACTTTGGGAAGATAGAATTTTACATGAAAAAAATCTGCATAATCAACGGTCCTAATTTAAATTTGTTGGGGAAAAGAGAGCCCGAAATATATGGTTCATCAAGCTTTGAAGATTACTTCGACACATTAAAATCATCTTTTCCTAATGTAGAACTCACTTATTTTCAATCGAATATAGAAGGAGAACTCATTAATCATTTGCATGATATCGGTTTTAAATTTGATGGTATAATTTTAAACGCTGGAGGTTATACTCATACTTCTGTTGCCATTGCAGATGCTGTAGCAGCTATAGACACTAAAGTTATAGAGGTTCACATTTCTAATCCTGCTGCCCGAGAAAAAGAAAGACACACTTCCCTACTTTCTAAATATTGCTTGGGAACAATTTCAGGCTTAGGATTAAGTTCTTATTATTATGCACTAGCTTACTATATGAATCAAAAAACATGAAATTAAAGACCTTAATTATACTCATTGCTTTATGCCCAATGTATTTATTGGCGCAATTAAATACGCTATTTCCTGAAATCCCTTGTGTGGATTTGAATGAAAAAGCCATCACAATACCCAATGACACTAAAGGAAAATTCACCTTAATTGGTGTTGCATTTTCTGAGCAAGCACAAAAAGATTTGTATTCTTGGAGTCAGCCGGTATATAATATGTTTATGGATGAAAATAACCTAAACTCCATGGTGTATGATCCCAATGTGCATTTAATTTTAATGTTTACAGGTGCTAACCAAGTGGTTTACAATAAAGCCAAACAACAAATTACAGATGGTTCTGAAGAAAGCCTAAAGGATAATATCGTTTTGTTTAAAGGAAAAATGGAAGATTACCGTAAGGATTTAGATATGAAAGATCGAAAATCTCCTTACTTTTTTGTGTTGGATAAAATGGGCAAAATCATTTACAAAACTAAAGGAAGATACAGTCAGAAAGTATTGAATGAAGTAGCTGAATTAATTGAAGAATGAGATGAATTTTGACTCAACTCTTTTTGTATTGAATGGACTATGTGGTATTATTTTTTTAATACTCTTTTTTATCGTTTATCGATTTCCGCCTAAAAAAATTAATTCCTTTTATGGATATCGCACAGCTAGGTCTATGAAGAACCAAGAACTATGGGATTTCGCACAAACTTTTTCGGCTATACAGTTTTTAAAGTCTGCTGTAATTTTAATCTTTGTGTCTATTATTGGTTTATTCACAAATTTAGATCACAGTATTGACGTACTTATTGCTTCACTCATATTAGCCGCAGCAATCCTATACCCCATTTATAAAACTGAAAATGCATTAAAACAAATAGATAATTATGAAAACAATCATTCAAACAAATGATGCTCCTGCTCCAATAGGGCCTTACAATCAAGCAGTAAAATTTGGAAACACTTTATACACATCAGGTCAAATTGCCCTTAATCCTATAAGTGGTGAATTAATTTTAGACAATATAGAATTGGAAACAGAGCAAGTTATGCAAAACTTAAAAGCTGTTTTAGCAGCTGCAGATATGAATTTTGAAAACATTGTAAAAACATCCATTTTTTTATCTGACATGGGAAACTTTGCTCAAGTCAATGCCATCTATGGCAAATATTTTAACGAGGCCACTGCTCCTGCTAGAGAAACCGTGCAGGTTGCATGTTTGCCAAAAAACGTAAACGTAGAGATTTCTTGTATAGCGATAAAATAGTTTTGTAATATAAAGAAAAAAAAGGCTTTAAATTTTCATTTAAAGCCTTTTGAGTTTTAATCTATTCTTTATCTAGATTTACGTTTTCTCATTTTCTTATCTTCCAACTTTTGAAGAATTTTTTTCTGTTTCTTTTCTTTTAATTCTTCCTTAGAAGCTTTCTTTTTTAATACAGCCATGATCTATTTTTTTAATTAATAAAATAACTTCACAAAAACTCCAATTATTTACATCTATCTTTCCGAGTAGAATTATTCTATGTGATTTCTTGAACAATACTTTCTAAATACCGACCAAACCTAAAATGATATTTCATTTTTTATGCTTCAATACCTAAACTTGTGACTTATACAGTTTGCTTAGTATTAAAATTTAATTTACAAACTGTGACAAACTAGACATTTACGGCTAAAAATTGAAGCTTAATCTATTTGATGGCTTAAATGTAATGGAGATACTACAGGCACACTCGTAATGCCTGATTAATAGAGGAAGATGATTTTTCTTTTTCTGAAAATAACAAAATCAATAAATGAACTGTATAACAGCACTTCTAGTGTTTTATAAATTCGATGAGGGAGTATATTAATCAATTGATGCATTTTAGTATAATAACAACATTAGTTAATAATAGAGACCAAGTTAGCCATATTTGTTTGACTTTCCAAATATTAAGTACATAACATAATACAGTTGATACTTACTCTATATTGGTATAGCTTTAAGCTCTAAAAAAGCAATTTAACTCACGCATTTAAAGGTGTGAAATTGGACTTTAACTTCAAAATTCCCCATGTTATCAAAACAAATGGTGCAGTTAAAGTAATTAATCCTAACATCATCAGCCCCTTATTCAACAAAGTTGAAAGGATAATTGCGATGCTTATCCAAAGAAAGTCACTCCACTTCTTACCTACAAGTGCAATGGCACAAAGTATAGCATTATAGCCCATTAATCCGGAATTAATTTCAATGATATTCCCAACCATAAGCCAACTCATTAAAGAACCCAAAATGGCTGCATAAGCGGCATAAATAGCCATTAGCTTATTGTTTACGAGTGTAGCCAATAAAAAAAACAATCCAGTAATTACATTTTCTTGAAACATCACTTGTCCAAAACTATTGCTTGAAGCCGCAAGAACATGAATGTCATTCAATGACGATTCAGAACTTGTAATTAATGGATAATTGAAGAAATACATTAAAGTATATGTAAACAACCAAGTAACCAGAACAAAAGGTGCCGTAAACGGCGGTGTTATTTTCTTTAAATAAAACATTGTTAAAGTGGATAAGACAGCAGCTATGATTAAAGCAATGCAAATCAATAAATCAACTTCGAAAAAACACAACAAGGCGATTCCAGTTAAAGTGCCGTTAAAACCATAAAGTCCATTTTCAATGTCCTCCTTAGGATACTTCAAAACAAGTGCGGTGATGGTACTTATTATAGTGCCAAATAGAGCGGCCAATCCCATTGACCAAGAATTGTAAAAAATACCAGCTAAAAATAATATTCCTGAATAACTATTATTTTGAAACATGACCTGACCAATGCCTCGCAATATTGTTTGTAGAAACCTCATACCATTTCAAAATAAATCCAATAAGAGTTCATTGCAGCTTAGTTTTCAAACTTATTTCTAAAAGCTTGAAATAACCTTACATTTTTATGTCTCAGTAATGCTGTAAAATACTATTTTAAGCTAAATCCAATTCACTCAGGTTAATTCCTAGAGCTTTTGCTAGTCCTTTACCATAATTTGGATCTGCTTTATAACAGTTTCTTATGTGTCTTTCTTGAATAAATCGCTCAGCACCTCCAACTTGACGTGCAGTATTCTCAAACAAGATTTGTTGCTGTGCTGGAGTCATTATTCTGAACAGATTTCCAGGCTGTGTATAGTAATCTTCGTCTTCTCGATGATCGTAATGAAAAGCATCTCCATCAATAGCCATTGCTGGTTCAACATGCTCTTTACTTTCAGCCCATTGACCATAACTATTTGGCTCATAATGAATGCTAGAACCTTCATTCCCATCCACACGCATTGCCCCATCTCGATGCGGATTATGAAATGGACAAGTCGGTTTATTAACTGGGATTTGATAATGGTTCACCCCTAGCCTATAACGTTGGGCATCGCCATAAGAAAACAATCGACCTTGCAACATTTTATCAGGAGAAAATCCAATTCCTGGAACAACATTGGCAGGATTAAAAGCCGCTTGTTCTACATCTGCAAAATAATTCTCTGGATTTCGATTAAGCTCCATTACTCCAACATCCATTAATGGATAATCAGCATGCGGCCATACCTTAGTTAAATCAAAAGGATTAAAACGATAATCTTTAGCATCTGCTTCAGGCATAATTTGAACTTTTAAATGCCATGTTGGAAAATCCTTTTTTTCAATGGCATCAAATAAATCTCGTTGATGGCTTTCCCTGTCTTTTCCAACGATAGCTTCTGCTTCTGCATCGCTTAAATTCTGAATCCCTTGTGCTGTTTTAAAATGAAATTTCACCCAAAAACGCTCATTCTTAGCATTTAAAAAGCTAAAGGTATGACTACCATAACCATTCATGTGCCTATAAGATTTTGGAATTCCTCTTTCGCTCATCGTTATGGTAACTTGATGCAATGCTTCAGGCAGAAGCGTCCAAAAGTCCCAATTGTGATTGGCGCTTCTGAGGTTTGTTTTTGGGTCGCGCTTCACAGCTTTATTCAAGTCAGGGAACTTGTATGGGTCTTTTAAAAAGAAAACAGGAGTATTATTTCCAGCCAAATCCCAATTTCCTTCTTCAGTATAAAATTTTAAGGCAAAACCCCTTATGTCTCTTTCTGCATCAGCAGCACCTCTTTCACCAGCAACAGTAGAAAAACGAGCAAATAGTTCTGTTTTCTTGCCAATTTCCGAAAAGATTTTAGCTTTGGTATATTTTGTAATATCATGAGTTACGGTAAAAGTTCCGAAAGCACCAGATCCTTTAGCATGCATTCTTCTTTCAGGAATAACTTCACGGTCGAAATGCGCTAATTTTTCTAGAAACCAAAAATCCTCTAAAAGCATCGGCCCTCTTTTTCCGGCGGTTTTCACATTTTGATTTTCGGCAATTGGTCTTCCCGATACAGATGTTAGTTTTTTCTTTTCGTCTTTCATGATTTTATTTTTAGGTTTAAACTTTATCGCTAATTGTTTATCTTCTGTATCTATGGCGTTTTCTCAATACACTAAAATTCAGTTCTATGATAATGTAATTTATTACAAATAAAACTACTGATTGTTTATCATAAATTTTAATCAGCTACCAAATACTTTAAAAAGCAGACTAGATAGTGTTTACAAAATCTAAAAAAACTTTTTTATGCGCTGCTAAATCTAAGTCTGGAGAAATGGCTACTCGAGCAATATAATCTTTATCACCTTCTTTAGTTGTGCCTTGCGTAGAAGTAGCAGGAATTGTCCAATAACAGCCTTTCAACTGTCCATAGCTCACGCAGTATTTACTCTCATTCGGAATTTCAGTAATCATCATATTAATTAATTGATGATTTAAAGCTCTTTTATGTGCTTCTTTTTCCTCTGGGCTGTTGCCCTTAGTAGGTAAGTCTAAAGAAAATACAGAGGGGGTAAATCCTTGATCTGCTAATTCTTCAGAAACAAAATTGATTTTCGCCGTGGGCAAAGTTTTTTTGATAAAGTTCACAAACTCTCGAGTATTCAAATAAGCGTCCTTGATTCTTTGATTCATTGAAGGCAATTGTTTTGCTAAAACTTCATATTGCAGCTCAGTTGCTTCGTTATCGCAAAGCGTTAAGTGCTGTTCAATTTTTTCCATCAAGGCTTCTGTTTTTGTATTCCCAACACAATAGCCCGCTGTACACAATCCCCCACTAGGAAATTTAGAGCCACTGACGTAAGAAATGGTTCTTACAGTTGAGAGCATTCCTTTTTGTTTGCCTTCAGAAACATCTTCGCCTAAAAAATTCAAGTTGGGACAAAATGTTTGATCCAATATAAATACAGGGTCTATGGATAGTTTTCCTTGACTGGTTTTTCGCTCCAATCTCAATACATTTTTTAATTGAACCATGTCTGGCACTTCAACTCTAGGGTTAGTAGGTATTTCTGCAATGATATAAGGAATAGCGTCTTCTTTTGCTATTTGATTCAAAATACGATCAATGCTTTGCACCATATCATTTTCGCCATCTACAGGCAAATCAACTACTTCCACATTATCTAAACAAGCTGCAACGCGCCTTGCTTGGTCATTGGTGCCGCCATAGCAATTTGGAGGAACTATAAATTTGATGGATTTGCCTTTGTGGTTTTCAACAGCATCGTGTACAAGCCCCATCATAATTGCATACTGCATAGAAAGTCCACTAGAAGCAAGCAATGGCTTAGCAATGGTGCCAGTAATGGATTTAATGGTTTTTAAAACACTAGTTTTATTTGCCGCTGTGTTTTTATTATCCTTGTTTTGTGAGGGTAAATTAAGCAAGATGTTTAGTGCAGCTAGAGCATTAGCTGGTGTCATTGCAATGGTTTCCCTCCTTCTTACATGCTGAATTTCTGATACATAACTTTCATTTTCTTTGCCATTTACTAACAATACGCTTCCAAGGCTTATCGAGTTCTGCTCTTTATTCTGGTGTAAGTTAATGTAAAAGTCGATGTTAGCGTGGAGTTCCATTTTAGAAAAGTCTTCAGCTTGCGAAACGAAAACCGTACTGCCCTCAAATGCAGGAATTTCTTTTATAGAGCTAAGTTTTTTTATTTCAAACTGATATCCGTAAATGCTTTTCACCAGTTCGGCATCAAAAATTTCAGGTAAATCTCCAGTATGAATAATTTGAGTGTTTTTACTTAGCAACAAGTTTTTTCTCAGAATTGCTAAAACGGGGATCGTATTTGACGAAAAGCTAATGACATTATTAGGTTCTAGCTTATTCAATTTAGCAATCCCCCACTCCAATACACATGACAAGGGATGCCCTAAACGAATGTAATCGTATGCAGTTGGCAATTCACTAAGCGCAGTTTTTAGGTCAACTGGCGTAGAATTATTGTTGTTAAACAAGTTTTCAAATTGTTCTAAAAATTGTGTTTTCGCCAAACGCTCATCGTAAATATCTAGTCGGTGTGTGGTGATAGTCAACCAATCAGATGGCATATTTTCTAGTACAGCTTTAAGGAATTTTAGCATTTTTTTATCGTCCATTTTAATAAATAAATAATCTGGAAATTTAATGAATCGGACTTGTTTAAATGACTTAGAAAGTGGTTTTATCCTAAAATTTTCAGTAGTGCTTTAACCATACACACTGGTTTGTTTATCAATTTAGTTTTTTTAATGTCATCAAAAAATAATGCAGTTCTCTTTCAACTGTTGCTTTGAATTTACTACAGAAAGGCTTTGAAAACGACAATTTTTCAAGGTAAAAGACAAATTTTCAGTTTGTTTAACAAGTCTTAACATAGATCCTGAAAAAATGTCCTAAAATTTCAGCTGGTATTTGATTTGTCGGACTTTAGGCAAACAACGTTGTTACAATTAATAAATGTTTAACTAAAAAATATGGAGGAACAAAAAATGACAACTCTGATAAGAAAAAACGAAGATGTGTTCCCAAGATGGAATAGCTTCTTTGACAACGATTGGCTTAATTTATCTGGTTTAGCTCAAACAAATGACAATATACCAGCTGTAAACATTAAGGATACTGCAGACTGCTATAAAATTGAAATGGCTGCCCCGGGTATGAAAAAAGAGGATTTTTCGGTGAATTTGGACAATGGAGTGTTGACCATTTCATCTGAGAAAAAATCTGAGAACAGTGAAAAGGATAATGATGGAAACTACACTCGCAGGGAGTTTAGTTATCGATCTTTCCGAAGAGCATTTCACTTACCTGATAGCGCCGAATCTGAAAACATTACTGCTTCATACAAGGACGGAGTGCTTCAGATTGCAATTCCTAAAAAGGAAGAAGCTAAACCAAAACCAATCAAAATGATTGAAATTAAATGATAAGAAATATAATAAAGGCGGGAATTACCCGCCTTTATTATGTATAAATGTTTAATTAAAAAAATAAGTATGAAAACAACAGTTTTAGCATTAATAGCAACAATGTTTTTTACAGCTTGCAATGCACAAGAATCAAGTGAAAAACAAAGTAAAAATTCGAGTTTAAAAAACACCCCTAAAGAAAGTTGGACGGTAAACAAAGAGCTAGATGAGAATGGAAATATCATTCGATATGACTCAACATACACATGGACATATACCAACATGGATGGAGATTCTGTGAGTGTTAAAATGGACAGTGTGCTAAAATCATTTAATAGCTATTTTAACCAACAATTTCCTACTGCATTTGGACCTAGTTTTATGAATCCAATTTGGAATGACACTTTACTCCAACATGATTTTTTTCGCGATGATTTTTTCAAAAATCGTTGGGAGCAAGATTTTTATAACATGGATGAAGTTTTTCATCAGATGGATTCGTTAAGAAACCTATTTTTTAAAGATCGATACCCTGGGTTAATGGAATCGACAAAGAAGCAAGCTAAAAAGCAAAGTAAGTAAAGATTAGAACTGAATTAATGCGGCCTTTAAAATGGCTTAAATAAGGTCATTTTTATCAAGATTTAGACTTGTGCAACGGTTACTAATGTTGTGGTGCGTTATTATTCTTACATTTAGGAATTTACAATATAATACTCGAGCCAAATACTTAGTCAATTAGTTAATTAAATACTTTGCAGCTGCAAATTTGCAAAATTGTATAAAAAATTATTGCTTTTAGAGCTTTATTAGGTTGTCAAAACCTTCAAACTTTAAATGATTAACTTTTAAATTATCTTTTAGACTAGAAATATCAAATAAAAGTCTATCGTGGCAAAGAGCTTTACAAAATTGGTTTTCGTTCTTAAAAATTAGCTTTATCTGATAATATAAATTTCCTTGATTGTCTCTGAATAATTGCCCATCTGAAACAAGTTTAGATTTATTATCACCGCATCCACAAGCATAACTAATCCTAAAAAATAGACAATTATCTTCAACTGTAATTATATCGTTAATGTTCTCTATTTGATATCTTACGATATTGTGGACTATATTATTTGTAACTATATCAAATTCATAGGAATCTGATTCTGTATTAAATAAGCTATCATTAATAACAATTGCCTTACAGAGATTTTTATCTATATCTTGTGAATAAACTGTTAGGTTAATAAGAACAAATAATAATAATAAATGCTTCATCAATTTTGAGCTAAAAATAGCTATTTATCTATTTTCACGTTGTTTATACCCAATGTAGCACAACGTTTTGCGTGTATGTGCAGTAGCGGATTAGAAGCACTTTCCTCGCCGTTTAGCACAAAGTTACTTAGAAGCACAGACCTTCGAATTACCATTTCACCCGCTATTGCCACATACACGCTGTTACCACCAGTGCTTCCTTGTCTGCCATGGTTTGTCGGTCTATTTGTTGCTGTTATATTCATTGTCTTTTGTCGTGCGGTGGGGCTTTCTTTTCTCTTGCGTTGGCTTTGCAAGCTCTTTGACAAAGCTTTGGTCTGTGCTTGGGCTTGTGCGGCTTTGGCAATGTGCTTGCAAATAGCGTGAGCTTGTATTTGTTGTTCCTAAATTCATTTGCCTTTCTTCTGTTTTTTCTCTTTTACTTCTTTGTCGTAACCGATTTGCCAAAAATACATATCCAGTATTTTCATTAGCGGATAATGTCTTTGGGTTTCAGTTTTTATAAGTTTTTGTGCTTCGTCAATTTCATTTTTGTTATCGTCAATGAAATTGAAAAGTTCGTTTAATGATGCCTCATTAAAACCTGTATGTTTCATTTTCATTTCTTTTAAGCCGTCTATGAAATACCTGTCGTAAGCAGGAACACAGCCCAATGTGCCAAGTATAATTTTGCTCAATAAAGTGTCTGTTGGTGAAATGGGCTTTGGCTTGTCTGCTCCTTTGGTGAAATAAATACTCCTGTAATATTTTGCCAATTCATCTTTCACTGCAATAATGTCTTTAATTTTTTCTCGTTTTATTTCGGTGGTTTGGTTGCATTTGAGTTTTTGACTGGTATTTGAAAATATGATGTCAACTGCTCCTTTGTGAATTAAATGATTCTTTTGAAGCAACCCGCCTGAACCTCTATACATTCCCCAACTTGCCAAATAGAAAGCTAACTCCAAAATCTGAATTTCTGATTTTGTTGAAGAACTAAAGGAATGAAAGCAATTGTCCCAAGATTTATATCTGTGGAATTCATCTGCCGTAATGCCTGATAGGTACTTCTTAATTATTTCAACAATACTTGCTTTCATATTCTACATATAAAAAGCATAGGATTCTTTTGGTTGTTCATTTTCTCCAAGGTATTTCATTATTTCCCCAACCCGTCTGGCACAGCCAATTGTGATTGGATATTTGTTGTCGAATTGGGTGTTGTTCCAGTTCATTTTTGTTAGACCAAGGACTTCCTTGCAAACTGTCTTTACAGAAGAAACTGATTCTACGATTCGCACTTCTAAAGGAGCAGGAATATACATTCCGGGATATGTCTGATATTGATGAACCGAGCCTCTTGTATAAAGGATGTGTCTGTTCTCTGTCAATGAAAAAACCGAGCCTCTTACTGGTGGATAAAGATTGTTTCTAAAAAAACGCAAGTCGGTTTCCATAACAGTTACAATGTCATATTCAGAAATGCCTAAATCTTGCATTGCTTGTATAAAGCCGTCTAACTCGTCTTCATAATATTTTGAAGTTTTGTGTAGAACTACTCGACCTGGTAATGTCCCCGTAGCAAATTTGTATTTAGTTAAAGCATCTTTCAGAAGACTTAATGATTGGTCATAAGTCAAGTGGGGCTTTCTATCGTCCTTGTCTTCCGTTACAGGTGTTCCCCGAAGTATTACGCCTTTACCATTCTCATTGAAAATTTGAGCCAAACTGGTCTGAATTGTCTTTTTATCTCTGCTTCTATAAAACCCAATTCCGACAAAACAAACTTTTGGTTTGTTTTCATCAACATCCAATTTCCAAGGAATAGTTTGAAGTCCTTTGTAATAAAGTGCTGTGCAAAAGTTCCAAGCCTTTGTAGCTGCATCTTGTGATTTGTTATTGTCGTGCAAAACATACTCTCTCAATAACTGGATAGGTGTATTGTATCTCATTGCACGAGCTTTTAAAGCACGTCTAAAGTTCAATTCCAATTCAGGCTCTCCGTTATCTTCCGCATCTTGTTCTACGGGTTCATCATCTTTATTTTCCTTTACAATTTTACCTTCAAAACTTTTTGGAATGATGCAAATGATAACATCACAATTTTTTATGTCTGATAGAAAGCCAATGTTCTCGCCAAATAATTCGACTGCATCCAATACTTTCTGATCCCTGTCAGGTTCTTTTAGAATTTTCTTAATGTCGTTTGGCGAAAGAATTCTTTCATAATTTGTATCGTAAATTAATTTGGCACAAAATCCTTTATCTTGGTTAAAACCCGAAAATGGTTTGAACAAACCTTTTTGTTTTCCTTTGGGGTTAGCAGGTATATAACTTTCAAATCGCTTTAACCAACCTTTTAAATTCTCAACATCTTCTTCTATTCCGATGATGCCGAGTAATAATTGATTTTTTCTTGCTTCTATGACTGTGTCATAAACATTTAACTCTGCTATACCTTCTCTTGGACAAATACTTTTGCCTTTGCCAAATAATAAAAAAGGTTCTTGTATATAGTCCGCTTTCATATGCCAAATAAATCTACGTCTCCATCCACGTCTTTTAGTTTTTTCTGTGCTCCAATTGCTTCTAAACTGTTCCAAACTGTGTCAGGAACAATAGGGGCAAAGTCGAACTTTTCAATTTTATCCAACTTTATGAATGGATAATCTTTATTCTCATCAAATAATGACAATGTTTGAGAAGGTTGAAGGTAGTGTAGGATGAAATTAAAATGATTAAATACGTGCATATTTCGTTCGGTCTTTTTCAACCACTGAATATTTTTAAATGCCAAGTGGCAAACACGGAAATCGCTCCAAAGAAAGATCCATTCAGGTTTTATAGAAATATACCAGTCATTATCAAAATTCTCAAAACCAGTTCTAAAGGCAAGACATCTCATATTAAACACTTCTTCCTTATTTTTCAAGTTTCTTTTGATTTCAACAACCTTTCGAGTTGCTCGTTTAGATGTTTTTGTCCATTCAATTGACCTTGGTTGCCATCTATCTAAATCATCTTTTTGAATGGGCAGGAAAGCGAACATTTTGGCTTCTCTTATCCACTTAATTTTCAGCTTATGTAACTTGGCTTCAAGACATTTCTTTAAAAGATACTTAAACTGAGATAAATGGTCTGCTGATGTATCATAAAACTCATCACAAGCAAAAGGCTCTGCTGTTCCTCTGTCAATTATTTTGGTTAAGCCTACCGAATCATCTTGCAGGTTGTGAAAGGTGATGATTTTCCCATCCCAAATTAACCAGTCGTGAGGGAAAGAAATGTCCTGCATATACAAAGCAGAAACTGCATAATCGTGTAAGGTTGGTTTCTTTATATATCGCTTTCTTTCTTTATTGTATTGCTTAACTACCTTCTTATCAATATCCAAATCGGCAATGTATAAGTGACTGGGAAATTGAATTTTTACAAGGTTGGAATAAACAGGCTCTGTTCTATTGAAATATTCATTTTGCTTTTTGTCAATTTCAGTTTTTAATGCTTTTTCTAGTTCTTTTTCCAATTCAAAAGCATCATTTACCGTTTTTCGAAAATAGTTTGGCTCAACCCGTCCTTCAAATTCCTTTTGTAGTGGGTCTTTAGGATAAGTGGTATTGATTACCAATACTGGAATATTTTGGCTTCTTGCCGTTTGATATTCAAGTTCAGTAATGGATTCTTTGCCTTCGGGTTGCCAACCATACCGACTGCCTATTATCAAAACATAAATATCCGATTCCATTACTTTGCTCAGGCAAGCAGTTAGCGAATCGGTGCTTTGTGCTTCCATTGTCTTTTCAGACATCACAGGAAAACCACCAACCTTATTCACGGCATTGTATGCAGCGGTTCTCTCATTTGGCAAATCCCAAATGGTGCTACTAATGAATATTTTAGGTTGGGTGATGAACATCTTTCTAAATTGTTATTCCTATTTTCTCAATCAAATCTTTTAAAGTCCAAACGCTGTCAATGATTTTGGTATTTGAATCAAACATCTCGCTATCAATATTTAGCGGAACAGCAACATTCGCTATATGTCTTGCCTTTATTTGTTCTAACCGTTGTTCAATTTGTTTGGCTGGAATCTTTGCTACGTTGTCTTGAAAATCCCAAAATTCTGTTCCATTGTATTGCCATTTCTCTATTCTACATTTTGGATATTTAGGTGTCTTTACACCAGCCAAGTCATCTACATAAAAGTCAGACAGCAACTCAAAATCGAAAGAGTAATTTTCGGTTGGATGCTTGAATTGCAATTTCATTCCTTTAGTCAAGAGTAATGTGTATTGCGGAATCGGATAATTGGTTTTGAGGTCTGTAATTAAATCAAAAGCTTTTTCTAACTCTACCTTGTAAATCGGCATTGAAATATGTTGAAAATGTGCTTGTGGATTTAATACCATAAGTTTGGTTTCATCAAAACTTTTTTTGATGTCCTCTGAAACTGGTTTTCCCAATGCTAAATACCGATTTATCATATTGCCCCAAAGTGTTTGCAATGAAAGGAAAGTGCCGTCAGATTTATATTTTAGTTCAGCGGGAAGTCTTTCATTCACAATTTTTTCAAGCTCTTTTCTGATATAGATAGATGAAGCTGTATAATCTTTTGCATCAAAATATTTTTTGGCTTTGTCAATAAACTCCAAATCACTTTCAATTAGGATAGGATATTCCTTTTTGCTTGCAACATCTTTTCCAGCATACATTTCTTTGAAAACCCATTTAGCAGGGTCGTGAAGTTTTTTGATTTTGAAGGAAACAAAGTCAAACAAGTTTTTATCGTGGGTTAAAAAAAGTAATTGATAATCTTTGGTGAAATTATTTTCCTCATCTAACAAAAAGTCAATCAACTTGTCTCTGTTATTCATATCCAAGCTAATCATCACATCATCAAACACGATGAATTTCAAAACATCAGGAGCTTCTTCATTTACTCGTTTCTTTAAAATAGTTAACCGAATGGCTATTGCAATTGCGGTTATTTTCGCCTCATTTAAGAATGATTGCGGACGATGTATGTCTATTTTCTTTCCTAAATAGGAAGTGATTTTCAAATCTATTTTAAAAGGCTCAAATGAATATGTTGTATCTTTTTTTCTATGTGAATGCCTATGATATTTTAATTCAAAGTCAATGTCATACCCCAATTTTTTAAGCATATCGGGAGCATTGGCATTGATGAAATCAATCAGGTTTTGAAACTCGTCATTAAAATGCTTGGCAAATTTTTCAAATTGTTTGTTCTCGTTGCTGTATTTGTAAACTTGAATAGTTTTTCCTTTCGAATTTGTTGTAGTTCCTGGGCCATTTTGAATTTCCTGCCACATTTCAAAAGCACTTGTTCTTGGCTGTAATGTTCCATCACGCCAAAGGCTATATTCTGCAAACCGAACATAAGGCAAAACATAACCCTCAAAAATCTTGGCTAAATCAATAGGTTGTCCGTTCCAAAAGTCTTGAAACTTATACAACACCTTGTAGTTGATAAAGTCTGAAGCTTGGTTTACTTCAACAGCATCTACTTTAGCACTTATATCGGTATTTAAAAGTGATACTTCATATTCTATAGCAGGATTATCTGTTGTTTTTACTTTGATAAATGAATTGAAATGTTCTTTTTTAGTAGCTAGATCTGATTGCTTAGATGCATATATGTTTATCAAGGATTGTTGTCGAGGGTCATTTGTGTCTACAAAGTATTTTTCAATGTCCTTTTCCTCTTTGAGCGAACATTCAAACAATGTATATAAAGCCCAATACACAGAGCTTTTACCGCTTCCGTTTTCTCCGTATAACAGCAAATGTTTTCCTGTTTCTCCTAATTCTATCGCAGGTTGCTCATCAAAAAATTTGAAGTTGTGTATGTGCATGGATTTTATTCTGCTCATTGCTGTATGTTTTTATTTATTACTGCAATGATGTCTTTGCTTCTTGTTTCCACCAGCAACATTCTTTGCCGTACAGGATTTTCGGGCTTTTGATACCACAAATAGAAATTTTGAATAACTTCTTCTTGGTCTTTCGAGTTCTCTAAATCCGAAATTGGTTTTGGCGAAATGAATTGTAATACATCAATTCCCACTTCTTTCATATGTTCTTCAAAATACAATTCATACACCATCATATTTAACACATCTTCAATGTGTGAAGCTACTCTAACATTTGGCGTATGAGAAATGACCTGCTCTTTTTCCTTATCATAAAGAAAAATCAAATAATCCACAAGAGTTTCAAATGAAGATTCTCCTTCAAATTTCATAATAGGAATTTGAGAAATTTGTGTTCCTCTTAGGTCAAAATAACCTCCTTGAACTTTAGTTGATGAAAATTTATTTTCAAACCAGAAATGAATCAATTGAGAGTTTAAAATTGATAATGCATACTTTGAATTGATTTGATTGCCATATCTCTGTAGGTAATATATTCTATCTAATATAATATCTTCTTGATTGTGATAAGCTGCTCTTATATTCAAAACAGTTCTTGGCAGTAGTAGTAGCTCATTTTTAAACAATTCAACTATGTTTGAACCAAATGATTTATCTTTAAACTCAATGTAAGTGTTGGGTGTATCTATAAAATACTTTTGAACATTAACAGACTTTATTGCTCTTAAACCCTTATCTACATACTCAATTTTATTATTGGGTATTCCCCTTTTACATTTAAAATAATCCCCAATATTAGTTTTGATTTCTTCAATTTTATCAATTATGTTTGATGTTCTTGAATCGGATTGAAATATAATTTCAAATTGCGAGTTGAAATTAAATAGTTTATGTAGTTCGAGTTTTTTATCAATATTCTCAAACTCATTTAGGTTCTTTAATTGAACATAAGAGGTTTCGGAATTTGTATGGTTATTTCTAATTAAGAGCAAAATAGGATATGTAAGTGCATTTTCGAAAACTGAACATTTGGATAGGTCAACTATTTGAAGAACATCAGCTTTAGTTAATACAATCTCTCTTATTTTCAATCCATATTCAGCAACAAAAAATTTATTTGGATTGATAAAGGATAAAATCCCGTCTTTTTTTAGATTATTTAACCCCATTTCAATGAATAAAATATACAAATCATACTGCTTATAAGCTGATTTATAATATTTCTCATATTGCTTTTTTAAATTTGAATCTAACGAGGTTCTTCTAACGTAAGGTGGGTTTCCAATTATTATATCAAATCCTTCTTTAACACCAAACATCCACCAAGCATCAAACCAAGAGCAGGGTGCAGATTCAAAGTCGAAAGGGTTAAATCCGTAAAGTTTAGTGTAAAAGTCATAGTTGTCTTTGGTTGTCAATTCACGCAAACTCAATAAATCAGTTTGCACCTTTTTAAATCGTCTTTCAAGTTGTAGCTTTTCTTCGCTGCTTACATTAAAAAAATCGTGGCGTATTTTTTCTAATTCTTTTACTGCCAAACTTGCTTTGGCATCCATATCAAGCTCATTAATCTTCCCAAGTGGGATAAGTGTGTTAGCACAAATAATTTTAAAGTCAAGGTTTGGTAATGGTTGTGGTTCCGGTTCATCTACCACCAAACTCAACCAAAATCGCAAACGGGCAATGTCCACCGCACCGCTATCAATGTCCACTCCATAAATGCTTTCCTCAATTATGTGCTTTTTGATATCAGCATCCGAAACGCCTTTTTTAAACCCTTTAAGTTCTTGTAAATAAACCAGTGCATTAAAAATCTCTTGCAACAATCCCATAGGAAAAGCTCCTGAACCAATAGCTGGGTCGCAGACCTTTACTTGTTCTAATGCTCCAATGATTTTATAGGCATTCTTTTCAGCGAATTGCTTTTCATCATCATTCAATTCTTGTTGCTGAATGATTTTATCTATGGCTTGTTTAGCCAGTTCGTTATTTCCAAAAAGATTTTCGTCTTGAGCAAAAAGATAAGCCTTCAAACTCTCTTTGCACATATAATGCACGATTTCTTTCGGGGTATAAAACGCTCCTTTGTCTTTGTTGTCTTCCAGTAAGTTTTCAAAGATGTGTCCGAGCATTTCAGGGTCAACGGCTACCGTATGTTCATCAGGTGCATCTTCGTAAATGGTAAAGTTGTAATTATTGAAGGTTTCAAAAAGGTTCTGAAAAATACGCTCAGGCATATAGAGCTTGTTGTATTTTCTGTCCTGACTGTCGTCAAACAAACCACCATTCAAGTAAGGAAACCTAAAATCATTGTTTGCTTTTTCATAATCAGGATTACATAATGTTCTAAAGAACAATGGCACTAACTCCTGATGATAAAAATCCTCTTTGTGTTTTGATTTGGTAAAGAGATCATACAAATAATCAGGATTGCCTTCGCCCCATTTTTTACCTTTAGCCACTGCTAACCAACCTTTCTTTTGAATGAAATAGAGAAACACAATACGCCCCATCATTCGCTTGCAGAAATCACGGGCTTGTTTTTCGTCTTTGTTAAAAAGGGCTGTTAATTGCCAGTCGGGTTCGTGAATGACTTGTTCAACATATTTGTTTCCTTTCTTTCTGTATCGCTTACCCGTAAGGAATTGAACAAAATCTTCATAAGCTTCTTTATAGTTTTTGAAAAACTCCTTACTCAATTTCTCAACCGAGAAAGCTTCTTCAAAATCATCTAAAGTGAGAAACTGAAAAATATTTTCTTGCTGCTTTTGAATGAGTTTATCAAAGCGAATGGCTGCCGTTAATGCTTTTTCATTTTTACCAAATAGGTATGTGTAGCGTTTAGGTGCTGTTTCCTTATCTTGAATTTCGTTGGTAGCTGTGTTCTTTACTTTTCGCTTACTGATGTAGCTAAAACGCCATTTATCACCCTGCACAAATACCACCATTGCCCCTGCAACTTGTTTGGTCAAGTCTTTTAATAAGTTTCTAAGTGCAACACGATTTCGGGTAATGTTAACTTTCTCATTCAGTTCTACTTCAAAAATTCCGATTTTGGTGTATTCGTTTATTTCATAATTACCCAAACTCAAACATTGTTTGCTCAATGTTTTGTCAGACAATGAAATTACACGGTCTTCTGCATTCAGTTTGTTATTGGTAAACTGAGTTTGCAAAAAGCCTTTCCACACTTTTCTATCGTATGGACTTTCGAGAATATGTCTTATTTCTGATACTGTCATTGTTCAGTTCTTTTATGAAACAAATGTTTCGGATATGATAATTTTTGGTTGCAGAGGTTCTAAGTCCTTTTTTGCTTCTCGTTTAATTTTGGAAGTGTATTTCCTAGATAGTTTTATCAATTCCGTTTCCAATTTCATTGGATTTGTTTCGTTTCTTAATTTGTAAACTTCATTGGTTAGGTTGGTGTAAGTTCCATTTTTTAGCAAAGGCAATAAATTTGTTCCTGCTTCAATGCTTTCAGGTGATGAAAGAATTTGATTGGCTAACCAATTATTCAAATCATTTAATGCTTTGTTTGACCTTACGTCCAATTTATCTTCATTGCCTCCAATCATTTCGGGAGTGGTGATGTCTCTTTCAAATTGTTCCAAAATATGATTGATGTGTTTGTAATGCTCATCAGGAACAGGCAAAATGCCTTCTTCTGATTTTGGTGCTTCGAAAATCTTAACTGCTTTTTCAAATGGAACAGAAAATGATTTGCCTTCTGTATGAATATAGATATTCTTATGGTCTCCATTTTTCACAAATGCTATACTGCTTTCATTTTCGGATGCTTTACGGATGCACCTAACTTTTAAAGGCATTTTTCGGATAGCGTTAAAATGAGCTTCGTTTTGCTCTCTGTATTTTCGCAACCATTCTAAATATTCTGTTCTCAGGTCTTTATCTTCTTCCTTTTCCTCAAACATTCTGAATTGGTCTATAATCTCGTCCAGTGTGTAAATCTTGTTGTCCTCACCAAAAGTGCTGTGGCTACTTTGCAGTTTTACCAATGATTTTTGTCGAAGGTTAATTCTATCATCTCCGTGTTCAGAAGGGTAGAAGTTGTAATTGTAAATGAATTGAGCTTTTGTTCCAATTCGGTTGATTCGTCCAAGTCTTTGAATAAGTCTTGTCGGATTCCAAGGTGTATCATAGTTTACAATTACATTGGATCTGTGCAAGTTGATTCCCTCTGCCAATACATCTGTTGTTAAAATGATGTCGTAATCATTTCTAAAAGTTCCTTCAAAATTGGCATCAAAGTTTTCACGAATGGTTTCAAATTCTTTATTTCTGTTGTCAGATGTAATGCTTAAAACCTTGTAATTTGTTTCGTTTTTCAGTCTGGCAGTCAGGTATTTTAAAGTGTCTGCTGATTCAGTAAAGATTACAAGTTTGCCTAACTCGTTTTTGTCTTTATTGAAATATTCATTTTCCAGTAGCTGAATAAATACATTCCATTTTGGGTCGTTGTGTTCTTCAATAGCTTGCCATCTTTCATTTAAGGCAAACAGGTTTTCATAGTCTCTGCGTAATCCCTCAATAAAGCCAGCTTTGAAATCGGATTGTTTGAACTTCTTGTTTTTGGGTTTGTCATCATCAATTTTCAGAATTTCAATTTCAATTTCTTCATCTGTGTAGCCTTTGTTCAACAAATCTGAAATGTCTAAATCAGGAGCTATGAAAACACTGTCTCTTTCATACATTTCAATCATTTGCTTTGTGGAAGCAGTGATTTTGCTCAACGAGTTTTTGAAAGCATAGAAACTACTTTCCAAACGCTTGATTAGCTGCGTTTGCATAATGAAGGCCAATGAACGGGAAATTGTCTGTGCACTTTGGTAAAGGCCGTTGTTCGCTTCGTCTGTCAAATATGCTATTGCTTGATAGCGGAAAAAGTCAATTTTATTTTTGTCAATAATGCTGTTTGCAGTATCAAGAAATAAAGTCGCTAAATCGTGGGGCAATTCATATTCATTTGCAAAAGGGTCTGCAACTTGAGGAAAAATAATTCCTTGCTCTTGCAAGTCTTTTGCATAGCGTTCATTTTTCTTTAAGTCGGTTCGGGTTCTACGAATGGTAATATCCTTTACCACTTTATCTCTGATGTCGTTGAAAATATCTTGTATGGCTTGTAAGTCAAGCGGAGTTTGTTGAATAAGTGTTTTATATCTGATGATGTGAGGATAGAAAAACTTTTGCAAATTGGTTTCAGCCAAATTACTGTTTCTAATATCTTGGAATAAAGAAATCAAATAGTAAATATCTTCGGGCTTGTTATTTAATGGTGTTGCAGAAATCAATACTACCTTTTTTTCAAATCCTTCAATACCACCAATATTTTCACGCCCCGATTTGCAAATCACTTGAAGGTTTTCAAACTGCTGACTTTTATGGTTTCTAAATTTGTGAGCTTCATCAACTAGAATTAAATCGTAGCGTTCTTTATCTGCATAATTGTGGTCGCCCTCAACAATTTTGTTCAAACTTCCATTGGCAATAAAATGGCATTTTTCATCAATTCTGAACTCTTTAAAAGTGCTTTTCCAGTTTTTTTCAAGTGTTGGCGGGTAAACAACAAGAATTTTTGATTTAGGACCATTATTGATAATGAACTTCTTTGCGAGTAAAGCAGCCATAACCGTTTTACCCGTTCCAACTACGTCAGCTAAAAAGAAGCCGTTGTGTTTTAAAAGCAATTCGTAACCCTGATTTACTGCGTCAATTTGATAGCTGAGTTTTTTAAACTTCTTTAGCGGAATATCGCTAATACTGTCAGGGTCGTATTCAATATTCTTTCCGAAAAATTCGATTAAGAATTTTACATACAGTTCAAAAGGTGTTGGATTTAATTCTAAATAAGTCTTCTTTATCAATGCAGGTGCATCAACTGGAAGTATTGGTGTGCTTTGTTCCCAAAGCTTTTCAAATTCGGTGTCAGCAAAATTTACATTTTCGTAATCTCTTAACTCAACATTCATTTCGTAATTAAACTCTACTGCTTCAAGTCCAAGTCCTTGAGCAGAAAGATTAGACGAACCCATTATCACCATTCCATTTGGATTGTGTTCGTTGAAATTGGGTGAAAGAAAAATGTAAAATTTAGCATGAAGTTTTTTTGAATTGTGTGCTCTTATTTCTATTCGTCCTTCGGCAATATCAGCAATTAATTGAATGATTCCTGCTTCTATGTCCTTTCCATATTTTGCATTGATAATGTCTTGTTGAATTGATTCAATGAATGATTCTTTGGTGTCTTTAGCGTTAAGATTGAATAAAAGTCCTTGTTTTTGAGCTAAAGCAATGAAAGGGTCAACATTGATTCCAGCAATGATTTTTACCTTTAAGTTGTCAGGGAAATGTTTGCGAATAGCGAAATAACCCGATGCTCTGAAATAGCCAATAACTGATTTAAAGTATTCTATATTTTTCATATGCTCAAACACACCTACAAATTTCTTGTAGAGTGTATTCTCGCCTTGATTTGTAAAAAAGTTTGATGCCATTTATTTACCCTTTTTAATTTTCTTGGTTACCGACTTTAATGCCTCATCTGCAAATTGTTCATCTTTGATTACATCCATTACTTGGTCAGCTAACCAGAGTGTAAGAAGTTCTTGTTTGTCAGCATTTAATATTTCAGCCAAAGTTGCAACCTGCTCTTTTTTGATTGGTCTTTCACCTCTTTCCATTTTACTGATGATAGAAGTGTCAACGTCAAGTTTAGAAGCAACCTGTCTTAACAGCAAGTTTTGCTTTGTCCTTAGCTCTCTTATTTTGTCTCCGAGTTGTGTCGCCATTATAAAATTATTGTCTTGACAAATTTTGTCAAATATACCATAATTAATGAAACTGTTTCTTGTGCGTGGGCAAAAATTTGGCTCTTTTGGTTTTACTCACGAGATAATTGATTAATAATTGTGTTCGTGAATGCTTCGCATTTGTGAAAGGTTGGGCTTGTGTGTCAGGCAAAACCAAATGTGCCAAATGCGGGTGGGCTTAAAATTGTTTTTAAAAAATGTGCGGTGGGAAAAAAAATAAAAAACAAAGGGTCGGCTTGTGTGTAGCCAAAGTCAGTCCGTTAGTTTTTGTCAAGATGTCAAAGTTCGATTTTTCAGTGTCTGTTTTTAGTTGCACGGTCGTTCTTTAGGCTTGCGTACAACAATTGAATATAAGCACCAGTACGCCTATTTCTATTTTATGTAAACTAAATTAGTGAAATCTATTGAAGGAGTAGGTTAATTGGTTTTTGGATTGTATTGCGAATTGATGGCTTTGCACCTGTCTCGCCGCTAGGTGGAAAACCATGCGGAGCGGATATTCATCTGTTCTACTGAACATCGTTGATTGTTGGCCTATCGGCAAAACAGCTTGACCACTGTGGAGGGAATACTTAGTGGGCTTTCGTTTATTTATTATTTTTTTCAAAAATGGACTGAAAACGCTCTTCAATTGATGAAAGTTCTTCATCAGTTATTTCATCAAACTCCCTCTGTCTTTTATTCTTTGATAAGCTACCGTTATTCTGATTAAGCAACTTGATTAACAAATCCACTTTGGTGTCAGGTAAAGACAAATAATTGTTTATGTATTTAGTCATTCGGACATATTTTTCTAAATAATCCAGTTCTTCTGGAATTATTTTCTCGATGGTCTCTTCTACGCATTCGTATAAAAATTCTACCTGTTTGGTTAGGTCGAAATAACGATATAGATCAATTGTTTCATTAAGAATTTTAACATTGTGATCTGCTGTTGGTTCCCATTCTACTAATTCTATTCTTTGAGATGAGTATGACTCTAGAATTGACTGGTATTCGTCAATCCGATTTAATATGGCTGCTGATACTGGAAAAATCATCCCCCTTTTAGTGTACCCCATACGAGTCAATATATGATGAATTATGTATCTGTGTAAACGACCATTACCATCAGAAAATGGGTGAATAAATACAAATCCAAATGCTATTGTTGCCGCTGCTAAAACCGGGTCGTAACTTGATTCTTGCAGCAATTTATTTGTATCTAATAACCCTTTCATCAAAGTTGGTAAATCTTTAGACTTTGCTGATATATGGTCAGGTAGTGGGGAAAAAGTATCACGATCATGCTCACCGATAAAGCCTTCCTGTGTTCTTAATCCCATACTCTTCAGTTTTTTAGCTCCAATTACTACGTCTTGAAGCCTTTCTAATTCTTCTATTGTTAGCTGTTTTTTTCCTGATTGACCAATTGCTTTGCCCCAATTTCTGGCTCTAAGATTTGGAGGGTATTCTCCTTCGATGGCAAAGGAGGCTTTTGAGTCTTTTAATAACAAAAACGCAGCAGTTCTTCTAATGAGATCTTTATCCCTACCTTCTAAGCCTCTTTCGATTGAACCAGATAAATCTTTAGCTATGAAGCTTTGGATTTTATCGGTCTTTTTTATCATGGGACAAAACCCTTTTGTACCTGGTAAATTATTTTTTATTCGGTGTCGGGTAGAATTAATTGAAGTACTCGTGAACTGTAGTTTGGGATTGACTATTTCGACATACGTTCCTGTCTTTAGATCTGGTATATCAAGTACTTCATCCATAAGCCATTCATAGAGGAACCATACTCTCCTGCTATACTGGCTGGTGGGCTCTTTTTTTATCATGTGCAGAACGGGCTCATTTCCTGTATGCTCAAAAAACATTTTTAGAATGTATAGATCAATTCCTTCGTACTTTAATGCAAAAGCTAAGTGACTGGTTAAATCATTATCAGGTTTGTGTCTGATTGTAAATACCTGCCAATGTTCAGTATTGTACCGTTGATGTTTTTCAGTAACAATAGCAAGTCTGTCAGGTAAAGGAACGTTTACCCCATTTTCTTCTATAATAGTTGCTAATAATGCGTACCCGACAAGAAACCCTGGTTCTGGTGTCGGTTTTCCATGAAATGCAGTTACTTGTTGTGAAAAATAGTTACTCATTATTCGTTTATATGAAATCTGAGTACAAATATAACATGAAAATCGATTATAATTCATGAATTATAATTAACAATTCGTTAATTTCATGAAATACGTTTACAATTATATAAGTAAATAGTGTAAACCTTGTTTCTATAACTCTGTAAAGGATGTTTGTATAACGCACCAAGGATGTTGCTAACAGTGTGTTTGAAACGTTGTCATTCCGAAGGGTGGCTAAGTTTTCATACATAGTGTTACCACACGTTATTCTTTTTCTAATATTGCCATTAGTCTATGATTAAGGTATAGTTTTTCTTTTCCCAATTTCACAGATTTTAGAAAACCTTTCTCTTCTAATGAAATCAAATAGTTGCCTACGGTTTTTGCTGTTCCTAGTCCAGCATCAATCAAATGCTGTCTTTTTGTATAAGGAAGTTTGTATAATAGTTCTATTAAGTCTTTTGAGTATGCTTTTGGTAGTTCCTTTTGAATTTCTTCTGAAACTGTTTTCATTGAATTTAAAATATCTTCTAATCTCGTTATTCCCCTTTTAGAAGTCCATTCAACCATATCCAAAATATACATTATCCAACTTTCCCAATTCTCTGATTCTGTTACTTGTCTTAATCTTTTATAATATTCCAACTTGTTTTGAATAATATACTCACTCAAATAAATTGCGGGAATATCAAGTAGATTTTCAATTTTAAGATAAAGCAAGAGTAGGATTCGTCCTGTTCTTCCATTTCCATCAGAAAATGGATGTATGGCTTCAAATTGATAATGCAGTAATGCCAATTTTATTAAAGGGTCTAGAGAGTTATCATCATTTATGAATTTTTCAAGGTTTTCTAATTTTTCTCGAATTACAGACTCTCCTGATGGAGGAGTATAAATAACTTCTCCTTTAGTATTGGAAAGTGTTGTCCCCGGAGTTGTTCTAATGTTGGATGTATTTTGTTTAATGCGTTGCATTATTTCAACACAGAGATTTGTAGTAATAAATGGTCTTGATTCTAATTGTTCTAATCCGTGCCAAAGAGCGTCTTTGTAACTTATGACTTCTTTTGCGTTTGGATTTTCAATTTTTTTGTCTGCAATTACAGATTTGTACAATTCATCATTAGTAGTTATAATATTTTCAATTTCAGAACTTGCTTTAGCTTCCTGTAAATGAATTGTATCTAAAAAGAGCCTAGGATTCGGAAGATTTGTTATTGCACCATTTAATTGCGCTAAGGCCCTACTGGCAGTAATAGTTTTACGTAATATTTCTGTAGTTTCCAAATTTGTATTTGGAGGTAGAATAGGTAAATTATTATAAGGCTCATTTCTTATAAAATCTCTCATATTGGACGAAGGTAAGTTTTACTCTCTTTTATTTAACGAGTGTAAATATATCGAAAAATTACACTCGTCTGTGATTCGAGTGTAATTTTTACTTGTGTTTCATGGCTGTAATTATTGCATTTGTTCACCTGTCGGCATACATTCGATTTAAAGAAACAACTGCCCAAATTAAGGCGGGTAAGCAACCGATGAGCGTTATTTGTAGTAATAAGTAAACAATTATGAGCGAATTCACCGTATCAATCTATTGGTTCGAGGTTGGATAAATTATTACAAACAAACATCCATTCAAGCCAAACTTAAAAAATCGGTACAATTTGTCTGACCTTCACTCCAAAAACTAATCTAGAAAATCGTTTTCCCCCTAGGTATTTACTTCGTCAAACCTCCTGCCGGCGGTCAGGCACAGTATTCATTTTTGGCCTATCGGCAAAACGAATACTTAGTTATTGTGGTTAGTGTTTTTTTATTTATTTACTCAATTTTAAAATTCTAAAAGCACCTTGAATTACCAAAACAAAAACTATTGTTCCGATAATCAAATCAGGTTTGCTTGAACTCAACCAGTTTACCAAAAGTCCAGCTGTTATGACTCCTAAATTTATAATCACATCGTTTGAAGTGAAAATCATACTTGCTTTCATATGTGCCTCTTCCTTACTTTTTGACTTTTGTAAAATGTAAAGACAAATTCCGTTTGCAATAAGTGCGAAAATTGAAACGATAATCATTGTCGAAAAGTTTGGTAATTTCTCGTCTCCGAAAAATCTCCTTAAAACTTCTACAAATCCGATAATTGCAAGTGTTATTTGAAAATATCCAGCAAGTTTGGCAATCCGTTTTTTCTTTATTACTGTTCCACCAACCGCAAACAAGCTAATTCCGTAAACGAAACTGTCCGCAAGCATATCTAAACTGTCGGCAACCAATCCCATTGATTTTGAGATTATTCCTGTTGTCATTTCAATTATGAAAAACGCAAAATTTATGGCAAGTACAGACCAAAGTAGTTTTTTTTGGTTTGCATTTTTATTAAATTCTGTTTGGTCGGTTTGTTCAGTCGAGATTTTCTTTCCGCCTAAATTCAGTTCGATAACTGATTTTTCGATTTGGACAGTTTCTCCGCTGTGAAAAACGGTCAGTTTTCGGTTGGGAATGTCAAAGTCCAAATTCGCAATACTTGGAATTCCGTCCAATTTCATTCGGATTAGATTTTCCTCTGAAGGACAGTCCATTTTAGTAATTTCAAATATTGTTTTATTCATTTAGTTACTCGGTTTTTTTTACATTAACCACAACGTTAAGTATAAGCGTAGTGCGGGTTTAGGAGCAATTCACTGTCCGCCCACCGAAAAGTTTATTATGGGCAAAAATGCTCAATTTTAGCAGTTCAGCCCGCATTACGCTTATACCATGTGTGTGCCTTGAATGGTAAATATAAATAAGTTCTTTTAAATATTGAATTTAATCCAAAGGGTGTAAGTCCCTTATACGCCCCGAGTAACGTTGGGGAAGTATTAGTAAGACGCAAGCTTGTTAAG
>JABFGJ010000009.1 GCA_013112545.1 Bacteroidota bacterium
TTTTTTCCTTCCGAGTTTTTATCGCATTTCCCCATACAAAAGTGTAGCGTCCTGCGAATGATTCTATCTTCGTCCCATCTGTGAATACTTCTTTGAGTGTCAGCAATCCCTCATCTGCTAACAACAACACTACTTGCCTAAAAACATCTTTGAAGGCAGACTTTAATTTTTTACTTCTAAAACGTGCCAAAGTGTTATGGTCAGCAATACTACGGTTCGATAGCCACATGTAGTTGATATTCTCTCGCATCGCTTTTTCAATCTTACGAGAGGAGTAAATGTTATCCATGTAAGCATAAACCATCACCTTCAATAACATTTTGGGGTGATAACTAGCAGCACCTTCTGAACTGTATGAGTCTATCAAATTTTGTAAGTCTATTTGCTCAATGACTCCGTTTACTATACGAACAGGATGATCGGATGGTATTAATTCTTCAATTGAGGGTGGAAAAAGCCAATTCTGTTGTTGGTTGTAAGTCTTAAAATTGTGTGCCATAACTCTGATATTCAGCCATTAAATTACACAAAAAGAACTAAATATCAAACTTCTGAACATAAAAAAACCGCCTCAGTTATGAGACGGCTTCTTTTTTATTCTGAATGTCCAAGCCTTTTTTTATTCCTTTTCATTTCTCGTTTGTATCGACGATTCATTTTTTTAGAGGAAGATTTATAATCATCTCGAAGCTCTTGGCTGGGAGTTGTACTTGTTTTCATCCCTTTCTTACTAACTCCTTTAAACCCTTTGTAAGGATTGCAAGCGGCTATAAAGAGGATAAGGAATAAACTCAATAATCTAATCTTCATACTCTTGATTTAATATAGCAATGTCTTGTATCAAGCGGTCAACATCTGTTTCACTTGTTCCGTCATAATAGCCACGTATGCGTTTTTCTTTGTCAACTAGAATAAAGTTTTCTGTGTGTATAAAGTCATCAACTCCACCATCTCCTTCGGTGGTTGCAGCGAAATAGGCTTTTCTAGCTAATTCATAAATTGTTCTTTTATCTCCAGTAAGGAAAATCCATTTGTCTGAAATGGCATCATGTAGTTTGGCATATTCTAGTAAAACTGGAACACTATCAATTTCTGGTTGAACGGTGTGTGAAATAATTTTAAAGTCAGCCAAATCTTTATACTTATCTTGAACTCGCATTAACTGTTTACCCATATCAATGCATATTGTTGGACAAGTGGTAAAAAAGAAATCTGTAACATAAAATTTATCCTCTAAGTTTTTTTCGGAAAAAACATTTCCATTCTGATCGATTAATTCAAAATTGGGTATCCGATGATTTCGTTTTACATTTCTTAATTCCTTATCTACCAAATCTGGATTTAACTGAGAAGGGGAGTAAACAGGTAAAATCCTGCGCTCTGTTATCATCTGATAAGCTATTGCTATTCCAATAACTAATATAACAGCCGGTATAGCGATTGCAAATTTTTTATTCATTTTTCTCTTTTTCGTCTTGTTTGAAAAAGTACTCAAGTAAATTTTCTAAGGATGGGATATCCATTTTTTTAGATAAAATCACTTTATTTTCATCTAAAAGGTAGGTCTGTGGTGTGCTATAAACATCCCAGGTATCTCTGAAATTGCTTCTAAAATCACCCCCGTCTGAGCCATTAATCCAGTTTAAATCATGTTTATTGATAAAATCGATCCAATGTTCATTTTCAAAATCATTTCCAACACCAAAAACTTCAACACCTCTGCTTTTTACTTTATCGTACAATTTCTTCAGCTTTGGAGTAGCTTCTTTGCAATGACCACAGTCGGGCGACCATATATAAACAATCGTGTATTTTGCTTCAATATCATATAACTGCAACATTTTTTTCTGTGCGGTATCCCTTACAATTAAGTTAGGTGCTTTCTTTCCAATTAATAGGGGGTCAAGTGCTTTTACTCTTTCGCTTAGTTTTTTCATTTGCTTGTCTGTCATCCAAGGGGCTTTGCCTTTCATGTAATAGTTTTTACCAAGATGAACAAAAGCAGCATCCATTCCCATTAACTCTGATTTTTCATATTTAGAAGTGAAATTATTTAAAGTGTATTTAAACATTTCGGGACTGTTTGCCATTTTTGATAATAAGAAATCGCATGCTTTAATTATGGTATCCGGAACTTGAACATTGAGTTTATCCATGTAATAGCTAATCTTTTCATAGAATGCAGCTGTTCGAATCAAACGATCATCTGTAAAATCAAAACCATCAAAAAAGTGTTCTTTAAAGTATTTAAAGGCAAACAAACTATCTTTAGCTCCATTTTCTAAAAGTGGCGGCTCTGGAACTTCTGGTGCTTGAAGTGCATTTAAAAATGTTACTGTAAAACTTCCTTTATGCCTTTTACTAAAGTCATTTAAGAAAACTTTCACTTCTTCATCTAGTTCATCAATACTTTTTGTTGCATTTTTATATGCTTCGCTTCCAGGTTCTGATTTTTCCTTTGTTTCCTTTAGTTCTGATGCTACTTTTTGTTTCGCGTTTAGGAATTTCAAGTATTCATAAAAGTAGATATTTTCCTGACCTCCCTTCGTTTTCATATCTTGTATAGGAGCGGATTTACTTGTTGTAAAACTTAACTCTTGATTATCAACTAAAAAATCAAATATTTTATTTGAGCCAATTAAAATAGAATACATGCCTTCTTCAAGTGTATCTTTTTTTGAAAAGTGTGCGAAACCTTTGCTGTCAATTGAAGCCGTGTCTTTATAATATTGCCCTTTGCCGTAGAAGTAAGACATAAAAGCTGTTGTATCTTTAAACCCGTCAATTTTTACTTTAATGGAATATTTTTCTTGAGCAAAGGATAAACTAATCCACAAGACTAATAAACTCAATAGGTATATTTTTTTCATAGTTCTAAATTATCAAACCCAAAAGTACGATTAAAGCAAAATTATTGTCTGTTAATGCATGTTAAATAGCCTAGATAAATTCTGCCATCTTTTCTTTTATTAAGTGGATGATAACTCGTATTTTTCAATTATGGAAACTACAACATGGGTTGTCATCATTTCGGTCTTAATTATAACGATGCTTCTAGGCGTCTTTTTTAGTTTTTACTTTTTACAAGAAAAATTAATTTTTTCTCCTATTAAATTACCCATCGACTATGTATATCCATTTCAATCAGAATTTGAAGAACGATTTTATGAAGTGGAACCTGGAATAAGGCTAAATGCACTATTGTTTAAAGTTAAAAATCCAAAAGGCCTAATTTTTTATATACATGGTAATGGTGATAATTTAAGGTATTGGGGTGATTTTGCACATTATTTTACTCATTTTGAGTACGATGTATTTATGTATGATTTTAGATCATTTGGCAAAAGCAATGGCTATATAAGGGGAGAGCGAAATTTACAGAAGGATGCAAAGTTTTTATATCATGAATTAATTAAAGAATATGGAGAAGAAAATATGGTGATATATGGCTTTTCTATTGGCACTGGCATTGCTTCAAGATTAGCAAGCAAAAACAATCCTAGGCTATTAATATTAGAAGCACCTTATTATAATTTTATAGATTTGGTGAAATATCACAAAGCTTATTTACCAGCAGATTTAATTAGCAAATACCACTTTAGAACAAATAGATATCTGCCATTAGTAAAGTGTCCAATAACTATTTTTCACGGAACAGAAGATCGAAAGGTTCCTTATAGTTCGGGTGAAAAACTTAGAGACTTAAACCCTAAATTACATTTTGTGCCAGTTGCTGGAGCTACCCACAGTGATTTGCAATTGATGGATGTTTTTCAGCTAGAAATGCAGAAGATTTTAAATTAATTCTTGTTTTTAAATTCTGATGTAAAATGAAAAGAAATGTCTGGATAATTATCCTGAGTTATTCTTAACACTCCTTGGGTTTGTGCAAGAAAGACTAAATTTTCATCTTTATCATGTACGATATAGTTCGATTTTAGTCGGATAAACTCAGCTAGCATTTCTTTATTGCTAGAAGTAAACCAACAAGCTTTATAAAAATTCATTGGATGAAATGTACAAGATGCATTGTATTCGTGCTTTAGTCGATACTGAATCACTTCAAATTGTAGCTCGCCAACTGTTCCAATGTATTTTTTATTTCCCATTCTAGCAGAAAATAGCTGAGCAACACCTTCTTCAGTTAATTGACTTATTCCTTTTTCTAATTGTTTAGATTTTAATGGGTCAGTATTGACAACTTCTTTGAAAATTTCAGGTGAAAAGCTTGGAATACCTTTAAAAGTGAAATTATCTCCTTCTGTCATGGTATCTCCAATCTTAAAATTTCCAGTGTCATACAAACCAATAACGTCGCCAGGAAAAGCTTCGTCAATCAAACTTTTGTTTTTAGCCATAAAGCTTGTTGGGTTTGCAAATCGCAGCTTTTTACCCAATCGAACATGATGAAAAAACTTATTGCGTTCAAATTTTCCGCTACAGACCCTTAAAAAGGCAATACGGTCGCGGTGATTTGGGTCTAAATTAGCATGGATTTTAAAAACAAATCCTGAAAATTTTTCTCGAGTAGGTTCAATAATTCCAATGTCGGTTTCTCTTCCTTTTGGTTTAGGCGCTATTCCAATAAATTGATCTAGCATTTCTTGAATTCCAAAGTTATTGACAGCACTTCCAAAATAGACTGGAGCAATATCTCCATTTAAATAGGCTTCTTCTGAAAGTTCATCATATACGCCTTCAATCAGCTCAACATCCTCACGCAAACGACCAGCTTCGTTTCCAACTAGCTCATCAAGTTTAGTATCTTCAATGTTGCTGATCGAAATTATATTTTTTGAGATTTTTGTTTTATCGGATTGAAATAAGTTGACGTTTTTATGATTTAAATTATATACCCCTTTAAATGTTGCTCCAATACCAATTGGCCAGGTCATTGGTCTAACCTGTATGCCAAGTTTTTCTTCTAATTCATCTAAAAGACTGAAAGGGTCTTGTCCTTCAAGGTCACATTTATTAATAAAAACGATTACTGGAGTATTTCGCATGCGACAAACTTCCATCAGTTTTTCTGTCTGAGTTTCAACACCTTTAACACAGTCAATAACTAAAATTACGCTATCAACAGCAGTTAAGGTTCTGTAAGTATCCTCTGCAAAATCTTTGTGACCTGGGGTGTCTAATAAGTTGATTAATTTGTTTTTATATTCAAACCCCATAACAGAAGTAGCAACAGAAATACCTCTTTGCTTTTCAATTTCCATGAAATCAGAAGTTGCCGTTTTTTTAATTTTATTATTTTTAACAGCTCCTGCAGTTTGAATCGCCCCGCCAAACAACAAAAACTTCTCGGTTAAAGTAGTTTTACCAGCATCTGGGTGACTAATGATTGCAAAAGTTTTACGTTTTTCTATCTCTTCTATTAGGTTCATCCTTAAAATTACAAGTTTGCAAAATTATGAAATCAATCTTGTATGAAATTGCTAAATGAAAATATATATACTATATGCTTTAAAAATAGTGCGTTATATATTTTTAAAATTTTAACTCCCAATTATTCGATAGAACATAAGATTGTAGGTACTTTTGCAACATCTTATGGAAGAATTCCCAAGCATAGATTTAGCCGAAATAGAAGAAGGAGAAGATGGAAAGGATTTGTATCCCTTTCAATTAGACGCTATTCAACAAATTTCTGATAAACTAAAAGAACTAAAAGATAATCACAATATTTTATTTCAGTTGCCTACTGGCGGTGGAAAAACTGTGATATTTTCTGAAATTGCAAGAAGGTATATTAAAGCTACAGAGAAGAAAGTTTTAATACTAACGCATCGTATTGAGCTGTGTAAGCAAACGTCCAATATGTTGAGTGACTTTGGAGTTCACAACAAAGTTATAGACAGCAAAGTAAAAACTTTGCCAGATCAAAGTGAATACACTTGTTTTGTAGCTATGGTTGAAACATTAAACAACCGATTACAAGATGAAAAAATAAACATTGATAACATTGGTTTAGTAATAGTAGATGAAGCGCATTACAACAGCTTCAGAAAATTATTTAAATATTTTGAAGATGTTAATATACTTGGAGTAACAGCAACACCTTTAAGTTCAAGTATCAAGTTGCCAATGAACGAAAATTATGAAGAATTGGTTGTTGGCGAGTCCATTTCATCATTGATTAAAAAGGGCTTTTTATCAAAAGCAATCACGTATAGTTATAATGTCCGTTTAGACAGTCTAAAAATTGGTATAAATGGTGATTATACTGTGAAGTCTTCTGAGCAATTGTATGGAAACCATATGATGCAGGAAAAACTTTTACGAGCTTATGAAGAAAAATCAGTTGGCAAAAAGACCTTAATTTTTAATAATGGTATTTCGACAAGCTTTGGTGTATATGATACATTTAGAGCAGCTGGTTACGAAATACAACACCTCGATCATAATACAGGAGAGCAAGAACGCAGAGACATATTAAAGTGGTTTAAAGATACGCCTGATGCTGTGATAACTTCTGTTGGAATTTTAACTACAGGGTTTGATGAACCAACAGTTGAAACAATAATACTAAATAGAGCTACACGTTCTTTGAGCCTTTATCACCAAATGATTGGTAGAGGTTCGAGAGTATTGCCAAACAAAAAGGAATTTACGGTTATAGATTTAGGAAATAATTTACACCGTTTCGGATTATGGGACTCACCAGTTGACTGGTATCACATATTTCAATCTCCTCATCAATATTATGATGATTTAAAATCAGACGATGTTATAGAAAGGCAATTCATTTATACGATGCCTGATGATATTAGGGCTATGTTTTCTAAATCGGAGCATGTGAGTTTTAATATCAAAGAAGAATACGAAAAATCCATGTCGATTAATGAGCATTCAAAATATGTTATTCAACGTTCAATAGATCAGCATGTAAAGATATGTATAGAAAACGCAAAAGATGTATTTGATGCGATAGATTTGGCTAAAATTTTACAGGCGGACATTCAAGATCGTATTAGGCATTATTCTTATTGCACTATAAAAACAACAAAAAACTATTTGGTTTGGTTAGAAGAAGATTATACTAGAAGGCTTCATAGTCAGATTCGAAAAGCCTTTACAGATAGAGACTAAAACATATTGTTAAGACTTTTATAAATTAGAAAACCGCCTCACTTTTACAATGAGACGGCTTCTTTTTTAATTGTAATGAAAATTTGACTTTATGCGGATACAGCAACTCTTGGAGCAGCAGCCATAATTTCTTCGTTTGCATTTTCTTCGAATTTCTTGAAATTATTAACAAATGCTTCAGCTAATTTATTAGCTTTTTTATCATAAGATTCTTTATCAGTCCAAGTATTTTTTGGGCTTAATATCTCTAAAGGAACATTAGGACAAATAGTTGGCATTGCTAGACCAAATATTTCATGATTAACATACTCTACATGCTCCAATTGGCCTGTAAGTGCTGCAGTAATCATTTCTCTAGTGTAGCTTAATTTTATTCTTGAACCTACACCATACTCTCCACCAGACCATCCAGTATTGATTAGCCAAACATTTACATTGTTTTTAGCTATTTTATCACCTAGCATTTCTGCATATTTTGTAGGATGAAGTGGCATAAACGGCGCACCAAAACACGCTGAAAAAGCTGTTTGAGGTTCAGTAATACCTGCTTCAGTACCAGCTACTTTTGCCGTGTATCCAGAAATAAAGTGATACATAGCCTGACCTGGAGTTAACTTTGAAATAGGAGGTAAGACACCGTAAGCATCGCAAGTTAAAAAGAATATATTCTTTGGATTATTTCCAATTGAACCTTCTTGAATATTATCGATGTGATAAATGGGATAACTAACTCTTGTATTTTCAGTTTTGTCGCTGTTTTCAAAATCAACTTCACTAGTATCAGCTTTAAAGTTGATATTTTCAAGAAGGGCTCCAAATTTAATGGCATCATAAATTTGAGGTTCTTTTTCTTGGCTTAAGTCAATACATTTAGCATAACATCCACCTTCAAAATTAAATACAGAATCATCGTCCCAGCCATGTTCATCATCGCCAATTAATCTTCTATTTGGGTCAGAGGATAAGGTTGTTTTTCCAGTTCCAGATAATCCAAAGAAAACGGCTGTGTCGCCATCATGTCCAACATTAGCAGAACAGTGCATAGAAAGTACGTTCTTTTGGAAAGGAAGAATAAAGTTTAATGCAGAAAAAATTCCTTTTTTAATTTCGCCTGTATAACCAGTACCACCAATAATAAGGATTTTCTTTTCGAAGTTCATAATTGCAAAATTATGTTGACGAGTTCCATCAATTTCAGGAGTAGCCATAAACTCAGGAGCACAAATGATAGTCCATTCTGCAGTGAAGTTTTCGATTTGTTGGTTGGTAGGCCTTAAAAACATATTGTATGCAAATAAGCTGGAGTATGCATGCTCTGAAACTACGCGAATGTTCATTTTGTATTTTTCAGATGAGCAAGCATAAGCGTCTCTTACGTAAACTTCTTTTCCAGAAAGGTAAGCTGTTATTCTGTTGTAAAGACGATCGAACTTATCCGAGTCAAATTTGATGTTAATATTTCCCCACCATACCGAATCTCTAGTGATGTCATCTTCAACGATGAACCTATCCTTCGGAGACCTTCCGGTAAATTCACCTGTATCAACTGCTAAAGCACCGGTGTTAGCAAGAACACCTTCGCCTCTTGTAATAGCGTCTTCAACTAATTGCGATGGAGTTAAATTCCAATAGGCAGCAGCCACGTTACCTAATCCTAATTCAGAAATAGAAGCGTTTTTAGCTTTTCTTCCGTACTCGTTCATAAAGTTATTTTTTGATTTATAATTACGAAAATTGTTTAGAAATGTCTTCGTTATTTAAAGTTTTGACACTGCAAAGGTAATTGTGATTTTGAGATTATAGAATTTAAATGTTAGGTTTTTTTTAACAAAAAGGAAACTAAATTATTAAAATATATACTTTTCTAAACTTCCAAATATACTTTCTATTAATGAATTTCTTTACAAAGTGTTTTTAACAATACAAGTTTAATTGTATAGGTAGTTTTTGAGGTATCTAATCTAGCATTCTTAAAAATATTGTTATGATGCCTTCAAACTTTCTTTTTTAATCAATTTAAGAAATAAAAATAATTTTTTATTTCTTAATCTAACATTTAAATTTAATGTAAATCTTAAGTTTGTTGAATAAAAAATTTGTTTTGAAAATTTTAGTAACAGGTGGAGCAGGATATATTGGTTCACATACGATTATTGAATTATTAGAATTAACTGATTTTGAGGTTGTTTCGATTGATAATTATATAAACTCTTCTGCAAAAACTTATGAAAGGATAAACGAGGTTGTTAAAAGGAAGTTTGATTTTTATGAGGTTGACTTAAAAAACTTAGTTGACTTAAAAGCGATCTTTAAAAAGCATAAATTTGATGGTATAATTCACTTTGCAGCACTTAAATCTGCACCTGAGTCTATTGATAAATCTTTAGAATATTACTTCAATAATATTTATAGCCTAATGAACCTATTGGAATGTCAAAAAGTTTTTGGTGTTCCACATCTAATTTTTTCGTCATCATGTACAGTATATGGAAATGTAAATGAACTTCCTGTAAATGAACTTACTCCAGTTGGCCACTCAGAATCCCCATATGGCAGTACAAAAAAAATTGGTGAAGAGATTATTGAAAATGTGGTTAATAACTTAGTTAATTCCAGTGCGATTTCGTTAAGATACTTTAATCCGGTTGGCGCTCATATTTCCGGTTTGATTGGAGAGGACTCTCCCAGTCCTTCAAAAAACTTATTTCCACTTATTACTCAAGCAGCAATTGATAAGAATAAAGTATTAAGTGTTTTTGGTTCTGATTATAATACTAGGGACGGGACATGTATTAGAGATTTCATACATGTAAGTGATATTGCAGTTGCACATGTTTTAGCTTTAAAATATCTTCATAGTAAGAAAAACACATTATTACATGAGGTTTTTAATTTGGGTAGTGGAGTTGGCTATACTATTTTAGAGGTAATAAAAGAATTTGAAAAAGCTACTAAAATTAAAATAAAATATAAGTTAACTGATAGGAGAGAAGGGGATGTCATTTCAATTTATTCTGATAATAAAAAAGCAATTAAAAAATTAGGTTGGAAGATTAATTATGATTTAAATTCAATGTTAAAAAGCGCTTGGAATTGGGAACAATTTCTGAATAAAAATACTGAGTATTAATATTTATTGTTGTAAAACTAAATTGTATATATTGTTATGAAATTCTATGGGGTTATTTAAATTACAAATTAACTCTACTTTTTCTCTAGAAAAGTTCCCCATTTCTATAATCTTTGAAGTATTATTAAACAGATGTAAAACCTTTTCAAGAAGGCTATCAACGTCATTTAATTTAAAATTAAGTCCTTCTATATTATTATTTATAATTTCTTTTAATTCAGGGATGTCTGATGTTATAACAGGAAGCTTGTAGGCCATTTTCTCTAACAATGAAATGGGTAAACCTTCTTTAGATGATGGAAAAATACCAATAGAAGAGATATTAAGGAAATCTCTTACATTAGAAACTGATCCAGTAAAAACTATAGATTCATCCATTTTAGCATAGGTTTCAATTTTACCATTTGTTTCATCAGGACCTATTATAAATAATTTTCCCTTTAACGGATGGTTTAATTTTTTCCATGCTTCAATTAAAGTAATATGTCCTTTTGAGTAGTTAATTCTAGATATATAGATGCAATTTAATTTTTCTTTTACTATTTCAGATGTTCTTACATAATCTTTTATATTTATACTATTCTCAAGAGTTTTTAAGATTAATTTCTTATTATTTAATTTATACTTAAGAATATAATTACTTACTACATTAGATACTGCTATTAAATTGTAATACTTATAAAGCCTTTTATATGCCAACGATAGAAGCGCTCTTTGGTATATTTTATAGTCTCCCTGGGTAATTCTAGCAGAGTGATCTGTAAAAATAAGTTTAATGTTGGGTTGTTTTTTATAAGCTAAAATGCCAATAGCTAGTTGACGAGGAAGTGTATGGAAGTGAAGGATATTTAAATTAAGTTCAATAATCTTTTCTCTTATTTCTATTGATTTTTTAAAAGTTTTTCTCAAGAAGAATGAGTTTTTGAGGTATGTAAACAACGTGTAAGAAGTCTCAAATTTATAATTAAAAAGATGAAGAGTTACATTATTGTTCAATGGAATATTGTTTAACATTGTTAAACTATCAGATAGAATTAACAAGTGAATCTCATATTTCAAATAATCTAATGAATTGCAAAGTGAAATAACAACCTGAGAAACCCCTCCAACAGTTAAATCATTAACAACATATCCTATCTTTATTTTGCTCATAAATCATTAATTTTTTCTTTTAATCAAAAAATATTCTCTTTCTATACTTGATTGTAATCCAAATTCTTTTTATTTCATATTTCATAAGCAAAGGATAAGTTATAATTAATGATAAAAAAGGGATTAAAAAGAGTAAGTAATTATTTATAATTCCTTTTTTATCAAGGAGACTACAAATAAATGCACTTGTAGTAAGTATGAAAGTTAAAATATAAAACTTATAAAGTGAAAAAGGGAGAGCCATTGTTTTTCTAGATAAATGGTTCATTAATATGAATTCGATTAATTTGACTAGATAAACTGCAAGTGCTATCCCTACAATACCAAAAAATTGGTACCCAAAATATCCAAATAATATAACGCCTGCTAAAACAGTTATTTCATTAAATAGAAAAAGCTTTGTTTTCTTTTTAATATAAAGGGAGTTTACAACAATTGAAGAAAATACTCTCCAAATAAATGCAACTGACAAAATAGGAAGAAAAGTGGTTACCTTATGATACTCTTCTGGAATAATCAACTCTAATACAGGATAGATAAGTGCTAAAATAATAGTGATTAAGAGCATTACAGAGGTAATAATTAGGTAAACTAAGCCTTGAATTTCTTCCTTTTTCTCTACTATTTTTTCGTTTAAATATCGGTATAGTGTTGGATTTAATGCATTGTTAATTGAGTTTAACCAAATCTCTAAAACAGATACAAAAACTAGAGCAAGACTGTAAATACCAAGATTTTCCATAGTGTCTAGCCTCTCAATCATTATTTTATCGATACCATAGCCTAAGGCACCAATTACTGAGTTAACAAACAGAGGTAAGCTAAAGACTAAAAGCGCTTTGGAAATTTTTAAATCAAGAGAAATTCCATATTTTTTTATGAAGTAGAATAAAAAAAATATAATGATTATACCATAGCCAATCACCCTACCATATGTCGCTCCTAAGGCTTCCATTTTTAGAAAGATAACACCTATTATGGAGCCTATTGTAAATAGGATTAAGGCACCTACATTTAAAATTGCATATTGTTTTAACTTCTCTTGATTCCGGTAGAAGTAACAAAATATTTCATAGAAAATTAAAAATGCTCCTTGAAATAGAGCCAAGATGTAAAATGTTCTAAAAGAATAATCGCTATCCTCTTTTTGAATAAAGGATAGAATAAATTCATCAAACAATAAACCAATAGAAATAAAAATTAGTTGAATGATTAAAATTAATCCAATTGTTGAGCTAATTAGTTTTTTTAATTTTTCTTCATCCTTATATACATCCCAATATTGAAACAAAAAACCTTTTCCTACGCCTAACCCAATAATATGACTAAAAATACTAGAGTACAAAAGGAATAAACTTAATATACCATATTGTTCATTACTCATATATTTTAAATATATTGGAGTAAAAACAAAAGCAAATGCTAAAGGCAGAAATCCTAAAATAGTATAGGTTATGGAGTTTTTGAGAATATCTTTAGACAAATTTTATTTAATAATTTTGTAAATCTATTAATTTAGAGAATAGAGATTTACTATTAAACTATTTAGTTAGAATAGATTCTAATCTTCTTGTTTTCTAAATTGATTAATTACTTTATCACCCAAAATAGATTTTAACAAAAGTTTAATCCCTAAGCCAATTGTTGGATTATTAATTTTGTATGAGTCTGTAGCTCTTATCGCTAATAATTCAGGATGAACGATGTCTCTTGGGAATGAAATAAGTTCTGTATTAAATTTAAGGTCTCCTATTGGTGCAAATAATACTATATTTTGTTTATACCAAGAAAATACCTTTTCATTGTTCCACAGTATGGGTCTTAAACAATCATGCAACTCATATCCATGCTCAATAAATAACCCTTCCCAATATGATAATGGTTGTTCATTAATATGGTTTTGTCCACCTTGGTTTGGAATAGCAGCTGAGAATACAACTCGATTTGAAGAACTAACTAAGTTTGATACAAAAGTTTTAGCAGATGCTTCTGAAAGATGTTCTGCAACTTCTAGGGATATTGCAAGATCAAACTTATTCTCAAGTTTAATAGGTTTTTCTAAATCTACTTCGATAAACTCTTTTTTAGAAATATACTTATAAAGCAACTCTTTGTTTACCCACTTCCCGTCTAATCCTAGAACGTTTGTAACACCTGCCTTTTTGAAAACATTAAGGAAAGTGCCAATCCCACAGCCAAAATCAACTATAGAGCTTGGGTTTAATATTTTAATAATTTCAGGTACAATTTCTGATGGACTTTCGAGATTATGCATCGTCTCGTTATGTTTGTATTTGCTCATGGGGTATTTTTTTATCAAGATATCCTACTTTAAATAATATTGCTAAAAACGAAGTGTAAAACGGTAATCCTGGGATTTTATATCTTGATAAAGCACCAAAATTATAGGATGTAATTCCTACTGCAATACCAAAAATTATTGCGAAAAGCAAAAATACCTTTATTTCATCATTCCTATATAGGTTTTTGAAAAAGTTAATTAACCCAACTTTAAAAAAAACATAAATGGTAACAATTAAGAGTATAAATGATTGTATTGCTTCGAATACTGTTGCAAAATTCCTTACATCAGTAAATATAAATGGTCTAAAATAAGTAACGAAAAAAGCTTCAGGTGCTTTTGTTAAAATCCCGATTGGAGTGTATTCCACCTCACCTAAACTATATCCAGATTGATCTCTTGTTTCTGCTAAAAAAGTATGCCAGTTGTGAAACCCTTCTGCAACACTTTTTACATTATCTAAAGAGTACTTCCCGGCCCCTTCAGATACAGTTTTTAAAAAGTAGAAACCACCTATGAAGAAGATTATAAGTATTAAAGGAGTAATTATAATTTTTAAAAAAATATTTTTAATTCTATTTCTATACTTAGATTGTAACCATATTAACATTATAGGAACAAATGTATAGAGAATGTAAGGTTTAAGTATAAAGCAAAGAAAAAATGATAGAATAATTAAAAAGAAAGAGTATATCAACTTATACCCAATAGAAATGTTGTAAAATCCATAAAAGATAAGTCCTACTGCTGCTAATGTTAAAGGGTCTTTTAATATACCTGAACCCCAAATTCCAATAGTTGGGTAAAATAATACTCCTACTGCGAAATATTTGTAAATCGATGGATATAATTTACAAAGTGTTTCATATAATTTCCACACCCCGTACGAACATAGCATAGAATATAAAATATTAGATGCTAAATAATTGTTCCCAGTAATGAAGTTGAAAATGCTAATTATTTTACTCATAAAAAACACATCATTAGCTCTAAAAAAATAATGAGCTATAAAATTACTATCATACAATAGATTAGATATCTGATTATAGTCACTAAAATAAATATTAAATATATTCTCAGGATTATTGATGAGCTGGCCAAGTATAAATTTTGCACCTGCAAAATATAAGAATGTGTCACCTCCCTTATAAATGTAGGAGTGTAATAAAACAAACAAAATTGTACAAAGAAATTTGAAATAAATAAAAGGTAAAAAGTATTTTTTACCAATAAAATTCATCTTTGTCATAGCTCTATTTACCAAAGCTAAGATAATGCTTAAGTAAATAATACTTATTAATAAATCAAAAAATGTTATACCTACAAGAAACACAAGGTCAAAAGTAATTTTTTAAACGTGGATATAAATATTAATTATTTAATAACTTTTTTCATCAAGTATTTAATTCCTTCCTTCTTAAAAATAAAAGGAAGTATCACTAGACATATTTTATACATAATTGGTTTGCCTTTAGTAACTTTTAAAGCTTGTAAACAAATATCAATTGAATGATGAATTATGTATTGTTTTAACTCTGTAGTCATTATAATTTGTTGGTATTTGAATATTTCATTAAAAAGAGATAAACTATCTTTTAAACTTTTAAAATGAAACGCTTCAGATGGCCTATTATTAACTAGTTCAATTAATTGATGCTTTACTTCTTTATTTAGTAGCTTTTCAATATATAATTTAGATACCTTATTGTGGGCTTTTACTTGATTTAAGTTGTTTTGGTTAGAAACGCTGTTAGGGTTAATTCTATATAAATATAATACAAAAGGCAAGTTTGCTATTTCAATGTTTTTTGAATTTAATCTTAGCCATAATTCAAAATCTTCAGAATATTTAAAATCTAGGTCATATTTATTGTTTTTTAAAACACTAGAACGAGCTAATATGGATCCATGGATTAAAGGTTGTGTGAAATAACTGCTAAATTTTAATGTAGAAGGATTAAAATATATGGTGTTATTATGACGACTTAATCTCTTGCCATGTTGATCAATTATCTGTGCTTTTGTCCCTAATACAGAGATGTGATGATTGTTTTTTAGATACGAAACTTGCTCTTTAAATCTATGTTTAATACTTATGTCATCAGCGTCCATTCGGGCAATAAATTCACCATTAGCGAGCTCAATTCCTTTATTTAGTGATTTTATTAGTCCGATGTTATTTTCATTTTTATAAATTATAATCCGTGAATCTTTTTTAATCCAAGTTGAATAAATTGCTTCACTATTATCTTCGCTACCATCATCGATTATTAGAATTTCTATATTTAAATAAGTTTGATTTACTATAGACTCAATAGCATCATTTAGATACTTTTCAGCATTGAAGCAAGGTAGAATCACTGAAACTAGAGGCTCCTCCATAACTTATTTGGAAATTGTAGTTAGTACTCTATTTCTAATTTTCATAAATGGTTCCTCTATATAATAAGTCGTAATAACAGCAATTAAAAAGGTGGTTAATAGATACAGTATAAAAATTATTTTTGAATCGGGGAAGTAGTATAGAAAATAATACACCAAGATATAATGCCATAGATACCAATTGTATGAAAAATAAGAACATAATTTAACCCAAGAAGGTAATGCTATTTTTAAATGTAGTATTTGGGTCAATATTATAAACACTCCCAATGGAATCATACCATGATAAAGTACTTCTATGATTGCATTTGGTGTAGAAATATAAATTTTAAATGCTCCCAATATTAAGCCAGAGATAAAGAAGCTACAACCTAAAATGATTACTTTTTTTGATTTTGTGTTTAATTCATTGCTCTTGTTAATAAAGGAATGATTTGTTAACTCTAATAATGCTAGTAAAACACCCAATGCTAAGGCATCTATTCTATTATGTGTTCCTGCATATGTTTCTATATCTAATTGAAAACCAATAAACCTAAAGATGTATCCCGAAAGGATCAGTAGAATTAAAACTGTTTTTAATTTGGATTGATTGTTTTTAAAAAAAAGTGAAATTAAAACTAAAGTAATTGGGAGTAGGACATAAAAATGCTCTTCAACACACAATGACCATGCATGAAATAGCACATTACTACCAGAATAATTCTGAGTAAATGTAAAGTAATAGATTAGTTCATTAAAGCTAAACTTCTTTAAAGGTATTGGAAAGGCATAATTATAAAGAATAAAAGAAACTATAATAGCAAAGTAGAAAGAAGGTATTATTTTAAAAAAACGCTTTATGTAAAATACTTGAAAATTTTGTTTTTTTCCACTTAGATAATTTTTTAGTGGAGCTCTACCAACTAAATAGCCCGAAAGAACAAAGAATAAATCAACACCTAATGCACCTTGATTTATAACATAATTTAACGGTGGAATTGAGTAATATGAAAAAAAGTGAACTTCAACTACCATTAAAATTGCGATAGCTCTTAATAGATCTAGAACAGGATTTCTTTCCAGCTTAAGTATGTTAAGAAGGTATTTTTTCATTTATAAGAGTTTCATACATTTTAATTGTGGGTTGGTTAGAACTGAATTTGTCTAAAATAGTGTTTCGTAACCTCCCTCCAATAGTATCAACTAGATCTAGTTGATTGTAAATTAACCGAATTACTTTTTCAGCATCATTTTCTGGCTTAGAAATATCCATAAAATAGCCATTTGTTCCATTTATAATATATTCATCGAAATCACCAACACCTTTACAAACACATACAGCTTTTTTCATAAGTCCAATTTCTTTTATGACATTATTACTTGCTTCTGTTAAAGAGGGGTGAATAATTAAGTCTGAAGCTTCCATATATTCTAAGAAATCTTTTCTAAAACCAAGCAAGTGAATTTTTTTATCTAAATTATTTTGCTTGATATACTCATTTAGGTTTTCTTTTTCTGGACCTTCATCAAGTATCAAAAGTTGAATATCAAACTCTTCAGTTAAAAGTTTCTTTATAATTGGCAAAATTAGGATATGTCTTTTAAAAGGAATAAGTCTTGCTATCATTATAATTCGCAATCTTGCAGGATACTCTTTTTTAATTTTTATTACTTTTTTACTGTCAACTTTACCGTATTTTGAAAAATCGTATAAATATGGGATAACTTTAACTTTTTTAATATCAATTTTCTCATATTTCTTTATTCCATTATATACACCTCTTGACGGTACAACTATTTCTTTTGCAAATAAGTTAATTATTTTATCAAAAAATACTTCATTCTTATTTACTTTTAGTGGTATTCCAAAATCTCCTTTATTGAATTTGAAGTGATGTCTGAAAACAATCAACCGTGCTTTTATAAACGGCTGAGCTAAAACAGCAATAAAGTTAACATGTTGAAGATTTGAGAAAATGATATCTATTTTATTATTCTTTACAAATTGGATTAAAAAAAAATATTGACTTAAGTAATACCTTAATGATGAACTCGTATTTACAGTGTTGGTAAACGTTTTAATATTTATTAACTCTAAATTTTTATGAATTTCTCCATTTTCGCAAGTAGTTAAAAAAAAGACTGTATGTCCTAGTTTTTTTATCTCTTGAAGTGTTGTTTCAATAACTACAGATCTTTTATTTGATGGATAATAGAATAAAATATTTTTCATTTCTTATATTTTCAAATCTTTAATCACGTTCTCAAATGTTTTAATAAACTGGTTTTTTGCTTTTTCTTCTGTAAAATCTTGTACTATTCGCTTAGCATTAATTGATAGATTAGTTTTTTCTTCGTTATTAAGTGAAAAGTAGTTTAATACTGCTTTACTAATACTTTCAGAGTCTAAAGGAACTATAAAGTCCTTATTCAGTTTTCTAACAACTTGTTTTGCTCCTGTTTGTTCTGAAACTATTGCGGGAACACCAGCACACATGGCTTCAATTATTGATATACCCCAAGCTTCCCCTCTTGCACAATGAAGGTATAAACTTGCATTTCTTAAGTAAAGGTCAATATCTTCAGATGGGCCGACAAACTTAATTTTATTAGATATTAAAGTATCATATTTGTCTAATAGATTTGAGATGAGTTGTTTTGGAATGTCACCTACAACAGTGAATGTTAAAGATTGGTTTGTAATGCAACAATTTGAAAAAGCTTCTATCATTAAGTCTAACCCTTTATAATTAATTCGCCACTCAACTGAAGCATTGCCAATAAAGAGAATATTATTTGACTCAAAATTTGGCACGATTTTACTGAGGTTTGCTATCCTATTATGCGGAACACCATTAAAGATGTTATACACCTTTTTATGATGATTAATAGGTAAAAGTTTAATTGCGAGTTCGTACTGAAACTCTCCGATGCAAATTATTGCATCACAATTCATCCAGAATTTCAGCATTAACTTTTGAGTTAATACTGGATATCTTTTTATAAATGTATAATAAAGGGATTCGTCACTCATTAAGGCAACCAATCTTTGAGTTTTAGAAATAAGATTAAGTTGTTTTTGAATTAACTGTGGGATTCTAACGCATTCAGTAAAGTAAATATCCCAATGTTTTCTTTTTGGGAAGAAAAAAGCATTTAAAACCCAACTTAAATAACGCCTTATTTTTGATACATTTAAATCTTGCCAACGTAAAACTTTATCTTCATGAAAAAATATACATCCAATAGAATTGGCATACATAGCATGAGTTGGGTGGCCCTTAGGCCTACCATGAATAAAAGCAATATTTAATCTATGTTTTATCAAACAAGCTAAATGAAATGGAAATAGAATATAGTATAAAAAATCCTATAGTATAAACCGCAAACATACTTCGATTTTTTTATTCTTTTTTAAAAAACAAGGAGTACTATTTTTTATAAAATACAATTGATTTGCTTATAGTTTTTCAATTTCAAATTATTAATTTTACATTCAATTAATTATCTATGAATTGTTTGTTTTGTAATTCCACTAGAATTAATGAGTCCTATTTACCTTCAACTATCTATAACAATAAAAAGTTTGATTATTTAAGGTGTTCTAATTGCTCTTTAATCTATTTGAATCCGGTTCCTTCTGATGAGGATTTGATAAAGATGTACCCTCCATCTTATCAAAATGGTGTGGATAGGTCTATTCTTAATAATCCAAATCAGAAATTAATTGGCTTAAGGTATAGTTATGCTAAACATTTTGATTTATTAAGGTCAATTAATTTTAAAGGAAAAATGCTTGACTTTGGATGTGGGAATGCTCACTTTATTATTAATAGCAATCATCATGGTTTTAATTGTGATGGGGCTGAATTTAACCCGAGACATGTAAGTGTCTTAAATAATGAAATTAGTGAAAGTGATTTTTTTTCAGTCGATGAATTTTTTCAATCTGAATTAAAGTATGATTTAATTAGGCTTAGCAATGTTTTTGAACATTTTACTAACCCAATTAATATGTTAAATCAAATTAAAAGTAAATTAAAAGAAGGAGGCTATCTTTTAATAGAAGGGCCAATTGAAACGAATTTTAATTTTGCATTAGTATTTAGAAAAATTTATTTTAACCTTAGAAAGAAACTACAACCAAGCTGGATAGTTGCGCATACACCAACTCATATTATTTTTACGAATCACAAGAATCAATTAGATGTATTTAATTGCTTGGGTTTAAGTACAATACATTACGAACTAGCTGAAGCTGAATGGCCTTTTCCTCAATCATTTTCAAAAGCTGAAGGTTTGATTTCTAAACTAAATGTTGTTATTGCTAGAACAAGTATGATTTTGAAAAAGCTAAATAAAAATTGGGGAAATACTTTTATTTATTTAGGTCAAAATTAATTTTCATGATTATTAATGAATAATAAACCAGTTTATTTAAAAGGGCTGAATGGAATTCGCGCAATTGCTGCAATTGCAGTAGTATTTTCTCATAGTACACTTCGATTAGATTTATTTGGGTTAAATGCGCATATTCTAGGCACTCAAATTAATGGTGAACCGAGATCATTTGATTTAGCTGGATATGGGGTAAGCATGTTCTTCACATTAAGTGGCTTTTTGATTACTTATCTGCTGCTTCTTGAAAAAGAGAAAAGACCAATTTCTATCCGGAAATTCTATTATCGAAGAATTCTTAGAATATGGCCACTTTACTATGCTTATATGCTTATTTGTTTCTTATGCTATTTCTTTTTTAATATTAATACTAATTATAGTTCTACCTATTATTACTTGTTTTATGCGGCCAATATTCCATTTATTCTTGGTAAGGAATTATTCTTACTAGGTCACTTTTGGTCTTTAGCTGTTGAAGAGCAATTTTATTTGTTTTGGCCATGGCTTAATAGATTGAATGTTAAATTACTGAAGAAAATTATTTTAGTTTTAATTTTTTTGCTAGTTGGGCTAAAATTGATATTTCATTTTATTTTTCAAAGTACTTTGGTTGAGGTAGCAATACATGTAACAAGATTTCATTGCATGCTAATTGGCTGTTATGCTTCTATTCTGTACTACGAAAAAAATCGAATCTTCTTAAAAATTGCAACTCACAAGGCAATCCAATTGCTTGCATGGGTAGCGATATCTTTAGTAGCAGTTAATATGTTTCACATTGCATCTATTATTGATAATGAAATAATTACATTCATTACTGTCATAATAATCCTTGGTCAAATTACTAGTAAAGGACTAATAAATTTGGAAAATAAATTATTTAACTTTTTGGGTAAAATATCATATGGTATATATGTGATACATCCAATCATTATTTTTCTGTGTTCAAAAATCTTAATAGTAAAAACAGGATTTGTAGCTTTTGATTATATAGTAGTATATTCTGTAATAATTGGCCTAACAATTCTATTTTCATATTTGTCCTTTACATATTTTGAAACTTTTTTTCTACAAATAAAGAAAAAGAAATATACAGTAATTTATAGTACATCAGATGTTCATGAAACAAAAAGCTAATTTAATATTAAACGAAACTATTGCTAAATAGAAAGTGAAATTGAAAATGTATATAGGTTACATATAAATAATGTGTTTTGCTTGTTAATTTCACTCTGAAATGCACTTGTATTAGAATGTTTAAAGGTATATTTTCGCAGACAACATACAACTAAAAAATATTGAGACTTCATGGTTGATTTATTAGATAACTTCTTTCATTTATTTGGGGGAAAGTTTGAGTATTTTCAGATAACGTTATTAATCGTTTTTTTATTAGTTATTAATTTATTATTTTCTAAGACCAAATGGATTAGATTATTATTATCATTTTTTTCTTCTCTTTATTTAACACTACAAGTAACATCACTCTACTTCGTAAAGAAATTTATTGGCTATAGTTTCTTTGTGCATATAAATACTCGAGATATTACTACAATGGCTAGTATCTACTTATGGCAAATTATTTTGATTAGTTTTCTGTTAGTACTTATTTGGTTTGTTTTTTATAAATCAATACAACTTTATCACACATTTAAAAAAAATATACTAATATCTACAAGAACAAGCTATCAAATTTTTATTGGTTTATTATTGTTAGTTTATACTTTATTTGAAATGAGTTCTAAAGGTGGAGTATTTCAAAGAAATTATGAACTGATTTCCATGCTAAAGGTGTCTAAGTCAAGTTTTCAAGATAATTTAAAAAATCTTGGGATTTTAGAATACACAAGCCCGGATGAGCTGATATCATTCCAAGGAAAAAATGTAATAATAATTTCTTTAGAATCATTTGAAAAAGGGTTTTTGAGTAAAAAAAATGCTCATTTAACTCCATACCTTCAGCAATTAAAATCAGAATGGAATTACTACAACATGGATGAGAATGTAGGGGCAGGGTGGACTAGTGGATCTTTGTATGCATATATGACTGGTTTTCCAGCTTTTTTCGGTGCAGAATCAAACAATATTTTCCAAGGGTCTTATTATTCAGAGGTAACTAGTTTAGTCGAAGTTTTTAATAAAGCTAACTATGAAACTACTTTTATAACATCTGATGCTCAATTTTCTGGAACAGAGGATATGCTAAATGCTTTTAATATTGATTTAGTTATAGATAAAACTATTTTAAAAGAAAGGGTAAGAGATAAAGATTTGTTTGAAGTTTCAAAAGATATTGTATCTGAAAAGTCTAATCTAGACAAAAAATTTGCCTTATTTATTTCAACATTAGATACCCATTTTCCCGATGGTATTTATGATGAAAGAATGGAAGAGTTTGTATCTAAAAGAGAGTCAAGTTATGAATTCATGATATCTGCAGTTGATTATATGATAGGTGAATTTATTGCTGATTTGGATAAAAAAAACCTACTAGAAAACACAGTAATTTATATTTTTCCTGACCACCTTAAAATGGGAGATCCAAGTTTTTTTGATGGAACAGGCCCTCGAGGACTATATTTATTAACAAATGCAAAGAAAAAAGATACAAAATTAGCTGATACTGTTTTATTAAATCAGATTGACCTTCCTAAGGTTATTTTAGATGGAGCTGAGATAAAAAATAATGCAAAATTTTTCTCAAGCTCTATTAAAGGTAGTAAAAACGATTTTATTGAAAAGAACCTAAATTTATTAACAGCTTTAAATATCTCAGGTTTTCATCGATTAGAATCTTCAGAGTTTAATGTTCCGGAAAAAGGTGACTTTGTTGACGAATATAAAAGGGATACGAATAGATTTATAGCTCATGCTGGAGGAATGATTGATGGTTACACATATACTAATTCATTAGAGGCTTTGAATTTAAATTATGATAAAGGGTTTAGGTTTTTCGAATTAGATATTATTCAAACTTCAGATGGTGAGTTTGTTGCAATGCACGATTGGGATACTTGGGCAGAATTTACAGACTACAATGGGGAACTTCCTGTAAATGTGAGTTTAAATGAGTTTAAAAAACATAAACTTTTAGGGAGATATACACCAATTGGAATGGCTGAAATTAATTTATGGTTTCAATCACACCCTAATTGTACTTTAATTACAGATAAAGTAGATATGCCAAAGGAGTTTGCAGCAAAGTTTGTGGATAAAAATCGATTAATAATGGAACTTTTTACAGAGCAAGCTGTTTATGAAGCTATTAACGCAGGAATCTATGCAGCTATGCCGACCCAAGGATTAGTTGAGTCATTTGGTGAAAGGAAAATAGAGTGGTTATTAGAGAATGGAATTAAATACATTGCTATTTCTAGAAGATATATTAGAACTCATAAAACATTTCTAGAAGATATCAAGAAGAACAATATTAAAGTATATGCTTTTCATTTAAATTTTGATGCTGGAATTGATGAAAATTATGTGGTAAATTATGAAATGGATTATATTTACGGAATTTATGCAGATAAATGGAGTTTTAACATAAAAACCCCTTAAATCTAATTAAATATTTAAAATCACTTCATTAAATAATAATTTAAAAAAATAGCCTTGTTATTATTAAATTTGAGAATGGTGATTTTGTTAAAATTTATATTGAAAAACTGCTTTAAGCATCAATTTATATGGTTTTTTATTCCACTAATTTTTATTTGCAACTTAAATTCATATAGTCAAACTTCGATAAATAGTATTATTCCCATTAATGGAAATATTGTGTTTGAACATGAAATTGAATTCAAATGGAATAAAAGTTTCTTTGAAAGCAATAATTCATATTATATTTTAAAGATAGCAAATGATTCTGCTCTAAGCAATATAGTTTATACTAGTGTTAACTTATCGAGTAGATTTGTTACATATAGACTTACAACTCCATCAAAGTATTACTGGCAAGTTGAACACTATGAGTCAGGAATTTTAACAGATAAGTCAGGGATGTTTATGTTTAACTATATAGATATACATAAACTTAATAATCTTTCATTATTCTTAGACCCAGATTCTGGTGTAACAATAAATGGAAATAATCAGATTCAAAAATGGTTAAACTTAGCTGATACTTCAAATAGTGCTATTCAATTAACTTTAAACCAGCAACCTATACTAATTGTAGATACTAGTTTAGAAGATAGGAAAATTATTAAGTTTGATGGGACTGATGATTTATTACAATTAAACTCTAGTTTATTACTTAGTGATGTATTTACTATTGCTAATTGGGGAGGAAGTGAGAGTGTTTTTCCTAGCTATAATGGGCTAATTACGGGTCAAACTAGTAACTGGGTCTTTGCAGGATTAGGTACAGGATCTACAAACTTGGATGTAACAACTTCTTTTAATAATTATCTAATTAATAATATTCTTTCAATAAATTTTGCGCCTTTACAAAAGTTTAAACTTTTAAATGCTCAAAGAAATAGTGCTTCTCCTTTAAATTTGTCCAATATGAATCTGGGTCGAAATAGAACTTCTTTAAGCCGATATTGGAATGGAAGTATGGGAGATATTATTGGCTTTAATACCAAATTGAATGATTCTTTAAGAAATATTGTTAATCAATATTATTGTCAGAAGTATAGTAAACCTTTATCACTAGAAGAGGACATTTTGGTAACAAATAGGTTTTGTGATACCTTATATAGAGCTGATAGTATATATTTAAACTATTTATGGAGTAATGGAGACACGACAAGTTACTCTTTACTAACTCCTGGAAACTCATATCAATTAACAGTTACAAATGAATTTGGATGTGTATTTACAGATGAAATATCTGTAAATATTAATGTGTTCAAGCCTAAAAGTCAAACTCTTTGTATGGGTGATACAATAGTGTGGGATTTAAAACTGCCAAACTCAAAATTCAATTTTTTGTGGTCAGATGGTAGCACTGATTCATCTTTAGTAATAAATGATTATGGAAATTATTTTGTTTCTATTACTGATTCAAATGGATGTTTATATAAATCAGACACACTTAAAATAAATTATGACTCTTCACTTAAGAGATATACTTTAGGGGCTGATACAACATTATGTAAAGGGAACACAATTAGTTTATTAGAAGATTCATCTATTATTAATTCCTATTTATGGTCAACTGGAAATACTAATAATTCTCAAAGAATTGATACTTCAGGGATATATACTCTTAGGATAGGTAATGGTCAATGCTTTAAAAATGACACAATTAATATTACAATTAAAGGAGAAGCACCTTTAGTGGGGTTTACTACTACTAATACTTGTTTTTTAGACTCTGTACATTTCTTTGATACGACCACTGTAGTTGGAGGAATTAATCTTAAAAGTTGGACATGGAATTTCGGGGATGGGACCACATCTAATATTCAGAATCCAATACACTTTTACGACTCTAGTGGTTTATATATAGTCGAATATAAGGTAATGAATGATTCTAACTGCTTTAGTACCGTATTAATACCTTTAGAAATACATCCAAAACCTGAAGCAAGTTTCACTTATACGAATAATTGCGAGTCTGATTCAACTTCATTTACTGATAGTTCAATTATTTCCTCAGGTGCGATAACTAAATATTTATGGAATTTTGGAGATAATACTACTTTAAAAGATACTTCAAATAGTTCGAACCCCAAGTATAAATACGCTCAAGTAGGCAGTTACTCAGTGCAGTTGACCATTGCTTCAAATTATGGTTGTTTAGACACAACTATTAAGCTAATAAATATAAAGGATAGTCCACACCCAAGCTTTACTTATTTAAATACCTATAAGGATGATAGTGTTAAGTTTATTAATAATACTACAATAAACTCTGGAACTATTACAAATTACAATTGGGATTTTGGAAATTCCCTATATTCTACAAAAGTAAATCCGAAAACACTTTATTCACAAATTGGCAAATATGAAATTGCCTTACATGCAACTTCTAATTTAGGTTGTACCAACAAATTTATAGATTCAATTGAAATTACACTCCGTCCACCTCCAATACCAGAGTTTAATACAGTACTCCCTAAATTAAATCAAGTATTAGAAAAGAAAGTTGATTTTTTATGGAATATGAAAGATAGTTCTACTTCGTACAGATTTCAATTAGCTAAAGACTCTGCTTTTCTGAACATTATTACGGATGTAAATTTTTTAATCAAACCGACATTTAGTCAAAAAGTTAGTCAAGGTTCATATTTCTGGAGAGTCTTTGCAAACAAAAAATCAATAATAGTAGATACAACCAATACTGGCTATTTTCACTTTATTGATATTAAAAATGTCGATAGTTTGAGTTTGTGGTTAGTTGCTGATACAGGGGTGGTTGATACTAATGGGTATGTTATTAATTGGAAAGACTTAAGTAATTCTAATATAATTCTTAATACGCCCAATTCTTCAAATCAAACACAAGTTTTAACAAATGGTTTAAATGGATATAATCTTGTCAACTTTGATACGGGTAAAGATTTTTTTCAAAATATTTTAAATATCAATAAGCAAAATTATTTTATCTCCGCCGTTTATAATTTCCAAGAAAATACTAGTCGCCCATCTAGATTAATATCAGGTCAAAATAATTGGAACTTAGGACCATATTATAATCATAGGGTTTATAATAGCTCTGGTTTTGTGAATATTGGCTTGCCGATAATAAAAGACCAATTTGTTGTCAATACAGCCCACTCAATTAATGATACCTTGTTTCAATTAGTTAATGATTCACTTCTTGGTTATTCAAATGTGGGTAGTATTCCTGGCATTTTAAGTCTAGGCGCAAATCATCCTATCAGTTATTTTAATGGATCGATTGCAGAAATCATAATGGTGAATGGGTCCATTAATAAAGATGAAGGTAATAGAATTCAAAATTACCTTATGGATAAATATTCACCTCCCGTTAATTTGGGATCTGATAGGTATGTCTGTAGTTATCCACAAACCCTATCTGCTTATAAGGATTCATATTTAGCTTATATGTGGAATACAGGGTCAACAGATAGTGTAATTACTATTGATTCTTCAGGTAAGTATTTAGTGACTGTTACTGATATGTTTAATCGAAGAACTGTAGATTCAATGTTTTTTATTCTAGATACTTTTAATTTTAAAGTTGATTTAATATCTGAAGATAGCACTTTATGTCTTGATAATGAAATAGAAATTATGGCTGGAAGAGATAACCTTTCATATTCTTGGAACACAAATGAAAACACACCGAGTATTATTGTAGATTCAAATTTTTATTATAAAGTGACGGTTACCAATTGCTTAGGTATTTTAAGCACAGATAGCATAAGGATCAGAATAAATAACCCTAAATTTAGTTTGGGAAATGACACAACAGTTTGCTTTAATATACCACTTAAAGTTCAAGCGGATAGTGCATTTAACAATGTTAGTTATTTGTGGTCAGATGGAACAAGTAATGACTTTATTACAATTAATTTATCCAATCAATATGCATTAACCGTTACTGATCAATACAATTGTAGTTACTCTGATACTATTAAGATTAATGTTGATTCAAGTCTATATGGCTTAACTTTAGGTCCTGACACATCTTTGTGTGTTGGCAACGAGATAGCATTATTAAACCCAAATTCATCAATAAATACTTATGCATGGTCAAACAATGCAATAACACCCAGTACTTTAATAGACAGTTCAGGTAATTATAAAGTTACTGTCAGCAGCTCTCGTTGCACAGTTAGTGATTCAATTAATATTCTAATAAAAGGTTTTGCACCTGAGGTGAATTTTTCGTTTACAAATACTTGTATTGGAAATTCCATCTTTTTAACTGATTCTACTATAGCGCCAATTGGTGATACTTTAAAGAAGTGGAGTTGGGAGTTAGGAGATAATACTATACTTAATTCGCAGAATATTTCACACTTATATACTCAAGATGGAAATTATACTGTCATATTAAAAGTAACAACAGATAAAGGTTGTACAGACACAATTTCTAAAGTGATTACTATTTATCCAAGACCTAAAGCAAAATTTAAAATAGTTGAAAATGTGCTTTGTGCTAAATCACTTGTAAATTTTACAGACCAAAGCACAATTAGCAGTGGTAGCTTTAAAAATTACTCATGGAATTTTGGAGACACAAATAGTTTGCAAAATACTTCAACAATAAAAAACCCATCTCATATTTATGACACCTTAGGACATTATCCAATACGTTTAATAGCCGAATCCAATTTTGGGTGCATTGACTCCATTACAAAGATAAAATACATAAACCCTACACCTAATATTCAATTCGACATAGATGGTACTTGTCTAGGTGATTCTACAAATTTTTATGATAAAACAATCCTTCCAAAAGGGCAGATTAATAGTTATTTATGGGCTTTTAATTGGTTACCAACTCCATCGGGAAATCAAACAAGCTTTGATAAAAATCCAAGTCTCTATATTCCTTTAGCAAATGAGGTGAAAGTTACTCTACGTGTTATTACAGATAGCACTTGCCAGGCAACCATAAGAGATACTTTCCAAATACATCATAAACCTATAGCAAATTTTAATAGTTTAGAAAACTGTTTTAATCTTCCATTTCAGATCCAAAATTCGAGTTCGATAATAGGAGATTCTATAGTAAGCTATCAATATGTATTTGATAATAAGGACACTTCTTATCTAGAAAATCCAATTTTTTCTAAAAACGCGATTGGAACTTTTGACCTAGAACTAAAAATAAAATCTAGCAATGAATGTTATGATAGCATTACGAAGCCGATTCGTGTCCATGAATTACCTATTCCTAACTTCAAAATTTTAAATAATAACACTGGAGTACCATTTAAAATTGAAGTTTTAAATACAAGTTCAAAAGCTTCGAAATACACATGGTTATTTAGAAACGGAGCTGTTTCACATGATGCAATACCAAACTATGTATATTTAGATACCGGTGTTTATAACCTACAATTAAAAGCAGAAAGTGCGTATGGTTGTGTGGATAGCCTAATAAAGCAGATATATGTGTTGCCTTATTTTCTTGATGCAGCAATTAGTAATGTGTTTTTGACTGAAGATAATAAAGGCTATTTAAATATTGGCGTACAATATTTAAACTCAGGAAACAATACGATTAACCAAATAGAGTTTATTGCAGATGTTAATTCAAATGCGAAATTCAGTGAATCGTTTAATGAAATAGTATTTTCAGGAAATCAATCAGCGGTTCAGTTTTCTAACTCATACATTCAAGCAAATTCTAATAAAGTAAATTATGTATGTATTAAAATTGGCTCTGTTAACAATATATTAGATGATGACTTTACTAATAATGAATTATGTAAACAAGCATTTAATGAAAACTTATATTTAACCGTTTTCCCAAACCCAACATCAAGTTTATTATATTTTAACTACGTTTTGCCAAATGATGGAAGTTTAACACTTAATCTCTATGATCAAATGGGACGCAAAGTTGTGAATCAAATAGACAAAAACCAAACTACTGGTGTTTACAAATTGGCAATAGATATGAGCTCTTTGAAGCCTGGCATTTATCATTATGATTTTATTTTTAATGGAACTAGAAGGAGTGGAGAGATTATTAAGAATTAGATTTACAATTCTTGAAGTTTATAAATTGCATTTTAATACTTCCTATAAGATTGGTTATCAATGATTAATATTAAAAGTGTTCGCAGTATAATCTAATTGTCTTGAAGTAATTCTTTTGCAATAACAGAGCAGACTTTCTTTTGTTTTGTTATATTTAATTCATAGAAAAAAGGTAGTCTAAGTAGATGGTCATTAAAAAAATCAGACTGAATTAACTTATTTTCAATATGACTTTTTAAGTAAAAGGAGCTTTTGTGAAGTGGAAAATAATGAAATACAGCTTGTATTTTCTCTTTTTCCAAAGCATAAATAATAGCAGTTCTTTGATTCAATGAAGTGCATATTATATAGAACATGTGAGCATTATTAAATGCGTATATAGGAATAATAGGCAATTTTAATTTATAGCTTTTTAGCAGGTCATAATATCTGTTCCAAATCTCTTTTCGTTGATTTTGAATTTTATTAAAATTTTCAAATTGAGCCCATAAAAAAGCAGCTGTAATTTCAGAAGGTAAAAAAGAAGAGCCTAAATCAACCCATTCATATTTATCAACCTCGCCTCTATAATAAGCAGAACGATTTGTACCTTTTTCCCAGATTATTTTAGCTCGTTCAATAAATTTTTCCTCATTAATAGCGAGTAAGCCACCTTCTCCAGAAATAATATTTTTAGTTTCATGAAAAGAGAAAGCAGCTAAATGTCCAATGCTTCCTAAAGCTTTTTTTGTTCCATCCGAAAATGTAAAATAACTACCAATGGCTTGCGCTGCATCCTCCACAACAAATAAATTATACTTAGCAGCAAGACTCATAATTTTTTCCATATCACACGCCACACCAGCATAATGTACTGGTACAATAGCAACTGTTTTATCAGTAATTAATTCTTCAATTGCAGTTTCATCTATGCCCGGGTGATCTTTTCTGCTGTCGCAAAGAATAATATTAGCCCCCCTAAGTGTAAAAGCATTAGCTGTAGAAACAAAGGTGTAGGAAGGCATAATTACTTCATCGCCAGGCTTAATGTTGATTAATAATGCGCACATTTCTAAGGCGCTGGTACATGATTTTGTGAGCAATACCTTTTTTATTGAGAACTTCTTTTCAAAAAAAGATTGACACTTTTTTGTAAATGAACCGTTCCCAGAAATATGCCCAGACTTTACAGCTTCTTCGATGTATTTGGTTTCATTTCCTGTAAAATAGGGTTTGTTAAATGGTATTCTCATTTTTAAGAATAATTGGAATAAATTTTAGGCTAAAATAAGTCTATATTGTTAATATTACTTTCAATTAATTATAAAAATCAACTTTTGAAAATCATATTCGCATCACAAAACAAACATAAAGTAGAAGAAATTCAAGCACAATTGACCTCAAACATTCAAGTTAAAAGTTTATTAGACTTGAATTATGTGGATGAACTTGAAGAAACTCAAGAAACCTTACAAGGAAATGCACTGCAAAAGGTTCGATTTGTTCATCAGAAATTTAGAGCAAATACCTTTGCTGATGATACTGGTTTGGAAGTAGAGGCATTAAATGGAGAACCAGGTGTTTATTCGGCTAGGTATGCTGGAGAAGCTAAATCTTTTGATGCAAATATGGATAAACTGCTATTGAATTTAAAGGACAAGGAAAACCGCAAGGCGCAATTTAGAACTGTTATCGCTTTAATTTGGAATGGAAAAGAGCATATTTTTGAAGGAATATGCGAAGGAGAAATTACTTTAGCTAAATCTGGTACTAAAGGGTTTGGTTATGATCCTATTTTTAAACCAATTGGCTTTGATAAAACTTTTGCTGAGATGGATTTAGCTGAAAAGGCTAGAATAAGTCATAGAGGTAAAGCTGTTGCCAAACTAATTGAATTTTTAAACAGAAATAATACCGATTAAATCTAAAATGAGCAAAACTTGTTATTATTTACATGATTTATAAGTAGCTCTATATTTGTTGTTTACTACGTCTGAACTGGTTTTTTTGCTTCTTGTTCTAGTTCATTTGAACGTTTATGTTAGTTTAACTAAAATTTCACTTTTTTAGCCTTATAGATTTAGTTAAATTAGCCAACCGAAAAAATAGATTATATGAAAGCAAAAATGAGCACCGCAAAAGGTGATATGACAATTGAATTTTATGAAAAGGACGCACCTAAAACAGTTGCTAACTTTGTGAAGTTATCAAAAGAAGGATATTATGATGGTTTAACTTTTCACCGAGTAATTCCAGATTTTGTTGTCCAAGGTGGTTGCCCAAATGGAACTGGCACAGGTGGTCCTGGTTATTCCATCGACTGTGAATTAGACGGCGACAATCAATTTCACGATAGAGGTGTTTTATCTATGGCACATGCTGGAAGAAATACAGGTGGTTCTCAGTTCTTTATCTGTCACAGCCGTTCAAATACTGCACATTTAGATAGAAATCACACTTGTTTTGGTAAAGTGGTTGAAGGTGTTAATGTTATTGATGACATTAAAGTAGGAGACAAAATTAACAAGATAGAAATATTAGAAGATTAGATTATGAGTTTAGAAATTAACGGAAGAATATCAAAAGTATTAAGCATTGAGTCTGGCCAAAGTAAGGCTGGTAAAGAATGGAAAAAACAAAGTTTTATTATTGATACTGGCGCACAGTTTAATCCCGAGATATGCTTTAGTTTATTTGGAGAAGATAAAATTAATTTGTTGAGAAATTTTGGCCCAGGTCAAGAGGTTAAAGTGAGTTTTAATGTTTCTTCTAGGGAATTTAATGGTAAGTATTACCATAATATAGATGCATGGAAAATTGATGGAATTGGAGGAGCAACTTCTTCAGGAAACACACCTCCACCGCCAAGTGAAGAACCACCAATGACAGGAAATTCAGCTGATTTAAGCTCAAATGAAGAAGACGATGATTTGCCATTTTAATTAGTGGATTCTTTAACTCAGATTATTTTAGGTGGAGCCGTAGGTGAAGCTGTTTTAGGAAAGAAAGTTGGAAATAAAGCCGTACTGTGGGGAGCCATAGGCGGCACAATTCCTGACTTGGATACCATTCCAGGTCAGTTTTTAGATACTGTCGATAAACTCGATATTCATCGAGGTTTTTCACATTCTATTGTTTTTGCAATTCTTATCGCTCCCATCTTAGGCTGGCTTATCCACAAGATTTATTATAAAAAAAAGGAAGCCAGTGTTTGGGACTGGACTCAGTTGATGTTTTGGGCTGTTTTCACTCATCCCTTATTAGACATTTTCACAACTTGGGGCACACAGCTTTTTTGGCCTTTAGATTGGCGAATCGCTATTCAATCTATTTTTGTTATTGACCCCATATATACAGTTCCTTTTCTTTTATTATTGTTAACTGTCCTTTTCCTTAAACGTAATAATCCAATACGGACTAAACTAAATCGTTTAGGATTGATTTTAAGCTCAACTTATCTACTTATTACAGTATGTATTAAATTGTATATCAATACTATATTTGAGAATTCGTTAAATGCTCAAAAGGTTGAATATTTACAATTTGACTCAAGACCGACTGCTTTCAACACCATTTTATGGACATCAAATGTGGAAACTAAAGATGCTTTTTTAATCGGCTATTATTCGCTTTTAGATGAAACAAAAAAAGTTGATTTCTATAGCTTTGAAAAAAACGAGCACTTATTAAAAGCATATCGGAACAACCCAGATGTGGAGCGGCTAATCTTTTTAACAAAAGGTTATTATACCCTTCAAAAAGTTGAGAATGGAATTGTAATGAATGACTTGCGTTTTGGCTTAACTGAGGGTTTTAATCAAGGGAAAGGAGATTTTGTATTTTCATATCACATTTATGAAACTCAAGAAGGTGTAAAAATAGATCAAAACCCAAATTCTTTTAAAGGGATGAAAGGGGTTTTATCTAAATTGGCAAAACGGGTAGGAGGGACTAAGTCTTTTTAAAACCTGACTTAACAAACCGAATAAAGGAATTAAAACCTTCTTTGCTTGTTATTTGCTTAAGTTCACTAAACAAGGTTTTGTTTTTATTTTCAGCATCTATTTCTTCCTGAATATTTCTCGCTTTTATCGTCTCTCCTTCAATATTTAAGTTTGCTCTTCCCATTTCTGGGTTTTTCGCAATTAGGTCATCGGCTTTAGAAAAATTAGTTTTTGCATTTTGCTGATAGCCTAATTGCTCTTGAAGCAATCCCAAATTATTATGAGCAATAGCATCATCAGGGTCTAATTCTATGGCTTTTTCATAATCTGTAATGGCCAATTCAGTTTTTCCATAATGGCCTAATATATAAGCTCTACTTGCATAACGGTAGCTTTTTAAAGGTTCGAGTTCTACAGCCATGTTCATATCAGACATTGCTTCTTGTTTTTTCTTTAAATGAAAATAAATAACACCGCGCTCGCTATAATAAGACGCATTATTGGGTGAATCCACAATTAATTTGTCAAGTATAACTAAGGCTTTTTGGTATTCACCGCTTTTGAGTAGTGCAATTCCTTCTTCAAATAATTTTTTATTTTCCATGCATTTTAATAACACAAAAATAAGCGCATTGTTTTAGATTAACGAACTTAGCCACATGAATACAGCATTACTTTTTGGAGCAACAGGATTAGTTGGAAAACAGGTTTTAGCTCAATTAACCGCTAATGAATATTATGACAAAATTGTCGTGTTTAATCGGAAAACTCAACATTATTCTTCACCCAAAGTTGAGGAGATTATCAGTGATTTAAAAGATCTTGAATTAATTAAAGAAAAGATAAAGGGCGAGGTTGTTTTTATATGTGTCGGCACAACCATTAAAAAAGCTGGAACTAAAGCAAATTTTGAAGCTGTAGATTTAGAATTACCCATTAGTATTGCCATGGCTGCTAAAGAAAATAATGTGTCATGCTTAGTTGCTATCTCTTCCTTAGGTGCAAATGTACATTCAAGTAATTTCTACTTAAAAACCAAAGGAGATACGGAACAAAGTTTAAGCGAAATAGGAGTGAAGCATACTTATTTTGTTCGTCCTTCTATGCTTTTTGGCAAAAGAGAAGAGTTTAGATTAGCTGAATACCTTGGTAAGATCGCTTTGAAAGCATTTGGTTTGTTTTTATTTGGTAGCCTTAAAAAATACAAAGGAATTGAAGATTGGCAAGTTGCCAAAGCCATGATATTGATGGCTAAAAATAAACCTAAACAAAACGTTTTTGAATCTGATGAATTAATTAATATCATCAATTAATACCTGTTTAAATCATATATAGAATTTAAAATTTCAATTTAAAATAAATCGAATTAAACACCTTTTCCTTATTAAAATTTTAAGATCACCTTGATAATTTATTTATGAGGAATAAATTGCAATAAAAATCATCCTTTTCTATATGATAATGCGATTTTTTAACCTTACCAATGCTCAATTCAACGAAAAAAAATAATTCGCAAAAACTATTTAGCTTATTAAAAATATATTGGTCGAACAATAACGATATTTTATGGCTAAAAAAATATCATTCAAAGATAATGTTGTGTTTGTAAAGCTCTTATACCTTAGACTAGGGCTTTGGTGATACTTTTTTTGCTACTTTAGACATATATCAGACATAAAAAAAACAGAATGAAAAAATATCTCCTGAAGCATCTCCTATTTTTATTTATTACATCGATTTTTTTTAGTTCAAATGCCAACCAAAACATAAAAAACGACAACAATACTGAATACAAAAAAGCCAACATTCTTGTAGATTCTTTGATTTTTTATTACGATACAGACTCAGCTAAATATGAGTTTTTTGCTGAGCAGTTTAATCAAACTGAATTTAAAAGTTTAGTTGATTCTAATTTCAGACAATTATTTTTTGATCGAACTGACTTTTTAAGAAGAAAATATAAGTATAAGGAAGCTATTCCAATTTTAGAACATGCAATATCTATAGCTAGGGAGAAAAAAGATACCCTATCAATGGCAACCTTTTATAAAATGCAATCTACTCTCTATTATTATTTAGATAACATAGATTCTACAAGTGCCCAACTTAATAAGGCTTATGACTTATTTAAATATTTAAAAAACGATGCGGAGTTAGGCGCTATTGACATTCGAAAAGCTAGAATTGAATACGACCTAGGCCATTATGATAAAGCTTTAGAGTATTCATTTATTGCCTTAGAACTGAATAAGTCAGCAGGGGATCAACAAAAAATGGGTATATCTTATCTTCAATTGGGAGACACCTATTTATACTTATCAAATTATAGAGATTCTAAAAAGTATTTTGAACTGGCAAGCCTAGTTTTTAAAAAAGTAGAATATGACTATGGCTATTATGAAGCAATTGCTAATTATGGTTTGGTTGAAATCAAAGAAAAGCAATATAGAAAAGGAATAAGCAAGCAGTTTGAAGCTTTGAAATACTGGAATGATAAAAACTTTGAAATTGACGCTGGCTATACCTATAGTTTTTTAGTTGAAGCATATTTAGGGTTGCAACAATTAGATAGCAGTATTTATTATAACGAATTAGCCAAAAAAGAATTTCATAAATCAAATTATAATAGTGGGCTTTGCGTTGCTTATTTATTTGATGCAAAAATTTATTTCGAAAAAAAGCAATATCAAAAAGCATTAGATAGTGCTTTGGTTTGCTATAAGTTAGCTAGTGAAAATTCGTATAATGTTACTTTAGAATTAATAAATTACGAATTGTATCGTATTTATAAAGTATTAAAAAATGAAAGCAAAAGTTATGAGCATATTGAGGCTTATGTATTATTAAAAGACAGTTTTAACTTTAATCCCTATGCGCTAAAAAGCGATGCAATGAAGTATCAACTTAAAGCTGAAGAAGCACAATTAAAACAGCAAATTGCTGAAGAACGCGCCTTAATAGAGGTTGAGAAAGGAGAAAAAACAAAACAACAATTGGTAAATGCAATAATTATTTCGATTATTATATTATTATCTTTTTTTATTTCAATTTATTACTTAACCAAGAATAGAAAATTAAATAAAAACCTATCCATCCAACGAGAGTTAATATCAGAGGAGTTAAAAGTGAAAGAGTCTTTATTGAGTGAAATTCACCATAGAGTAAAAAACAACCTACAAGTAATTAACAGTATGCTTAATTTACAGACTCAATACATCACCGATGATTTATTGAAGAAAACAATTGATGATTGTAGGGGTAGGATAACTTCTATGTCTTTAATACATGAAAGTCTTTATAGAAAAAAAGATTATAAAGAAGCATTATTTAGCAGCTATATTGAAGAACTCTTACCTCGACTAATAAATACTTACGAAACTGATGTTAGCAGAGTTCAATTGGTCATGGACATTGAACCCATTAAACTATCGCTAGACGATTCTATACCTTGTGGATTAATTATTAATGAAATAGTTTCCAACTCATTAAAACACGGCTTTCCTTATGGAAAAGAAGGGGAAATAAAAATAGAATTAAAGCAAAAAGAAAACAAGGTTCTACTAACTATTTCCGACAATGGGATAGGTTTGGAAGATGGCAAAACATTTAATAGCTACGAATCATTTGGATTTCTTTTAATTGAGGTATTAGCAAGTCAACTTGAAGCAGAACTAACTATAAACTCTCAAAACGGCTTTTCTTACCATTTGGAATGGGAAAATAAGGCTGAATCTGATGTATCAGAGCATGCATAGATTCTTTGCTTTTTCAAAATCTAAATCTCTTAAATTGACAAAATAAGCCAATTGCCAATTTTGTGTTTCGATTGCTTGTTTGCTAGTAGGAATATCCCAAGGAGGGTAAACCCGAAATCCTCTTTTGCCTATTTTATTAGTGGTAGAAACAATGTTTCTGTCAATTAAAACCGCTTTTGGAAAAATAAACAAGCCCAATTTATTTTCCTTTTTGATTTGAATAAAGAAGAAGTCAAATTCATCTGTTTGATGAAAAGGGCATGTAAAACCAACATTATTCCTTCGCCAACACGTTACGAATTGTCCGTTTTTCTTGGGTGTTTGTTTTGCAGTTCTATGAATCACAATGGAATCATTCAAACTAAACTGTAAAGCATCATATTCTTGGCTTTCATTTTCAATTGAAATAGCCGTAATTTCAATTTCTAATGGTCTGAGTAATAATAATTCAAATTCTTTTAAAGTGTTCAATTATAGTGCAATAAGTGTGATATTGAAAAGAAAGGACTAATTGGAAAGGTGAACTTGGCAGAGTTCAAATTAAATACCCTTATTTCCCTTGCTTCTTCTTATTATACCGAGGCTTAAAACTCTTTTTAAATTGAGGCTTTTGGCTTGAAGGTTTGTAAGCAGGGCCTTCACCAATGTCATCAGGATTTGCAAGTTTATTGATGTCTTTTTTAATCAATTGCTCAATTTTTAAAAAATCCCGTTGATCTTTATCGTTGATAAAAGTTAAAGCAATTCCACTAGATTTTGCTCTTGCTGTTCGTCCAACTCGGTGTACATAATCTTCAGGATCATTTGGCACATCAAAATTGATAACCAAATCTATAGAGTCAATGTCTATTCCTCTAGAAATGATATCGGTTGCCACTAAAATTCGCAAACGCTTATTTCTAAATCTTCGCAATACTTCTTCTCGACCTCCTTGATCTAAATCGGAGGAAATACCATCGGCATCCATTCCCATTTTCTTTAAATCACGGACAATGTCTTTTACCGTTGCTTTTCGAGAAGTAAATACAATGATGCTATTTAGCTCATCTTTTCCTTTTAAAAGCGACTTTAATAAATTGTTTTTTTGCGCATCATAAACACAATAAGCGGCTTGTATAATTCCTTCTGCAGTTTGTGAAATTGCAATATTCACTTCAGTGGGATTAATCATGATTTTTTTTGCCAAACTCCTAATTTTTGGAGGCATGGTTGCTGAAAACATGATGTTTTGTCGTTTTTTGGGTAAATATTCTGCTATTTTATTAATGTCGTCGCTAAATCCCATGTCCAACATTCGATCGGCTTCATCTAAAATAAAATGTTCTAGGTGCTCTAATTTGGCATACTTTAAATTCAAATGAGAAAGCAATCTACCAGGTGTTGCAACTATCACGTCTGCACCTTCGATTAAGGCTGTTTTTTCAGCTTCAAAAGAAGTGCCTGAACCTCCACCATAAACGGCTATACAAGAAGTTCCGGTAAAATATGAGAAACCTTCCATTTGTTGGTCAATTTGCATGGCCAATTCTCTCGTGGGTGCTATTATTAAAGTGTTTAATTTTCCTGGACCATTTTTTAATATGCGATCTAAGATCGGTAGGAGATAAGCAGCGGTTTTTCCTGTTCCAGTTTGCGCAACCGCTATAATGTCTTTTCTTGCTTGGATAGCAGGTATGGATTGTTCTTGAACAGGTGTAGGTTCTTTAAAACCCATTGCGTCAAGCCCTTCCATGATTTCTTGGCCAAAGCCAAAATCGTTAAATGTCATGTATTTTGTTAAATTGAATATATTCTAAGCGAGTAAAGTTAAACATGAAATTAGAACTAGCTTAATTGTGAATTATTAATCTTAAAACTTCCATTTATAATTTGTTGTTAGCTTACCTTTGCCAAAATTTATATCATGAATTTTCATACCAGAAAATGGGTAAAACCCGAAGATTTAAATCCAAACAACAACTTGTTTGGAGGTAGGTTGTTACAATGGATAGACGAAGAAGCGGCTTTATATACGACTATACAATTGGATAATAAAAAAATTGCAACCAAGTTTATGTCAGAAATAAATTTTGTGAGTTCAGCCAAACAAGGTGATATCGTAGAATTGGGATTAGAAGTTGTTCAGTTTGGTAGAACATCCATTACCTTGCGATGCGTTGCTCGAAATAAAATGACTCGAAAAAACATTTTAACCATCGAAAACATCACCATGGTCAATTTGGGCGAAGACGGAAAACCAAAACCTCATGGAAAGACAAAAGAACATTACATATCAGATACATTAACAGATTAAATTATGAAAAGAATAGGATTTTTAAGTGCATTGATTTTTAGTTCAGTTATAGCATTCGCTTGGGGGCAAACAGGACATCGAGTTGTAGGAAAAATAGCTGAAAACCATTTAAGTAAAAAAGCTAAAGAAGCTTTGTTTTGTTTAATGGAAAATGAAAGTTTAGTAGAAGCATCAACATGGATGGACAATATTAAAAGCGACTCAGCTTATGATCACACACATCAATGGCATTATGTGACTATCCCCAATGGAAAAGATTACCACACTTGCGACATTGACAAAGGTGGAGATGCCTACGAAACTATAAACCGCATGATTGCTGTTTTAAAAAACAAGGAAACTTCTAAGCAAGAAAAAGTGGAGGCAGTTAGAATGTTAACGCACTTAGTAGGCGATATTCACCAACCGCTTCATGTTGGAAATGGAGAAGATAAAGGCGGAAACTCGGTCAAGGTTAAATGGTTTTACAAAAACTCTAATCTTCACCGCATTTGGGATAGTGAAATGCTGGATAGTAAGCAGTTTTCATATTCAGAATTAGCTGAATTAATAGACCACCCTTCTGAATCTACTTTGGTTCAATTACAAAAAGATAATATGGATGTGTGGGTTAAAGAAGCCATGGACTTAAGGCCGCAGATATACGATATAGAAGGACAAGAAAACCTGTCTTACGAATACATGTATAAGAACTGGGCAACCGTAAAAGACCAATTGTTAAAAGCAGGGATTAGACTTGCAGGTATATTAAATGAAGCTTTAGACTGTTAAGGAATATGGAAGGATTCAAAAAACAAGCTAATTTATTTGCAAAAATTAGCTTCTGGGAAGGGATATCATTTGTTGTATTACTACTTATTGCCATGCCTTTGAAGTATATGTTTGATATGCCTCAAATGGTTAAAGTTGTCGGCATGTTACACGGTGTTTTGTTTGTCGCTTATGTATTTCAGCTATTATACCTTGCTACATTTAAAGTTTTGTCCATTAAAACAATAGCACTTTATTTTTTAGGGTCATTTGTGCCCTTAATGGCTTTTTGGGTAGAAAAGCAGGTGAAGAGTGAACTGGAGGCAGCGTAAGGTTTGAATCCAAATTTTCTGTTATATAAATGGTAAATCTGAAAAACTTACTAAAACAAGGATTCTTTAATGACTTTCATTTCAACTTCATCCACAGTTGAGCCATAATGGTTTTGGCATCCTTAAACGGATAGTTTAAAAATTGCTCAAGTGCCAAATGGATGATTTCTATTTCTTCGTTTTCAGTCGCCAAGCCTCCACCTGACTCAACTTGCTCGCTTACTTCAGCATAATATAAATTCATTATTTCGGTTACTGGCCCTGGTGTCGTGTAGAATTCGAACAGATGTGTCAGTTGATCGATTTTGTAACCTGTTTCTTCCAAAACTTCACGGTGAACGGTGCGTATTAAATCTTGATCTTTCCCTTCAACTTTTCCAGCTACTATCTCTAATAATTCCTTTTCGGGTCCAACTCTAAATTGCTTAACCAATACAACTTCATTTTTAAGAGTGTTGAAAATCAAGACACCAACTGAGTCTGGGGTGATAAATTGTTCTCTGTCAACTTCTCGGTTTGTTAGCTTACTTTTTAAAATTAAGCGGTCTAATTGATAATAACCTTTATATATGTTTTCTCTTTTTTTGATTTCCATGGATATAGTAATTTAGCAGCCTATAAATGATAGCACAAAGCAATGAATTTTGACGATATAAGACCCTATACTGACCAAGAAGTTAATGAGAAAATACAACGTTTAGTTGAAGAGCCTCAATTTCAGCAAGTCATGGAACAAATAAATCCGGAAGTCCCTTTTAAAATATTAAAAATGGGAATGCTTCGGATAAACACGATCAAAGATTTCCAGACAAAAATCATTGTCCCTATGCTTGAAAAACTCATTAATCAATCGACAGATGGATTAAGTGGCATAGGCTTAGAAAATTTAGAAAAAGACAAACGCTATTTATTTGTTTCTACCCATAGAGACATTGCCTTGGATTCTGCTTTAATGGACTATGTATTATTAAAAAATGGATTTGAAACGGTTGAAATTGCAATTGGTGACAATCTAATGACTATTCCTTGGGTTGTTGACTTAGTTAAATTGAATAAAACTTTTATAGTAAAACGCTCCTTGTCGAAAGAGAAAAAAGCAGCAGGCTCATTAGAGCTATCATCCTATATTCACCACGCACTTAAAGAGAAGAAAGAATCCATTTGGATTGCTCAAAAAGCGGGTAGAAGTAAGGACGGAAACGACAGAACAAACCCGAGCATTATTAAAATGTTTAGTTTGGCCGGCCAACCAGAAAAAATAATAGAAAACCTAAAGTCTTTAAATATTTGCCCTGTTTCTATTTCTTATGAATTTAATCCTTGCGATATTTTAACCATGCCCGAATTGATGGCGCTAGCCAATGGTGAAAAATATGAAAAAGCTCCTATGGAAGATTTAATGCAAATGGCTGAAGGAATAACCGGTAAAAAAGGAAAAGTAGTTGTCAGTTTTGGAAAACCCATCAATAGTGAAATTGAAAAACTAAAAGAATTTAAAAACTCAAATGATTTTTTTGCCAAAGTGGCTAAACTGATAGACAACCAAATTCACAATACCTATAGTTTGACGGAGTCTAATTACATAGCACATGATTTAATTAACCAAACTAACCGCTTTGCAAATGAGTATTCAGAAGTTAGTAAAGCTAATTTTGAAAGCTACATGAGCAGCCGACTAGAAAAAGTAGAAGGAGATGCGAATTTTATTAAAGAAGTGTTCTTGAAAATGTACGCTTATCCGGTTAAGAATAAATTGGAGAGTATATAAATTTAATCTTTACCCTAATCTTCAACATCCTTATTCACGCCCATCCCAAATAGTGCGAAATCGTATTTTACTGGGTCATTTGCATCGTATTTTCTAAGATTGTTGGTCAACTCTTCCACGGCTTGCCAATCGTTTTGTTTGCGCTCCAAAAGCCCCAGTTTTCTTCCAACAGCCCCAGTATGGACATCTAATGGAATCATTAGTTCTGCTGCTTTATAGTTATTCCAGATTCCAAAATCAACTCCTTGGGCATTGTTTCTTACCATCCACCTTAAATACATATTAATTCGCTTTGCACTTGATTTTTTAATTGGATTAGAAATGTGTTTTTCTGTTCTAACTAAGTGATCAGTTTCAAAGAATAATTGCTTAAATAATGCAAGGTTTTCTTGAATTCCCAATTTAGGTTTTGAACGAAAAGCAGCTTCTAATCCTCCATGATTTTTGTATATGTGCTGCAAGGCATGAAAAAATCCAACTAAATCATCTGAATTAAAAGTGCGATGTACAAAATGGGGCAGAGACTTTAAATCCGAGGCGTTATGGTTTAAAATAAAATCATGAGGTTCATGATCCATAAAAGTTAAAATTTTTTTTGCATTACGTATAATCGTAACTCGTTGGCCCCAAGCTAAAGTAGCGGCAAAAAAACCAGCAATCTCGATATCTTCTTTTTTAGAGAACAAATGCGGAATTTGTATGGGATCGTCATTTATAAATTCCAACGACTCATATTGAGCTGCTTTTTCGTCTAATAATTTTTGAAGTTCAGAGGATTGCTTAATTTTCATAAAAAAATAATTGGATAAGGAGAAATTTAGACGATTAAAATTAAGTGCGAAGTACAAGCTGATTCAAAAAGAAGGCAAACACATCGCAAATAGAACACACGGTAGTTTTCTTTGTTTTCTATATCAACTGAATGGTTTTTATGTGGAAGCTTGGAAACCTATAGGAATCAACCTTATTCAGTGGATCGAAGTAGTTAATTCAGATGAGATTGTAGATAGTTATCTAGAAGATATCAACATCAAGGATTTAGATGTTTAACCGCCAACTCGTTTAGTCTTATAACCTTTATTAGTCAACAACTCCATTACTTTATCTCTTTTTTCGCCTTGTATAATAATTTCGCCATCTTTTACGCTACCACCAACTCCACAAGCAGATTTTAATGCTTTTCCTAATTCATTTAAATCGTCTGCAGCTCCAATAAAACCTTTGACAACTGTAGCAATTTTGCCGCCTCTATTTTTACGATCTAAAAACACCTGCAAGGTTTGTTGTTGAGCAGGCAAGGTTTTTTGCTCTTCGTTTTCATCTTCAAATTCAAAATTTGGATTGGTTGAATAAACCATTCCATTGTTTTTGCCTTTTTTTCCCATAATTCTTTTAAAAAGTTAAAGTTACCAAAGTGAAATTTATATGAACAAATAGGGTAAATCTTTTTTTAAAAACGATTATTCAACACCTTTACATTCATACCTGTTAAAGAAATTAACATCAGCGTAACCTGTGGGACAAATATTGGATTGAAAACATTTTAAAGTTAACAAAACTCAAAAGATTATTTCATAGATCATAATATTTGGATTACATTTGCTTCGTTATTGGTTTCAAACCTGAAAGGGTTCGAATTAAAAAGGGAATCCGATGTAAATTCGGAACTGTACCCGCAGCTGTAAGCTTCAATAACCTTTTGCCATTCAAGGGCCACTGTTCATTTTATGAATGGGAAGGCGGCAAAGGGGAAGCAAGTCAGAAGACCTGCCTATAACAAGAATACTTTCGGGATAAAAGTGAAGTGCGAGATTCTATTCTAGACAGATTCAACCCCTTTATAGCTTCCCGGTTTAATTAATTTATTGTTTAACAATGCAATTAAACCCGAGCAAAACGACATGCAAATGTCTCTCTGATTTACTTGCAAAAAATAATTTCTAATGAAGAAAAATTATTTTTTGGGAGCCTTACTTTTTGTAACCTCCATGGGATATTCCCAGAAAACTATTATCGTAAATGGTGGCAAATATGGAAACCAAAATGAAAATGTAAATGTCATGGTTTACGATGCAAATACGAATACGCATCGAGTCATTGACACCATTCACAGTCAATCGGTACAAGAAATTATCTTTGAAGGCACTACAGCTTATGTGGCAGCTCAAGATTCCATCGTTTCTTATGATTTAAAAACTGAAAAGCGCATAGCTGCCACAAGTTTTAATGGTTTAAGCACGAAATCCTTGGCCATTTTAGGAACAGATTTATTGGTTGGTAATTATTATGGAAAAACAACTGATAACCTATACCTATATGATAAGCAAACCTTAGTGTTAAGAGATTCGATAACAGCATTAAGCAAAACAGTTTCGAGTATATTAACCTTTGGAAATAAAGCTTATATACCACAAAACGTACAAACTGCTAACTATACAGACACATTAGCTTATATCGTGGTTATAGATATCCCGAATAGAACCATAATTGATACAATCTCAATTTCAGGATATTCTGGAGATTTTGGGGAATTGATTTTAAACCCCAATCATTTAGGGTTCATTTCTATTAATTCTCAATCAAATACCATTTCAAAATTTAGTTTCAACAACCTGAACGCTGGAATTAACACAAGTTTCACCAATGATTTAAGTGTTACTAATCGTTCTTTATATACTGTATATAATGATACTTTGTTTTTGAGAATGGATAATGGCATAGGAGCTTTAAATATAAATTCACTTGCTTTAATTGACGCTAAAATTGTGGATACAGTAATTACAGGTTTTACGTATGATACCCTGAATTCAAAATTCTATGTCACTCAAACTGATTTCTTTAGTTATCAAGCTGCCAAAGAATATGGCCGAAATGGTATAAAAGTAAAAGAGTTTACAGTTGGTTTTTCACCAGAAGTTATTCGTATGTATTATGGGCAAAGTGTAGGCATAGAACAGCTAACATCTAAAGAATTTTCCATAACTGTTTATCCTAACCCAACAGCAGATTATATCAATCTAGATTTTTCAACTCTAAATACCAATCAAGTCGAAGCGGTTTTAATTACTCAGAATGGTCAAGAAGTATTTAGAAAAAGGCTTAGCATAAATTCAAACAGAATTGACCTATCAAATTGCAACTCAGGTTTTTACTTCTTGATTATAAAGACAGACAAATCGGTTTACACAACTAAAATAGTAAAGTACGATTGAAAGCGATTTTAAATATTCTATTGGTATTAATTTCCTTGAGTTCCTTGGCTCAAGGAAGTTTTTCACCAGCTGTAGGCGAGGTTGGTTGCACAGCCATTCACAAAGATTCGAGCATTATAAAAGCTTGGGCAAAACAATGCACAATTCAAAGAGGATATCTCAACATTTTAGATAAAACACTCGCTAACACATCTGTTGGCGACAGTACAAAGGCTTTGGGTATTGCCGATAACTTAGTTGTTAGTTTGGGCGATAGCGGTGTAGCTACAGTTACTTTTGAAGGAAAAATATTCAATGGGCCAGGATTTGATTTTGCAGTTTATGAAAATGGACATGACAACTATTTTTTAGAGTTGGCCTTTGTTGAAGTAAGTTCAGATGGAATTAATTATACTCGTTTTCCTGCTCAATCTGAAACTGATACAAGCGCACAAGTAAAATCTTTTGATTCTTTAGACGCTCGAAACATACATAACCTAGCTGGCAAATATCGTTTGTATTATGGAGTACCATTCGATTTAGAAGACCTGAAAGGAACTCCCAATTTGGATTTAGATCAAATTACACACATACGAATTGTAGATGTTGTCGGCACTATGAATCCCAATTTTGCAAGTAGAGATCATATAGGCAGAAAAGTGAACGACCCATTTCCAACTGCTTTTCCATCAGGTGGATTTGATTTAGATGCAGTAGCAGCAATATATATAAAGCCGACATCAATTGAGGAATTCACTAAACAAACTTTGCTGGTATTTCCTAATCCCAGCCAAGGTGTTTTCTACTTTTCCGATAGTTTAAATGGGAGTGTAGCTAAGGTCTTTTCAATGGATGGAAAATTGGTTTTTAAAGGGGCGGTTATAAACAGTGAGTTGGACTTGTCATTTTTAAAAACAGGCTATTATCAAATCTTAATTCTAAATCAAGATAAGGTATCCATAGCTAAAGTAAAAATCGAATGAAAAAATGGTATATCATCGGTTTAATTGGGTTTTGGGGCAATGTATTTTCCCAAAATCAACTGATGGATACTGTTACGATACCTGTAGTTTCTATTGAAGCAAAACGCATTGAATTAGAAAACGAACTTAAAATTGACAGCAGTTTTAAAAATGACGCACTAAACCAAACTCTAGCTGATTTAATTTCTAAAACAACTCCAGTATTTGTAAAATCTTATGGAATTGGGAGTCAAGCCACAGTTTCATTAAGAGGAAGTGCAGCAGCACATACAGCCGTTATTTGGAATGGAATCAGTCTGAATTCTAGCATGAATGGCCTAGTTGATTTGGCACTTTTTCCCTCTTTCTTTTTTGAAGAAGCCTCATTGAATTTAGGAAGCTCTAGTTTGGCTACTTCAAGTGGTGGAATAGGAGGGGCTATCCATTTTGACAATCGTGCTAAGTCGAATGAAATATTAGTTCTCGATCAACAAATAGGCTCTTTTGGATTAAAACAAAGCAAAATTGGATTTAATATAAAACATAAAAATTTTAGTTCTAAAACAAAACTATTCTACAAAACAGCTGACAATAATTTTACATATCGAGACATAGCAAAAGAAGGTTTTCCAAATAAAAAGTTGGAAAATGCTAGCATACATCAAAAAGGATTTAAGCAAGATTTTTATTGGCGAAACAATGATAAATCAAAGTATAGCTTGCAGTTTTGGTATTTCAATTCCGATAGAGAGCTACCTTCTATTTATACTGTAAATAATGTGGTAGAAAATCAAGTTGATCAGTCGTTTAAAGGTTTGCTTGTAGCTACTTATTATTATGGTAAATCAATATTAAATATTAAAACTGCACTTATTAAAGATGAATTGAATTACCAAAACGAAGCAGCTAATTTTGCTACCTATTCTAATAGTTTTAGTTCCAAATCAATCATAGAATTAAGCCGAGATTTCAAACGCAAAATAAATGTTAAGCTGAGCAGCAACATCGACTTTAATCAAGCAGAACATAGCGCTTATCAAAGCAAGTTATATCAGAACCGAATTTCTGTTTATGCTCATATAGCAAAAAAAATCAATAAAAAATTAACCGTTCAATTGGCAAGCAGACAAGAGTGGGTTTTAGAGAAAACGAATTATTTTTTACCAAGTATTGCATTGGATTATAAAATCATAAACGCTAATTTAAACCTATTTGCAAGCTATGGTCAAAATTTAAAGTATCCTTCTTTAAATGATTTGTATTGGACACCTGGCGGCAACCCAGAACTGAAGCCAGAACAAAGTGAAAGTAAAGAGTTTGGAGTTCGCTTTGATAAAAAAGTTTTGGATCAATCAATACATGCTAAAAGCAGTATAAGTGTTTATCATGCTACGATTGATGATTATATTTTGTGGAGGCCTAGTGCTTTTGGTTATTGGATGGCATTTAATTTAAATACAGTTGAAAGTCAGGGCTTAGAATATCAATTAACACTTAAAAGTTTGAAAACCAAATGGGCTAAATCACTCTTTTTCAATTATACCTATTCTAAATCAGCAACAACTGAAAAAGTTCATGAATTTGATAAATCCGTTGGAAAACAATTGATTTACATACCAGAGCATAGCTTTAATTTGAATTTAAAAAGTAATTATCAGAATTATTATTTATCATGTAATTGGCAATTCATTGGCGCAAGGTATATCAGCTCAGACAACAAGATTTTTCTTCCAAGTTATGGACTTATAGATTTAAATATTGGGAAAACACTATTGTTTAAGTCTAATGCGATAGATGTTGGCTTTTCGGTACTTAATGTCATGGATATAGAGTATCAAGCAATTCAGTGGAGGCCAATGCCCGGAAGAAATTACTTAGTTCAATTAAAATATAAACTAAATGCGAAATAAAACCTGGTACATACTGTGGCTAATAGTAGTGTCTTCATGTGTTGGTACAGAGCCTCCCATTGAGCAAATTGTTAATCATTATGATGTAATCGTTTTAAACGAAGGTAATTTTAGATCGGGAAATGCCAGTGTAAACCTCTATAATTCTAGTTCTGGAGAAGTTTTAGAAAATGTTTTTCAAAATAATAATCAGGGGCGACCGCTTGGTGATGTAGCTCAATCTATGATTCAGCACGATGGGAAGGGCTATATAGTGGTAAATAATTCCAATAAAATAGAAGTAATTGATTTAAATAATTTTAAGTCAGTTGGAAGCATTACTGGTTTAAACTCACCACGTTATATTTTACCAGTAGGCAGAAACAAAGCTTATGTTTCTGATTTGTATCAAGATGAAATTTACGTTATTGATTTAGTTTCATTAGCGATTCTTAAAAAAATACCTTCAGCAGGTTGGATAGAAGAAATGACCATGAGTAGTGGAAAGGCATTTGTATGTCATGTAGATAGTAATCAGGTTTGGGTGTTTGATGTGCAAAAAGATACTGTAATTCAAAAAATTAATACGGGTATAGAACCTAATAGTATAGTTACAGATTTGAATGGTAATGTCTGGGTAGCTTGTTCTGGTGGATTTGGAGTCGGCAAGCCTACACTAATTCAAATAAACCCGATTAACTATCAAAAGATGAAGGTATTTGAAATAGATGATTTGAATAAAAGCATGAGTTCTTTAGCTTTAAATCCGTTTATGAATGAAGTTTTCTTTCTTTCAACCGATGTGTTTAAACTTTCAATAGATGATACAGTATTGACTTCAACTCCATTTATTAGAGCCAATAATCGAATATTTCGCTCACTTGGAATACACCCCTCTTCTGGAGATATTTATATTTTAGATGCAATTGATTATCAACAGTTAGGAGTGGCTTATCGTTATGATTACTTGGGAGTTGAAATGGCGAACTTTAGCGTTGGTTTAATTCCTGGTTACATTCATTTTAACTTATGAAAATAAAAGTAGCAATGATGTGGAGTGGAGGCAAAGATTCTGCTTTTGCCTTGCATCGTGTTTTGCAAGATAAAAAATATGAAGTCTGTTGTTTGCTTTCTACCTTTTCAAAAGAAACAAATCGGCTACTAATGCATGGCGTAGCTGAGGAAATCATAGATGAACAAGCCAAATCTATTGGTTTGCCCTTGATTAAAGTGTTTGTTGAAAATTCTCAAGTTGAAGGGTATGAAAAAGCGATGGAAATCGAATTGCATAAATTGCAAAAACTAGGCATAAATACCATGGTTTTTGGAGATTTATTTTTAGAAGATTTAAGACAGTACAGAGAGAAAAATCTTGAGAAAATAGGAGCAAAGGCTTATTTTCCTTTGTGGGGAATGGACACTAAATCTTTAATTAATGAGTTTATAGCTATTGGGTTTAAAACGATATGTTGTTGTGTTAATTTAAATGTGCTTTCAGAAGAATTTTTAGGCAAAATAATTGACAATAATTGGGTATCAAGTTTGCCTAAAGAAGTTGACCCTTGTGGAGAAAATGGAGAATATCATAGTTGCTGCATAGATGGTCCAATTTTTAAAAGCGCATTAAGTGTTGAAAATAAAGAAGTTGTAATTAAAGCATACCCATTAAATGAAATAGAACTTAAATACTCATTTGTTGATATACAATTACATAATTAGGTTCTTATTTATAATGGTTTTACGATATTTGCTTTACTTGAGAAATAATAGATTTTAGGCTTGAAGTATAATTCCCTATATAGAATTTTTGTTGTTTTATTTTTAGTGATTTGTAGTGCTTATGTAAATGCACAAAATACTGCTATGATCATGGAAATGATTGTTACCGATGATGGTAAGAAAATGAGCGGTGCTGAAATTCAGGTTTTTCGCGATGGCCGTTTTGTAGAAAAGGTGTTGACCGATGGAAAAGGAAGAGCAGACATTCCAATGGATAAAGGAGGTGTTTATACGATTTCCATTTCTGGAAATGGAATGGTTACCAAAAAAATTGAAGTAAATACCAAAAACACTCCTGGTGATTTAACAGAGCCCATTATTTATCCAGCAGAAGTTGATATTTTCCCAAAATTAGAAGGATTAAATTACAATATATTAAATCAACCAATTGGAAAAATTGCCTTTAATTCTGAATATGGAGATTTCAGCGCAGATGAAGGTCATACCAAACAAATGCAATCGGAATTAAAAAAATTGACCGAAAACTACATTGCTAAAAAGGCTCAAGAAGCTAGCAATGAAAAGGAAAAACAAAAACAATACGACGAAGCAATAAAAATTGCAGATAAAGCCTTTGCAGCAGAAGAGTGGGAAAAAGCTGAAGCAGAATATAAAAAAGCAGCAGCCATTTTACCAGTAGAGACTTATCCATCTTTTCAATTAGCTGAATTAAAAACTAAATTAATCGCTATTCGAAAAGGAAATGAACGTTATGACCAAGCAATGCAGGCTGCAAAACAAGCGGAATCTGCAAAAGATATAGCAACTGCAATAGCCGAATACAAAAGAGCATCTGGTTATAAACCTAATGAAGAAGCACCAAAATCAAAAATTACAGAACTTCAAAACTTTTTGGCTAATGAAGCTAAAGCTGAGCAAAATTATCTTGCAGCTATAGAAAAAGGAGATAATGCTTTAAAAGCAAGTGACTTAGTAACGGCAAAATCTTCTTTTGAAGAAGCTACTAAAATAAAACCATCTGAGTCATATCCTAAAAACAAACTAGCTGAAATCAATGATATACTTGCAAAAAAACTGCAAAAAGAAACAGACTACAACAATGCAATTAAAGCAGGCGATGACGCTTTAACTGCTAAAGAATACGAGAAAGCAAAAGCATCTTATCAAAAAGCATTAGGAGTAAAGCCAACTGAAAAATACCCGACTGACCAAATCGCTAAAGTAGATGGACTTTTAGCCGAATCGGCTAAAAAAGAGCAAGATTATTTAGCTGCAGTTGAATTGGGCGATAATGCTTTAAAAGCTAATAAATACGATGAAGCAAAAGCAGCTTTTGCCAATGCGAGCAAAATAAAACCTTCAGAAGAATACCCTAAAAACAAAATCAAAGAAATTGATCAGTTTTTAGCAGAAAATGCAGCTAAAGAGAAAGGATATCAAGAAAAGATTGCTGCAGCCGACAAAGCACTAGCAGCCAAAGATTATGAAACGGCAAAAAGCACCTATGCAGCGGCAGGACAAATAAAGCCAACTGAAGTTTACCCAAAAGACAAAATAAAAGAGATTGATGGAATTTTAGCAGCGAATGCAGAAAAGGAAAAATCATACAATGATGCCATTGCTAAGGGCGACCAAGCTTTAGCAGCTAAAAACTATGAAGCAGCTAAAACTTCATATAATGCAGCATTAGCAATTAAGCCTGATGAAAAATATCCTAAAGATAAAATCTCTGAAATTGAAACAATAGTTGTTGGTCAACAGAAAATAGAAGAGGAGTATCAAGCAGCTATTAAAAACGGAGATGCTGCATTAGCAGGAAACAAACTAGAGGATGCAAAAAAAGCCTATTTGTCAGCATCTAGCATTAAACCAACTGAAACATACCCTCAAGATAAGTTAAAAGAAATTGATGGTATTATAGCAGCAAATGCCGAAAAAGAATCAGCCTATATAGCTGCTATTACTGAGGGTGATGCCGCATTAAAAGCCAATGAGTTTTCTAAATCAAAAACTGCATATACTAAAGCATTAAGTTTAAAGCCAGAAGAAGCATATCCGAAAGCTCAATTAAAAATAGTAGATGAGAAAAAGGCTGCACTTGAAGCAGAAAAAGCAGCTGCTGAAAAATTAGAGGCAGATTATCAAGCTGCAATTCAATCAGGAGATCAAGCACTAGCTAATAAAGATTTCTCAGCCGCTAAAACATCATTTGAAAAAGCAAAATCGTTAAAATCTGAAGAGCAATATCCACAAGATAAACTGAAAGAAATAGCTGGAATTCTTGCTGCTAATGCCGAAAAAGATGCGAATTATCAAAAAGCAATAACAGAAGGAGATAAATTATTTGCCTCACAAGATTATCAAGCAGCTAAGTCAGCATATGAAAACGCTTTAAGTGTAAAACCAGAAGAATCATATCCGAAAGAAAAGTTAGGTGATATAGAGTTGAAGCTAGCAGAAATTGCTAAAAAAGAGGCTGACGCAGCAAAACTAGAAACCGATTATCAAGCAGCAATTAAATTAGGAGATGAGAAAATTGCTGCAAATGATTTAGCAGCTGCTACTACAGCATTTAACAATGCAAAGAAATTAAAACCATCAGAACAATATCCAGTTGATCAATTGGCCGAAATCCAAAAACTTCAGGAAAAACTAGCTGCAGAAGAGGCAGAAAAAGCTCGATTAGAAGCATTGCAGAAAGAATATGATGCAGCTATAGCAAAAGCAGATCAGTTGATGAAAGTAAAAGATTTGAATGGTGCAAGAACCTCTTATCAAGCTGCATTGGCTTTAAAACCAACAGAGAATTATCCAAAAACTAAAATTGAAGAGATAAACAGCATTTTGGATGATGTTGCAAAACAAGATCAAGCTTATCAAACAGCAATTGCAAGTGGAGATAAATTATTTACAGAAGAAAAATTTGAAGATGCAAAATCAAAATATGCTGAAGCATCTAGTATTAAGCCGGAAGAAAATTATCCTAAAGAAAAAATTTCAGCAATTGATACAAAATTAGCCGAATTGGCCGCTAAACAAGAAGAAATTAGGCTGAAAAATGAGCAAGCCGCTGAATTAGATGCAAAATTTCAAGCAGCTGTTAAAGAGGGTGATGCAGCTTTTAAGGCCAATGAATTTGACAAAGCTGAAGCATCATATACTAAGGCATTAAGTTTTAAACCTGCAGAAACTTATCCTCAATCACAATTAGCTGCAATAGATCAGAAAAGGCTTGACTTAGCTAGTAAAGCAGAGCAGGAAGCAGCAGCTGCTGCAAAAGCTGAGTTGGACGCAAAATACAATGCAATTGTAAAAGAAGCTGATGATTTTTTTAAAGCAAATGATTTTGAAAACGCTAGTGCAAAATACAATGCTGCTTTAGGGCTAAAGTCAAGTGAAGAATATCCTAAATCTCAATTAGCAGCCATAGACGCTAAGAAAAAAGACTTAGCTAATAAAGCAGAGCAAGAAGCTGCTGCTGCCGCAAAGGCTGAGTTGGATGCTAAGTATCAAGGTGCATTAACTGAGGCCGACAACGCATTTAATGCTGAAGATTTTGATGCTGCTGAGAAAGGATATATGAAAGCATTGAGTTTTAAACCAAGTGAAACTTATCCTCAATCACAATTGGGCTTAATAGATGCAAAAAGAGAAGAAGCGGCAGCTTTAGCTGCAAACGAAGCAAATGCCGCAGCAAAAGCAAAGGCTGCAGCTGAATTGGATGCAAAATATCAAGCAGCCATTGCTGAAGGGGACGCTGCTTTCAATTCCAACCAATTTGATGCTTCCGAAAAAGGATATATGAAAGCTTTGAGTTTTAAGCCAAGCGAAACTTATCCCCAATCTCAACTAGGTTTAATTGATGCAAAAAAGGAAGAAATTGCTTTAAAACTTAAGGCTGAAGAAAATGCTAAAGCTGAAGCTGCTAGACTTGCCAAGTTGGAACAGAATTATTTAGCTGCCATAGAATTGGGTGATCAGAAACTACAATTAAATGCACTTAATGAGGCAAAAAGTGCATTCCAAAACGCTCTAAGTTTTAAACCTGAAGAAGCTTACCCTAAAAACAAAATTGCAGAAATTGATGCATTAATAAAGGCTGAGAAAGAATTGAATTCAAAACAAGCAGCAGAGCTAAATGCAAAATATCAAGAAGTGATTATTCTTGCAGATCAGGCTTTCTCTTCACGCGCTCTTGATGTAGCTGAAAGTAAATACAAAGAAGCACAAACCTATAAATTAGACGAACCTTACCCTGCCAAACAATTATTAGCTATAGAGCAATTAAAAGCTGAGAAAAAAGCGAGAGAAGAAGCTAGAAAAATAGAGCTTGAAAGAGAAGCTAGAAATGAGGCTTCTTATCAAACAGCTATTGTTGAAGGAGATCAAGCTTTTAATAATGAGGATTACTCTTTAGCAAAATCGAAGTATGAATTGGCTTTAGGGTTAAAACCCTCTGAGGCATATCCCAAATCAAAATTGGCTGAAATCCAAAAGATGCTAGATGCACAATCTGCTGCATTGGCCGAAGAGCAAAGAAAAAAGAAAGAAGCTTCTGAATTAGCCTCTCGATATGGTCAGTTAATTGTTGAAGGAGACAATGCTTTTAGTAAAGGAAGTTTATCTGCTGCAAAGTCTAGTTTTTCACAAGCCTTAAGCATTAAACCAGATGAAAGCTATCCGAAAGAGCAACTAAGATTAATAGAAGCAGAGTTAGAAAAAGATCGCTTGGCTAGAGAAGAAGAATTGAGAAAATTAGATGAACCAATTCAAATTAAAAAAGGACCAGTTTCCTCTATCAATGGAGATGCTGAAGCAGAAATTGATAAGATTTATCAAGAAATGTGGGCAAAAAAGAATAGTGATAAAAACGCAATTGTAGAAGAAGCGAATAAGCAGTATTTAGATATAGCCAGAGAGAACAAAGAAAAAGAAGAAAAAAGACGTCAAAATGCTTTAGAGCGAATTGAAGAAATTTCTGTTAGTATGGAATTATCTAAAGAGGAATCGGAAGAATACTACATGCAAAATTATGAAACAGTAATCGATAAAGAGAAGGCAATAAAAGAAGTGAACGAAACATGGCAAAGAGAATCGGAGCGTGTAAGAAATAATGTTTTTGAGGATAAAGCGAGTCAGGCTTCAGGTGAAATAAACTTCAACACCAATCGAAACAAAGAGATAATAGAAGGAAAAAATGAAGCCATAGAACGGATAAGAGAAAACTTAGCAGAAGAAGAAAAACAAAATTTTTCTGAACAAGATGAGCGAATTTTAATTGCAAAAGAGGAAAGTGAAGAAAAATTGAAAGCCATCATTGAATACAACCAAGGTCGTCAGGAAGCGAATATTGATAAAATGAAAGATTATGCTGGCGATGAATTAAGTGATTGGGAGCAAACAAATAAACGATATGTTTCTGAATCTGATTCTAAGCTAGAAGATTCTAAAAATAACATTTACAAGAAAAGAGAAGACGAAAGAGCCTATGCAAAATACTTATCAGAAAATCAAGGCATAGAGAAATACCAACAAAAGGTAAATGCACAAGAATTAGAAATTTATCAATTTAATCAGCAAAGAAAAGACAACTTTAAAGAAAACCAACAAAAAATTGAAGAGAAGACTATTGTTTTAAAAGAAGAAACAGAACGATTGAACGAAGTTGCTGAAAATAATAGACAAACGAACTCAAACCAAGAGTTTTATATGGGTGCTGACTTGCCAAAACAAAGTCGATTGGCAGAAAAGTATCCACAAGGTGTAACCGAGGAAATCATAGAAAATCAAAACAACAGTACCACACTTCGTAGAATAGTTGTGAAAGGAACTGAAGTTGATATTTATGAAAAGACTCTTTATACTTGGGGCGGTGTTTTTTATACCAAAAATGGGGATAATATTACCAAGGAAGATTGGGATACATATAGTAAATAGTTCATTCTATGCGAATTATTTATCTTTTTATATTCTCATTCCTTATTTCTTGCCAATCAATTTCTGAGGAAAATAAATCCAAAAACAATCTGGTTAAACCTCCTAGTTCTAAGTCGCATTTTTCTATCCAGAAAAAAGGAAATTCATACTTAATTGAAGTTAAAAAACCATTTGTAGGTGCTGATTTTACAGAGCGATATTTACTTTACCCTAAAGACTCTCTATTATATAAAAAGGATAGTATTATTCATTATATTCCTTATCCTGTTAATTCCTTAGCTGTTACTTCTACAACACATGTGGGCTTTTTAAATGCAATTGATGGTTTAAAATACATTAAAGCAGCAAATAACCTAGATTGGGTGTATAACCCAAAGTTTAAACAATTGCATGAAGAAGGAAAAATTGCAAGCATCGGCAATCGAGACTTAAACCATGAAAGTATTATACAGCAAGAAGTTGATGTCGTGTTAAGTTATGCAATTGACATGAGTAGCTACAATGAAATTAAGCGACTAAGAGCTTTGGGTCAGCAAGTTGTATTAATTTCTGAGTTTATGGAGCAAAACCCCTTAGATAAAGCTGCATGGCTAGAAGTATTTGCTTTATTGATAGGAAAACAGCAAGCCGCAGAAGAATATCTTTTAGATTTAAAGAAGAATTATATTTCGTTAAAAGAATCGGCTCAAAATAAACCTGGAAATACAACATTATTAATGGGCTTTCCTTGGAAAGGAACATGGTATATGAGTGGTGGAATGTCTTTTCAAGCAACTTTGTTTAAAGATGCAAATTGCCGCTATTTGTGGGCTAATACCCCAAATGAAAGTGGAATGCCACTCAATATAGAGGAAGTGATTCATAAAGCTCTTGATGCTGATGTGTGGGTAAATACCAATGCGATGAACTCTTTAGATGAAATCAAAGAGGTTGATGCTCGATTCACTGCTTTTTCAGCCTTTAAAAACAAAGCGATTTATAATTTCAATAAGCGAATAAATGCCAATGGGGGTAATGATTACTGGGAATCAGGAGTTGTTCATCCAGATTGGATATTACAAGACTTAATTAAAATAATTCATCCAGATTTACTCCAAGATCGAGATTTTATATATTATCAAAAGTTGAATTAATGGGAGGTCGTAAAAAAAATAGCATTTTGTTTTTGATATTGATACTCAGTGTTCCAACTTTGTTTGCTTTAGACATTCTATTCGGTACTGTTTCAATTCCTTTTGTTGATTTTAAATCTGCTTTTACTGGTGGTGAGCTTAGCCGTGGAACTGAAATTATAATTTTTCAATCGAGAATTCCAAAGGCTTTTACAGCTATAATTTGCGGTGCAGCTTTATCATTATCAGGTTTACTGATGCAAACCTTATTTCGTAATCCATTAGCAGGACCATATATCTTAGGAGTTAGTTCTGGTGCTGGATTGGGTGTCGCAATATTCGTTATGGGTGCAGGTGCTATAGGATTTAGTTTAACAAATTCTATCACACTTACTTTAGCTTCTATGCTTGGTTCTCTAGGAATTCTTTTAATCCTTTTTTTAGTTTCCACCAAAGTAAAAGATGTAATGACATTACTGATCTTGGGAGTGATGATAGGCTCAATTGCAACAGCTTTAATTGGTATAATTCAATATTTTACATCTGATGCACAATTAAAGTCTTTTTTAATTTGGACTTTAGGTAGTTTAGAAGGAGTTTCTTTTGATCATTTAAAATTGATGATGCTCATTTTATTGCCTTCAAGCATTGTCGCTTTTGGAATCTCTAAAAACTTAAATGCGATCTTATTGGGAGATAATTACGCTAAAAGTTTAGGTATTTCTTTAAAAACTAGTCGATTATTAATTATAATCTTGACAGGTGTTTTAGCTGGAATGGTCACTGCTTTTTGTGGGCCAATTGGTTTTGTAGGCATTATAGTTCCTCACATTTGTCGTTTGCTTTTTCAAACAGCTGAACATAAGATATTAATTCCTGGTTCTTTATTATTAGGCGCTTCAATGATGTTGCTTAGCGATTTGTTAGCCCACTTGCCAGGGGATGGATTTAGTCTTCCGATAAATTCGATAACTTCTATAATCGGAATCCCAATTATTATTTGGATTATTTTCAATAAACGTTCTATCTCAAATAGTTTTTAAAATGAATATTATTCAAATAAATAATTTGTTGATAAGGTATAGCAATGAAAAAGCAGTCATTTCAAATATGTCTATCGACTTTCACGAAGGCAAAATGATTGCTTTGATTGGTGAGAATGGAGTTGGAAAATCTACTTTATTAAAATGTATTGCTGGTCTTATTCCATTTCAAAGTGGTTCCGTTTATATTGAAGGAAAAACAATTGATCAAATAAGTGCTAGTGATTTTGCTAAAAAAGTAGCAGTTGTATTAACTGAGCCTGTAAACAATGGAATGTTAACTGTTAGTGATTTTATCAGTTATGGTAGGTATCCATATATCAGTTGGCTGGGAAGATTGCAAACTAAAGATTATGAATTAATTGAAAAGGCTATTGAACGCTGTAATTTATCGAGTTTAAAAGATAAAAAGTTAGTTGAATTAAGTGATGGCCAAAGACAAAAAGTAATGATTGCTAGAGCAATAGCGCAAGATACTTCAATTTTAATTTTAGATGAACCTACAACTCATTTGGATTATAAAAACACTAATTTCATCTTTAAAATGCTGCAAGATTTGAGTAGAGAAGAAAGGAAAACTATACTTTTTTCTACACATCAAATCGAACGAGCACTAAGATTTGCTGATTATATGGTTATTCAAAAAGAGAATGCAATCTCAAGCTATGAAACTCAAGAATTTATAGCAAACAATGTTTTGATGGATGAGTTTAAATCATAGTAAAGGGTAGCCCAATTTATTGAGCTACCCTTTTTTCTAATTCATTTGTTTTATATGACTGTTTATCAAGTCAGTCCATTTTTGAATTGCTTGTAATTCTCCATTCAAATCCATTGACTCATCGTCATTGTAAAACTCGAATTTTACTTCATTGTTATTTTTTACTTTGGGTAAAAACTTAAGTTCAAGTTTTTCTATAACCTTAACATTGTGATCTTTATATTTTGCAATTGATGAAACATTATTAATCATGCAACATTTTGTCTGAGATAAGTCTGCATAGAGCTCCTCTACTTTTTCTTTTACATTTTTATAGAAATAAGCAAAATGATTGTCTTCGTCAATGCCAATAGCTATGTCGCCACAAATTTCAAATTGACTTATTTTGCCATTATGATTGCTTGCAATATTGTTCAATGCAGCTAGAAATGCTTTTTCTCTTTTCTTTTTATTCCCTTTTGTCAAAACAATTGGAATCAAACATATACCAATAAACACAGAGGATATGATGATTGTTCCTAAATTAAATTCCATTTTAAATCTATATTATAATAACATTCGTCTAAAAAAATTAGACAATAATTTGTGCTAAAACATCTCATGAAATGCTAGCCTGCTTATAAAAATAGATTTTACCAGAAATAATGGAAGGGGAAACTGAGACGAGTTATTTTAAAATGAATCAGAAGGTTATCTGATGTTCGATTGTATTGAATATACTTTGTATTGCCAAGCAAGTTTGCATTCTTGACTAGAGCCCAAAATCCTTGAAATGGTTTTTTAAGATTCCTTAAAGGAATATTGCTCAGATTAACAGTAGTAGTTTCACTAGGCGTTTCAAATAGAAAATTACTTGAAATACTTGAATGATAACTGTCCTGTTGATGTGAATTAGGATATTTAGAAAAATCAAGTTGTTCAAAGTCATTTGCAACATGAATTGCAAAACTATATACAGCCATTAAAAGCAGCATGTAAACTATTTTAACATGATTTTTCACGCTGCAAATATATTCTCTTTATCAATTCGAAAATGATAATAAATGTTAGTTTTTTTTAATTGCTAACAAACTTTAATCCGATAATTGAACTGATTAAAGTAAAAAGGAAAAAGATGCGCCAAAATGTGGCAGGTTCCTTAAAAATTAGAATTCCAACCAATACAGTTCCAACAGCTCCAATACCTGTCCAAACGGCATATGTAGTTCCTATGGGCAATGTTTGAGATACTTTTACAAGTAAAACCATACTTATGGATAGGGCAACAAAAAAGCCGATATACCAATATGTAGCTACAATACCTGTAGCTTCTTTAGCTTTTCCCAAACAAGCTGCAAACAAAACTTCAAAAAGACCGGCTATGATTAATAAAATCCAATTCATGTCTTGCAATATTATACCAATATTCTTATTTGGAAAGAATTATCCAAAAATTAGTATTTTTTAAAAAACAAATTATCCTTAGTTATTGCCAATTTTAAATTCTGTTTTCTTTTATATCTAATAGTGAATACGATAGCTGTAAATATCGTTAAGCCTCTAAAAATATTAGGAAGAATTCCACCCAAAGCGGTATCATCCATTTCAAAAATATGCCAAGATAAGTTCATTAATGAATGAAGGAAAATTGGAACCCACAAGTTGAAATTCCATTCAACATATAACCATGCAAACAAAACAGCACCCATAAAAGTTATAGCAAAAATTCCAATTAGCTCAATACTATCTTGGCTTTGATATAAGTGGCCACTTGCAAAAACAATTGCTCCGATAATTATGGATGAAATGAATCCTAGCTTAGTATATTTAAAAAGTTGCCCAAACAAAAAACCTCTGAAGAATAACTCTTCAATAAATCCAATAACTATAGACCCCGCTATAAGATTTTGGATGGAAAAAGTTGGATTGAATTCAAAAAAAAGATATCCACCAATAAACATTGGCAAAGTAAAAATTAAGGCAATGGCAAAAGATTTTAAAATAGGAGGGTATAAGCCTAAATTGTTAAATATATTGTGTTTATAATTTATTAAATAAGTGCCAATAAAAATGGGTGTTCCAATGATTAAATAGGTCAGAATATAACTTGTTAAACCATTGTGAGTAAACTGATCTATGCTTTCTTTAATAGGCGCAAAAAAAGTTTTTAAATACAAGTAAATTGAGAAGCAAAGTATTGTTAAAACTATGGATTTTTGAGCTTGATTCAGTTTCACTAATTATTATTTGAGTAATGTTTAACTAAAGTATTAAACACTAATAAAAGAGTTTGATATGCTATACTTTTCTAAAAACAGCACTTCCAAAAGCGTCAGGTAAAAGAATCGGACTCTCAGGTTTGTCTTTTAAAAATTCATTTACAGCTCTTGAGCAAGCCCAGTTGGATTCAGGACTACTATAATCATGTATAAAAATAAATCCACCTGGATTTAGAAGTGGATAAAAGAACTCTAAAGCAGCAAGTGTTGGATCATATTTATCAAAATCGATAACAATGAAAGCAAATTTTTCATTTGCAACATCAGGTGTAGCTGTTTCAGGAAAGTAACCTTTTTTAATGATGATATTGTTAGAATCTCCTATACGTTGAATTACTTTTTCTTCATGAGTATCATGAAATCTAGAGTCATTTTTAGTATCTGAGTCTCTAGGGTCAAAGCCACTAAAAGTATCAAACAGATATAATTTTCTATTAGGCAAAAGTCCGTGAATGAATTTACTTAAACGCCCCATATAAACGCCACACTCGGCTAGTTCACCTGCAATGTTCTCTTTTTCTAGTTGTTCAATTGCCAACAAAAAGCAAGCATATCGGATAGGATCATTATTTCGGTGTAAAGCCTTTCTTTGTTTTTTGTTTTTAAATGGCCTGAGTATCCATTCATTAGAAAATTCAATTGTTAAAGGACTAAGGGCTACTCTTTTAATTTTACGTAAAATTCGACTCACAGTGATTTTTTGTTAAATGGGTAATACTTTTTAGGGTATTATTTGTCAGTTGTTTAAACTGTTGATTAGGTAATCTAAATTAATTATTATAAGCAAATTTAATATTTGCATTTAACTAATTAACTATAAAACTATAAGTTTTGTGTTTTTCTTCAATATATTTTAATCAGATGAAAATACAATTTATGTTGTTGGTCTATATTTATAACCTTAAATGTTCTATTTTAAGATTATATAAAAATAAATTTAACAAAATAGAGAGTTAATTAAGGTATCTCACTCATGAGGTAATCCATTTCGGCTTCTCCAATTCCCAAATGGCTTACCATACGAATTTGTTGATTCCCCATAGCCGCAACCCAGATTCCTTTAGCTTTTATATCTGCTATGTATTGATCTAATGGAAATTCGTCTTTTAATTTAAAAATAACAATGTTTGTTTCTACAGGAGTAACAGATTCAACATAAGGTTTTGTTTCTAAAGTTTTTGCAATTTTTATTGCATTTTGATGGTCTATTTCTAATCGTTGAATGTTATGGTCTAAAGCATAAATTCCAGCAGCAGCTAAATAGCCTGCTTGTCGCATTCCTCCTCCTAAAATTTTACGAATCCGTTTTGCTTGTTTGATAAATTTTTTCGAACCAATTAAAAGGGATCCAACAGGGGCACCTAAACCTTTAGAGAGACAAAGGGATATTGAGTCAAAATATTTCCCCATTTCTTGAGTGCTAATTCCTGAGGCAACTAGAGCATTATAAATTCTTGCACCGTCCAAGTGTAAGGGCAGGTTTTGCTCTTTACAATACTCAGAAATTCGTTTAATCTCTCGAATATCCCAATAGCAACCGCCGCCTTTATTACACGTATTTTCAAGTGCAACAAGCTGACTTGGAGGAAAGTGTATGTCATCTACGTTTATGGAATCTTTTAATTGTTCTAAAGTGAATCTACCTCGATTAGAATTAATTAATCGAGTTGATAAACCAGAATTAAAAGCTATTCCTCCTCCTTCGTAAAGGTAAATGTGAGCCAAATCACTACAAATGACTTCACCTGGGGCTTTTGTATGAACTTTTATGGCAATTTGATTTGTCATGGTGCCAGACGGGCAGAATAATGCCGCTTCTTGAGCAAATAATTTTGCAGCCTTCTTTTCTAATTTAATTACTGTTGGGTCGTCTCCCAAAACATCATCGCCAACTTCAGCTAATAACATAGCATTTAACATTTCTTTACTTGGTTTGGTGACTGTATCACTTCTTAAATCAACTATCATGCTTTTATCTGAATTCGTAATTTAGCACTCTTTAAAATATTTTTAATGACTATAAAAATAAGATTCTCATGAGTCTAAGAGTTAAGTTTCTTTTACTTTTTTTAAGTTGCTCTACATTGCTCTTATCTCAAAATGAGATTGTAAGACAAGATCAAGAAAAATATGAGGATTTAATCCTAAAAAAACGTGGTCCAAATTTAGATTATTATGGTCATCTATACTTTGGTTATGGTTTTCTTATTGGAGATTCAGAGAACGATAGTGCTCAAATAAAATCAGGTAAATCCTCTTCATTTTCTTTGGGGTGGCTTTCTAAAAAACGAATTAATAAATGGTATGAAATCGGCTTTGATGTAAGTTATTATTATTCTTCATTTCACATTCAGCAAGATAGTTTTAAAATAGTACCTAATAAACAACTGCATAAAAAGGAAAAAATGGTGTTTAACAACATACAATTAATCCCTTTTCAGCGATTCAAATTGAGAAATAAATACCATTCTACCGGAATTTTTATAGACTTAGGTGGTTTTGCAGGCTATAATTATAGAATAAAACACCAAACAGTTGAACGCAATCAAGCACCTGGTGCTGGAAGGACAAAGACCGTAAACCAAAAATTAAGCTATACCGAAGACTTTTCATATGGTGCAATTGCCCGTTTAGGATTCAATCGCTTTGTATTTTATGGGCGTTACCGGTTTTCAAATTTATTCCACTCGAGTAGCAATTTACCCGAACTTCCGCGTTTTGATGTTGGCTTAACGATTGGAATTCATCAATAAAAAAGGGAGTACTACAGCTTACTTAAAAACAATTTCATGGCTTTTCTTTTTTCAGCATCTAAATCAAACTGGATGTCTTGTGTAAGGTATTCCTTTAATTGTGAAGCGGAAATCGATTGTTGATTGCTACTTGCAATCGCATCGTCGATGTGAGAAAGTCCATATGCTAAACTGGAATTAAAAAGTTCAATAAAACCACTGTCTAGTTTTTTGTTGGCTACCCATGCTGCAAAGACAAATGGCAAGCCTGTTAATTTTTTCCACTCAGCTGATAAATCAAAACGAAAAGCGTATTCTTTTCCTAAGTGAAAAGTTCGATCTCCAATAATGACACCTGCAGATGTTCTGTTTAGTTGATTTTCAAATCCTGGTTTTGCCGGCTTAAATTCTGGTTCTATTTTCCATAATTCTCTACACAATACTTGGCATAAAGCCACTGAGGTTCTCGATTGATAATCAAGATAAATCGTTTCAATTTTGTTTAATTCAACATCACTCAACAATAGAACAGTATTCACTTCTCCATTAGCGCCAATGCAATAATCAGAAACGATGTGAGATTCTTTTAATAAAGGAATTATGGCTACAGGAACTAATCCTAAATCAACTTCTCCATGCAATAATTTACGAGCACATTCAGCAGGCATGTCTTTCGATAAATCCACAGCTTGCAATAAGCGTGTGCTGTTTTCTATTCCATATATAAACGGAGTTGTATTTAAGTATGAAACGGCTGAAATTTTAACTTTTTCCATAAGTATTAGAAGCCAACGAAATTAAGCAGCTTATTAAATTTAAGAACCATTAATATGGTTTAATTGTTCGCTCATTTCTTTCCTTCTCTAATATAGAGATAGTTGCGGCTACTGTGCTAATTATGGCCATAAAACCAGAGATGCTTAAACCAATTATTGGAATAAGTAAAGCACCTGCAAAGAGTGAACCGTTAGCAATAGCTAAACCTTTATTTCGATTGATAAAAAAGATGCTGTCTTTTAATTTTAATCTTCTTCGCTCAGCAGTATAATCTAAAAATGAAAAGCCATAAAAATAAGCGGATACAATAAATAGAAGCGGAGCACTGAGTAAGCCGACAAGCGGGATGAAACTCAAAAAGAAAAGTAATATGATAGCCACTATTTCAATGAAAAAATTTCGAACTGCTATGATCATTCCTCGAACCATGTCTTTAAATAATTGTATCCAAGAAAACGGAAATTCGGTTTCATTTAAAATTTGTTCTGTTCGCTCTGAAAGATAAGCCAATAGGGGAGAAAGTAGAATTAAAACAATATAACCACCGATAAATGCAAATAGCAAGAAAAAGAATATTTTTAGTATGAGCCAAATAAAGACACCAATGGTATCTGCCAAAAAAGCTGCACCCCAAAAATCCCAAGACTCTGGGTCTGCCCATGATTGAAAACTATTTAACGTACTTTCTGTTAATTCGTTGGTCATTGAAATCCCAAAAACAAGCATAAGAATATTCATAATAATGGGTACTAAAAAGTACCTTTTCATCTTATTCTTTCGAATAAAAGTTATCGCTTTACTATAGCCATAAATTCCGTATTGTATGTCTTTTATTAAGCTCATAATGGCAATAGACTAGCAATTTTTGTATTTATCATGAAGCCCAGCCCCAGAAAGAACTAAGGGTTTTATTTTTTCTATTCTACTCAATTTTGTAGCATTTCTTTTTGCTTCACTTATATGGTTAGCATATTCGTTTTGCTTACTCATGCTCAGTTTTTGAAATGCTTCGTTAAAGGATTGGTCTTCTTTTAAGGCAAGTTTTAGTTCTTCTGAAAAAACAACTTTTTTTACCTTGCTAGGCTTAATTTCACGACCTTGTCTTTGATTCTCAATGGCTTCTAATACATAGTTCTTAATTGCATTTGTGTTTATTACTTCCAGACTAGTAAATCGCATTTGTCTTAATGCTTTGGTTTTTTCATTCGAGTTTTGCAATAAGTTCAATTCGTCTTTTAAAAATACACCTTGAAAAAACCAGATGCCAAAGTGATTTTTAAATGCAGCCAATCCCAATACATTTTTTCCATTTAAAGCATAAACAGGAGCTCCCCATTTAATTTGCTCTTCGAGTTCTGTTTCTAAAATTACGTTTCGAATGATAGAAAGTGCTTCTGACCATTTTTGATGTTTTTCGATATATTCTTCTACTTTACTCATACTTATAAAATTGAAATGTGAAGATAAAAGAAATAAAAGAGAACCTAATATGTCCTCAAATATTTTATTCCAAAAACTTATTCTCACTTATCAACATCGAGCATTTTAAACAAGCCTTTTCACTACTTTTAAAGTCCAATTTTTATAAGATAAAATGCCCGATTTTTCACACCTACATTGCCATTCTCAATACTCTTTATTAGACGGAGCCGCTCCCATAGCTTCCATGATGAAAAAAGCCAAAGAGGATGGAATGCGAGCAGTTGCCTTAACTGACCACGGGAACATGTTTGGTGCGTTTCAGTTTGTAGCAGAAGCGCAAAAGTTTGGCGTGACGCCAGTAGTTGGTTGCGAATTTTATTTAGTAGAAGATCGTCATAAACAAGAATTTACAGGAGGTTCAAAAGATAAACGATACCATCAATTGCTTTTAGCAAAAAACCAAACTGGATATCATAACCTTTCTAAGCTATGTTCTTTGGGCTATATAGAGGGATTGTATTCTAAATATCCGAGAATAGATTTAGAGCTTTTAAAGCAATATAAAGAAGGTCTAATCGCAACTACTTGTTGCATTGCATCTGTTATACAACAGGCTATTTTGTTTAAATCTGAAGAAGACGCAGAAAAAACATTTGTCGAATGGTTTGAACTATTTGGTGATGATTATTACATCGAAATACAAAGACATGGCCTAGGTGAAATTGATGGTTCGGGTAAAACCCAAGAAGATGTAAACCAGATTTTGATAAAATGGTCTAAGAAGTATGGTGTCCCTATGATTGCTACGAATGATTCTCACTATATAGACGAGGATGATTGGACAGCACATGACATCTTATTGTGTATTAATACCGGAGATAAGTTAAGTACTCCAAAAGGCCAAGGTAAAGGTTTTCGTTTTGGTTTTCCAAACAGCAATTTTTACTTCAAAACACAAGCCGAAATGAATGCGCTTTTTAAAGATATTCCTATCGCAATTGATAATACCAATCTCATTGTCGATAAAATAACTCCCCCAGAATTGAAGCGAGATATTTTATTACCGAATTATACTTTACCTTCAGAATTTAAGAACCAAAATGATTATTTGCGATTTTTAACCTATGAGGGTGCGAAAAAGCGCTATGGTGAAATAACAGCCGAAATTGTTGAGCGTTTAGATTTTGAGTTGAAAATAATTGCCGACATGGGTTTTCCAGGCTATTTCCTAATTGTTCAAGACTTCACAACAGTAGCCCGCCAAATTGGCGTTGCAGTTGGTCCAGGTCGTGGTTCTGCTGCTGGTTCTGCAGTTGCTTATTGCGTAGGAATTACCAACATTGACCCTATAAAATACAGCTTGCTTTTTGAACGATTTTTAAATCCTGAACGAGTTTCTATGCCTGATATTGACATTGATTTTGATGATGAGGGTAGAGGAAAAATTATTGATTATGTGGTTGATAAATACGGTAAAAATCAAGTTGCTCAGATTATTACCTATGGCTCTATGGCCGCCAAATCATCTATCCGAGATGTAGGTAGAGTGTTGGATGTTCCTTTGCCTGAAGTAGATAAGGTTTCTAAAATGGTTCCTGGTATTTCATTGGGAAATGTCTTTGGAATGGAAGAAAAGGAGTTAAAGAAACGACTAAATGCAGATGAGTTTGTCCAAGCACAGGAACTGAGAAGTTTAATTGTCAAGGATGATAATATGGGTAAAACCTTGACACAAGCACGAACTTTGGAAGGTTCGGTTAGAAATACTGGAGTTCATGCATGTGGTATTATTATTTCACCAGATGATATTACTAATTATGTACCTGTTTGCACTTCTAGAGATTCTGACTTATTATTAACTCAATTCGATAATAAAGTAGTTGAAGACGCAGGTCTTTTAAAAATGGACTTCTTAGGATTAAAAACCCTGACTATTATAAAAGATGCAATTGCATTAATTAAAGAGAATTATGGTATTGAAATAGATCCTGATGAAATTCCTTTGGACGATACAAAGACTTATGAATTATATCAACGTGGAGAAACCAATGGAACATTTCAATTTGAATCTGCAGGAATGCAGAAGCATCTTAAAAACCTAAAACCAACTAATATAGAAGATTTGATTGCAATGAATGCCTTATATCGTCCAGGCCCAATGCAGTTCATAGACTTGTTTGTTTCTCGAAAAAGAGGAGATGTACCAGTAGAATATCCACATGATTTGCTTAAGGGAATTTTAGAAAACACTTACGGTATCATGGTATATCAAGAGCAAATTATGCAGGCTGCACAAATTATGGCGGGTTACAGCTTAGGAGAAGCTGATATTCTTCGGCGAGCAATGGGTAAAAAGAAAATGGATGTGATGCAGCAGCAAAAAGTTAAATTTGTTGAAGGTGCTGAAAAATTACATGGAGTTGACAAAAAACACGCTGCTGACGTATTTGACATTATGTTGAAGTTTGCGGAATACGGATTCAACCGTTCTCACTCAGCAGCTTACTCTGTAGTTGCATTTCAAACAGGGTATCTCAAGGCAAATTATCCTGAAGAATACATGGCTGCTGTTTTGACAAATAACATGAATGACATTAAAAAAGTTACATTTTTTATGGAAGAATGTCGTAGAATGGGTGTAAAGGTTAAAGGTCCAGATGTTAATGAGAGTGCATATAAATTTACCGTAAATAAAGAAAAAGTCATTCGTTTTGGAATGGGGGCTCTTAAAGGAGTTGGAGAAGGAGCGGTAGAAGCAGTAGTAAATGAGCGAAAAAGAAATGGGAAATACACTTCTATTTTTGATTTAACCAAACGAATTGACTTAAGAGCAGCAAACAAAAGAACTTTTGAAAGTTTAGCATTAGCAGGTGGTTTTGATTCATTTGAAACGGTACATAGAGCTCAATACTTTCACGGCGAGCAAGGTGAACCATACTTTTTAGAAAAGGCAATTAAATACGGAGCGAATTATCAAGAACAAGAAAATTCAGCTCAAGCGTCTTTGTTTGGAGGTGAATCGGATATTCAAATACCTGAGCCAACAGTTCCACAATGTGAGGAGTGGGGAAGAATGGAAAAGCTAGCTAAAGAAAAAGAAGTTGTCGGTATATATCTTTCTGGTCATCCTTTGGACGAATATAAATTTGAAATTCAGAATTTTTGCACGGCAAAAATTAGAGATTTAAATGATTTAGAAAAAGCAAAAAAACGTGGAGAAATGCGCATGGCAGGTATAGTTGTAGAAGCCCAACATCGCATGACTAAGGGAGGTAAACCTTTTGGAATTCTATCAATAGAAGGTTACGAAGAGAATTATAAGTTTTTTCTTTTTTCTGATGATTATATAAAATATAAGAGTTATTTGACTTTAGGTTGGTTTCTTTTTGTGAAAGGAAAAGTTGAAACTAAACGCTACAACGATGAATTAGAATTTAAAATATCAGGGATAGAACTATTATCTGATTTGCGCGAAAAAATGGCAAAAGAAATTGTTGTAGAAGTAAAGGTTGATGATGTAGATGACAACATGATAGATTGGTTAAAAGAATTGAACGCAGAAAATCTAGGAACTTGTCACTTGCAGTTTAAAATTATAGATCAAAAGAATAAGAATGTAATACAATTAAAATCAAGAAGTATAAAAATAAACTTGACAAATGAAGTTATTAAAAGATTGGAGTCTAACCCTAAGTTGGAATTTTCGGTTAATTAATGCCAATTTGTCCGAAAAAATAGTTGGTAAGCAAATTGAGTTGCTAACTTTGTAACAGAAAAAAATAGATTAATTAAAATAATAGAAAAATGGCAGTAGAATTAACAGACGCAAATTTTGACGAATTAGTATTAAAATCAGATAAGCCAGTATTGGTAGATTTCTGGGCAGAGTGGTGTGGACCGTGTAGAATGGTTGGGCCAATCGTTGATGAATTACACACAGATTATGATGGTAAAGCCTTAATCGGAAAAGTAAATGTGGACGAAAACCCAGGAGTGTCAGCAAAGTTTGGCATTAGAAACATTCCAACAGTATTGTTTTTTAAAGGAGGTGAAATTGTTGATAAACAAGTAGGTGCAGCTCCTAAATCAGCATATGCTGGTAAATTAGATGCTCAAATAGCTTAATTCGCTATTCAAATTATAAAAAACCTTTCACTAGACTTGATTTGATTCAATGACAGAGAAAGGTTTTTTATTTCATATTCTTACATTTACTTTATGCCAATAATTAATCGTAAAGAACTTCAAGCATACAGTCATCTAGAATTACTTGCAAAACAAGTTGTTGAAGGGTTTATTACTGGATTGCACAAAAGTCCATTTCATGGATTCTCAGTTGAGTTTGCAGAACATCGTTTGTATAATACCGGAGAATCAACAAGGCATTTGGATTGGAAATTATTCGCTAAAACAGATAAATTATTTGTCAAAAGATATGAGGAAGAGACTAATTTAAGATGTCGAGTCATATTAGACATTTCATCTTCGATGTATTTCCCAGAAGAATTAGAGAAAGGGCAGCATAATAAAATGTTTTTTTCTGTTTATGCCGCCGCCGCTTTAGTTGAATTATTAAAAAAACAACGAGACGCATATGGCTTGAGTTTATTTAGTCAAGAGGTAGAATTGCATACGGAAGCGAAATCCAATTCAGCACATCAACGATTAATCTTTGCAGAATTAGAAAAGTTGTTGGAAAAAGAAATTCCCAATAAAAGAACTTCAGCTGTAGAAGCCCTACATAGTATTTCTGATCGAATTCACAAACGATCTTTGGTCGTTATATTTAGTGATATGCTAGATAATTCGGAAAGAGAAGATGATTTGATATCAGCTTTACAGCACCTAAAACACAATAAACATGAAGTTATTTTATTTCATGTTGTAGATAATTCTAAAGAATTGAATTTTGAATTTGAGAATAGGCCGTACAAGTTTGTTGATATGGAAAGTGGTGAAGAAGTAAAATTAAACCCTAACGAAGTAAAAGAGTATTATGTACAACAAATGCAGGATAAGAAAGCTGAGTTAAAATTAAAATGTGGACAGTATGGAATTGAATTTATAGAAGCAGACATTTCTAAAGGATTTAATCAAATTTTATTGCCTTTTTTAGTGAAACGAAAAAAAATGTTTTAGGCTAAAAGCCTTATGAGTTCAGTATCAAAGAGATTTAAAAAAAGTAAAATTTGAGCTTATATTTTTATAAAAAAAATAACAGAAACTAAAAAAAAGTTTTACATTTGCCGTCCGCTTCTGAGAAGTGGAAAGTTCTATAACTTTTTGGTCCGGTAGTTCAGTTGGTTAGAATACCTGCCTGTCACGCAGGGGGTCGCGAGTTCGAGTCTCGTCCGGACCGCAAAGCCTTCCTCCATTTGGCGGAGGGCTTTTGCTTTTTTGAACATATGATGATTATATCGTTTAAAGATAATGTAATGTAGTTAACATTTTGATACAATACTATACTAGCTCAGCTGGATAGAGCATTCCGATTTTTGAATCGGAAAGGTCACAGCAAAACTTGAAAGAGTTAAGAGTAATGAATTGAAATAATGGTCGAGTAGCTCAGCTGGATAGAGCATCTGCCTTCTAAGCAGACGGTCACAGGTTCGAATCCTGTCTCGATCACAAAGCCCCGAATATCGGGGCTTTGTTGTTTTATAAAAAGTGAAAAATAAAAATGTACACGGTTTATATATTATACTCAAATTCAAAAGACAAGTATTATGTAGGGCACACATCAGGTATTGAGGATAGATTGACTAGGCATAATACAGGGAGAAACAAATCAACAAAGTATGGTGTTTCTTGGGAATTAGTTTATAAGGAAGCTTTTAGCACCAAATCTGAAGCCTATCAGCGAGAATTGGAAATCAAAAAGAAGAAATCGAGAGTATATATTGAAAAGCTAATTAAAGGATAGAGCATTCCGACTTATAAAGTCGGAACGGTCACAGGTTCGAATCCTGTCTCGATCACAAAGCCCCGAATATCGGGGCTTTGTTGTTTTATAAAAACTCTAGAAAGCAGGTGATTAATTTACCATTTCACACGCTATAATATATTGTATTTCTAAGTGAAATGATATTGCAAGTAAATGTTCAAAATCAGATTTACCTAATTATATTTGACATATGAAGTATCAATTATCTTTTCAAAATCCCTCAAGACATTATCTTGATATCGAATTAATTGCTAAAACAGAAGGGGAGAAAACCTTACAATTCCAGCTGCCGGCATGGAGACCTGGACGTTACGAATTGGGCAACTTTGCAAAAAACATTCAGCAATGGAAGGCTTTTGATGAAAATGGCCAAGTTTTGAATTCCAAGAAATTAACCAAAGATTTATGGGAAGTAAATTGTGAAAAGGCTGATTCTGTTCACATTAAATACAATTATTATTCGATTGACTTAAATGCAGGTTCTACCTATCTAGATGAATTTCAATTGTATGTAAATCCAGTTAACTGCCTGATGTATATTCCTAATAGGCAAGAAGAAAAATGCAGCATAGTATTGGAACTGCCCGAAGACTATAAAGTAGCTACTGGACTAAATAGTTTAGGAAACAATGTTTTTGAAACAGCTAATTTTGATGAACTAGCCGATTGTCCATTTATTGCATCTAATTCACTAAAAAAAATAACTTATCAAGTTGCCAATACTACATTTTATATGTGGTTTCAAGGAGAATGTAAATTGGATGAAGCTAAATTAGTTCGAGATTTTACAGCTTTTACTAAAGCGCAAATGGATTTATTTGGCGATTTTCCAACGAAAGAATACCACTTTCTGTTCCAAATTTTACCCCATCAAGCTTATCATGGGGTAGAGCATAGCAACTCCACTGTAATTGCTTTAGGACCAAGCTACAGCATTATGGACGAAAAAGGAAGATATGAAGATTTGTTGGGTGTTAGCTCACATGAGCTATTTCACACATGGAATGTGAAGCGCATTCGACCTATAGAAATGCAGCCTTATGAATTTTCTAAAGAAAACTACAGCCGTTTGGGTTATTTGTGCGAAGGCGCAACCACTTGGTATGGCGATGAAATGTTGATGCGCTCTAAGGTTTTTGGAGATGAAGCATATTTCAAAACATTGAACCAATTATTAGATCGTCATTTTAATAATCCTGGAGTTGAAAACCTATCGGTTGCTGAATCTTCTTTTGATACTTGGTTAGATGGTTATGTGCCAGGTGTTCCTAATCGTAAATCTTCCATATACGTAGAAGGGGCATTGATTACTTTTATGCTGGACTCGATTATTAAAAGAAATTCGAATCAAAAGTATTCTTTTGATGATGTGATGTTGTGTTTTTACGAGGAATATTATAAAAAGAATAAAGGAGTTTCAGAAGCAGATTACAAACAAGTGGTTGAGCGGTTTGCCAATGATAATTTAGATGATTTTTTTGCTAAATACATTAATGGTGCTGAAAATATTGAAGAGCAATTAAAGCTTAGTTTTCAGGACATAGGATTGAATTATGAACGTAATCCAGCTGATTTATTCCATGAAGCCTATTTAGGTTTTAAATACATCGAAGACAAGGTGTTTAGCATTTATCCTGATTCTACTTCAGAATTAAATGGCTTGTCGGTTGGCGATACGATTCATACGGTAAACGGTTATAAAGTAAACGACGATTTAGCGGCTTGGTGCAAGTATTTTAAAGACGTAGATATTTATTTTGGAGTTACTGATTCGCATGGCATCGCAAAAGTGGTTTGTGTAGAAGTGACCGATGAAGTTTATTACGCTAGTTATAGGGTGAGTAGAGTGTAGGTTGTCAATCTTTAAGCCCTTTTCCATCTAGTATTTTAGCGGCGTATTTTTCAATTCTGTCCTTTCTTGTTTTGGATTGTTTAGCTTGAGAAAAATACAACAAGTACCCACGTTGTCTCCCTGGGCTTAATGCATAAAAAGCCTTTTGAAATTGCTTGCTATTGTCAAATTCTTGTTGAAGTTCAATAGGAGTCTCATATGCTTTCGTTGGTTTAAGTTCAACTTTTAATCCAGCTTTTTCAACTTCAATGGCTTGAAAAATATATTGCTTAATTAATTCTTGCTGATCAATTATTTCTTCTAAGCTTTTAAAACGAATTTGCCTTGCTGCTTGCACATTTTTTGTTTGCTGAATTAAGAGGTTTTTTTGATCTTTAAGCAAAACTCCTTTATGAAATAAAATGGCGCAATAGTCTTTAAATCCGTGAATTAACAAAACATTCTTTTCTTGGAGAGTATAACAAGGCACACCCCATTTTAATTCTTCTTTTAATCCCATTTCGAGGATAATTGCTCTCAATTGTATGTATTCTTCTTTCCAAGATTTAGCTCGGTCAATAAATCGGTCAACTGCTGGATTCATGTAGAAATTTATTTTATTTCAATGATGCGATTTTCTATATTTTTTACACTTTCGGCTTGAACAAATTTAGTTTGAATACTGTACATCATCCAACCGGTTATGTGTATTCTTGAAGAGTTGCTTATAACATTACTTAAATCTTTAAAGCTTTCCTTGTTAGGTTCTTCTGTTCCATTGCTTTTGGCTAGATTAGATAAATATTCGTAAGTCGTATTTACCAATTGCTCTTTATTTACTTCTTGAGTAAATCGAAGTATAAAGTTATCATTATCTGGATTTAATTCATCTAAGGTTAAAGTGATTTTAGAATCAAACGGTTTTTCTGGATAATACAAATTGGGCGTTTTCATATTGAATTCTAATATTTTGTTTAGCGTATATTTTGCTCCATGAAAGGTATAAAACTGTTGAATATCTTGAATAGCAGAAGATTCAATGGCTTCTTTACTAGAGTATAAGTATTCGAATTGCTTCATAATATCAATTGTATTAGGTGCTTCGTTTTGGATGCTCAATAAGGTTTCTTTCATATAATTACTTACTTCTTCCCAATTTTCAACACTTAAAAATGCACCTAATTCATCAGTTTTTATAATCACTTTAAGATTTTCCCCTGAAGATATTATTTTTTGAATTAACTCATTATCGGAGTTATTTCTAAAATTTCGATACAGCCAAGATACAGTGTAAGAATTTGCACTTGAATCGAGTACTGTAATATCAACATCATACTGTGTTGTTTCATTTTTAGTGGTATCCTCACCATTAATAACCAAGTTTTGCAAGCTCACAGAATAAGACTGCTTATCTCCAATACTCCAATATGCAATAACTTGAGCTGTAGAATCCTCCATGTTTATCTGTCCAAAAGAGTAAGAGCAAAAGAGGCAAAGTATGATGGTAATTAATTTATTCATGTTATTATTCTTATAAATTTAAATTTTCGAGGGTTTCGTTAAAGTCGTATTGTAAATCTTCATGCAAAGTTCCAATTGCTTTCTCGGCTAATTGCTTCTGGCGGATAAAAAGGTTGCTTAAAACAGTGTTTTCATTGATTGGTGGATTTAATGCTTTTAATTTCGTGCAGAAATAGAGGAGTAGTTCGGCTTCTGTTGCTTTGTTTTGAGAATAACGGATGTATTTTTTTAATTGACGAAGAATTTTTCGAACTGTTTTTTTCATGAAATAATAATTCGACAAATTGATTTCTGTAAAGAGCGAATCAACTTCTACCTTTATGTTTTGGATATACAAGGCTTCATCTGCAGCTTCATATAGCAAATAGCTGAGTAACTCTTTATTGTCTTTTTTAAACTTAGAAAGTGTAAGTAATAATTCAATCAATTCAGTTTGGCCTAAATTGGCTAATTCTAGTTTGATTTCTCGAATACTCGCTGCTTTCATGATTCAAGTTTAAGCAGAAAAAACAAATTAGCTAAGAATATACAATTTTGACTAATCTTCTTTTTCGTAATAAATCTTATAGAATTTTCTGCCATCAGCTTCTACACCTTTTTCAATCAAACTCTTATCTCCATGTATATAAACGTGAAAGTTTTTATCCAACTTTAAGATGCTTTTAAATAATCGCTGTTGTTTTTTTACTGCTTGAGTAGAAATGTCAAAATCATCTTGAATTTGTATTTCATGTTCAGATCGATAGTTATGATCAAAAGCGCGAAAGGATTCTATGACTTGTTCATCTTGAAAAACCTGAGTTTCAAATTCTTCTTTATTAAAGGATTCTTTCGTTTTAAAATACTCTACAGAGCGATTTAATAGATCGATTTTGTCGGTTTTTTCAAGCACAAAATCATCTGGCATTTGCTTGGTGACGTATGTTTTAGCAATGTTTAGAAAAGCTTTGGTATTATGAAACCCATCGTTACAAGGTTTGAGGTTTAAAAAATTATCTTTCCAATATTGTGCTTCAGTTGATTTATTCGATTTATCAATTATAGCCACTTGAAAACCATCTTTTCTTTTTTTATTAAAAATCAAGCAGCCTTTATCAAGCTTATCTACATTAATTCCTTTGGTATGTTGTATAGATAGATCTCCTGTTTCATTACTCACTGTTAAAAATGGATGCCTGTTTTCCGACTTAAATATTCCCAAACATTCTACAGGTTCACCATGCAGTTTTATATTCGTGAAGCGAGCAATAAACAAATCTCCAGGTTTAATATTCGGATGATTGGAAACATCAAATAAATATTGCGCTATTTTAATGCTATTTTCATGAAAAGGGATTGCATCTTTAAAAACAGATTCGGAGTAGTTAAACAAAGGGTTTAGCTTAAATTCATTGTTCGAAAAAGTGAAGTTGTATAATTCTTCTCCATCAAAGGGTTTTAAAAAATAATGGATTAATACGTTTGACAATTCAGTGTTGTCAACTGCTAAAGTGTTTTTAGACAAGTGAAGTTCTTCATCTTCTTTATTGCCCACATGATGGGCGGAAAGCGCTTCTAATTCGCAATAATTTGAATCAATCATTTGTGTTTTGCATTAAATAATTAATCTATAACAACTTTATAAGTTGGGTCTTCCATCACATTTACATCAATGATGTCTTCAGCATTTTTGAGTAAAGTTCTACAATCGGCACTCAGGTGCTTCAAGTGTACTTTTTTATTGACTTTCAAATATCGTTCGGTGATTTTGTTTAAAGCTTCAATTGCCGACATGTCAACAACTCGGCTTTCTTCAAAGTCAATGATAATTTCATCGGGGTCATTTAAAACATCGAATTTCTCGTTGAAAGCAGCTATAGAGCCAAAAAACAAAGGCCCATAAATCTCATAATGTTTTATGCCATTGTCATCCGTGTATTTTCTTGCACGAATTCGTTTGGCATTGTCCCATGCAAACACAAGCGCAGCGATAATCACACCAACCAAAACCGCAAGGGCTAAATTGTGCAATACTGCTGTAACTAGTGTTACCACAACCATGACAAAAATATCTGATTTTGGCATTCGTTTAACTGTTTTAAAACTCGCCCATTCAAAAGTTCCAATAGAAACCATAATCATCAGCCCTGTTAATGCTGCCATTGGCAATTTTTCTATTAAACTAGAACCAAACATGATAAAAACCAAGAGCATAACAGCTGCAACAATACCTGATAAACGAGCTCTAGCGCCAGAAGAAATGTTGATTAAACTCTGACCAATCATCGCGCAGCCACCCATGCCTGAGAATAAACCCGAAAGTATATTCGCAGTTCCTTGGGCTACAGCTTCTTTATTGCCTCTTCCACGAGTCTCTGTTATTTCATCAATGATGTTTAAAGTCAGCAGGCTTTCAATTAATCCAACTCCAGCAATGATTGCCGAATAGGGTAAAATAACTTTTAGAGTTTCTAATTGAAAAGGTACTTGGGGAATGTGAAAAGGAGGGAAGCCACCTTTAATAGAAGCAATATCGCCAACAGTTTTAGTATCTATTCCAAAAAGAACGACTACACCAAAAATGACCAATATGGCAACAAGTGAAGCGGGAATAGCCTTACTTATTTTGGGTAATCCCCAAATAATCAACATGGTTGTTAACACTAAAGCCAATAAGATATAAAGTGGTGAGCCAGTAAGCCAATTACCACTAAGGTCTTTAAATTGATCTAGTTGTGACATAAAAATAATGATTGCCAATCCGTTTACAAACCCAAAAATTACCGGATGCGGAACAAGTCGCATGAGTTTTCCAAGTTTGAGAAATCCAGCCGATAATTGAAAAATTCCTGCTAATACAACCGCTGCAAAAATATATTCTATGCCATGAGATTTTGCTAAGGATACTAAAATCACAGCTACAGCACCCGTAGCACCAGAAATCATACCTGGGCGGCCACCTAAAATGGAAGTAACTAATCCCATCATAAAAGCTGCATACAAACCAGTTAAAGGAGGTAAGCCGGCGATTAATGCAAAAGCAACTGCTTCAGGAATCAGAGCCAATGCTACAGTTAAGCCCGATAAAACCTCGTTTTTGTAGTTCACTTTTTGTGTTAAATCAAATAAATTAAAATACTTTTTCATGCCATTTTTTTGAGGCCACGAAATTACTAGTTTTAAATGCTTTATTTGGAATAGCTTGGCTAAGCATGAAAAGATTTTTATATTCAATCCTAGTTTGTTTACTTTAAAATTTTATTCATTTTCCTCAAACTACTATTCTTAATTTCGCTGCTTAAATATTATTTATGAAATATAAAGCGTTATTTATCGCATTTTTTATGCTCATTGCTGTTTTTACAAAAGCCCAAGAAAACAGTGAAAATGTACAAACAAACCAATACAGCAATAAAGGAAAGCTTTATATTTATTGGGGTTGGAATAAAAGTGCTTATTCTAATTCAGATATATACTTCAAAGGAAATAATTATGATTTTACTATTCATAATGTAGTTGGTGTAGATCGACAATCTCCTATTTCTTCCGATTATATCAACCCTAAGAGCATTACAATTCCACAATATAATTTTAGAATTGGTTATTATTTCAATGACAAATACAGCATTTCGATTGGGAATGACCACATGAAATACGTCATGAAAAACGGACAAAGGAAGCAAATTGATGGATACATCAAAAATTCAGGAGGGAAATATGATAAGGTATATGAATATGAAGAAATTGAATTGAGCCAAGATTTTTTAATGTTTGAACACACCGATGGCTTGAATTACGAAAACATTGATATTAGAATGCATGAACGAATTAAACAATTCAGCAATTTTACAGTTGATGCTTTTGTTGGTTTGGGTGCAGGCATTAGCTTTCCTAGAACCAATGTGACTTTTTTAGAAGGAAAACGCTACGATGAGTTTAATGTGGCCGGATATGGTGTTAATGCTTTGTTGGGAGGGAATTTAACTTATAAAGGATGGCTGTTTGTTCAGGTTGAAACAAAAGGTGGATATATCGATATGCCAAACATTCGCGTTTCTTACGATAAGTCGGAATATGCTCAGCAGCATTTTAGTTTCTTCCAATATAACATTGTGTTTGGTGCAAACATTAAGTTAACTAAAATGGCGAATTAGAATTAAAACTGTCCACCAGCTCCGCCGCCGCCAAATTGCCCACCTTGGAAGAGGTCTTTTTCTGATTGAGGAACACCACCAGCTGTTTGAGAAATGATAATTGCTGAAAAATCTTCTGTATCCCAATCTTTGTGTAGTAGTTTTTCACGAGTAAAACCCTTTCTGATGCGCTTTAAATAGTTGAGTATGCCAAGCGCTAAACCTATAAGAAATGCGCCAGTTAAAGTGATCGTTAATACTGGCATTCCAAAACTGTAATAATATTTAAGTGTAATAAAACTCAATATCAAACATATAATACCGAATCGTATGAATAAAATGGATTTGTTTTTAATACCCAATAGGAGGTAAGCCAAAGGAATGAAGGTACTTGTGACATAAAATAAAAGGTAAAATGGAATATTCTCTCCTGCTTCTAGTGATAATCCCATTAATGAAATGCTCAACTCTCTAACCACATAATAATTGCCAGAAGCATATAGCAAAATCAGAAAAATGGATTTGCCGATCGTAAATGAACTGCTGTATATCTCGCTGGTGTTTTTTGTTTCGATTCTACGTATTAATACATAGAAAATCCAAGACATTAACATAAATACAATTGGAATAAGGTTTTGAAAAAGGCCACCTAAATCGTAGAACACAGAAAAAAGAGTGTAGTAAAAAAGTAAAATACTCGCAGCTAAAGCCAACAAATCGATATATCGAATATAAATTATGCTAGTAAAGCCAAGCGCCAATAATAGATAGGCGTATTTACTTTCTAGGTTATAACCTAATAAAGCAAAATAAATAAAAGTTGAACCTGAATAGCTCAAAGCCCGGGTTAAACCTGATTTATAGTGGTATTTGTCGCGGATTAAAATTCGGTCGTTCAATAAGATAACTCCAAAGCCTACTATGAAAGTCATAATTCTTAATCCTATGTCTCCACCACCGGAAAATAATAAGGTTAAAGGTCCTGAAATAGTTGATACACCGAGTATTCCTGCCAAGAACAACAAGGCTTTAATGGCTATTGTAGGTGTGTAAAAAGGCGTTTTATACTGTCTCCTAATTTCTAATTCTTGAGTTTTATCAATTAAGCCACTTTTGAAAAGCATGTTGGCCTTCTCTCTCAAATTGAAGCGTTCTAATAATTCTTCATTATAAACCATCCATTTTTTAATCATGCTTGAAATGGGATTTTTTGTTAACTAAAAACAGAATAAAGACTATTATACTACCAGGAACATAATAAAAATAGAGCATCCACAAATCATTATTAAAGAGGTCGATTAACTTGAAAAGTGCATAAGAGAAACAAATGTAAAAAGTAATGCAAGAAAACATAAAGAACAAAAAGTCCTTTTTATACCAATTGAAATATCCAAAGATTGAAGTACAAAGAATACCCGAAAGAGCAAAATAAATGTCGTAATCGGACTCTATAATTGAAGTAATTAAAGAGATGTAAAGTATTAAATATCCGTAGTTTTGATAGGTAAATTTAAAGTGTGACTTAAAGTTGTATTTGTCTGACACTTTTCCAATCGTAAGCAAAACAAAACCAATGCAAATACCGACATTGTAAAGTTCAAGTGTAGAGTTCCATTCGCCTTGTATCCAATTAACTGGCGAGATTGAAATCCCCAAAGCTGCCACTAAAACGGTAATGGCTATGCTTAAAACTGCTTTATTATCGTAGCGATATGCAAATGCGAAAAAGAGTATAGCACTGATAAAAGATGTTGACTTTAATGCTTGTTCGTACCAATTGAAATAGACTAAAACATAGGTAAACAGTGAGATACACAATAAAGAAACCAAGAGTAAAATATAATCGAAATAGCTATGTTCCACTATGGATTTAGCTCTAGTAAAAGGCTGTGCGTGTTTTTGAAGAAAAACCAATCCAAGAATGATAGCTATAAATAAAACTAGTTGAAGAAGAATATGTCCTGCATCTCCAATATTTTGATATGCAAAATAACCTACACCACCTGTAAAAAGAAGAATTCCCACATAAAGCAAGAGTCGAAGTTCTGTATAAACCGAAACAATGCTATTGGATTCAATTGCATCTAGGTATTGATGTAATTTACTGTCAATTAACTTGTTGTCGTGTAATTCATGATGGTATTTCTTCACGCTTTGTATATGGTTTAATAGTGTTCTAAATTAAACAATTCTATTATTGCGCTATTCGTTTTTAATTGCGATCGATTTTTTTAACAGGCTGAACAACTTATTTTCATTAAAGTAAAACCAAGTATCACCATATTAAGAATCTAGAATTGATCTGGATTATAGTTTTAGGCAAACGAATATAAGTTTTCAAATTCGTACTTTAGTTGCATGTCATATTGGCTTTACATATTATTTGTTTTGCTTATTATATACTTAGTAATAAGTGTATTACTTTATTATTTACAAGATTTACTTCTTTTCAAACCCGAAAAACTTCCAGAAGAATTCCAATATTTTTATGAAAATCAGAATATAGAAGAATACAATATTAAAACCAGAGACGGAGCCAACATCAATGGATTGCATTTTAAAGTCGAAAATCCCAAGGGAGTCGTATTGTATTTAAAAGGCAATTCAAAAAGCATGAAAGGCTGGGGCAAATTCGCTGTTGACTTTACGCGCCACAACTACGACGTCATCATGGTTGATTATCGAGGATTTGGAAAAAGCACTGGCCGAAGATCTCAGAAAGCAATAAAAAATGATTTGCAGTTTATTTATGATAAAATCCGTGAAAAAGTGAACGAGAAATACATCATTTTATATGGTCGTTCTTTAGGTTCGGGTTTTGCCACCAAATTGGCTTCTACTAACAATCCTAAAATGTTGATTTTAGATGCACCTTATTACAGTTTGCGAAAAGTAACCGCCAGATATGCGCCCTTTATGCCGCTTTCTTTGATTTTAAAATATCCGATGCCAACCTACAAGTGGATAAAATACGTGCAATGTCCCATTCACATTATACATGGAACACAAGACAAATTAATTCCTTTTAAAACAAGCATTAAACTTTCACAAATTCGACCAGAAAACACAAGATTATGGTCTGTTGTAGGAGGTGGACACAAGAATTTAAATACATTTAAAAGTTATCATGAAATGCTAAGTGAAATAATTACAAGCAAACCTAAAAGGATTGATTTAAGTACGACAAGCCACAGAGTTAACCACCATAGCAAAAGCAAATGAAATACTTATTGTTAACTTTAGCAATTGGGTTTGGTTTTTACCTAATTCTGGTTGTCGGACTTTTTTTTGGTCAAGAATCCCTGATTTTTATAGACACTAAATTAGAATCGGATTATAAATACCATTTTGATGCAGATTTTGAGGAAGTAACGATACAGACTGAAGAAAACGCGAAACTAAATGCGATCCATTTTAAAGTAAAAAACCCCAAAGGAATAATCGTTTATTTTCATGGAAATGCAGGAGATATTTCCCGTTGGGGAGAAATTGCCGAACGTTTTTTATCATACGGCTATGATGTATTAATTTCAGATTATCGTGGCTATGGAAAAAGCACAGGAAGAAGGACTTCAGAAAAAATGTATTTTGATGCAAATCAGGTCTATAAGTATGCTAATAATTTATATCCCGAAGAAAAAATTATTTCCTTTGGACGATCTTTGGGTTGCACTTTTGCGACTTATGTAGCAACTAAAAATACACCTAAACACCTTATCTTAGAAACGCCTTTTTACAGTTTAAAAAGCATCGTTCAATCTAAGTTTCCAATCTTACCAAGTAGGCTGCTACTGCGCTTTAAGTTTCCAACACATCAATTTATACATGAGGTGAATAGTCCCATTCATTTTTTTCATGGAACAGATGATTTTGTAGTGCCTTATGAAAATGGAAAAGCTCTATTTGATTTAGCTCCAAATGCTACATTAACAACAATATTTAACGGAGGACATAACGACTTAGCAGACTTTGAATTGTATTGGGATGAAATGGGAAAGCTATTGCGATAAGGCTTGTTTGCATTTAAATAGCTATTTTTAAGTATGCAATGCTAAAACATTAAAGCATTGTATTATAACTAATTATAATTATATAAACGAATAAAAAAGAGATGGAGCTATCAGTATTTGTAATAATCGATAAACCAAAAGAAGAAGTTTGGAAAGCCATAATAGATTTTAAAAACTGCTCCAACTATATTGAAAGTATTGTAAAACTTGAAATTATAGATGAGCCTAAGGATACTTTAATTGGTTTTAAATGGAAAGAAACAAGAGTGATGTTTGGTAAAGAAGCCACAGAAATTATGTGGATTACCGACTATGCAGATAATGAATATTATCAAACTAGGGCAGAAAGTCACGGTTCTGTATATAAATCTCGGTTAGCAGTAGAATCGGAGGGTGAAAAGACCAAATTGACCATGTCGTTTTCTGGTGAAGCACAGACAACCTTTGTTAAATTAATTTCTTGGTGTATGGGATTCCTAATTAAAGGATCTATGAAAAAGGCATTAATTAAAGATTTGAATGACATTAAAACTTACGTAGAATCGAAATAAACGGTATGAAAACTACACCCGAACATAATGAACGCATAGCAAAAATGACATTTTCTTCTGTTTATCCTCATTATATTACAAAAGTTGAGCGTAAGGGCAGAACAAAAGAAGAATTACTTCAAGTTATAGAATGGTTGACAAGTTTTGATGAAAAAAAACTTCAAAAATTGATTGATGAAGAATCCACTTTTGAAACCTTCTTCAAGAAAGCAAAACTGAACCCCAATGCACAATTTATATCAGGAGTAATTTGTGGTTATCGAATAGAAGAAATTGAAAACACTTTAACAAGACAAGTTAGGTATTTAGATAAATTAGTTGATGAATTAGCTAAGGGTAAAAAGTTGGAAAAAATATTAAGAAAATCGCCGAGCAGTTAGTTAATAAAATTTCACATATTACCCATAATTAGATAACTCACGCAAATCAACTATGAATAATTTACTAATAGAAATTGGAGAAAACCTGAACACTCAAGAAACTCAAAGGATTGAGCAAACATTGAGAAAAAAAACAGGCATTAGCTTAGTTTCTATTTCTGATTCTGGTGAATTGCAGGTAGAGTGGGACGCTAATAAAATCACCAAGTCCGAGATTATTAAATCCATAAGTTTATTGGGATTAAACATTGCAGGTGTAAAAAGTGCCCAAGCGCACACTCATCAAGCAGATCATGAGCATGGCCATTCTTTTCTTCATATTTTAGGGGAGAACACTGAGCTCTATTATGCCATTATTAGCGGAGCTTTTTGGATTTCTGGACTTGTTTTTTCTTTTACAGCAGCTCCAGATTATATTGCTACTTCACTTTTTGTTATTGGGGCTATTTTTGGAGGGGTTTTTACATTTTCTTCCGCAGGAATTGGTCTATTAAGAGGGAAATTTGAAATCGATTTTCTTATGCTTTTTGCAGCAATCGGAGCTGCGTTTTTAGGCAAATGGGGAGAAAGTGCACTGCTATTATTCTTGTTTAGCTTAGGTCATGCTCTAGAGGAATACGCCATGAAGCGAGCAAGGAAGTCAATATCAGCGCTTTCAGACTTAGCACCACCAATGGCTCTGATAATGCAGAATGGAGAATTAAAAGAAGTCCACATTAAAGAACTTAAAGTGGGCGATATAATTGTGGTTAGGCCAAATACTAAAATTGCTGCAGATGGTGTTGTCATAAATGGGACTAGCCCAGTAAATCAAGCAGCGATAACAGGCGAAAGCATGCCTGTTACAAAACACCCAAGTGCTACATGGCAAGAAGATTTAGAGATAAAAAAACTACGCCCAGAGCATCGAGTGTTTGCGGGAACAATTAATGGCAATGGAGCGCTAGAAATAAAAGTATTGAAAGAGGCAAAAGATAGTACTCTTGCTCGATTAATTTATTTAGTAAAAGAGGCTGAAACACAAAAGTCACCGACACAACACCTTACAGATAAATTTGAAAAATACTATGTCCCTTCTGTTTTGGTTGTTGTCATCCTATTATTATTTGCATTTGTCATTGTCGAAGAATCTTTTCAAGAAAGCTTTTATCGAGCCATGTCTGTATTGATTGCTGCTTCTCCATGTGCATTAGCCATTTCAACACCAAGTGCAGTTTTAGCTGGAATTGCAAGAGCAGCACGCCAAGGAGTATTAATTAAAGGCGGCAGACCACTTGAAGATTTAGGAGGAATTAGTACCATTGCTTTTGATAAAACAGGGACATTAACCGAAGGCAGGCCAACCTTAACACATGCTATTCCATTTGGAGACGTATCGAAAGTTCATTTATTAAAAGTTGCAGTAGCAGTTGAAGCATTAAGCGATCATCCTTTGGCAGCAGCAATTGTAGATGGAGGAAGAAAAGAATTAGGGGATATGGATATTCCAAATGCTGAAAATCTGAAAGCTTTAATTGCTAGAGGTATTCAAGCCGATTGGAATGGTAGTCTTGTTCATATTGGAAACCGGAGACTTTTTGAAGAGTTAACGGGAGAACCGTTACTTGAGGAAATAGATCATAAAATGGCTGAACTAGAATCAGAAGGTCATACGGCTATGATTGTACATCAAGATGATAAATACTTGGGTATAATATCAGCAATGGATGTCGCAAGGCCTGAGGCTATTTCAACATTAGCTGCTTTGAAAAAAATAGGCATCAAGCGGATGGTTATGCTCACTGGCGACAATCAAAAAGTAGCAAATGCTATTGCTAAAAATATTGGAATAACAGATCCTATGGGTAGTTTACTTCCAGAGGATAAGGTAAGCGCAATTGAACAACTAAAGGAACAAGGTGGAAGTGTAGCCATGGTTGGTGATGGGGTGAACGATGCACCGGCAATGGCAAAAAGCACTGTTGGTATTGCTATGGGGGCAGCAGGCTCTGATGTAGCATTAGAAACAGCCGATATTGCTCTGATGGCCGATAGGTTAGATAACCTTCCTTTCGCTATTGGTTTGAGTAGAAAGGCAAATTTGATCATAAAACAAAACTTAATCATCAGTTTGGGCATGGTAGCTGTTTTAGTTCCTTTAACCATGATGAGCACAATAGCAATAGGACCTGCTGTAGTTTTTCATGAAGGCTCAACCCTTGTTGTAGTTCTGAATGCTTTAAGGTTGTTAAAGTATAAAATGTAATTAGAATAACCGATTGAATTAACAACATTTCAAATTAGTAGCTTTAACCTCAATATGAACTCAGACACAAAACAACAAAGTCAACATGAGATACTCATGCAATTAGTGACTATGAAAATGCCTTTTGGCAAATATCAAGGTCGTTTGATTTGCGATTTACCTGAACACTACATCGTGTGGTACAGACAAAAAGGGTTTCCAAAAGGAAAGCTGGGTGTATTGATGGAAACAATATATGAAATCAAACTGAACGGGTTAGAAGATTTATTAATACCCTTAAAAAATAGAATCAGTAAGTAGTCTTTTGTTTTTTCCAAAGAATGCGAAGACCTATGCTATGATTGTAGCTATATGTGTTTAAAAATTCTGTTAAATTGGTTTGGGTATAATATAAGTTGTAATAAATATCAGCGATTATTTTTTCTGAAACACTAAATTTTAAGCCTAATCCTCCGCCAACACCATATCCTATACCACCTGGCTTTCTGTTAAAGTCATTGTCAATAGGATGTTGAATCTCATATTCTATTTGATTGAGAATAAAGTAGTTTCTTTTCAATTTAACCCCATTTATATTGCCAAATAAAGCAAGATATGCATTTGTTTCATTTTCGTGAAAATAACTAATTTGCGTTCCCATATTTAAGTTAAATCGAGATTCCTCTCCATAAATAGGGAATTTTTCATAACGATAAGGCTCAAGTGTGTTGCTGTTTTGAGGATCTCTAATGGCAACAGTAAAATACTGTTCATACTTCAATTGAATTGAGTTAAATTCAATAAAAGCGGCAATTAAATTTGAAAATTGGTAGCCTAGATGTATTCCCAATTCAGCTGTAGTTTTGTAACTTGATTCTATAGGGTACTCATCAATAGAGTATGGATGAACAAAGTAATAGTCAAACGTTTGTTTTAAATCTTGTCTATTAAAAATGTAATTGATGCCATAATTAGTAACACGAGGTGAACCTGAATATAGAATAGCTGTATTATTATTAGCAAAAAAAGCACCTACATTAATACCAATTGAGAAACGAGAAGCGGAAGTGTCCTCTATTTCATATTCGTAATCATCTTGTGCGAGTATTGATGTATTAAAAAATAAAAAACTAAGAAATATAAAAAGAAGTTTTGAGCGCATTTCATTTTATTAATTGAACAAGGTTACTATTTTTTTAGATTACAGCTATCCTAAACAATCAGATTAACAAACTAAAACACTGATTAAATCTATTGATAATTTCTATTTTGATGATTACAGATAAGAAAAGTAGTTTTATATTTTTTGCTTCCTATTAATAGGATGACTAGCCCAAATAGTAAAATAAAATCCAATAGGGTATCATAATTAAATTTAATCGAATGATAATGATTAGAAAATTTTCTTTGTTATAACTGATACTTATCATTTTGTTTAGACTAGCTAAACTATAAATTTGAACATCATTTTTAAACAAGTTAAGATGTACAAAACAATCAGTGCTGAAGAAGCTGTAAAAGTTATTAAATCAAATGATAGGGTATATATACAAGCTGCAGCTGCGGCTCCACAAGCATTAATGAATGCCATGACCGAAAGGCATGAGGAATTAAGAAACGTAGAAGTTTGCCATTTACATGTAGAAGGAGACACTCGATATGCAGACCCAAAATACAAAGACAGTTTTCATGTCAATTCATTTTTTATTGGCAAAAATGTAAGACACACTTTACAAGCTGGAAATGGATCTTATACACCGGTTTTTCTAAGCGAATTGCCTTTGCTTTTTAAACGCAATATTTTACCTGTAGATGTTGCTTTAATTCAAGTTTCACCTCCCGACAAACACGGTTATTGTTCTTTGGGAGTGTCGGTAGAAGCGACCTTAGCAGCTATAGAAAATGCCAAACATGTAATTGCGCAAATAAACAATCAAATGCCTCGTGTTCATGGTGATGGAATTATTCATGTTTCAGAATTAAATAGCTTAGTTGAAGTGGATAGTCCATTACCAGAACACCTAATGGCTGAACCCACAGTAATTGAAAATAAAATCGGAGACTTTATTGCCGAATTAATCGAAGATAGAAGCACTTTGCAAATGGGTATTGGAAATATTCCGAATGCCGTTTTGGCACGACTTGGTAACCATAAAGACCTTGGTTTGCATACAGAAATGTTCTCTGATGGAGTAATTGATTTGATTTTAAAAGATGTAATTAATGGGAATTATAAAAAAATAAATAGAGGTAGAGCTTTGACAACCTTCTTGTTAGGTAGTAAGCGTTTATACGATTATGTTGATGATAATCCATTTATAGAAATGAAATCTTGCGATTATGTTAACGAGGTCAGTAATATAAAATTAAACCCCAAAATGGTAGCCATCAACTCAGCCATTCAAGTTGACTTATCGGGTCAGGTTTGTGCTGATTCTATTGGAACAAGAATGTATAGTGGAGTAGGAGGCCAAATGGATTTTATAAGAGGCGCTAGTTTAAGTAAAGGTGGCAAGGCTTTTATTGCAATGCCTTCAACAACAAAATCTGGAATTAGTAGAATCGTTCCTTTTCTTAATTTAGGTGCAGGTGTGGTAACAACTAGAGCGCATGTGCAATATATCGTAACAGAATATGGAGTTGCAGATTTATATGGCAAAACAATAAAGCAAAGACAAAAAGCTTTGTTGCAAATTGCACATCCTGATCATCAAGAAAAATTAGAAAATGCGTATTTTGAATTGACTTAATTCAAAATAATCCTTTAATCAAGGGTCTTATTTTTGTTTTATTTCAATATTTAAGACTTCTATTGCTCTGTCCATTGGAATTGCAAAGCCAATTCCCTCAACATCTTTGTGAGCAATCTTTTCTTGAATTATTCCAATAATTTCTCCTTTCTCATTTAGTAGTGGCCCACCGCTATTTCCTGGACTTACAGCAACATCGGTTTGTAAAAAGATATTGTTGTCGCGCTTTCTTTTTCCACTTAATATTCCTTTTGCTACACTTTGACCTAACTCTAATTCATAAGGAGTTCCAATAGTTAAAACATTAATACCTATATTGTTACCATCGGTTGTATTAATTGGTAATGCTTGATAACCTTCGCCAGTTATATCAATGATTGCAATATCGTTTGGAAAATCATAAGCTATCAATTTAGCTTGTAATTTCATGCCATTCGAAAATTTCACCTCTATTTTTTGGGCTCCATCTACAACATGATAAGCTGTCAATACATATCCTTTGTCGTTAATAATAACTCCACTACCATGTCCGCCATCTCCTGATATAATAGTAACACAAGACGAATTAGCATATTGAATCATTTTGCTTAAGTCTTCAAAGGCAGGATTTGTTATCTCATCTAGAACTATACTCTTTTTAGTACTATCATCCTTGTTGATTAATAAACCTGAAACATCATCACTTTTACTCACCATGTTTATGAATTCTGGGTCATGAAATAATTGAGAAATTCCTAATTCAAAAGTTGGCATTATGGTAGCAATAAAATAATACATTCCTTGTCTATATTTGTAAATAGGCTCAGTAAGCTTTTTAAGGGCAACTTTCCCAGTTGATCGATCAAAAACTTGCCACTCTAATTTCATTTTTGTAATCCCGACCGCATTTTGACCAAACACCACATACTTTTTATGTATTTCATATATATTGGTTTCGATATCAATTAACCGAACTCCGATTACATACCTTGGTCTTCTCTTGAAGTTTTTATCTGGGTCAGAAAATAATTTCTTGTTTTCTGTGAATGGGTTTTGAATTCCTGCTTCTTGAAGGTAATCATAGAATTTTTTGGCAAATGTTTCTTCATCAGGTATAGAAGCCGATTTCCATATGATATCTTCATTATCTTTTTTTAGACTTTTCTTATGTCCAATAATTTTATTGTTTTCAACATCAGATATAAAACGGTCAAATACAACCATAACACTATTACTATCAAATTCTATCTTAGGGATAGCTGGGGTTAATGTTGCTTTTATAATTTTAGGAATTCTTTTTGGCCTTTCGATTAATGAATCTTTTAATACTTCATATCCATCTACTTTAAGCTCTATTAAAATTTTATCGTCAATTGCTTCTTTCCAATTGAATTTAACCTTACAAGGTGCTTGACACTTAAAAACTCCATTCATGTATATATTAGCGGAATCTGGGGTAGAAGAATAAGTGTAATAGTACTGTGAATACACATTCTGGCAAAAGAAAATGATAATTAATAGTAAAAAGGTATTTTTCATTTATTATGGTTTATCAAATTTATTAATATCAATAGAGTGGGCGCAATCGAAATGACCTAGTGGACATTCGTGTTTTCCATGTAATCCGCATGGTCGGCAAGGTAAATCCAATTCACTCTCAATTATTTTTGAATGAATGCTAAGTGGCCCAAAACCAAAATGTGGTACTGTTGAACAATAGACTACATTAATTGGCGCATTTAGTGCTGAGGCAAGATGTAAAGGAGCAGTTTCATTAACATAATTCATTTTTGCTTTTGCCATCAATGCAGCGCTTGCTAAGATGCTCAGTTTTCCAGCTAGATTGTTTATGTTTTTTCTTTCAGTGTGTAATCTAATTTCTTCACACTCTTCATAATCATCTTTACTTCCTAGTAAATAAATTATCCAATTATCATTAAACGAAAGAATTAGTTCAATCCATTTGACTTGAGGGAATTGTTTAGTTCCCCAATTAGAAATAGGAGCAATACACACATAAGGAAACTCTTGAAACTTAGCAATAGCAGCAATATCAGAACTTCGAGGATAAAGCTTTGGTGCTACGTATTTTTTATCAGTTAAATCATTTATTAATGCAAGATTTCTGCTTGTCTCATGTGAACCATTAATTCGATAAATAACTTTTTTATCGAAAAATATTGAAAATGGATTTTTAGAAAAGCCTCTTAATATTTTGCCTTTTGAAAGAACAGTTATAAGTCCTGAGACGAAGTTTCGTTGTGTATTTATTACAATGTCATAATTCTTTTTTCTAAAGATTAAGATTAACCGAATTAGATTTTTGTATTTATTCGTAAATCTTTTCCATACATAAAGTTGATTTAACTTGGGGTGCCCCATTAAAATCTCTTGATTACCTTGATTGACAAGGAAATCGATTTTAGTCTCTGGAAAATGTTGCGCTATTTTTTCTATCAGCGGTGTTGTAAGCACAACATTACTTATTGTAGAAGTTTGTATGATTAAGATTCTTTTCATTGGCTTAAACTGCTACTTCAAAATCACGCAAAACTTGATTTAAAGACGTTTTTTTGTCTGTGCTTTCTTTACGTTTTCCAATTATCAGGGCACAAGGTACTTGAAAATCACCGGCTTTAAAAGACTTGGTATATGAACCAGGTATTACCACCGATCTTGAAGGTACAAACCCTTTGTATTCAACTGGTTTGTCACCACTTACATCTATTATTTTAGTTGACTTAGTAAGCACAACATTTGCTCCTAAAACAGCTTCTTTTTCTATGTGAACCCCTTCAACAACAACACATCTCGATCCAATAAAGCAATTATCTTCAATAATGACAGGCGAAGCTTGAAGTGGCTCTAATACACCACCAATTCCAACGCCGCCACTTAGGTGCACATTTTTTCCTATTTGCGCACAAGAACCAACTGTAGCCCATGTGTCAACCATTGTGCCTTCATCTACATATGCTCCAATGTTTACATAAGAAGGCATTAAAATAACTCCTTTTGCTACAAAAGATCCATAACGAGCTATAGCGTGAGGTACAACACGAACTCCTTTTTTTGCATAATTAGATTTTAAGGCCATTTTATCGTGAAATTCGAATGGACCTATTTCTATGGTCTCCATTTTCCTAATTGGAAAGTATAAAACAACAGCCTTCTTTACCCACTCGTTTACTTGCCATCCAGAATTTAAAGGCTCAGCACACCTTAATTTCCCTTCATCTATCAATGCTAAAACCTCTTCTATAGCGGCTTTGTGTGATGCAACTTCCAGCAGAGATCTATCATTCCATGCCAACTCGATTTGTTCCTGAAGTTCCTTTAATTTATGTTCCATGATTTAAAAAAATTGAGTTTAATGTTTTGGTGCTATTTTCCCAATTGTAATTCTTAGTGATAAATAGTTTTCCGTTTTTAGCAATTTTATTTGCAAAATTTTGATTGTCTATGAGTTTTACAATTTGTTCTTTATATTCTATTGGTTTATCACCAATTAATATGCTTTCACCGTCTATTGCTTGCAAAGCGTTGTTAGCTAATGGAGATGTAATGCAAGGAATGTTCATTGACATAGCCTCCAATAGCTTATTTTGTAGCCCAGTTCCTATTTGCATCGGAGCTATAAAAATTTTTGTTTTAGCATAGTATTCCCGCATGTCGTCAACCCAACCTGTCACCTTAATTCTGTCACTTGCCAATTTTTGAACTGATTGACTTGGATTAGCACCTGCAATTACCAATCTAACATTAGGATGTGTTTTCCAAACTAGAGGTAAAATTTTATCAACTAAAAATGAAACTCCATCAATATTAGGAGGGTAGGACATGTTTCCAGTAAAAAGTAATTCAAATTCGGGACTTAGGTTTTGAGGTTTAAAATATTCTTCATTAACTCCGTTTCTTACAATCTCTATTTCGTTATTTTTTGCATGAACTATTAATTCTCGATCTTGCTCAGATATGATAATTTTATGATTAAAACTTGAAAAAATAAAATGCTCATAGCGTTTCAATCTTGTTGATTCTATGCGTACAAACGGTTTTAGGTAAAAAGAAGCTTTGTCTATTCTTCTCTCCATGCCTTGGCTTAAAGCATCCATATAATCAAGCGTTTTAGGACAGTGCTTGTAGTCTTTTACGTATTCTGCAACCCTAATTAATTGACAAAACAAATGCTCAATGTTCTTGTTCTTGAAAAAGTTATGAATCTGCTTTTTAGCTTTTCTATTATAAAAGTATGCTACTTGCATGGGCAACTTACTTAGAAACAAACTAAAAGCTAAATTGATAAGGATTGATATTTTAGAAAGCTTAAACACCTTAATTTCTTTACAATAAGGCTCTAATTGCTTTAAGCTATATTCATCTACATTGCCCACGTTGATTGTGCACAAATAAATTTCATGTGTTTTAGACAACTCTTGAATTTGATAAAAGGCTCTTAATTTATCTCCTTTCTCTAGAGGATATGGAAATCTAGATAATACTATTCCTAACCTCATTTTTTATCCTTTTTAGAGAACAAACGCATTAACTTACTTTTCTGAGCATCTATATTAAATAGCGCAGAATCACTAGTTGCTTTAAGTGTGAAAAAGATACCAACTGGTAGTAATACCATTGTTGAAAGCCACATTCCCTTAAACACTGGAATTGCACCTTCTGCAGCCATTTTTTCGCCTGTAATACTTAATATGTGAAAGATTAGAAAAAATAAAACAGATACGACCAATGGCATACCAAGTCCTCCTTTACGAATGATAGCACCTAAAGGAGCACCTATTAAAAAAAGTAAAAAGCATGCAAATGAAAGGCTCAATTTCTTGTGCCATTCAATTTCATGGTTGCGAATATATCGGTCCCTATCTTTAATGTCATTCACCATGCTTTCAACTCTAGATTTAGAGTTTCTTGATAAATTAGCCGCAGTAATTAATGATTGTTGTTTTTGAACCATGCTCATTTTATCAAAAAAATCATCAAATGATACAGGACCAGATACTTCATTGACATGGTCTGATTGTATTTCAGTTAAAGAATACAAAAAATAGCTAAGCTTTAAACCTTCTTTGTAATTCTTAAGATGCTCGGCTTTTATAATTTCTAAAGTGTCTATGTTTCTGCTTAGCTGACTTATGTTCAGCATTTTATAGTTGTTCTTAAATAAGTCCTCATCAGTTCGATTTAAAGTGAACTCCGATCGGTCAATACGAAATAGATCTTCTTTAAACTTAGTTGTTGAAAGAGGATATTTCTTCTGATTTGAATTATCAGTGCCTTCGTCATAATTAACTCCATTAAACAATCGCAATTCTATAAAACGCTTATCAGGAGAAAGGGTTAATATACCTTCTTCAGCTATAATTACACTTCGGTTTCCTTTCCCACCTCGATGGTCATAAATCATGACATCATAAAGTCGCTCAACTTCATTAATTACTTTTTTATCTCTAACACGAATAGTAAAATCATCTAACTCACTTGAAAAAATCCCTGGCTTAATGTCCATTGTCGGTTTTTGCTCTTTCACATCATACAAAAGTGATTTGCTTTTTAAGTTTGCAACCGGTAGCCAATAATTAGAAAATAAAAAAGCAACTACACTTAATAAAATAGCAACGATAGCTAAAGGTCTTAAAATTCTTTTGAGAGATACTCCTGCAGATTTAAAAGCAACTAACTCATAATTTTCTCCCAAATTACCAAATGTCATAAGTGAGGAAAGGAGTATAGCAAGCGGCAAAGCCATAGGTACAAGTGATGCAGCAACGTATAATAATAATTGGGCGATCACCGACCATTCAAGCCCTTTACCAACCATATCGTCAATATGCTTCCATACAAATTGCATAAGCAAAATGAAAACACATATAAAAAACGTTGCAACAAATGGGGAGGCAAAGGATTTTAATAAAAATTTTGATGAAGTTTTCAAGAAAATTAGATTCTGCAATTATTATTCCATCAAGCAAATTGCTTGTTTAGGACCCTATAGCATGCAATAATGTATTTACTTGGCTTTCCCAAAGCATTTGAGCTTCCTCAATTTCATCTTCTTCAGCAAAGTCAGTAACAATTAATGAGACATCATTTGTTAATTCGTCAATTTCAATCTTAAATTCAAAAAATGAATTTGGATCTTCGTCTTCAACCCACTTAAATCGTATGTGTTTGTCGGCTTTTTTGTTGATTAGCTCAGCAACTTCTTCCGAGTCTTCCCAAATAAATGTAAACTTCTTGCCTCTTGAGTTTACATTATCTGAAAACCATTCTGAAAGACCTGAAGGAGTGGAAAGAAACTTATATAGCATTTTAGGTGATGCTTTAACCACAAACTCCATTGTAAACTCAACTTTATCCGTCATCTCTATAGTTATTTAATCTGCTGCAATATAATAAATTAATCTCATTATTCTCAATTGCAAAATTAATAGAATTTATCCAATGATGTGTAGTTTTTTAACACCTGCTCGAGTTAGTCGAATTAGTGCTTATTAATCAATTAGCTAGCTTCAAAAACCTTATTGGTATCGTTTAAAATCTTTGAAATTGCTTTTTGCTTCTCTTTTTCCACGGCTAGTTCTACGGCAAACTTATTCCAGTCTGAAACAGCTTTTCTAACTTCTTCTATTATTGATTTTGCCACATTGCTCTTGATATTTATTTTGTTGGCTAGAGCCATCATGTCAGATTCATAAAAGTGTTCTCTTTTTCCATTAATGCTTAGCGCATGTTGACTTACCCAATTGCTACCTGGGCGATAGGAAAAGCAAACATCATAAGCAGGGGCGAGCTCCCAAGCTTGATTTGGTTTTAATCGAAATGCAAAGTTTTTAGTATGATCATCGCAATTTTTAGCTAATACATTAAAAACCATTCGCCTGAATTGTTCTTGTGCTTCAGGATAGCTAAGTTTTAATAAACGCATAGTTGCAAATAATTGCTCATAACTATATCGAGTAACCTCATTAAAATCAAAATGCTGCATGCCGCAAAAAGTCTGAATGTGCCATTTTTCTCCCTTTTCACTGCGGTCAAAACGCTTAGTCATAAAATGTGCTCTTCCATTTTCTTCAAGCAATCTACTTTCCATGATGTTTATGCCCGCAGCTTTTGCCATTAAATAATAAGCCATTTCTATTCGGCCATAACCTTCACTGCTGCCGAATTGAACATCACTTACCCCATCTAGTTTTAATATCCAATGTTCATAGCCTTCTTCTGTACTTGCTTGCCCAGATTTTATTTGATTGGTTTTTTTATTCCAGCTTATAATTGCCTTTGGTCTAGCCCCTCCAGCAGAAGTACCTACTTTCAACAAGTCGATTAATGCTTCTTCTTCCTCGTTTTTCCAGTTTCGTTGAAAATTATTTTTTTGATTCAATACCTTTTGGGCAACTTTTACTAGACTGTCAAGTTCTATTTCAAAATTTTGATTCTCTTGATTGAGCTTGTCGGGTTCAAATTCTAATGCTCCCATGCCTCTTTTTCCAATAAAGCACAGTTGTTCTATTGGATTTAAGCTGTTTTCGCTTCTTCCATTTTTAGCTAACCATTCATTGATTAATTGGTTTCCGTATTTGTCGGGAAGGGAATCAGCTATTAGACCTGGTAAACCTTTAAATGTGCTATTGTTTCTCAGTTCTTGAAAACGATAAACTTTCTGACCTTGGCTTAATGGTAAATGTATGGGTGACAACGGAATGTTTAGCTTTAAAAATGATGGGTAATACTGAAAACTACTAAGCCCCAGAGTTTTGTCCCACATAAGCACACCAACATCTTTGCCCCATATTTTAACTTTCGCTGCATTTACCATTTCCAATCATCATCATTATCTGGATTATCTAAGGATTTAAATTCTTCTCCAACCATATTGTTACTTGCTCTTTGGCGTTGTTTTTCTTGAATTTTATAATAATCAACTGGGCTAATCTCTTGCTGAAATTCAAAAACACTCAACAGGTGAAGTAAATCCAAAACACGTAATACTTGCAAGAGGGTGAGTGTTGTAACGGTTTCTCCACGTTCTAATAAGCTAAGTGTCGAACGACTTATTCCAGCAGCTTTTGAGATGCTTGCTTGGGTTTTGTTCTGTTTCAAACGTTCTTGTTTTATATAAAACCCAATTTCTTGTAGTATTTCACTATCGCTTTTGATTTCAAAACTTTGATTTTTGTAAGTGTTCATGACTTATGTATTCTTTACACCACAAATATACAAATTTGTATCTGAAATCATACATTAACCCTTATTTTAGTCATTAATGTATTATAAGTCATACATTTTTAATTTACTTTGATGCAAGCTGCAACGGATTTTGCTTTATCTCTGATGTTTGCCATCTTTTCGTTTAACGAGCCATATGCTAATCCTATTCCCATCCGGCGATAGAGGCGGGTAGAGGGTTTCCCAAAAATTCTAAAATCTGCTTGATTAAATTTAGAAGCTTTCTCTAATCCACTATACTGGGGCTTGGTTGTGCATGAGTCGGTTGCTAAAATAACAGCATTGGCTCCCTTTCGATGTAGTTCGATAGAGGGAATATCTAAACCTAAAATTGCTCTCAGATGTAGTTCAAATTCAGTAAAATTCTGAGTTCCAGCAATAGTAACCATCCCTGTATCGTGAGGCCTTGGAGATAATTCAGAGAAAAACACTTCATCTTTTGTAAGAAAAAACTCCACACCCCAAATACCATAACCCGTTAGTGCTGCTGTTACTTTTCGAGCCATATCTTGTGCCTCAAAAAGCAAATTAGCCTGTACTTCTGCAGGTTGCCAGCTTTCTTGATAATCTCCTCGTTCTTGCAGGTGACCTATTGGTGGGCAAAATAAAGTCTTTCCGTTTCGCTGAGTGACTGTTAATACAGTAATTTCAGATTCAAAACGGATAAACTCTTCCACAATTACCTCTAGCTTATCACCGCGCCCACCTTCTTGTGCATAATTCCAAGCATCCACAACATCTTCTTTTGCTTTAATGGTTGATTGGCCTTTTCCTGAAGAAGACATAAGGGGCTTTACAATACAGGGATATCCAATATTTTCAACTGCTATTACCATATCTTCTAAGCTTGTTGCATACTCGTATTTTGCTGTTTTTAATCCCAGTTCTTTATATGCCAAATCTCGTATTGCTTTCCGATCCATAGTGTAATTTGCCGCTTTTGCAGAAGGGACAACTTGAATTCCTTGATTTTCATAATCATACAAACGCTCTGTGCGGATTGCCTCTATCTCTGGAACAATAAAATCAGGCTTATGCTTAGCAACAATTGAGTCTAATGCCTCGCCATTAAGCATGTCTATGACTTCATATTCGTCTGCAACTTGCATGGCAGGCGCATTGGCGTAACTGTCAACTGCAACAACTTGATAACCATATCGTTTTGCGCTAATGGTAAATTCCTTTCCCAATTCTCCTGACCCTAGTAATAAAAAAGTTTTCATAAATATTTTTTTGCTTTTGTGCTACATCGATTACATTCATTAAAAATAAGCAACCTAACTTTGTTAAATGAATTCAAAACGAACTTTAATTTTAGGTGCAACTACTAATTCAAGTAGATACGCATATATGGCTGCTAATAAATTAGTTGACCATGGACACGAAATTGTATTAATTGGAATTAAAAAGGGCGAAGTTGCCGGTGTACCCATCCAAAATAAGTTGGAAAAACAAAATAATATCGACACCATAACCATGTATTTAGGGCCAAAAAATCAAGTGGAATACTATGATTTTATTCTTGTAACGAAACCTAAACGTGTGATTTTTAATCCAGGTACGTGGAATCCAGAATTAATAGAAAAGCTAGAAGCGAAAAACATTGAAGCAATTGATGCTTGCACTCTGGTTATGCTCGCTGCAAACACCTATTAAAATATGCTAAAATCAACTAGATTTTGCGAAGTTTAAATAGATGAAACAAGGGGATAAATCATAACTTTGATTTTAACTAAATTAAATTTTTTGATATAGTTTTTTCTAAGAAAAATGTACGCCCTTATAGATTGTAATAACTTTTATGCTTCTTGCGAGAGAGCATTTAGGCCTCCATTAATAGGTAAGCCCATTGTGGTTTTATCGAACAATGATGGTTGTGTGATTGCGCGCAGCAATGAAGCTAAAGCGCATGTACCAATGGGGGCAGTTTATTATCAATACAAGCAGGTTTTTAAAGAGCAAAATATCCATGTATTTTCGTCAAACTATCCGCTGTATGGCGATTTAAGCAATCGAGTTATGAATGTATTAAGCTCTTTCTCACCTGAGATTGAGATTTATTCCATAGACGAAGCATTCATGTCCTTGTCGGGATTTGAAAGGTTAGATTTAACATGTTATGGGAAAGCAATTAAGGAGAAAGTAAAGCAGTTAACTCATATTCCAGTAAGTATAGGCATTGCACCAACAAAGGCATTGTCGAAAATTGCCAATAAAATTGCAAAAAAATACGACTCAAGAACTGGTGGGGTTTATGTGCTGGATACAGCAGAAAAGAGAGCAAAAGCGTTAAAATGGACTAAAATTGAAGACGTTTGGGGCATAGGCAGAAAATTTAGCCAGAAGCTAATAAAAACTGGAGTCTCCACAGCATTTGATTTTACTCAATTACCCGAAGAGTATGTAAAAAAAGAATTTTCTGTCGTTGGCTTGCGCTTACAGAAAGAGCTTCAAGGGATTTCTATTTTAAAATTAGAGCAAGTTAAAACCAAAAAAGCAATTGCAACTACACGAAGTTTTAAGAGCAATATCAGTGATATAGAAAGCCTAAACGAAAGACTGACGACCTTTGCTTGCTCATGTGCTGAAAAATTAAGGCGGCAAAATTCTTTTTGCAATATGCTTATGATTTTTATCCACACCAATGGTCACCGAAAAGATCAGGCGCAATACAGTAAAAATATTGTGATGCACTTGCCTTATCCTACACATTCAGATATTACTTTGTCAAGATATGTGACCAAAGGATTAAATGCCATTTACAAAAAAGGTTATGCTTATAAAAAAGCAGGTGTTATTGCCATGGGTATATCTCCAAACACTGAGAAACAAATAAATTTATTTGAAAATGAAAATCCAAAACATGAGGTATTGATGAAGGTTATGGATCGAATCAATAGTCGGCTTGGGATGAAAAAAATAAAGTTGGCAAATCAAAATCTTCAAAAAACATGGATTATGCGACAAGATAGTCTATCTTGTAGATACACAACTGATTGGAATGAATTACTAAAAGTACAATGAAAGTTATAAAGCTGCCAAAATTTGGGAATGAAATTATAAACTTACCCTATAAACTAAGCGAGAACAAACAATCAATAACCTACTACGAAGGAAGTGTGCAAGCCGGATTTCCCTCGCCAGCGGAAGATTTTAAGGAACAAAAGCTCAGTTTAGACGAAAAGTATATCTCTAAACCAGATGCTACATATTTAATAAAAGTAGCTGGAGATTCCATGTATCCAACCTTACAACAAGAAGACATCTTAATTGTTAAGTCAGATGAGAGTTTAGACGATGATTCGATAGCCATTGTGTCGATCAACAATACAGAGTTTACCGTTAAACGATATGATAAAAAAAACAACATGATGAAAGCAGATAACCCCAATTATAAAAATGTTGTGCTTGAAGAGGAAGATACTTTGTTGTGTTTAGGGGTGGTAAAGCATTTAATAAGGGATTTATAATGTGTTTTCATAGTAAACAGACAGTTAAAGCTCAGAAAATAGAAAATACTTTCAGGGCTAAATTTGAAGAAATTAACTCGTATAAACCTACTAGGCATTACAATGGATTTGAATTTCCCAAAACTCCAGTAATTACGAATGAGCAAAATAACCTAATTCAAATGTTAAACTGGGGCTTACTTCCAAATTGGGCCAATGAGGATTGGAATAAAACATATACTTTAAACGCTAGAATAGAGACAATACATGAGAAAGCATCTTTTAAAGGAATACAAAACAATAGGTGTATTGTGTTGGTTAATGGCTTCTACGAATGGAAAAAAGTGGGAGCAAGTAAGCACAAATATGAAATTAATGTAAAGGATGAACCCTTCGCCTTTGCAGGACTTTATGATGAGTATAAAGGACTTAAAACTTATACGATAATAACTACTGAAGCCCAAGGTATAATGAGAGAGATTCACAACACAAAACATAGAATGCCCTTAACACTAACTAAAGAAGAAGATTACCACAATTGGCTAAATGGAAAAGAAGTGAGGCCTTTCTACGACTTTAATACCATCGCTTTAGAAAAGAATATTCAAACAAATTTGTTTGAATAAAAAATCAAAGTTCTATGTGCTTTATTATGAGGTGGCTAGCAGCTAAAAAACTAAAAATAATAAAAGTTAAATAATCTAATCATTCAATTATAAACCAATTATTCGTGGGTAATTTCGCATTTTATGAGTAAAGCAGTGGATTTAAGGCGCAAGAAAAACCTAAAAGAAAAGGTAAATCTATATCATTTCTATTACAAGAAAAAAGGAGTGTATTCTTTCCTTATTAAAAACAGTATTAAAATTATTCTAGGCTTAGGTATTTTAGTAGGGCTGTTGTATTACATCAAAAGTTTAATCCCCAATTTTGATAACTCGATTGACGTATTCATAGAGCAATTTGAAACTCTGCCAGTTTTATTAATTTTTGTTGCTTCAGAAACATTTTTTGGTTTAGTACCACCTGACATCTTTATTGTTTGGGCACAAAAATTTGATTTACCATACCTAATGGTTTTCTTTTTAGGATGCCTATCTTACTTAGGTGGAGTGTTTTCTTACTTTATTGGAAATGGAATAGGCAAATTGCCAAAAGTAGATAAATGGCTAAAAAAGAAGTTTGTTGAGCATTTTGATAAAATTAGAAAGTGGGGTGGGGTGCTAATTATTTTTGCCGCATTGTTTCCATTGCCCTTTTCACCAATATGCATGGTTGCAGGCATGGTTCGTTTTCCTTTACCCGCTTTTTTTACCTTAGCATTGTTTAGGTTTGCACGCTTTTTTGGCTACGCTCTCGTGTTATTTCATGTTTTTTGATGTTGTTTTAATCCTTTTATTTTTTTACTTTTAGCAAGGCTGAAATGTAAAAAAATGAATTCTATGGCAGAACAACCAGAAACGTACACCTTTGGTGAATTAATGCAAAATGCAGGGAAATGCCAATTGGAATTATTTGAAGTCTATAAAAGCTCAATTGGATTAATAAATGAACTGAAAAACCGCTCAAAAGTATATATGAATATGCTTTCAGACATTGAGGATGGTTTGCTCAGTTCAAACAATGGAGAAAACTCGATAGAATCTAATTTAGCAAGGCTGACTAAAAATATTCAAACCTTTAACGAGATAATAGGAGACAAAAGCGAGGCTTTTACCGAGATATTTGATAAAATGCATCAGCTGTATGACCAAGCGATAAGCATATTTCAAGGGGCTGAAGGTGAGCTAACGAAACTGATTGAAGCTAGAAAACAATTACTCTTTTTAGTAGCGTTAATTCGAAAATATAAATACAAGATTAATAGCTTACAGCTAATGAATAATGCTTTAATGTCGCTGTCCAGTGATTTGGATAAAGCTAAAGATGCTTATAAGAGCAACTTAATTCAGTTAAGCACTGCAATGACCTCTGCGATTGAAGATGTAGATGATTTGGTTGATAAAATTGAAAACGTTAATTAAATACCTGAAAATGGGAATTTGCTGAATATTTTATATCTAATTCATTTAACTTTTATAAGGGTTTAAAATTATCTGTACTTAAAGAAGATAAGCCTATAAAAAAATACCCCCAATTAAATATCGGAGGTATTTTTCTTTGTTATTGTTTCTTTAAAAGATCTCGGATTTCAGATAGTAAAACCTCCTCTTTTGATGGAGCAGGTGGAGCTGCAGGTGCTGCTGCTTCTTTTTTCTCCAATTTTTCCTTCATGCCGTTATACACTTTTACGACCATGAAAATAGCAAAGGCTACAATTAAAAAGGTAATAATTGTATTTAAAAACATTCCATAATTAATAGCTACTTCTGCTACTGCGTCGCCCATTCCTTCAGCCGACTCAGGAGCCGCTTCTTGAATAACTAGCTTTAAGGCTGCAAAATCAACTCCACCTAAAACTTTTCCAATAGGCGGCATTAGAATATCATTGACTAATGATTTTACAATTGCTCCAAAATAAGTGGCCATAATAAGACCTACTGCCATTTCCATGACATTTCCTTTGCTTATAAATTTCTTAAATTCATTCATGTTTATTGTTTTATGTTAATTAATAAAAGTGAAATTAATTTTTTTTCTAAAAACATGGCTAAGAATCCTTTTATAATTGTTAAATCAGACTTTTTTAAAATTTTTTATAAAAGGGAATGAGTGAATTTAATATCAGAGACCAATAGCAAAGACACTTATATTTGCAATATTGGGACATCTATAGATTTGATTCGTTTTAAAGCTTACTTTTTTAGGTGTTTTAATAAATAAAAGCATAAAACTACTACATCTTCTGTCAAATAAGCAGTAGTAATATTTGGCATAAGCATTGAATAGAGCTTAGGACAATTATATTTGAGATAATTGTATTTTTTTAACTGACAAATTGACCTTAATATATATGAGTACTTTCCATTTTGATAAATTTTCTTTAGTAAACATTCTAGACGACGAAGCAGAATTTATTCCCCTAATGACATCAGAAGATGAAGAGGAAATGAATAAAGAGGAGACTCCTGAAATCTTATCCATCTTACCGCTTAGAAATACAGTGCTTTTTCCAGGAGTTGTCATACCTATAACAGTTGGAAGGGATAAATCCATTAAATTAATTCAAGATGCAAACAAAGGCGACAAAGTCATAGGAGTTGTTTCGCAAAAAGACGATCAGATTGAAGAACCAAATGCAGAGCACTTACATGAAGTAGGGACGATAGCTAGAATCTTGAAAGTATTTAGAATGCCGGATGGCAACACTACAGTTATTATTCAAGGTAAAAAAAGGTTTAAAATATTAGAGATTTTGTCAACGGAACCTTATATAAAAGCTAAAATTGCACCTTATGATGTTAGTAAAACACCAAAAGACCCTCAATTTGACGCCCTCGTATCTTCTATAAAAGATATGGCTTTAAGGATAATCGAACAATCACCAAACATCCCAACTGAAGCTTCTTTTGCTATTAAAAATATTGAAAGTAGTTCATATATGATCAATTTCATTTCATCAAATATGAACGCAGAGGTATCTGAGAAGCAAAAATTGCTCAAAGAGCCTGAAATAAGAAAAAGGGCTGAATTGCTTCTTCAGTATATCACCAAGGAAATGAAACTTTTAGAGTTGAAAAATGACATTCAATCTAAAGTTAAAACTGATATAGACAAGCAACAAAAAGAATACTTCTTGAATCAACAAATGAAGCTAATTCAAGAAGAGCTCGGCGGAAACCCTCAAGATCAAGAAATTAAAGAATTTTCAAAAAGAGCTTTAAAAAAGAAGTGGAATAAGGAAGTTAAAACAAGGTTTGAAAAAGAATTGAGTAAACTTCAACGCATGCATTCAGCGTCAGCTGAATATTCAGTGCAAGTTAACTACATTGAAACCTTATTGGATTTACCTTGGAATGAATGCTCAAAGGACAAATTTGATTTAAAGAAAGCTAAAGCTATTTTAGATCGAGATCATTACGGTTTAAAAGAAGTGAAAGACAGAATCATAGAGCACTTGGCTGTATTAAAACTGAAAGGCAATATGAAGTCGCCAATTCTATGTTTATATGGCCCTCCAGGTGTTGGTAAAACATCACTTGGAAAATCAATTGCTGAAGCAATAGGAAGAAAATACGTTCGAATGTCTTTAGGTGGCTTAAGAGATGAAGCCGAGGTAAGAGGGCATCGAAAAACGTATATTGGAGCAATGCCAGGTCGAATTTTGCAAAGCTTAAAGAAAGTCAACACTTCAAATCCAGTTTTTGTATTGGATGAAATTGATAAAATTGGTACTGGAAATCATAACGGAGACCCTTCATCAGCAATGCTTGAAGTATTAGATCCTGAGCAAAATGAAAATTTCTACGATAATTTTGTGGAATTAGATTATGATTTATCTAAAATTCTATTTATTGCAACGGCTAACTCTCTAACTACTATTCAACCTGCTTTACGCGATAGAATGGAAATTATTGAAATCAATGGTTATACCTTAGAAGAAAAAGTGCAAATAGCCAAGAAACATTTGATTCCTAAATTAATTTCAGAAAACGGACTAAAAACAAAGCAAATATCTATTCCTGAAGATGTAGTCGCTCTTGTTTGTGAAGAATACACTAGAGAATCTGGGGTGAGAAACTTAGAAAAAAGACTTGCAAAAATTGCTCGATTTGCTGCAAAATCTATTGCAATGGAAGAGAAATACGATACATTAATTAGTAAAGAAAAAGTATTTGAAATATTAGGTCCTGGCCATTCAAAAGACAAGTATCAGGGTAATGATGTGGCTGGTGTTGTTACTGGTTTAGCGTGGACACAAGTTGGCGGTGATATTTTGTACATCGAAGTAAGTTTAAGTAAAGGCAAAGGAAGATTAACACTTACAGGAAATTTAGGTGATGTAATGAAAGAGTCGGCTATGATAGCTTTGGAGTATATTAAAGCCCATGCCGAGGAATTTGGAATTGTAAACACTGCATTTGAAAATTGGAATGTCCACATTCATGTGCCTGAAGGTGCGACACCAAAAGATGGCCCTTCTGCAGGAATTACGATGTTAACCGCCATAGTATCTGCCTTTACACAGCGAAAAGTTAAAAGTAAATTAGCAATGACAGGCGAAATCACTTTAAGAGGAAGGGTGCTACCTGTTGGTGGAATTAAAGAGAAAATATTAGCTGCTAAAAGAGCTAATATAAACCACATTATACTTTCAATTGACAATAAAAAGGACATCGATCAAATCGATAAAGTTTATCTCAAAGGACTTAATTTTTCTTATGTTGTTGAGATGAAAGAAGTTATTGGTTTAGCACTTTTAAGCTCAAAAGTTAAGAATGCAGTAAAAATAGGGTAGTATTAATAGGCTCTTAAAAATTGTAAATTACCTTTTACGTCAAATTGCAAGGGTTCATTTCGCTTACTTTTTAAGGCTTTTTGCCAATTTCCGTACATTACGTTAGGTAATATTATAAACTTATTTCCAAAATCATTTCGATAGACACTTGCGTTTTCTTTACGATCAACAATACTTTCTGATTCTTCTAAAACAGTGTTAAAATCAGCTAAGTTATCACCAATTAACATGACAATTTTTTTAGAGTCTATCAAACCATTTCTGCGGTTTGTTTTTTCAGAACTATTATCAGCATCTTTTAATAAAAATTGATTCGATTCATAGTGTAGATCAAACTTTGCTAAGTTCTTAATAGTATTTTCTAACTCTTCATTATTTCTATTGCTGATAAAAAATACCTCTACACCATATTGGGTTATATCTAACAAAAACTCTTTTGCACCAGGTACAAGCTGCGCATCCGCAAGGTTCGACCATTCCATCCATGATTCAGGACTATAGTTTGAACCTTCAAGGATTAATCTAGCATTATATGGAGAATTATCTAACACTGTTTCATCAAGGTCTAGCACTACAACTTCATTCCCATCTAACTTTTCTAATGACAACTTTTCTAAATAATGCCGAGCTGCATTAAAAGCTTGGTAACATAAAGCGTCATATTCAGCTGCTGTTTGTTGCCACAAAACTGCATTTTCGCTTGGGTCTGATTTTTGACTTGCTTGGTCAGTAATTACATTGTTGTTCGTGGTTGAACTAGTGGTGCTACCACAAGAAACAAGTGCAAAAAACAAAGGAATATAGATTAGTCTATTGATTTTCATACTATTGTATAATTTTATAATTTCTACTGATGGAAGATATAGAGAAAACGCCAAGTACATCATTTTGTAAATTTCCTGCAAGATCTGTAATGGTCGATCTAACATTAGCTGTTGGCGTTGCAAACAATCCTCCATTATTTGCCTGCGAAGATACCTGAATTAAATAATTCCATGCGTCTTCATTCATACTTAACAATTCCACTGAACAAGAATCTCCTATAATGAAAGGCTCATCTCGATTTGTGATAGAAGCTCTAATGGGCAGAATAAACGTTAAGCCATCAGCCGCAGGGCCATCAAATGCTGCATCTTGTGAAAGGATAAATTGCGCATATTGTAGCGTATCTATAGGATTTGAATTTTTATAAGCTTTAATCCAATAAAAATCTCTACTTCCGTAAAAATCTTTAGCCCAAAACTGTGCGTAATACCCTTCTTCTGATCCTAAATCAGCTTCTTCAAATTCATAAGTAATCGAGTCTATAACAGGAACAGGTTTTAGTGTTGACTTGCCTAAATATGTATTGTTTTCATATTCTACTATTAAGCGATATTCAAACCCTATACTGTCTAATTTACCCATGCTTGTTGGATTGTAATTGTAATTTCCGTTTCCATCGTTTACAAAAGGATAAACAAGGTTATTGGGCCCTTCAATTTTAACTACTGCATTGTTAACAGATGGAGTGGGGGCATTTAAAAAATATGCTGCTGACTTTGTAAGCCTAATGCTTTGTATAGTACTATCTGAATTGATAAAGCCATCAATAACTAATTGGCTTCTACCATTTTTCAAATCTAAATCAATTACATCTTCACATGAAGAAAAACTAAATGCAATTAAAATAACTGAAATGGTGTATATAATTGTTCTCATGTTTTTAAAAATTAAAATTGTATGAAACTGCAGGAACTAAAGTTCCAATAACTGCATATCGGATTGCATCGGTTTTTCTTGGATTATCTTGGTTTTGTTCAAAATAGATTGAAAATGGGTTTTTACGACTATACACATTGTAAATAGAGAACACCCATTCGCCTTTCCACTTTCTATCTTCGTTTTTCTTTGGAGTTAAAGTGGCAGAAATATCCAATCGATGATAGGCTGGTATTCTAAAATTATTTCTCTTATTATCTACATTGTGAGCAACCACAACTCCTTGTATTTCATATCGATTAGTTGGGAAAGTACCTGGAGTACCGGTAGAATAAACAAAGTTTGCTGAAAATGACCATTTCTTATTTAATTCATATGAATTGACTACACTGAGGTTATGCAAGCGATCAAAACGATTTGGATACCAATCTCCGTTACTAATGCCATTAACTTTACGTTCCGATCTTGATAAAGTATAACTAACCCATCCGGTAAGTTTTCCTGTATTCTTTTTAACATATAATTCTAATCCAAAAGCTCTACCATCGCCTGAAAGCAAATCACCCTCAAGTTGTTCATTAAAAAATATTCGAGCATTGTCAATGTAATCTACTTGGTTTTGAAAGTCTTTTGCAAAAACTTCAACTGAGGTTTCGTATTTATTATTTTTAAAATTTCTAAAATATCCAACAGCAACTTGGTCAGCTACCTGAGGTTTTACATTGTTCGTGGTTGGCAACCAAATATCAACTGGTGTTGAAGCTATCGTATTAGAAATTAGATGTAAATATTGGGTCATTCTATTATAACTAGCTTTAACTGAACTGAATTCGGTTAAATCATATTTCACAGAAAGTCTTGGTTCAAAGAAATTATAATTGGCAATTGATTTGTTTTTAGCAAAGGATATTTCTTCATCTAGGGGTTTTGTTATTCCGGGAATTGTGTCTCTGTATGTTTGTTTTATTCCTTTACCTAAATATGCAAAATGAGACCATCTTAAACCGTAAAGTACACTTGTACGAGCTCCAATTTTCTGTTCATTTAAAATGTAAATACCATTTTCGATACCGTATTTCTCTCGTAAACTAATGTTACTAGTTTGCCCATCACTTGCAAAGGTTGCTTGAGCTGGTTTAAAGTCATAATAGATAGATTGTGCACCAAATTTCAAGGTGTTTTTATTGTTCAGGTAATAAGAAAAATCAGGTTTGATGCTAGTACTGACTATGCTTGAATTCCAATCGAAATCATCTGCTGGGTCTTCTTCGTCAACTCCAAAAGCATAATCATAATCGCTATAAAAAGCCGTTAAATTCATGAATAATTTTTCATTGAAAATATGATTCCAACGAGCCGTAGCAGTTGCATTACCCCAGTTAAAGATAAATCCAGATCCAAAAACATCTCGGCCAAAATATCCTGATAAAAACAATTTGTTTTTTGCATTTAATTCATAATTCACTTTTGCAGTTAAATCGTAGAAGTAAAATTTTGTGTTTTTTAAATTCTCATTTAAAAATGGCTTAGCTAAAACGTCAGCATAGGATCTTCTTCCTGCAACAAGGAATGATGCCTTGTCTTTAACAATAGGGCCTTCAACCGAAAGCCTGCTAAAAATAACTCCAACTCCTCCTGAACCAGTTAATTCTTTTTTATTTCCTTCCTTCATACGGATATCTAGTATTGAAGAAAGCCTCCCGCCATATTCTGGTGAAATACCACCTTTTATCAATTTTACATTTTTTACCGCATCTGGATTAAACACCGAGAAGAAACCAAATAAGTGAGATGAATTATAAACAGGGGCTTCATCTAATAACACAAGGTTTTGGTCAATTCCTCCACCACGCACATTAAATCCAGTACTGCCTTCACCAACAGTAGAAACTCCAGGTAGCAATAAAATGCTTTTTACAACATCGGCCTCACCCAATAAAGCAGGTATTTTTTTAATAGTCTTAGAGTCAATTTTATTGACACTCATCTCAATACTTTTAAAGTTATTATCTGCCTTTTCACCAGTTATTTCTACTACGTCTAACTTATTTACGGTTTCGGCTAACTCAATGTTTTTTTGGATGTTTCTTGAAAGATCTACTTTAATTGTCTGTTCGTTATACCCTATATAAGAATAACTTACATCATACACGCCTTCGCTAAGCGTTAGGGAATAAAACCCATAAACATTGGCACTAACTCCAATGGATTTTGATTTTATATAAACGGTAGCTCCAATCAACTCTTCACCAGTTTCAGCTGATTTAACATAGCCACTTATGGTGTATTTTTCTTGTGAAAAAACTGTAAAGCTTAATAATAAAGTGATGATTAAAATAATTGATTTATTCATTGAATTTTAATTGTAAAAGATGCCAAATTTAAAAAATAAGGAAATAAATAAGTTTAAAGACTAAATATAAAGTGGTGTATGATTGTAGATTAGCAACTTAAATGTGAGGTGTTTATGTGTTTTTTTATGTTGTGCAATAATAAACACATACTTTTATATAATGTTTTTCCAAATGCATTTTTTTTATAGTATATATATAAAAAAAACCTTGAGGAAAGCTCAAGGTTTTTTTGTTAGAATAAGGCTAAAAAATTATATCGCTGCAATTTGTTCAGACTTGTATTCGCCTGCCTCTAATTTCGATTTCACTTTATTAAAAGTATCTATGGTGTATTTAACATCTTCAAGAGTATGCATTGCAGTTGGAATCAGTCTAAGTATTATTAAACCTTTTGGGATAACAGGATAAACTACAATAGAACAAAATAAATCGTGGTTTTCTCGCAAATCCAATGTTAGGTTAGTAGCTTCACCTAGACCTCCTTCTAAAATTACTGGAGTAACTTGGGTGTTAGTAGTGCCTATATTAAAACCAGAAGCAACCAATCCTTCTTGTAAAGCATTAGCTATAGTCCAAAGCTTTTCTCTGAGTTCAGGCATGTTTTTCATCATTTTTAAACGCTTTCTAGCACCTACCACTAAAGGCATTGGCAAGGATTTAGCGAATATTTGAGAACGCATATTATACCTCAGAAAACGGACTAAATCTTCGTCACCTGCAATAAAAGCACCTATGCTTGCAAATGCTTTTGCAAAAGTTCCAAAGTAAACATCTATATCATCTTGAACACCTTGAGCTTCACCAGTACCAGCTCCAGTAGGTCCCATAGTACCAATTCCATGAGCATCATCTACAAATAACCTGAAATTGTATTTGCTTTTTAAAGCAGCGATTTCTTTCAATTTACCTTGATTTCCACTCATCCCAAAGACTCCTTCGGTAATCACTAAAATCGCTCCGTTTTGTTCTTCAGCTAACTTTGTAGCACGCTGCAATTGCTTCTCTAAGTTTTCAATGTCATTATGCTTATATACATATCTTTTTCCTTGGTGAAGTCTTACTCCATCAATTATGCAAGCATGTGACTCGGCATCATAAACAATTACATCATTACGGTCAACTAAAGCATCAATGGCAGACATGCAACCTTGGTAGCCAAAATTCAATAAAATTGAATCTTGCTTACTTACATATTCAGCTAATTCTTTTTCTAGTTTTTCGTGAAGGAGAGTGTTGCCAGACATCATTCTTGCACCCATAGGATATCCTAATCCCCATTTTTTAGTGGCTTTAGTATCCACTTTTCTGATATCGGGATGATTTGATAAACCAAGGTAGTTGTTAAGGCTCCACTGTAATACATCTTTTCCTCGAAAAGTCATTCGATTTTTAATTTCTCCTTCTAATTTCGGAAATGTAAAGTAACCGTGACTCTCTTTTGCGTGCTTTCCTAGTGGTCCAGGGTTTGCAGATATTTTTTCAAATAAATCTTTCATTAAATAGTCTTGTTTTAAACAAGACACAAATTTAGCCTAAATTTAGATACAGCCAAATTATTCTCTAGGTCTTAGGAAATCTTTTTAATTAACATTTTTGCAAGTAGGAGAGGTGCTTCTCTTCTAAGTACTTGCATACTTTATGGTAATTTCAAATAAAAAAAGGCACTCTCTCAAGTGCCTTTTTGTGAAGTGGATTGATGCTTTTAGTCTTTTCCTCCAAGCATTAGAATCTCACTGATAACAACTTCAGTGATGTATTTTTTTACACCTTCCTTGTCTTCATACGATCTGCTGGTTAATTTGCCTTCTATCGCTACTTCACTGCCTTTTTTCAAATACTTCTCAGCGATTTCTGCGGTTTTTCCCCATGCAACTAGGTTATGCCACTGTGTATCCGATACTTTTTCTCCTTTACTATTCGTATAACGCTCGCTTGTTGCGATTGATAATTTAGCTAAGGTTTTGCCACCATCTAAATGTTTAACTTCTGGATTCATACCCAAGTGACCGATTAATTGTACTTTGTTTCTTAAATTATTCATGATAAATAAGTTTTAGTTAATAAATGTTTTTAAGATTGCCATTGTTTCCAATTGACGGTGCAAATATTCGAACACTTGAAACTACGACTCGGGATTTAAATGTTTGTAGTCGTTTAAAAGTCGTTTGTAAACGTTTAAAAACGATTTTGTTCTTGATTATTAATAGTTTATCTACAATAGAAAAATTTCAGAAAGGATAAAAAAAACGCTTATTTCTAAACGTTTATTTTTTTTGGACTCGAATTTACCTTATAGTTAAGCCATACTTATCCTTACTTTTCTCTTTTTGATAAACTGGTTGTTTAACGCTTTTATTAACGGAAGCGCAACTTTACTTTCTACTGCCACAAAAGAACAATCCTCTTTTATTTCTATGACCCCTATTTGATTCTTTTCTATGTTTCCTTTCTTAAAAATCAGACCTGCTATGTCACCTTTTGATATTTTGTCTTTTCTACCTCCAGAAATAAATAAGGTTTTCCAGTTGCTTGGCTTTAATTTTATGTTTCGAGTCAACGCTTCGTTTTCTATCTCACCTACAAATTCAGGAAGACTTTCTTTTTCCCATTGTATAATATATGCTGTGCCTTTTTCATTCATCCGAGCTGTTCTTCCATTGCGATGAGTAAATTCTTCTAGTCGGGTTGGCAGTTGATAATGAATAATAAAGTTTAGTTCGGGAATATCTATTCCTCGAGCTGCAAGATCTGTGGCTATAATAATTTGATGTGTTCCATTTCTAAATTTTAACAAAGCTCTTTCTCGATCGATTTGCTCCATACCACCATAAAATGTACCATGAGAAATTTTAGATTCATTTAGAAAATCGCTAAGCCTTTGTATGCTTTCTTTGAAATTGCAAAAAATAATACCTGGTTCATTTCCAATGTGCTGCAACAATTTTAATAAGGTGTTTAATTTGTCTTTTTCAGGTGAAGTAATGCATTTGATAATTAGCTTAGATTTTCCCTCTTTCAGAAAATTTACTTTTGTTGGATTGTCAAAGCTAATAAAATCAGGTATTTCAACTCCTTGAGTGGCAGAGGTTAAAATTCGTTTTTTTACAGAAGGTAGTAAATTGATAATTTCTTTCATTTCAACTTCAAAACCAACCTCCAAGGATTTATCAAACTCATCCAAAACTAAAGTCTTTATGTATTTTGTAGAAAAAGTCTCTCTTCGTAAATGATCGGCAATTCTTCCGGGTGTACCCACTAAAATAGCAGGCCTGTGCTTAATTTCCATACGGTCTTTGGAACCTGATTTGCCTCCATAAACGGCATTGGTTTTAAAACCTGAGCCCATATCTCTAATCACTTGGTTGATTTGTATTGCCAATTCTCTTGATGGAACTAAAATCAACACTTGAATTTCTTCAATATTTGAATCTAAGTGAGCAATAATAGGTAATAAGAAAGCCAATGTTTTACCAGTTCCAGTAGGTGAAAGTAAAACCACATTTGAAGAAGACTCTATGGCAGATTGAGCTTGCAATTGCATATCATTCAAGGCATCTATCTGTAGTTTATCTAAAATTTCAACTTGATTTTTTACATTTTTTGTCATTTTTCAAAGTTAGTTTTAAACATTGGCTATTCGCCACTTGTTAAGATTTGTAAATTGATTCGTTTTTTTAATATCATTGTCTAATTTCGTATGGTGAAAATGATGAAGCAAGGTTTTACTTTTTTATTGGCTTTTAGCCTTTTTTTTAGTGTTTCGGGTATAAATGTTTACAAACATTACTGCGGTGACTTTCTTGCTAATATCAGTTTTTATATTTCTGCCGATCCTTGCTCACCAAACGATATGGAAGAATCTTGCAGCAAAGAGAAAGAAAAATCATGCTGTGATGATGAATTTGAATTTCATCATTTAGACATTACATTAAACTTTCATAAATTAAATCAGGTAGATTTTGCGCTTTCGAGTTTTAATTTAATTTCGACTGCTACTTTTGATGTTGAGCCAAAAATTATTACTCTACAATCAAATTCTATCAGACAAAAGCCACCCAATTTAAACACATTACCTTTATATAAACGGTTTAAACAGTTTACTTTTTACGGATAAGTTTTTTAGTATTTCAATTTCAAAAAATTACAAGTATTTAAAAAACTAAAAAACAGATCATGAAAAATTTAATTTTAATCCTATTTGCAGTTTTCGCTTTTACTGCAGCTCAAGCACAAGAACAAAAAGCATCTAAAAATCAAGAAGCATCTTTTGAAGTAAAAGGCGTTTGTGGAGATTGCAAGGCCAGAATAGAAGGAGCGGCACTGCACACTAAAGGTGTAAAAACAGCTAATTGGAACAAAGAAACCAAGCAATTGGATGTTGTGTATAACTCTAAAAAGGTTGAATTGGCTACTATTAAAGAGGCAATAGCTGCAAAAGGCCATGATTCAGAAGATAAAAAAGCTGATTCAACAACTTACGAAAAACTCCCAAATTGTTGTAAATACAAAGATGGCGCAAAATGCGGCCATTAAAAGGAGGCTCTTATGAAATATTTACTAATGATTGCCTTGCTCTGTCAAGGGGTCTATACTTATGCACAAGAGAGTATAAAAGGAGTTGTAGTAACTGAAAGTAAAAAAGGAAAACTTATAGGCATTCCCTTTGCTAATGTCTATTGGCAAGGCACAAATTACGGAACTTCAACAGATTCTAATGGTGTTTTTCAGCTTGCTGTTCACGATAAGTCTAGGAAATTAATTGCAAGTTTCGTTGGCTATACTTCTGATACAATTATTGTTGGAGATTTTAATCAAGCAATTAGTTTGGTGCTAAAAAAATCCATACTCCTTGATGCGGTTACCATAGAAAGTAGATCAAAAACAACTCAAATGTCTTTTATCAATCCCATGAAAATGGAATTGATTAGCGAACGAGAACTGTTTAAAGCAGCTTGCTGTAATTTATCCGAAAGCTTTGAAACAAACCCTTCAGTAGATGTCAATTTTACAGACGCTGTAACTGGCTCTAAACAAATCAGGATGTTGGGGCTGGATGGGCCTTACACCATGATAAGTAGAGAAAACATGCCAGGTATTCGAGGTTTAGGAAATGGCTTTGGGCTTTCTTTTATACCAGGCTCATGGATTAGTTCCATACAAGTAACAAAGGGAGTTGGCTCTGTTATAAATGGTTATGAAAGCATTGCAGGTCAAATTAATACTGAATTAAAGAAACCAGAAGAAGGAGAGCAGTCTTTTTATAATGTGTTTGCAAATCAATCTGGTAGAACAGAAGTGAACTACATCAACACCATACAAATAAATGAAAAATGGGGTATGACAAATTTGCTTCACGGAAGTATAAGACCATGGGAAACAGATCATAACAATGACGGTTTTATGGATTTTCCAATACAAGAGCAGGTGAACCTGATGAACCGTTGGAAATACGACAACCAAAAAGGCTTGATGGGGCAAATCGGAATACACTATTTATTTGATGATAAAGTTGGTGGTCAATTGGGAGAGCAGCCTGATGTAGTGTCTGCAAATGACCCTTTTTTGTATAAATTGAGAATTCAATCTGAACGAGTAGAAACCTATGGTAAAATTGGCTATGTTTTTCCGAAAACGAAGTTTAAAAGCATGGGTTTACAGGTCTCTGGAGTTTATCACGACCAAGATTCATATTTTGGTTACACTGATTACGATGCCAAAGAGCGCACCTTTTATGCCAATTACATTTACCAGTCCATCATTAAAAATTCGTTTCACAAGTTTAAAACTGGAATGAGTTTTATGTATGATGAAATTCAGGAAAGAGTTGCTGATTCAAAATTTAATAGGGTAGAGCGAGTACCAGGTGCTTTCTTGGAATACACTTTTGAGCCAACAAATAACTTTACACTTGTAGCGGGTTTAAGAGGTGATTATCACAATTTATACGACCCATTTTTAACTCCTAGATTACACATTCGTTGGGCAAGTTCTGAAACCATGGTTTATCGAGTTTTAGCTGGTAGCGGATTGAAAACTGCAAATGTTTTTGCTGAACATCAATCTTTATTTGTGAGCTCAAGAGCTATTTCTATTTTAAATCAAAATGCAAGTTTGCCTTATGGTTTAAAAGCAGAAAGAGCATGGAACTTAGGTTTTAACGCCACCAAAGAGTTTAAATTAGATTACCGCGAAGGATATGTTAGTTTTGACCTATATCGGACAGATTTTCAAAATCAAGTGGTCTTAGATTTAGATCAAAGTTCAAATCAAGCAGTATTTTATAACTTAGATGGTAAGTCATATTCTAATTCGATGCAATTGGAATTAAGTTATGAGCTGATTAAATTTTTAGATATGCGCATTGCTTATCGATGGATAGAGGTGAAAACTGATTATATTGGAGGCACTCGTTTAAAACCATTTACTCCAAGGCATCGATTGTTTGCAAACTTTGCTTATGCAACAGATAAAACGGTAGAAGATGCCAATTGGACTTTTGATTTAACAGCTCAATGGGTAGGTGAGCAGCGAATTCCTTCAACTTCTGAAAATACTCAAGACAATATACGCAGCACAATTTCTCCTTCCTTTATGTTGTACAATGCACAAGTTACACGTAATTTTAATAAGAAATTTGCCGTTTATGTCGGTTTAGAAAACATATTCAATTATCAACAGAAACACCCTATCATTGGAGCAAATAATCCCTTTGGGAACGAATTTGACGCTTCTATGGTTTGGGGACCAATTTTTGGAAGAATGGTTTATGGTGGTTTGCGTTATGTAATCCAAAAGAAGAAAGAATAATTTCAAATAAAGGTCAAAGATGTATCTAGCTAATCATTTTTGACCTTTTTTTACTTCATACAATAGATATTGAATAATTTAGTCAATTCAAAAATCTAAGCTTGAAAAAGAAAAAAAACCTTCAGTTTTACCTCATATACAGCCTGTTCCTCATACTTTTTATTGAAGTAGTACTTAGAGTCTGCTATCCACTTCCAGAGTTGAGTAATTTCAACCGGATTAATTATCAAATTCTAGATGTTTCTGATAACAAAGGAGAGTACTTGCGAAATGTCAAAATGCTTTGGAAATCATTTCCAGATACCAATTATGCATTTGTTCATGAATTGAACACTTATGGCTTTCGCGATAAGGAGTGGAAAGTTGAAAAAGAAACTGGAAAAAAGCGAGTTTTTATTTTAGGTGACAGTTTTGTTGAAGGAATGATGAGTACAACCGACAAAACAATTCCAAAAGCTTTTGAAAATGAAGCTGCTGAAAAGCTCGAAAATATCGAAGTTTTTAATTGCGGTATGATGGGAATAGGTTTAAATGAATACATCAAATTTATTACCGATGCTGTACCTGTTTTTAGACCCGACGAATTGATTTTAGTCTTGTATTCCAACGATATGCCATTTCAACGAGAGTATCAACCAAGCACTAGACTTAGCCCTAAATATTATTCTTTTTTAAAACCGCGTTTACTAGAAATAATCGAACATATCAACTCCAATGATCCTATTCCTATGCAATTTATGAAAGAGGAAATTCCTTTTTATAAAGCGGTACCTGACTCTAGAAATCCATGGACTTTTCAAGAAGAAGAGTTTCGACCACATGTTAAACCTGAATTGGCCGAAGCGATGAAAGCCGGCAACTTAAATTATTATAGAACTAACTGGTATCCTAACGAAGCAAAGTTTTTAGCTTCACCGATAGACATAGATTCCAAAATGAAATTTATTCGCAATTATTTAAATGAATACAAGTGTAAACTAACTGTTTATTATGTTCCTAGTCGTTTGCAAGTCAGCGACTTTTATTATCAGTTCGAAAAACAATATTGTCAAATTGCCTGCCCAGAGAGTTTTAGCTTAATGACGGATGAATATCAAATACACCGCACAATTTTAGACCAAACTTGCAAGCAATTAAACATTCCCTTCAAAGATTTAAGTCCAATAGTAAAAGCAGAGGAGGAGCGAGGAAATCACTTGTATTGGGGTTTTGACGACCACATGCGTGGAAAAGGATATATGCTTTTAGGAAAGAAAATCTATGAAGATTGGTCTAAACCTGAATAATGATAGGTTTTATTTTCTCCAAGTTACTTTCTCTTGTATGCTGCTCATTTGCTTTTTTGGAATTTCGGGTAAATTGGGTTTTGGAACTCCTAAAAGTAAAAAACCGAGGCATTTATCTTTTCCGCTTAAAGACAAATAGTCTTTCATTTCTTCAGTAAAAGCAATTTTTCCAGTACTCCAATATCCGACTATGTTTAGCGCTTTCATGCTTAATAAAATATTTTGCACCGAACAGGCTACAGCATATTCCTCTTCAAACTCAGGAATGCTTTCTTTGGGGTCGCGTTTCATACAAACGGCTATAATATGTGATAGCACAACTTTGCGTTTCAAAAGCTTTTTGGCTCTTTCTGCTTCCAATGTCATTTCTGGTGTAATCTTGATAAAAATTTCAACCATCTTATCTACAAGATCCATTTTTGCTTGTTCCGAAAAAACGATATAACGCCATGGCTCTGTTCTTTTATGAGAAGGAGCATAGTTGGCGTTCTCCAATAATTTCCATATTGATTCATCAGGAATTTTTGCTCCTTCGAGCATTTGAGCTGGATAAAAGGATTGTCTACTTTTAATCCAATTACTTACTTCTTCTATTGTTTTCATGCTGCAAATTTAAGGAGTTGAAGCATGATTTTACTTGAATTTTGAAAATAACATGGTTCCGGCTGACTTAAAAAAGAGTTCAAGCAGATAGTGCAGATTTTGAAAGATTTCCCGCAGTTAGCGCAGATGTGCGCAGATTAGAAGAGGCTTCCCGCAGATTAGAAAAAGGTTTCTCGTGGATTTTCGCTGCTTCCCTTACTATTATGCAAACAAAAGATAATCCTTTACCAAGGCTAAATATTCAGGGCTGTAGTCGTGTCGCTTAGCTTTTTCGATGATTAATTTTTCTTCTACTAATAAAGCATTTGTTTTTGTGTATTCCAATAAAACGCGCTTGCAAGGCACATTTGGATTGCCATACACACTACACATCTTATTTTTATATAAACCAACCTGATTGGCTATTGCAGTAAACTTTTCTTCTGCTTCTGTAGGTATTACTACACAAAATCGACCTGTTGGATTTAATAATGTAGCCGCATCTCTTAATAATTCTTCAAATGTTAATTTGCCTTGTTGACGGGCGATTTCACGGCTAGTTTCTGCTTTATCTGAATTAAAAAACGGAGGATTACTCACAATTAAATCGTAGCGATCTTCAGTCATGTGAGCGAAAGTTTGTATGGACGTATGCCACAGTGAAATTTGCTTAGACCAAGGCGATTTTAGTATGTTCTCTTTGGCTTGATAAATTGCTTCTAAATCTACTTCAATTGCATTTACCTCTGCTTCTGTTTGTTGAGCTAACATTAATGCTATCAATCCAGTACCTGTACCTATATCGAGTATGCGTTTAGCATTTCCAACTTTAGTCCATGCACCCAATAATACGCCATCAGTACCAATTTTCATGGCTGTTCTATCCTGAAATATTTGAAATTTTTTAAACTGAAAAGGTACTCGTTTAGCTCTCAAGGTATAAATCGATTAAGCCTTCAGGTGCATCAATTTGCAATTCTTTTTGGTCACGATAAACTGCAACAATGGTTTCATCCGTAATCGGAACTAGAATCTCTTTATCACCTTTAATAATGGCTAACAAATTAGATAGGGGATATTCGATTACTTTATCTATAATCCCAATTTCGCCTTTCGTTTGATCTAAAACGGTAAAACCTATGACTTCGTGAAAATAGAATTTATTGCCGCTGAGTTTGGGCAAAACTGTTAATGGAAGAAAAAGCGACTTGCCAACTAAAGATTTGGCAGCACTCTGGTTGTCTATTCCCTCAATTTTACATCGCAAATTTCCATTGTTTTGCAATGTGGCCGATTCTACAAAAAAGGGGACAAGGGTTTTGTCCTTTTCTTGTATTTGAATCAATACACTTGGAATTCCTTCATAAGAAGAAGGGGAATCAACATCCAACTTGAATGCTAATTCCCCTTTGTGTCCTATAATTTTTTGAGAAAAACCTATATAGAAACAATCATCGATATTCATCGGATTGATCTAATTAAGCTTCTTTGTTCTCTTCGTTTGCTTCATCAGCTTTTGGCTCTTCAGTAGCATCTGCTACTACATCAGCAACAGCATCTACAACTGCTTCAGCTGTTTCTTCTACAGCCTCAACAACTTCTTCAACTACATTTTTAGCAGCAATTGCATCCGCTTTTTTCTTGTTAGCTTCTGCTTCTGCTTCATGTCTTTTCTTAGCTTCTGCAATTTCTGCAGCACTTAAGCCATCTTTTTTAGCATTGATTTTGTCTTGTTTTGCAGTTAACCAGTCTTCAAACTTAGCATCTGCTTGTTCTTGAGTTAAAGCACCTTTTAAAACACCTTTATCTAAGTGGTTTTTGTGCATTACTCCTGTGTAAGACAATAAAGCTCTAACTGTATCAGTTGGTTGAGCTCCTTTTTTTACCCAGCTTAACGCACTGTCGAAATCGATATCGATAGTTGCTGGGTTAGTGTTCGGGTTATACGTACCTAATTTCTCAATAAATTTCCCATCTCGTGGGGCACGACTGTCCGCGATCACAACGTGGAAATAAGCATATCTCTTTTTTCCGTGTCTTTGTAATCTAATCTTTGTAGGCATAAAACGTTACGTTATATAATTAATAGTTAAAATTTTAAGGATGCAAAAGTAATGGAATTAATTGAAAACAAAAAAGAAATTTAATCTTATTTATAGTTTGATTTTCTGTGGCTTAGACTCTTAAAAACTAAAATTGATTTTGAGGGTACACTTTTATGTAAAGAATTAAGAATAAGTTATTTAAAACTCTTTAAGTTTCATTGATCTGCCAAATCCACCATAACCTATCACTATGGTGTGAAGGCCACCACTAAAACGATCGGGGTAATTTGGCTTGTGATAACTGTATCTAATCTTTAATAAACTATAAGAAGATTCTTCTCTTCGAATGGATACAAAATTGTAAATTGGCTTGAGTTTGATGTCTAAATTAATTCCCAGGCAAGGAGCACTTGTAAAATCCAAATCGATTTTATCATAATCTTCAGATTCTGATTTGTTTAAAGTTGGCCCTAAATCCAAGGATGAGATTCCTGCAAAAGGGGCTATTTTAAATTTCTTAGAATTTAGCACTTCTAATCCCAAAGTTGCTTCTGGCAAAAACACCAAACTTGTTTCATTTTTCTTCCACACATCTTCTTCAAAGGTAATATCCTTTTTGGTTTTGCTAAAGCCAATATAATCGCGCAAGTATAAAATCAGCGATTTGTATTGTATGTCAAAAGCGACTCCAATGGGTACAACTCCACCAAAATATTCACCCAGTTTGCCATCAAAGACTCCATATCCACTAAAAAAATCAAAACCTAGACCCCAATTCGATGCTTGATATACAAAAAGGGCATTCTTTTTTACGTAATTACCATATTTTGAACTAGGATATTTTTCTATAAAGTCGATAGAAACAGTATTTAAAGAATCTTGACTCATGGTAGTGTCCGCTTTTCCAAGCCAAAGTATGTGATTGATAATTAATATTTTCTTTTCCTCTTCTTCAAGTGTAGAGTTGTTAATCGTGCTTTGAGTTACATGACTTTTAGCAAGCATTTTAGACTGCAATACTTGCCCTAAATTATCAGGCCTTGGCCTGATAATGTTTTGAAAATTTTGTTTGGCCGTGTCTAGGTATAAAATGTAAGAAAGTATTTCATCATAGCCATTAAACAGGTACTTTAAAGCAATCTCTTCATATAAATAAAGTGAGAGGTAATTCTTATTGTTCTTTTCTTTGAGGGCATTTTCAAGTTTGGCTATTTTTTCTATGTCTTCGTCAATTATGGCATCTATAAGTAAAGAACGCAAACGTTCAATTTGCTCCATTCTGGATTCTTCTAAAAGTAAGGAATCTGATTTAGAGCTTTTTTCCTGAGCATAAGCTTGAGTGGCGATAACAATAAAAAAGAAGCAGGTTAAAATTCGTGTCATAAATTGGTTTTTATGTTGTTTTATTTCGATTAAATACTTTTAAATTTCCATAAGTTCACAAAAATAGCATTTCATTTATTGTTTTGATTTTGTTTGAAATTAATGCTAGAAGATTAATCAGATTTATAAGGTTTTGGAAAAGATATTCCTAAAAAAACACAATTTATGTTATTAAAATTAAGGTGTTTGCACGATATTTATCAGTTCAAGCCTAAAAGGAGCGAGGTGAATTAAAAAACATCTCAAAATTCAAGATAATTTGAGTTTTAAGGTATAGCATAAAATGAATAGTATTTAAGATGTTCTCGATACCAAAAATATTAATCAATTATGAGTGAACTCAGTAAAAGTTTTGTAGAAGAAATAATAGGCTATAGCCAATCAAAGCAGTGAAGAGTTAATTACAGAAAAGGACTACAGATGTAATCTAGAATTTATTTAGAATCCTTACGTACTGGAGTTTTTAGATCTTCCTACAAACCTCACTCACAAAGAAATGGATATTGAAAAATCAAAAACCGATAACCCTACTATTGGAATTTTACTTTGTACGGATACCGATAACGTCGTAGTAAAATATTCAGTACTGAATGATAAAAAAAATCTATTTGCTTCTAAGTACCAACTGTATTTACCAACCGAAGAAAAATCACAATAAGTAATCGTACAAGATTTATAAGCTTTAAATAAACTGGAACTTTCAATACTAAAAGAAATCAACTGAAAAAGATAGGAACAGTAAAAACAAGAAGAAATAATATTTTTAAAAAATACTCCACTCAATTAAATACGCTTTTAATAATGGGTTAATAAATCATGATGTTAGCTAGAAACGTTCAAAATCACCTTGCTTCATCTTTGCGTAACTTGCTTGAAGCTTACTTTAGGAAAAGAGTAGGGGACTTACTATTTTCGTTTTATAATTTTTAATACGATGCAGCAGGAACTAATCAAAGCTTATTAAATGTTGCGTTTATTTGAAAAAAGCAAAAAAAATAATAACTTCAAATGTTTTGATTTTTATAAAATTTTATTAGAAAATGGGGATATTCCTATTTCAATTTTAAAGGGAAAGTTAGAAATGGAGTCAATGAAATACATACCAATATATTAAACCTTCTACTTAACTCGATATATTGATGTAATCTATTTTCTTAGCTTTTTCCTTAAATTCTTTGCGTCTGAATAACCAATTTTATCAGCAGTTTCCTGAAAGGTATAACCGTGTGTTATCAGCTTTTTTGCCTCTACAAGCTTTAATTTTAAAAGGTATTGGTAAGGAGATTGTTGGTAAATCGATTTAAATGATCTTAAAAAATGATATTTTGAAAGGCTACTAATACGAGCCAGTTCATCCAAATCAATGTTTTCAAATTTATGATCATGAATATAATCCCTTGTTTTCGAAATTCGTCTATATAATTCCTCTTTAGTAGGCTTCTTAGCGACATTCAACCCACAAAGAACATGATTAATTTTATATTGATCGAAGGCTATATGTTCAGCAAGATTTAAGTAAAAACTTTGCCACCAAACCTCGTCTTTTTCACTTTGGTTTAAAAGCATGGGGATATATTGGTTTAAAAACTTTGAAGTAGCTATAGGTGATTGTAAACGATATTTACTAGTAGTTAGATGAAAGAAATCATTTTCAAATTCTTGACTCAACTGTTTTTCAAATGGCTTTCCAAACCCAATAAATACTTCTCGAGCCATTGATATTGGTGGATAGATACAAATACCTTTGGTTGGCTCTTTTGATTTTACTGTTGTTTCTATTTGTTGACCTTGACCAATAATAATAAATTCACCTTGATCGAGCTTATAATAAGAATCACTTATCTTATACCTTTCTGTTCCTTTAGTGACTAGTTTTATGGAAAGCGGTGCATTGCTCTCATTCTTCTCAAAAAGAGTTACAGAAGATTCAACACAGCTACATTCACCCCAATTTTCGAGTGCTTGATGTTGAAGAACTTTAATAAAACCTTGCTGATTCATGAAGTGAAGTTATTCCAAATAAGTAATTGAAGTATTTAAAATTGTATAATTGGTGACTGTATTGGTTAAATGGTTTTTAGCAACATTTACCCCCATTGCAAAAGGGAGGATTATTTATTTTGCTTAAAAAAAAGATGAAGCTAATTGTTTTGATTTGTGCGACTTTGTTTTGTTTAGATATCGACGCTCAATTTCATACGTTAACCCTTCCTAAAGCTAGCCCCGAGGTAAAGATAGTTCAACAAATAGGAGTTACTTTTATAGAAGTTAATTATCATAGTCCGGCAGTTAATGGGAGAGATGTATGGAATAATCCTTATGTTATCCCTCAGAATGGAAACCCGATACCTTGGCGAGCCGGAGCGAATGAAAACACCATCATTAGTTTTGATACTGATGTGAAAATAGAAGGTCAGGAATTAAAAGCAGGTTCATATGGTTTTCATATTATTCCAAATGGACATGAACATATCTTACTTCTAGCTAAACCTGATAATTTGTGGGGTAGTTACTATTTAAACCTTATTACAGATGTGGTACTTCGAGTAAAAGTTAAGGATACTGTTTCTGACTTTTCAGAACGTTTAAAATATGAGGTGATTAACCAAACTGAAAGCACATGCCAATTGGCTTTAAAATGGGCAAACCGCATGATTCCTTTTACCATTGAGGTTGATTTAAAACAAACAACTTTAGAAAAATTACGCTATCAGTTAAATGGAGAGAATACCTATCAATGGGAGGCTTGGAATGATGCAGCTTTATGGTGTCTGCATAACAATACTAATTTAGAAGAAGCTTTAACATGGGCAAATCGATCGTTAGATGGTGGGTATGGTGGGTTTGCTGCTCACCCAAGTTTTATAAATTTAGCCACTAAATTGGAGATACTAGATGCTTTATCTAGAGAAGACGAATTCAATAAAACATTAAAAAGTCTCAATAATCTAAAGTATTCAGTTTCAGAAGTGCATCATATGACCATAACTTTAATAAAGTTAAAGCAAGATCAAGCGGCGGTAAATATACTTGATGAAGCAGTTAAACAGAATGAAAAGGACTGGGGTCTGCGACTTTATCAAGGAATCGCCTACTATTATTTAGGGAAAAAGTCTGCTTTTCAAGCTGCTTTAAAACAATGTTCAAAAATTTGTCCAGAAGGTTTTAAAACCCGATTAGAAATAATTGCAAATCAAATGAAGAGCGGGGAGTACCAATTCCCTCAAAGAAAATCTTAATATAATAAATATGAAAATTAGCATACTATTATTAGGAATTACATTATTATGCACATGTATAAGTGCTCAAGAGGCTGTATTGGAGAGAAGAGCTGCCTTGGGTTTACGACTAACGCAAGTAAATGATTCCATTGCCAAAGCAAACGGACTGGATGAGACCAAAGGAGTATATGTTAGCAATGTACTAGAGGGAACTACAGCAGATAAAGTTGGGATTAAGGAAGCTGACATCATCACACAACTTAATGGAATCAACATTAATTCAACACAAGATATTGTTACTGAAATAGGCCAATACCGAAATGGAGATAAATTAAAGGTGGTTCTTTACAGAAATGGCAAAAGATTAATAGCAAAAGGAATTGCCCAAGCAAGACCTATGGAACAATCAGACCTTGCTGAAGTTGTATACAGCAGCGTAAGCTATAAAGGCAATCAATTGAGAACCATACTTCACCATCCAAAGGGAAAGGAAAAAGCGCCGGTAGTTTTTTTCATTCAAGGATACCCTTGCCAATCTATAGACTTGGCCTATTCTTCGCAACAACCTACGCGTAAGCTAATCGATGATTGGGTAGCTGCAGGTTATGCAGTTTATCGTATAGAGAAGCCGGGAATGGGCGATAGCAAAAGTGAGAAAAACTGCTTTGACATTAACTTTTTAGAAGAAGTTGAAGTTTTTAGGAACGGTTACATGGACTTGCAAAACAAACCTCAAATAGATGCGGATAATATCTTTCTGTTTGGTCATTCTATTGGTGGAATCGTAGCTCCACTAATTGCTTCAGAATTTAAACCTAAAGGAGTGATTACTTATGGAACCTTAGTCAATACATGGTTTGAGTATATGCAAGAACTTACCCGAGTTCAAGGACTATATTTTAACCGAAGCGATATCGAGATAGAGGCTGATATTCGGAATGCCACACCTTTTTGGTATGAAATGTTAGTGGCTCAAAAATCAAACGAGGAAATATTACAAAATAAAGAGATATATAAGCTACTAGAGCGGGAGGGGACTCTAGAAAGTTTCAAAAACGGTCAATTTATTCATCGTCATTATACCTATTGGGCAAGTATACAAAACTTGGTATTATCAGCGGAATGGGCAAAAGTGAAATCCCATGTGTTGGCCTTATACGGCGAATTTGATATAGAAGCTTTAAATCCTGACCATATATACGCCATAGAAAGGATAGTAAACCGTCACCACCCAAATCTTGCCAAAGCGAAAGTAATCAAAAATGCAGATCATGGATTCGTAAGATTTCAGTCCATGGATGAGAAGATCGAAGTGATGAATATGGGGCAGTATTGGGACTATATGGCAAACCATTACCATAAGGGAATTGGGGAGACTACCATCAACTGGATGAACCAAGTGAAATAGTGTTGAAGTTTATATTCATATGCAATCTTAGTTTTTTTGCTCTTATGAGTAAAGCTCAAGAGTGTATTGTTGGGCATTATCAAGAAGTTTTTCTAAACCTAGCAGAATCGGATAGGGTAATTCAATTTAGAAAGGATGGCTCTTTTACTTATGAAGAATGGGATGACGTGGGAGACTACTTTGGTATGGGGTCTTTTTACATAAAAAGAGATTCGCTTTTCTTAAACTTTCAGCAAATTAGAAAGCAAGAAGATGCAGTAAAAATAGTGGCTCAAGAAAACCAAGATACAGTTTCCTCAATTCTGATTCACAATACCTACTTTAGAGGTGAACTCTGGCCATTTAACTACAGAATTTTGCAAGGTGATTCTTTAATTGAAAGAGGAAAAAGTGATCTCTTGGGAAACGCTTTTTTTCAATTAAAAGACAATCAAATTATTGATATAGTGGTTTATTCTTCTAATTCAAAGTCAATATTGCAACAGCCTGTACAATTTAAAGTAGATGCTACTCCAAAGAACCAAGACTTTGTTATTTTATTAAATGTATTGCCTAAAAACACACAATTTATTCAGGATATTGTGAAAGCTTGCCCGATAAAAAGATACCGAAGTGGCCGAAGGTTTTATATTAAAGAAAACCAAGCTTGGAAGAAGTTTAAGAAAAATGGAATAGTTTACAGTGAATAAATTAATTATAACCCTTATTTATAGTAGTTTATGCTTTAACATAATTGCTGATGAAGCCCCTTATAAAATGCATGAACTACTTCTAAAAACCAATTTAGTTGCTCATGTTCAACTAATTGCTGCGGAGGATGATTTTTTTAGACTTGAAGTTTTATCCGTTTTGCATCGAAAGCAAAGTGGCATAACAGAAGGAGATTATTTGAAAGTAAAGCATGATTTTAATGTTGTTTGTCCACCGAGCTTTCCTAAGCAGTTTGTAATTGAAAAGAAGAAGGCTCTAGCCTTTTTGACTTATCATAAAGGGCAGTGGCATTTAACTCAAGGTGAAATTGTCTTCCTTAAAAATGATACAGCTGAGTTTGATTTTTATGAAGAAGGATATGTATTATCTTGTGGCATTGTAGTATCAGGTAATACAATATGACATGCATCTTCAATACCACCAGTAATTTGACTCATTAATTCTTCTGATGCTACTTCATTTGATCTTTCCATTAGTGCATCTAAACTTAACTTTTTCATAATTTTATAATTTAAAATTGTTTAACTATCCATCCTTAAATGGTTTAATTTTGCTTTTAAAATCCAATTCTAAATCTCTAACTCTTCATATTTCACTACTATATACAATTTTGTACCTCTTTGTTTTTCAATTTTTATCTTGTATTGTAACAATTGAGGAGAGTGAAAATAATACATATTCATTAACCTCACAAAAAAGTGATACAATAAGGATAAATGTACAAGCATTACCTAATGATTTACTAAATGATGAATTAATCATTTTTTTAGAAGAATATTTTAATGAATTACATAATAGAAGGTTAAAGGAAGATGTATACAAAGTAGAAGTCTTAGATTTTATCAAATATCCTTCAATTCATATTTATAACTTAATAAGTGGATATGATTCAAAAATAAATCAACTTGCACTTTCTGCTATTTATAGTGTTAAAAACGATACTATTCTTCTGTTTAACCTTTTTGAATTAGATACTAATGCTGAAATTAGTTTAAAAGCAAGTTTTGATTTAGGAATAACCAAACTAAGGGGTTCTATTCAATTAGTAAATCCGCTTTATTTAAACAGTAAAAAATTAAAAACTGATAAGGTTGGGAATATCCAATATTTTTACATAGACAGTTTGAATTACGACAATGCTAAAGAAATGAATAAATTTAACATTCATATAGCTAAAGAATTTAATGTCGAACCTATTGAATTTAAGTATTTTAAATCAAAATCAAATATAGATGCTAATTTATTAAACGGAGTGAATTATTACCCGAATATGTATCAAATTAATAATTATGCAGGTTTCGCAGATATTTTTAATAATTTGATTTTTGCAGGCAATAATTCTGAATATTACCCACACGAGTTGATACATTTATATACTGCACAATGGAAAGAATACCCTAATCCGAATAAATTCTTTGGAGAAGGTATTGCAACTTATTTTGGTGGAAGCAGAGGCTATGATTTAACTTGGCATATTTGCCAATTAAAAAATTATATTATAACTAATAAAATAACAAAAGAAGATTTCGATTTAACTGGATTGCCAACGATGTTCGCTGAAACTTCTAGGACATCTTATGTGATTGGAGCAATTTTATGTAAAAAAGCTTATTTAGAAGGTGGTATTAAAAATGTTAAGAGATACTTTGCATATGAAAGAAATACAGAAAGTTTATATCAGGCAATTTTTGATGTACTGGGTAAAGACAAAGAAACCATTAATCAAGAAATTTTCAATGAAATTATTGAATCTAAATGTATTAATAAATAACTGCGATTTTGGATAAAATGGAATTAATAAGACAGAATGTTGTCGAATCAATGGCACTTCTAACAATCAAGGAGTTGCCTAATTTCAAAATGGCTATAAATGATATTGATTTTTTAAATCCATTATTGTTTGCTTATTTCAACAATAAAAAACAATTAAAGTTAGATAAGGATGACTTAACAGAAATAATTAGTGATGGTGAGATTAATTTAGGTTGGAAAATCTCAAAGGATCGGATTGATGTATGTAAGAATTGTGAATTTAGAAACATTTGTAGTGACTGTAGGGCATTTAGGATTGATCAGAATGATTTTTTAAGCAAACCATTAAAATGCGGGTACGACCCTTATAAAGCGCAATGGAAACATTGGACAGAGCTGTCGGAGAATGTTCAAGTTTTCAAAAAAATCACATTAAATACTTGAATATTAAATATTATGCATAAAAAAATACTATCCTATTTTATTTTTCTTTTCTTAGTCTTGGTTACTAATAATTGTTGTTCCGGTCAAGAGTGCTTTTCAAGTAATTTTATATATCAATGCGATGATGGAATATGTGAAGAATATGCATTTAGTGATTCTACATTTATTTCAGATTTCTCAGAGGATAATCTAATCTACAAAGATTCATTATTATTTGAATTTAAATATTATTTTGAGAAAAATGGAATGAAATATTTCATTAAGAATGAGTCGGAGGGTTTAGCGTCAACAAATGATACTAGTTATGATGTAATCACAAAAGTAGCCTTTATGTGTAATGAGAAAGAAGGTGAGAACATGCGGATGGTTTTGCCAAACTATAGACAGTCAGGCTTAGAATATGAATATTTTAATGAAAAGTATAATTCACTCAATCCTAAGTATTCATCTGGATTAATCGATAACTGTAAGAATATTTGGCTTCATCCTTTTCGGAAACCAATTTATTTTTCAATATTAAACCTCAATCCTTACCCTTTTGTTAAACTACCTGTGACAGTTGGGGATAAGTATGCATGGAATTTAGACGTAGGTGGTGCTCCGTACACAAACGAATTATGGTTAGAATGGGAAGGTGTTACGACGCGAAAATTTGATTATAAAGTCATTAATAAAATTACCAAGTGGTATGCCTTTTCACAAAAAATTCCAGTTTATTACATAAAGGCAACAGCAAATTCAGCTATTGGATTCTCTTCAGCAGAGTTTTGGTATTCAGAGACATTTGGATTTGTTGAGATGAAGTATTTAAATATTGATAACTCTATATTTCATTTCACACTTGAAAAAGTTGAGAATATAAAAAAAGCTAATTTATAATTGAAATTCAAAATTTATTTACAATCAGAGGTGATGGACTGCGGACCAACCTGCTTGCGAATGATCGTAAAGCATTATGGCCGTTCTATTTCGTTACAAAAGTTAAAAAAATTAAGTGAAACAACACGTCAAGGTACATCGTTGTCAAATATTGCAGACACAGCAGAATTTTTAGGACTTAGGAGTTTAGGTGTAAAAATAAATTTAGATAGACTTATAGAAAATGCTCCTTTGCCTTGTATTTTGCATTGGAGTCAGAATCATTTTGTGTGTTTAATTTCTCATTTTTTTAAAACTGTTTCTTTAGCACAATTATCAAACAAATAACACAGTTCTGAATTTACCTGGTTTTATATCCATCATTTTATGAAAAAATTTGCATTGTTTTTAAGCGTAATAGTTCTTTGGCAATTTAGTCTTTATGCTCAAAGATCAACACAACTTGTTTTTGAAGGAACGGTATCCGATTCTTTATCCGGGGAAGGGTTACCTTATGCTACTGTATACAATCATTCAACAAATACCGCTTCAATTACCAATACAGAAGGCTACTTCAAACTGGGAATTCAGTCATGGTCTGATAGTGTAGTCATATCGTATATTGGCTATGAGAACAAAACGGTTTCTTTAATACGATCGAAAAAAAGCTACAACATCCGGTTAAAAGAAAACATATATCAGCTTAGTGAAGTTACTATACGACCGAAAGACTACTCCTACCTCTATGACCTAATAATAGCTTGTAAAGAAAAACAGTCAGATGGTATTCAACAGGCTAAAGCGTATTATCAACTAAAAAGCTATATTGATAATCAACATATAGAACTGGTAGAAAATTTTTACAATGCAAGAATTAAAGGGTATAGCTTGCTGAACTTAAAACTAAAAACCGGAAGAGTTGGTCTTCAAAAAACAAACCATTCACTTTTTGCTTCCTTAGAAACTTCAAAGCCTATTATGTTGCATAAACTTTTTACGCCTTCAGACTTGTTTCCGGATAGTCCTTTAGAGTATAAAAAAAGGCGCATAAAGAAAAAATTTTATCTCCGATTGGTAAAAGTTTATACCGATGAGAATTTGGACTCTATTCACATTTTTTATTTATACCCTAAAAAAAATAAGCAAGATTATTTTTCTTGTAAATTATGGATAAATGCAAGTGATACCACTTTTCTAAAAATAGAACTGGAAGGAAGTCGTTTAGACGCTTTTCCATTCATGCCTATTTATGATAAAGACCATCTCACGCAGAAGAACTTAAAAATTACCAAAACTTTTAGGAAGGAAGGGGGAGAAGCTTATTTTGAACATGTTGACTTTAATTATGACTTTTTATATCATAAAGCAAATGAGAAAGCTGTAAGGATTTATACGAAAGCCGTATTATTTACCTACAGCCAAGATAGTTTATTTAATTTGCCAATGTTTCAGCTCAACACTTCAAACTTGACAGATTATCAAAAACTTACAGTTTTGCCCTATAATAAGTTCTTTTGGGAGTTTAATAATGAATTAAAACTAAATTATAAGATAGATAGTAACCATTTGTTTATGAGTGATTCAAACACTGTAAGCAATCAAGCATATCAATTTAAGCAGGCTATTAAATTAAAGGATTTTTTCAATTATCCCGCTTTCAAATGGAGCAATACAAGATTTTCCGTTAAGGAATTACCGCAAAATACAGCTTATAAAGAGTCGGAAGGAGATTATCAGCTTAAAGGGAAACTATTTCTTGATGTAAATAAATATGATGACTCTACAAATGTTTTCACAGCTTCTATCTTTGATGTCTACCAAAGTTTTTATCGATGGCATATTAATGAAAAAACGAATTGTTTCTTTAATATGTATTTTGATTTGGTAGAAATAGAAAGAAGGAAACTAGAAAACTCAATAACTTCTTCTGATAAATCAATGAAAAGTATAGAAGAACTATACAAAAAAAGTTTAAACCAACTTGAAACAAACAAAAACCAATTCTTAGAAGATACCGAACAGGGTCGAAATATGGGAGGGATGTTGGACTGGAATAGCAAGATAAGAAATGAGTTGGACATTGATAACCTTTCTACTTTTGATGTTTATCAGGAGGAATAAGAATTTAGTTTAGTATATGCACTTGCATGGATTCCATCCCAAAGTACTGAGGGGGTAAAAGAGCCTTCTGGAGGAAGGCTCAGGGTTCTAAAGAGGGGACATGAAATTTTTCAATTATTTACATATTTATTGTAATACATTATGTTAAAAAAGCGTGGACCTGAAAGAAATGCGAGCCGGCGCTTGCCTTTGCAAAGCTACGGCGAAGCAAGGCAGGCGGGAATTAAAATTTTAGGCTGTAAGAGCCGTAATCTGAAAGCCGAAAAAATTTTAAGGGAGCGGGGAAGCTTATTTCTTTCTTGATTTTTTTGGTTCTTTTTGCATTAAGGCAAAAACGAACATCAATCAATTCTGCGAGCGTTAAGCACAAAAAATGCGAAAAAGCCTTAACATTAAGGCCAAACGAGTTTACGAGTTCGCGAATACAGTTGAACCTTAATGAGGCATGAGCAAACGCATTTTTGCATGTGATACCAACTTACTAATTGAATGTCGAACATGAATTATCAAAAAGTATTATGCCGATATATATTTTAAGGAGCATTTATGCGACATTTAAAATAATAATCGGTACAAGCGAGCTATCCTTTTAAATTTTCTTGGGGGCGGCTAAAGAATAAAGTTTAAATAAGCGTGGGATTGGCTAAAACGAAATTCTAAATGCATTTCCTTGCCATATTCAAGACAAATTAAGCCTAAGTACAAGAATAAGCCAATAGCGGCTATTTACCGATTAGGCGAAATGAGCTAACCAAGCGAATGAAGACATAATGACTAATTATAGGACAAACGCAGACGAGAGTCAAGTTCACGAGTTCAAATAAAAAATTAAAGTGACACGAGCTAAAAGCCAACGGATGTTCATTTTAACCATTGGGAAGGCAGTGAGAGATATTTATCCCGATGTATCGGGACAAGCATAGTTTAAGGAACGCAGACATCCGCCATAGACGGATAGTTGACAAAAGAAAGAAGATTCAGGTTGTGAGCCGTAAATTTCTTAACATAATAGCTGTCGTTATTGTACAGAGTACAGTCCAAGAACTGCTATTATGTGTAAATACTCACTAAAACTCGTATTACGAAAATCATGCTTTTGGTTCGATTCATGTTTATTTTTAATTGTATCTCATGAATTCCGCTACGCTTCTTTGTCCTATAATGTACTGCGTTATGTTAAATAGCTCAGCTATTTAACAGTTTTTCTCTTAAAAGGGAGGGAAAAAAATAATTATTCTAAATGAGGGAAGTGTTGGAATTTTACGTTTCATTTCAAGTAAAACAACAACTCTTACATACCGCTTAAGTAATGCGAATAATAGGTGTCCCGATTTTCTCGGGATACTTATTTGAAGCAGCGTGAGGGATAGAAGTGGTTACCCCACATCCGCCTCAGGCGGAGAGGAGTATGAACGAATAGCCCGACCTTTAGGGCACGCCCAAGAAATCTAACTTTGCCTTAATAAAAACATCTTAAAATTCGAGATAAATTCGATTTTATATTATATCTTACGCCCTTCAAATTGATTGAATGAATAGAATTAAGGAAGTCCTTGAAATTAAAGGAATAAAACAAGTTTGGCTAGCGGAAAAGCTAGGAAAGAGTTACAATATGGTAAATTCTTATGTTCAAAATAGAACACAGCCAAGTTTGGAAATTTTATTTCAGATAGCCGAAATATTAGAGGTAGATGCTAAAGACTTAATTGGTAAAAAAAAATCTTAAAAATGAAAAAGAGAATACCAATAATAGATTTATTTGCCGGGCCCGGAGGTCTAGGGGAGGGATTCATGTCATTAAAAGATAAAAATGGGAAATCTATATTTGATATCAAGCTTTCTATTGAAAAAGAAGAGAATGCTCATAAAACACTTACTCTAAGAAGCTTTTATCGTCAATTCAAGAAGGATAACAAAACTGTTCCAAAAGCATATTATAGAGCATTAAAGCAACCTGATATCGCTGAAAGAGAAAAACAAATTGAAAAATTATTGAACGATTACCCTGAAGGTAAAAAGGCGAAAAGTGAAGCACGACTAATTGAATTAGGCTCTAAAAATTGGCCACCTGAAATTGTTGATGCTTTAATTAAGGAGAGGTTAAAAGGAGAGAAAAATTGGGTTTTAATAGGAGGTCCACCGTGTCAAGCATATTCAAGCGCAGGAAGAGTTAGAGTAGGTGGAATTAATAAAAAAGACCACAGGGTTTATTTGTATAGAGAGTATCTAAGAATCATTGAAAATCATGAGCCTGCAATATTTGTAATGGAAAATGTTAAAGGCTTACTTTCTGCAAAAGTTGATGATGAAAAGGTTTTTGATTGGATGAAAAAGGATTTAACAGTTGAAAATAAGTATACAATTCATTCTTTTGTTAAACCTGTTAATAAAGATATAGACTACCTCATTAAGTCGGAAAAGTTTGGCATTCCTCAAAAAAGACATAGAGTAATTCTTTTTGGAATTAGAAAAGGTCTCAAACATATTGGAGAATATCTTAATGAAAAAGAAGAAGTTCAGTTACAAGATGTAATAAGTGACTTGCCTCCATTAAGAAGTAAACTAAACAGAAAGTTTATTAAAAATCATAAGACTGATCTTTATAGTAATGGAAGACCAAAGAAAGTATATGAAAACTTAGAGGATTCTTCCGAAGGTTGGAAAAAATTAATGAATCAAAATTTAAAAATCATTAAAAGCTGGGGGAGTTTAGAACTAAATGGGTTAACTAAGGGATTTGATAAAATTAATCTTGATTTAGGTTCAGAGTTTACTAGTAAACTTAGTAGCTTTAAAGGAAATAATAAATTAAAAAAATGGTACTTAGATAAAGAATTAAATGGTGTTACTAATCACGATGCTAGAGGACATCTTACACAAGATTTAATGCGTTATTTGTTTTCAGCAATTTTTGTAGAAAACAATAATGAATTTCCTAGGATAAAGGATTTTGCTAAACAAAATAAAACATTGCTACCTGAGCATGCGAATGTTCTTTCAGGCAAATTCGTTGATAGATTTAAAGTGCAAATGCGAAATAAACCCGCATCTACTGTTACTTGCCATATTTCTAAAGATGGACATACTTTTATTCATTATGACCCTACTCAATGCAGAACACTTACAGTCAGAGAAGCAGCAAGAATCCAAACATTTCCGGATAACTACTTATTTAGAGGAAGTAGGACAGCACAATATCATCAAGTAGGAAATGCTGTGCCACCATTTTTAGCATTGCAAATTGCAGAAATAGTATATAAAACAGTTTCAGAAAATGAAATTATTTAAAGACATAGAACAAGAGGAAACACCTCCTGAAGCAGGTGCAATGATTAATACCTTTAGAGCATTTGGATATAATTTACAAACAGCTATTGCAGATATTATAGATAACAGTATATCTGCTAAAGCTCAAAATGTTTGGATTAATTATAATTGGCAAGGCTCTGATTCTTTTACAACTATTACAGATGATGGGATTGGAATGAACCTAGATAAGTTAAAAAATGCTATGACGCCTGGGAGTAAAGACCCTATAGATGAGAGAGACGAAGATGATTTAGGAAGATTTGGACTGGGTTTAAAGACATCATCATTTTCGCAATGTAAAAGATTAACTGTCGCAACAAAGAGTGATGGCTATGCAATTATCAATAGATGCTGGGATTTAGATTATGTAAATGAAACAAAAAGATGGTCACTCCTAAACTTTATTTCTGATAATTCACTTGTAGCTAATTTGAATAAATTAAATACAGGCACAACAGTTATCTGGGAAAAGATGGATCGTTTAGTTGGTAATTCAAAAAAGGAAAACCAATCTGCAATGGATGTATTTCTTGCTGAATTTGCATTAGTTGAAAAGCATTTATGTTTAGTTTTTCACAGATTTATGGAACAAAAACGGATTAATATATTTATGAATGGTAATAAGCTAGAACCTTGGGATCCATTTATGAAACAATCTGAAGGGGGGCAAGTAGTTGCTAATGAAGCCTTAGATAAAGGACAGGTTAAGATAAAGTGTTATGTTTTACCGCATATTTCAAAATTAAAGGTTGACGAAAGGAAGAATGCTAAAACAGATGAATGGTATCAACTACAAGGGTTTTATGTCTATCGTCAAAATCGATTATTATTACATGGAGATTGGTTAGGATTATTCGCAAAAAATGAACATTTTAAAAATGCAAGAATTTTAATTGATATTCCAAATAAACTAGACCATGATTGGAAAATTGATATAAAAAAGGCCACTGCAACACCGTCTTTTAATGTTAGAAAAGATCTAATTCGTTTAGGAAAATTGACTCGTTCAAAAGCAGGGTCAATTCATAGGTTTCGTGGAAATCAAATAATGTTAGACTCTTCAATTGAAGCATTTGATTTTCAAACTGTTTGGAAAGCGAGAAAAACAAGAGACAATGCCAGGTATTATTACATAAATACTGATCATTCTCTAATAAAAAAATTACTCGAACAAGACAGCATATCAAAAAAGGAATTTAAAACAGCTCTAAAATTGATAGGGAACTCCACACCGGTTGAATCAATAATACAATATCATAGTGAAGAACCAGAAAGCCACGAGATAAGAGAAGATGTTTTAGAACTTGATCAAGGAACAATTGATGTAGCAAAAATGATTTATTCTTCACTTAAATCACAAGGTATGAATAGAGATACTGCTATTAAGCAAATTTTTAATATTGAGCCTTTTAATCAATATCCCGAACTAAATCAATACTTTAATTAATGGATAATTTTGAAAGCGCAAGAAATATAGCCCATATTTTTTTAGGCAATAACAAGTATAAAAACACAAAAATAACACCAGAAATAATCAGTGAAGAGGTGGAAAACGTATTTCTCATGCCGGGATTTTCTGAAGTTAATAAAGAGGATTTGATTATTCAGCTACAAGCTGATTTTGATGTTTATAGCGGTGAGGCAACCATGCTAGTAGAGCGAGATATTAAACCTTGGCTTTTTGATGCTAAAGCTGGTATCAAATGGCAATTATGGAATCGATATAAATCGTATTTAAAAATGAATGATGGATCCTTTCCTGTTGATAGTCTCGATGATTTGACGGATAAGATTCTCGATAAATGTGTTAATCCTAAAATTAATGGAAGTTGGGACCGAAGAGGAATGGTTGTTGGAAATGTCCAGTCTGGTAAGACGGCTAATTACACGGGAATCATAAATAAAGCAACAGATGCTGGTTACAAATTAATAATTGTAATGGCTGGGATGTATAATTCGCTTCGATCACAAACCCAATTAAGAGTAGATAAAGGTTATATAGGGAGGAAAAGTTCTGATTTTCTATTAAGACATCTAAATGTAAAAGTTGGAGTAGGGGATTATGCAGTTGATACTGAGATTTATTCATATACATCATCTGATAATAAAGGGGACTTTAACCGTTCGATTGCATCTAAGATTAATGTACCTATTGGTGGTAAAAGTCCTACTGTGCTCGTAATCAAAAAGAATAAGAGTATCTTGGAAAACTTAATTCTTTGGTTAAACCAATTTGCTGTTGACGTGGATGGTCAAAGAAAACTAATGAATATACCTCTACTTATAATTGATGATGAAGCTGATAATGCATCAGTTAATTCAGGTACTCAATTCGATGTAAAGACAATAAATCGATTAATTAGAACGCTCCTGAATTTATTTAATCAAAACACTTTTATTGGATACACTGCCACTCCATATGCTAATCTCTATATACCATCTTCATGGAGTGAAGAACTTGAAACATTCGTAAAAGACGTTAAATTAAAAGTTGGGGAAGATTTATTTCCCCGAGACTTTATTATAAATATTCCTCCTCCTTCTAATTACATAGGTGCTGCTCAGGTTTTTGGATTCGAAAATCAAAATACAGGAGAATCAACTGATGGTTTAGATATTATTCGTTTTGTTGAGGATCAAGAACCGTTATTTCCAAGAAGAATAAATAGTGAAAATGCACATGAACTACCTGAAGATGTGCCATCATCGCTAAAAACTGCAATTAAGTCATTTATTTTAACAAACGCAATACGACGATTAAGAGGTCATGGTAATAAGCACTCTTCAATGTTAGTGCATGTTGCACTCCGTGTATTATGGATTGATAGAATCGCATGGTTGGTCAATGAAATATTAAGAGGTTATATCAATCAAATTAATTCTGGTCAAGGAAACTTGTTAAGTGAGTTAGAAGAAATGTTCTACGATGATTTTTTACCAACAACTAAGGAGGTAAAGGAAAATATTGAATATAATGATCCAAAAATTATCATTCATACTTGGGAAGAAGTAAAAGCTGTGTTAAAAGCTGCTGTAACTAAGATTGAGGTAAGATCCGTACATGGGCTAAAAAGGACAAATTCTTTAGAATACCATAGAATCGAGGAGATAGATTATGATGCTCATAAAGCTGTTGGACTATCTGTAATTGCTGTTGGTGGTAATAAGTTAGCGAGAGGAATTACATTAGAAGGTCTTTCGGTTAGTTATTATTTACGGACTACAAGAATGTATGATTCATTGATGCAAATGGGGCGCTGGTTTGGTTACAGGCCTGGGTATGTAGATTTATGTCGATTGTATACAACTGCTGATTTAGTTGATTGGTATAGACATGTCACTATGGCAACAGAAGAAATGAGACATGACTTTGATGAAATGGCAGCAAATAATAGAAGACCTGCAGACTACCAATTAAAAGTTAGGACTCACCCCGGAATGTTGATGGTAACATCACTTACTAAAATGAAAGACCATGAAAAAATTCAAGTTGGCTATTCTGGCAAAGTGATTCAAACTTATTCGTTTAATAAGAAGGATGTTAAAGGAAATTATAGTGTTTATAATTACTTTCTTTCAAGATTGGATTCAAATCCCATTGAAAAACTAACAAGTAGCGGTAAAACAAATTCACTATTGTGGATTGACATTAATTCTGAAAAAATAATTGACTTCTTATCAACAGTTAGAGTAGAAAAGCATCGTCTGGATGTAGTCACAGCATATATTAATAAACAAAACCAAGATGGATTATTGACAGAATGGTCTGTTGCTATATGGATTAATTCTCAGAATGAAAATAAAAGTTTAATAAAGTGGCAAAATGGTGAATTTAAAGGAGGTTTAGCAACTCGGACATTTACAGGGGATGATACAAATCTCTTACAAGTTCCCAATGGAAAAAATGCAATCTTAGCAAAGGAACACCGAACTGTAGATTTAACTTTTGATTCAAACTCGAAGCTAACAGAAAACGAAATTAAATTAAACAGAAAACGAACTGGTAAACCATTATTAGTTCTTATGCCAATAGATTCCTCTGAATATCGAAATATTGAAGACAATACGCCAATTATTGGTATAGGGATTATCTTCCCAATTATTGATAAAGAGCAAAAATTTGAATATGCTGCAAGACCTATAAATTCAGACTTTGAAGATATTCTTCAAGAAAGCGATGATAATGATGAAGTTGACAGTTGATTACAAAGAGATATGGAAGAATCAAGAAATTGATTCTAGAACACTAACTACAAGAGATAAGGTTTCAAATTTGGGATTTGCAAACTGCTATATTGGAAGAATCGGTGCTTCAAATGCAAAAATGTTTCAAATTGAGGTAAGTGAAAATATTTCAATGGACAGGAATTACCTTAAAAGATTTCATGGTGTTGAAATTAGAGTTCTTAATTTAAATGATAAAAAAAATATAACTATCATTTTGTCAGACAATGACTTGATGGATGTATTTATACTTTTTTTAGAAGATTTAACTTACGCTTTAGAATCAATTAAATTAGAAAGTGATATACCTCATATAATCAATGAGAAGGTCAGTTATTGGGGTAAGCTGTTTGCTAGAGTTAATGGAGTATTACTATCAAAGGAACGACAGCGAGGATTATATGGCGAGTTATCATTTTTAAATGCATTATTGAGTCAATCTTCAGATTACAAAAACTGTATTGACTCATGGACAGGACCAGAAGGCACTAATCAAGATTTTAGTAATAACTTAAAAGCAGTAGAAGTGAAAACTTCAAAAGCCACAAAGCCATCCGTGAATATTGCAAGTGAATTACAATTAGATTGGACTAGACTGGAAAGTTTGTATTTATATGTTTTTCACTTGGATATTTTGAATAACGGAGGGCATACTTTATGTGAATTAATTAAAGAGATAAAACAAAAGCTTCTAAAGTTTAATGATATACTAAGTTTTTTTGAAAAAAAATTAGACATAATTGGAGTTCCAGTTGGAGATGAAAAGTACTATGATGACTTTGGTTTTATTCTCCGTTCTCAGCAGGCATATAAATTGAGTGATGGATTTCCTGCATTGACAATTGAAAATATTAATAATGTTGCAATCCACAATGTGAAGTACCAAATAGATTTGACAGCATGTGAGCCTTTTGAGGTAGACTATGAAAATGTAATTAAAGAAATGATATGACAGTTAAAAAGTCAGTGCATACGGATTTCGAATTAGAACAATATGTTCAAGAAGTATTTCACGAAGTTAATTCGATGGCATATTCTGATGACGACGGAGCATCCAAAGAGGATAAGTTTACTGAGTTTATAATGGAAAATCTAACTGAGGCTGAAGAAACTGAAGGTGTTAGATTATGTTCATTTACAAAAGAAAATCGCTTTGAGAATATAGAATTTAAAATCAACGGATATGCAATTGAAGAGGGTTTTGAAAGCGTTGACTTATTCTTATCACACTACGTTGACACAAATGAAATTTTTTCTCTTAGAAAACCTGAATTTGATAGCTTATTAAAGTGGTCAACCAAATTTTTAAATGCCGCATTAAAAGGTCATTTAGATGAAATTGAACCCGCCACAGAAGCTTTTGGCTTGGCAAGCATTATTAAAAAACATAGAAATGATTTTATACGAGTAAATATTTTTATTCTTTCTAATGGGAATATCCCTTTTGATGCACCGAGTACTACTATAAAAGGATTTGAAGATCTATTAATTAACATAAACATATGGGATTTAGAACGTCTGCATCGTTTATCTCAATCGAAATATAATAGAGAACCAATCGAAATTGATTTTAAACAAACTCTTGGCGTAACATTACCGTGTTTAATGATGCCTTCAGAGAATGATTTGTATGAATGTTTTTTAGCTATTGTTCCAGGAAATACATTAGCAGCCTTATATAAAAATTATGGCACTCGACTATTAGAAAGCAATGTAAGAGCATTTCTACAACAGACAGGTAAAGTAAATAAAGGAATTAGAGATACTATAAAAGAGGAGCCACATATGTTTTTACCATACAATAATGGATTGGCTGCAACCGCTATGACTGTTAAGACAGAAGTGGAAAATGGTCAATTTGCTATTATAGAAGTTAAGGATTTTCAAATTGTAAATGGCGGTCAGACAACTGCTTCACTTTTTCATACATTAAAAAAGCATAAAGCAGATCTATCTAAGGTCTTTGTTCAAATGAAGTTGACTGTAATAAAAGACGAGGAAAAGAAAAGTGAGATTGTTCCTTTTATTTCTAGATATGCAAATAGTCAAAATAAAGTATCTGAACTCGATTTAACTTCGAATAATGCATTCTTAATAAAGTTAGAAGAGTTATCGAGAACCACTTATGCTATAGACCCTGAAGATAGAAATAAACAAACAATTTGGTTCTTCGAGAGGGTAAAGGGTCAGTATAGAGAGTCTTTAAATAAAGAACCAACTAAAGGCAAGCAAAAAGCATTTAAATTAAAATTTCCGACTTCACAGAAAATCTTAAAGTCTGATGTTGCAAAATTTATGAATATATATAAAAGAATGCCATATCATGTTTCAAAAGGAGCTCAAAAGAATTACAATTTTTATTTAAAAGAAGCAGAAAAAGAATTCAAGAAACAAAAACCAACAAGCATAATGTGGGAAGATATTGTTGCCAATGGCATACTTTTTAAAGCGACAGATAAGTTATTTGGTAGAAAGAATCAAGATCCGATAGGGGATACCAACATTAAATCTCATACGGTAGCCTATTCTTTATCTTTATTGCATGAACTTACCGATGGCAAAATTGATCTTGGGTCTATTTGGAACAAACAAGTAATTGATAATCAGCTCAAAATTGAACTAAAGAAAGGATTAATTTATGTTTATGATTTTTTTACATCTTTAAATGTATTGTTAATAAGTGAAGCTGCAAAGGCTGAAAAAACATGGCAAAAGTTGATAGATAAGAAAGATAATCCATTCGATATGGAAATTATAAATCAATATTGTATTTCAGAGAAAGATTTTATAAAACGATATGAAAAGAAAGAGGATGATATCAAAGAGAAATTGAAATACAACAAATTACAACGGATTACAGATTTAGGAATTCGTTTTTGGGATGGTTTGAATATTTACATGGTTAGAACTGACATATTAAGCCAATCTCAGCAAAATACAATAGCAATAATAAGAGGTAAGCTCCGAAGAAATGGCAATTTTACAGATAATGAGATTTTAAAAGGAGCAGATCTTATTGATTTCTTGGTGGCTAACGAAATAAACTTTGATGAGATATCTAACATAAGTAGATTAGCAGAAGATCAAATTATTGATCCAACAACTATTTACAATAGGTTTTCAAAATTAACAAAGGAAGACTGGAACCAAATATTACAGCTTGGGAGTCAAACAAATGTTTTATCTTTTAATGAAATTAGTGTTATCAAGACTGTAATTCAAAAATTTAAACGAAAAGAAAATATTGATTTAAAACGATTACAAATACTAGAAAAGTCAGTTAATAAGCTAAAGAAGTTTGGGATAAAATATTAGAGATTATAAAGAGCCTCCCGCGGCCTATAAAAATCAAGGGAAGTTGGAGCTGTAGAATTGATAAATCGAATTCAGAAATTGAATTAATATAAAACTATAAAGAAAATATGAATTTCATTCCAGTTTTAACAAGAATAATAGACCACCTATTCATCAAGGTATTTCCACATTCTAAAAAACTAAGTTTCTGGCGATTTACAAACTTGTTGATAATGTTCATTTGGATGTTTTTTCTAGTTTGGTTTTCATTCATGCCTGAAAAAATTGATAAACATATGTTTCAATTTATGAAAAGCACTACCTATAATCTTGAATTCGGATTGGGTTTTTTTACGACTGCGCTTTTATCAATATACATATTCATAATACCTAGATTGATTGATGAATTCAATAAGATTTCAAGTTATTATAATGTGAATGGCCTCAATATTCTAAGACAAGATGAGTTTATACGTTACTTTGTTTTTCTATTTCCTTTTATAACAGCGGTATCCGTTTGTAAACTTTTATATTTTGGAATACACCCTATTGACTTTATCCCATTATTATTTTTAATTATTCATTCAATTACTCTACTTCTTCTTTTTGTCTTGTATTTATTTTGGATTGTTTCAAATAGGGCAGCTTATGTAATTCTAATTAATAAAAATACATTGTTAGAGTATGAGCAAGCTTGACCAAACGGAGTATTATAAGGCACTAAGTTCAATTGCTGCAGTTGTTGATTGGAATATAATTAACGGGAATGAAGAAGAAACTTCATCATTCTTGTTAGAGTTAACCAAAAGGTTAGAATTTCAAATAAAAACTCTAATTACTGATCAAGGTAAGTTTGAAAATCTATTTCTAAAAAATATTGAGCTAAGAAAAGGGTGGGGTAGCGTATCAATTTATCAGGCTTCTTTAAAGAGAATAATAGAAACAGGCCATATTCTTGCAGATCGTAATCAAATTGCGGTTCTTTTAGATTTTAGCCGTTCCCTGAATGAAATGATCTTAGCTGTTGTTCGTCAATGGAGTCAATCGAAAAGAGAAATACAACCATTCTACAAACAGAGAGCTCAAGAATTTCTTGATATAACATTATCGTTAAGGACTAAGGTTCTAACTGAAGAGAAATTTAAGAATTTCAATTATACCTTGGTATGTGGTTGGTATCAAAGAGTATTATTTGACTCAAATTTATCCCTTGATTATTCTACCTTAAAATACTTTAACGAACAGTTAAAGAGGGTTTTTATTAGATCGTTTGAAGAAGATTACCCCATTCAATTTAACAGTATACTTAGTAGTTTGGCTAACGGTAGTATTGGTCGATATTCTTCACTTTATTATGAATGGAATGAATTGCTGAGGAAAATAACTCAAGCAAATAAAGATATTCAAATTTTTGACCTTCAATTTCTGAATCTTCAAAATAAGTATCAAAATGTAATATCATTTAAAGAAAAAGGAAATGCAATTTCTGAGTTAAGAACAATAATACTCGAGAAAAAGCTATCTATTGAGGATGAAACTTTACACCAATTTGAATCTAGTTTATTTAAATCAGTTGCCTTTTACGAGTTCCAAAAAACATTAATTCATATTGCAGCAATAGCACTACCTAAAAAGCATTATCATTTCTTTAATACGTTAATGTATGGAACTCGTATTGAAACTAATGTTTCCATTTCCTATGGATATGATATAATGCCAGTACTAACAAATTTCGAATTTGTAGTTACTAATTATTATGATATAAGAATGAGAGATCCATTTGATCTTGGAATGGTTGACAAGGACTTATTTATTGATATGGTTTTTGTTTCTCTCACCTTTGTTCGTTGGTTCTACCATTTTCATGATGATGGAGCTACCCTTTTTCACGTTAATCTTGCCAAGAAAAGTTTTCAAATGAAGGATCTATCTATTACTATTAATGTAATTGATAGAATTACACAAATCCTTGAAGTAGATCATAAAATATTAGAAAAAAGAATTAAGCATTTAGACGATAAAATTTGGCCTAAAAAAGAGAATGCAAAAAAGTTAATTGAGAAGTTAAAAAAGGAAAAACAATCTTTGTTAGAATCAGGCAAAATTGTTGTAAAAGGTGCTCCCTTGCTTAAAGAATCATTGGTAGAAGTTAAAACCCTTCTTGAGCGAAAATTTAATTCAAGGGACGCTGAAATTCAACTATACAGAGACTTAGGAATACTTTTGCGAAAACCTAAAAGAAAGAAAAACAAGGGAGATAGGGCTATCATAACTGCTGAAACATTTCTGGATAGGAAAGTATTTATTGAAGAAAGATTTTCAATAGAACAGTCTGAAAGAAACTATAATATCGAAGCTAATCTGATTTTAAAGAATTGGGGTTTAAAATTGGAGTATTCTTGGTTGCAAAGATTCATTTATCAAAATCAAACAATCGTTGTGGAATCAAATCTTGAAAGTGTTGTAACAAAGTCTCTATTTGACGATTGTATTGTGATAGGTATAAACTATAACTTTTACAATTTCGAAGTAAGTTATGCTTCTAAATCAGAAGAAACAACTTCTTTAATAGGTCAGTTGAAACAAAACAATACCAACCTGTACTATTTAAGGCTTGCAGGCAGAAATAGGTACATAATGGTGACTACAAAAGAGGAATTAGGAAAGTTATATATATCAGATACTTGTAAGATAAAATTTGAAGAGGAAAACCGTTCTGGTTTTAATGATCAAGTAAAAGTTAAATTATCAGCAGCAGCTGGCTTTGAATTTGTAAAGCCTCTAAAAAAGACTAGATTATTTGAACTGAGGGATAGATAAAGATAGCCCTTTAGACTAAATTGATGCGAATAATATTATGTTAAATAACGAAATCTAAAAAGCGCGGCCTGAAAGAAATGCGGGCCGGCGGTAGCCGTGAATGGCTAAATGCTTAGTAATTCATTAAAGGCGCTTGTCGTTTTTACTTTAATAGAATTACTTGCATTTAGACAGAGCGCGTGGAAGCTTATTTCTTTCTTGATTTTTTGGCTCTTTTTTATCAAGAAAAAAGAGCAGATAAACCAATAGCGAGCGTTAAGCAAAGAAAATGCGAAATAAGCCTTATCATATTAAGGCAAAGCGCATTTTCGCATGCAAGCGAGCTTCTTCATAATTTTTTTTGGGGCGGGCAAGAATAAATTTTTAAAAAGGCGTGGGATTGGCTTAAACGAAATGTTATATGGAATTCCTTGTAATATTCAGTTTAAATCAAACATGAGTATCATATAAAGCCAATAGCGGCTATTTACTCGCGACGGGTATATTTTCAACGGTGCTCGTGAACCTCCTAAAGTCGGTTTTCCCTCATAGGCGAATCCCGACAGACGAAATGTACGGAGACATAACGACAAATTATAGGACACAAGCAAACGAGATGTTCATTAGAATCATTGGGCGGACAGTGTGAACTATTTATCCCGATTGAAAGAATCGGGACAAGTTGAGTTTTAGCATTTGTTGGTTTTGCTGAAAGCAAAGCTTACAAGAGCTTAAATGAAACGCAGACAAAATATACATTATAGGATCTAAAGAATAAGCAAAACACATATAAACAAAAACTATGCTTTTGTCCTATAATTAATATTATGTTAAATAGATATTTTGAAAACATCCCCTCACATAGACTTTCCTTCAAATAAATCTATAATGAAAACACAATTTACCTTTCATTTAATTTTTAGAAACTAATGATAAAAAATACCGTATATCGTTTTAAATAGTTGCATGACCCCTTCCAAAAACAAAACTTTAGTTATAATTCTAGGTATCCTCGCTAACATCGTTTTACTAATTATATATATCTTGTATTATAGAAAATAAAATTCAGGTTTTTTAAATAAACATATAAAAGCCCAAAATCATTGCTGAATTTGGGCTCCCAATAATTGACATGTTATCTATTGATTGATTTTATTCAATTGAATCATATTGATATTATCACCCTTATTGACCTTAACAAAATAAATTCCTGCATCAACATCGCCTAAATCTATATCTATCCGGCCTCCAGTGCTTGTTTGCTCAACTAGTTTAGCACCTAAGAGATTAAATACCTCTATCGTATAATCACTTGAATTTAAATGAGGTAAGTCTATGGTAAAGCTTTCTTCAAAGGGATTAGGATAAACATTAAAAATTGGTGCTTTCTGTTCTTTTAAGCCAAGTCCTGTTTGTACACTAAAACTCAAAGTATCAAAATCATCTGGTACTATCCCCGGTGAGCATGGCACCGGTGCACCACCACTAGAGAGGCTTAATCCAATCGAGTAGATGGCTCCGACTAATCCTGCGGGATTAGTCGGAGTTCACCTCTCACACCACCGTACGTACGGGTCTCGTATACGGCGGTTCAATAAT
>JABFGJ010000010.1 GCA_013112545.1 Bacteroidota bacterium
TCCGATTAGGAATACCCCAAGGACAAGCGTATGCATGGAGTAGGACAAGAATGGGAGGATGGGCAGTAGCTCAGAGTCCAATTTTAGGAACTACAATAACAATCGAACGGTTGAAAAAGAGAGGTTATATCAGTTTGGTCGAATACTACAAACGTTGATGCATCATTATTGAACCGTCACGCAAAAGGCGGGATGGTGTGAGAGGTGAACTCCGACTAATCCCGCAGGATTAGTCGGAGCCATCTACTCGATTGGCATCCGTATTTTTATTTTTTTTCAATTCTCCATGTCTTTCCATTGAGTTTTTCTAATCCAACAAGTCCTTCTGATAAACTCCAATATAATTTGGCAATAAAGTTTGATCGATCTCGATACTCGTTGTTAAGAGATGGAATGATAATTACATCCGTGAAAGTTTTCTGTCCATTATTGGATTCAACTTGTTCAAATTGGCGAAGTTTTTCAATGTTGTCCTCGCAGTCGGTATACCACCATGCACCTTCTATGTTAATATCAAAATAAGCTGTCTTTGTTCCATTTTTTTCTGCTCGAATAGTCAAAATTGATGTGCCCGTCCAATCTTGATTTGGCTCGTTCGTGTTAACGTAAAACCCTTCCCAAGTGTCTTCTGTCAGTTTGCTATAAATACACTGAATAAATGAGTAGCATTTTTCTTCTAGCACCGATCTCATCGTTGAATGGATGATTACTGTGTCTTTATTTCCTTCGTCTGAAGTGAAGATTAATATGTCGCCTTGTTCGTAAGGATTAAACTCGACATCTGAATCTGTCAATCGGAAATTTGATTTGCAACCAATCAATGTCAATAGTGACAAGAACAGAATTGAAAGAAGTGTCTTTTTCATTTTATATGGATGCCAACATCCGAATAAAGCGAAAGGTACGTTTATTCCCCTTTTGTCCAAATGTTTTATTTTAATTCCAAATATAAGGTATCTAACGGATTTTTAAAGCATCTTGCCAAAATGTACAATTATACAGCCTAATTTCGGCTAGCTCCTCATTCTGCTATTCAGGAATGAAATTGGATAGAACTAGTATGTTAACAGACTAGAACTGAATTAATGCGGCCTTTAAAACGCATTAATTCAGTTCGCTTTGATCAGGATTTGGACTTGTGTAACGCTTACTATTGTTACCCGCTGGCTTTTCTTCTATCAGTTGTTGGTATCGGCAAAGGCATACTCTTCTGCAATTTTTGGTTTAGTGCTGGCTTGTGCTAAACGTAAGTTCACGAACAATAATAATTAAATTCAAAAAACCGTGAGTAATTGCAAATCCGCCTGCCGGACGGGTAGGTGTGTATGATTTTTTGCGTTGGAATATTCATTTCGAAATATCAAGTCAATCTCGGCTATGTATTTTTCATTTTCTGAATGTCTGTAATTGGAATACAATTTTAAAATTTCCTTAACTTTTGATTGAGATAAGATTGATAAGTCAAGCATTTTAGATTTGTTCAAGTCATTTGGTTCAAACTTCTTTAATCCATTTCCATATTCTCTTCTGTTATCACTAAATATGTCTTTAGAAACATCGGTTAATAGATAAGCAAACAAAAGGTCAATGCTTACCTTAGAGAACAAGTCCGAATTTGTTGGATAAACACAATGAAAAGTAGTAAGATTAGAAATGTTTGCTTCATTTCTGATAAACTTGACACCATTTCTATTAAATACAGAAACCCAAATAGGGGCAGGAGGACGTTTTTCTAAAGCATACCAAGGCTTTCTGCTTTTGGTCAAAAACTTTTCGTTTATTTCTTCTTGCTCTCCTTTTTTGATATAGTTTTCAACTTCTTCACTTTTGGATTGTTGTCCATTAAAAAGGTAAGTTAGTTCGTCTTTTTTGATAAGATTTTTGAAATGTTCACTGGTAAAAAAATTAGTTTTTACGTCTTTAGCTTTACAAATACACGGCAATAGGTTTGCTTCTGGAATATTGAACTCTTTTGCCTTTGAAGGTTTAAATGTGAAATATTCATTTGCCCCTGTAGCAATGCCTCTAACTACTTTTGCGTATGTTGAAAACGGAACAAGGTTATTATAATTAATGGAGTTTTGTACTTGATAATATTTACGCCATTTTATAGTTGGGTCTAAATCTTTTGGAGCAAATGAAAACTCTCCTTTGCCTTTCGGATATGAATCAATATAACGTTTGATTAGCTGTAAATCTGATTTTGAATCAATAGTTGAAATATGTATTTCTGAATTATTATTATCATTCGCCAAAAGAAGGATAGATGCTGTTGTCATTGCGTCATCAAAAACATTTTCTTTAAAGTCGATAACGAATAAGTGTCTTAATGTTTTTGTTTTAACAAGGTATTCCTTTATTAATTTTCCGTAGTCAGAATTCAAAAACTCCGAAGGAATTATGTATGCTGCTCTTCCGTCTTTATTCAATTGAAAAACTGATTTCAAAAGAAAAAGAGTATATAGGTTGGTAAATCCGTTGAACTTGAATTTTAATTTACTTTCAACTTCTTGTAAAATTTGTTTGTTGTCATAATCGTGAAACTTTAAATATGGCGGATTACAGATAATACCGTCATATTTATTTTTCCAATCATTAAACATATAATCTTCAAGATTTAAAGAAACATTATTGAAAGACTCAAAGTGGGTTTTAGCTTCTTTTATAATGGTTTCATCAATATCAAATCCTTTTATATTAAGGTTATTGTTTTTATTAAGAAGTGTCCTTGAAAAAATACCCAATCCAAAAGCTGGCTCAAGAATAGTTTTGCAGTTTTCATTTCCTAACAACCAATCCGACATTAAATCAGCAATCGGTTGGGGTGTGAAAAATTGAGCAAACTTTTTTCTGTGTTCCAGGTCTGTATTTTTCGAATATTTTTTTTCTAAATCCATTTTAAAAATCTGATATGTTTAATAATGCCTTTAAGCTATCAATGTCTAAATAAGCTATTCCCTTTTCAAAACTCACATAGAATAGTAAACGACCTCTACCCATTTCTCTCCTAACGCTTTTATGTTCAGGTTCCAATATTTTGTACGCAACTTGATTTGTGTGTCGGGTGTTTATCTTAATAGTGGTTTTGTTTTGATTTTTAATGTCTTTACTTATTTCATAATGCTCTCCCTCTTTATCAGAATCGGTAATAAGTGTAAGAATGTTTTTAAAAGAGATTCCATACGACTTGTCAAAGAAAACTTGAAAATAATAATGAGGTACATTGAATGTTTCAGCCCATTTATAAACCACTTTAATATCCTCAACCTTTGGTGTTATACTTAAATAGTCTCTTTTTTGGCTGATGCTAATATTATCTTTTAAGTTTTTGAATAATTGAGTCAGTTCTTGTAGTCTTTCAGTTGAATTCCAACTTGGTCTGCGAAAAGTAATTGCATTAATAGTTTCTTCGTTTATGCTTTTGAGTATATCTAAATAAGGTTTCTTTTTAGGATGTTCAAATACATCTGAAAACTCGTTTATAATTTTGTCTTTAATTATTAATGCAGCCTCCAAATGAGTTCTTGTTCTTTCCTGCATTTCGCCCTCATACTTGTCAATTAGAAAAGCACTTGAACGTACTTCCAATCCTGCAATAGCTTTTTTTACATAATCAATAATTTGTGAGTGCTTAAGCTTGCTTATGTCGTGACCTAATTTTTCATCAAAATCAGATTTTCTAAAGACTAATAAATCGGGTCTTTTTCCTATTGTGTCTAATTCGTCTTGGAATTCGTTATAGAATTCATCAAACCCAATTTCACCCGCTACTAAATCATCAGATTTCCCGTAACGAACAGCAACATAATTTTTTGATGTTTCATTGATTGCTCTGAAAATCAAATCTTCTGCCCAATCTCCTTGTTCTTTATTTGTAATAAAATTTGAAGATGCTTGAGTTGGTGGCGAAGTCCTATCTCTTGGTATCGAAAAATCAACAATAGTATCGGGAATTATTTTTGTTATTTCCCTTAATTCATCAAAGTATGTCATATTGCTTTCTATATTTTATTTCTTGTTCGGCTACTTTTAAAGCATTTAATGCTTCTTGTTCATCTTTTATTATTTCATACAATTTAGTTCCAATCCATAATGCTTCTAATTCTGATAGGGAACAATTAAAAAGTTCACTAATTTTTATCAGATGCTCTCTTTTTAGTGTTTTTTGATTGTTTTCAACTTTGCTTAAAAATCCATCTCCAATCTCAAGTTTAGAAGCTAATTCCCGCTGAAACATCCCCGATTGCTCTCTTAATTCCCTAATTTTCTGTCCAAGTGTCATTGTACCTTTTTTAGACTTGACTTATTTAGGTCAAATGTAATTATGATTTTCTAAGTATTATTATAAGTGAGGGGAAAATTTTAGCTTTATTGTTCTTTCAGCTTGCAGATAACAACTGAAAAACGTACAAGTACGTTTGTTCCCCTTTTGTCCAAATATTTTATTTTATTTCCAAATGGTATCTAGCGGATTTTTAAAGCATCATGCCAAAATGTACAATTATACAGCTTAATTTCGGCTAGCTCAATATATACTATACCTCTTTCGCTCAATTTATATTAACTCGGCAAATGTTCGCCGCGGTGGATTTACCTTCCGATTGTCATCGGAATCTACGTTTTAAAAAAATCAACTCCTTATTTTATACGGCATTTAAAAACTTAATTGGTCTAAGAAGAAAAAAATATAGAAATTACAGTAATTAGATGCTGCAGTAGTCTCCAAGATTTAACACCGATAGATTTATTAAAAATTGTCTTCAATTGGTTTGGTGTGATTTTATGTAATTAGTAAATGAAAAATCTTTATTCTATGCGAATAAAAGTTTCAATGTCGCTAAAACCACCCTTTTTAATAAACTTTTTAAACTGCTTTTTGGTGGCAGTGAATTCTTGTTTTGCATTCGCATTTGGTGGATTTGAAGTGAACTCTTGTAAGCTTTCGATATCTTGTGCTTTAGAGATGCCACTAATAGTTAGATGCTTTTTAGAAAGTTGCATTTTTTCTACCGTCCAACTTGTATTATCATAACGCGTGTTGAGAAAATAATAACCTTTATACTTTCTAATTATATGATTATAATTCAATTGAAATAAGGTGTCAATACTATTAATGTGAATGATTAAACTATCACTTTTCCATTGTATAATTGTGCTTTCATTGGTGTTTACATTTGTTAATGTATCGCCGTTTAGCTTAGAAGTGCTGTCAAGTTGATTTGGATGAATTTTATAATCAAAATCATAAATTCTTTGAATTAATGTATTGCTAATGATTAAGCTTGAACTGTCCGTAAGACTTAAATAATTACCATGCAATTGTCGGGGTAACTTGGGAAGATTGGCCGTATTTATTGGCTGAGGTTCTGTAAAAGTAATGGGTGGCTCACAAGCATATAAGCTCATGAATATGATGATTAGACTTACTGTTTTTAGCATTTGCAATTTAGCCTTCAAACTTCTCTAACTTAAACTCGTTTCCATCAAACACACCATAAGTATTGTAATTAATCCATTCGCCCAAGTTAATGTATGTGCTGTTTGGCCCAACTTCAATTTCTAAGGGTAAGTGGCGGTGGCCAAATACAAAATAATCGATGTGCTCTTTTTGGAGATACTCCTTGGCATAAACCACTAAAAATTCTTTTTCTACACCCAAGAATTTCTCGTCTGTTTCTCGGTTGGCAATTCTACTTCTACCAGACCAATAATTGGCAATTCCAATTCCTAAATTCGGGTGAATTCGCGCAAACAACCATTGACACAATCGGTTGGCAAAAACCTTTTTTATGAATTTATACCCATGATCTCCTGGTCCTAATCCATCGCCATGGCCAATTAAAAATTGCTTGCCATTATATTCTTTTCGTATGGGCTTGCGGTGCATGCTTACTCCCAATTCTTTGGGCAAATAGTCAAACATCCACATGTCGTGGTTTCCAGTAAATACGTGCACTGGAATTCCAGAGTCACACAACTGGGCTATTTTGCCTTGTAATCTTACAAATCCCTTGGGAATTGCATGTTTGTATTCAAACCAAAAATCAAATAAATCGCCCACCAAATAAATTTCGGCTGCATCTTTTTCAATGCTGCTTAACCAGCGCACAATTCGGTCTTCGCGCTTGCGACTTTCTTCGTAATTCGGCACTCCCAAATGAAAATCCGAAGCGAAATAGATATTTTTTTTAGTTTCTATCAAATGCTTAATTCAATACTTCTTCTAGCTTTTTGTGCAAAGCAGGTCCTCTCAAATTCTTGCCAATGATTTTGCCTTCCTCATCAATCAGCAGAGCAAACGGTATTCCTGTAACACCATAATCTTTTGCAGCTACAGAATTCCAAAACTTCAAGTCGCTCACGTGAGTCCAAGTTAGATTGTCTTGCTTTATGGCAGCTACCCAAGCTTCTTTGGTTTTGTCTAAAGAAACGCCATAAACTGTAAATCCTTTGTCTTTAAATTTATTGTAGGCCGCTACAACATTTGGGTTTTCAATTCTACAAGGCTTACACCAAGATGCCCAAAAATCAATTAAAACCACTTGACCTCTTAATGAAGAAAGCGGGACAAGGTTGCCATCTGGGTCAGCTAAGTTAATCTCAGGAACCACAGAACCTGGGGCGAATTGGGTTAAACTTTTTACTCGTTGGTTGAAACTTTGGTAAAAAACCGAATTGGCGTATTTCTTAGCCAAGGCTTGATCTACTTTTACGAAGTATTCTAAGTTGTTTCCTTTGTCTGGAGGCAATTGTTCAATTATTGCTAAATTGGAAAATAAAGCAGGATCTTGGTCAATCATTTCTTTCATCTTATCCATTTTATCCGCTTCCATTACGGCATATCTTTCTATGAATACAGGTTTTAAAGAGTCAACATTGTTGTTATTTGCAATTGCTTGAAATTCTTTATTTAATTCGGCTAATTGCATGTCTATTTTAAAATTAAATCGATTGAATTCAGCTAAAGCTTCAGCTTCAGGGCTTCCAACAATTTCTAATTGATTGATGTCTTCTGCATTGCCAGATACAAAAACCTCATTGCCGCCGCCAAGTGGCAATATTAAAGCATTGGTATTGTTTAGGTTGATGCGGTAAAATCCCATCTCTGTCGGTTGATAATCAAAAGCAAAATTTCCATTTTCGTCAATTTTTGCCGTGTCAATCGGGCCACCTCTTTGTTGAGATAAATCGATGAGATAAAGTTCTTTGCTAACTATGTTGCTCAAGTTTCCACTTAAAATGGACGTTGTATTGTTCTTAATTTGCGAGCTACCACAAGCTATTAATATAATACTTGTTATAATAGCAATACTCAAAATTTGCTTTTTCATTTTCATAATTTCTTTATTCTTCAAAAATTAATGCTGCAATTTCAGTTGCAGGATTAGTTTTCCAATTTTTCTTTTAATAATTGACTAGTCAGTTTTGGATCAGCCTTGCCTTTACTGCGTTTCATTACTTCACCCATAAACAGCCCAAGTAAGTTTTTGTTGCCTGCTCGATAAGCTTCCACTTTTTCGGGATACATGGCAATGGCTTCAGAAATAAATCCTTCTAAAGCATTTGAATCGCTTTCTTGTATCCAATTGTTAGACTCGGCAATGGCTCGCGGTCTGTCATTTGTATGTTCTATTAAATAAGGAAAAATCTTTTGATTTGCTATGGAATTACTGATTTTTCCTTCGTCAATAAGCTGAATGATTTCTGCAATTTGATCGGGTTTAATTTTAAATTCCTGTATGGTTAATGCATTTTCGTTGAGGTAAGACTTTACTGCACCCATCATCCAATTTGCCGCAGCTTTATAGTTTTTGGTCAAGCGCGTTAATTCATCAAAATAGAGCGCAAAATATTTTTCTTCAGTCAAAACTTCAGCGTCATAAGTTGAAAGATTCATTTCACTGGTGAATTTTTTTATCAATTCACTGGGCAAGGCTGGCAAGTCTTTTCTTACTTTTTCAATATAATCAGAATCTACATAAACAGCTTGTAAATCTGGCTCTGGAAAATAGCGATAATCATGCGCTAACTCTTTACTTCTCATGCTTGAAGTTGTTCCTTTTACGGCATCAAAACCCATGGTTTCCATTTTTATTTCACTACCAGCTTCTATCACTTCTATTTGCCTTTTGAACTCATATTCTATGGCGCGAAAAACATTGCGGATAGAATTTAAGTTTTTTGTTTCAGTTCGTTGTCCAAACTCTTTCGCACCCTTTAATCGAACAGAAACATTGGCATCACAACGCATACTGCCTTCTTCCATGTTGCCATCACAAATTTCTAGGTAGCGCACCAACTGTCTTACTTCAGTTAAATAATTATACGCTTCTTGTGGAGTTCTAATTTCTGGCTCCGATACTATTTCCAAAAGTGGAACACCAGCTCTGTTTAAGTCAACAAGGGTGTTAAATGGGTCTAAATCATGGATGCTTTTTCCAGAATCTTCCTCCATGTGAATCCGAGTAATTCCGATGCGCTTATCCTTACCTTGATCATCTTTAATTAAAATACTTCCACCAAGGCATAAGGGAGTTTTGTCTTGCGTAATTTGATAGCCTTTTGGCAAATCGGCGTAGAAATAATTCTTTCTAGCAAATTGATTTTCGTAGGTAATTTCAGAACCACAAGATAAGCCCAGTCGCACTCCGTATTGGAGTGTGTTCTCGTTAAATCGAGGTAAAGTTCCTGGGTGACCTAATGAAATGGCGCTAATGTGTGTGTTTGGCGCAGAACCATATTCAGCAGAATCTGACGAATAGGCTTTGCTTTTCGTTTGTAGTTGAACATGGATTTCTAATCCTACAACTAGCTCATATTTTTCATAAACTTCTTCCTTCAACATAAATGCAAAATTAGCAATAATGAATGATACTGGTTTTAACCTTAATTACTTGAAATTCTTTTAACTAGCTCTTTGAAAACCAAGGTTAATTTTGGTGCTGCCATGCTTGCCACTTCTTGAACTTCTTCGTGGCTTATTTCTACTACTTGGCCTTCTACACCCATGTCAGAAATAACTGATATTCCAAAAACTTTCATGCCTGCGTGAATAGCAACAATGGTTTCAGGAGTTGTTGACATACCAACAGCATCGGCTCCAATGATTCTAAAATACTTGTATTCCGCTTTGGTTTCATAGGTTGGTCCTGGTGTGCCTGCATAAACACCATAGTGCAAGTTGAGCTTGTTTTGTTGGTCAATTTCTTTGACCCAATCTATCAGCAGATTGCTATACGGTTCGCTCATGTCTGGAAAACGAGGGCCTAATTCTGCGTAATTCTTTCCCCTTAAAGGATTGTCGGTAAAAAGGTGCATGTGGTCGTTTAATACCATTAAGTCACCAACTTTTTGTGCTGGATTTAACCCACCACTCGCGTTTGACAATAATAGATATTCTACACCTAAGGCCTTAAAAACACGGATAGGGAAAGTGGCTTCTTTCAAAGAATATCCTTCGTAATAATGAAACCTTCCTTGTAGGGCAATCACGTAATTTCCGTCAATTTTACCGATGATTAATTTGCCCGAATGTCCCTCAACTGTAGAAATGGGAAAGTTTGGTAAGTCCGAATAATCCCAAGATTTTATAGTTTCGATTTCATCTGCAAAACCTCCTAAGCCTGAGCCTAAAACGATTCCAATTCTTATTGGTTCTGCAACGAATTCTTGGATGAATTCAGCAGTTTCTTTAATACGATTTAACATAGTTTATTATTTCTTCATCTATATTAGTATTTGCTAAGCTGTGAAATTTAATTTCTATTGGAACGGCAAATACTGGAATTTTTTCAAGTTTTTCAAAATTAAGTTTTGTTGCATCTTTTTCGGTCAGCAATAAGACTTTTTGCTTGGTAAGGTTAGTGAATTTAGTATTGAATAATTCATAATCTTTTTCTCTAAAATAATAATGGTCGGGAAAATTGATTATATCAGGCTGTGAATTGTATTTTAGAATAAATTCTTCCAAGGGTTTTGGGTTTGCAATTGCACTCACTAAGCAAACATTGATATCTTTTAGAGATTTATAGTTGATCGACAATGATTTCGCTGCTTCATTCAGCGGAATTAAATCGCCATAGTCCACATAGGAATAAAAAACTTTTTGATACTCTGTAAGTTTTAAATCAATTGTAAAGCTTTTCATTTCAATTGCAGTCAAAGTTTTAGGGCATTTTGTAATAATCAAAATGTCGGCCCTTTTTGCGCCTCTTCTCGGCTCTCTTAATCGCCCAACAGGCAAGATATAATCATGAATGTAAGCCTGATTGTATTCGCTTAATAAGATGTTTAGCCCAGCTTTTACCTGTCGATGCTGAAATGCATCATCTAAAATAATAATGTCTGGCCTATGTTCTAATTTTAATAGATTTTTAATGCCTCTAACCCTTTTTTCGTCAACTGCAACAATTAAGTTTTTAAATTTCTGAAACAACTGAAATGGTTCGTCTCCAATGGTGTTGGCATTGTCCTTTTCGCTAGCTATTATAAAGCCTTTAGTGTCTCTCCCATAACCTCTACTGAGTGTGGCAATTCTGTAATTCTTTTTTAATAATCGGATGAAGTATTCGGTGTGAGGGGTTTTACCAGTTCCACCAACATTTAAATTGCCAATGCAAATTACTGGGAAAGAAAATGAATGAGATTTTTTAAAACCAAAATAAAACAAGCCATTTCTGATGCTTGTTATCAAGTAATAGATAAACCCAAAAGGGATTAAAAGAACTTTATAAATTGAATTCAAAATTGTTTTTTATTAGGCTTCGAAATTACAGAAACTCCTTATTTAGACTATTTTTGAACTAAAATAATTGAGTTATGAAAATAAAAGAAATTATACATCAATTAGAACAACTAGCCCCTCCACAATTGCAGGAGTCTTATGACAATGCAAATTTAATTGTAGGAACTGGAAATGAGAAATTTAAAAAGGCATTAATCTGTTTAGATTCTACTGAGGAAGTCATAGATGAGGCAATAGCATTGGGATGTAATTTAGTCATTGCGCATCATCCGATAGTTTTTTCAGGATTAAAAAAGTTTAATGGCAGTAATTATATTGAGCGAGTTATCATCAAAGCGATAAAAAATGACATTGCGATTTATGCAATTCATACCAATTTAGACAATGTGTTTAAAGGAGTAAATCATAAGATTGCTGAAAAACTCGGCTTAAAGAAATTGCAAATTTTGAGTCCTAAAAGGCATCAATTGCGGAAACTGGTTTTTTATGCACCAATTAAAAATACAGCAGAAATCCGCAATGCTGTTTTTGAAGCTGGGGCAGGAGAAATAGGAAATTACAGTGCTTGCAGTTTTAATTTAACAGGTAAAGGAACATTTAAAGCCAATGACAAAGCAAAACCTTTTGTCGGAGAAAAAGGGGAGATACATGAAGAGCAAGAAGATCGGATTGAGGTTGTATATCCTGTGTTTAAAGAATCAGCAATAATCGAAAATTTGATTGCAAAGCACCCTTACGAAGAAGTTGCTTATGATATATATGACATTGAAAATAAATGGAATCAGGTTGGAAGCGGAATGATAGGTGAATTGCCTGAAGCTATGGATAGCAAACTGTTTTTAAAGGCAATTAAAAAGAGAATGAGTGTGGAGCAAATTCGATATACCGAAATAATAAAAGACAAAGTGCAAAGAATAGCTGTATGCGGTGGCTCAGGCAGTTTTTTATTAGAAGATGCAATCCGTCAAAAAGCCGATGTGTTTATTACGGCTGACTTTAAATATCACCAATTTTTTGATGCCGATAAAAGAATAATGATAGCAGATATCGGACATTATGAAAGTGAACAATTTACTGGTGAATTAATACAAGAGTATCTTCAAGAAAAAATTCCTAATTTTGCCAACTATTTGACAAGTAAAAGGACGAACCCTATTAACTATATTTAAGATGGCTAAAAAAGCTTCAGGAAAAGAAACAAGCGTAGAAGAGAAATTACAAGCATTGTATGACTTACAAGTGATTGACTCTAAAATTGATAAGATAAGAACCATACGTGGAGAACTACCATTGGAGGTTCAAGATTTAGAAGATGAAGTGGCAGGTCTAGAAACAAGGATCGAGAAGGCGCAAGAATCGTTGAAAACTTTAGAAGCAGAAATTTCTGCCAAAAAGATTCAGATTGAGCAATCTAAGGCTGCCATAAAAAAATACGAAGAGCAACAAAAAAATGTTAGAAATAACAGAGAGTATGACGCTTTGACAAAAGAAATTGAATTTCAAAATTTAGAGATAGAACTTGCAGAAAAACACATTAATGAGTTTAATGCAAATCTTGAGAATAAAAAGGAGATTAATGAGAGTTCAATCACTAAACTAGATGAGATCAGAAAAGAGTGGGAGCTTAAAAAGAGCGAACTAGCAGAGATTACAGCTGAAACCAGAAAAGAAGAAGAAGGTTTAGCTATTGAGTCTGCTAAAGCGGAAGAAGTTATTGAGGAAAGACTATTAACAGCATACAAACGATTGAGAGACAATGCTAGAAATGGTTTAGCTGTTGTGCCAGTAGAGCGTAGTGCATGTGGAGGTTGTTTTAATAAAATACCACCACAAAGACAATTAGATATCAATTCGCATAAAAAAGTAATTGTTTGTGAGCATTGCGGTAGAATTTTAATTGATCCTAAAATGGCTGGAATAGAAGAAGTAGTAGAAGAAGTAAAGCCAAAAAGAAGATCAACTAGAGTAAAGAAAGATTAAAAGCATTTGATAATTGATAAAACAAAAAAAGCAGTGAGAATATTTTCTCACTGCTTTTTTTATATCCAAAACTCGATTATTTGTTAGCTATTCAGGTGTTTCAGAGTCTTCCGAATCACTTGATTTTACATCACCTTCATGATTAGATTCATCCGTATTTGGTTCTTCACCGCCTATCGGTTTAGGACTCAATTCTTGATTCGAATCAATATGCAATTTAGAATCTTCTTTTGAATTGTTAAGTTCCTCATCTATTTTTGAATCTAAATTTTTCATTAGCTCATCATCGTTTTCATGATTTTGAATAATAGAATCTACCGGAGCAGTTAAATTAGAATCTAAACTTGGTAACGTATCATTTAAAATTGGAGTTGTATCGTTTTCTATAATCTGTTCTGAGTTATTCGGCTCCTCTATAGTTTCCTCATCTAGCTGAATTGGTTTAGCTTTAAGAATTGTTTCCTTTTCTTTAGCTTCTATTTCTTGTTCTTCTTTTTCTTCAGAAGAATCTATAGCTGGATTTTTTTCAGCATCAGATTTATTTTTATTGATTTCCTCTTCTTGCTTGTCTAGCCCTTTTTCTTTGCTATCATTTTCCTTCTCCGTCTCAATTATTTCTTCTTTAGTGTCATTGTTTTCTTCCTCTATTTTGCTGTCTTCTTTATTGTCATCAACTTTAGTTTCTTCTTCTTCATCTTGGTCTTTTTTATTGAAAATAGCCTTAGTTTTAGGTCTTATTTCTTTTGATTTATCTCTACCAAAAATTAAATTAATTCCAAATCTTAGCTGAAGATGTCTGGTGTTTTGTGGTTGAAAAGCTCCGAGAACATTGTCACTTACAACGTAAAGTTGAACAGGTCCAGGATCAATTGAGAATCCGAATCCCACATTATTATAAGAGCCATTTATTGCAGTATAAGACGTTGCTAAAGTAATCCACTTCGTCATTTTTCTACTGTAATTTAGCGTGAATGAAGGGCGAATAGTACCTTGAAAGAATTCTGATTGGACTAACAATCCTGTCATATCTCTATCAGTTAATTTGTAATTAACTCCTAAATAGGCTCTTGCAGTCAAGGGAGCTTTGTATCCATCGGTATTTTCTTTCAATTTAAAAGCGTCTTCAATCGAGTCACCGATTCGATCAAAAGGAGTATCGCTAGAATCTTCATTAGCAGAAAATACATTAATAGCAACACCAGAGAAAGTATATTCTCCATTATCAATTATGTGAGACTTAGTATAAGAATTCCAATTGATGAAACCTAAATCTAAGACACTAGCATTGAAGCTTAGTTTATCATTGAGCTGATAATCTGCTCCCAAATCTGCAGCAAAGCCTGTGTTTTTTCTATTCATCAAATAAGAACCTATGGCTTCATCACTATCAACTCCATCTATTCCAGCTGTTCTAATTATCACATCTGCTTTAGCTGTCATAGCATAGGTCTCAGGGTCTGAAGTCAGACTTAAATCAGTTTTTTCGCTATAGATGTTTTCCATACCATAAAGGTATTTTGCTCTAAGTCCCAAACGTAATTTTTCAGATAATTGATGAGAAATGCCGATTCCATATTCTCTATAGTGATTTACACTAATGCCAATTCCAGAAAAATCTGCTTTGTTATCGCTAAACCCTGTGTTTCCTTTGTATATAAATTGGATAAAATCCTTCGGATAACTCAGTTTAAAATTAGCGTTTTCGGTTACGTTTACAGTTAACTGGGTTTTATCTCCTAAAGTAATTCCAAAAGACAAGAGATCGATTTTGGTATTAAAAGAAAGGTAATTCTTGTCTCCTAAGGTACTCAATAAACTATTGAAATCTAATAATAAGGAGTCCCCATTTTTTTTAACTGCGTCAGAATAGGCAAAGCCTGAATTGCTAAAGTTAAAATAGTTGGAAGAAAGCGCCGGAAGCCCAATGTAAAAATTTCCGTTAAACCTATTTGATGGATTGTTGTATGTACTTTGTGGAATATCTTGAAGTCCATACATGATAAAATCTTGCTGAGCATTTGCTTCGAATGCAAGAAATAATATAATAATGCTAATATACTTTTTCATAACTAATCAATTAAAATGCTTGCTTTAATACCTACTTCTACATCTAATTTATAGCTCGGTCTAAATCGAACTGTATCTGGAATTGCACCAGAGCCATTAGTAGTTTCTACTTCAGCTTTTATTATTAAAAATTTAGTGTCTTTTATCTTCTTTAATTTTTCAGAAGTCAATACAGCATCTGTATTTTTTTCAGAGATACCTACTGCATCTCCATTTACATCAACTGGTGCAGGTGGAATTATAACTTCTTGCCCTAAACTAAATGCAGAATCAAGTCCTACATATTTGTTATCTGTAAAAATTAGCTGTAGCTCACCTTGCGTTGGGAAACCATTTTTTATTCTAGTTTTTAAAAGGGCTTCTTTCAAGTTTTCGGCAGCATCAAATTCAAACTCTATGGTATCTTGCATGATAAAACCACTGGCATATCCTTCTAGTGGCAATGTTAATTTTACATCTAAACCTATAGAACTTGTATCAGTAAAAAAATTTCTGACAGTGCGACCTGTTGGGTTTGGGAATGCATCTGCATCATAAGCGATTTTCTTTACAAGTAGTTTAATGATTTCTGGAATATTACTTGTGTTTTTATCTAGTCGAATATTTGTTGTTTCTGTTCCAGTAGATGTTGGGTATAGGAGACTTACTGGGTTGTTTGCACCTAAGTTGATAGCTTTTACTGAAGGGGTACTTTCTGGCATTAAGGCATTTAAGTAATTAAAATTTAAGTTTAAAGGCATGCCATAGCTATTCGATACTTTAATATCCAATGTAGGATTTGATAAATAGAAAGTTCCATTTTTAAAATTCTTAAATAAGCCAATCAAAATGGTATCTTCTTTTAATTGTATTGGGTCTTGGCCAACATAGCCGTTAAATTTTTTATATTCAACATCTCTCATGTTGGTGGTTAACTGAATGTTACCCAAAGATCCTGGTGGAGGTCCTGCAATTCCGGTCACTTTAACACTCAATTCATAAGGTAGTTTATTAAATGATGTTCCATTGAGTGTGAAATCACCAGTGTAATCTTTTAATTCAACAATACTTGCACGAACTGAAGGAGAATTCCCATCATAAGGGGGAATGCTTAAAGTTTGGCTTAATACATTTTTATTTTCATCTTTAAAACTAGGAAAGCTTATAGTTACCTCAACAGGATGTCTAACGGTTGAATTAAAGTTAAAAGCAAGTTTCCCGCTTTTGTATAATATGGAATCTACTTCTACACCGTTTTGAACATTGATTACCGTCGTGTCTTTATATGGAATCGTTACGCTGACTCCAGGAGGAGGACCAGGTATAGCATTAATGGTAGTAACTTCAGTAAAATCAGGTAGCGGAGCTAATTCGCTTCCAATTCCAGATATTACATTTCCTTCATAAACTATTTCTAAAACATTATCAGCATTTGTAGAAATTATTCCAGATGAATCTTTGTTTGATAAAATGTTTTCTAGGGTAAGTGATGACTTCACTAATGGCAATGCAAACTCAGGGCTCCATTCGCTTGTTTTTATTTTATCAAATTCAAAATAGTCGTCGGTGCAGGCAACTAGAATAGAAATTGACGCAATTAAAAAAGTCCACTTTTTAAATGTTTTCTTCATGATTAGTAATTTGTTAGGTATTAGGAGTAAAGATACATTAATTGATTATATGTTAAAAATCTTTAAATATTTTTTTAACTAGCTGTTAATCAATCGAAAAGACATCCTGTGGTAGGGACTTATTCCTAAGTTAATAATAGTATCTCGATGGTGTTTTGTCGGATAACCTTGATTTTTTTTCCATTGATATTCTGGATATTCTCGATCGAGTTGTAACATGATTTCATCTCGATGGGTTTTTGCAAGGATGGATGCAGCAGCGATAGAGGTATATTTTGAATCTCCTTTTATAACGCAGTGATGCCTAACTTCTTTGTATGGATTAAAACGATTTCCATCAATTAAAAGGTGATCAAACTTTACTTTAATCTGGTCAATAGCACGGTGCATTGCTAAAAAAGAAGCATTTAAAATGTTGATTTGGTCAATTTCTTTATGACTAACTATGCCAATAGCCCATGCAATTGCATTTTCTTCAATCCAAGTTCTTAATTCTTCTCTATTTTTTTTGGAAACCTGTTTTGAATCATTTAAAAGCGTATTTGATTTTTCTGCTTGTAATATGACAGCTGCCGCTACTACAGGTCCAGCCAAACAACCTCTTCCGGCTTCATCACAGCCCACTTCAATTTTATCTTTAATAAAGAATTTTTTAAGTGCCAACTTTTAATGTTTTTTGAATTGATCTATATAATAATTCCGCGCTTTTAGACCAAGAAAACTTAGAGCTTTGTAGTTTTCCTTTTTCAATTAAAGTCTCTCTTAATGTTTTATTTTCAGTAATTTCTTGCATTGCTTTTGCAATGGTGTTTACATCCTTAGGGTCGATTAACAAAGCGGCATTTCCAGCAACTTCTGGCATAGAGGTAACATTAGAAGTTATAACCGCTGTTTCACTATGAAATGCTTCTAAAATTGGTATTCCAAACCCTTCGAAATAAGGGAGATACGTTAATGCGATAGCACTACTTAACAATAAACTTAAATTTTCATCGGATTGTCTTCCTACAAATAGAATGTCATCTTTGAATGTTAAATTCTTATAAATGTTTTCTAGTTTTTCGGGCCACCATTTTTTATTCCCCGCTATTAGCAATTTTGTTTTGTGGCCAGTTGATTTATATTGCTCAAAAGCTAAAAATAGATGCTCTAAATTTTTTCTTGGATGAATGGTTCCTATAAAAATAAAATAGTCTTGTCCTTGGGAGTATTTTTTCTTCACGTTTTCTTGTTCAGCTATACCAACTGGTTTGAAAACGTTGTTTGCTCCATTGTATAAAACATCAATTTCCTCTGCATTGATGCCATAAGTTGTAGCAATATCATTTTTAGAGTACTCAGAAACAGTTGCAATTCTACTTGCTCTTTTAGCAAATTTTGGAAAAAAATGCTTCAAATAAAGCCGATGACTAAGGATGATGTTTTCTGGTGAATGAACAAAATTTAAATCATGAATAACAGCCAATGATGGACAATTGAGTTTTGGCGGAACCCATCCTTCAGGGCTTAAGAATAAATCAAATTTATTTTTGTTGAGGTAGTTTTTTAAGCTAAATTCAAACCACCATATCCACAATATGGGGTGTCTTGCTGGCGGTGAAAGTTTTTTAAAATTTACGTTTCTTGGGAATTTTAACGAGGTCGGAGTGTCGCGGTCAAAAATAAATGTGAATTCAATGTTCGGATTTTTTTCACAAATAATTTTTAGAGTTTCGTATGTAAATCGACCAATACCATCCATCTTGTCTGGAACAAGTAATCGTGTATTGACCGCAATGCGTACCATTATTTTTTACTGACCATAAAATTAATTCCAAAAAAGAAATATTCTTTTAGAAAATTATTTCTTTTCCATATTTTTTGTTCTTTATTTATGCGCTCCTTTGCTCCTTTATTTGGAAACATAAAAGGTAAATAATAGCGAATATATTGTACGGATTTAGGATTTATTTTAAAACCTTGTTTTTGAAATTCAGATTCCCATTTACTTAAGCTTCGAATGTTTTCATTTCCCAGTAAAATGTTCTTTTTTAAGCTTTCATCATAAATTTCTATAATCCTTTTATTCCCTCTTTGCTTATATAGTTTAGCGTTCTGTATCACATTATTCCCATTTTCTTCAATGATAAGTAATTGACCTTTTGGGCTAAGCACATGATTCAAAATTTTTAATGCATCTTGTAGCGGTTCTAAATGGTGTAAGGTGTCTTGAATTATAATTAAATCATAAGCATTCGGTTCAAATTGATGATCGAAAATGTTTTCATAGGAATATGTAAACTTAGATACATCTCCAAATTGTGACCAAAACTTTAACCTCTCAGGGATTTGTTTAATATAATGTTCTAAAGTTGTTCCGTGTGAACTAATACCGTTTATTGAAAGAAACATAGCGGTTGTTCCAAATCCACACCCACAATCCCAGATGCGTGCATTTTTATCATCAATATGGTCGATAATGTATTGCAATCTTTGACAGAAATAAGCTTTTCTATATTCAAATTTAGCAGGGTCATCGAGGTATTTATAATAATACCTTAAACTTTCGTTTATCTTTAATTCTTCTACAAAGTGAGTAAAAAACTCTTCAACTGTCATTTTCATTCTATCTATAAAACGTGCAAATATACATCCCTCAATTAAATTAAAATGGTTTATTAGGATTGCTTTACTTTGCCATTCTCAATTTTAATTTTGCAACCATGCAAAAGAAATTTATAGGAAACTTATTATTTGTATTATTTCTAAATATTCTTGTAAAACCTTTTTGGATTATAGGGATAGATGTAGCTGTGCAAAATAGAGTAGGAGCAGAGGAGTATGGTTTATATTACCCCATTTTTGGCTTTAGTATTTTATTTAACATCATTCTAGATTTTGGCATTACGAATTATAACAACCGGAATATTGCGCAACATAGTCATATGCTACGGCGATATTTTTCTGGAATTTTTAACGTCAAATTAATTTTAGGCCTAATTTACCTTGTTGTTACTTTAGTTGTAGGTTATGTAATTGGCTACAGAGCAGAGCAAATGAGTCTGCTTATTTTATTGTGCATTAATCAATTTTTGGTCTCCCTTGTACTTTATTTGCGATCAAACATAGCAGGTTTACATCTTTTCAAAATGGATGGATTTCTATCGATAATCGACCGTGTTTTAATGATATTAATTTGTAGTGTATTACTGTGGAATTCCTATTTTGAAGGTCGATTTAGTATTAAATGGTTTGTTTATGCTCAAACAGCTTCTTACTTAATTACTGCTTTTGTTGCTTTTATTATAGTGTTTAAAAAAGCCAAATTCTATCGATTAAAAATAGATATTAAGATGTTTCGCTTAATTCTAAAACAGAGTTTGCCCTTTGCATTACTTGTACTTTTAATGTCATTCTATTATAGACTCGATTCCGTAATGATTGATTTATTATTGATAGAAGGAAGGTATGAAGCAGGAGTTTATGCTCAAGCTTATCGATTGTTAGAGGGTTTCAACATGTTTGGATTTATTTTCGCTGGTATATTGCTGCCGATGTTTGCCAAAATGATTAAGAATCAATTGCCTATAGATTCTTTGGTAAGAACATCTTTCAACCTCATTTTTATACCAACCATAATTGTAGCCATTATTTCTTATTGTTATGGTAAAGAAATTATGGAATTGCTTTATGTTGCGAATGTTTCAGAGTCTGCCAAGGTTTACTCTATTTTAATGTTCTCATTTGTGGCAATAGCATCTACCTATGTATATGGAACTTTGTTGACTGCCAATGGAAGTTTAAAAGCATTAAACATTATTTCAGGGATAGGGCTTGTTGTAAATTTTGTGTTAAACTATTGGCTTATTCCTATTTACGCGGCATATGGTGCCGCCATAGCTACACTGATTACCCAAATAATTGTTATCTTTTCTCAAATATATGTTACCAAAAAGACCTTAGATATTCCATTGTCTAAAGCTTTAACAGCAAAGTATTTGGGTATTTTAACTATTGGAGTCTTAGTCACTTATTTAATTTTTATAATGGGTAACAATTGGATTATCAACTCACTTATAATTGGGCTGGTGTTTATCCTTTTATCCTTTTTATTTGGCTTATTTAAATGGGAGGAGATTAGAAAGTTAATCGCCATATAAATTAAGTTTTAAGTATTAATAATCATTAAATTTGCGCTTTTTCAAAATAGAAGTTGATGAGCGAACAACAATATGATATTAACTCTAAAGGGATATTGACTTTCATGAGAAAGTGGAAAAATATTCTTTTAACAACCTGCGGCTTTGCTTTGATAACTTCGCTGGTTTTTTCTTTTTTTATTGAAGATAAATACGAGTCTTCAGTAATCTTATTTCCTTCTACAACTTCGAGTATTTCACGTGCATTACTCAACGATAAGAATTACAAGGAAAAAGACTTTTTAGAATTTGGTGAAGAGGAAGAAGCAGAACAAATGATTCAAATATTGAAATCAGACGCTATCCGCCAACACATTATCACCAAGTTTGACTTAATGAACCATTACAAGATAAATCAAGATGGGGATTATAAGCTAACCAAGTTAAATAAAGAATTTGATGCAAACATTGATTTTTACAGAACCAAATTTATGTCAGTAAAGATTGAAGTTTTAGATAAAGACCCCAAATATGCGGCCGACATTGCTAATGAAATTGCTTTAAAATACGATCAAATTAAAAATCAAATATTAAAAAAAGTAGCCAATCAGGCTTTCGAAATCGTTGAAGCAGAATATAATACTTTGGTTTCTGAAATAGCATTAATGGAGGATACTCTTAATCAAATTCGAGCTAGGGGAATTCAAGATTATGAAACACAAGTGGAAGTATTAAGTTATCAATATGGAGCGGCATTGGTAAACAATAATACGAATGCAGCAAATAAATTAAACTCTAAACTTGATACGCTTTCCAAATATGGAGGTAAGTATTTGAGTTTAGTGCAACAATTGGAATATGAGCGCGAAAAACTCAGTGATTTACGAGGAGTTTATGCAGAAGCTAGGGTTGATGCAAATTCTACCTTAGACCAAAAGTTTGTAGTAAATGAAGCGTATCCAGCTGAGAAAGCCTCCTATCCAATTCGATGGTTAATTGTGGTGGTTTCGGTGGCTGCCACATTTTTATTTACCATGATATTATTAATTCTAGTAGATCCAAAATAAGGGAAAAGATGGAACAGAATTCAAATAAAGATTATTTTGCATCAAACGTGAAAATTTTACAATTCGCATTAAAACAATGGAAGTTTTTAGGATCAGTTGCAGTTATAGCTGCAATCTTAGGAATTGTTTTTTCTTCTCCTAGCTTCATTGCTCCTAAGTTTACTGCGGAAGCTATTATTTATCCTGCCAATTTAGGTGGATATTCTGGCGAAACTCGTTTAGAGCAAATGCTGCAATATTGTGAATCGAATGAAATTAGAAATGCAATAATTAGCAAGTTTAATTTATATGATGAATATGAGATTGACAGCACTGCTAAATCTTCAAAAAATGCGATAGACAAACTGTATAGTGAAAACGTAACTTTTGATGAAACAAAATATGAGTCGATCCGAATAACAGCAAGTTCTACAGATCCAAAGAAATCGCGTCAAATGGTTGATGAATTCATTAGACTATTAGATATGACGATACGCTCGAAAGAACGTGAAAAATTTAAAGAGCAACTAATCATAAATGAGAAATTGCTAGTTGAAAAGAAACACCAAATTGATAGTTTAGAATCTATCATTAGAGAATACAGTACTAAATACGGGATTTTAGATTACATTGTACAAACAGAAGAAGTAACTAAAGGCTATATGAAATTTTTGCTTTCAGGCAAAAAGGGGAAAGATTATGATGAGGTAAAACAACTGTATGAAAATCTACAAAAATATGGTCGCAAATACCACAATATAAATGCACAACTTAATCTTATAAATACTGAATATGTTTCTAGATTACATAATTATGAACACTCAGTAAAGGACTATACAAAGGTCCAAACACACTCTTATGTTTTAGTTAGTGCAGAAACCCCTGATAAAAAATCCTCACCAATTCGTTGGCTAATTGTCCTTATGGCTAGCTTCAGTGCAATGTTTTTTGCATTTGTTTTGATGTTATTCAAAGGATATAACAACAAATAGTCAGATGAATGATTATTTAAAATCGAATGGCATTTTAATCCTATGCTTTTTGTTTATCATGGCCAACAGTGCTTTGATAGCCTTAGAGCAATACTGGTTTTCTATAGTTCCTTTTGCGATTTTAATATTAATGCTTGCTTTTGTAGCTACAGATAAACTGATGTGGTTTATCGTATTTACAACCCCTCTTTCTTTAAATCTGGAAGCCTTGGAGTTTGGTGGGATAGGAATGTTTTTGCCTACAGAGCCATTGCTTTTTGGGGTCATGCTTATCTTTTTTATCAAATTATTATATGACAAAACATTTGATAAAGACGTATTGAAACATCCGCTTACGATAGTTATCTTAATTAATCTCGCTTGGATTATACTAACTACGATTACGAGTACCTTACCTATAGTTTCCTTAAAATTTTTATTAGCTAGAATGTGGTTTGTTATAGCTTTTTATTTTATTGGAACACAGTTGTTTAAAACTCAAAAAAACATCGTTACATTCTTTTGGCTTTATGTAATACCACTTTCAGGTGTAGCTTTATATACCTTTATTCACCACAGTACACACGCTTTTGCAGAAAGACCCGCTCACTGGGTAATGCAACCCTTTTTTAAAGACCACACGGTATATGGGGCTGTTATAGCAATGATGTTTCCTATATTATTATCTCTATTTGGGTTTAAGAAAAATAAAAAATATACCTTGATTTTAATATTAATGACATTTGTTTTTCTAGCAGGGATTGTTTTTTCTTATGGTAGAGCTGCTTGGATTAGCTTAATTATTGCTTTTCTTGTTTCTTTAATCTATTTACTTCGTATTAATGGAAAGTTGATATTTTCTGTTTCTGGTTTATTGGCAATTTTTCTGATTGTTTTCTGGACAGACATAGTAAATGTGTTAGAAAAAAACGATCAAGATTCAACCAGTGAGAATCTTCAAGAGCATGTGCAATCAATAACCAATATTTCTACAGACGCTTCTAACCTTGAGCGAATTAACAGATGGCGTTCGGCAATTCGAATGTTCGAAGCTAAGCCAATTTTAGGCTGGGGGCCTGGCACCTATGCCTTTCAATATGCTCCATTCCAATCTTCTGAAGACCTTACCATTATTAGTACTAATTCAGGTGATGGTGGAAATGCACATAGTGAATTTATTGGTCCTTTAGCAGAAGAAGGACTTCTTGGAGCGCTTTCTTTTGTGCTTATTATAATTGTTTTTTATTATAAATCAGCTAAGCTGTATTATAGATTGCCGAAAGGTGAATTGCGCCAGATCGTTTTTTGGGTTACAATTGCTTTTACAACGTATATCGTAAATGGGACTTTAAATAATTTCTTAGATACAGATAAAGCGAGTGTGCCTTTTTGGGCTTTCATAGCTATTATAACGGCAATAGATATTAACCAAAAAAGTATGATTAACGAAGAAACTCAGCTACAAGAAAAGTGATGTCATCGTCAATAGCTGACTTATTTTCTGCTTCTTTTATTCGTTTCTCTAGTCTAGTTTTTATTTCTTTTAGGTTTTGATAACTATCAATTAAATTTGCTACTCCTTCAACTTCAAGTTGATTCCCATTTTCATCTTCTAGTTCAGTTAAGCCATCTGTATAGCAAATTAATTTACTGTGATTAGGCAATGCTATAGTTTCTGATTCTATTTTTGGTAGTTCATCAAACATGCCTAAAACCGTACAACCTTTTTTAAGTTCTACAATTTTATTTTCTGAAACCAATAGAGCTGGTTGATGACCTGCATTCAAAAAAGTTAAGGTTTGCTCTTTAGCATCAAAAATGGCTAGAAATAAAGTGATGAACTTTTCATAATTAGCTGACTCTATTATCCTTTTGTTGGTCTTGTTTACTAGCTCTTCTATGGTTGATGAAATTGAAAGTTGCGCTCTTAAATGCGCTTGAAAATTGGCCATTAAGAGTGCAGCCGACATGCCTTTACCAGAAACATCTGCAACACATAAAGCCGTTCTATTGGCATCAATTTGCACCACATCATAATAATCGCCACTTACTTCGCTATGTGGTCTATAATAAGCTTTTACTTCAATTTTTTTATTGTTTGGAAGCCTTCTAGGAAATAAAAGTGATTGCATAGTTTGAGCCATCTCTAACTCTTTTTTTATTGCAATTTGTTTTATTTCTTCTTCATATAAACGCTTATTCTCTAAAGCAACTACAATGATATTTGCTAATGTTTGAATAAACTTTAAATGCTTAATAATGGGACTTATTTCAACTTTCTCTCCTTGTAAATCTCCTAAAAGTAGATAGGCAAAAGCTTTTTTATTGTGAAATACGGGCACTACAATCTCAAACTTATTGGTGCCAGTTTCAGTCGAAGAATGAAGGACATCAATATCATCGTACTGATTGATAATGCTATCAATATTGATTTCTGAAATTTGATTTTCGTTTAAACCTTCTTGCAATGCTATTTGCCATGTTTTATCAAATGATATAAAAACAAAACGACCAATTCCAAGATCTTGAACTAGCACATTTTTTAATAAACCAAACAGATGTTCACTGGAAGCATTTTTGTTAATAGCTATGGAAATATCAAGTATAGTTTTCAACTTGATATTTGATAGCTTTAATTTGCCCCTGACCCGCTCTGATTTATCCTGGCTCATTTTTGCTAAGATTTTCAAGAATTGCAGGCAACTTTCTTAAAAGTGCCATTTCTTTCAATTTATTTCGACTTTCTTCTACAGGTGTGCCAAAATATACTTTTCCACCCTCTATAGATTTTGTAACTCCTGTTTGCCCTTGTATAATTGCTTTGTCTCCTATAGAAATTCCACTAGACATACCCACCTGTCCCCAAATAGTGACTTCATTGCCAATAGTTACACAACCAGCTACTCCAGTGCCTGCTGCTATTAAACATTTATTACCGATAATGGTATCATGCCCAATTTGTACTAAATTATCAATTACTGTACATTTTCCAATTTTGGTTTCTGCAGTTACTCCTTTATCTATGGTGCAATTTGCTCCTATTTCAACAAAATCTTCTATGATAACCTTACCAACAGATTTTAATCGCTCAAAATGATCTAATCTATTTTTATAATAAAAAGCAAAAGAGCCAATTACAGTTCCAGATTGAATGATAACATTGTTGCCAATTTGCACATCATCTCCTATTGAAACATTTGGAAAGATGAGGGTATTACTTCCAATACTTACGTTTTTACCAATTGTAACTGAAGAATGAATCTTAGTATTCGATCCAATTTTTGCATCGGGATGCTGATGAAACTCAGGGAACTCAAAAGGTTTGAAGTAGTTAAGTAGAAAATTGAAACTTTTAAAAGGGTCATCGCAGATAATAATGCCTTTTCCTTCAGGAAAATCAACCTCCTTATTGATTAAAACAACAGTAGCTAATGAGTTGAGTGCTTTATCATAGTATTTTGGATGATCAACAAATACGATGTCTCCAATTTCAACACGATGAATTTCATTAATACCTGAAACCGTGAGGTTAGCATCGCCTTTAAAAGGAGATGACAATAGCTCAGAAATTTCTTTTAATGAATTTTTTCTTTCAAATTTCATTCTTTAACTCTTTCAGAATAAGCACCAGTTCTAGTGTCAATTTTTATTTTATCACCTTCATTGATAAACAAAGGCACCCTAACTTCTGCACCGGTTTCTATTTTAGCAGGTTTTGTTGTGTTTGTTGCTGTATCGCCTTTTATCCCAGGTTCGGTATAGGTTACTTCCATAATTACAAAAGCTGGAAGGTCGCAAGAAAGTGCTTTTTCTTCTTCTGCATGAAACAATATTTCAACCTCATTTCCTTCTTTCAAAAATTGCGGTGCATTGATTAAATCTTCAGGTAAAAATGTTTGCTCAAAATCTTCCATATTCATAAAATGATATCCACTTTCATCTTTGAATAAATACTGATACTTTCGAGTTTCCATTCGAATCGTTTCAATTTTTACACCAGAATTAAAGGTATTATCAATGATTTTACCTGAGGTAAAACTTTGGAGTTTTGTTCTAACAAACGCAGGTCCTTTACCTGGTTTTACATGTTGAAATTCTAATATTTTATAGAGGTCTCCATTAAATTTAATGCAAAGCCCATTTTTAAAATCTGCAGTTGATGCCATTTGAAATGTTGTGTTATACTTAAATATAAATTTAAGATTATTAAATTATTTATAGTTCATAATATCTATAGTCTGTGTAGCCATAAATATTTCATTTTTATCATCATTTGACCCGATCAAGATTATTCTATTGTCAGCATTGTTTTTTAATAAACGCTGATATAAATCAATTCCCATGTGATCTAAATTTGAGCAAGGTTCATCTAGGAATAAGATTGGCGATTGGCTTAAAATACTCAACCCAAGCTTTAAACGTTGTCTCATTCCTGAAGAATAGTTCTTTATTTGCTTTTGTCTATCATTTTCTAAGTAAACAGTTTTTGCAAACTCTTCCAGCTCCATATTAATTGGCCTAAATTGATTGTGAAATTTAAAAACTTCATCTAAAGTTAGCAATTCTGGCAAATCCATATAAGGTCCAACAAATGAAATGTATTGATACACTTCATTTAAATCAACCAATTTGTTAGTAGAATTGGTATAGCTTATTATTCCACTACTTGGTAATTCAGCTGCTGAAATAATTTTCAATAAAGTAGATTTCCCACTTCCATTAGAACCTAAAATAGCTGTTACGGAATTTTCTTTAAATGTAAAATTTACATCTTTAAAAATCCATTCGCGGTTAAATTTTTTACCTATTTCCGCAAGTTGAATGTGCATGATTTAATTAATCGGTCCGCGAATAATTCCTTTTTCAGAAGATTCTATAAAACTGAGTATTTGGGTTTTTACTTCAGAATCAGCAATGCTAGCTTTTATTTCTTCTATGGACTTAGATACATTGGTTCCATGAACAAAAATATGCCTGTAAATATCTTCAATCTGACTAATAACTGCTGTTTCAAATCCTCTTCTCCTAAGTCCAATTGCATTTATTCCTGCATAAGAAAGCGGCTCTCTGGCAGCTTTCACAAAAGGTGGAACATTTTTTCGCACCAAAGAACCACCAGCAATAAAAGCATGAGCACCAATTTTTACAAATTGTTGTATGGCTACTACTCCCTCTAGAATTACATAGTCTTCAATAGTAACATGTCCTGCAATATTTGCTGAGTTGGCTAAAATAACGTTATTGCCAATGAAAGTATCATGAGCAACATGAACGTATGCCATTAAAAGACAATTACTTCCAACAATTGTTTTATGTCTATCGGAGGTGCCTCTGTTGATCGTAACACACTCTCTGATAGTTGTATTGTCACCGACTTCGGCTGTTGTAATCTCACCTTGAAATTTTAAATCTTGAGGAATTGCTGATATTACAGCTCCAGGAAAAATTTTACAATTTTTGCCAATTCTTGCACCGTCCATAATGGTCGCATTGGGTCCTACCCAAGTACCGTCTCCAATCTCAACATCACCGGCGATGTATGCAAATGGCTCAATGATTACATTTTTGCCAATTTTTGCATTTGGATGTATAAAAGCTTGCTCCATAATTTATTTCTCTTTAACAATTTGTGCCATTAATTCTCCCTCTGCAACTAATACTCCGCCAACAAATGCTTTGGCTCTCATGTTGCAAATACCTCTTCTAATGGGTTCGGTTAACTCTAATTTAAAAATAAGGGTATCGCCTGGAACAACTTTCTTTTTAAACTTTACTTTATCAATTTTAAGGAAAAAGGTTAAATAATTCTCGGGATCTTCAACTGTGTTTAAAGCTAATATACCACCAGTTTGTGCCATAGCTTCCACAATCAAAACTCCTGGCATGACAGGAGCTCCTGGAAAATGACCTTGAAAGAATTCCTCATTCATGGTAACGTTCTTTACGCCTACAACATGACTTTCGCTTAATTCGATTATTTTATCAATCAGCAACATGGGATATCGGTGAGGCAATAATTTTTCAATTGCATTGATATCGTATAGTGGTGGTACTGATGGATCGTATTTTGGAGCAGCTTTTTCTTGCTTTTTGATTTCTGATTTTATCAACTTTGCAAAATCTATATTGCTTTTATGTCCTGGTCTAGCTGCTAATATATGGCCTTTTATTGGTCGGCCTACCAATGCTAAATCTCCAACAATATCTAGTAATTTATGTCTTGCTGGTTCGTTTTGAAAGTGCATTTCTAGGTTATTCAAAACACCAATTCCTTTTACTTCAATTTTTGGTTTCCCTAAAAACTCGGCTAATTCATCTAATTTCTCTTGGGGCATCACATTGTCAACTAAAACTATCGCATTGTCTAAATCTCCACCTTTTATCAAATTGTTTTTAGCCAAATACTCAAGTTCTCTTAAGAAAACGAATGTTCTACATTTAGAAATTTCTTTTTCAAACTCTCCCAAATGATACATGTGTGAATGCTGAGTTCCTAAAAACTTAGAATTATAATCTACCATTACAGTTAACCTAAATTCATCTTGAGGAACAGCTAACATTTCGGTTTCTCGTTCTAAATCTTCGTAAGTTAAATTATCTGTAACAACAAAATATTCTTTTTCAGCCTCTTGATCTACTATTCCAGCTTCCTTTAATGCTTGTACAAAAAAGTGAGCGCTTCCATCCATAATTGGAACTTCAGGTCCGTCAATTTCTATCAACAAATTATCGATTTCTAAACCATAAGCAGCAGCCAATAAATGCTCTGTGGTGTGTACTCTTGCGCCATGAGCTTCAATCGTTGTTCCCCTAGAGGTATCAACAACTAAATCTGCATCTGCTTTAATTAGAGGTTTTTCGTCAAGGTCTATTCGTTGAAAAACATAACCGTGATTTTCATCTGCTGGTTTAAAGGTAATTTTTGATTTTTTTCCAGTGTGAAGTCCAACCCCAAGGAGTGAAACTTCATTTTTTATAGTCTTCTGTTTTGTACTCATCTATTATGAAGCGGAAGGATTTATGTTATTAAATTTTTTGTCAAGATTTTGAAGTTGAGCTGAAATTTCAGGTAACTTTCTAAACATAACATAAGAGCGTTTAAAATCTCCGATGTTAATCGCTGGAGAACCTTGAACGATGGTGCCCGCTGTTTCTATGGATTGTGCAATTCCACTTTGAGCGGCAATTTTTACTTCATCGGCAATTTTAATGTGACCAACTATACCCACTTGTCCGCCAATCATACAATTTTTACCAATTTTTGTAGATCCTGCAATTCCAGTTTGAGCGGCGATTACCGTGTTTTCTCCAATTTCTACATTGTGGGCAATTTGAATTAGGTTGTCAAGTTTTACTCCTTTACGTATAATGGTCGATCCCAAAGTTGCGCGGTCTATACATGTATTTGCACCAATTTCTACATGGTCTTCTATAATCGCATTGCCAATTTGAGGGACTTTTTTATAATTATTTTCGCTATTGGGCACAAAACCAAAACCATCAGCTCCTATGCTAACTCCTGAATGGATAACACATTCTTTGCCGATGATACTTTCTGAATAAATTTGAGATCCCGCAAAAATAGTCGAGTTCTCACCAATTTTTGCATTGTCGCCAATGTAGCAATTCGGATATATTTTTACTCCATCTCCCAAAACAACGTTTTCACCTATTGAAGTATTTGCGCCAATATATACGTCTTTCCCAATTTTAGCAGATTCGTCGATATCAGCTTTTGGAGAAATGCCAATTTTATTGTTTTTTACTTGATTATACATTTCAAGTAATTGACCAAAACATGCTTGCGCATTGTCAACTCGAATTAAGGTAAGTGTGTTTTTTACAGGTCTATCTAGTTTAAAGTCACGATTCAAAATCACGATACTAGCATCTGTTGAATAAATGTATTCAGCATACTTGGGATTTGCTAGAAAAGAAATAGAACCAGTTATGCCTTCTTCGATTTTTGACACCGAAGTAACACATGTATTCTTGTCTCCTTCTATTGTGCCATCTAGGATTTCAGAGATTTGAAGGGCTGAAAATTTCATGTTTCAAAAATAACAATTATTTGTAGGTAGCTACAATTGAGCTTTTTTCAAGTTATTAACCATACTTTGTTTGGGGCTGCATACATAATATTTCTTCACAGGTTTTGATAACACACTGATATTTAGTTGGTCTGCTGCTTCTGCAATGTCTTGAATTGAGCCGTCTTTATAAAGTAAATTTATTTTATCTTTTTTAGGATTGTAAGCATTGTTTTCAATTGAGCCTGAAAAAACAAAATATTTTAATTGTTTTTCGCTGATTTTTAATTCAGCCTGGACTTTTGTTTCAAGTTCTTTGATGTATGTTGGACTAAAATCTGAGTTACTTAATTCTATTTTGAATAAGTTTCTGTCAATTTGAGCTCTACATAAAAAGGATAAAACTGGATCTTTATGATTTTTCCACATTTTAATTGAAGCGGTAATATCAAAATCGTCTAAGTCTGAAAATTGATCTAAAACCTCTGGCTTGTTTTTGAACGAATCAATATCATGTTCTGTGTATAAAAAATAGCGTAAGGCATCTGTGCAGAATAAATCTTCCCCTTTGTTTGCGAGTTCTTTAGCCCTTGTTAAAATGTTTACAATCAGTTTTTCAGCAGAAAGTACTGTCTTGTGCAAATAAACCTGCCAATACATTAATCTTCGAGCAATGATAAATTTTTCTATGGAATAGATTCCTTTGGCTTCAACACAAAGTTGTCCATCTTTTACATTTAACATTGAAATAATTCGATCTGTGTTTATAACTCCCTCAGATACTCCTGTAAAAAAACTATCTCGTTTTAAATAATCTAGACGATCCATGTCTAGTTGACTAGAAATTAATTGATGCAAAAAAGTTTTGTGATACCTGTTCTCAAATATTTCTATAGCTAGATCTAGTTTCCCGTTAAACTGAGCATTTAATCGTTGCATAAATAGCGTTGAAATATGTTCATGATTTACATTTTTGACTATGCAAAACTCTAAAGCATGTGAAAATGGGCCATGTCCTATATCATGCAATAAAATGCCAATGGCTGTGGCTCGAGCTTCCTTTTTAGTGACTTTATGGCCTTTAGAACGTATGACTTCAATAGCCCTCATGGTTAAGTGCATGGCCCCTAATGCATGATGAAATCGAGTATGCAGCGCACCAGGATAAACCAAATGGGTTAGACCCAATTGTTTTATTCTTCTTAGTCTTTGAAAATAAGGATGTTCGATTAAATCGAAGATAATGTTAAAAGGCAAGGAAATAAACCCATAGAGTGGGTCGTTAAAGATTTTCTTTTTGTTGTAAATTTTATTCTCCAAAGGGTGCTTTATTAACTAATTTTAGCAAATCGAACTTGTTATTCATTTAGAATAGCACGTTCTTGCAAACAAAAATAATTTAAATGACGAATATAAGAATACTCTGGGCAGATGATGAAATAGAATTGCTAAGACCGCACATCATTTTTTTAAATGAAAAAGGCTATCAAGTAACTTCTGCAACAAGTGGGGGAGAAGCAATAGATTTAATCAAGGAGCAGCGCTATGATTTGGTGTTCTTAGATGAGAATATGCCAGGGAAATCAGGTTTAGAAACATTATCAGAAATTAAAAGCTTTGCACCTTCATTACCTATAGTTATGATAACTAAAAGTGAGGAAGAATCTATTATGGAAGAGGCAATAGGCTCTAAGATTTCCGATTATTTGATCAAGCCAGTCAATCCAAATCAAATTTTAATGACAATTAAAAAGCACATTGACACAGCAAGGTTGGTGAGTGAAAAAACAACCATTGGATATCAGCAAGCATTTCGAAATATTAGCATGAGTTTGCACAACAACATGTCTTTTAGCGAATGGGAAGATGTCTATAAAAAGCTGATTTATTGGGAAATTGAATTGGAAAAATCCGATGACAATGGCATGGTTGAAATTTTAGACACGCAAAAGCAAGAGGCCAATAATCTTTTTGCTCGGTTTATTGAAGAGAATTATATTGACTGGTTGCACCAAGGAGATAATGCGCCTATAATGTCACACAATGTATTTAAAAAGAAAATTCTTCCTGAAATCAACCAAAAGGATACGACTTTTTTAATTGTGATTGACAACTTGCGATTAGATCAATGGCAATTGTTGAAACCTTTGATTGAAGAAATGTTCTGGATAGATAAAGAAGATACCTATTTAAGTATTTTACCAACCACCACACAATATGCTAGAAATTCTTTATTTGCGGGTTTGCTGCCATCAGATATTGAAAAGTTATATCCAAATCTTTGGTCGAATGACGAAGACGATGGAGGTAAGAATTTGCATGAAAAAGAGTTGATGGAATTGCAGCTAAAACGCTTGGGGAATACCGATAGATTCATGTATAATAAAGTGTTGAACCCTTCTTATGGTAGAAAGGTTGTGAGTGAAATCCCCAACCAAATGCAAAATAAATTCAATGTCATTGTCTATAATTTTATAGATATGTTATCTCATGCCAGAACCGATACAGACATTATAAAAGAATTAGCAGAAGACGAAGCTGCATACCGTTCATTGACGATTTCTTGGTTTGAACACTCTCCTTTAAAAGAAGCGCTTAAAGAAATTGCAGCTCGTAAAGGTAAAGTGATTATAACAACTGATCATGGTTCAATAAAGGTGAAAGAACCGTCAAAAGTTATTGGTGACAAAACAGTGAATTCCAATTTGAGGTATAAACAAGGAAAAAATTTGACTTATCAAGAGAACGAAGTATTTGCGATTACTAAGCCTAGCGATGCTTTTTTACCTCGAGTTAATGTAAGTCAAACGTTTATTTTTGCAAGGAATGACCATTTTTTCGCCTATCCAAATAATTACAATCACTATGTAAATTATTATAAAAACACCTTCCAGCATGGTGGCATTTCTATGGAAGAGATGATAGTTCCCATTATTCATTTATCGGCAAAGTAGGTAATTTAAATCTATTTTAAGCCATTAATTTTGCAGGTATATGCAATCGAAAGTTTTTTTTAGCAAATCACCTAAAGATCAAGAAACTGTAGTCAAATTTATTTTGGAATTGGTTGACAATACGCCCATTGTTTTATTTGTAGGAGAAATGGGAACGGGGAAAACGACTTTAATCAAAAATATTTGTAACTTTCTGAACGTAAAGGATGATGTAAGTTCTCCCACTTTTTCATTGGTTAATGAATATGAAACTGAAACAGGAGAAATAGTATATCACTTTGATTTTTATCGAATAGAGCGGGAAGAGGAAGCACTGGATATGGGATGTGAAGATTATTTTTATAGCAATAATATCTGCTTAATAGAGTGGCCTTCAAAAGTTGAAAACATACTTCCACCTAAACACATATTGGTAGAAATAACAGTTGAAAACAAACAAAGAAAAATTACAGTTAGCCTAGTTTAAAGATGGAAGAAGATGTTGTAAAATCCTTAGCTCGCGCTGCAACCAAGTTGTTGCCACAAGAACAGCGAGCTGAAATAAAAAAGAAAAATTGCAATTTATTTATTGGAGTCCCCAAAGAAACATCTTTGCAAGAACGCCGCGTGCCTTTAGTTCCACAAGATGTAGAATTGTTAGTGAACAATGGCCATGAAGTGCTAATAGAAACGAAAGCTGGAGATAAAGCCAATTTTAGTGATCAAGATTATAGTGAAGCTGGAGCTCAAATTGCCTATTCCGCAGAATCAGTTTATAAAGCAGACATTATTTTAAAAGTAGAGCCACTTTCTCATAATGAGATAGAAATGATGAAGCAAGGGCAAACTTTGATTTCTGCTTTGCAATTATCTGTTCAGCCAAAAAATTTCTTGGAAAAGCTAATCGCCAAAAGAATAACTGCCATCGCTTACGATTTTATAAAAGATAAATCGGGGCATCTGCCTGTGATTAGAGCAATGAGTGAAATTGCCGGTAATACTTCCATATTAATTGCCGCAGAGTATTTAAGCAATATAAATGGTGGACAAGGTTTAATGATGGGCGGGATATCAGGAGTAAAACCCACTGAAGTTGTCATTTTTGGAGCTGGTGCTGTAGCTGAATTTGCTACTAGAGCCGCTATTGGCTTAGGCGCGTCGGTTAAGGTGTTTAGCAACAATACTTCAAAATTGAGAAGGTTGCAAGAAGGTGTAGGTTGTCGAGTTTTTACATCAACCATACAACCCAAAGTAATTGAATCGGCATTGATGACTGCCGATGTTGCCATAGGAGCCATGCGTTCGCCTAAAAGCCGCTCTCCAATTATTGTTTCTGAAGCCATGGTAGAAAAGATGTCTGAGGGTTCAGTTATCGTTGATGTGAGCATCGATCAAGGCGGTTGTTTTGAAACCTCTCGGGTGACGAACCATGCCAAACCAACTTACGTTCTTCACGGAGTAACGCATTATTGTGTTCCGAACATTGCCTCAAGAGTTGCTAGAACAGCATCTTATGCATTGAGTAATATTTTTGCGCCAGTAATTTTAGATTTGGCAGACGGCGGCGGTTTGGACAATTGTATTCGACATGAATTATCGGTTCGGTCTGGAATTTATTTGTACAAGGGCATGTTGACGAATCGCTATTTAGCCGAAGATTTTAATCTGCCATACAAAGATTTAGATTTACTTTTGGCAGCGATATAAAATATAAATTATGACATTCGGAAGAAGATTGAGAACCTATTTAGTAGGGGTAGGGTTAGGTTTATTAATGGTTTATATATTTTTTGGAGATCGAGATTTAACCACTTGGACACCAGAAGGACGAGTATTAATTGCCATAGACAGTTCTACACATATTATTTCAGATCTAGCAAAATGCCAAATGCAATGTTTGGTCTTAAGTGATTCATCCATCTATAAAATACAAGAAGTAGCGGATGTTATTTTTTCAGAATCAAGCACACAAAAGAAACCATGCCCGATATATAAAATCAAAAGCACATGGAAAGAAGAAAAGTATAGTTTAACTTGGGAAGTTTGTGAATTTGACGAAGTTGTTACCCTGAATAGTATTTTGAAAGAGGGGACGGAATGTGGGTGTTAGCTTGATTATTGACACAAGATTCTTTTAATCTTGAGCCTAAATTTTTTCTAAAAAACATGTTTGATTGTTAAATTTTCTTAACTTTAACACCATGTTAACGAAACCATTAGCTACAATATCACCAAAATCGGAGAAGAGCACTCACCTCACTAAAATTTCAAGTTATTTCATTCTATTCTTCTTTTTATTTGTTTGGGTGCCTCTGGGCGCCCAAACATTTGAAAAAACCATTACAATTAGTCCTTTTTTCAATCACTTTAACAAAGTAATAACAACCCCTTTGAATGAAATTTTAATTTCTGGATCCAGTTTTCAAATAACTTCTGATTCAACAGCAATTATTCAATACACAAGTCTTATTCATTTGAGTAAAAGCGGGGAATTGAATCGACTAAAAATATTAAAGACTTATGAATTTAACAATACAAGCCCAATCGACACCGCTTTTGAATTTAATGATTTTATTGCAACTTATGAGTCCCCCAATAAAATAAAGTTATTAGGTTCATTTCGAGTAAATGAAAAAAACTCATCTGTATCTGCACTACTTGAGCTAGATTCAAGTTTTATTGTTCAAAATGTACATGTCATAGATACAATTGAACAACATTTAGTTTTTAACCATAAGGCAAAAAGGTTTAGTAATAGTTTTTATATTCAAGCGATTAAAAGCTTAATTACTCCTTATGATTATTATCGATTGATTGAAATTGATAGCTTAAACAGGATTAAGGAGTTTAACTTATATGATACTATAACTGGCTTAAGAATTTATCAATTACACGATTTCTTACAGTCTAAGAGTGGCATCAATTATTATTTTGGAAATGTTTTAGATACAAATAATCAATATCATTTTAATCAAATCATAAAATTAAATTCTAAACAAGTTGTTTTGAAGAGAAAATTAATAGACTATCCATTGACAAGTAGAGATGTAACCGAATTTATATTTCCATCAATTGATGCCAGTTGGACACTCGATAGCAATATCGCTATGGTTATCACAGTTGATACTGAATTTGATCATAAAGGAGATATTCACCTGTTTTTATTCGATACTTCATTAACTCAATTGAAGTACAAACGTTTAATTACTCATGATAGCCTAGAACAAGCGTTTTATTATCAAAATCTTGTATTTGATTCTGTTTCCAATTGCTTTTATTTTGCTTGTCACCAGAAAGCATCAGATGATTTTAGCAACATAATCTATTCACAAGATACTTCAGATTTTAGGTTGGTTAAGTTCGATAAAGATTTGAACATAAGATTCGACAGAAGGTATAGAAGAAACAAAACCATGATGATGAATACTTTGACAACTGATTCAGAAGGCAACGTGATTATGGTTGGTCAAATTCAAGATCCAGATAGGACAAATCTTTATCATGGTGATTTGTATATTTTGAAAGTCGATTCCCTTGGAAACTTCAACCCAATTGGTATTTCAGAAGAGAAAATTGATCCTTTGAATTATGCACTATTTCCCAACCCAGCTGATGACCAACTTGTTTTTAGACAATATAACCTAAACGAAAAGTATAACCTAAAAATTTACGATAACAAAGGGGTTTTAATAAAAAAAGAAAGAATTAGTCAACAAGAGCAAATTATTAATGTAACAAGCCTAACAACAGGTGTTTACATTTATTTATTAGAAGACTCTAAAAACAGAATGATTTCTGGCAAAATCATGAAAAAGTAGGATTCATTAGTCCCATTATTAGGCTCAAGATTTTTAAACTTGAGCCTAAATTTTTTATAAAAAAAACGTGTTTGTTTGTAAAATTTCTTAATTTTAACATCATGTTAACTAAACCATTAGCTACAATATCACCAAAATCGGAGCAGAGAACTCACTCACTCATGGCTAAATTATACCTCATTTTTAATATGTATTTATTACTTATTTTATGGGAGATGTAGTTTTTATAGGCGATGCAAGAATTAGTAAGATTTGTAATAATTATTTAATTGTATGTCAAACCTAAAATCTTACTATTTCTGAGACATCAAACCCAAAAATTACACAAATGAAAAATTTATTTAAAACAACAGCCATGTTAATGGCTTTAACAATAGGAATGGTTTCTTGCGAAAAAGAAGAAATTAATAATCCAAGTAATATTAATAATCAAAAGGATGTAACCTCAAAAAAGAAAACAGTGATTCAAAAAAGTGGTGATGATGATGAAATATATAATGATATTTTAGATTTTGCAGACGCTATTGGTTCAGAAAATGTTTCAGAACAAGAAGCAGAATATGGTCTTGAGTTATTGGAAGCAACTTTGAATCTAAATTTAACTAATGATGATTATCTTCCTCAAGAAGTTCATTTCGTTGAAACAGAATATCAAGTTGAAGTTTCAACCAATGGAGGTTTAGTAATTACAGGTGAAGAAGTTGAATCGATTTATTCGGAACTATATGATGATATATATGATGAGGCTTCCAATTTTACGTTTGATACAGAAAATGATGGCAAGTTTATTTCGGTAATTGATCTAGACTGGAGCACATTGGAAGAAGGGACAAATACAATTTTTGTAAGCTATGCGATACATAGCTTCTATAATATACATCCAAGTTGTGCTTTTACTGAATCATGGAAGCCCATGTTTAATCTTGGTGGCTGTAATTCCAACCTTGCAACAAGTAGCGATGCGGCACAAGAAATTCAGAGAAGAGCCAATAAATTAACTTGCAATTCAAATCTTACTAATTGTGGTAACTCAGTTTGGTTTAGCATGAGCAAAACACCTTTTATTTACCCTTGGTCTAATCAAGGGTGGAGTCAAAAATATACCAATACGAGCATTTGGGACGATGTTACCTATGCTTCCGTTTGTTTAGGGCCTACAAGATTAGACGAGTTGGTAGATAGCTGTATTTGGATAGGAAATAATGAGAAACCATCCAACTCAGCTATTTCTCTTAAGAATATTATTGTTTCAACAGATATTTTAACATCAACACAAAATACAGTATATACCCATAGGTATAGATACTTTTATGGAAAATGTGTTGGTAGTGCTATTTCTAAACCAAAACCTTGTTTCTCATGTTAAAAAAAAGAAATCTAATTCTAATAATGGTCATGCAGTTCTGCATGACCACTTATTCTCAAACATTTGATTATTTATATGATCAATCTTTTACATTAGATGTAGCTGACGTAATAGAAACGCAAAATGATTATTTGCTAATTGCTTTTAAATCTACCTATCCAAATTTTGAATCTGTTTTTATTCGAATTTCCAAAACTGGACAATTTATTTCAGATAGCATTGATAATACACACCCTGGATACATGACTCAGAAAATTCATAAATACAATCAAAATTATTTACTGATAAAGAGTATTCTATCTGGGCTTGGTTCTGATAGGATTGTTATTCAAGAGGTTGATTCAACACTAAAAAATCAAATTTCTAGTTATGCCTATTCAAGCAATTCAACATTTGATATTGCCAATGCCAGAATTCTATCAAACAATCAACTATTAATGGTTGGCAATTCGTTTCAACAAGGAGTAGGAAGAGATGCTTTTGTTTATCAATTCAACCTAGATACGCAATCTGACACCATGATTAATTTAGGAAATAACAATCCAACACTTGACTTAAGTTCTGACATATTGATGTTAGGGGGCAAGTATTATGTATTTAAAACAATAGGGAATACGAGTTCTAACTGTGCTACTTTTAATGAGATTAGTAGATATTTCGCTGATTGGACTCATGACACAACGGTGGCAATCTGTAATTCCATCAGCACTTCAACTGACCATCATTTTCGTTTTATAGTTAGTGCCTTAAAGATTTCTGAAAGCGATTTTATGATGGCCGCAAGAGCTGATTATTCAAACTCAATAAACACAATTCGTCCAGAACAAATTGGCCAATTACATTGGGATACAAATTTTGTTGAATTAAATGCCTCTTTATATGGGAAATACGATACTGTGGCAATAGAAGCAAATCAAGGAATTTCAAGATTTTCAAATCATCCATTTGTCTTTGTTGGAGGAACAGAAAACTATAAAGTAAACCCAGCTGGTGTTGACACTACCGACTCATTTTATACTTTAATTAAAACTGATTTATTGGGAAATCCAATATGGACTAGGTATTATTCCAATCATTCCTATCTTCAGTTGAGAAAGGTTTTAGCTACTTCAGATGGGGGTGCAATTATGGTTGGGTCTTCGTATGATGAAAACAGAAGTAACAATAGTTCAACAGAAAAAGAGCTGTGGATTTTAAAAGTCGATAGCAACGGCAATATGAGTAACTCGAATTCTATAATTGAAAACAAATTAAAACCAACTCTTTTATTTTATCCAAATCCTGTAAATAATATCTTGTACTATAAGCAAATTAATTCTTTTAATGATTATAGCTTTCAGCTCTACGATAGCAAAGCGAGTGTCGTTTTACGGAGTGCGATTTCGAATACTTTTGGCGAGATTGATGTTTCTCAATTGATTAATGGCGTTTATTTCTATTTACTATTTGACAATAATGGTTTAGCGATTCAAAGAGGTAAAATAATTAAACAATAAATTAGTTGCTAAAATTCAAAGGTAAATGAAACCATTAACAAAAATATCACCAAAATCGGAGAAGAGCACTCACTCACTCACGGCTAAATTATACCTTAATTATAATATGTATTTATTACTTATTTTATGGGAGATGTAGTTTTTATAGGCGATGCAAGAATTGGTAAGATTTGTAAGAATTAATTAATTAATTGTATGTCAAACCCAAAATCTTACTATTTCTAAGACATCAACCCCAAAAATTACACAAATGAAAAATTTATTTAAAACAACAGACATGTTAATGGCTTTAACAATAGGAATGGTTTCTTGCGAAAAAGAAGAGACCAATTTCAGAAACAATGCAAATAATAGAGCCTCGGTTGTGTTATCTAGTAAAGTAGATAAAGTAAATCAAAGGTTGAAAAATAAACTCCTATCAATGTCAGAAGCGGATTATGTAGCGATTGCAGCACCCATTAAGGCTCAGTTAGAAGTGAACCATAGATTAAATAATGACAAATCATTAAATGCAATCCCATTAGAAGATATCTTTTTTATTCATGAGGGAGTCATCAATTCAATTTATACAACCCCGTTAGACCCTGAGGATGAATCAGAAATATTTACAACCACACATGAACTGGAGGTTAGTTTAGATGAAAATAATAATTATATTATTGAAATAAATGATTATAATGAATTTTTTACTAATGTTAGCAATACCTTGAGTTCTGAAGTTAGCCCACAAGAAGGAGAATATTTAAGCCTTACAGATTTAGAATTAATAAGCATAGAGAATGATGTTGCTGTCATTCAATTAAAATCTATTGTTTCGCAGCCCCCTGTTAATCAAACATTTAATCTTTTGCCTGGAGGGGAGGTATATGGTGCTGATTTAGCAGGTTGGTGCGACACAAATTTAACTGGGACTGATGCCTCTGTATTTATAAATAATACTATTCAAAAATTAGGAGCAAACACAATAACTGGCTCAACATGTCCCACAAACACAGGTCGTTATCTATTTGTTATGGGTACGTTTAATACCATGTATTCTAACGATGCTGTAAATCACGGCTTAACATATTCATATGTGTTGTCAAAAATTTGGAAGGATGTTACAAACTCTTGTGTTGGAGACAATTCCAATTCTTCAAACAATAATACAATTTGGCAGAATTGGTATAATAATGCTAGTAGTCTAGTAAACGCGCCAATTGCTCATTATTCAACATGGGGTAATGCCGTTTTTTGCTATGGTCAATTATCATCTGATTCATATAATAATTCTACGATAAAATTAGCAGGTAGCTATAATTTTTACCATAAAGCAATGTTGTTTTATGGAATTGAAATTTGTCCTTGATATGTTCTATTTAAACAAAACAAAGAAGCTTAGGGTAATAACCCAAAGCCTCTTTTTTATTCTTCCTTTATTTTCATATAGTCAAGTTGTTCAGGATATTACTTTTAGTACTGGTTCTAAAGCCAAAGACGTTAATAATCTTTTACCAATAATATCTTACCAGCTTAAAGATTATAGCAGTCAGAAAGTATTGTTTTCATTTTATAAATCGGGGGCAAATAACAAAGTTGAAAAAAAGGTTGAAATTGAAATTGGTAAAACAAGTTTTAATCAACAAAGCATAAAAACGATATGGAATAGAGACACTTTGAAGGTTTTTAAGAATTTTTATGGTGAATATGGTATTGCTACCTCACTTTTGTATGACTCTGTAAATCATGTTAAGTATTTTTTTGAAACCTATGTATTTCACGATAGTACTAGTACTGTCATAAATCTTTATTCTGTAAAAAATAATACTGAAAAAGACTCATTGATTTTCTATAAAATATTGGCTAATCGGAAGCTACTCTTATTCCCATTTATTCATGATTCTAAGGTAATTACCTTTACAAGTTCTGGAAATGCACAGTCTTTTATAGGGCATATTGAAAAATTTGATTTCCAAGGAAACTTGATATTACAAAGGATTATTGATTATAATAATTTAGACGTGTCAAAAGATTTTAGTATTCATAACTATTGGAATCCTAAATTACATCCTTTAGTTGATTCACTTTTTACAATAGAAACAACTTATGGTGGATATTTTATGGTTACTCTCAATATAAAAACCTTAAATACTGTAAACCGAATCGGAATTAATCAGCAGATTGGAGCATATTTAGCAAACACATATCGTTATGCAGGTGCAAATAGTTATGGCTTTCATATAGATAGTACAGGAGTAGAAATGGGTGGGTATGTATCTATGTTGAACGCTAATAATTCATTTGACAATCAATTTTTCACCTGTAAGATAGCTTGGGATAGTACATTAATTAGCTTTCATGAATATGGCGATACACTAATAGACGAACGAGCTTATGCTTTTGTTAAACAAGACTCTATAAAATACCTCGTTGGTGCAAGTCCTAGAAATACAAATGACCCATATGCAACTGAATATCGAAAAGTAGTTTTATATAGAATTAGTCCTTCACAAGTAGATACGATAAGCCTTTATGGCAATAAAAATCACATTGCTGAAAATTTAATTGTGGATGATAGTGGAGATGTGTTTATAGCAAGTAGCTACTCCAATGCATGGTCTAACGATAGCATTTATTTGGTTGTTACAAAAATCCCTCATCAGATATTTTTGTCAATAGCAGAGCAGAAAATCAGTAGAAAAATTGAGCTGTATCCCAACCCAACAAGTGGAATTTTAAACTCTATTGATTTTAAATTTGGGAATCATGTTTTAATATATAATATAAAGGGTCAACTCGTTTTACAAAGCACAATTAGCAATGAAGGGGTATTTGATGCTAAAGCATTAAAAGCAGGAACTTATTTTATTCAGGTTAGAAATGTTGCGAATTCAAAAGCAACTTTATTTATAAAAACAGAATAAATCTTTAGGCTCAAGTATAAAAATCTTGAGCCTAAATTTTTTCTAATAAAACGTGTTTGTATGTTAAATTTTCTTAATTTTAACATCATGTTAACGAAACCATTAGCTACAATATCACCAAAATCGGAGAAGAGAACTCACTCACTCACTCATGGCTAAATTATACCTTAATTATAATATGTATTTATTACTTATTTTATGGGAGATGTAGTTTTTGGTGACGATGCTGTTTTTAGATAGATTTATAGGAAAGAGCGGAAATTATTTTTTCGATGTCAAACCAGACTCTCAATCTATCTAAATCTCACGACATCCAAACTTAAAATATAATAAAATGAAAAATGTAATAAAAATGGGTGCTATTATGGTAGCGCTAATAATCGGATTAGCTTCTTGTGAGAAAGAAGATAATGTAAATCCCTTAAATCTAGCAAACTCCGAAACTGTAGTTATTAAGAAAGATAGAACACAATCAAATAAATCTGAGGAATCATATTTGGCTGAAATGGCTCAAGCAGCTAATATTAGTGAAATTAGCTATGAAGGAGGTCAATATGTAATCACATTTCATAATTCAAACGATGAATATACTGTTGATGTTGTTGATTTTGATATGGAATCATCAATTGAGTATCTGATAACCTACAATTCGACTACGACTGAGGTTTTAATTGATTTTACCGCCGAGATAGTTAGTATAGAAGACTTAGATGACTATGATTTTGAAGAGTATGCAACTTTTAATGTAACAAGCAATGAGAATGTACTTAGAAATGTTGTCTCAGTAATTACAGGACATCATGCTTTCGAGGCCGAAGCATCAGTAACTTATTCTGACAATGGTTCTAGTGATGTTGCTCCTACCATAGACCCTGATACGGATGCAAGACGAAAGTTTATTGGAACAGTTCATCATCCATGTATATATGGATGGACAAGAGGAACAAGCAAATATTTCTTTTGGATCAGAGTTGGTGGTAATAAACCAGGTGGATGTTAATATTTAACAAGCAACCCATTATTTAGTAATGGGTTGCATTTTTAATTTTTATGAAGTATTTAATAAATTTAATATCGAGCCTTATCATTCTAAATCTGAATGCACAAAACAAGATTATTTTGCTTGATGCTAGTGATTTAAGCCCAATTGCAAATGCTGTAATTTCATTTTCTAACTATCAAACAATTTCGGATGAAAATGGCAGATTTAATAAATCTAAGTTTTATTCTAAAAAAGTAACAATAAGCCATATTAGTTATCAATCGAAATCTGTTTTACTTAAACAAGGGCTAGATACTATCCTTTTAAATCGGAAAGAGTATAGTATACCTGAGATAGAAGTGAGTACAGAAAAGAAAGAACAATTTTATGAATTGGGTTATTACCGCTCAAAAAAAGGATTGATTTTGTACAATTGTATATTGGCTCATCGAAATTCCATTATTGCAACATTCATTCCTTCCGATTCTCAAAACTCATTGATTGAAGGAATTTATTTTTCAAAACGAAAGAAAGAGAAGGAGTCAGAGTTTGTAATCTACTTGTTTACCGTTAATGAAAAGGGTTTACCAGGAGACACTATCTTTTCGAAATATGTTTTGCAAAAAGAGCTTGATCGAAAGGAGTTTCTAAATATTAGAGAAGAGAAACTATCAATTCCTCCTAACGGGCTTTTTATTGGATTTAAATTAATAAAATCCTACGATGAAAGCGTTGAAACTTTGCAAGTAAATGCAACTAATGAAGGTTCATATGGAACTACCTACATGATTATGAATCGGAAGGGTTCGAGTTGGATATTTGTAGGACTTCCTGAAGAACCAGGAAATGCTCGATTTGGGTTAAAAATGAAGAGGCTAGACTAGTTGCTAATTCTTATTACTCAAACCAATCAGTTTGTTGTTTATGATAGCTCTGCATAACTCTGAATTGTTATTTAAATGACGATAAACTACGCTTTTTAAAACTATCCTCCAATCCTCAACTGAACCATGCCTTTCACTTTCTCAAATAAATTTTGTGGGCTGTATGTTCTCCAGTTGATATATTTCAGTAGTAATAAATTCTTCCTAATCGATTTCTCTCATATTGTGTAAATTTGAAAAAACAAAAAAATATGGCTTATCTAATATTAGAAGATTCTACAAATGAGAATTTAAAACTGTTAATGGCTTTAGCAAAAAAGCTGAACATTAAAATATCCGAAATTAGTACAGAAGAGCAAGAAGATTTTCTTTTTGGCAAAATGGTACTGAAAGAGGAAACAGAAGAATATGTGAGTAGAGAAATACTTATGAAGGAATTAAATCGCTTATGATAATTAAAGTTGATAAGCAATTTATTAAGAGGTTAAAAAATATTAAAAAACATTGAACTTAAAACTCAAATAAGGCAGTTTGTTGACAAGATTGAATTAGCGAATAGTATTCATGAAATACAGAACATAAAGAAATTAAAAGGATATAAAGCTTACTATCGTTATAGAGTCGGAAACTATAGGGTAGGTTTCAAAGTTATTGATGCTTCTACTATTAAATTGATTACCATTGCAAAACGCAATGATAAATACAAGTTGTTTCCTTTTTTCTTAACCTAAATTTTTAAATAATTAGCTTTAGTATAATTCCATTACCCTCCAATCCTCAACTGAACCATGCCTTTCACTTTCTCAAATAAATTTTGTGGGCTGTATGTTCTCCAGCTGAGGTCGTTTAATTGACCACCGGAAACCAAGTAATAATCGATGTTTGCTTCTGCAAAATCGTGCAAAACATGTTCTCTAAAATTTAGAAAGCAAATCCAGCCGTCTTCTACGTCTTCAAACCATTCTTCATAATAAGAATCGTCGGAATAGTGAAAATTTAACACGTTTTCGCCAATCAGGATATATTTATTAATCCCTTCATGAACCAATTCATCTATGATGTTTCGTTTCAAAAACATAATGTCATTGTAGAGTAAATCATTCCATTCTCCAATCAATTCTATGATTGCATAGCCTTCCTCATAGTCGGCCATTAAGATTTTGATGAATAGGGTAGTGGACTCTATATTATCCCATTGCGGATGAATGAGATGATCGTAAATGGCATCGGTAAATTCAAACTCACTATAAATGCGTTCAAAAAAAGGAGAACGAGGGTCTTCCGACGCAATGTACTCATCTCTCCATCTATAAAAAGGCTCTATTGCGTGCATAAGGTCTAATAATTATCGATGGCATTTCTAACACTGCCGTATTTACTCAACAGGTCACGCGCCTCTTCGTAAGAGATGTTTAACTCATTAACCAACATCTGAATTCCGCGTTTAACCAATTTGTTATTACTTAGCTGCATGTCAATCATTTTGTTCCCCTTCACTCTTCCCAATCGAACCATTACGGCTGTAGAAATCATGTTAAGGATGAGCTTTTGTGCAGTACCAGCTTTCATTCTTGTACTGCCTGTTACGAATTCTGGGCCTACGATGGCCTCAATAGGATAGTCAACAGCGGCCGCTAAAGGACTACCAGAATTGCAAACGATACAAGCCGTTTTAATGTTGTTTGCTCTGCATTTCTCTACAGCGCCTATCACGTAAGGTGTGGTGCCAGATGCGGCAATTCCAATTACAAAATCCAATTCAGAAACTTGATGTTTTTGCAAATCTTCCCAACCTAATTCGGTGTTGTCTTCAGCAAATTCTACCGCTTTTCGGATGGCAGAATCTCCTCCAGCAATAATTCCAACAACCAAGTCGGGGCTTACGCCAAAAGTAGGAGGGCACTCCGAAGCATCCACAATTCCCAATCTTCCGCTAGTGCCAGCGCCCATATAAAATAAACGCCCACCTTCTTGCAATCGCTGAACAATTAGCGGAATAATTTCTGCAATTTCGGGAATCACCTTTTCGATGACATAAGGAACTATTTTGTCTTCTTTATTGATGTTTACCAAAATCTCTTTGGCACTCATCTTTTCTAATTCATTGTATTTAGAATCGCTTTCTGTTGTCGATTTATTCATGTTCTAAAATTAACCCGATCCATGTATCTTCTTAAAGGCAATTATAAAATCTTTTAAACGACCTTGATGTTCATTTTTTAAGATCTCATGAAAATCCGTTTGCTGTTTAGAATAAGTCGAAAAACCGGTAAAAAATGCATTGTTTGGTTGAAACTTGGCAAGCCTTTTTTGTGCTTCTGTAGAATCTTTAAAATAACTACTAGCCAACAATCCCCACTTGATTTGGTCTAATTGCTGTTCTTTTAGCTGTCTTTTTTTTGCTATTGACAAAGAGATATTCAAAGTATCGTAAAACTGTTTAAGCGTTTTCAACTGATTTCGCATATAGTCTGCGAAAACTTGCTTTTTTAAAAGTGAATTTTGATAAGTAAAAACTTCTAATGAGGTATCACTGTATTTGTGCTTTAAAAATTCGATAGCGCCTTGTTTACCAACAAAATTGGCCAAGTTTTCATTGAAAGAAACATCGTTTTTTACATATAAAGTGGCATGTGTTAGTTCATGTATTATCAGCTCGGCTAAACTGCCTTCGCTTCTATTGAGCATAGAAGACAAAATGGGGTCTTTAAAAAAGCCAAGTGTTGACCAAGCAGAAACTTCGCCGATATCCGTATCAAACCCCTTTGTTTTTAATTCCTGCTCTTCGGCAAGTGCTTTTTCATATTCAAAAAAACCTTTATAGGGAAAACAACCCGCAATAGGAAAACACCACTGATGCGCCTCGATTTGAAACTCTGGACTTGCCGTCACGACCCAAAGAATTGGTTTGCCTTTTTGATTGTAAAAGCTGGTGTAATTATCTGTTTCTGACAAGCCAATTGAATCGTAGGCGTAAGTTTTAACTTCTTCGATAAAAGCAATTTTTTGTAAAATAGAGTCAGGAGTGTTTGGATTGTTTTTTACTGATTCTATAGAAACGGTATTCATTAATACTTTGGCTTGGCCTATTCCCTGACTGATACCGTATTTTAATGCAGAAAAGTGGAAAGCCAAATAACATAAGAGTAAGAATAAAAAAGCAAAAACAACTTTTTTAATCATGTTTAAGCCGCTTTTAAAATGCTAATTAAGATTGGTTTTAAGCCACTAAAGAAAAACTCAACCGCAATAACCATCACAATTAGTCCCATTAATCTCATCATGATTTTATTGCCAGTTTCGCCAAGCCATTTGGTTACTTTGTTGGCGCTCCACAACACCAAAAATGTAATTAAGCTAACAAGAGCCATCACAAAAACTAAGATTCCTTTTAGTTTGGCATCACTGGCATCTTCCATTAATACGATAGCATTGGTAATTGCTCCAGGGCCACAAATCATCGGTATTGCCAAAGGGGTAATAGAGATGTCGTTTACATATTCTTTTCGGGCATCTTCTTTATTAAATTTTGCTTTTACAAGTCTAGCTTGCAGCATATCATATCCCATCATAAAGAATATGATACCACCAACAATTCGGAAGCTATCTACTGAGATTCCAAGAAACTTGAATAAAAATTGGCCTGAAAAACCAAAAGCTAGCATGGTAAAAAAGGCGACGATTGTTGCTTTTCGAGCGGTGTTTCTTCTCTCTGTATTGCTTAAAGAAGCGGTCATGCTCATAAAAATTGGCATAGTACCAAGTGGGTTAATTAAGGTTAAGAAAGAGGTAAAGCAAAGTAATCCGAAAGCGAGATATTGATCCATTATTTTTTCTGCAAATTTAGTTTAACCTTCTTTAACATTTTAGCAACAACAATTTAAATGTTGAGGCGTTCTAGTATCAAATTTCTAAGTGTTAGTTGTTTTGTTTGGTAGTAGATCGGCTCAAGGTTTTTAATCTTGAGCCGATTTTTTTATTACTATCGTACAGTATTGACGGTTATATCAGCTAAGCATTTAAATTGGATAAAAGCAAAAAACCTTCTCAAACATGTTTGAGAAGGTTTTTTTTGGTAGTAGAAAAACAACTACTGGATAATTATTCTTTCATTTTGAATAAAGTCACCGTTGCTGAATTTCAAGAAGTAAATTCCTTGAGCATCAACATTTAAATCAATTTGTTTTTTCACAACTCCAGATTCACTTTGTATGTTTTCTTGGTAAACCAATTTACCAACTACATCAAAAACCTGAATTTGACCATTTACTTTTCCATTGTTAAATAACTCGAAGTTAAATGAACCATTATTAGGATTTGGATAAATAGATAGTTCAATTTCATTGACATCTTTGTTTTCGCTAAACTTAATTCTTTGTGGATTCAACCCTGTTGTGAAGGTTTGTATGCCTGACCAACGAGTGCCAGAAGCCGTTGGGCTATACTCACATACCGTTTTTGCTTGCCATTCATAGGTTGTAGCAGGATTTAAACCAGTTAGCCATAGTTTAGTACGACCAGCATATGCAACATCCTTAGCCCAAGGAGTAGTACCTTGAACTCTATACCTCACTCGGTATTTCTTAGCTCCTGGCATTGTATCCCACGCAAATCTTGCTTGATTATGACTGATTCCACCTACGAACATTCCTGTCGGAATTGCACAAGGAGCATCTAATGTTCTAAAACGTTGTACAGATGGTTCACCGTAACCTGCTTTACAATTTGCAGTTACAACAAACACGTAATTCGTACTAGGAGTTAAACCATCAATGTCATAAATAGGAGTGTTGGTATGTCTAAAATGAACTGGACCAAAGTTAGGGGCACCAGCTTGTTTCCAACGTATTTTATAGCCAATAGCATCATCAATTTTATCCCATCTAAGCGTTGTAGAAGTATCAGAGCTAAATTGTGTTCTTAAATTAATTGGGCTTTCACAAGAATAACCATCTGCAATTGAAATATTATCAATAGCAATATCTTTTTGGAATCCTGTACCTACTTCTTCACCTGTAAATCTTACTTGAATAGTTTTACCTGCATAATCACCTAGATATATACGTTGTTTCTCCCAACCGGTATTTTCAATATCTAGGGTTTGAACAGTATTAAATCCATTACCTGAGTCAATTGCAACATGCAATAAGAAACTACTAGCTGAACTATGACTTTCAGACCACAAGTAAAACTCCAAACCAGGGTGAGTAGCAGCACCTAAATCAATCAATGGAGTTTCTATAGATGTATTTGTATTGTGAGGTGAACTATCATCAATCCAAGCATAATAACCTGAACCACCAAAACCAGATGTTGGGCCATATGAGGCAGCGCTTCCAGATCCAAATTTCCAATCTTCTAGATTTCCACTTCCTTGATTCCAGCAATTTGGAATAGCACCTCCATTTTCAAAACCTTCGGTATATGGTAATGTAACTGTAGCACATAAAGTTGTAAAGCTGTTTACAGCAGACCATGCACTAGTATCTCCACCACCACAATCTGCTCTTACATACCAATCGTAAGTAGTTTGTGCTGTTAAACCACTTAAACTATGAGGATTTGAACTAGTTGTTACTATTGTTCCAGTTCCTTGTGTAAAACCAGATGTGCCATATTCGATTATCCATGATGTAGCAGAATTGTTTTCTGTCCAAGCTAAATCAACAGAAGTAGAAGTTAAATTGGAAGTTGATAGGCTAGTAGGGCTTACACAACTTGGAGATTCATACACAGCTATATCATCAATAGAAATATACCATGGACTACCATTCATATAACCCTTAATTCCAATATAATATACACCTGAACTTCCTGGGGTAAATGTGCCAGTAATTAATTGATAAGTAGCATCGATTCCTACTGGACTTACTATAGTATTAGTCATAGCAGCAATAGTGTTAGATGAACCATAACTTATACCGACATTAGAATTAGTAGTAGTACTACCATCTTGTCTAGCATATACATCAGCTGTATAGCTTATTCCTCCGGTTAAAGAAATTGGAATAAAAATCCAGTCTTCATTATTGTATTGTAAAAAGGCATTCCAAGAACCAGAATTAGGAGTTCTATTGTAAGTTGTTAAGGTATTGTTTGCAGTCCACATACCAGCTCCTGAAGTACTCTCTTGAGATAGGCATCCAGCTACAGCTGTATTGTGTGTATAACCTGTTTCAAATCCTTCAAAATAAGGAGTCGTAAAAGCATTACATGGTGTTGTAAATGAATTTACTGATGACCATAAACTCGTATCACTACCACCGCCACAATCAGACCTTACATACCAATCGTAAGCAGTTTGTGTTGTTAAACCATTAAAGCTATAAGGATTTGAACTTGTTGTTATTATTGTTCCAGTTCCTTGAGTAAAACCAGAAGCACCATATTCAATTTTCCATGAAGTAGCAGAATTGTTTTCTGTCCAAGCTAAATCAACAGAAGTAGAAGTTAAATTGGAAGTTGATAGGCTGCTAGGGGCTATGCAAGAAGGAGTCTCTTCTACTGCAATGTCATCGATAGATACATCACCCCATTGTGCCCCATTCCATTTCGCAGTAAACCTTACTTTGGAAATACCTGAGAATGCTGATAAATCAATTGCCCTCTTGTAGAATGGGTCAGCTTGATTTGCTTGTTGCTCTCCGATAATACTATCTACTAAAACATAACTTGTACCGTTATGAACTTCAACATACAAATCAGCCATTATATTTCTACCATCTCCAAACATGTGATAGTAGAACGTTAATCTAGGTGTTGTTAAAGGAGACAAATCAACTAAAGGAGACTCTAAATATGCTTCATTTCCGGCAGTACCTCCTGAGGCTTCAAAGTAAAAGAATTTTGTTCCACTATTAGCGGATAATGGTCCAGTTCCTGACGATGGTGTTCCACCATTACCTGAAATATTCCATTTATTTGTGGTGTTATTAGCAGTTGCAGTCCAACAAAGTGAAGTTGTTAGGTTAGTAGTAGCAGTATGGAATTCTACATCATCTAAAACGGGTGCTGTTAATGGTGCACACAAAGTAGTAAAGCTATTTACTGAAGACCAAGAACTAAAATCATTTTGACCACAAATAGCTCTTACATACCAATCATAAGTTGTTGAGCTAGAAAGGCCTGTTAAAGAATGAGGATTTGTGCTTGTAGTAACTTGTGTTCCATTTCCTGCAGTAAAACCAGTAGTACCGTAAGAAATCTCCCAAGAAGTTGCCGTGCCTCCATCAGTCCATGCTAAATCCACTGAAGTGCTTGTTAAATTAGATGTCAAAAGGTTTGACGATAATGGGCAAGTTACTTCCTCAATAACAATGTTGTCAAAATAGGCATTGTCTCCAGGTGCACTATTTGCAACATCATATTTCATAGAAGATTGAAAGGTTAACTCAAAGCTAGTGCCAGCATAGGCACTAAGGTCAAATATAATTTTTGAACAAGCATCTGAGCTTGCAGTTGTCGGATGATAATCAGGAGATATTTGAGTGCCATTTACCAATATTCTAGCCCAACTATAACCTGGTCCATAAGACCATGTTTGTTTTAAATCAAAACTCAAGGTTAAATTATTCGTTGCACTTGTTGCGTCAACATTTAAACTTGCATCACTTATCTTTGTGGAATTTGTTACCCATGCTTGTGTAGTGCTTGTACCTGTAGCACCTGAACTACCTGACCAGCCAGAAGATGTTCCTCCTGTCATGTGTAAAGAATTAGTACCTGTGCAATTTGAACTAGCGTCTATTTGTAAGCCTGCATCAGTTCCTATATTAATTGTGAAATCTGTAAGAGGGTTTGTTCCTTCAAAATCTTGATAATATGGAATTGTTACCGGAGCGGCAAGCGTTGTAAAAGTATTTGGCCCTGCCCAAGCACTTGAGTTATTTCTACCGCAACTTGTTCTTACATACCAATCATAGGTTGTGCCAGATAGTAAGGCAGTAATATTTTGAGGATTTGATGAGGTAACTACTTGTGTGCCATTTCCTGCAGTAAAACCACTTAGGCCATAAGATACTTGCCATTGTGTGGCAGCATTGTTTTCTGTCCAAGTTAAACTAGCAGCACTAGCAGTTATGTTAGATTCTGATAAACTACTAGGCTGTAAGCATGAAGGAGGAGTAAATTCATCTGCACCTATATCTACTATAGTTGATCCGGAATAGGGTCTTGTATCTCCATCAATGTCAACTGTTATTCCAACAGAATTATCTCCGGCATCATTTGCTAAAGCACCAGCCACATGCAAGTCTGTTGAAGATAGGAATCCTGGGTCACCTTCTACTGAGTTGATATTCATTAAACCATTTGCAGTTTGATAAGCGCTTAAATCTGCGTAGGTAGATGTTCCATTTTTTACTAAAACGGAACCTCCAGTATAAAAAAGGTTGTTATCAAAATTATCGGCAATAGCATCGGTACAATTCAAAAACTCAATGGCTTCTGCAGTTGTAGAATACATGATGTTATTACGGATATCGTAATTGTCTATAGGATCATAAGAGGTGGAAGTTGAGGTGTAAAAATAAACCGCAGGGTTTGTTCCCTCATTAACTACTGTATTGTGTAAAAAATCAACAGAATCAACACCATATAAATACACTCCATAATCTCCTGAAGAATAAACCATGTTGTTGATTAAACGAGTTTTCTTTGTTCTTGCAGGTCTTACCGTTGTTATTTGAGATACATATAAACCGTAATCTGGTGCTGAAATTGTATTGCCAATAAAATCTGCATTAAAGGTATAATAGGCATAAACTCCATCTGCATTTACATTTGATGCAGCTGTTACATCTATAGCGTTTCCAGATATTACAGTAGAATCTTGGTAATAGGTATATATTCCGTAATAATAAATATTGGTCATTACATTGTTTAACACCTGATTGTATTTTCCAAAATCGCTAGAAGTACCATACAATCTAACTCCATAATAACCTCCATCTAATTTATTGTCCGTTAAGAAGTTATAATGATTAGATCCGGCAGAAGTTGTTGATGTTGTGCTACCTGAGTATGTTACAGGCATCACAGTGGAGTTTGAAGAGGTAGGAACAGAAATCTCACAGTTACTTACAGTGCAATGCTCAGAATTTACAAACATAACCCCTACAGCATTGGATGTGCCAGTTGAAACTATACCAAAGTTTTTAAACGTTATATATGAAACACCATTAAAAAGAACTGTTCCGTATTGTCCATTACTATTGTGTGTAATAATTGTTGAACTTGAATCTCCACCATCAAAAGTAATGGTGTTAGTTGCACTTGTCCCATTAATCGATTCTATAGTAACTGGTGTAGAATAAGTGCCTGCAGCCACATTAATAGTTACTGGTCCACAGATTCCATTTGAAGACAAATCATTAATGAGAGATTGAAATGAAGTATAAGTAGTAGTAGAAGGAGTTCCGTTTGCATCTATAGTATAAACTCCAGATAAAGCTGGGCTTAAGGATAAATTTAAGGTGTCGTTTGTAAGATTTCCATCTGCTTTACCGTTTGGAGATGCTGTGTACATTTGTACTAAATTAGAACCGGCTGCAACTACTTGTGAATTAAAGGTTATAGTAGTTGAAGCCCCTGGGTTTAATGTGCCAGAAAAGACGTCTGTATCAACTAGGCTTCCATTGTATTTGAAGTAAGAGTTAAAACTTGTAACAACATTTGTACCCATGTTAGTTACGGTTAATTCGAAAAGTTGTGAGCCAGCACAAGTTGGTAAAGAAGGAGATGCCAATGCTGTAGCTTCTAAATCTAATCCAGAAATAGGAGTAATTGAAAAATCATCCAATGCCATATCACTAGAAAAGCTAGTTCCTGAAATTCCTCTAACTCTTATTTGAACAGAATCTTTACCAACGTAGTTTGGGTCAAACACAGAAATGGATTGTAATTGCCAGACGTCCTGATTGTCAGTCCAAGAGGTGATAAAATCATTTTGCCATGCACCGTTTCCTTGACGGATATCAAAGTGCATTGTTCCCATTGCTGAACCATACATATGATACCAAAAATCAATTTTAACACCTGATTCAGATGACCAATCCATATAGACACTTTCTAAATTTGTTGTTTTATTATAACAACCACTTGTCTCAATATAAAGGTAATAACCAGAAGAAGTGCCGGGGTTGTGGTCCGCTCCACTATTAACAGTCGGTCCAGTATTACTAGAGACAGTTCCGCCTTTGTCGGGAGACCAATCAGAATCATCGCCTGTACCGTTAGAAAACACGGTACTTGCTAAATTTATTGTAGTGCTACTTGCGCAAGATGTTGAGCCTTGAGATTCATTCTCAAAATCTTCATATAAGGGAAGTGTTGCGGTTTGTGAAAATCCAATTGCACTTGAAAATATAAGTGCAGTAAGAAACTTGTATCTCTTTTTCATATAAATAAAAATTGGTTAGTAGATATATTAATTGCTATTAAAAATAGATTATAAAAATAGTTAAAAAATGTTATTATGTTAAAATAAAATGTAAAATGCAAAAATATATGAAAATAATGCGTATAAATTCAATTGATTTTTTCGGTGTTTTGTAAGGTTTTTGTATTAAAAGCGAAGTGAGTTGATGCTTAAGAATTAAGAGCAGAAACTTTTTATTCAATTAAGAAATGATGCGAATTCTAAAGTTAATTAATTATAAAAACGGAATAAACTCATCAATTCTAGATTTTTATTCTTTTCCCTAATGCACAAAAAAATCCCCCAATTTGAAAACTACAAATTGAGGGATTTTGTTAAAATCGGATAAAATAGAGAGATACTCTTAATACCCGAATACTTGCTTTAAAGATAATTCTTGCACTGGACCATAACTTTTTAAAGCAGCCATGTCTAATCCATCTTTCTTGCCAATTACCATGATGTTGTAATTGCCATTTTTAATGTATTGCTCATGAAAAGCTTTTAAGTCAGCCATTGTCATATTTGGAACTGCATCATAAACATCTTTTCTAATGTCGTAATCAAGTCCTCTTTTCAAGGCTGATTCATAATTCCAAAGGATAGAAGCTTTGGTAATTCGCTCTGTTCTTATTTTCTCTAAAGCAGCTTTTTTAGCCAATTCAAAGCTTTTTTCAGATTCAGGCATGTTATTTAACAAATCAACCATTCCTGCCATTGCTTCTTTCAATTTATCGGCTTGTGTTCCAATATATGCCATCGCATAATGCGATTTGTCTTTTTCTCCCGGAGTTTGATATACAGAATATACTGAATATGCTAGGGCTTTAGATTCTCTCATCTCTTGAAAAACAATTGAACCCATTCCGCCACCAAAATACTCATTGTAAATGGCTGCAGCAGCTACCGTTTTAGGATTGTATAATTCCTTTTTAGAAAGCATGTAAATTTCCGCTTGTTTCATGTCGTAGTCAACTACATAAACTTTGGTTTTTTCATTTTCTTGCTCCACAAATTTCACGCTTTCAGGAAGCGCTTTCATGCTTTCTGCCATTTTGTGATTTGCTTTTAAATCTTCCACCAATACTTCTTGTGATTTTGGACCATAATACAACACGCGGTGTTCAAAATTGGTCAAATCGCGAATCATCGCAATCAAGTCATCTGCTTTCAAACTGGATAATTCTTCTGAAGTAAGAATGTTTTTATACGGCGATTTTTCACCATATTTACCAAAAGAGGCCATTGCTCCAAACAAAATATTTCCTTTGTTCAATTTGGCATCAGTTCGCTCTTTTTCAATATTAGAAACCATGCTTTTTAACGCTTCTTCTTCTGGTTTTGCGTCTGCTAATAAATGCTCAAATAATTTCATACCTGCTTCAAAGTTTTCATCTAAACCTGATAAAGTCACATAAGTTCTATCGTCAGAAGAGAATACATTAAACTCGCAACCAATTTTGTAAAATTCTTGTTGAATTTCAGAAGGAGAGTATTTTGAAGTGCCTAAGAATGGTAAGTATTCTATGGCAACGCTCATTTTTTTGTCATTGTTGTTGCCCATGTCAAATACATAATACATGGTAAACAATTCATTTGTTTTGTTTTTGATAGAACGAACGATCATTCCGTTTTCTAAAGCAGTTTCGTTGATATCTGCTTTGTAATCTAAAAATAAAGGCTGAATGTCATCGAAAGCCATTCCTGTAATTTCAGTCAAAAATGGAGAAGCATCTTCTCTGTTTACTTGAACAGGAGTAATGGCAGGTTTTTCAACTTCAGCAACTGATTCATCTTTGCCAGTTCGCTTGTAAACCACCACATAGTTGTCGCCATAGTTTTCTTTAGCAAAATTGACAATGTCCTCTTTGCTGTATTTTTTCAATACATCGATGTCATTTACTTGGTCGGCCCAATCTCTTTTTTGAATAAAAGCATCTATCATCATGCTAGTTCTTCCTCTATTGTATTCCAATTGTCTAATTCTTCCAAGCTTTAAGTCATTGATTACAGCAGTTGGCAACCAATCGGGGAAAGCGCCAGCTTTTAAGCTATCAATTTGAGCCAATAATAAATCTTTGGCCTCTTCTAGTGTTTGTCCTTGTTTTGGATTAGCATTAAGCATGTGTGCAGAATAATCACTCAATATATAAGTAAATGAACTTGCCCCTAAAACCTTTTGTTGCTGATTCAAGTTTAAATCTATTAAACCAGCTGTTCTGTTTGCTAATATCATGTCACATAGTTGAATTAACTCAGCTTCTTTGCTACCAACTCCATCAAAACGATAAGCTAAATACATAAATTCAGCATCAGGGCCTACTACTTCTTTTATAACAGGAGCAGTAATAGGTGCTTCTTTAGCAACAGTAAATTCTGGAACTTCTTTGGATTCAAATGCCCCGAATTTTGCTTTAATCATTTCAAATACTTTGTCAGCATCAAAATCACCTGCTAAACAGATTGCCATATTGTTCGGCACATAATAGGTGTTGAAGTATTTTTTTATTTCAGTAAGTGAAGGATTTTTAAGATGTTCAATTGTACCAATTGTTGTTTGTTGTCCATATTGGTGAGTAGGGTACAAGCCATCCATTAAAGCAGTAAAAGCTTTGCTGAAATCACTGTCTAAAGACCTGTTTTTTTCTTCATAAACGGCTTCTAATTCCGTGTGAAATAATCTCATTTGTGGATTTCTGAAACGCTCAGCTTCAACAGTTAACCACTTTTCTAATTGGTTGGTTGGTATGTCGTTGATATATACAGTTCTTTCTTGAGAAGTATAGGCATTTGTGCCTTTAGCTCCCATCTCAGAAACCATTTTGTCATATTCATTGGCAATTGCAAAGCTTGATGCCACTTGAGAAACACTATCGATTCTCGCATACATGGCTTTTCTAGCTGCTGGATCAGTCAATCCTCTATAAACCTCATAAAGGCTATCAATTTCGATTAACATTGGCCCTTCTTTCGAAAAGTCTAAGGTGCCATATTTGTCGGTTCCTTTAAACAACATGTGCTCTAGGTAGTGAGCCAATCCTGTTGCCGTTGCAGGGTCATTCTTGCTTCCTGCTCTTACAGCTATAGAAGTTTGAACTCGAGGAGCTTCATTGTTTACAGATAAGTAAACTTTTAATCCATTATCTAGCGTGTAGATTCTGGTGTTTGTTGGGTCATTTTCTACGGTTTCGTAGGCCTTACTAACTTCTACTTTAGGTGCTTTTTTATCTCCGCAAGCAGAAATAAACAATACAGCAAATGCCAAAGCAAAAAAGTTCAGATTAAACTTTTTGGTTCTCATGTAATTAGGATTTGTTAAACATTTAATATTTGGCGAAAGTAAATAATTTGAAACTGAAATTATTAAACTTTTATAAGAAAGGTAAAATACTAAGGCTGAAAGGAAAGCAGTATTTGGTATTAATTATACCATTTTTATTTTATAATGAGCGATAAGTGTTGAAATTCGTTTGATATTAAAGTATATAGGTAACATTAATTATTCTTCATTTTTTTGCCGCAAAAAAACGAAGCAAAAAAAGCTCGTCCTTTGAAAAAAATCTTGCCAAATCTATTGAAACCTAAGGGCAGCCGGATGATTTCATTAGGCAAGCTAAGAACTTTCCGGTTTTACTAAGGTTTCAATTCGATTTGTCTTCAATTTTCTTCAAGGGACAGTATAATCGATATGTATATATAGTTTAATTTATTTTACTTATTTTGAGTATCTTGCGATTCTAATTTAAAAGAAATCTAAATCTAATTCCTTCTTAAGGCGAAGCAATTTGGGGTTTTCTTCTGCTAGTTTGTTAAATTTTTCTTCAGGGGTGTAAGCTTTCTTTTGTTTTTTATCTTTCTGAATACTAGTGATCAATTCTACTGCACCATTTTTTAAAGCTTTTCTTAAAAAACTATGTATGTCTGTCCTAAAGTGCTTTACTTCCTCTTCTTGACTTTTATTGTCAACTTTCAACAAGATTTGAAAATCTTTTTCAAGCTTAGGTGTGTGGGTGGTCATGGCTGCATAAACCATAGAACTGCCTTCTAATTGGTCTTTTTTAATTTTTTCAGCAAGCGTATTCCATACCTTCAATAGCTCATCTGTTGTGAATTCATTTCTTGAATTAGAAGTGTATTCAATTGACTCGTGTGTTGCTTCTACTTGTTTTTCAGCAGTGAGTTCATTTATGGACAGAGAACTAGTTTTAGACTTTAAACCGAGTGAAGACAGCTTTCCAGCCTTTTTTATAGGAGCAGGTTTTTTGCTCTCAGGAATGTCACTCAAGCTTTTTTGGGGTTCAGTTATAGCTTCTGGTTCTACAGTTTTTACTGTTTCTTTATTTGCGGACTTGGGTTCTTCAACCTTTATGAGATTTGTTTCATCACCTGACTGATAATCTGGTGCTTTTATTTTAGGCTTTTTTTTTTCAACCGAATCAGTTTGATCAGTCAAAATAGATGCGAGCTGCATTAAACTGAGCTCAACCAAAAGCCGCTGGTTTTTACTCGATTTATATTGTATATCGCATTGGCGACAAATCTCTATGGCAGGCAACAGAAATTCTAATGGGCTTGTTGCTGCTTGTTTTAAGTAATTTTCTTGTACACTTTTCCCAACTTCAAGCAATTCAACCGTTGATTTGTCTTTACAAACCAATAAATTCCGAAAGTGACTTGCCAAACCATTTATAAAAAGGTGGCCGTTAAATCCTTTGTTTAAAATTTCATTAAACAATAATAGCGACTTCGAAATATTACCTTGAATCAAGTAATCACTAGCTTTGAAATAATAATCGTAGTCTAATATGTTGAGGTTTTCAATGACTGCTTCATAAGTCAATTTATTGCCGGCAAAACTAACAAGTTGGTCAAAAATAGAAAGTGCATCTCTTAATGCACCATCGGCTTTTTCTGCAACAACATGCAATGCGGCTTCTTCCGCATCAATGTTCTCTTTTTCGGCGATTAGTTTTAAATGCTCTGAAATATCAGTTATTCCAATCCGATTGAAGTCAAAAATTTGGCAACGCGAAAGTATCGTAGGAATAATTTTGTGTTTTTCGGTAGTTGCCAAAATAAAAATGGCATGCGCTGGCGGTTCTTCCAGTGTTTTTAAGAATGCGTTAAAAGCGGCATTCGACAGCATGTGAACCTCATCTATAATGTAAACTTTGTGTGTACCCAATTGAGGTGCAACTCGCACTTGGTCAACTAAGTTTCGGATATCATCCACAGAGTTGTTGGAAGCAGCATCTAATTCAAAAATATTAAGTGAAGCACCTTCATTAAAGGATTTACACGAATCACATTCATCGCAAGCTTCAATAGTTTCTGTGCGGTTGAAGCAATTGATGGTTTTTGCTAAAATTCGAGCGCAGGTGGTTTTGCCAACCCCTCGCGGTCCACAAAACAAAAAAGCCTGAGCTAAGTGTTTAGTTTTTATCGCATTTTTTAAGGTGTTGGTAATCGACTTTTGTCCAACCACCGTATCAAAGGTAGCAGGTCTGTATTTACGAGCCGAAACAACAAAATTTTCCATAGCATTTTTGCGAAGGTCAAAGGTATGGTTTCAAGTTTAAATTTATATAAAAGTAGAAGAAGAAATAATTAACAATATGAGGACTTGCATAGCGAAATATTTAAACTATTAAGAATCAATTAAATTTAATTTAAGTAAAACATGTTTAATCTGTTTCTATGATTAAATATTAGAAAGTCAATATTGCTTATGCAAAATTTTTCTTATTTTTGCCGCCCCAATTTTGGGGATATAAACAATTAAAAAACATCAACAATGAGAAATCATTATGAGACTGTTTTCATAGTAACTCCCGTTTTGTCTGCTGAGCAGGCAAAGGAAACTGTCGATAAATTTAAGGCGCTATTGCTAGAAGCAGGCGCAGAAATGAAGAACGAAGAGCACTGGGGCTTGAAAAAGCTTGCTTATCCTATTCAAAAGAAGTCAACTGGTTTTTACCAACTATTTCAATACGAAGTAGAAGGTGATTTTATCGCCAAATTAGAATTAGCATTTAAACGTGATGAGCGTATTATGCGATTCTTAACTGTAAAACTTGATAAACATGCGGTAGAATATGCTGCTAGAAGAATCGAGAAGAGAAAATCAACAGCGAAAGCTTAGTAAAAACATTTAAAGACTAGAAAAAATGGCTGAAAATTCATCAGAAATTAGATACCTTAATCCACCTGCGATTGACGTAAAAAAAGAGAAGTACTGTAGATTCAAAAAAAATAGAATCAAATACATTGATTATAAAGATCCTGACTTCTTATTACAATTTATAAATGAGCAAGGAAAATTATTACCAAGAAGAATCACTGGTACTTCTTTGAAATATCAAAGAAAAGTTGCTCAAGCAGTTAAACGTTCACGTCACTTAGGCTTAATGCCTTATGTAGCTGACTTAATGAAATAAGGAGGACAAAAAATGGAAATTATTTTAAGAGAAGACATCGAAAACCTAGGGTTTAAAGATGAGTTGGTAAATGTGAAAAACGGATTTGCTAGAAATTTTTTAGTTCCTCAAGGCAAAGCAATTGTTGCTACTGCTTCAGCTAAAAAAGTTTGGGAAGAAAACTTAAAGCAAAGAAGTCACAAAGAAGCAAAAGTTAAAGAAAGTGCTGAAAAAACTGCTAAAGCATTGAAAGATGCTAAAATCAGTGTTGGTGCTAAAGTTGGAGAAGCTGGAAAGAAAATTTTTGGTTCTGTAAATACCATTCAATTGGCAGATGCAATCAATGCCTTAGGTCATGAAGTGGATAAGAAAACAATCAAGATTTTAGGCTCTCAAATTAAAGAACTTGGAACATACCAAGCAGAAATTAGATTGCATAGAGACATTACAGTTGCTATTGATTTTGAAGTTGTAGCTGAGTAATATTAGATTAGATTAATTGAAAAAGCCTTGAGTTATCAGGGCTTTTTTTTGTGCTATACTTTTTAAGCTTTAGCGTTTTTTTAATGTAATACCAATGTGAATACTAAGTTAGTCTATAATTTAGTATTCTTACTGTGGTATATGCCGATGAATACAATTAACAGTATAATGAGGAGACATCAGATATTAGACTGTATAATTGTTCATTTCGGTATAAACTTATCTCAGGAAGGTACAAAGAAGAGTAAAATTTACAAACCCTCAGAGCGTTGAAACGCTCTGAGGGTTTGTAGAAAACCCCAAAAACCGCTAGCTAGTACTATCGGTTTTTATCTATTTTATAAATCTTAAAACTTTTGGGTGAGATCAGCGATAATAACAGATTGTATATACGCTAGGCTAAACTTGAGATAGCCACAAGAACTATCTACTCATATCTCAAAGCCTCTATTGGGTCTAAGTTCGAAGCTTTGTAAGCCGGATATATTCCCGAAAGTAAACCAACGATAAAACAAAGTGCTACGCCAAGTCCTATCCAATCCCAAGGGATGATAAATCCACTGCCCATAAACATTCCAATCATATTGCCAATTGCTATTCCCAATATAATTCCCAAAATTCCACCCAATTGACAAATAATAATCGCTTCAATTAGAAACTGATTACGAATTATTTTTGCACTTGCTCCAATTGCTTTTCTAACTCCTATCTCTTGAGTTCGCTCGGTTACAGAAACTAGCATGATATTCATTAAGCCAATGGCTGCACCTAACAGTGTAATTAATCCAATAACAGTAGCAAAAATGGTAACCATGCTTAAATTGTCAATCAGCATTTCGGACAAACTATCGCTTCTAGAAATTTCAAAACTATCTTCTTGACCTAGTTTATCACCTCGTATTGTTCTAAACATTCCAGTTGCTTCGCCTACTGCACGGTCAATCTGTTCAGGACTGTCGGCCATTACATTAATTAAGAATGTGGGGTTTGCAGTAGAAAAATATTGCCTAGCATTGGTCAGCGGAATAAATGCGTTTTTGTCGGCGCTGTTACCCATAGAACTTCCCTTTTCGGCTAAAACGCCTATTACCTTGTATTTTCCGCTGCCTATAGATATGAGTTTATCAATTGGGTTTTGATTATTAGGAAACAAAGTTTTGGCAATTTCATGCCCGATAATTGCAGTGTGTGAACCAAATTGTATATCGTGTTCCGAAAAGTTCCTTCCTTTTTTTAACTCATAACCAGAAGTAATTAAGTAGTTTTCATCTATGCCAAATACAAAAATGTTAGGATTTGTTTTTAGCGATTCAAATTTTAAAGTAGCTAAAGCAGAAGCCCTCGTTGAAACAGAACTTAGTGCAGGGAAATCGTAGCGTTTTTTAAAAGTAATAGCCTGATCGTAAGTAATACGAGGGAAAACCTTCTCTTTTTTTCCACGCTTGCCGACATGTATATTCATTCCTCTGTTTCTAATCGAGAAACTATTGGCGCCCATATTGCTGAAATTATCACTGATAGAACTTTTCATAGCATCAATAGAAGTTAAAATGCCAACCAAGGCCATTATGCCAACTGCAATAATTAGCACAGTTAAGGTTGTTCTCAGCAATTGACTGCGAACAGACTTCAAGGCTTCTTTGATATTTTCTTTAATCAGATTAGTCACAACACAATGTTACTAAATGTGATGATAGTTCTTATTCAAAATTGGATAAACGGTTTACAAAAACAAGTAAAAAGATTAACTTCGCATTCCTAAATAGAAATATAAACCATAAAATACTGGATATGGCATTTGACATTGATATGATAAAAGCAGTTTACGAAAGATACCCCGAAAGAGTAGCTGCGGCAAGAGCGATTTTGAAAAAACCAATGACGCTTTCTGAAAAAATTCTTTATACCCATTTATGGGACGGTAAAGCGACTGAAGTTTTAGAGCGAGGAAAGTCTTACGTTGATTTTGCACCCGACCGAGTGGCCATGCAAGATGCAACTGCTCAAATGGCTTTATTGCAGTTTATGCAAGCTGGTAAAAAGAAAGTCGCTGTTCCTTCTACTGCTCATGCCGATCATTTGATTTTGGCTAAGGTAGGTGCAGATAAAGACTTACAAGATTCTATCAATAAAAACAACGAAGTATTTAACTTTTTAAGTTCAGTTTGCGATAAATATGGGATTGGTTTTTGGAAACCAGGCTCAGGAATTATTCATCAAGTAGTTTTAGAAAACTATGCATTCCCTGGGGGAATGATGATTGGAACTGATTCTCACACAGTGAATGCAGGAGGCCTAGGGATGGTTGCTGTTGGAGTTGGTGGTGCTGATGCCGTTGATGTAATGGCCGATATGCCATGGGAGTTAAAATTTCCTAAGCTAATTGGAGTTAAGTTAACTGGAAAATTAAACGGTTGGACTTCAGCAAAAGATGTGATTTTAAAAGTTGCAGGAATCTTAACCGTAAAAGGTGGAACAGGTTGTATTGTTGAGTATTTTGGAGAAGGTGCAAAATCATTATCTGCCACTGGAAAAGGAACAATTTGCAACATGGGTGCAGAAATTGGAGCTACAACATCCACTTTCGGGTACGATGATTCTATGAGAAGGTATTTGAATGCAACTGACCGAGCAGACATAGTAAAATTAGCTGACGAAGTTGCTGAGCATTTAACAGGAGACGATGAAGTTTACGCAAACCCTGAAAAGTATTTCGACCAAGTGATTGAAATTGATTTATCATCGTTAACGCCACATTTAAACGGCCCATTTACTCCAGACTTAGCTACTCCAGTTTCTGAAATGAAAGAAAAAGCTGCAGCTAATGATTGGCCAACTGATATTGAGTGGGCATTGATAGGATCTTGTACCAACTCATCTTATGAAGATTTAACAAGAGCAGCTTCCATTGTAGAAGATGCTTTTAATAAGGGTGTTAAACCAGTTTCAAAATTGGGAATAAATCCAGGTTCTGAACAAGTAAGATATACAGCCGAAAGAGATGGTTTGATGGATATATTTAATAAGTTCCCTTCAGTAACTATTTTTACTAATGCTTGTGGACCATGTATCGGTCAATGGGATAGAGAAGGAGCTGAGAAGAAAGAAAAGAACTCCATAGTACATTCCTTTAATAGAAATTTCTCGAAACGAGCAGATGGAAACCCTAATACACATGCTTTTGTAACATCACCAGAAATGGTTGCAGCAATTGCCATTAGTGGGAAATTAGATTTTAACCCAATTACTGACTCATTGATAAACGACAAAGGTGAGAAGGTGAAATTAGCGGAACCAAAAGGTATGGAATTGCCAAGCCTGGGCTTTGCAGTTGAAGACAATGGATTTCAAGCTCCGTCAGAAGATGGTAGCAACATTGTTGTTAAAGTGAATCCAGATTCAAATCGTTTGCAATTATTAGAGCCTTTCCCAGCTTGGGATGGTAAAAATATCATGGGAGCAAAACTGCTAATTAAGGCGTTTGGAAAATGTACAACAGATCATATTTCTATGGCTGGTCCATGGTTGAGGTTTAGAGGTCACCTAGATAATATTTCGGACAATTGTTTAATTGGAGCTGTAAATGCTTTTGGAAAAGCAACAAACGAGGTAGTTAATCAACTTACTGGAGAAAAAGGGCCTGTGCCTGCAACAGCAAGAGCCTATAAGGCTGCTGGTGTTCCATCAGTAGTTATTGGAGATCATAATTATGGCGAAGGTTCTTCTAGAGAGCATGCAGCAATGGAACCACGATTTTTAGGTGTGAAAGCTGTAATTGTAAAATCTTTTGCAAGAATCCACGAAACAAACTTGAAAAAACAAGGCATGTTGGGTTTAACATTTGCTAATGAAAGTGATTACGATTTAATTCGAGAAGATGATACATTTAACTTTATTGATTTAGTTGATTTTGCTGCAAATAAGCAATTAACCTTACAATTAGCTCATGCTGATGGTACTGAAGACACAATAAAACTAAATCATACCTATAATGAGCAACAAATTGACTGGTTTAGAGCGGGTTCTGCCTTGAACTTAATTAGTCAGCAATAGCATCTATAAAACCATAGACCCTTCTTTTGTCTATCTTCATTCTTGAAGATAACTTGAGAAGGGTTTTTATTTTACGTTCTTAAATAAAATTTATAACTTCGGAACAATCTTTGGAAAAGAGCAAAAAAATTATTTTATGAAAAAATTTAACATATTATTCGGAATCCTATTTTTTGGAATCAATTTAAATGCACAAGATAACTTAGTCCCAAATCCAAGTTTTGAAGAAGTAAATGGAAGAATCAAAGAGGGTGGTTTAATTGAAATGGCATTTCCTTGGAAATCGGTTACTATGAATCCAGTTGATTTGTATTCTGAATCCGCAAAATCAGATGATTTTGCTGTGCCAGAAAATGCATACGGAGTTGAAAAAGCAAATACTGGATCAAATTATGCGGGTGTTTCTTTCTTTGGATTTGCAGGAAGAATGCCGAGAACTTATTTAGGAACCCCACTTACTAAACCACTAGAAGCTGGTAAATCATATTGCATGAAATTCCATGTTAGCATGGCCGATTACTCTAAATATGCTGTAAATAATTTAGGAATTTATGTTACTAAAGAAGAGTTAACTGAAAAGACTGATGGAATATTAGAATTTGTGCCTCAGATTAAAAGCTTGAAAAACGAAGCTTTTGATAAACAATTTCTATGGACAGCAATATGCGGCATATTTGAAGCAGAGGGTGGAGAACAGTTTATAACCATTGGCAACTTTAATACAGACGCAAGTACTCAACAAGAAAAAGTTAGACTTTCACGAGAGTTTATGGGAAAACGTCAGCAAAACAATGCCTATTATTACATAGATGATGTTTCTGTTGTTGAATTGACAGAAAAAACTAAAGCAGATTGCTTATGCGATAAAATTGCTGGTGGAGTGATGAAAACAGAATTCAAATCATTTGGCACCGATAAAGATAAAAGAGCTGCAGCAAAGAAGACTTATATTGTAAACTCTGATGGAACTAAAGCAACTGAAGGGGTTAAGAAAACAGAACCTGAAGCATTTAGTTTAGGTACAGCTATTTTGTATTTCGACTATAAAGCGGATGAGCCAAATGCAGCTTCTCAAAAAGTATTGGAGCAAATAGTTGCTGCAATGTCAGAAGATGTAACAACTAAAATAATGATTACAGGGCATATAGATGCATCTGAATCTGGAGTGAGCTTATTAGCTAAAAAGCGCGCTTTTAATATTCGAAAAATGTTGAGAGCCATGGGCATTGACGATACACGATTGGCGCATGAATCAAAAGAAGCTACCATGCCTAAGGATAAAGAAAAACCTGAATTAAATAGAAGAGTAACCATCAATTTGAAATAGTTGAGAAGAGCTCTCTTTTTATTTTTATACTTTTCTATTTACAATACTTTTTCTCAAAATTTAATTCCCAATGGACAATTAGAATCTTTTCAAGATTGTCCTAGCGGTTTAAGGCAATTGCATAAAATCAATGATTGGTTTTCGGCAAGCGCAGGAACACCCGAATATTACAATACCTGTGGATTTCCTGCCAATGTAAACCCCAAGCAAGGCAATGGTCTAATCGGTTTAATACTATATTCTGATTATTATATAGACATTGAATATGTTGGAGTGATGTTGAAAGATACCTTAGAAAGAGGGCAAACATATCTCTTGGAATTCTATGTTTATGTTGATGAAAATGCACCATTTTCTATTGATAAAATCGGTGCTTTTTTTAGTTCAAGCAAAGTTAAGTTGGCTCATTGGAGTCCCATTGTAGAAAAACCACAAGTTTTTGCAAAGCAGATAATCGAACCCAGTCGTTGGGTAAAATTTGAAGAATTTTTTGTAGCTAACGGTGGTGAGCAATTTATGACAGTGGGTAATTTTTTTGAAAAGGATGAAGTGAAGATTAAGCGAAATTCACACAAACATACAGCAGGCTGGTATTCTTACTTTTATTTTGATGATTTTTCGCTGAAAAAAGTGAGGACTGATGAATTGAAAAGCAATTCAAAAAGTGATTCTAAAAGTAGCTTTACAAACAGTTTTCAAAAAAAACACATCGTTTATTTTGAAAGTGATGAATTTGATTTATCTTTAGACGAACTTAACAGGTTGAAAAACTTTGTAGTTCAAATTCCTGAGAATGATAAAATACAGTTTGAGCTTACTGGTTTTACAGATTCTGATGCGAGCAAGGCTTACAATTTAGAGTTGTCGAAAAATAGAGTTGAATCGGTATCCAAAATTGTTAAAGAACAATTCTCGTGGAATTTAATAAAACTGTGGAAGGGAGAAGAGTCACCACTTAATGAAAATAAAAATGAATTTGATAAATCTCAAAATAGGAGGGTTGAAATTTCAATTTTTCCATAAAGTTAGTTGGATTTTCATTCTTGCTTTGTTTTTAGGTTTAAAGACAACAAATGGGCAAGAAATTGATCAAGCGAATCTTGAAAGTTTACTGTTCGAGTCTATTAATTCGTATAGAACAACCCAAAATTTAGAACCGTTTACTCAGAATGAAATTTTAAATGCTGTTGCTTTTGACCAAAGTAGTTATATTCTTAAATCTGGAAAACTAAGCCATGAACAAGATAATAAGAAGAAAGCTAAACTGCTTGACCGCATCTTGTTTTACGAAGGGTTGAATGCACAGGCTGGTGAAAATATTGCTGAGATTGGATTCAATTCGAAAGTAGAGATAGAACTCGGAAAACCTAAGCAAACAGCTGACACTGAAGATAAATTAGTTGCTGCTGTGATTACTTCTTGGCTAAAGGAATCGGAAGGACTTTCCAATTTGATGGATCCAAATTTTAGAAACTGCGGACTATCTGTTTTAGAAAAAGGAGATAAAAATTTTGTCTTTGTTTTGGTTTTAGCAAGCGAACCTTATCTAATTCCTCCTGGTGAAAAAATCAGTTTTAATCAACATGGTATAAATCCATTTAATAAAGATGTCTGTAAACCTTTACTAGAAAAGCATCCTACTTTATCTCAATTGTTTTCTGATGCACTATACATTGAGCAGAATAAAATTTATTTCCAATTTCATAACCTAGCCCTCTTCAATGAAATTATTAGCAATTCGGGCGATGGCATTGCAATTGACATTATAGAGCGCAAACAATTTAATTGCAAAGAGTCGAATCGTTTATTCCCTGGCGAAATTCAAAATGGATTTTTAATGAATCCTTATAAGAAAGCTAAATTGGCTAGTTTAAATCAAAAAGCTGCACAAAACGCAGTGAAGATAGAAATGGGAGAGCTTCCAGATTACTTTAAAGGAAAAGAAATTGAGTTAAATGGGTTGATTATAAAAGATGGAAATTATTGCGAAACTATTCCATACAATGAAATAGAAACTGAAAATGTTCGAAATCTATCTACTCCATTTCTTTATGCCAAATCTTCACAAATTGCTTTGAAATCCATAAGTGATACAAGTAATTTCAATTTTCCTTTAACAGACTTAAAAAGTGAGTTGAATGTTATTAAAGACAAGCTTTTGGCTTTGAATTATTTGGTTTATGAACTGCAATTTGATGTTAAAATTTCACCCATTAACGAGATAACTCAAGCAAGTTTTATAGAAGAAATTAAACCCATTTTTACCCAACTTGGACTACATGATAATGAGGTTAAAGTCAATTTTAAAGTTGATTGGGATTCTTATAATGCCTTTAAGAAAGGGACGTATTACCAAATTGACACCGAAGGTAAATCACAGGATGAAGAAATAAAATACCTAAAAAGAACTGCGCCAAAAGATGAGGAACTAAAAACAGCCTTAAATCAATTTAATCAGATTGACTTAAAATTGTTTGGCACATTACAATTAGACGACTCCTTAACTTTTGATGAAAAATTGCGCATGTTTTCATTTTTGGTTTCATTAGACAAAATAGATTTGGCACTTTTTTATCAAAACAAATTGATTTCGAGTGCAAAAACACCTGAGCAACTGAAAAAAACAGTGTTGAGAAAAGAAGATCAGGTTAAGTCAAAGCTATCAATAATAAACAATCAAATTGTTGCACAAGAGGCCATGAATCAAAAGCAATTTGATGGAAATCCTATACATACGGCTTTTTTAGAATTGTATTTAATCGACCCGAAGAATGAAGTGTTGGCTTATAATTACCATTTAGCTTTGTTAAACTTTTGGGCTAAGTCGAATAAGAATGTATTTCAAATCGAAAAATGGAAAAAATCCTTTGAAAGTCTAAAAGGGAAATCAATTCCAAATGATGCGTATGCCAAAGTGTATTTGAATTATCAAGTCATTGCAGCAGATTATTATTATGAAAAAGGGGAGTTTGATAAACGAAAAAAGGCATTTGACGAATTGTTGAAATGGGTTAGTCCAGCAAAATTAAATGCTCAAGAATTGCTTTTAGTAGCAAAATTTCTTTGTCATCAAGATCAATTTCCGAGGGCTGTTAAAATGCTTTTGCCAGAAGTTACCCAAGAAAAAGTAGATAAGGATTTGCTGTATTACTTTCTTCAAATCGCTATTTATGACCGAGATCAAGTAAGCGAGGAGCTTTATTTAAAGTTAATTCAAAAAGCTCAATCCGATTTTCCTGATTCATTTTGTAAGCTTTTTTCTAAAGAAAAAATGGGAATTCAGAATCTAGAAAACCAAGAAATAAAAAAAGTATATTGCAGCCATTGTGCTAAATAGTACTTTAAATTTGTTTCATGCTAAAAAAAGGAAATCGTAGAATTATCAATGCTTGGGCTTTTTATGATTGGGCCAATTCTGTATATCCATTAGTCATTACAACGGCTATTTTTCCCATGTTTTATGAAGCATATACAACAAGTACAAACCCCGATGGCACATTAAATGACAGTGTTTTGTTTTTTGGTTTTCACCTAAAAAATACAGAATTATATTCTTATGTTATTTCTTTTTCCTTTTTAATCGTTTCGATTATTTCGCCCATCTTATCGGGTATTGCCGACTATTCTGACAGCAAAAAAAGTTTTTTGAAATTTTTCTGTTATTTAGGAGCTTTATCTTGTGCCTCGCTTTATTTCTTTGATATTGCTCACTTGGAATTGAGTATGATTTCAGTCTTACTCGCTAGTGTTGGCTTTTGGGGAAGTATTGTTTTTTACAATGCTTATTTGCCTGAAATTGCAGAACCCAAAGACCATGATCGCATTTCCGCAAAAGGTTACTCATTGGGGTATATAGGCAGTTCTATACTCTTAATTATAAATTTGATTATGATTATGGTATTTGATATCGATGCTCGGGTTTCCTTTCTGACAGTTGCGGTTTGGTGGATAGGATTTAGCCAAATTACTTATGCACGTTTGCCCAATCAAACTTTTACGGCAAAACCAAAAATGGAAAATAAATTTACAAGAGGCTGGAAAGAGTTAAAGAAAGTGTGGTTTCAATTGAATGAAATGCCGGAGTTGAAAAGGTATTTAGCTTCGTTTTTCGTTTATAGCATGGGCGTTCAAACAGTGATGATAATGGCTACACTTTTTGCAGCTAAAGAAATTAATTGGGAAGGTGATGGAGCAAAAACAGGCTTAATTGTTTCGGTATTGATTATACAATTTATCGCCATTGCTGGGGCTTATCTTTTTTCTTGGCTCTCGCTAAAATGGGGAAATATAAAAGCTTTAGCCTTGAGTTTGGTGATATGGATAGGGATTTGTATCGCAGCATATTACATTCGCGAACCCATCGAGTTTTACATTATTGCCGCCATTGTTGGTTTGGTTATGGGTGGCATACAATCTTTATCGCGCTCTACCTATTCAAAAATTTTACCTGTTACAAAAGATCATGCTTCTTTTTTTAGTTTTTACGATGTGTTGGAAAAAATGGGAATTGTAATCGGTACTTTATCTTACGGCTTAATTGAAGGAATAACTGGAAGCATGCGAAATTCTATACTTGCTTTAATTCTCTTTTTCGTTGTTGGTTTGGGCTTGCTTTTCTTTGTTCCCAAGCGAAAAGAATTGGCTGGTTTGTAAGTTAATTGATTAAATTTGAAGCCTCAAAAATTAAAGGCTTGGAAGAAGATAAAATCTATGATATAACCATCATTGGCGGTGGTATAGTTGGAGCAGCAACTTTATATCGTTTGCAAAATAAATACCCCTACAGTAAAATACTTTTAATCGAAAAAGAAGAGCGTTTGGCACCACACCAAACAGGAAATAACTCTGGCGTTATTCATTCGGGTTTGTATTATAAGCCAGGTTCTAAAAAGGCCGATACTTGTGTTCGAGGGCGACATGCATTGGTTCAGTTTTCTAAAGAATATAAGGTAAATCACGATGTATGCGGAAAGGTGGTTGTTGCAACCGATGAATCGGAATTACCTTTTATGGAAAAGATTTTTAATAACGGAATCGCCAATAATACGGAAGGAATACGAAAGATTACTGGCGATGAAGTGAGAGAAATTGAGCCAGAATGTGTGGGAATTGCTGGAATTCATGTGCCATGCACTGGGATTATCAATTTTGTGCAGGCCACCAATCGTTTTGCAGAGCTTGCCATTGCTAAGCAAGCTGAAAGCAAGGTTGTTTTAGGCGAAACGTATAAAGAAATTATCCACGGAGATTTTGTAAGCACGGTAATTACGGATAAAAATAAATACCGAAGCAAGTATTTTATATTTTGTGGAGGTTTGCAATCCGATCGATTGGCACAAAACGATGGTGTAAAAACCGACATGCAAATCGTTGGCTTTAGAGGCGATTATTACGATTTAACAGACCAAGCGATGCACAAGGTTAAGAACCTTATTTATCCTGTGCCTAATCCTGCTTTTCCTTTCTTAGGCGTTCACTTTACCAGAATGGTAGAAGGGGGAGTAGAATGTGGGCCCAATGCTGTTTTTACATTTAAGCGAGAAGGATATGGCAAAACTGATTTTGATTTAAAAGACACCATGGATGCTTTGAGTTATGGTGGGACTTGGAAATTATTTGCCAAACACTGGAAGTTTGGTTTAGATGAATACAAAAGAGCATTTAGCAAGAAGTTGTTTTTGAAAACTCTGCAACGATTAATACCTTCATTGACTATGGAGGATTTAAAGCCGGGAAGAGCCGGAGTAAGAGCAATGGCACTAGGCGAAGATGGGGAAATGATAGAAGATTTTAAAATTGAATACGGGCAAAACAGCATACATGTGTTGAACGCCCCATCGCCAGCTGCAACAGCTTGCATGGCCATTGGCGATGACATTGTAGCTATGGCTGAGGAAAGGTTTAATTTGTAGGGTAGGTTATGTTTGTAGTTGAAACATACCGAACTCTATTGAAGTTATTGTTTGAGAGAGAGCAAAAATTATCAGTTAGGCATTTAAAATCCGCTAGATAGCTTATATTTGGAATTAAAATAAAACATTTGGACAAAAGGGGAATAAACGTACCTTTCGCTTTATTTGGATGTTGTGTTTCATGCTAAGAGAGACCGTGCAACAAATGCCAACGCACATTTGGCACATTTGCAAGCCCTAACCCACAAGCTGATGCTTCAGCTTGCAAAAGAGCCAAATTTTTGCCGACGCACTTTGATTCGATATATTTGAATAATATGATACAGGAAAATAAATGGAAAAGAAAAGTAGATTTTTAGTTTGGTTAATATTTGGTTTACTTCTCTCGATATTACCAATTACAGCCTCAATATTTTATTTAATAGGTCTTGACACTACAGGTATGACTTGGGGACAAGCTTTTTATAAAGTTATATCAAAAGGTGAATTATTATTAGTTTGCTTTTCAATTCTAGGTGCAAATGTTGCAGATTTACTAAATAGTGAATGTTCAAATAGTTTAGCTCAAAAGACCTTAATAGGTTTTTCTCTCTTCCTTTGTTTTGCAATGATTTTTCTGTTTCCTGTAATAAGCACCAATCAAACATTTGATAAGGATATTTCATTTAATGTATCATGGATATTCTTGGTTCTTAGTACCGTAATGTGTTCAATTTCCTTATTAACTGAAAGAAAATAACATGGTAGAATTAATAACAATCATATCAATCATAGTCACAATTATTGGTGCCTTCATTGGGGTTTATACAATATTTATTGATAAAAGAAAGAAGAAAAAAGAAAAGGAAGAAACAGAAGCTTACCTTAATAATCGGGAAGTAATACCTTTAATAAATTGGGCAAAACAAAAAAATATTGAAAAAGATTTTTTCTTGCTAATAAAACGATTGATTTCTTTATCACCAAATATTGAGATACTAGATGTTGAGGCCTTTGATTTAATCGTCAAATCAGAAAAACAAGATAAATATATTCCGAGTGGAATTTCTTGTTGGGAATTAAATACCTCTTTCCCAGAAAATATAAATTTAGAACTAATTAAAAATTGCATAAAAAGAAACATCTCTGAAAATTCTCAAGATATTACATTTGTTTTCGTATCACCTTTCTTAATTGACAATAAAGAAAATTTAACTAAAAAAATTGATAAAGGAAATTGGAAGGAAATAATAATATACGATGCGAAAGATATAACAGATTGGCTTCAAACAGAACCTGCTATTTCTGTATGGTTTGAAATAAAACACCTAGACAATACTTTTGAAGGAGTAGTTTTTCCAGATGAATATTGGGAAGAGTGGTCAACTGGAACAAATTTTAATTTAAATGCTTCATTAATTCTAGGAGGACGAGAGAAAGAAACATCTCAAATTATCAAAACAATACAAACACCTTCTATTATTGCAATACAAAGCTCCTCTCGTGAAGAATCATTAGCATTTACATTGTCTTGTTTTATTAACCAACCTAGTGAAAAAGATAAACTATTATCAAAATGCTTTATTATTGATAGTCCTAGTTCTTTTAGAAAACTAATTGATAAGAATGACCAGTTAATTCTAATACCTAGGTTTGAAGAATCAGAAATAATAAATCTTGCCTTAAAAAAAGGACACACGGTAATCATCCCAATAGGCTTAGACAACACCATAAATTGGGAGTTAAAAATTGTTTTACCACCGCTAGACAGGGATATATTTGTTAATTCATTAGTAGAATCGGGCTTTGATAAAAATCAATCAGAAAAGTTATCAATTGAATCAGCAAGGAATATTACAATTCTTAGGAGACAACTTAAACTTTCTAGAACAATTCCTCAATGGGCAAGTTCAGAAAATGTCAGAGATATTATACCTGCTTTAATTGCTGGAAGGTGGAGTGATGGTTCCAAAAACGATAGAGAACTAATTTCGAAATTATCGGGAGTGGAATATGAAGAATACATTTTTAAGTTGAAAAAATGGTTGTTAACTTCTGATTCACCAATTGTTAAAATAGATAATTTTTGGAGGTTAACTTCTCCTTTAGATGCATGGACAAATGCATCTCATTTTTTAATTAATTCTGATTTTGAAAAACTTGGCGATGCATTTCTAAAAGTTTTATCTGAAAAGAATCCTTCTTTTGAAATTCCAGCAAAGGAAAGAATGTTTATGACGAAAGATGGAGAAGTTTTCTCATCATGGATAAAGGAAGGTTTAACACAATCTCTGATTTTAGTTGCTGTTTATGGTGATAAGCTAAAAGTTGATTTACCAGTATCATCTCAACTATGGGTTGATAAGCTTGTTACTGAATTACTATCCAATGACAACGAATTAATTTGGAAATCTTTTGAAAGACTTTTACCTCAATTAGCAGAAGCATCGCCCAATGCATTTTTAGAGACAGTTGAAAGACATTTGAATTCTGATAACTCTGTTGTTTTTAGTCTCTTTAAAGAAGAGGAAGGTTTTATTACTCCTTCCAGTTACCACACTGGCTTACTGTGGGGATTAGAAAATATAGCATGGACTCCAGAATTCTTTGCAAGAGCCTCAATTATTTTAGCAAAACTTGCTGTAATTGACCCAGGAGGTAATCTGTCAAATCGACCTAAAAATAGCTTAATTGAAATCTTTAAGCCATGGCATTTCCAAACTTTGGCAAGCTACAATGATAGAATGGACGTTTTAGCTTTAATATGTAAAGAAGAACCTGAAATTGCGTGGGCTCTTCTTTGCTCTATGCTTCCTGATAACCATTCAGTTGGTATGCCTACACATAAAATGAGATGGCGACTATTTGATGAAAAACTAGAAAAGCCAATTACATATGATGAAATCTGGAAAACTCATTCAAGAGTCGTTGAATTATTGATTTCTATTTTTGATGATAGTGAAGAAAAACTAGCAAAACTCATTGAAGAATCCTCTAATAAAACTCTTTCTCCAAAGGATAGGAATGTTATGATAGATTTCCTTAATTCTAGGCTGGATAATGTTAAACAAAGCAGTTTTGTCGCTTGGTCTAAATTAAGGGAGATTCTTTCAAGACATAGGTCTCATTCCGATACAGACTGGGCATTACCAGAAGATGATTTGAAAAAATATGAAGAATTTTATGCACGATTAACTCCTAAAGATGAAATAAATCAAACTTTGTGGCTTTTTGATGACCATCATCCAAATTTACCACAAGGTTTCAAATACCCAGAAGTGCCTTTTGAGAAACAAAGTCAAGTAATTGATGAGACAAGAACTGAAGCTTTAAAGAAGTTATATTTTAAAGTTGGAATCGAAAAAATTATAGAGTTAAAATCAAAAATAAAACAACCGTGGATATATGGTGATATACTCGCTAGATTTTTAGATGAAGAAGAAGCTGTGTTAAAGGTTTGTGAAGAACTAAAACTTGAAAAAAAAGAATTAGGTTTTGTACAATCCTTTTTTAGTAGAAAATATTATTTAAAGGGGATTGACTGGATTTTTAAATTATTTAACCAGTTAAAAGAACTATCATATGACAATGAATCTCTTGCAAACCTACTTTTGTCAATTGAGCAAAATCAAGTTTTATGGGATAAACTTGAAACACTTGATAATGGAATAAAAAATCATTATTGGTTAAATATTCACCATCGCTTTTATGGTATGCCTACTGAGCAGTTGGAATATGGTCTCAAAAAACTTATCGAATATAAAAGATATTACTCAGCAATTGATGCTTCATCTCATAATGTTGACAAGATTTCTCCTGAATTATTAGTGTTAATATTAGAGAAAGCTGCTACAGATGAAGCTTCCGAAGAAGTAAGAATAGACGGTTATGAGATTAATAGAATTTTTGAAACTCTTGATAAACAAGACAATATTAACAGAGATACTTTGATAAAATTAGAATGGTTTTATCTTCCATTGTTAGCATCGTACGGCAATAGAAGAAATCCAAAAATTCTTCATGAAGAGTTGGCAACTAATACTGATTTCTTTATAGATATTTTAAAATGCTTATACAAATCAAAAGATGAATCAATTGCTGAACAAGAAAGTAAAGACGTTGATGAATCTCAAGCACAAAATAGGGCGAGGCAAGCGTATGAACTATTAAATGGTTGGAAAAAAATACCTGGAATTGACGAGCAAAACAACATTAATAAAGAGATATTAACTTCTTGGATTAAGGATGTACGAAAAAAGGCAGATGAGTGCGGTCGTTTGGATGTTGCAGACATGCACATAGGAAAAATTTTAGCTCAATATCCAGAAGAAAGTGAAAACTGGCCACCTGAAGAAATTGGCGAAATAATTGAACAGATAAACACTGATAGTTTAAAGAATAATTTCTCTTCCGCATTATTTAACAAAAGAGGTTCTTCGACAAGAGGAGCTTTTGATGGAGGTGATATAGAGCGAGGTCATGCAAAATATTTCGAAAACCTAGCAGAGAATAACAAGAATAAATTTCCAAGAGTTTCTGCAATTTTCAGTAGATTAGCTAAAGGATATTATGAAGATGCTAAACGAATGGATAATAGAGCTAAAATAGATAGATTAAATTATTAACCAGCCTCTGGAGCCATGCACATTAAGCAAACGCACATATCAACCGCACGACCAAATTTGCTTAAAGAGCATGTCTCTCCTACGCACGGATTGACAAACAGAATAAAGCACGAAAACACAACAATGTGTATAGTGCATGCGGGATTTAGTGGTTTTCAGGCGTTTCTGGCTCGTAAAAAAAGTTTGTGTAACTTGATAGGAAATCGTCTCTTAATCCCGCACGACACCATACACTCAACGTTGGGCAATTTGAGAAAATTTTGCCATAATACCAATTTTTGGTATATTTGAGTAAATTTATTTCAAATGAACAAAAACACATCAATATCACTCGGAAATTATTTTGACCAATTCGTTCAAAGCCGAATAAGTGAAGGCAGGTTTAAGAACGTAAGTGAAGTCATACGTGCAGGACTTAGACTATTGGAAGAAGAAGAAAGTAAAGTCATAGCCTTAAAAAATGCAATACAAGAAGGAATCGACAGTAGAATTGCTCACGATTTTGACCCAAAAAAGCATTTGGAATCTTTGAAGGCGCAAAAACACTCGAATGGCTGAATATAAACTGACCAACAGAGCTGTTGAGGATTTATCGAAGATTTGGGATTATACATTTGAGGTTTGGTCAGAAAAACAAGCTGACAAATATTACGATGGACTAATTTCTAACTTTGAGGAAATTGTGGAAAACCCAGATTTAGGAAAAAACTACGAAGGGATATCTAAGCAACTTCTCGGAATTAAAGCATACCGACACATAATATTCTACAGAACGTTGGATAAAAATTATGTGGAAATAACGAGAATATTGCACGAAAGAATGGATTTAAAGAAAAGAATAACCTCATAAAAACTGCACACAACTATGTACAAAAATAATAGTTGAAATAGCTGTAATTTCAAGGGTTGCAGCCCGCTACGGCTTTTTCGCATGTTGAAAAGTTCGCAATCCGCAGTCGGCTACTATTCTTGTACCAAACGTTATGGGTAATTCCCCACATTAAGAAATCTCAATTAATTTCTATCGCTAACGCCAAATTTTTTGAGACCGAAAAGGGGTAAATTAGAAGTTTTTTAAAACATAACTAATTGAATTTTAATAACTAAATTGAGTGTTAGTCAGAATTAAACAAATGAGACTTATTTTTCTAATTTTTTTCTGTGTTTTTATTTCCTCTCTTCAGGCTCAAGATGAACCAGAAAAGTTCGTGCTAATTGGAAATATGCCAGTACATAAAGGTTGTGCGAAAATCAAATCAAAATTAGAAAAGCAAAAATGCACGGAAGAAAAGTTAACTGAGTATGAAAAGAAGAACACAGTTTATCCAAGCGGGGCTGAAACTGCGAAGTATAATGGATATGTAGATGTAGAATTTGTTATCGGAGAAGATGGTTCGATTATTAAAGACATGACTAAAGTGTTAGCAGGTTTTTCAGGGGAAGATTCAGACTTATTTAATCAAGAGGCAATTAGAGTTGTAAATAGTTTACCAACTTTAATTCCTGCTTTCACAGATGACCAATTTCATAGGGTAAAGTTTACTCGTTCAGTTTATTTTAATAGAAAATAAAAACGAATTACAAGCATTAGATGAAAACAGTATAAACCGAAATAATCAAATGCCCATTCTAAAATGCTGCAATAGTTACTCTACGATTTGATAGTTTTCCTTAGTGCTAGCCCAGTTGAATAAAAACAATGCCATGGCTTCATCCAATCTTTTCAAAAATAATGGATTGGGAGAGTTCATGTTTTTAAAATACTCTTCTTGATATTGCCCCAATTCATATTTGTAGAAAAGTGCTTTTGACATAGCATACAAATTATTGTTGGAAGGAAGGTTTACCCGACTTAAATAACTTTGATAATCCCTTAATATCCCTTCTAGTTTATCAAATGACACATCAAACACTCCTGATAGCTTAGTAATGATCGAATTGATAACCCTGTTGTCTTGGTGAGCCGGAAGATATTTTGGAATTTCTTTGAGGTTGGCTGCTATTACGATGAGCATAAATTTACTATCGTCCGATGGGTCAATGTTAGGACTTACAATAAATTCTGGTGATTCTTTTATTAGTCCAACTATGTCGGTAAAACTTTCCTCAACCGCTTGTAGTGTGGCGTTGACAAATATGTTTGAGAGTTTATCCTCTTTTAGCTTCTTCTTTCCGAAGATTTTTGTAAACATAATGTTATGAAACGGTTTTTAAAATGTTATCACCAAAAGTAGAAGTTAAGCTTTCTCATGTTTAAAGCATTGGGAAATGCTTATTAACAAAGTTGTCAACACTTTTTGTGAAATGTTAATAAAGTTGATGTTAATAAAGTGCTTATTAGAAATTGCCTTTGGCTTAAAGCCATTTTTTGCGTTTAAAAAGCAATAACATAATGATTGCAATAAGAATCATGAGTATCCATACTGCAGCATAGCCCCAATGATATCCTAATTCAGGAATGTATTCGAAGTTCATGCCGTAAATGCCTGCAATAAAGGTGAGTGGTATAAATATGGTTGACATAATTGTCAGCACTTTCATGATTTCATTCATTTTATTGCTAACCGAGTTCATGTATAAATCCATGATACCACTTAAAAGTTCGCGATAGGTATCTAAGGACTCTATAACGTGTATGGTGTGGTCATAAACATCGCTAAAATATCGCTCAGTTTCTTTTCGCATCAAAGGCGATTCATTTTTCATGAGCGAATTAATGGATTCTCTCAAAGGATAAACAGACCTTCGTAAATAAATTAATTCTTTTCTAATTCCTTGTAGTTTTTGCAAAGTCTGAGTGCTTGGATTTTCCATGACTTCATCTTCTAGCTGTTCTATTTTTTCAGCAAAACTGTCTAAAACAAAATAATAGTGGTCAACTATGGTGTCAATTAAGCGATAAAAAAGATAGTCAGTTTGTTTTTGCCGCATCTTGCCAATGGAGTTTCTGAGTCGATCTCGTATGACATTGAATAAGTCTTCTGGCTTTTCTTGAAACGAAATAATGATGCCTTTTCCCAAGGCAAAACTGACGTGTTCGTAGCTAATCCCATGCTCTTCGGTTTGATGGAACATTTTAATGGTAAAAAATAAGAACTTATCAAACTCCTCGTATTTTGGTCTTTGATCAACATTTAGAACATCTTCTAAAAGTAGGGGATGAAGGTTGAATTCTTCTCCAATTTCATTGATTGTTTTTATCTGATGCAGCCCATTGATGTTTACCCAATTTACATTTCCATCTTGAATAATATCCTTGCAAGCCCCTATGTTTGGACCGGCTTTTTCTTCTATGCTTTTTTCATTGTAGCTAAAAACTTCAACACTTACTTTTCCATCCGTTTTTTTACCGGTATAAATCAAAGTTCCAGGAGATTGCCCTAAGGTTTGTTTAACCTGATCTGGATGAGCAGCTCTTCTTATACTAACTTTTGGAATAGGTGGTATTTTAATTTTCAACTTTTTTGCCATGCTTATATTCGATAGTTCTATGAGGGTAAGGAAGTTCTATTCCTTCTTGGTCGAAGCGTCTTTTTATGCTTTTTAATAATGCACCTTTTACCACAAAAGAAATCTGTGGGTCTCTTGTCCACACATAAGCCCTAATGGTTAATGATGAATCATTGATGCTAATTAATCGAGTGTGAACTTGTTCAGCACCACTTTCAATCTCATCTTTTGTTCTATTGTCAATCGTATCTGGATGGTTTATTGCTTCTTCTTGCATGATTTTCATGGCTAAGTCTATATCGCTTTCATATCCAATACTCATTTCTAAAAAAATACAAGTTTTAGGATCTTCAATAGAAGAATTTAAAATAATCTCTGAACTCATGGTAGAGTTTGGGATGATGTATCGTTGATTTTCAAAACTTCTTAAAACAGTGTGCCGGATGGTAATATTTTCTACTACTCCCCAATTCAGCGAACCAACCTTTACCATATCATTAACCCTAAAAGGCTTGAAAATAACTATGAAAATGCCACCAATGATATTGGAAAATGCCTCTTGAGCAGCCAATCCCAAAATTGCAGCGAATATACCTGCACTTGCAAATAAAGTTAGACCTAAAGCTCTTAGAGAAGGTACGGTATAAAAGATTAAAATGGTAGCCAATAAAAAAATAATGAAATTGATACCATTAATCATAAATAGATAATTGGTTTGGTCATTTAGCCCTAGGTTGCCATCTTTTTCAAAATAGCGTTTCAATAATCGTTTCAGAATTTTTGAAACAAGCGTAAATACAATTACTATAAATATGCAAATGATAATGTATTTTGAGTCAGCTAAAAGTTCGCGATAAGGTTCAAGCCATTGAGGTAAAAAAATGCTTAAATACTCCATTACATTAATTCTTCTTTTTTAATTATTCCTTTTTTTACTAATTCACTGATGACAATTTCGGTCATATCACTCTGAAAGGCAAATTCATTTCTGATATCAGATACATAAGCTTTAAGTCTCATTTTCAAGAATGAACGCCTGTCTTTTACTTCATTAAAAAATAAGACAACTATCGGCTTGTTAAGGTAAATGTACCGAGATACTTGAGCAGCTTCTTTTGCAATTTGCCTAACCATGTCTGTATTAATATCTAGCGGCAAATAAATTTCGGCAACAACCTGGCAATTGGCTTCTCCAGCATTAGCATTTGAAACAGCTTTATTCACAACTTCTGCATTTGGCAAAGAAACCAAGGAGTCGTCTTTGGTGACAATTCGAGTTGAGCGCAAACCTATTTCTTTTACTTCTCCATAATAATCGCCCACTTCTATTTTATCGCCCACCTGAAAAGGACGATCAAAAATAATCATGATGCCTCCAAATATATTTTTAATAATGTCTTGTGATGCAAATCCAATGGCAATACCAACAGAAGCCATAGCTGCAATAACAGTTGACATTGGAGGTTGAAAAATACCTTGTATGATTATAATTGCTGCCAAAGTCCAACCAATTATTCGGATAATTGGAGAAATGCTTTTTAGCGTAATTCGATGATTGGTGCTTCTTTCGGCAAACCGCTCCACAATAATAACCAGCAAGCGAATTAAAATATAGGCCAAAAGGCAAACGATGATAGACCAAAATATTTTACCAGGCGAAAATATTTTACTTAAATCTGGTTTATCAGATTCTAAGGTTTCTTCAACAGTTTGTTCTACCGTTTCTTTAACGGTTTTCTTTTTAGCAAACTCATTCGATTTTGCCAATTCTACTACTCGAATGGTATCGTAAGTAATGACTTTTTGCGTGTCAAAAACTACACGTTTTTCTACGAGTACTTTTTTGATTTGAGTACTGGAGTCTTTTTGTGAAGAATCAATGTTATTTTTTTGAGCAACACTGTGTAAGCTCATCAAAACGAAGAAGTATAAGATTGCTTTTTTCATCAGTGAATTATATTTTTATTAATCAACACATTAACTACTTGGCGATACAATAAACGGTTAATGGAGTAACGGTCACCTGAGAGTTTTAATAGTCCATGGTCAACCAATACCATTAAGGTTCTTCTGCTATTTGTTTCTGATTGATGAAAAACCAAAGCATGTTCTTCAACATTTAGGCTATTGTGAAGCAATAAAACATGTAAGGTAAAAATACTGTCGTTGCTCAACGTGTTTAAAAAATTAAAATTTAACGATCGAATTCGAGACATTACGATGGTATTTCCATCTACCGATTTGGTTGACCTTAACCAAAACAAGAGGGCCAAGCTGATGTTACTTTGAGCAAATTGGTTCAAGTTTGCAAAAAATAATTCTTTCAACAAGGCTTGTTTTTCTTGTGGCGATTTCATTTTTTGTTTTCGAATTTCCAAACCAGTTAAATCGCTAGCTTCAAATTCTAAATTATAACCACTCACTCGGTGGCGTTTCATGATCAAATTAATTATTTGTTGATTGCTTAACTCTTTCAGTTCAATGTTATACCTAAAGTAGCGCTCAATTCCAATGGTTTTCTCAAGGTATTTGTAAGTGTAACTCGTGATTTCTACCAACCAAAACACATTTTCTGAACTGATAGAAATTAATTCAAATAAGAGATTTATAGCTGTGAACCCTTCAATCTTTTTTAAGTAGAAATGTTGAAGATCTTCCAATATGATTACTTTCTTTTTTCCATTACAAAGCAATTGAACAACATCGTCGAAGCAATCTACTTTATCTACATTAAGTAGCGTTTTAAAAAAACTAAAAAAGTCCTCTTCTCTATAATAAGCTTTATCAAACTTAAAGCGATAAATTTTAACTCCATTTAATTCTCGTTGAAACAGATTGACCAAACTACTTGCACCACTGCCTTTTTCACCGTGCATACAGGTGGAAGAATAATTGCCTTTTTTCCAACTGTCATAAGCAGCATTTAATTTTTTTAATTCAGTCTCTCTGCCTTCAAAAAAGATTTCTTCTTCTAATGGTTTTATCTGATAAAGCCTTTTGTAAACATAGGGCAGCTTATCAATGGCTTTGTCGGTTTGTGCCAAATAATCAGAGAGTTCAGCAGTTAGTTTTTGTGGCTCATTTTTTAAACCCACTTTTTTGAGCCCATCATCTACAATTGAAACAACTTGGTTGGCTTTTGATTTGATATATCGAAAAGCAATTGGTAAAAAGCCTTTAATATTTTCAAATACTTTTTTCTTATACGCATCGGTTCGCTCTATGGCTTTTGCTTTGGCAATCTTGAGTCGAATTTGTGTAATATTCTCATTTTCTGTAAGACTGATAACTTTGCTATTAAATTCAGTGATAGCCGATTGCAAAGTGGTATAAATGGTCTTTTCTATTTGACTTAATTTCTCGCGAACTTCTATGGTTTTTGATTTAGCTCTTAATAAGCCTTCATGTGTGATTCGAATGACTTCTTCAATGCTTTGATTGTCGTCGATAGAACTTATAGCTGCAACTAAATTATAGTCAGAAATGCCGCTCAAGTCATTAAGTTTTAGCTTTATGTCCTCAAGGTCGTTTATTATTTTTGATTTTAACTCCGCATTGATTTTTAAAAACTTGGGAAATATGTCGATTTCAACTAATTCTCTAGGATTAAAATGACTGAGCTCACTTTTGTTAATGGGTTTGTTGTATTTACTTTTAGAATAGATGATCCGTTTGATGTTCATCTTTTCTATTTCACCTTTTATTTTAAACTCTAAACGGTCGAGTAGTTGGGGGAGGTTCTGGTTGTATAAAGCTTCTATCGCTTGAGGAATTAGCTCTTTTTCTAATTTTCTATTAAGTTTAAATTTTTCAGCTTCTAGATAAGGTTTAAGCTCATTCTTTTCAGCTTTTACCGAAAGATTCTCCTCTATTGCATCAAATTCCTTTTCAATTGCAATTATCTTATTTTCTATGGTGCTCTTTATTCTAGCATCACAACTTTTTTGAAGCAACTGAAATTGTTGTAAACCCCTATATTTAATGTGATAAAGCTCAAGGTCAACCTGAAAATCATCAATCTGGGCAAAGAAGGTATTTTTCCAGCCATTAAAAATTCGGTTGTACTTGTTGAGCAATTGATTGGCTTCGCTTATTAAATTCGATCCAGAAAATTTTTGCTCATTTAATTCTATGGTGTCAACTAAAGAAATGCAGGTGTTAAATTCAATGAGGAGTAAGTCAAGGTGCTTAGAGCTTTTATCTCTCCAGTATTCTAGCTTTTTATCTAAAATTTCATTGAGTTCAGCTACTTTTTTGCGTTTAGAAAACTCTTCAATTTGCTCTATAAATCTAGCTCTATCATGCTCTTTGTTTTCAAGAAAAAGATTGAATTCTCGATTAATGTCTATGTCAATGTCAGTAACTAAATTTAGTGCTTGACATTTCAATTGCTGCATTTCTTCAAAAAATCCAAGGCACTCATTCGCAAAACGTTTTCCGAAATAATAAGTCGCAATTGCACGGTATGGTATTTTTTGCGACCAATATGGCGTTGCTTTTTTGTTGGTTCTAAATAGGTTTGCAGTTTTAGTCGGAACAATTGATAAATTGTAGCAAAATCTTTTTAGAGGTTTTAATAGTTTAAGTTTAAAGGAATCTTCAGGTAAACTGTAAAATCGATTCTTAGACTGCTCTATCTCTATTAATTCTGGTTGTGCATTTAAAAATGTATCGGAACTTTCTACAAATTCTTCAAATTCCTCACTAAAGTGTATTTCTCTACGCTCTGGAAATTCATTCTCAAGAATGGCATATAAAGTTGATTTTAGCCATTCCGTTTCATTGATGAATTTACTGATTTCGTTTTTGCTTTCAATTCTAACAATACGTTCGTAATAAGATTGATAAGCTTGTTCAGTTTTGCTTAAAAGGCTCTTCTGTTTATCAACTTCGTGTTTAAGTCCGTCGATAAAAGGAGTTAGAAATACTTGATTTAATTCCTCTTTAGTTAATGGAGGTACCTGATTCATGCGCATAATTAATTGCATGAAAGATAATTAAATATTGTGAATATTAGAATAATTCTATCCCAGTATAATTAAAAGGACTAATTGCTTTTAGTTCTTGTTTTACCCTATCTGATACAGCTAAGCCATCAATAAATTCAGCAATAGATTGTTGAGTAATTTTTTCGTTTTTACGAGTCAATTCTTTTAATGCCTCATAGGGTTTATCATAGTTTTCTCTTCGCAATACAGTTTGAATTGCCTCGGCAACCACAGCCCAATTGTCATTCAAATCGGCTGCAATTTTATCTTTATTGATTAGCAATTTGCTAAAACCTTTTAACATGGATTTTATCGACAATAAAGTATGCGCTATTGGCACTCCAATATTTCTCAAAACGGTAGAATCTGTTAAATCTCTTTGCAAGCGGCTTACTGGTAATTTTGCTGCAAGATGCTCAAATAAGGCATTAGCTATGCCTAAGTTTCCTTCAGAGTTTTCAAAGTCGATTGGGTTTACTTTATGGGGCATAGCCGAAGAGCCAATTTCTCCTGCTTTGATTTTTTGTTTAAAGTAATCCATAGAAATATAAGTCCATAAATCTCTATTCAAATCAATCAATATGGTGTTGATGCGTTTCATGGCATCAAATAATCGCGCAAGATTGTCATAATGCTCAACCTGAGTTGTAGTTTGTGTGCGGTATAAACCCAAGGTGTCATTTACAAATTCATTGGAAAAATCAACCCAATCAATTTCTGGATAAGCTACAAAGTGTGCATTAAAGTTGCCAGTTGCTCCACCAAACTTGGCAGAAAATGGCGTGTCGATTAAAGCATTATATTGTTCTTTTAATCGCTCGGCATACACCATGATTTCTTTACCCAATCGAGTAGGAGAGGCAGGTTGACCGTGTGTTCTTGCAAGCATTGGAATGTCTTTCCATTCCATCGAAAAAGCATTTAATTCGCTAATGACTTCATTCAGTTCGGGCAGATAAACTTCTTCAACAGCATCTCTTAATGACAATGGAATGGCCGTGTTGTTAATGTCTTGAGAGGTTAATCCAAAATGAATAAATTCCAATTGTTTTTTTAACTCAGAGTTTTCTAATTTCTCTTTGATAAAATATTCAACTGCTTTCACATCATGATTAGTGATTTTCTCAATTTCTTTAACTCGAAGTGCATCTTCATCGCTAAAATCTATGTAAATCTTACGAAGCATGGAGTGATGTGACTCTTTTACAGTTTCCAATTGTTTTAATGGAATTTTGCAAAGCGAGATGTAATACTCTATTTCTACTCGAACTCTATATTTAATTAAAGCAGCTTCTGAAAAGTATTTCGATAATTCAGAAACTTTAGAAAAATACCGGCCATCTATTGGCGAAATTGCATGAAGCGAACTCATGTTTTTTTATTTAAATGTTTTATTAATCTCTTGATGTATAAAAGATGCCAATTCTTTCACGTATTCACTTGAAAAGTCGAATGATATTCCTGCTGTTTCATAGATTTCTCCAATTGACTTGGTATAACCTAATGATAGCGCATCTTTATATTGTTGTATTGTTTTTTCTGGATTTTCCCGAAAGTTTTTCCAGATTGCTATAGCTCCTAATTGAGCCATGCCATATTCGATGTAATAAAAAGGAACTTCGTACAAATGAAGTTGTTTTTGCCACATGTTTTTTCGATCATCTTCATATCCAGTCCAATCGACAGTATTAGAGCCAAATTCATTAAGTAAACTCAGCCAGTAATTTTCTCTATCTGCTACTGTGTGAGAAGGCTTGGTGTATATCCAATGTTGAAATTTATCAATACATGCAACCCAAGGTAAGGTGGATAAAATATCGAGTAATTGATCTCTTTTTGCTCGGGTTATATCTTCCTCATTATCGAAAAAAACATCCCAGTGATCCATGCTTATTAATTCCATACTCATGGAAGCTAATTCAGCAATTTCAGAAGTGAGGTTTTTAAATTCTACCAGCTCTAGAGGGTGGCTCAAAACTGAATGAATGGCATGTCCGCCTTCATGTACCATGGTGGTTATATCCCTAAAAGAGCCCACAGCATTCATGTATATAAACGGATATCCAGATTCGTAAAGTGGATAGTTAAACCCTCCTGGAGCTTTGCCCTTTTTAGACTCTAAATCCAAGTGCTTTTTTTCTTGCATTTGAATCAAGCAATTAGCGAAAAAAGGATCCAATTTAGAAAAACAGGCTATGGTTTTACTTAATAGTTCTTCTCCAGTTTCAAAGGGTTTTAAAGGGGCTTTGCCTTCAATATCAACAGCATTATCCCATGGTTTTAGCTTGTCTAATTGCAAAAGTTCTTTTCTTTTTAATTGGACTTCTTCCGCTAAAGGGACAACGTATTTTTTGATAGACTCGTGAAATTCAAAACAATCTTCTGGACTATAATCAAAGCGTGCCATAGCTTCGAATTTATAATCTCTATAGTTATCAAAACCCGCATTAATAGCAACTTGAGTTCTTAATTGAATTAATTGATTAAATAATTCATTCAAAGAATCTTTGTCTTGTAATCTTCTTTTTGAAATTAAATCAAAAACGCGCTCTCTGATAGTTCGATCTGTTTCTTTTAAAAATTTTGAAGCTTGCTGAATGGTGTATTCTTTCTCATTATAGTTGATACTCATTTCAGCAGAAATGGCTCCGTATTTTTGAGAATCCTCTTCTAATTTAGTTAAAAGGGGAATATTTTCCTCTCGATATAATTTGATTTGGTTTTCAACTGTTCTCAGTAAAATTTTAAATTCACTTTGATTTAAGTCTTTTTTATATTCTGAAGAAGATAATTTTTTGTTTAGTTGATCTTCAAAAGGAGCAATCTTCGGATTAATTTCTTGTACGAAATAGTGAAATTTTTTGGCTAATTCTTGATCTCTAGTGTCAATATTCATACGAATATATCGCCAAGCAAATTCTTCTTCTAGCGCAGCATCTAATTCACTTTTGTCTTTAAGCCATTGAATTAATTCAACAGTGTTTTTTATTTTTCGACTAATTAACTCTTCAAAATAAGGCGCAATATTTTCCCATAAGAATTCTAAATTCTTAGCAATATATTTCCGTTCCAAAGGTGGAAGTATGTGATTCATAAATCTTATTTTCCTCTGCCAGCAGATTTGGTAATTTTTGCTCCACCTTTTGCAGCTGTTGGCTTTTTAGGCGCAGCCTTTTTTGCTGTTGTCGCTTTTTTAGGCTTGGTTTCTTTTTTTGCTGTTGTTTGTTTTTTATCTTCTCCTTTTTCCTCTTTTTCTTCCTCTTCTATTTTTAACAAATCTTTGCCAAGCAATAAATTATACCACTGAACTATCTTTTTTAAATCCGAATTGTAAACTCGTTCAGCATCATAATTTGGCAAAATTTCTTTGATGTAAGCTTTTAATTCTGCTTCACTAGTTTTATGAGAAATGGCTTCTTTGCCTGCTTCTTTTTTATAAATTTTTTCAAAAACTTCACCTAAAAGTACATCTTCTTCATACGTGTAAATGCTGATATCATCCAAAGAACTCACACGTTGACTGCCTTGTACAGGAAATCGTTTTCCATCTATTAACGACTCTACGATGATTCCGTTTTTACTTTGTGTAACGATTTTTGATAAACCAGGCTTGCCAGCTATTGAGATTATTCCAGTTAATTTCATTTAAATAGTATTGTGATTTTAAGCCCTCAAATATACAGAATTGAAAAAATTTAGTAATGAAAATTTATAAAAGATGATTTTAATATTTAACGTTAATATATTTATTGTATATTTGATTCGTTATTAATTTAAAACTAGACAATTATGAAAGCTAATCTAACAAACACAACCTTATTGCTAATCTTTTTATTTATTTCAAATTCTGTAAAAAGTCAATTTATCAAATCGTTTAATACCAATAAAGATCATAATCACTATGGATTAAAAATTATTGATGATGATGCATTAATGGCAGGTACGGTTTACCCTATGAACTCCTTAACAAATACAGATATACATGTACAAAGAGTTGATAAAAATGGTGTGTTATTGTGGGAAAAATATATTGATATAGGGTCTTCTGAACGTTGTTTAGGAATTTCTCTTGTTGATGAAACTGCATTTGCTATTTCTGGAACAATTAAAGATAAAAATATTTGGAAAACATTTATAATGAAAATCGATCCTTCCAATGGTAATGTTCTAGATTATGTAATTATAAATCCAAATTTCCAAGGTGGATATAATAACCAATTTGGAGTAGATATAGTTTATTCTAGTCATGCAAATCAATTTTTTTTGCTAGGTCATATACATAATGGAGTTGATGAAACTCTAAATATAACAGCATTAGATTTTAACCTAAATATTGTATGGTCTAAGAGGTTAGATCAATCTGCTGGGGGGCGAAGTCATACTATTATTGAAATAGAAGGTGCAGGTTTATATCTCCCTAATATAGGTCTTGCATTAGATTATACAGGTGCTTTATTATGGCAACTTGGTGGAGTTGGAAACTATGCATCCGCAATTTATGATCCTTCAACTGACAAGATATTTGCTTTGTTTGAATATGCTGATTTTGTAGTTTATGAAATTTCGGATGCGTCACTACCCAGTGCTTTTATATCAAATTCTAAATTATATGATTATAATAAGCCTTTTATTAACAATTCAACAATATATACTTTCGAAGGGCAGACTAATGGCATCACAATTGACGCTCAGAGTAACTCTTTGGCAATTTTAGTTTATATAACTGAAGATGCATATAGAGGATATACTCAACATCCTATTATATTAACTCTTGATAAGAGTACACTTAATCCAATTTCGATGCAGTTTATTGAAACTTTAAAATCAAAAATGTTTCTAAGTACAATGATAAATCATGATCAGGGTGCTTTTGGGCCCGGTGGACCAGGTTCTGTTAATTATGCTTTAGTAAATACTCATTCAAATTCTTTAACTCCCTGGTTAGATGGTTTTGGGTATGTAGATTATCGTGCTTGGAATCCAACAGAACCCAATGCTGTGTTTGATGTTGAATTAGTTCAAACTGATGTTTTAGGTAAGACATATTCATCTTGTGAGATTGATTTAACACCTCAAGACTACCCAATTGCACTCAATGTTACCTTAGAAATTACTTCTGAGTCTGATAATTATAATATAATTAGACCTAATTATGTATTGTCAACTTCCAACCATGAAGAAATTAGTGATTGTTTTGAATTTAATCCTTGCAGTATAGATGTAGAGTTATTTTCAACTACATATATAGATTGTTTTGAAAAATCTTTTTCCTTTCCATTTACATCTATTGGTGGAACATATATTACAGGTTATACCGTTGATTGGGGTGATGGATCTCCTAATAGTACTGGTAGTGTACTTGGTAGTTATCCTATCCCTGAAAACCATCAATTCTTGGGTTCAAAATGTTCGTATGAAGTTTGTATCACAATTAGTGGTATAGGTATGGACGGTTTTACTTGTTCTGAAACTAGATGCCAAACAATTTTCATGTTAAATTATGGTAGTTGTCCAGGTTGTTCTAATAATAGGTTGAAATTTAATGAAGAGATTAATTATACTGAAAATCAATTAGAAACTGTTATATACCCTAATCCTGCTTCTAATACAATAATGCTTATTTCTAGTGATAAAATAAATTGGGTTAATTTTTTTAGTATTAATGGAAAGCTAATAAAGCAAGAATTTATTGGTAATGATGAAATAATTGATGTTACATCTTTTAATTCAGGGATATACATAATAGAAATTCATACAGATTTTAAAGTAGAAAGAAAAAAATTAGTGATAAAATAAATAGAAAATAATAAAATAGGAGAATATTATAGTAATTTAAAAACTTAGCAACTATTAAATAAAAAAACACGTCTTCATTTATTAGTTATATGCTTATTTTAGTGGATTGATAAATACACATCGATGTTTAAGAATTTTATATACGTTTTCTCTTTCTTTTTAGCCTTATCACTAGGCTTTTCAACCGAATCAAAAGCCACGCACATTATGGGTGGTGAAATCACCTGGGAATGTAATGGCAGTGGTCAATACATTTTTTCATTTAGTGTTTACCGAGATTGTAGCGGAAATGATTTAAGTCCAGATGGAAGAGGAGAGTTATATGTCCATAACTATCCCAGTGTAGGACAGCGTTTAAAATTGAAAGAAAACGCAGCTGATCCCGATACTGAGCCAAGTGTAATAGCGAATTGGAGAGGGACTGGTTCAAATTCGGCAATAGCTCCAGAGTGTAGAGGAGGCAGTCCTATAAATTGTAATTCAGGTGCTTTTCAGGATTTGGCGGTATATGAATACAAACGTGTTACCCAACCTATCACTTTAGCTGGTACTCCTCCACCCCAAGGTTGGGTGATTACTTTTGATGATCTTGACCGAAATGCAACCGATAATTTACCTCAATCTGGTGTTACCTTTCGTGCTAAAATATTCCCACATTCTGGTTCTGTTGCTGGTCAATGTGTTGATAATTCTCCCAAATTTAGAGAGAAACCAACGAGTTTAATTTGTTTGAATCAAAATTTTACTTATAACCACAATGCTACAGATGATGAGTTAGATTCTCTAGATTATCGATGGGCACAACCATTAGGTCAAGTAGGAAATGGGCCCAATAATGTTTTTATTGATGGGGTATATCCAGGTCCTCTTGTATTTACTAATGGGTATGCATTTAATAATCCATTTCCTGGGCCTGAAAGTTTAAATCGAAGAAATGGAGAAATTATTTTAAGTCCGAATGCAGCTGGAAAATACGTATCTGTAATTCGAGTAATCGCATATAAATGTGGAGAGCCAGTAGCCGAAATTTATCGAGAATTGCAATCAGTTGTTTCTAGTAATTGTAATGTTAGCAACACTAAACCAACATTTACGCCACCATTTAATGGAAACACAACATTTAAAGATACTGTTCGCGCAGGAGACTTAGTAACTTTTAACATTACTGCAGATGACTTTGCGAGCATAGACTTGTCAACTATCCCGCCTTATTTAGGAGATAGTTTAACTTTAGAAGCTTCTGGTTTGCAGTTTGGAACTAATTTTACAAACGCAAATTCAGGTTGTATCAATCCACCTTGTGCTACTTTAACTAAATCATTACCTTATAAATCCAATTGGCAAATCAATGAAACCTTTAGGTGGCAAACGGATTGTAATCATGTATCATTTACAGATCAATGTGTAAGCGGCCAGAATACCTATACTTTTGTAATTACCGTAAAGGATGATAATTGCCCCATTCCAGCTTTAAACATTGCAACCATCTCCATTACTGTAGTTGGAGATTCGGTTATCCTTTCACCCAAATTAAATTGTGTGAATGTAAAAACAAATGGAGATGTAGAACTTGATTGGAATACAACTCCAAACATCAATAGCTCATTTACTGCTTGGTTGATTTATTCTTCAACGGATAGAAATGGCCCCTTTACTTTAATTGATACGGTAAAGAATTACAATACCACAACCTATACTCATGTTGGTGCAGGGGCAAATACGCAACAACGTTTTTACCATGTTAGAAGTTTATCTGGTTGTAAGGGTGTTGTAACCAATGTCGCAAGAGACACCGTGGGAACTATTTTTGTTAATCCACAAACGGCCCCAACTGTTGTGAATGTCAATTGGACACCATTAAATACGCCAAATCCTGTTGGTTCGGCAAATCAATATCGAGTGTTTAGAGAATATCCTTTAGGTTCAGGATTGAATTTTTATCAGAATACGGCGAACACGACTCTTGCCGAAAATTTTACGCCTTGTGAAGACGATGTTAGATACAGAGTAGAATTAGTAAATGCCGCCGAGGGTTGTACATCCTCGTCAAATATTTCTGATTATCATTTCAAATTCCCAGATCCACAAACCAAATTTTCCTTTCCAGCGAATCCTTGTCCTGCACAAATTATAAACTTTAACAATCAAACAACAATTGCTGGTGGACCTATGTCTTTTTTATGGGATTTTGGAGATTTGACAACTTCAACCTTAACAAACCCAACACATGCATATGCAAATCCGGGTACTTATACTGTTAGTTTAACAGCCACTTCTAGTAAAGGCTGTGATTCTACCTATACACAACAAATAACCATTACAAGACCTAATGCAAATGCTGGGCCTAATAAAGCCATTTGTCCGGGAGGATCTGTTACCATCGGAGGTTCTCCAACTTCTACTACAACGGGTGTATCGTATGCCTGGTCTCCAGCATCAACTTTAAATAATCCGTCTAGTCCAAACCCTCTAGCTAGCCCTAATGTAACTACAATTTATACGGTAACCGTTACTGATGGAAATGGATGTTCTCAAACATCAAGCATGACTGTTACTGTAAACCAACAACCGACAGCCGATGCTGGTTTGCCACAAACCATTTGCAATGGAGCTTCTACTATTATTGGAGGTTCACCAACAGGTACTCCAGCCAACTCAACTTATTTGTGGAATAATGCAAGTACTTTAGATGATGCAACTGATCCAAACCCTATTGCAAGCCCAACCATTACAACCACTTATACGGTTACAGTTACAAGTGGAGTTAATTGTACGGCAACCGATCAAGTAACCATAACTGTAATTCCAGCACCAGGGGCAAATGCAGGTGCTGATAAAAATATCTGTCCTGGAAGTTCAGTACAAATTGGTGGTTCACCAACTACAACTTCGTCTAACGCAAGTTATGCATGGAATAATGCAGCGACTTTAACTAATGCAAGCCTTGCGAACCCAGTAGCGAGCCCTACAGTAACAACTACTTATACCGTAACAGTTACAGGAACTAATGGCTGTACTAGTACAGATGATGTCATTGTTAATGTATATCCAACAGTAACTGCAGATGCTGGTTTAGCATCTTATCAACTTTGTAGAGGAAACTCGGTCGTAATTGGTGGGGTTTCTACTGGAACAGCACCATTAACTTACAATTGGAGTAATGGTGGTACGCTATCTAGTACAATTATTCAGAAACCAACAGCAAACCCAACGTCAACTACAACTTATCGTTTAACAGTAACTGATGCTAATGGATGCTCTGGAATTGATCAAACAACTGTTATAGTTAATAATCTTCCTGTCGCTAATGCTGGAGCAGACGATGTGATTTGCGCAGGCGAAAGTTCACAATTGGGCGTTGCAACAAATCCATTATATAGCTATGCATGGAACAATGCAGGAAGTTTGAATAATGCAACAATATCCAACCCTATTGCTACACCGAACGTAACGACAACTTATACGGTTACCGTTACCGAAACATCAACGGGATGTACTAAAACCGACCAAGTAACTGTAACTGTAAATCCACTTCCATTAGTTAATGCTGGCGCAGATGTCACCATATGTAATACTGGGGCAGCGCAATTGGGAACAGCAACAGTAGCTGGCTATACATATTCATGGAACAATGGAACGAGTTTAACAAGTTCTATAATTTCGAATCCAATAGCCACACCTTCAGTAACAACAACTTATACTGTAACCGTTACCCAAACATCAACTGGATGTACCGCCACTGACCAAGTGACCGTGAGCGTAAATGCCTTGCCTAATTTAGCATGGACTTACGCAAACACCTGCTTAGGAAATGGGACTAAATTTACAAACACATCAACAGGAAGCACACAATACACTTGGGATTTTGGCGATGGAGTAGGAACTTCAAATCTTAAAAGCCCAACATATACCTATGCTAACCCAGGAACTTATACAGTAAAATTAATAGCTGGTAATACAACCACAGCATGTAAAGATTCTTTATCTAAAACTGTCGTTATAAAGGCACTTCCAATAGCAAATGCTGGAGCCGATGTTACAATCTGTAATCGAGATAATATACTTATTGGAACAGCAACAACAGCAGGATATACTTACTTGTGGAATAATGGCGCAAGTTTATCTAACACAACAATTTCTAATCCAATAGCTAACCCTGTAGTAACAACAACTTATACTGTAACCGTTACTGAAACAGCAACAGGGTGTTTTGCTACAGATGCGGTTACTATAACCGTTGACCCAGTTCCGGTTTCCAACTTTACGACTTCAAACTTATGCGTTGGAAGCTCTACTCAATTTAACAATTCATCAACAGGAGGTTCAAGCTATTTATGGAATTTTGGAGATGGTACACCAACATCTAATTTGCAAAACCCAACACATGTATATGCTACAACAGGAACTTATACTGTGAAATTAGTTGTCAGCAATAACAATGGCACAACGAATTGTAAAGACTCGATTTCAAAAACAATTATTATTAAAGCTCTTCCTGTCGCTAATGCTGGAGCAGACGATGTGATTTGCGCTGGCGAAAGTTCACAATTGGGCGTAGCATCAAATCCATTATATAGCTATGCATGGAACAATTCAGGTAGTTTAAATAATGCAGCAATATCCAACCCTATTGCTACACCGAACGTAACGACAACTTATACGGTTACCGTTACCGAAACATCAACTGGATGTACTAAAACCGACCAAGTAACTGTAACTGTAAATCCACTTCCATTGGTGGATGCTGGAGCAGATGTCACCATATGTAATACAGATTTTGCACAATTGGGAACAGCTAATGTAGTAGGATACACTTACCTATGGAACAATGGAGCGAGCCTAACAAGTACAGTAATATCCAATCCTATTGCAAATCCATCTGTAACAACAACTTATACGGTAGTTGTAACCCAGACAGCCACAGGATGTACCGCCACTGACCAAGTGACCGTAAGTGTAAATGCACTCCCTAACTTAGCTTGGACTTATGCTGATACTTGCTTGGGAGATGGAACAAGATTCACAAATACAACAACGGGAAGCTCACAATACACTTGGGATTTTGGCGACGGGGTTGGAACTTCAAACCTCCAAAACCCAACTTATACTTATGCCAATCCAGGGACATATACAGTAAAACTAATTGCTGGCGATGCTACAACCTCTTGTAGCGATTCCTTATCAAAAACCATCATAATAAAAGCATTACCAATAGCAGATGCTGGAGCAGATGTAACCATTTGCGATCGAGATAATATAACGATAGGAACAGCAACAACCGCAGGATATACTTATCTGTGGGATAATGGTGCTAGTTTATCAAGTACCATAATTTCTAATCCAATAGCTAACCCTGCAGTAACGACAACTTATACTGTAACCGTTACTGAAACAGCAACAGGATGTTTTGCTACAGATGCTATTACTATAACCGTTGACCCAGTTCCAGTAGCCAACTTCTCAGTATCTGATACTTGTGTAGGAAGTTCTACTCAATTTAACAATACATCAACAGGAGGTTCAAGCTATTTATGGAATTTTGGAGATGGGACTGCAACATCAAACTTGCAAAACCCAACACATGTATATGCTGCAACAGGGATTTATACTGTAAAATTAGTTGTCAGCAATAACAATGGAACAACGAATTGTAAAGACTCGATTTCAAAAACGATAGAAATTAAAGCCTTACCAGTTGCCGATGCTGGAGCAGACGATGTAATTTGCGCAGGAGAAAGTTCACAATTGGGCGTTGCAACAAATCCATTATATAGCTATGCATGGAACAATGCAGGTAGTTTAAATAATGCAGCAATTTCTAACCCTATTGCTACACCAGCTATTACTACAACATATACAGTTACCGTTACCGAAACATCAACTGGATGTACAAACACCGACCAAGTAACAATTACAGTAGATCCGCTTCCATTGGTTGATGCCGGAGCAGATGTCACCATATGTAATACAGATTCTGCACAATTGGGAACAGCAACAACGGCAGGCTATACTTATTTGTGGGACAATGCAGCGACACTAAACTTTAACACCATATCTAACCCTAAAGCAGGGCCATCGATTACGACAACCTATACAGTTACAGTAACTGAAACAGCCACAGGATGTACTGCCACTGACCAAGTAATAGTTAATGTGAATGGCTTACCAAATGTAAACTTTACCTACGTTGACACTTGTTTTGGAGGTTTTACTCAATTCACAAATACTTCAACAAATGGAAATAGTTTTGAATGGGATTTTGGTGATGGAGTTGGTACTTCAACACTTCCAAGCCCTTCTTACCAATACAGTACTATTGGATTCTTCAATGTGAAGTTAATTGTAACTTCAGGTTTGGGCTGCTTAGATTCTATAACAAAAACGATAGAGATAAAAGCATTGCCAATTGCTGATGCTGGAGTAGATGGCACAATTTGCGCTAGAGATACCATACAAATCGGAGTGGCATCAAATCCATTATATTCCTATGCTTGGGATAATGTAGCTAGTTTAACTAATGCCGCAAGCTCAAACCCCAAAGCATTTCCTTTATCAACGACTACATATACGGTAACAGTTACAGAAGTTTCAACCGGTTGTGCAGCGACGGACAATGTATTAATAACTGTAGATCCAGTTCCTGTAGCAGATTTTTCAACAAGTTTGACTTGTATTAATGAAAAAGCTCAGTTTAGTGATTTAAGTACAATTACAACAGGCGCAATACAGAGTTGGAATTGGGATTTTGGTGATGGAATTGGTACTTCTATTCTTCAAAATCCAACATATCAATACTTAGGTGTTGGAACTTATACAGTTAAATTAGTTGTTGAAAGTGCATTAGGCTGCAAAGATTCAATATCAAAAAGTGTTACGATAAATCCATTGCCAATACCTGACTTTTCTTTTACATCAGCTTGTTTGAACGAAGCAGCACAATTTACTGATTTGAGTACTATTCCAACAGGAACAATACAAGGTTGGACATGGGACTTTGGTGATGGAGTTGGAACTTCCATTCTTCAAAATCCGAGTTATCAATATACAGCTGCTGGAGTTTATGCTGTTAGATTAATTGTTGAAAGTGCATTAGGATGCAAGGATACTATTACTAAAAACATTACCATTGATCCGCTACCTATTGTAGATTTTTCTTTCGATGCTACTTGTGCTAATGAATTAACAAGCTTTACTGATTTAAGTACTTTGGCAAGTGGAACTATTTCAGGATGGAAATGGGACTTTGGTGATGGAGTTGGAACTTCAATTTTACAAAATCCTACATATCAATATACTTCAGTAGGAACTTATACCGTGAAATTAGTTGTAGAAACAGCTTTAGGATGTAAAGACTCCTTGACTAAAAATATAACGATAGACCCAGTTCCTACTCCTAATTTTAGATTTGTAAATACTTGTTTTAATAATTTGACTCAGTTTACTGATATGTCTAGTATTTCTGCAGGTACGATACAAAGTTGGACTTGGGATTTTGGTGATGGAGTAGGAGTATCATCTCAACAAAACCCGACATATACTTATCTAAGTGTAGGTGTTTACCAAGTAAAATTAGTGGTAGAAAGCACCTTTGGATGTAAAGATTCTATTATAAAAGGAATAACTATATCTCCTTTGCCTCATGCTGATGCTGGTTCTGATTTAACTATCTGTGCAAGAGATACGATAACAATAGGCGGAAGTCCAACTTCTACAAGTACAAATGTTACCTATTTATGGGACAATGCAGCTAGTTTGGTTGACGCTACTATTGCAAACCCTAAAGCATTTCCATTAATTACAACTATTTATACCGTTACCGTTACTGATGTAAGAGGATGTGAGGAAGTTAGCTCCATGACGGTTTTTGTTAATCCAGTACCTAGTGCAACATTTACAGCTACTAAAGTTTGTGAAGGATTCCAAACTCAATTTACCGACCAATCGACAATAAGCACAGGATTTTCTATCGTTGATTGGGCTTGGGATTTTGGTGATGGAGCAGGTACTTCAAATTTCCAAAACCCAACTTATCAATATGCAAGTTCAGGTAATTATAACGTTAAGTTAGTTGTAACCTCTGATGTTGGCTGTAAAGACTCTATAACAAGTATTGTAGTTGTAGATACTCTTCCTATTGCTAATGCAGGTTTAGACCAAGTAATTTGTCAAAACGACACGGCTATTTTAGGAAAAGCAGTTGTTATAGGTGAAACTTATCTATGGGATAATGCTGGAAGTTTAGATGATAACACGATTGCGCAACCTAAGGCTTTCCCTTCAACTACAACAACTTATTCTGTAACTGTAACTAATTCGAATGGATGTACGAATACCGATCAGGTTTTGGTAACTGTAAACCTTGCTCCGAATATTGATGCAGGCATTGATGTAACTATCTGCAACAAGGATACAGTTATACTTGGCGGAAGCCCAACTTCAACAACACCTGGAGCAACATATCTATGGGATAATGCAGCCAGTTTAAATGATGCTACTTTAGCAAATCCAAAAGCATTTCCTAGTACAACTACAACTTATACATTAATTGTAAGCGACCCTATAGGGTGTACCGCCACTGAGCAAGTGACCATTACAGTAAACCCTTTACCTCAAGTTGACTTTAAAGTAGATGAACTTTGCTTTAACAATTTTGCAGCATTCACCGATTTAAGTACAATCAGTGTAGGTAGCAATCAAAGTTGGGCATGGGACTTTGGCGATGGAGTAGGAACTTCTATTCTTCAAAACCCAGGCTATCAATTTGGAGCTCCAGGGACATATAATGTAAAATTAGAAGTTACATCAGCACTTGGTTGTAAAGACACCATAACAAAGAGTGTCACCATTTATCCATTGCCAATTGCTGATGCTGGAGCTGACGTTGACTTATGTTTTGGGGACTCTGTAGTATTAGGTGGAAACCCAACAGGCCCAAGTGGAGCTTCGTTTGCTTGGAGTCCAAATTTCGACTTGTCAAGTGTAGATGTTTCCAATCCAATAGCGACTCCATTATCCACAACAACATATTATTTAACAGTGACGGATTTAAATGGATGTATCAATTACGATACGGTAAATGTTACGGTTAATCCACTTCCTATAGTTGTTGCAAGTCCTGATACTTCGCTATGTGTAGGTCAGCCAATACAATTGAATGCAACAGGTGCGGCAACTTATGTATGGACCCCTGCAAAATGGTTGAATAATCCATTAATCGCCAACCCAATTGCAACATCTACTGAAAATGTAGAATACGTTGTATTTGGAACGGATGTAAATGGATGTATTAGTTCTGATACGATAAATATCGAAGTGTTTAATTTGAACTTTACACCATTTGATACTTCCATTTGTTATGGTGATAGCGTGAAGTTGTCGCCATTAATTCAAGGAAATGAAACTGGAATGTTGTATTCTTGGAGCCCTTCATTGGGTCTAAGTGCAACTAATATTAAGGAACCTATGGCTTCACCATTAGTGAACCAACAATATTTCTTAAGAATTCAAAATGCACTTGGTTGTTCGGACATTGATAGCTTTACAGTGAATATTGATGAAACGCCTATTGCTAGCTTTGAGTTTGTTAATTCTCCTAGATGTTCAGGATCTGTTCTTGAGATAAAGAATACATCGAGTAATACTTCTACGTATCAATGGTATGTAAATGATGAATATGTTAGTGATGAATATCAGCCAGAATTTGGATTGGACAACACGGTTCAAAATGAAGTGATGTTGGTGGGTGTTACTGCAAATTGTTCTGATACAATTCGACATATTATACCAGCGCAACCGCTGAAAGAGCTATTGCAATTAAAATATGCAAATGTTTTTACACCTAATGGAGACGGCAAAAACGATTTATTTGACTTGGGCTTTACAGGAGAATTTATAGGTTGTGCCAACTTTAAAGTTTACGATCGTTGGGGAGATAAAGTATTCGACACCAACATTGGAAAATACGGATGGGATGGAAGAACCATGAGAGGAGAGCAATGCGCAGTAGGTGTTTATTATTATGTAGTAACCATTGGAACTGAAATCATCAAAGGCTCAGTCTATTTAAGTAGGTAATAAGAGAGAAAATAAAACAACAAAGCAGGCAATTCATTCTTGAATTGCCTGCTTTGTTTATAAATCAATTAAAGTCCAATGATCTTAAACTCTGTCCTTCTGTTTTGAGCTCTACCTGTTTCATTGTCGTTGCTTGAAATGGGTTTAGATGACCCAAAGCCAACAGATTCTAATCGTGATAATTCGATGCCTTTTTGAACTAAATAGCTCTGAACGCTTTTTGCACGATTATCCGATAAAACTAAGTTCGCATCTTTATTACCAACAGTATCTGTATGCCCACTAACTTCAATTTTTAGATTGGGATTAGCTTTTAGAAAATCGACAAGTTTGTTTAATTCAACAAGTGATTGTGGTTTTAATTCGAATTTACCAGTCTCAAAAAATATGTTTTTCAAAACAATAGTTTCACCCACTTTAATCTTTTGCATGGGCACATTTTTGATTAAGGCTTTTTCATTCTTTTTATTACTTAAAGAAAAATTCTCTGAATAAAACAAGTAATCCTTTTTTGAAGCATTTAATGCATAATCCTTGCCTGTTGGTAATGAAATAAGAAATTCTCCATTTCCTGGATTTGAGTATGATTCTACTACTAAATTTCCAGTTTCTAAGTCTATTAATTCAAATTTAGCATTCAAGGATTCTTTAGTGTCTCGGTCAAATATTCTTCCTTTAAAATAACTAACAGGGTTTGGTTTTAGATTTTCAGGTAATTCAAATTTATATAAATCAAGATCTCCAAAGCCACCTTCTCGGTCAGAAGCAAAGTAAGCGGAATTTCCATCTGCAGATACCAATAAACTATTCTCGTTTTTATGTGTGTTTATTGGATATCCTAAATTGATGGGTTTAGACCAAGTGCCATCATCTTGTTTAACGGTTTTAAAAATATCTAATCCCCCCATGCCAATGTGCCCATCAGATGAAAAGTATAATGTTTTTCCATCAGGGTGAATAAACACAGACTCTTCATTTTGACTAGTATTAATCATTGGACTCAATAAAGATGGGGTTTTCCAATACCCATCTTCGCCAAGTTCTGTAACGTAAATATCACCTGTTCTACTTCCACTTCTTGTTCTTTTACCACGTATAAAATAGAGTGTTTTTCCATCAGCAGAAAAAGAAGGTTGGGTTTCCCAATGCGGACTATTTAATGTTTTTCCAACATTGCTAGGTTGTTCCCAATTGTCTCCATTTTTTAAAGTGTAAAATAAGTCACAACTGCCGAATCCTTTTCTACCACCACCATAATCTCCGTATAATTCGCAAGCTGTGAAAAAAAGCAATTGCCCATCAGCAGAGAGGGAAGGAGCACCTTCATTATTTTCGGTATTTATTGGTTTTCCAAGATTTTTAGCTAATGTCCATTCGTTTGTTTTAGATTTAGTTGAAACGTAAAAATCTTCGTTAAATCCCTGAGGAGAATTAGGAAATGGAAGTCTTCGTGTAAATAAAATCAAATCTTCATCCACAGTCAGACATGGGAAATATTCGGCATGTTCACTATTGATTTCAGCCCCTAAATTTATAGGATTAAATGGAACTGGATTATTCATGCTTTCGATTCCAAATTCACAAATGGCTAAGTTTTTATCTGTTCTTTCAGAAATAGAAGGGTCTCTTGGATTAGTGCTTATAAATTGTGTTAAATGTTTTTTTGCTTTAGCATATTCTCCTTCTTTTAATTCTAATTCTGCTAAAAAAAACAAGTTATTTGGAATTAGAAGTGCATTAACCTGACAAGCATTTTCAAAGGCAGTTTTAGCCGATTCGTATTTCCCTTGATCTAAATAGATATAGGCAATTAATGTGTGAGCCTCAACAAATCGAGGGTCTTTTTCTATCGCTTTTTTTAAGTTTTCCTCAGCTTCTGCTAATTGATGTTTATCGTAATTCTCTTTTGCAGCTTCAAATAACTTGATTGCTTTTTTGTCTTCACTAGAAAAACTTTGAGCTAATGTCTTGTTGCAAGAAACGAAGAGAAACAAACTCGCAATTAGGGTAATCGCTCCTTTTAAGGTATATTGATGTATTTGTGACTTTGAATGCTTAAATTCCATTTTGGGTGTTGTTTTATATATGTAATCAATAGAGGTGTGATTTTGTCCCTAACTGACCATTCTGCTTGTAAATATAGTTTACAGTTTTTATTTATTTTGGAGGCATGCTCTTCTGCCCACTTCAAATCTGATTTATTGTAAATGACTACTTTTAATTCATTCGCTTTTTCGTAATACTCTGCTTGTGGGGGTTTGGTTTTTTTAGGAGAAAGGCAAATCCAATGCCAAGTACCAGTTAAAGGATATGCACCAGATGTCTCTATGGCTAAATAATATTTTTCTTTAGCAAAGCTTGTTGTTAATTCATTTAACTCATACATGACGGGCTCGCCACCAGTAATTACAATAAAGTTTGATTGCACTTCATGGGCTTCTTTTATTAATTGATCTATAGTTTTTGTTGGGTGCAAATCTTTATTCCAACTTTCTTTTACATCGCACCAATGACACCCCACATCGCAACCAGCTATTCTTATAAAATAAGCTGCTTTTCCGTGATGATATCCTTCACCTTGCAAGGTGTAAAATGATTCCATGATTGGGAATCTATCTATTTGTTCTTTCAACTATCTTTTAGTTTATTGCAAAAGTAACCATATCATTGAGCTGAATATAAAAAAAGTCGCCTCGATAAATCAAGGCGACTTGCTATACAAATATGGTTGTGATTTAATAAATAATTATTTTTTCTTTTCTTTCTATCCCTTCTATATTTAAGAAGTAGATTCCTTTACTTAAATGAGATAAGTCTATCTGTATTGTAGAAGATTTTGCTTTTGCACTAAATACATTTTGACCGCTCATGTTAAATACTTGAATAAGGTTGTTATTCACTTTATCAAATCTTAGATTAAACAAACCAGTATTCGGATTAGGATAAACGCTAAAATTTGTTTTTTGCACTTCATTTATTCCTATACTATTGTCGATAATGCTAATGTCATCTAGCGCTAAATCGCTTTCAAATCCACCTCCGGTAACAACTCTAAATCGTATTGTAATCTTGCCATTGTTATAGGCACTTAAATTAATTTTTTGTTCTTGCCAGCTATTTCCTTTATTTCCAAAAATAGGAGTTATTATATTGTTAATCCAAGATCCATTGTATAGTACATCAACACGTAAGATTCCCATATCTCCACCATACATGTGATACCAAAAACTTAATTCAGGACTAATGGTTCCTCTTAAATCAAAACATGGACTTAGGACAATTGATTCCTGATTTGAACAACTCCCTGATGCTTCAGAATAAATATATTTACCTGTACCAGTTCCGGGGTTATGGTCAGTTGTTGGACCTGTATTATTAGAAGGGGTAGAACCTGAATTGGTTCGCATATCATATACGTCTTCACTGCCATTTACTAAATTCACCCATCCACCGTTTAAATTACAGGTAGTTGCACCGCAATTATTAGAGGTACCACATAGACTAAAGCTTTCAAAATCATTGGAGTAGGGAATGGTAAAAACCTGACTGCCAATTACATTTGTTGTTATTGAAATAGAGTCATTAGATGAGTTCTCATCGGTAATTAAGTCATTAACAACACTAATGTTTAATGTACCAGTGTTTAGCGGAATTGAATCTTTAAATGTAAAGAAGTGAAAAGAACGAGACGCTATTGGACCAGGCATTGTGTCATGATAAGTAACATTATTTGCAATCAACCTCATTGGAATATTTGACAATACAGAATCTCCGTTATTGTTGATGGTAATTTTAATAGGCAATTTATTGAAGCTACAACTAGAAACAGTTGCGCTATTAGGTGAATTAAATTGAGTGATATTAAAATCATATCCAATCGGGCAATTTAAAATAGTTTTAGGTAACATGGTAGCAGTTGCTCTTCTTCCTACAATTCCTAAGCTAGGGTTTAGTGCTTTTACACTAATCCAATTGTCGTTTAATAAATTTAGATTACGAATTATATATGAATTACTAGTTGTTCTTCCAATAGAATCCATGTGTTTAGCTCCAAGCATACTAATTTCATATTCACTAACATTTGGAATACTTGGCCAAGATAATTTTACAGAATCAGAACACACATATTGAATTGAATAATTTGGAAGCGGAACTATAGTAAAAGGGTTTGCAGATTGCCCAGTTTTTGATCCGCGAGTTACACGAATTAAAGCAGAACCAGTGATTACATTTGGTACAGTCCAATCTCTATAACGCAAACTTCCTGAAACTCCACTTGCAATAGTATTCCAAGTGTTTCCTGCGTTTACACTATATTGAATTGTGAAAGTACCTGAATTATCAGTTGCATCCCAACGAATGGTTTCTTGTTCACCAGGAACAAAAGGCTCTCCACCAGCTGGGTATGTTACTTGTATATCGTCAGTGAGTTCTTCCCATAATAAAAAATAATCTTGTGGACCTTGAGGAATAGAGGTTCCATTTATTAATATGGTATAGGTTCCAGCAGTAGCTCCATCAATTGTAACTTGCTCTACATTGTTCAAATTATCTACTCCACGAACGGCATTTCTAGATAAGTTTGTTGGATTTGGTGTTGGATCTAAAACCCATGGTAATAAAGTATCGCCATTTGGTTTTACTACTCTCAAGTCAATGTTATTAACTAAATCCTGGCTTGCATTTGTTGATGCTTCAAAATCAGTCCAATAAATCATTAACTTTAATTGCTCAATACCCGATGTTAAAGTGACTGTATGTGTATTACTAGCACCTTGAGAAATATTGGATTTGAGATACCTGTTTTCTTCAATTAATTTCATGGCTCTATGAGCATTAACTCTTCCCCAACCGTAGAAAAAGTCTGGGCCTGGATTACCTATGTCATGTGCTGTATTTAACATAGCAGATTTAATTAAACCTGATTCAGGGTTTGCGCCACCATTTAATTGGCGATAGCCATCATACATTTGTACAGCTAAACCCGCTATGCCAGGTGCTGCTGCAGAAGTTCCACCTCCTGGAGCGTAAGAGTTGTTGGGGTCAGTACTCATTTGGTTAGTTCCATTTGAGCAAATATCTGGTTTTATTCTTCCATCCGTTGCTGGACCTCTACTGCTTGAAGCTGTTAAAATGCCTTTATAATCAAGATTTCCAGTAGCGATAACAGCTTTTCCTTGTTTTCTACCACCTGTAATTGTTCCCCAAGTGCTTCCTGTAGTGTAGCCACAACTCGACCCGGCACTATTACCAGCAGAAAATACATGAAGTATGGATGGGTATTGTCTTGTTTGTTGGTCAACCTGACGAGTAGTAGATGTATAACCTGCATTACAGCCTTCGCTATAAGAAGTTGAAGTTACAACAACTCCTCTGCTAGTGAAATTAGAAATTGCTTGTCCTATATGTGGATATCCACCAATGCTATAATAATACAAGAAAGCATCGGTAGCCATTCCTCTATATCTCGGGTCTAAATTTCCTGCACCCATTGTGATTCCTGTAGTCATATCTCCATGAGAACCTACAGAAGGAGCTGCAAAAGAATTAACTCTTCCTTTAGTATCGATATGAGGGCCAATTTCACCATCATCTGCAATGGCAACACTTACTCCTGATCCATCATATTTTTTCCCAAGTGGGTGATCTGAGTCTAGTAAATTTCCACGATGAAGTGATCTCGCTCTAGTATCATCTTTTTCAGGTGGTGCAGGAATAAAATCGACAAATTTTACTTCCGCTATCTCGAGTAGTTTATCAATATTATTTTTTTGAATCCGAATTTCATAATATTCATCATTAGATGACTTGCTTAAAATTTCAATGCCTAAAAGGTTAAATTTAGATTCTAATATAGCATTGTCAGCATTTAAATGTTTTTCAACTAATAAGTCAACATGCTGATTTTCTTGAATTGTCCAATGTGGAAAAATACCTTGCTTTAATTCCACTTCTGATTTTAATTCTACAGTATAAGGGATAATAGTTCGAATGTTAAGTTTGCTAATTTCAATTTCACTAGGGTTTGAAGAATAGGCTATAAACGCCTGGTGAGGAATATATTCCAATAATTGAACGCCATTGATTTTAACTTTTTCTTTTTCTTCATTTGTTGGCGTTTCATTGAATTGTATAATGACATAATGGTCACTTGATTCATTGAAAAGGGTATTTAAATGGATAGAAGATTCTATAGCTACAGGTGATAATTTACCTGACTTTAACATTAAATCGGTGTTTTTTCCTATTGTAGTAATGCTAAAAAATAGCAAATAAAAAAATACAGATTTCGTTAGTAGTTTCATATACATAATTTTTGTGTGGGATAAAATTACGAATTCACATTTAGAAATGAGTATTTTAAAAATACTGATTGGTAAATTACCTCTTTTTGAAAACCACAACCACTTTATAAATCAAGTATATCCATGGTGCTCCGTGAAACAGTAAATCAAACCAGTCAATGGCTTGCATGCCGACAGCACCACCTGAAATCCATTTTAATTTAGACCATATATGCGGCTCAGGAAAAAATGGAGCTAAGCCTAAAGTGAGACATATTAATATTGGAAGTCCTAATTCTTTGTATTTTGAATCCATATTTTATTTTTGAGACCAACTCGTGTAGCCTCCTTTTAAGTCATAAACTACATTGAATCCATTTTCTATCAGGATGTTGGCTGCAGTATTGCTTCTTCCACCTTTAGCGCAAAATACAAGTACAGGCTTTTCTTTGTCTAGTGAATTCAACTCTTTTTCAAAAGTTCCATCCAACAAATCCATGTTTTTTGAACCAGCAATAGTACCAGATTCAAATTCTCTTTTAGTACGGACATCTATTAATTGATAACCTTCTAAATCGTTCATCTTTTGCTGAAATTCAACTTTGTCAATGACTTTAAGAGTTGAGTTTTGCTCATTTTGTCCTGAGCTTTGGCAAGCACTTAATGTGATTGCTAAAAATAATACGATACTTTTAAATAATATTTTCATGTCTAACTAATTTGATTCCAAGCCATTATTCCGCCTTCAACATTGATTGCATTTAAGCCTAATTTTTCCATATACATACAAGCAGATGCACTTCTGCCACCGCTCCTACAATATACGTAATAACATTTAGATTTATCAAGATCCATCACTTTGGCTGGAAACGATGGTTCCATGATGTTTATCCGCAGTGAATTTTCTATGATTCCTTCAACTTCTTCTTCGGGTGATCTAACATCAACTATAATTGCATCTTTATCAGTTTCAATTTTAGCTTTAAACTCATAAATACTAATACTCTTCATTGTTTTTAATTTTATAATGAAAAAATAGGTTAGCCCAAATAATTTTGGAAAGTGCGTAATAAAGTGGAGTAAGCAGAACAAGACTAATTCCAACAATGATTATGAAATTCCAAAATTCGACGTCTAAACCTAAAATAAATTTAACCATCCAAAAAGTTAAAGCATGGGCACAGCCTAAACCATATGAAACATACATAGCTCCATAATAAAAGCCTGGTTCCATAGTCAATCGTTCATTACAATTTGGACATCTTTTGTGTGTGATAGACATGCTTTTTAAGTCATAAGGATTCCTAGAAATGAAAAACTCTCCTTCTTGACAATGTGGGCACTTAAATTTTAAAATACTATATAATTTACTGCCCTTTTTCATATTGCTGCAAAATTAACTAAACAATGCATGAGGTTTTGTAACTTGAGTAACAATTGAAAACTTGTATGGTTCTGATTTTATACAGTTGCGATTTATTATAATAAATCGTTTGCAACATTAGCTAACTCAGATCTTTCGCCTTTTTCTAATGCAATGTGAGCATATAACTTATGGCCTTTCACTCGGTCGATTAAATAAGACAATCCATTACTATGTTCATCCAAGTAAGGCGTATCTATTTGGTTAATATCGCCTGTAAAAATCATTTTCGTGTTTTCGCCTGCTCTTGTAATAATTGTTTTTACTTCATGTGGTGTTAGATTTTGAGCCTCATCAACAATAAAAATAATATCTGACAAACTTCTACCTCTGATATATGCTAAAGGAGTTATGATAATTTTTTCATTTTTCTGCATATCAAGAATCTGTTTATGGTTTTTGTCCATTTCGCTAAACTGATTTTTGATAAACTTGAGATTATCCCATAAAGGTTCCATATAAGGATTGATTTTATCTTTGATATCTCCTGGTAAAAATCCAATGTCTTTATTACTTAAAGGAACAATTGGGCGAGCAAGAATAATTTGCTTGAAATTTCTTCTTTGTTCTATGGCACCAGCTAAAGCCAATAGCGTTTTACCTGTTCCAGCAACTCCTTGAATGGTGACAAGTTTAACATCGGGGTTTAATATAGCATGTAGTGCAAATGCTTGTTCTGCATTACGTGGAACTATTCCATAAGCATTTATTTTTTCTATGCGATCTAATCTATCTTCAATAGGATTGTAAAAAGCAAGACTCGATGCTTTTCCATTTTTTAATATATAAAAGTGGTTGTTTTGTGGCTTACCGCTTAAAAAATCATAGTTATCTAAATACCCCTTTTCATAAATTTCTTTAATTACCTCACTTTCTAGGTTGTCAATTTTATCTTTCCCCAAATAAATGTCGGATACATCTTTTACTTTTCCTGTATTGTAATCCTCTGCTTGAAGATTTAATGCTTTGGCTTTAATTCTAAGGTTTATATCTTTAGAAACAAGTATAACTTTTCTATCTTTTTCTGATTCTTTTAGAGATAGTGCAGCATTTAGAATTTTATGATCTCCCTTTTTATCGTCAAAAATTAACTCAGCATTTTGTTTTAAATGTTGGTTTGAAAAAATAATTTTAAAAAAACTGTTTTTTGATTTTCCTAAAGGAATCCAATCTTGCAAGGTGTGTTCTGCAGATAATTTATCTACAATTCTTGTAAATTCTCTAGCTTCAAAGTTTTTGGTATCATTCCCCTTTTTAAAATTGTCCAATTCTTCCAATACCGTTATCGGAATTGCAATATCATTATCTTCAAAATTTAAAAATGAATTGTGATCGTGAATAATAACCGATGTGTCTAATACATAGATTTTGCTAGTTCTTTTCTTTTTTGACATTCTGCTAAATGTTTTTGATACTTAGTAAATGTATTATTCATTTATTCATAAAAATCTTAGAACTAATAAAGTAATTAACCTTGGTTTCTTGAAAAGTAAAAACTTAAAAAAGCATTAATAAATTAGCGTGTTGTTTATTTTTTCAATAATTTTTTCAGCAGAACCAGAATTTCCAATAACATAATTTTTGGCAGCACTCCCTGCTTTTTGTTGAAAATAATTATCATTCAAAAAGCGATCTATTAATGATTTAAACTCATTGTAATTCGCGAAAGAAAAAGCTGCTTCTAGTTGAACTAAGTCTTTTGCTTCTTGAAATTTTTGATAATTAGGACCAAAAATAATTGGACTTCCGTAAGCAGCCGCTTCTAATGTATTATGAATACCGGAGCCAAATCCGCCTCCAATTACACTTAGATAAGCAAAACGATACAACTTAGATAGTAATCCTATTTTGTCTATGATTAGGATTTGATAATGCTCAATTTTTGACAATGCGTCAACTTCAGACCATAAAATTGCATTTTTTCCAAGTGTATTTTTCAAAAGTTCAATCTCGTTTGGCTTTATTTCATGTGGGGCTATTATAAATTTATTGTTGGGTTTTTCTTTTAGGTATTTCTCTACAAAGCGATTCTCTTTTGCCCATGAGCTTCCAATTACTACTACTTTTTCATTGCTTGTAAAAGACTCAATCAATTCATTGTGATATGGTTGTTTTGCAATTTCAAGCACTCGGTCAAACCTGGTGTCTCCTGCAATTTCTAGGTTAGAAAAGCCAATTTTTTCCAATAAAGCCTTAGAGGAATTATTTTGAACAAAAAAGTAATTAAAGGCTTTCAATTGATTTTTAAACCAAGATCCTAGTGGATGAAAAAACAATTGGTTTTTTCTAAAAATCCCAGCTACTAAAAAACAGGGTATTTGCTTGATTTTAATTTGATTTAAGTAATTGAACCAGAATTCATATTTGATAAAAATTGCCAAATCGGGCTTTGCTAAATCAAGGAATTTTTTTGCATTTCGAACAGTATCGATTGGCAGGTAGCAAATAAAATCAGCTAAAGGGTAGTTTTTTCGATTTTCGTAACCTGATGGAGAAAAAAAAGTTGCAAGAATATAAAAATCAGTTTCCTTTTTTAGCTTTTCTATAATAGGGATAGCTTGTTCAAATTCACCTAAAGAGGCACTGTGAATCCATACAACTTTTCTCTTTTCAGGATTTATTTTAGCTAGTTTGTCAAAAACATCTTTTCGACCAATTATCCATTTCTTGGCTTTTTCATTGAATAAAGAAAAAAGGAGAATAAGTTTTGAATATACAAGAATTGAGAAACTATATACTATTCTCATAAAGGTTTAATAATAATAATATTCTTCGGAGGCTCTTTTTCTTATTGGAATAATCCATCCGGCACGAAAACCATAAAGGAAATCATGTTTTAAATCCGTATCAAATTCACGAGTATCGTAGTTATATTCTCTTTTGTTTTTTGTATAGCCTTGCATCAATTCAAAGCCTAAGTAAAAATTTAAAAGATTCCTTTTTCCAAAATATTGATAGCCCACAAACTGTTTGATAGCTATTCCACTAGATAGGTGGTCGTAACCTTTTAGCATGTCCTCGCTGAGTTGATAAACGATACCATCGCGGTAATCTACTTTAATGTTGTGTCTTAAAAAACCAATTCCTGCTTGTGTGATTATCCCTGAATTTGGGTTTGAACCAAAAACCGAAAAAACTTTTCCGACTTGAAAAAACAGTGATAAGCCTCGTTGTTCATAAGTCACTTTTACAAGTTCTCCATCTGCATCAGTTGCATCACCAGCTTCATTTATAATGTCATTCAATAATCCATTTGTGATTACTTTATTGCTGAAATGTGCAGCAGCATTAACCCCAAACTGCCAATTTGAAGCAGTCTTGAAGCCTATTGACCCTCCTGCGGCATTAGAATTTGGAAATCGGTTTTCAAAATCTCCAGCTGTGTTATAATATCCATATTCAAATCGAACAAAAAAGATTGACTGTGCAGAGTCCTTTTTTGTTTGAGCAAATAAAGAACTAGTCGAAATGCTGAGAATAGTAAGAAATATTGTGATGTATTGCTTTTTAAACATAAATCAAAATTACAAATTGTTTTTCAGGCAGTTTTTGTCTAAAAACACTATCTTCGCAGCCCTTTAATTGATGCATATGCAAAATATCCAAATGGTTGACCTAGTGGGTCAATATGAAAAAATAAAAGACTTAGTAAATCCTAGGATTCAACAAGTTATTGAGACAGCTGCCTTTATCAATGGGCCAGAAGTAAAAAGGTTTCAAGAAGAGTTAGAAAGTTATTTAGGTGTAAAACATGTTATTCCATGTGCAAACGGAACGGATGCGCTTCAAATTGCCATGATGGCATTAGGTTTAAAACCTGGGGATGAAGTGATTACAACTACATTTACATTTGTTGCAACTGCTGAAGTAATAGCTATTTTAGGCTTAACTCCTGTTTTAGTGGATTGCGATGAAGATACTTTTTTAATTTCTACAGACGCAGTAAAAGAAGCAATAACAGAAAAAACAAAAGCTATCATTCCAGTACATCTTTTTGGGCAATGTGCCAACATGGATGAAATTATGGAAATTGCAAAAGCACATCAATTAAAAGTGATAGAAGATGGGGCACAGTCGATAGGAGCAGACTTTTATTTTAAAAATGGAAGTGTAAAAAAATCTGGAACTATTGGAGATTTTGGATGTACGTCTTTTTTTCCATCTAAGAATTTAGGTTGTTATGGTGATGGAGGTGCATTATTCACAAATAATGACCAGTTGGCAGAAAAAGCGAGGATGATTGTTAATCATGGAATGAAAGTAAGGTATTATCACGATGAAATTGGAGTAAACTCTAGATTAGATAGTATTCAGGCGGCTGTATTAAGCGTAAAGTTAGAACGATTAGATGATTACTGTAACGCTCGAAGAAAAGCTGCCGATTATTATGATGCTGCTTTTAAAAGTATTGATGCAATTTCTACCCCAAAACGTGTGGAAAACTCAAGTCATGTTTTCCATCAATATACCTTGAAAATTAAAGGAGTAAACCGTGAAGAGCTTCAAAAGTTTCTGTCTGATAATGGCATTCCTGCTATGATTTATTATCCTGTACCATTGCATCAGCAAAAAGCATATCGAGATGAGCGATATTTAGATGGTCATTTTCCAATTGCAGAAAAATTATCTAAAGCTGTTTTGTCTCTACCGATGCACACTGAATTGACTGAAGGACAATTGAAATATATTACAGATAAAGTTAAAGAATTTATAAAAAAATAAAGAATGAAGATTGCAGTAGTTGGAACAGGTTATGTTGGATTAGTAACAGGAACTTGTTTAGCAGAAACCGGAAATGATGTCATTTGTGTTGATATAGATGCTAATAAAGTACAAAAAATGAAAAATGGGATTGTTCCCATTTATGAGCCGCATCTAGATGTATTATTTGAACGAAATATAAAGCAAAACAGATTAAGTTTTACAACTGATTTGGCAAGTGCTGTAAAAGATGCAAAGATTATATTTTTAGCATTGCCAACTCCGCCAGGAGAAGATGGCTCTGCTGATTTATCTTATGTTATTGGTGTTGCTAAAGAGCTTGGGAAAATTATAACAGACTATAAAATTATAATAGATAAAAGTACTGTACCAGTTGGCACTGCAGAAAAAGTACATGCTGCTGTTGCAGAACATGCTAAAGTAGAATTTGATGTGGTTTCAAATCCAGAGTTTTTAAGAGAAGGATATGCGGTTGATGATTTTTTAAAACCTGATCGTGTAGTTATTGGAACTGAATCTCCAAGAGCGATAAAAGTTTTAACTGAACTATACAAGCCATATGTTAGACAGGGAAATCCTATCATTTTTATGGACGAAAAATCTGCTGAGTTAACAAAGTATGCTGCAAATGCATTCTTAGCCACGAAGATAACATTCATGAATGAAATAGCTAATTTCTGCGAAAAAGTAGGAGCAGATGTTGATTCAGTAAGAGCTGGAATTGGTTCAGATTCTAGAATTGGTAAGCGCTTTTTGTTTCCAGGTATTGGTTACGGTGGAAGTTGCTTTCCAAAAGATGTTCAAGCATTGGCAAAATCTGGAATTGAAGAAGGGTATGAGTTTCAAATTTTAGAGGCCGTAATGGCAGTAAATCAGAATCAAAAAACATCTTTAATACCTAAGATAAAAAGCTATTTCAACCAAGATTTATCAGGCAAAAAAGTGGCTTTGTGGGGTTTAGCTTTTAAACCTGACACAGATGATATTAGAGAGGCTCCAGCATTGTATTTAATTGAAGAATTATTAGCTGCAGGTGCTTCTGTTTCAGCTTATGATCCAGAAGCTATGTCCAATGTGCAAGAAAAAATTGGAGATAAAATCCATTATGCAATGGATATTTACGATGCATGCAAAGGGGCTGATTTTTTGGTGATAGCTACTGAATGGTCTGCATTTAGACAACCAAATTTTGAAAAAGTGTCTGCTAATTTAAAAAACAAAATTATTTTCGATGGTAGAAATCTTTTTGATTTACCGCAAATGGAAAGTGAAGGGTTTGACTATATAAGCATTGGTAGAAACAAAGTATTAGCAAAAAAATGAAAAGAGTTTTAATAACAGGTGCAGCTGGCTTTTTAGGCTCTCATTTATGCGATCGCTTTATTAAAGAAGGTTATGCAGTTGTTGCAATGGACAATCTGATAACTGGAAACATTCGAAACCTTGAGCACCTTTTTCCTTTAGAGAATTTTGAGTTTTACAATCATGATGTATCCAATTTTGTTCACGTCGCTGGGGATTTAGATTATATTTTGCATTTTGCATCACCTGCAAGTCCTATTGATTATTTAAAAATACCTATCCAAACGCTTAAAGTTAGCTCATTAGGAACACATAATTTATTAGGATTAGCAAAAGCTAAAAAAGCTAAAATAATAGTTGCTTCTACGTCCGAAGTTTATGGAGACCCGTTGGTTCATCCTCAAACTGAAGAGTATTGGGGAAATGTAAATCCGATAGGACCAAGAGGTGTTTATGATGAGGCCAAAAGATTTCAAGAAGCTATAACAATGGCTTATCATACTTTTCATCAAGTAGAAATCGCCATCGTTAGAATATTTAATACTTATGGTCCAAGGATGAGGCTGAATGATGGTCGGGTTTTACCAGCATTTATAGGGCAGGCACTTAGAGGTGAAGATTTGACTGTGTTCGGAGATGGAACTCAAACGAGGTCTTTCTGCTATGTTGACGATTTAGTTGAAGGAATATATCGACTATTAATGAGTGATTATGCTCAGCCTGTTAATATTGGCAATCCAGATGAAATTACTATTGGTGAATTTGCTGAAGAAATCATCAAATTAACAGGAACCACTCAGAAAGTGATTTATAAAGATTTGCCACAAGACGATCCAATGCAAAGACAACCTGATATAACTAAGGCTCGGTCTATTCTAAATTGGGAACCTAAAGTCTCTCGTAAAGAAGGCTTAAAAATTACATATGATTATTTTAAGTCTTTAAGTGAAGACGAGCTTTATAAAAAAGAGCACAATGATTTTACTAAATACATTAAAAAATGACATATTTCTCACATGAAACAGCCATCATTGATGACAATTGTAAAATTGGGAGTGGTACAAAAATTTGGCACTTCAGTCACATCATGTCTAATTGCATCATAGGAGAGAATTGTAATATTGGTCAGAATTGTGTCATATCGCCTGATGTTATATTAGGTAATCAGGTTAAAGTTCAAAACAATGTTTCAATTTATACAGGGGTGATTTGTGAAGATGATGTTTTTTTAGGGCCATCTATGGTATTTACCAATGTTATGAACCCTAGATCTGCAATTAATAGACGAGATCAATATTTAAAAACCCGTGTTAAAGTTGGTGCTTCTATTGGAGCTAACGCAACGATTGTTTGTGGTAATGATTTAGGGCGATATTGTTTTATTGGGGCTGGAGCTGTTATTACGAAAGAAGTAAAAGATTATGCTCTTATGGTTGGAAATCCTGCCAAACAAATAGGATGGATGAGTGAATACGGCCATCGATTAGATTTTGATGAAAACGGTATTGCACTATGCCCAGAATCTAAAGATAAATATGAATTAAAAAACGAAAACGTAAAGAAGATATAATATGTCAATTTATAACAAACTACTTTCAAAAGAAGAAAAAATAGCCGTAATCGGACTTGGATATGTTGGATTGCCAATAGCATTAGAATTTGCAAAAAAGATAAGTGTTATTGGATTTGATATCAGTGAGTCTAGGGTTGAAATGATGAAAAATCACGAAGACCCAAGTGAAGAATTAGAATCTTCTGCTTTTGAAAATTCAGATATACATTTTACTTCAAAATTAGAGGATTTAAAAGATGCTACTTTTTATGTAGTTGCTGTTCCAACACCGATAGACCAACATAAATTGCCAGATTTAAAGCCACTTTTATCTGCTTCAAAAACAGTGGGGAAAGTGCTTAAAAAAGGAGACTATGTAGTTTTTGAATCAACTGTTTATCCAGGTTGTACTGAAGATGATTGTATTCCTGTTTTAGAAAAGATTAGTGGATTAAAATTTAAAACTGATTTTCACGTGGGATATTCTCCTGAAAGAATAAACCCAGGAGATACTGAACATACTTTGCAGAATGTTGTAAAAGTTGTTTCAGGTGACGATGCTGAATCATTAGAAGAAATTGCAAAAACTTATGAATTAGTAGTTGGAGCAGGAGTGCATAGAGCTAGTTCTATAAAAGTAGCGGAAGCAGCAAAAATTATTGAAAACACGCAAAGAGATGTTAACATAGCTTTAATTAATGAGCTTTCAATCATTTTTGATAAAATGAAAATCAATACATACGAAGTATTAGAAGCTGCCGGAACCAAATGGAATTTCTTGAAGTTTTTCCCAGGATTAGTAGGGGGACATTGCATTGGGGTTGATCCTTATTATTTAACATATAAAGCAAAAGAATTTGGATACCACGCACAAATTATAAATTCAGGAAGGGCAGTCAATGATGGTATGGGTAGCTTTATAGCTGGAAGAATTTTTAAAGAAATTGTTGCTTCAAAAAAATCAAGTAACGGTGCTAAGGTCTTAGTAATGGGAGCAACCTTTAAAGAAAATGTTTCTGATATCCGCAATTCTAAAGTAGTTGATGTGATAAATGAACTTAATTCTTTTGGACTTGTTGTGGATGTTACTGACCCTCATGCTTCATCTAAAGATTTAAAACATGAATATGGTTTTTCATTAACAGATCGTTTGTCTAATGATTATGACGCTATTTTAATAGCCGTGAATCATGATGAATACATGAACTATGATGAAGCTAAACTGAAAAAAATGATGAATCCTAATGGGTTTATTTTTGACGTGAAAGGCACATTCAAGAAAAAGATAAAAGATACAAAATACCTTAGTCTATAATGAACAAAAAAAATATATTAATCACAGGAGGAGCTGGTTTTATAGGCTCTCATGTAGTTCGTTTATTTGTAAATAAATACCCCAGCACTCACATAGTTAATTACGACAAATTAACCTATGCCGGCAATTTGGAAAATCTGGAAGATGTTTCTGAGGCTAAAAATTATTCTTTTGTTAAAGGAGATATTTTAGATGAAGCCCTATTAAAAGCAACTTTTGAGAAGTTTGATATTGATTCAGTTATCCATTTGGCTGCAGAATCTCATGTTGACCGATCTATTTCAAATCCTTTGGAATTTGTTCAAACCAATGTGATAGGAACTGCTTGCCTAATGAACGCAGCAAAAGAATACTGGGGTGAAGATTTTTCCAATAAACTTTTTTACCATGTTTCTACTGATGAGGTTTATGGTTCTTTAGGCGAAACAGGATATTTTACAGAAGACACTCCTTATGATCCAAGAAGTCCATATTCTGCTTCAAAAGCAAGTTCAGACCATTTAGTTAGAGCTTATTACCATACCTACAACTTTCCAATTGTAATTTCCAATTGTTCAAATAATTACGGTGCGAATCAGTTTCCCGAGAAGTTAATTCCTTTGTTTATTAACAACATTCGAAACAGAAAACCATTACCAGTTTATGGAGCAGGAGATAATGTTAGAGATTGGTTATGGGTTAATGATCATGCCATAGCCATTGATGTCATCTTTAATGATGGAAAACTGGGAGAAACTTACAATATTGGTGGTCACAATGAATGGAAAAATCTTGATTTAATAAAAGAATTGTGTCGTATTTTGGATGAGAAACTTGGTCGGGAAAAAGGAGAATCTGAAAAGCTAATTGCTTTTGTTAAAGATAGAAGCGGTCATGATAAACGCTATGCCATTGATGCTACTAAGATAAAAGATGAATTAGGTTGGGTGCCGTCAATTCAATTTGAACAAGGATTAGAAAAAACAATTCAATGGTATTTAGATAATGAAATTTGGTTAAACAATGTAACCTCGGGTGATTATCAAAAATATTACGAAACACAGTACGTTAAAAGATAAAATGTATAAAACTAATTTTCATCAAACTGATATTTCAAACTTTACATTTTTAGTAACTGGAGGGGCGGGGTTTATAGGTTCAAACATCGTTGAGTATTTGTTGACTTTTGGTGCTAAAAAGGTAATTGTTCTGGACAATCTAGAAACAGGAAATATCGAGAATGTTGAATTGTTTCAATCTCATCCTAATTATACTTTTATTAAAGGAGATATCAGCGATTATGAAACGTGCATAGAGGCAACCAAAGGAGTGGACTTTATAAGCCATCAAGCAGCCTTAGGTTCTGTGCCGCGTTCATTAAAAAACCCTGTTGCTACAAATAGAGCAAATGTAGATGGCTTTTTAAATGTACTTACTGCTGCAAGAGAAAATGGTGTGAAACGCATGGTGTTTGCCAGCTCTTCTTCTGTGTATGGAGATAGCCCAGTTCTACCTAAAGTAGAGCACGAAATTGGAAATCCTTTATCACCTTATGCTGTCAGTAAAGTTACCAATGAATTATACGCTAGAGTTAGTTATTTGAACTACGGCCAAAAGGTAATGGGCTTAAGGTATTTTAATGTTTTCGGACCACGCCAAAGCCCCAAAGGTGCTTATGCTGCCGTAATACCGTTGTTTATTGATGCACTATCAAAAAATGAATCTCCGTTTATCAATGGAGATGGTGAGCAAACAAGAGATTTTACTTTTGTTGAAAATGCCGTTCAAGCCAATATTAGAGCCCTTTTTACGAAAGATGAAAAAGCTTTTGGAGAGGTATTTAATGTAGCACTTGGCGATCGTTTTACTTTAAAAGACCTTTTTAATACCATAAAAGAGATTACAAAATCAAACTCGGTTGCTATTCATAGAGAAGAACGCGCAGGAGATATTAGAGATTCATTGGCAAACATTAGTAAAAGTGAAAAGTTATTAGGTTACAAGCCTCAAATAAAATTTAAAGAAGGGCTTGAAAAAACAGTGAAATGGTTTTTGTCGGACGATAATAAGTTTAAAATTTAATGGGATTTTTTAGTAGAATTTTCAGAAATGAACCTAGGTTAGAGCCAGCTGACTTGTCTATTTTAAAGTCAGACATGCACTCTCACCTAATCCCTGCAATAGATGACGGCTCAAAAGATATGGAAGATTCCATATCTATGATTCGAAGGTTGAAGGAAATCGGATTTTCAAAAATTATTACTACACCACATGTTATGAGTGATTTTTATAAAAACACTCCCGACACAATTCTAGGTGGACTAAAACATGTTCAAGAAGAATTAAAAAAGAATAATATTTCAATCGAGACACATGCTGCAGCTGAGTATTATTTAGACGAGACTTTAATTGAAAAGATTCAAAATAAAGAATTATTGACTTTGGGCGATAATTATGTGCTTTTTGAATTGCCTTTTATGGCTGAACCACCGAACTTAGCATTGGCTATTTTTGAAATGCAAACCAATGGATACAAACCAATTTTGGCTCATCCTGAAAGATATGGTTATTGGTATAATGATTTTGAGAAATACCAAGAATTAAAAGATAAAGGAGTTCACTTACAGTTAAATATTTTGTCACTGATTGGGCATTACTCTCCAGAAACTAAAAAGATTGCGGAAAAACTAATCGATTCTAATTTGATTTCTTTTTTAGGTACCGATTGCCACAACCATGGTCACATTAACTTGATAGAAATAGCTAGAACTAAAAAACATTTACACCAACTTTTATCTAGTGGCTATTTGCTAAATCACACTTTATGATTTAGCAAACTAAATAATGTTAACTTCTCTTTCTAATTCCACTCCAAAACGCCTTCTTATATCTCTAACAATTCTTTCTGAAAGGTTATAAATTAATTTTCCTGAAGCACCACCATAATTGACTAAAACTAAAGCCTGATTTTTATGCACGCCATAATTACCATCAGTATATCCTTTCCAACCTGCCTTTTCAATTAACCAACCAGCTGCTAATTTATATCCTCCAATAGGTAATTCATATGCTGGCATATCTTTATAAACAGCCTTTAATTCTTTAAAAGTAGCTTCGTCAACAACTGGATTTTTAAAAAAACTTCCAGAATTTCCTATTTTCTTAGGGTCTGGCAATTTACTTTGTCTAATTGCAATTACAGCTTCTGAAACGGCCTTTATGCTTAATTTATTAGCAGTTACTCCTTGCTTTTCTAATTCTTTTTCAATAGCTCCATAGCTAACATTAAAAACTGGTTTTTTAGAAAGCTTAAATTTAACTGAGCAAATCAAATACTGATTTTTATGAGTGGTTTTAAATATACTAGATCGATAATCAAAAGCACAATCAGCGTTTTGGAAAACGGTCACTTTGCCATCGTTCAAAGCAATAGTCTCAACTGATTCTATTAAGTCTTTCACTTCTACACCATAAGCACCTATGTTTTGCATTGGGCTTGCGCCAACACAACCTGGAATTAATGATAGGTTTTCAACACCACAATAGTTGTTGTCAATACAATACATAACAAACTCATGCCAATTCTCACCTGCGCCAACCTCTAATACAACCGAATCATCTGTGCTTTTGCATACTTTTATTCCCTTTATGTTGTTTTTAATGATTAGTCCTTCAAAATTTTCTGTGAGCAAGATGTTACTTCCTCCCCCTAAAATTAAGTGTTTCAGGTTAGTCAGATTTTGTTCTTTTATGAGTGTAATGGCCTCTTCTCTTGAGTTTATTTCAACAAATTGATTGGCCTTAGCTTCAATACCAAATGTATTAAATGGCTTTAAATCTACGTTTTCAGCGAATTTCATATTTTTTATCTTAGGGCAAAGATAGATTTCTAATATTAAAATAAATGCTCATTTTCGCTATGGTGACAAAACAAAAAAAAATAATTGTTTCAGTAACGAATGATTTATGTACTGATCAGCGTGTTCATAAGGTTTGTACAAGTTTACAATCAAATGGATATCGAGTTTTATTGCTAGGCAGAAAACTAAGTTCAAGCCCCGAAATAGAAAACAGAACTTATACTACAAGACGCTTTTCTTTATTGTTTCATAAAGGTCCTTTGTTTTACTTGAATTACAACCTGCGATTATTGCTTTATTTGATATTTAATTCCTTTGATATTTTATTATCCAATGATTTAGATACGCTGACTGCTAATTTCATCGCTTCAAAAATTAAAAATAAACCTTTGGTTTACGATAGTCATGAATATTTTACTGAAGTACCAGAATTAATTGATCGTAAACGGGTTCAACAAATTTGGGAAAAGCTAGAAGCATGGATGTTGCCAAAAGTTAAACATAGTTATACTGTTAGTGCTAAAATTGCTGCGGTTTATCATCAAAAATATAGTATTGATATGGAGGTTATACGAAACTTTCCAAGTAAAAAAACTATTATTTCCAATAAAGAAGATCAGAAAATTATTGTTTATCAAGGAGCATTAAATATCGGGCGAGGGCTAGAGGAGTTAATAGAAGCTATGCAATTTGTTGAAGATGCGAAATTGAAAATTGCAGGGGATGGAGATATTGCCTTGGAGCTAAAATCCTTGCTTGCTAAATATAATCTAGAAGATAAGGTGAGCTTTTTAGGTCGATTGAGTATTTTAAAGTTGCATGAATTAACCCAGAAAGCGAGTTTAGGAGTATCACTAGAAAAAGAGCTTGGATTAAATTATAAATATGCAGTTCCCAATAAAATTTTCGATTATATTCAGGCGGGTGTTCCGGTGTTGTATTCACCATTAGTGGAAGTTGTTTCCTTATTAAACAATTATTTGGTTGGTGAACAGTTAATGAGTCATGAGCCGATATCGATTGCTCGACAAATTAATGAAATGCTTATTTCTGATAAAAGAGAATTGTGGAAAAGCGAGTGTTTAAGAGCAGCATCAATATATAATTGGGAAGAAGAAGAAAAGAAGTTGTTGAATTTATTTGGTCGAATTGGGTAAAATAGATTTACATATTGTCAGTTTTGATGTGCCATTTCCTGCAGATTATGGAGGTGTTATTGATGTGTATTACAAACTGAAAGCCCTACACGGTATTGGAGTTAAAATCCATTTGCATTGCTTTGAATATGGAAGAAAACGTGCATTAGAATTAAATCAATTCTGCCAAAAAATATCCTACTATAAAAGAGACACCTCATTTACAAATGTTTTTAGCAAGGTTCCATATATTGTTAAGTCAAGAATGAATTATGAGTTATTGAATAATTTATTGATAGACCAACATCCCATACTTTTTGAAGGCCTACATTGCTGTGGGTTTTTAGCAAACGATGAATTGAAAAATCGATTTAAAATTGTAAGAACTCACAATGTTGAGCACTTTTATTACCTTGGATTAGCACAAGCCGAATTGGGGTTGATAAAACAACAGTATTTTAACTTAGAATCTCAGAAGTTAGAAAGGTTTGAATCTGTCTTAAGCAATGCAAGTGTAATAATGCCCTTATCAATAAGTGATAAATTGTATTTCGAAAAATATCAAACGAAAGTACAATACTTGCCTCCCTTTGTTGAGCAATTTGAACTAGTTAACAATGAACAGACTATCGATTTCTGCATTTATCATGGTAATCTAAGTGTGGCCGAAAACATAAAAGCAGTATTCTTTTTACTGGAGGTTTTTTCGAGTCTGAAGTATAAATTAATTATTGCTGGCAAAAACCCAAATGCGAAAATGAAGCAAAGAATTAGTCATTTCAAAAATGTAGAATTGATTGAAAATCCGGGTGATATTGAGTTAAACCATTTAATTCAATCTGCTAAATTAAACTGTTTGCCAACTTTTCAAGCCACAGGAATTAAGCTAAAGTTGATAAAATCTTTAATGCTTGGCAATGATGTATTAGTTAATCACGAAATGCTTGAAGGGAATAATTTGGAACAATACTGCATAGTAGCAAAAACTAAGAATCAATGGCAACAAAAAATCAAAGAAGTTTTTGCTAGCAAGCCTAATTCAATCGAGTTGAAAAAAAGAAGATTGGCTGTATCAATTGAATTTGATAATCTAAGAAATGCTAAACTCCTGAAGGAATTGTTGGCTTAGGCTCGGTAATAGTCCCATTTTCAAATTGCAAAATTCGACCAGGGAATTTGCGAATTAATTCATAATCATGTGTTGCAATTAATACAGCTTTGTTGTTTTGACTTATCGAAACCAATAGTTTCATAATTTCAATTGACGTTTCAGGGTCAAGGTTTCCTGTAGGTTCATCGGCTAAGATAATTTCTGGATCATTTAATAATGCTCTAGCTATAGCAACTCGTTGTTGTTCTCCTCCCGAAAGTTCATGAGGCATTTTGAAACCCTTGGTGCCAATTCCTACTTTGTCTAATACAATCTGGATGCCCTCTTCAATTTCTTTTTTCTTTTTCCAGCCTGTTGCTTTCATTACAAATTTGAGGTTGTCGTTGATAGTTCGGTCAGACAATAACTGAAAATCTTGGAAAACAATGCCAATCTTTCTTCTCAAAAATGGTATTTTCTTACGCTTTAATTCTTTTAAATTAAAGCCAGCCACATTACCTTCGCCTTGCTTTAATTCCAATTCCGCATATAAAATTTTTAGAAAACTACTTTTTCCACTTCCATTTTTACCAACTAAATAAACAATTTCCCCTTTTTCTATTCTTAAGCCAAGGTTTGATAACACTAAATGTTTTTTCTGAAAAACATTTACACTATTTAATTCGATGATAGCTGTTCCAGGCATTTCTACGTTTTTGTGCAAATATATTAATAAGGATAATAGACATTTCAAATAGAAGCACATTGTTCTACTTATTAAGAAAGTAGAACACAATTCTATTAACAGAAATGCGTTGAAAACTAATCGTTATGTTTTATTGAAACCCATGCGATAAAGCTATTTTTAAGAATTCAATTAATCGATTAATATTGAGGAAATATTCAGTGAGGAATCAAAAAGGAAGGTTAATCCGTTTATTCATTATTTGTTTTATTGCTAGCGCATTTTCACAGATCAGTTTTGCTCAGCAAAGTCTTATTCACGAAAATGCTGAAGTGAATTTTAGAAATGCTTTAAGCTTGTTTGGCAAGGAAAAATACTTGCCTGCGCAAAACTATTTTCAAAAAAGCATAGAAGAAATTAAAAATCCATATTCTGAGATAAGAATAGATGCAGAATATTACTATGCCTTGTGTGCTATTGAATTATTTCACAGCGATGCTGCAATTCTGTTGAAACGATTTATAGAGAATCATCCGGAAAGTGCGCATTTAGTTGAAGCCTATTTTAATCTTGCAAAATTTCAATTTAGAAAAAAGAAATACGAAGATGTCTTAGATTATTTAAACAATATTGATGTCTTAGATTTAGAATATGAACAGCGATCGGAGTATTTTTTTAAGAAAGGTTATGCCCATTTTGAGTTAGATGAATTTGAATCTGCTGCTAAAAATTTTTATGAGATTTTAGATACTGACAACCCTTATGTTTCAGCAGCAAGATATTACTACGCTCATATTTCTTATACAGATAAAAAATATGAAACGGCAGCTACAAACTTTAGAAAGTTAAACTCAGATCCTCAGTTTGGCTCATTAGTGCCTTTTTATATCACACAAATTTTTTACCTACAAAAAAAATACGAACAACTCATTGAGTACGCTCCGCCAGTATTAGATTCAGCACCTCCCAAAAGGGAAGAAGAAATAAAAAAGCTAATTGGAAATTCTTACTATGAGTTAGGTCAATATGAAAAATCGGTGGGATTTTTAAGCGACTATTTAAAACGAAATTCAGGAACTGTTGAGGATTTTTACCAACTAGGTTTTGCATATTTCAAAGCTAATAAGCTTGAAGAAGCCATTACTTATTTTCAAAAGGCAATCAGTCAAAATGATACCATTTCCCAAAATGCTTATTACTATATTGGTGAAGCCAATATTAAGTTAGACAATAAAAATGCAGCAAAGAATGCCTTTAGAAGTGCATCAAAGATTGATGTGGATAAAGATATACAAGAGGACGCCCTGTTTAATTATGCAAAAGCTGCCTATGAATTATCTTCACATCCCTATGATAATGCAATTTTAGCATTTGAAGAGTATATCAATAACTATCCAAAATCAACTAAAATATCAGATGCTTATGAGTATTTGCTAGGAGTTTATTATACTACAAAAAACTATAAAGAAGCTTTAAAATCTTTAGACCGAATAAAAAATAAAGACATAAAACTATTAGAGGCAAAACAAAGAATTGCGCATTATAGAGCTATTGAGCTTTATCAAGAAAAAGATTACACTCAGGCCATTGAACTTTTTAGAATTTCTAGAGAAAATAATTATGACCCAAATCTGTATTCTAGTTCTTTGTATTGGATGTCAGAAGCATTTTATCATATAAAAGATTATGACAATGCTAATGATTCATACTCTGAGTTTTTAGCCAGCAGTGGGGCAATTTCGCTACCTTTTTACGCAAAAGCATATTATGGATTAGCTTATTCAAATTATAAGCAAGACAAATATAAAGGAGCTATATTTTGGTTTCGAGAATACATAGACAACGCAAACCCTGACAATAAAGGCTTAATTAATGATGCATTGTTAAGAACCGGAGATGCTTATTTTATTCAGAAAGATTATCGAAATGCCATTGAATATTATGAGAAAGCTACGAGAATGCAAGCCTCAAATATGGATTATGCTATCATGCAAAGTGCTTTATCGAGTGGTGTACTTGGTAAATATCAAGAAAAAGTCACTAAGCTAAAACGGATTATAGACTTAAAAGCGAGTTCAGTCTATAAAGATGATGCTTTGTTTGAGTTGGGTAAAACAAATCTAGTTTTAAACAAAGATGATGAAGCATTGGCATACTACAATAAGCTAATCATAGAGTATCCTACTAGTACCTATTTGGCTGAAGCATACTTAAAAGTTGGATTAATTAATTTTAATAAACAACAAGACGATATAGCTTTAGTAGCATTAGATAAAGTTGTTAAGAATTTCCCCTCCAGCAATCAATCTAAAGAAGCATTAGATAAAATTCGAAAAATTTATATTGACAAAGCTGATATGGATGGGTTTGAATCATATATCAATGGAGTTCCATTTGCTGATATCAGTAAAGCCAAGCTAGATTCTACCTCTTATGTGATAGCTGAAAATAACTACCTAGCAGGAAATTGTGAAAAAGCAACACGAGATTTTAGTAACTATTTAGCCCGTTATCCTAAAGGAATTTTTAAACTAAATGCCCATTTTTATCGTGCAGAATGTGAAGCAAAAGCAAAATTTGAACAAGAGGCTTTAGCAGATTATAATTTTGTGATTAATCAACCGCCTAATAAGTTTACCGAGAAATCGCTACTGCAAGTTGCAAGCTTAAACCGTTCATTGAATAAATTAGACTCTGCAATTATTGCTTATCAAAAGCTACTTAATTCTGCTCAAAAACAATCAAACAAAGAAATTGCACAAGTTTCATTGATGGAGATTTATTTTGAATTAGGCAAATACAAAGAGGCAAGCGAATTTGCATTAAAAATTTCAACCGAAAGAATTTTGGATGTCGGCTTATATCAAAAAGCGCAAATGGTGCTTTCTAAATCCGCTTACGAACAAGAAAATTACGACCAAGCGATAACACATTTAGATTCACTATCTAGATTTAGTTCAGACTATGGTGCTGAGGCAAAATACATGCTTGCTAGAATTTATTATTTGAAAGGAAACTATAATAAGAGCGATACATTAATTTATGCAATTGTTGACCAAGTGCCGTCTTCGCCTTATTGGATCGCAAAAGGATTTATATTACTGGCAGATAATTTTATTTCAAAAGGAGATTATTACAATGCTCGATTAACCTTTGAAAGCGTTATTGATAATTCAGATAATAAAGAATTAATTGAAATTGCTACGGAAAAACTTCAGATTTTAAATCAGTCAGAAGATGTGATGGAAGAGAAACATTCAGAGCCAATAGAAATAATTATGGATGGTGAAAACATTAAAGATGAATCGATTTTTGATTTGGATGATGATAATGCTAAAAAGAATAAAAATGAAAAATAAATTTAGCTTATTACTTTTATCTCTTTTGATAGGACCTGTTCTATTGGCTCAAAAACCGTTGCCTTCTGATACCTTTAGGGTGGTTAAGGAATATAAGCCAACTATTGAAGAGTCAGATAAAATTTCTATAGAACCTGAGATTAATGACAGCCCTCAAAAGCTTGAGCAAAAGCTGAAATACACTTTCCTTAGAAAACAAATCCCTGTCTCTTTTCAAGTTGAACCAATATCTGCTGCTAAAATTAAAGGTGAGCCATTGGTAAAGTTATATAATGGATATGCAAAATTAGGTGTTGGAAATGCTTTGGTTCCTATGGGCGAAATCTATTATAATAATTTACGATCTAAGAAGTTTGCTCTAGGGACTCATGTAAAATATTCAAGATTAAAAGAATTAAATGCCATTAAAGGTAGCGATATGAGTCAATTCCATGCTGAGGTTTTTGGAAAGCGATTCTGGAAAACCAATACCTTAAGTTCTGCATTGTCCTTTGATATGCATAATTTCAATTATTACGGCTATAATCAAATAGATGAGGCTTATAGATTGCCTGAGACTGTAGCCAGAACAAATTCTCAGCAATACAATCGATTTGCGGCAAATGTCGGTATTCAGAGTACAAAAAAGGACTCCTTTAATTTGAGGCATGCTGTGAATTTGAAGTACAACTTGTTAAATACAAAGTATAAAACAGATGAGCATCATATTGTCCTTTCTGGGAATCTAAGTCAGTTTGTCAACAAAGAACTATATAACTTGGATGTATTGTGGGATTACAACGATTATAAATACGCTAGCAACAACTCAATTGCGGCTATACTGCCACAAATAAGCACAATAGGAAAAAACTTCAGAATAAACGCTGGTTTAGGTGTGTATATGAATGCAGGAAATGAGGCTACGTTTCATTTTTATCCTTTAGCTGAAATTAAATACAATGTGATTAAGGATTACTTGGTTCCTTATGCTGGAATCAAAGGACAAATTAGGAGAAATAATTTTAATACAATAAGCCTTGAAAATCCTTTTGTAGCAGATGCAATTGGCATTGCAAATACAAATGAAAAGATTAATGCTTATGGTGGATTTAGAGGAACTTTAAGCAAAGTAACTTCATTCAACCTTATGGCAAATTATATGTCAATAGAAAATGAATACTTTTATGTTAAAGCGTATCCTGGAGTTTCATTTTTAAATGATCGCTTTTCTTTAATATACGACAACCTCGATTTACTTGAGTTTAAAGGAGAACTAGCTTATAGAAGTACAAAGAAGATTAAGTTATACCTTATCGGGCAATACTTTGATTACAGTACAGAACACGAGATGAAAGCTTGGCATCGTCCAGATGTAAAAATAACAACCATTGGAGAGTATAATTTGCAAGAAAAATTAATTGCCAAACTAAGTCTGTTCTATTGGGGTGAGCAATATGCCAAAACAATTGAAATTGAAGGTACAGAAAGTGTGGAGAAAGCTGAAAAATTAAAAGGAATAATAGATGCTAATTTGGGCTTTGAATATCGTTATACAAAAAAATTGTCAGCATTTATAGACTTCAACAATATTGGTGGTATTCGATATGAAAAATACCAAGATTATCCTACTCAAGGCTTTAATGTGTTTGGTGGATTAACCTATTCATTTTAATTCTTATTATTTAATTAAAATGCGCCCGTTTTGTTAATATGATGTTAATAAAACACCACTATTTATCAGCATTATAACCGATATAACCTATCGCTTTCGATACCTTTGTTTTAGAAGTAAATTTTAAAATTTATTATGAGCGAAAACGCAGAAGAGAAAATAGATAAACACGGTTATTCAGCATCTAACATTCAGGTGCTTGAAGGACTAGAAGCAGTAAGAAAAAGACCTGCAATGTACATTGGTGATATTGGTATCAGAGGACTACATCACCTAGTATATGAAGTTGTAGATAACTCAATCGATGAGGCACTAGCCGGACACTGTGATACCATTGATGTTTGGATTAACGAAGATAATTCGATTACCGTAAAGGATAATGGTAGAGGAATTCCTGTTGATTTTCACGAAAAAGAAGGGAAATCCGCACTTGAGGTTGTAATGACTGTGCTACATGCAGGAGGTAAATTTGATAAGGATACTTATAAAGTCTCTGGTGGTTTACATGGAGTTGGAGTAAGTTGTGTAAACGCACTTTCTTCAAAATTAATTGCTGAAGTACATCGAAAGGGGAAAGTTTATATGCAAGAATATGGCATAGGAATTCCAAAATATGATGTAAAAGAAATTGGAGAAACAGATGTAAATGGAACCATAGTTACTTTTTGGCCAGATAGTAGCATTTTTGAATCAGTTGAATATAATTTCAATACAATATCAGCGAGATTAAGAGAGCTAGCTTTTCTAAATAAAGGAATATCACTTAGCATTACCGATAAAAGAGATTTAGATGATGATGGAAATCCGATTACAGAATCATATTTCTCTGAAGGAGGTCTAAGTGAATTTGTTGAGTTTCTTGATGAGTCTCGTGAAAGTCTGATTCCAGATGTAATTTACATGGATGGAGAAAAAAATGGAGTGCCAGTTGAAGTCGCATTAACTTACAATACTTCCTATACTGAAAATATACATTCATACGTGAATAACATTAATACTCACGAAGGAGGAACTCATTTAGCTGGTTTTAGAAGAGGCCTGACTAGAACCCTAAAGAAATATGCAGACGACTCTGGAATGTTATCTAAACTTAAGTTTGAGATTACAGGAGATGATTTTAGAGAAGGCTTAACTTCGGTAGTATCCGTTAAAGTTCAAGAACCACAGTTTGAAGGGCAAACTAAAACAAAACTGGGTAATAAAGAGGTGATTGGTGCAGTTGACCAAGCTGTTGGTGAAATGTTAACCAATTATTTAGAAGAACACCCTAAAGAAGCTAAAATCATTGTTCAAAAGGTAATGATTGCTGCCCAGGCTAGACATGCGGCTAGAAAGGCAAGAGAAATGGTGCAAAGAAAGAACGTAATGAGTGGTTCTGGTTTGCCTGGTAAATTAGCAGATTGCTCTGAAAAAGATGCTTCGAAATGTGAAATTTATTTAGTTGAGGGAGATTCAGCAGGTGGTACAGCCAAGCAAGGTCGTGATCGTAAATTTCAAGCAATTATGCCTTTAAGGGGGAAGATTTTGAACGTAGAAAAGGCGATGCATCATAAAATCTTTGAAAATGAAGAAATTAAAAACATATATACTGCATTAGGAGTTAGAGTAGGAACAGAAGAAGATTCAAAAGCACTTGATACAAGCAAATTAAGGTACCACAAAGTTATTATTATGTGTGATGCCGATGTTGATGGTAGCCATATAGAAACCTTAATTCTAACCTTTTTCTTTAGACATATGAAAGAGTTGGTAGAAGGAGGAAATATTTATATAGCCACCCCTCCACTTTATTTGGTTAAAAAAGGTTCGAGTTTTAAGTATTGTTGGAGCGATACAGAGCGCGATGCTGCAGTTGCAGAGATGAAAGGTAATGGTAAAGAATCCAGTGTGGGAATTCAACGCTACAAAGGTCTTGGAGAAATGAATGCTGAACAATTGTGGAGCACAACCATGGACCCATCAACACGTACTCTTAGACAAGTAAATATTGAAAGCGCGGCAGAGGCTGATCGAATTTTTTCTATGTTAATGGGCGACGAAGTGCCACCTCGTAGAGAATTTATTGAGCGCAATGCTAAATATGCTAAAGTAGATATTTAGAAAAATATAGAATAAAAAAAACTAAAGAAGCCGTCTCATTATAAAAGTGAGGCGGTTTTTTCGTTTTAGTTTTTATTGAGTTGATTATTTACTGTTTTTAGGTTAGCTGTTAAAAAGGATTTTTTTCATGCCCTTTTCTTCTTGATATTATGAGCTAAAGCATGCAATCCGAACTCTATTTCTGCTTTTTCTATTCCTTTTAATGTAAATCGTTTAAAGTTTCGATTACTTTTTATGTGAGCAAACAC
>JABFGJ010000011.1 GCA_013112545.1 Bacteroidota bacterium
CGGACAATTAAGCCTTTTTGATCCATAGGAGGGTTCTATATGGAAAACAGAATGTGATTTCAGTAAAATAAGTTCATTTAGACTGCTATTTGAGTAATTTCAATTTTTATCGGACAACAATGATTATAAATTTACTTTCGATAGAAATCCATATGATAAAGTAGTATCATTGTATTATTACTATGGTGGAGCTGAAAGATATGGGACTTTTGAAAACTTTATCAAAACAGGTGATTTTAGCGATTTGAGGTCTTTTGAATTGTATTCAATACGAGGGCAAGTTATATTCGATGACTTATTTAAATTTGAAGAACTAGAAGAATCTATTTCCGTAATTAACAATAAATTAGGACTTTCAAGTAATAGTATAAGTCTTCCAACAAAAAAAACTAAAGGAGGGTCAAGAAAAGTTAAAGATTATAAGGAGTTAATAAATGATGATGTAAAAAATATCATAGATGTCTGTATGGCAAGGGAAATTAAATTACTTGATTACAAATTTTAAATTGATGGATAACAGATTTCCAAACCTGTTAATAATTGGTGCAATGAAGTCAGGTACTACTTCGTTGCATGATTATTTAAATAAACATCCAGATGTTTTTATGTCTGAGCCTAAAGAAATTCATTATTATGCAACTAATTCCAAAATGGCCAAAGAAGAGTATTTGGAATTATTTCAATCGGAAAAAAAAATTGTTGGGACAAGCCCTCAAAGTTATACAAAATGCCATAATAAGTATTATAAGGATATACCCGAACGAATTTATAAGGATACTCCCCATGTGAAATTGATTTATATCGTGCGTGACCCCATAGAAAGGTATAAGTCGCATATATTGGAAAGTTTTCATTGTGACCCGATTGAAGATATTGAATATAGTAAAAGCTCAGGTAACTACATAAAAACTAGCATGTATGGTTTACAATTAAAAGCCTACCTAGAATTTTTTGATTTAAGCCAAATCCATATTCTTAGCTTAGAAGACTTAAATGCAAAACCACTGGAAGAAATGAATAAATTATTTGATTTTTTAGGAATAGATCAAATGAAAGAGGCACATTTATTCCAAACGAAAAAAAATACAGCTGAATCAAAAAACATACCTCGTATAATTAAGTCTCATTTTTTATATCGAATTGGCAAGCGAATTAATAGGAGAATCACTCAAAAAATTGCAGAAAGATTAGCTTTTCGTTTTTTCAAGGAACAGTTAACAAAACCACAACTTTATGAAAATGAAATCAGTGATTTAAAAAATTATTTGAAAGGGGATATTGATGAATTTAGAAGAATAACAGGAAAAAAATTTGAACAATGGTGTATATGAATCGATTAATCCCTGTATTAACTATGTCGAATTCTAAATTGGTGAAAACGAGATGTTTTAAGAAACCAAATTATATTGGTGACCCAATAAATGCAGTTAAAATCTTTAATGATAAAATGGTCGATGAGATTATTTTATTAGACATCACAGCAACAAATGAAGGTAGAGAACCAAACTATGCAAAAATTGAAGAGATTTGTAGTGAAGCATTCATGCCTTTTGCTTATGGAGGAGGAGTTAGAAGTTTGGATCAAATTCAAAAGTTGTTTCAATTGGGAATTGAAAAAGTTGTTTTAAATTCTATTTTAGCTGAAAATTTAGGTTTGGTAAAAGAAGCAGTAGCTATTTTTGGATCTCAAAGTATAATAGCTTCTGTTGACGTCAAAAAAAATATTTTGGGAAAATACTATGCATATACTCACTCGGGTACTAAAAAAGTTAAAATGCCTATAGTTGAATACATTCAAATACTTGAAAAGGCAGAGGTAGGTGAGATATTTCTTAATTCAATTAATAGGGATGGAACCTATAAAAGTTATGACTTGAATTTAATTAAGTTACTTTCAGAATTGATAGATATTCCACTAGTAGCTTGCGGAGGTGCCGGTGAATTAGGCGATTTTAAAAAAGGAATTGAAGCAGGAGCATCAGCTGTTTCAGCTGGTAGTTTCTTTATATATAAAAGGCCTCACCAAGCAGTATTGATTAGTTATCCCACACAAAAGGAAATTAGTATATTGAATTTTAATAAATAGCATGAAGATTAAGAATTCTAGAATATTGGTGTTGGCGCCACATACAGACGACGGAGAATTTGGTTGTGGAGGAACAATTGCAAAATTGATTGAAGATCAAAACGAAGTATATTATGTTGCATTTTCAACTTGTGAAAAATCCGTTCCAAGTCATTTGCCCAAGGACATACTTAGTAAAGAGGTTAAATTAGCTACTTCTATTTTAGGAATACCTGCTCGTAATTTAAAAATTTTAAATTATGAAGTCAGAGAATTTATTAGAGATAGACAGAAAATTTTGGAGGATTTAATTGAAATTAGAAAATCAATAAAGCCTGACATAGTTTTTATGCCATCATTAAATGATGTACATCAAGACCATAAAACCATAGCAGAAGAAGGTTTAAGAGCATTTAAGTTTCAAAGTATTTTTTCATATGAACTACCTTGGAATAATTTGAAATTTCAAAATACTTTATTTATAAAGTTAGAGGAACGGCATATTAAAATAAAGGTGGAAGCATTGAACTGCTATGAATCTCAGCAATTTAGAACTTATGGTCAAGAGGCTTACTCAATACCACAAGCAAAATTCAGAGGATTGCAATCAGGGTGTGAAAATGCAGAAGTTTTTGAAGTAATCCGGTTGTTCTTTTAGAAATGAGAACTTGTATATTAATAGGAGGTACAGGTAGAAGTGGGTCAAATGTTTTAAAAGAAATATTAAGTCATCACCCTGAATCATTTAGTTTGTTTTTTGAGCCAAGATATATTCTTGATCCAGATGGAGTTATTGATTTTTATGAGTCATTTGATAACTGGTCTGCTTATAATGTGGATTATAAGTTAAGAAGATTGTTTAAGTTATTAGATCAATTGAAACAAAAAAGTATTACAGATCGAATAATGATGAATTTATATAAATCATTTAAATGGAATCGACAATATTTGACACCACCCAAATACTATCAATGGGAATTAGACAAACATATCCCTGGTTTCTCGGAAAGAGTTGAGAATCTAAAAGAAGAACTTAAAGTCTATGCTTTTGATAGTTATTGGGCGGGATCACCTAGTTTTACTTTTGGAAACAAAAGCCTTTGCACTCCATTTTATAAAAAAGAGGAAGTAAAACCAATATTGTCTGATTTTATTATATCTAATATTCAGTCAATATTGGATATTAAAAAAAAGGATGTTTTTATCGATGATTCAACCTTTAATATACTTCATGCTTCAACATTATTAGATTTAATTCCTGTGGCTAAAATGATTCATATATACCGCCATCCACTAGACGTTGTTGGCTCGTTAAAGAAACAGAATTGGGCACCGAAAGAGTTGCACCAGGTAGTTAGTTGGTATAAATCAACTATAAAACGGTGGCAAATAGTGAAAAGTAAGATTCCAAGTGATTCTTTTATTGAAATTAAGTTTGAGGATTTAATCTATAAGACACACGAAACAATAAATTTGATTTCTGATTTTACAGGAGAACAATTTATAGGTTTAGCTTCAAAAGTCGATTTAAGTAAACATAATATAGGAAATTGGGAAAACCTATTTTCTAAGGACAATCAAGCTTTTTTAATAAAGAACTTAGAAGATGAAATTAGGATTTTAGGATATAATTAAAGTTATAATATATCAAGTATTACTAAACTTTAAATGAACTAGTTTTAATACTTTTGAAAGTTTGAAATTAGAAATGATAACTTCATGGAGTCAATAGGGCAAGAATGTACTTTTTGTGTAATGGATCAAAGCGACCCAAAAATTCAATTTGATACTAATGGTGAATGTAATCACTGTAAAAGCTTAAGGAAGGAACTTAAAGAATTATTGCCTCTTGAAAAAAGGAGGGAGCAATTAAACAAACTAGTACAGAAGATAAAGGAGACTAGCACTAAAAATGAATATGATTGTGTAATTGGGCTTAGTGGCGGGGTTGATAGCTCTTATTTAGCATATTTGGTTGTTAAAGAATTAAAGCTTAAACCACTTGCAGTTCATTTAGATAATGGATGGAATTCTGAATTGGCTGTTCAAAATATAGAACAAATTACGAGTAAGTTAAATATTGATTTATTTACTTATGTTGTTGACTGGGATGAATTTAGGTCAATACAACTTGCTTATCTTAAAGCATCAGTAATTGACATAGAAGTTGTTTCTGACCAAGCGATAAGAAATACTCTGTTAAAACAAGCATTAAAATTTAAAATTCCATACATTTTAAGTGGGAATAATATTAGAACTGAGGGTATATTGCCTAAAGAATGGTATTATAATAAGTCAGACCAAATAAACTTAAGAGCTATAAATAAAAAGTTCGGCACCCAAAAATTAAACACTTATCCTCAACTAACAGACTGGGAGCAAATTAAGGTGAGGAAAATGAAGAAAGTCGATCGACTTAATATACTAGAATACATCGATTTTAATAAAGATGATGCCAAACAATTAATCATAAATGAATTAGGATGGAGGGATTATGGTGGGAAACATTATGAATCAATTTTTACTCGTTTTTATCAAGGTTATATTTTAGTTAATAAATTCAAAATCGATAAGCGAAGAGCTCATTTATCGTCATTAATTGCAAGTGGACAGATGAGTCGTCCTGAAGCTATTATGGAATTGAAATCATCGCCATACCCAAGTGAAACAATGGAGAGAGATGATTATGACTTTGTATTAAAGAAATTAGGATTAAAACTTGAAGAATTTGAAAAGATTATGGAAAAACCTATAGTACGGCATGATACTTTTAAGATTGATCAGGGATTAAAGAAAAAATACTTCGGCTAACAAATGGAGTTTAAAGAGAAGTCAATTTTGCTCTTATCTCCTCAGTCATGGAATCATTTATGGGTTTCTAAGCATCATTTTGCGATTGAGTTAGCTAATTTAGGTAACCTAGTTTATTATTTCTCTCCGCCCGAACATGGCTTACTTCCTATAATTAAACTTAAGAGATATGAAGCAAGTAAAAACCTTTTTTTAGTAGAGATAAAAATACCTTTGCCATTAATTTTAAGGCATAAATTTACGAGCTTATATAAAAAACTTATAAAATTTTTAATTAACAGATTCGTTAAGAAAAATCAAGTAAAGATTGATGTAATATGGGATTTTGATGTAAATAACACATTTTACTTATCTGAAAAAGAATCAGTTTATCAAAACTCAATAAAAATTTTTCAGCCAGTAGATCTAAATACTGGTCATCGGTTTTATGGGAAATCCCCGGATATAATACTCAGTGTATCTGATTCAATTTTAAATCAATATAGTTATTTAAAAACTAAAAGTCATAATCTTGGTCATAGTGTTTCTCCTGTTTTTAATAGGGGTACCTATAAGTTTAAAGATAAAGAGTCATTAAGTTTTGGTTTCGCTGCTAATTTTAATAAGCCGTTTATAGACTGGGAAACTATTGCACTATTAAGCGATAGCTTTCCTGAGCATCAGTTTTATTTATTTGGCCCATTTTCTTTAGAAAATACAATGAGTAATTTTAGCAAGGCCAACTTTATGATGTTATTGAAAAGAGTTAATGTCCATTTTGTTGGTAGTTTAGCTAAAGAAGTGCTAGCTAAGCAATTCCATGAAATGGATGGTTTGTTCATGTTTTACAATAAGTATAAGAATGAGAACAACAATTCAAATTCACATAAAATTTTAGAATATTTAATAACTGGAAAACCTATCATCACTAATTCATTAAAGTATTATAAAGATAAAGATGAATTGATAACCATGACTGATGAAGATGCTAAACCTGAGAATATTTTGTTAGTATTCAGTAGGTTTGTTAAAGAGTTGCCAAAATTAAGTACAAATGAAAAACAATACTATAGAACAAGTTATGCAAGTAAATTTACTTATCTATCTCAGATTAAAGAAATTGAGAGATTAATATAGTTCATATTAAATAAACTAGTTTGGTATTCTTTACAAAAATTTCACCTCAGTTTATACACTTTGATGTTAAAAGAGAGGAAGACTTATAACCTGTCATTGGTGCTATGTTGGGTTAAAAACTTAAATAATTAATTACTTTAATGAAAATATTCGACAATTAGAAAACTCGTCAATATGAAACTATTTTTCTAAAATATAAGGCAAATCCATTATGAATTATTCATTATTTATTCTCCACTTTCGTCCTTTAGAAAATTACCCTCCAATACAAAATCTTCTACATGTAATCAATCAGTGTTCAGAAAGTAAAAAAATAAGAATCAGGTGCATAAGTACTAGAGGGCAGATGCAAATGATTAGTTTTCAGGGAATAGAAGTCAATCGATTTGGGAGGTTAAATTCAAGTAAACTGTTATTATGGTGGACTTATCTTTGGTATAATTTTGCTGCATTGTTTTTATTGTTAATACATCGTCCAAATTTGGTTATGTATTATGAAAGTCTTTCGGCCTTTCCGGTCTATGTGTACAGCCGTTTTATAAATAGGTCTGCCAAAGTGTATATCCACTATCATGAATATACCAGTCCTGCTGAATATGAAAAATCAAGCCCTGTTGAGCGTTTTTTTCATCGTTTAGAAAAATCAATTTATGGAATTGTGGATTGGATTTCTCACACAAATAAGATGCGCTTAGATCAATTTTTAGTAGATGAGAATATTACTTTTAATAAAGTAAAGCATCATTGTTTACCCAATTATCCATTGAAGAAATGGGCTATGCCAAATCAAAATTGGAATGGGAAAGATGCTTTAAAAATGATTTATGTTGGTTATTCATTAACGGAAAAGGGTAGTTATTTGTCTGAAATAGTAGAGTACCTTAGCCAGTTAACAATAAAAACCACACTTAGTATTTTTTGTTTAAAACAGAATGATTTCTTAAAACAATTTGAAGGAACGAATGGTAGTCTGACTATTAAAGTACATAAAGCCTTAGCTTACGAAGAACTTCCTATAATCTTGAGTCAACATCATATTGGATTGATTTTATACAAGGCTACAACACCCAACTATATTAATAACGCACCCAATAAACTATTTGAATACCTGAGTTGTGGATTAGATGTGTGGTATCCTCAAGAAATGCTTGGAATACATGAGTATAAAACACAAGAGTCACCAAAAGTAGTTTGTATAGACTTTAATTTTCTTAAACAGGTTAATATAAATCATTTATTGCTAAACGAGAATGAGTCGAGAAATATCACGTATTTTGCAGAGAACGTATATTCGCAGCTTATTCATAGACTTGAAAAGGCTTAATTATCTTGGGTAATAATAATAGCATGAAACGACTTTTAATAGTTGGCTCAAATTCTAAATGGGCTATAGAAGGGTATTTTGTAAAATACCTCAATGCCTATTTTGAGGTTAGTTTTTTTAATGCTCATGGTATTTATTTAGATTATTACCACAAGAGCTTGTTCAATAAGATTATTTGCCGATTAAATCTTTCTAATATTTTAAAAGAATTAAACATAGAATTAATAAGAATTGTAGCAGATGAAAAAATAGATGCAATCTTAGTTTTTAAAGGGATGGAAATAAAACCTTCAACTTTAAAAAGGCTAAAAGTAAAAGGAGTGAAACTATTTAATTATAATCCTGACCATCCTTTTGAGTTTTTTGGAAGAGGTTCAGGAAATAAATTTGTTAAAGATGGAATCAAATTTTATGACCATCACTTTAGTTATTCAAAGGAAATTGTTAAAGATTTGTTAGAAAAATATAAAGTATCTGCTTCATGGCTACCATTTGCTTATGAACAAAGTAAAGAGCCTTCAATGCTTAAAGATATTAAAGCGGTATGCTTCATTGGGAACCCTGATTCAGAAAGAGCAAGAATAATTAAAGTATTATTGGAAGCTCAAATTCCAGTTCATGTATATGGTAACAATTGGCCTAGTTTTCTCAACCCAAACTCACTTTTAGAATGTTATAAAGCAATTTATCATGAAGAATTTATAGAAAAAGCACAAGCCTACCGTATTCAATTGAATACATTTCGACCACACAATGCGAATAGTCATAATATGCGAACCTTTGAAATGTCTGCTTTGGGTTGCATTGTATTAGCTCCATCTAGCCAAGAGCACCATGTTTTTTTTAAGCATAGGAAACATGTTTTCTTATATCAGAATGAGAAAGAAATGATTCAGCTTGCGAAAGATATTATCGATTTAAATGAGCAAGAGGCTTTACAATTAAAATGGAATGCTTTCCATCGATGTATTGATTCAGGAAATCACTATCAAGATCGAGCAGAATTAATGGCTAGTGTTATAAAAAAACAGTTTAATTCATGAAGGTTAGTGGTATAATTATACTTTTAGTAAGTTTAGTGGCTAGCCTTGTGTTGTATTTAACAACCGAACAACCCTATGGTAGCTATCCGAAATTATTGGCTACTATCTCATCAACTTTTATCTTTTATTTGATTTTTGATATCATTTTCAATAGAGGGATTAAGAACATTTATATTCTACCGTATTTGATTTTAACATGGCTTTTTTTTCAATCTCCATTTTTATTAAATGAGAAAACCGAATACTTTTTACGAGTTATAAAATTAGAATATATCGACGAAATTGCTACTTACTCCTTTTTATCTATTATCTTAATCATTATAGGGTACACCTTTTTCTTAAATCGTTCTCTTCGACCATTGAGTTCTGTCACATTTAATTTTGATGAAAGAATGCTTCGTAAATTATTGGGTTTTTTTATAATTGTTGGAGTATTATATCGAATAGGAGAAAAAATTAGTCCAAGTTTAATCAACCAATTGTCCAATATAATTCAAGTTTTATTTTTTGCTCCTACTATTGTTTTTGCATTATATACCATCTATTTATTAAGGCGAGAAAAAACGTTTAAAATTGATTTGTTCCATTTAATTGTAATTACCTATTTATTAGCTGAATTTCTATTGCGTTTATCAACGACATTGATGGCACAGGTTGCCATTTTATTAGTTGGTGGGATTTTAGCTTATTATAGAGAAAGAAGAAAAATTCCATATTTATGGTTGATATTAGCTTTAGTGATCTTTATTCCTTTATATCAAGCTCGTAAATATTTTAGAGACTCAATTCGTGATGAAAATATTTCAGGTTCAGAATTAGCTATTGGCACTGAAATTATTGAGAAAGCTTTTATAGAAGAACAAGTCAAAGAAGAGATGATTGCTTATCAAACTAGTAGATTTAATAAAGAGCATAATCGATTTGAAAATTTAAGTTTTATTGCTCACGTAGTTTATCAACATAAAACAGGGAATAAGCCTTTTTTGTATGGTGAAACTTTTTATTGGCTGCCTATAGTTCCGATACCAAGAATCATATTTCCTTCAAAGCCTGAAAATAAGATGTCTACAGAATTGGCCACTGCATATGGTGTACGAGGAATGGTTTCCAATGCTTCCATTAATTTCCCTATGTTAATTGAAGGATATATTAACTTTGGTTTTAAAGGCATGTTAGTTATGGCTTTTTTATTTGGACTTGCCTATAAATGGTTTGTAATGAAATTTGGAGCAGGAATTGGTGATATAAATCTCTTAATGGTTATTAACTCTATCAAACATTTTATACATGCAGAAGGAAACATAACTTTAGTATTTGGAGCTTTAATACAGATTTATCTTTTTTGGTGGGTAATATTAAAAGTGTTAAAAGTTAGAGAAGCTATACGTTGATGAAAATGAAATTGATATATAGAAAATCAAATAGATCATTTCATAGTATAGAAAATGTGTTTAACACATTGCTTCCTGCTTTAGCTGTCGATAAATTTGAATTACCATTTGAAAGTAAGGGAATACTAAATCGTATAAGAAATATTTATTTTCTTATTGAAAAAAGATATAAATTTATCCACATCACAGGCCACGACCACTATCTCTTGTGGTGGCCATTTAATAACACAATACTAACGATTCATGATATTGAAGCATTAAATCGAAAGTCAGGCATAAAGAAATGGATTTTTAAGAAACTGTGGTTTGATTGGCCGATTGCCAACGCAACAGTAATAACCACCATTTCAGAGTTTAGTAAAAATGAAATTTTAAGACTAGGCAAAACTAAAACACCCATCAAAGTAATCCCAAACCCATTAACTTTGCCTTTATCTCTAGATATTAAAGAATTTAATGCAACTAAACCTCGTATCTTGCATATAGGAACTAAGGAAAACAAAAATTTAATTCGATTAGTTGAGGCAATTAAAGAACTTCCAGTTATCTTGGTTATTGTTGGAAAACTAAATGGGCAACAAGGATATATAATAGAACAAAGTCAAGTGGAGGTAGAATTGCTCCATTCTTTATCTAATGCAGAAATGATGGAAGAATATCGAAAATGTGATTTGCTTGCTTTTGTATCTACTTATGAAGGTTTTGGACTGCCGATTATTGAAGCACAAGCTATTGGTAGAGCTGTGATTACGAGTAATGTGGCTTCTATGCCCGAAGTTGCTGGGGATGGAGCTTTGTTGGTTAATCCTTATTCAGTTGAAGAAATTAAAAATGGGATGGTAAAGTTAATTCAAAATGAAGAATTGAGAAAAGAATTGATAAAAAAGGGATTGGAGAATGTAAAGCGATTTGAACCGCAGAAAATATCGCAGCAATACAGGGATTTATATATGAAAATACAAGATGATTGATAAGCCTAATGTTCTCATTTTTATTGATTGGTTTTATCCAGCTTTTAAAGCAGGTGGTCCAATTAAATCGGTTTTCAATATGGCAGAAGCCTTAAAAGAAGAGTATGCTTTTCATATAGTAACCTCTAATCTAGATGAGGATGGGTCAGTACTTGATGTAATATTCAATCAATGGACAGAATTCTCAGGCTTTCCAGTTATTTATTTGAATGCAGAAAAACAAAAGAATAAAAATTTTAAAAAACTATTAGATGAAGTGAGACCTGTTGTGATTTATTATAATAGTTTATTTTCTAAAAATTTCACTTTAATTCCATATCTGTTATTTAAGAAAGAGTCTATTATCCAATTAATAGCACCTCGAGGCATGTTAGGTAAAGGAGCATTGGCCATTAAACCACTCAAAAAGAGTTTATTTTTACAATTTGCTAAATGCTTTATATTCAGTCAATCTAAAACTTATTGGCATGCTACATCAGAACAAGAAGCAAAGGAAATTAAAGCTGCTTTAGGAACAAAAACTAAAATAAAAATCGCTCAAAACCTTTCTTCTCCTATTGTTCGAAGAGAACATTTGATAAAAGAGATAGGTGAGCTCAAATTGGTTTTTATTTCTAGACTAGCTTTAAAGAAGAACCTATTATTTGCTCTGGAGCTTATGCAAAAGTTACAGAATGAAATGGATATTTCATTGGATATATATGGCCCAATTGAAGAGGAAAATTATTGGGAAAAATGTAAGGCCATTATTGAAAAGGATAATCGGATTCATTATAAAGGGATTTTAGCACCACATGAAATTACACCTACGCTTCAACAATACCATTTTTATATCTTGCCAACTTTACATGAAAATTATGGACATAGTATTGTTGAGGCTATAGTTTGTGGTGTACCAGTAATTATTTCTAAAAATACCCCATGGTTAAACATAAATCAAAATGGAATTGGCGCAGACTTGCCATTAGATGAGTTAAATCAATGGGAGTTGTATTTAAGAAAAATTATAGAATTATCTCAAGCTGAATATGACCAAATGGTGAAAAATTGTTTAGAATTTTCAAAACATAATATTGTAGATAAACGACATAGAATTGCAGCCATTGATTTATTTAAATTTAACTCTTGAAAACATTTTTTTTTAAAAAGGACTCAATAAAGAAAAGCAATCGTTTTTTTATACATAAAAAGCACATAAACGATTAGAATGGATAATTTAGCCACCTTTAAACATTAACTATGTATATTTTAGGAATAAATGCATATCATGGCGATTCTTCGGCATGTATTTTTAAGAATGGCGAAATTATAGCTGCCACTGAAGAAGAACGATTTAGAAGAGTAAAACATTGGGCAGGATTTCCAACTCAAGCTATTGCATTTTGCTTAAAAGAGGCAGGTATATCAATTCAAGAGGTGGATTATATTACGATTTCACGAGATCCATCGGCTAATATTCATAAAAAAATCATCCACAGTGTTAAGAATTTAGTTAGTGTTAAAGCATTGAAAGATCGATTGGCTAATTCTAAAAAAGTTGGAAGTGTTAAGGCTGAGTTAAGTAAATTCTTTAATGTTACTGAAGAGGAAATAAAAGCTGAAGTTGTGAATGTGGAACACCATAGAAGTCATTTGGCAAGTGCCTTTTTTGCTTCACCATTTGATGAGTCGGCAATCTTATCCATCGATGGGTTTGGAGATTTCACATCAACCATGATTGCTACTGGCAAAGGAAACAAAATAGAAGTTATTGATAAAGTGATTTATCCACACTCAGCTGGTATTTTCTACACTTCTTTAACCCAATATCTTGGATTTTCACATTATGGAGACGAATATAAAGTAATGGGATTAGCACCTTATGGAGAACCAAAATATGTAGAAGAATTAAAAAAAGTAATTCGTTTTACACCGAATGGATTGTTTGAATTAGACACAAAATTCTTTACTCATGCTAAAGAAGGAGTTAGTATGAGCTGGGAGGGTGGAGACCCTCACATTGAGTCTATTTTTTCAGATGAACTTATAAAACTATTGGGTCCCGCTCGAAAACAAGGAGAAGACTTAACACAGAAGCATAAAGACATTGCTACTTCAGTTCAAAAAGTAACGGAAGAGTTAATATTCCACATCTTGAACCATTTACAAAGGCGCACAGGGCTTAAAAATATATGTATAGCTGGAGGAGTTGCTCAAAACTCAGTCGCTAATGGTAAGATTTTAGAGCGTACTAGTTTTGAAAAGGTATATATTCCTTCGGCTGGTCATGATGCTGGCACTGCAATGGGTTCAGGGTTGTGGTTATATAATCACATTCAAGGGAATGATCGTCTGCCTGCAGTTTACAATGCATATACTGGATACAAAGCGAGTAATGAGGAAATAGAAGCATGTTTAAGAGAAAACGAAGTTGAGTATTCCAGATATGAAGAAAAGGAATTATTAGAGGTTGTATCTCAAGCATTAGTAGATGGAGCTGTTGTTGGTTGGTTTCAAGGCCGAGCAGAGTTTGGACCTAGAGCTTTAGGCCATCGTTCTATCCTTGTAGATCCAACTCGAACAGATGCGAAAGAGTTGTTGAATTCTAAAATAAAACGAAGAGAAAGTTTTAGACCCTTCGCTCCTTCTATTTTAGAAGAATATGTCAGTGAGTATTTTGAAAAAGTTGATAAAGTTCCATTTATGGAAAAGGTATATCCTATAAAACCAGAAAAGCACCACGTCATTCCTGCTGTTACTCATGTTGATGGAACAGGTCGATTGCAAACCGTTGAGAAAGGCGATCGTTATTACGATTTAATTGAGAAATTTAGACAAAAGACTGGTATTCCTATTTTATTAAATACTTCTTTTAATGAGAATGAGCCAATAGTAAATACGCCTCAGGATGCTTTAGATTGTTACTTGAGAACCCAAATGGATGTAATTGTCTTGGAGAATTGTGTCGTACGAAGAAAATAATAAAAAGTGAAAGTATCCATCATCACCGTTTGCTTCAACAGTGAAAAAACGATAGAAGACACCATTTTATCTGTCGTTTCCCAAAGCTATGCAAACATCGAGTATATTATTTTGGATGGAATATCTTCAGATTCAACTTTAGAAATAGTTGAAAAATATCGAGCTAACATAGCTGTTGTAATTTCCGAAAAAGATGGTGGGATGTATGATGCTTTAAACAAAGGCATTGATTTAGCCACAGGAGAAGTAATTGCCATCTTGAACTCCGATGATGTTTATAAAGATAAACATGTCATTCAGGAAGTAGTTGATTCCTTGATAGCTAATAATTCGGATGCTTGCTATGGTGATCTGGTGTATGTAGATAAAAACAACCTGAATCTCGTTAGCCGATATTGGAAAGCGAAAGCATATAAAGAGAATTACTTTATTAAAGGTTGGATGCCACCACATCCTAGCTTTTTTGTAAAGAAAACTTGTTATGAAACTTATGGCAAATTTAATTTAGGTCTGGTTAGCGCAGCTGATTATGAATTGATGTTGCGCTTTATACACAAACACCACATAAAACTCAGTTATGTACCGCGAGTTTTAGTCAAAATGCGTGAAGGCGGTTTAAGCAATATTTCTCTTTTTAATCGACTTAGAGGGAATAAGGAAGATCATTTAGCTTGGAAAATAAATAGCCTAAAACCAAGTTTTTTAACTTTAAGCATGAAGCCTTTACGTAAAATATTGCAGTTTATACCAACAAAAAAGCGGATTGATTAATCCGCTTTTTTGTTTTATATGTTGAAATACTCTAAATCTAGCTTTAGAATTTCGTTCGTTTCTTTCTTCTGCTGATGACACTCTTATAACGAGAGCGACCAAATGAATTACCTTTTGAGATGTAGTAAGAAAGTGAAACTTGTGCAAATAAGTAACCGTCATTTCCATCTGGATTTCCTCTTCTTGCACCAGGTCTATAAAAATCTTGATTGGGTAAATCTGCATTACCTCTAGCATAGGCCTCTGCACTTCTGTTTGCAAATATCGCAGATTCTTCAAATGGCAACTCACTGTCATAAGCATAATCGGTGCTTACGTCATCTAAGTAATCGGTATTTGTAAAACGATAAACCATTTCAAAACCCAAGCGCATTTTTCGGTTAAAAGTAAAATTTGCGCCTAAACCAAAAGGAATCACAATGGCTGTTTCATCATAAACATTTTCAATACCTTCTGTAGCTAAAGGTCTTAAATAATACCATTTTCCATCATGTTGGGCATAAGGGTAATACATTAATATACCAACCCCAGCAGTAACATAAGTACTAAAGTCAACTCTAGATTTACTTCTTCTACTCATGTCATTAAAAGAGAAAAAGGTGAATTCACCTAAAAGTGAGAATTCTAATAAATCAGTTCTAAAACTTAAATTTCTTGCAATTCTTGTAGGTTCGTTTGATAAACTATCAGCACCGCTAATTCTGGCATAGTTAATTGTCAATTTTGCTGCTACGCTACGGGTGAAGTTGTAACGGTAAAAACCACCAATGCCAAAACTTGTTTGCTTTAGCTTCATGTCCATAATAAATGGTTTGGCTTCACCGGTATTTCCACCAATTTCACCTAAATAGTTAGATGCTCCAAGGCTTACACCAAAATCCATACTATACTGCGCATAGCCGTGTAATGAAGTCAAGGAAGCCAACAAACAAATGAATATCAGTTTTTTCATAGATGCAAATATAATAGAATTTGCATAAAAATAGCCTTTTTAAACTGGGTTTTAAAATTTTTTCATTTTTTCTTTTCCTTATTCATCGTTTTATTAGAGTGGAAAGAGGAGAGAGGAAAGTAGAGAGAAGAAAGAGGAAAACGAAAGAGGAAAACGAAAAAAAAGTATCATTTGTAAATCAAAGCCCTAGCTTGCTTCGCTACATTGCATTCCACTCGCAATGACAGGGCTTTTGGGAATGGAAAATCATCATAAATTTAAATTCGTTTGGCTATATTGTATTCAATCTGTATTGAGTGGGTCAACATTGATGAAATTTTTTAAAAATCAAGCCTTGGGGAGCATTGAAGGTAAAACGCTGTGTGACTTTCGTGTTTACACAAAAGGAGTTCGTTTTACCTGTGGAGGGTGGCGTAGCATTTTCTATAAATTTAATCAGGTTGTGAATTTTTGGGTTCGTTTTGTTTCACACAAAAGGAACGAAGAAAAATGTAAGGAAAAACGAAAAAAAAGTATCATTTGTAAATCAAAGACTATTTTTTTCTCAATCCTTTTTTTAACTTAATTTCGAGACCCTTAAAACGAACGATTTATAGCTGATGGTTGAATTTCAAGAATTTTTTCTCAATAACGGACTTCGAGTGTTTGTTAATCAAGATGTTGACACTTCTTTGGTGGCCTTTAATCTTGTTTATAATGTGGGTGCGCGAGATGAAGAAGCCCATAAAACTGGCTTTGCACATCTGTTTGAACACCTCATGTTTGGTGGCTCAATCAACATTCCTTCTTTTGACACTCCACTTCAGAATATAGGCGGAGAAAACAATGCATTTACAAGTAATGATTTAACCAATTATTACATCACATTGCCCAAGGATAATCTAGAAACCGCTTTTTGGTTAGAATCTGACCGTATGTTGAGTTTGTCATTTAGCGAGAAAAGTTTATCTGTTCAACGGCAGGTGGTTATTGAAGAATTTAATCAACGTTATCTTAACCAACCATATGGTGATGCATTCCTAAGATTAAGACCTTTGGCTTATAAACATCACCCATATCAATGGGCGACTATTGGTAAAAATATCGACCATATCAAAGAGGCAAGCATGGAAGATGTCAAAGGATTTTTTAACCGCTATTATATACCGAATAATGCGGTTCTTGCTATTTCGGGCAATGTGACTGTTGAAGAAATTAAAATACTCAGCGAAAAATGGTTTGGAGAAATTCCAGCTGGCAAAGCCAATGTGAATGATTACCCTCAAGAGCCTAAGCAAACTGAAGCTAGAAGAGAAGAGGTCGTTTCTAACGTTCCTTTAGATGCTATTTATATCGCCTTCCACATGGAAAATAAATTACATAGAGATTATTATGTTGCAGATCTATTATCGGATATTTTAGCAAGCGGTAATTCATCTCGATTGTTCTTCAAATTAGTCAAAGAATTAAGTTTTTTTGCGGATATCAGTTGTTATATTACTGGAGATCATGATCGAGGTTTGTTTGTGATTTCAGGAAAGATTAATCCTACAATAAACATGAAAACTGCTGAAGCTGCTTTATGGAAAGAATTGGACTTGATGAAATCGACTCTGGTCAGCAAAAATGAATTGATTCGCGTTAAAAATAAAATGATGACATCGGTAGAATTTGCAAAAGCAACGGCATTAAACAAAGCAATGGCCTTGGCTATTTCAGCATTGTTGGGCAATCCTAATTTGATTAATGAAGAACCTGAATTGTATCGAAGTATTCGTGAGGCAGATATACAACGTGTTGCCAATAGCATTTTAACAAATGAAAACTCTTCTACCTTAATCTATAAAAAACAGCTTTCATGAAATTAAATCGAACTATTCAGCCAACAGCTAGGCTAATCGACAAGATTAAATTTAAAAAGGTAGAAAACTTAGGCTTTCAGAATGGAATTGAATGTTTTTATTTGAGTTCTAATGAGCAAAATGCTTTGAAATTGGATTTTGTATTTGATGCTGGATATTGCTATCATCAAAATTCTATTATACCAAGCGCTGTCAGTCAGTTGATGCTTGAGGGAACAAATACGAAAAGTTCTAAAGAAATAAATGAATTACTAGAATTGCAAGGTGCTTATGTTGACACCTCGGCTAATACCGATCATATTGTTTTGTCGGTTTATTGTTTAAAACAACAGTTAACTTATATTCTTCCCATAATAAATGATATTGTTTCTCAGGCAGATTTTAAACAAGTTGAAGTAGATTCGTTTACTGCAATTCAAAGGCGAAAGTTTTTAGTCAATCAAGAAAAGGTTTCTTTTTTAGCTAAAAACAAATTCATAGAGCACATATATCCCAAAGGGCATTTATATGATCATGCCATCAGAGAGTCAGATTTCGAATTAATAAAAAGAGAAGATTTAATTAAGTTTTACGATCAAACCATAAGAAATAAAAAATTTAGACTGTATATCAGTGGTGGAGTTTCTCAGGTGGAGTTAAAACTCCTTCAAAAGAATTTTCAGGAAATAGATTACCAAGCAGTTCCTCAAAGGAGTATTACTGATTTTTCGTTTAAACCTAAAAAAGAACACCTTTTAAAAGTAGATGCAAATCAAGTCGCTTTAAGAATTGGCTGCCCAACGATTAACAGGCAGCATGCCGATTTTCCGAAGCTCACCATTGCAAATACCTTATTGGGTGGTTATTTTGGTTCTCGCTTGATGACTAACTTAAGGGAGGATAAAGGATATACCTATGGCATAGGGAGTGGGATTGCAACGCAAAAGCAAGGAGCCTATTTTTATGTCAGTACTGAGTTGGGTTGGCAATACATCAAGCCTGCAATGAAAGAAATTGAAAATGAGTTTCATCGTTTAAGCACTGAGCTGGTTGCTGATAAAGAATTGGAATTGGTAAAAAATTACATGCGCGGAATGTTGCTCCGAAACTTTGACGGAACCATGGCAACCATGGATCGTTTTCGTTTTTTAAATGAGAATGGGCTTGATTTTTCTTATTATAAATTACTATTAAAAGCTTTAAACGAAACCAACTCTATTGAAATTATGAGCATATTTCAACAATACCTTACTTTCCAAAATATGAGTATAGTTAGTTCTGGAGAACCATTTTAATTTAAAATAAATAATTTGAGTTAAATTCGCTTCTTAAAAAGCAACCTTCGAAAAAATAAACGTCAATAAGTCACATTAGCATAAAAGAAAGATTATGAAAAAATTATGGATTGTTTTAATTGTATTGGTTTCACTAGTTAGCGAAGCTAAAGCCTCGCACCTTTATGGTGGGGAAATTTCTTGGGTTTGTTTAGCCAATGGGAAATTTGTGTTTAAACTAGATGTTTATAGAGAATGTACTGGAGTTAATTTTAATTTTGTCAATCAAACATTGGCTATTTCAGGAGGTGTTTTACCAAGAGGGACAAACAACCAAATTATTAGTAGCATTACAATGAAGCCAGATTCTAACAGATGGATTAATTTGGGTAATGGTGACATTACTCCAAGATGTCCAGACCCCAATGGGGCTTCAAAAAGCTGCTTTGATCCAGATCAGAGTAAAAGGGAAGGGGCAATACAGCGATTTCCGTTTGAATCAGATCCCATACAGTTAAATGGCACACCACCAACTAACGGTTGGACTTTTTTCTGGACTGATTTTGCTAGACCAAGTCAGGTTGTAAATGGTCCATCAGGTGCAATGGGACTTAGAGCGGTTATGTATCCAATTCCAAACCCAAATGGAACTACACCGCCATTTTTAACTACTAACCAATGTCAAGATAATTCTCCAAACTTTGCTGAAATACCTGCTGTTCAGATTTGTAGAGGATATGAATTTACTTTTAACCACAATGCTCAAGATCAAGAATTAGACTCATTAAATTATGCTTGGGATTTTCCTTTAGGTGCTACTCCAACTTCTATTATTCAATATACTGCACCTTATACATATAACAGTCCATTGCCTAACAAGACATTTAATTCGAATAACAAACCTGTTACTTTGGATCCATTAACTGGAGAGATGAGAATGGCTGTTTATAATGGATCAGGCCCTGTGGCTTATGCTACAGTAGTTCGAGTTGACGCATGGCGTTGCGGTCGTGTAATCGCCTCTATTTTTAGAGATATTCCGTTTTTGCTGTTTGATTGCGATCGCCTTCCAGTCTCTGGTAAAATTAATAAACCACCTATTACTACTTTTGGTAGTGCAGGTTCTGGCTCTACGGGTGATACCATTATTGAAGTGTATGCTGGTGAATTGGTTAAACTGAATTTTAGTGCTGCTGATGGAGATATAAACGCTAACAATACACCGCCTTTCCAAAATGTAACGCTAGAACCTTCTGGTTTTATGTTTTCAACCAATTTTGCAAGTGCAAACCAGTGTAATAATCCAATCTTAGCTCCTTGTGCAACTTTAAATCCACCTCCAACAAGAGCGCCTGGAGAACCATATAAACGATCTGGTTTAGCCGGAGTTGGAACAGAAACTGAATTTAGATGGCAAACCGATTGTAATCATTTGGGCATTGCCGGCGGAGGGTTGTGTAATTCAGGAACTGGTGTAGCTGGTGCTGGTAGTGGTCTTTTCAACTTTGTGATGAAAACTTATGATGATCATTGTCCGATTCGATCTATCAATTACCCTTCGATTACTGTACGTGTAAAAGCACCTATAACATTAGAAGAACCTATCGTAAAAGGAGCTTCTGTTGCTTTTGATGGAAAAGTAAATGTGCAATGGGCACCACCTATCGATTCGGCGAATACATTTTCTAAATACGACATACAATCAGCTACTTCTAATAATGGAACAGCAGCTACTTCATATTTAGACGTGCAAACCAATGTTACAAAATACAAAAAAGACAGATTATTCCCATTTTTAAATTTTGGCCCCAACATATATACACCAATACCAGCAAACAAGGATTATTATTTCAGGATGAGAACTAAGTCAGGTTGTACTGGAGAAGAGCCTTCACCTTATTCTCAACCAGTTCGTATTATAGAAGTAGAAGCAACACCCTCAGGCGCTGCTACAGCTCCTAGAAGCCAAACTACTTTGACGTGGAATGCTCCTAAACCCAACAACTCAGTTACTAAGCCTTATTTTATTTATGAATCGCCAACAACTTATTACATTCATGAAAATATTGATGTGAATGCATTAACGAATCCAGCGAAATGGAACATTATAGGACATACAAAGAATAGAACATTTGTTCGAAAAACACCTGTTTGTGATAGCCTAGTTGGTTATCGTATTGAGGCTAGAGACACAATTATAACTTATGACCAAGGAACTCGAATTCCCGACAATAAGTTTGATACGCTAGTTTTTAGCACTTTTAGTATAGTAACTGCAACTCAAATGGTTGCGTCGGGTTCTTTATTGGCTGCTGAATTAGATACTTTACAGGTATTGGCGAATGGAGATGTATTTATAAAAGTTGACTTAGGGACAACTGGTACGGCTGGGTCAATCGATTATCAAAGAAATATTGCTGGAACTTGGACTACAGTTGGAAGTACCAATATTCCAAAAACTTCATTTATTGATGTTGGAGCTAATGCTACTTTGGGAGTTCCATTAGAATATCGAGTTATTTTAAATGATAAATGTGTACCAAATTTAAATAGTACAAGTGGTATCTATAAAACAATGGTACCAAGAGCGGTAGAATTATATGATGATATAACTTGTGAGGGGTATATTGATGTTACTTGGGATGCACCAGTTGGCATGACCAACAACAATATTCGCTATAAAGTATTTGAAAAGAAAGACAATGGCCCCTTTATCCAAGTAGCTGGTAATCTGAGTGTAAGAACATTTAGACAATCTACAATTACTAAATTCACAGACTATTATTATTACATCGTTGCAGAAAATGCAAAGGGAGAAGTAAATATATCAGAAGTAAAGCACGAACCAGTTGATGATATCAGATCACCCGCAATTTTAGATGCTCCAAATGTTAGGTGTGTGCGTGTTTTATTAGATGGCTCGGTAGAGGTAGAATGGGAAAAAATAGACCCACTCACTTATGACCCAACAGAGAACTTTACCGGTTATGGATTCCGATACCGAGAAACAGGAACTACAAATTGGGTAACTTATACTAATAATACGCTTAATTTAACAGATACTGTGGTTCACATATCAAAACCGAACAACCCTAACAAATTGGATGCTCAACAAAAAGGATATGATATAGAAGTGTTTATGTATTCTGGTTGCGATGGAACGGTTCCTTCTCCTGTACCTGCATTGGTGAAAACCATTAATTTAGGAGTAACTGTAGATACAAATAAGATAGGTTCTATAAATTGGAATGGTATTGGAATAGCTAATACAAATGATTACTATTTATACAAAGATACATTCCCTACAACTGGTTATAACAAACCTTTGTTTGGAAGTACTCCTACTACAAGTTATCAAGACGAGTCCAATGCTGCAGCATGTAGTGATCTTTTGTATTACTACACTCAAATAGAAGACCCTTTGATTGGATGTATAAGCCAATCTAATATTGACACCATCACATATAAAGATTCAATTGCACCACCAGCGCAACCTATGAATTTTTTAACAGTGGAAGCTGATGGTAGTGTTACCTCATATTGGGCTCAAAAATCAGCAGTTGATGTTGAAATGCTGAACTTTATTAAACCTAAAGACAATACTGGATACCCTTCAATTTTACCAAATTTTATCCCTTATGAAACGACAGGCAGGAAATATAACTTTCCTTTAAATTTGGTAGATGCTAGTAATTCAGTCGTAACCATGGCCATTCAACCCATTGATGGATGTGATCAGAAATCACAAGATGAAGAGAATTTCGATTTCCATTCAACCATGGACATAAAATTAAATTGGAATGCTTGTGATTCAACGATAGAAATACATTGGAATCCTTATGAATGGTATAATGTAGGGAATGGCGTTGAGTATCGTGTTTTGTGGGATACTACAGGGACTGGTTTTTATATATCAGAGGATAGGACTACCGATACGAGTTATAATATTAAAATCACACCAGATTTTAACATTGGAGATACTCCTAAAGAGTTTGAAGTTTACGTCCGTTCTATACCTACTGGGCCTGGTTCTCAATTTTATATATCAAGGTCTAACCGTAAAAAAATAACGATATCATTTGCAAGTACACCAAGATATGATTATGTACACTATACCAATGTGTTAGATGATAATGAAGTAGAGTTACAAGTTTACCCAGATAAAGATGATGCTATTTTTGTAAATATTGGAGAGTATGAAATCTTCAGAGGTATTAGTAAAGCAGATATGTCGAAAATAGGTAATGTTCTTCCAAAACAAGTGCTTGATTCTACTTTTAGGTTCTACGATTACTCGGCCTCAACCAATGAATACAGTTACTTTTACAAAGTAATTGTAAAAAATACCTGTGGTGGTCCAGTTGATACTTCTAATTATGGAAGAACTATTTTCTTACAAGTAGATGCTGACAATGAAGCTTTAACCAATACTTTAACATGGAATGAGTATGAAGGGTGGGATAGCACTACAGCCTATTATAATGTATATAGAAGTTACAATAAAGGAGGTTTAATCAAACATGACGTTGTTGCTCCTAAAGAAGAAGGAAAAATGAATTTATTTGTTGATGATGTTTATAATGAGCAATTCGCCATTGGAGATTTCTGCTACATAGTTGAAGCTGTTCAAGGTTCTATGACTACAGATTTTGGTATTGATCAGAAATTAAATCCTGCAATCTCCAGATCAAATTTAGTTTGTGTTGTTCAAGAGCCTTTGTTTTATATCCCAAATGCTTTTTCACCTACCTCTAATGTTGCCGAAAATAGAATTTTTGGACCTCGTGGTCAATTCTTTGATTGGACTTATTATGAGATGATTATTTATAATCGTTGGGGAGAGCAAGTGTTTTTCTCAAACAATGTAGCTAAAGGTTGGGATGGGACGATAAACGGAAAAGACCCACAAATTGGTTCTTATGTTTATACCATCAGGTTTAGAGATGGTGACGGAAAAGAGCACAAGCGAAAAGGTACTGTAACCTTGATACAATAAACAAGGTGTTTAACATAAAAAAGGGGCTTCTTTCGAAGCCCCTTTTTAGTATATATTAACACGTTCTTTAAGCCCTTTATTATTACTTTTGTGCATCTTTAAAAAAAGCAAAATGAGCAATCACATAGCCCCCAATCGATTCTTACCCGAAGGCCTAACTTATGATGATGTATTATTAGTACCGGCCTATTCTGAAGTTATGCCGCGGGAAGTCACGATAAAGTCAAATTTTTCGAAAGAGATAGTTTTAAATACGCCCATCGTTTCTGCAGCTATGGATACCGTTACAGAATCAGCTTTAGCTATTGCTATTGCAGGTGAAGGGGGAATTGGAGTTCTGCATAAAAACATGAGCATAGAGCGCCAAGCCGAAGAAGTTCGAAAAGTAAAACGATCTGAAAGTGGAATGATTCAAGATCCGATTACACTTAAAATGGATGCCAAAGTATCTGATGCACTTAACTTAATGAAGGAGAATAAAATTGGTGGAATTCCAATTGTAGATTCAGCCAATAAGTTAATGGGAATTGTAACTAACCGAGATTTGCGTTTTCAAAAAAACATGAGCGAAAATATTGTGAATGTGATGACCAGCAAAAATTTAGTTACAACAACTAAAGGAACTAATTTAAGCAAAGCAGAAGAGATTTTGCAGTCACATAAAATTGAAAAATTACCTGTAGTTGACCTAGAGAATAAACTGATAGGATTAATTACCTATCGCGACATCATAAAGGTGAAAGAGCGACCAAACGCTTGCAAAGATCAATATGGAAGGTTAAGAGTTGCTGCTGCAGTAGGAGTTACTGGAGATGTGATGGAGCGAATTGAAGCTTTAGTAAAAGTGGGAGTGGATGCAGTCATCATCGACACTGCACACGGACATTCAAAAGGAGTGATAGACACTTTAAAAAGAGTAAAATCAAGCTTTCCAAACTTGCAAGTTGTCGTAGGAAACATAGCTACCAAAGAAGCAGCTAGAGCTTTGGCCGATGCGGGAGCAGATGCTATAAAAGTTGGAATTGGGCCAGGCTCAATTTGTACCACTCGAGTGATTGCTGGAGTGGGTGTGCCTCAGTTTTCAGCCATTATGATGGTTGCAGAAGAGTTAAAAGGCTCTGGAGTTCCGATAATAGCCGATGGTGGTCTTCGATTTACAGGAGATTTAGTTAAAGCCATAGCTGCTGGAGCTGATACCATAATGGCCGGGTCTTTATTTGCGGGAGTGGAAGAATCTCCAGGAGAGACCATCATTTACGAAGGCAGAAAGTTTAAAGCTTATCGAGGTATGGGCTCTTTAGAAGCCATGCAAAAAGGTTCTAAAGACAGATACTTTCAAGACATGGAAGATGACATTAAAAAATTAGTGCCAGAAGGAATCAGTGGTCGAGTTCCATTTAAAGGGTCATTGAGTGAAGTGATTTACCAAATGATTGGTGGAATTAGAGCAGGGATGGGCTATTGCGGCTGCAAAACAATTGAAGAGTTAAAAACAAATGCAACATTTATAAAAATAACACATGCTGGAATAAGAGAGAGCCACCCGCATGATGTAACAATTACTAGAGAAGCTCCAAATTACAGTAGATAATTTATTAAGTAGAAATTAATTAAAGACATGAAAAGATTATTGATTTTACCATTTTTAGTTTTAAGTTTTGTTTCATTTGCTCAAAGTGAAAAAACATTACTCGATTTTAACGATGAAAAAATAAGTGAAACTGAATTTAAACGAGTGTATCTCAAAAATAATTCTGGAGAAATTGTCAGCAAAAGCACCGTTGACGAATACTTGGATTTGTACATCAATTTCAAATTGAAAGTAAAAGAAGCCCTAAGTTTAGGAATGGACAAAGATCCAAGTTTTGTAAGTGAACTAAAAGGCTATAGAAGTCAGTTGGCTCAACCATATTTGTCAGAAAACAATATGTTAGAAGCGTTAAAGAAAGAGGCTTACGAGCGTTTGAAATGGGAAATAAAAGCAAGTCATATCTTAGTGAACTGTGGGCCTAAAGAAAGTCCTGCAGATACTTTAGTCGCCTATAAAAAAATACTAGAATACCGAAAAATGGCTTTATCAAAAGGATTTGATAAAGTAGCCAAGGAATATTCAGATGATCCTTCGGCCAAAGAAAATGGGGGAGAGTTAGGCTATTTTACTGCTTTTTATATGGTTTATCCATTCGAATCTGCAGCCTATGAAACAAAAGTTGGAGAAATTTCGATGCCGATTAGAACTCGTTTTGGCTATCATTTAGTTAAAGTGGAGGATAAAAGACCAGCAAATGGTTCAATAACAGTAGCACACATATTGATTTCTACTGACCCTGAATTAGCATCTTCTGATGATGCCGAAGCAAAAGCGAAAGAAGTGTATAACTTAATTCAAGAAGATATTCCATTTGAAGAATTGGCAAAACAATTTTCAGATGATAAAAGAACAGCAGATCAAGGTGGATTATTACCTGCTTTTAGCGTAGGTCGCATGATTAAAGAATTCGAAGATGCTGCTTTTGCTTTAGAGAAAAATGGAGATGTTTCGAAGCCAATCAAATCAAAGTATGGTTGGCATATCATTAAAAGAATTGAAAAAGAAGAACTAGGGACTTATGAGAGCTTGTCTAAAGAATTAGAATCAAAAGTTAAAAAAGATTCTCGTTCTAATTTAACAGAAGGAGCTGCACTAAAGAAAATTCAGAAAACCTACGGTTTCACTGAGAACATTAAAGAGCGTAATGATTTTTACAAATTGATAGATACTAGTTATTTTGGTTCAAATTGGGATAAAAAACGTTTTTCAAAATTAAATAAAGTCATGTTTGAGATTGGAGATAGAAAAGTAAATCAAACAGATTTTTCTAATTATTTAAATGAAATCCAAACTAATAAAAGCCCAATAGATGCTCAAATTTTCATTAATGATGCATATACAACTTTTAAAAAGAACCAAATAATGGCATTTAAAGATTCAAAATTAGAATCAGAATATCCTGAGTTTAAAGCTTTGATTCAAGAATATCACGACGGAATTCTATTATTTAACCTAACTGATAAATTAGTTTGGTCTAAAGCGGTAGAAGATACCACAGGTCTTGAAGCTTTTTATGAGCAACATAAAGAAAACTACAAGTGGGGAAAAAGAGCAGATGCAGTAATTTTTTCGGCAGCAAATGAAAAAATAGCCAATGAAACTAAAAAGTTATTGAAAGCTGGTAAAGACTTAGAAGAGGTTATAAATGAAATTAATAAGACTTCTCAATTGAATTTGAAAAAAGAATCAAAAAAATACGAGAAAGGGGAGAATGAAATGCTAGATCAAGTAGAATGGAAAAAAGGCTATAGCAAAAACATAGATAATCAAGGTAGAGTTTCATTTGTATGGATCGTTGAGGTCTTAGAACCTACCTATAAAACTTTAGAGGATTCTAAAGGAATAATAACTTCTGATTATCAAGAATACCTTGAACAAGAATGGATTAAAGCTTTAAGGGCAAAATATAAATACACCGTTAATCAGGAAGTATTAGAACAATTAAAAAAAGAATTAAACTAATTTGAGACTCCAATTAATTGTCCTTACAATTAGCTTGTTTTTATCTTTAGCAGGCTGCAAATATTTTCAACCTAAAAGCTCGAATCAAGAAGTTGCAAGAGTTGGTGAACAATATTTGTATCAGTCCGATATAGAGCAAATCACCTTTGATTTGTCACCTGAAGATAGCCTTGTTGTTGCTAATAATTATATAGACAATTGGATTAAAGAGCAATTGCTTTTAATAAAAGCACTTCAAAATTTAAGTGAAAGTCAAATAGATTTTGAACAACAATTAGAAGATTATCGAAATTCTCTAATAATATATGCTTATGAAAACCAATTGATTAAGCAAAAGCTGGATACCTTAGTAACTGATGAGCAAGTGTTAAGTTATTACAATAAGAATCAACTCAATTTTGAATTAAAACATAGTTTGTTTCGAGGAAGGTTGGTGAAATGTCTAGTTTCTGCACCAAATCAAGACTCATTAAAATTTTGGTTAGAAAAGGAATTACCATTATTTGACTCTAAGTTAATTGAGTATTGCGCTCAATTTACCTTGAGTTGCGACTTAGATACGAGCAATTGGATTTCTGACAATAGCCTAAATAAACTTTTACCCGAGGGAAAAGATGTTGAAGATGTTAGTATTCATACTGGAAATATTGAAGTAATAGAGGACACATTATCCCGTTTGTATTTTGATGTATGGGAAATAAAACAAAAAGGTGAAAAAGCGCCAGTTGCTTATGTTAAAGAACAAATTGTTGAAATAATTAGAAATAGAAGAAAATTAGAACTAATATCAAGCGTGAAAAATGAAATATTTGAAGAAGCAACCTTAAATAAGAAATATGAAATATATCGTAAAAAGTAGTCTTAGTCTTATTTTGGTTTTAATTTCTTTTTGGGCAACTAGCCAAGAGAAAACCATTGATGAAATTATAGCTGTAGTTGGCGATGAAATAGCCACAAAAGCTGAATTGGAGACAAAGTATTCTGCTATTATTGCTCAAGGGATTAAAATTGACGACAATACTAAGTGTGATGTATTAGAGGATGTTTTATACGCTAAAATATTACTTAATCAAGCCAATTTGGATAGTGTTGAGGTGTCTGACGGGCAATTAGAAGGTGAGTTAGACAGAAGAATGCGCTATTTTATAGGGCAAATTGGTTCTGAGCAAGCTTTAGAGGCTTATTATAAAAAACCCATTTCAAAAATTAAAGAAGAGTTGCGTGAATCGTTGAAAGAGCAAATGTTAATTCAAGCCATGCAAGGAAACATATCTGCTGATTTAAAAGTAACACCAGAAGAGGTGAAATCTTATTTTAACAATTTACCAAAAGATAGTATACCATTAATAAATGCTGAAGTTGAAGTAGCTCAAATAGTTGCTTATGCACCCACAAGCCAGAAAGCAGTGAATGAAGTTAAAGCTAAATTGAGAGAATACAAGGACCGAGTGCTTAAAGGAGAAAAATTTTCAACCCTTGCCGTTTTATACTCCGAAGATAAAGGATCTGCTGTAAAAGGTGGAGAAATTGGCTTTGTTGGAAGAGCCGAAGTTGAACCTGAATTTTCAGCTGCTGCATTCGCATTAAAGCCTGGTCAAGTTTCGCCAATTATAAAAACACAATTTGGATTTCACATAATAGAATTAATTGAAAGAAGAGGAACCAAGATTAATGTGAGACATATTTTACTGAAGCCTAAATTGGATCCTATTTCAATGGAAAAGGCAAAATCGAAATTGGATTCAATCGCATTATTGATAAAATCAGATTCCATTAGTTTTTCAGATGCAGCGAAGAAATTTTCAGAAGATGAAGACTCTAAAAAAGGGGGAGGCTTAATAGTAAATCCTTATTCTTCAACTTCATTTTTTAGTATGGATGATTTAGACCCTTCTTTGTTTTTTGTTATCGACAAAATGGAAGAAGGCGAAATGTCAGTGCCTGTATTAATTGCTGACCCAAGAAGTAAACCAGGTTATCGAATTCTTTTATTAAAGCGAAGAACTAAACCACACACTGCTAATTTAAAAGATGATTATCAAAGAATTAAAAGTGCTGCCCTTGCTGAAAAAGAACAAGCAGAATTAGAACTTTGGGTCAAAAATGCAATCGAAAGGACATACATCAAAATTGATGAAGAATACACAAAAGGATGTCAGTTCAATCAAGATTGGTTGAAAAAAAACAAGAATAATTAAATGGAAAATTATAAATCAGATTCAGAAGCAGTTGATGCTTTTGTAAGTAAATATTCTAAGCTTAATCAAGAAATTGGCAAAGTAATCGTTGGGCAGAATGATGTAGTTAAAAATTTGCTCATTTCTATTTTTAGCAATGGTCACTGTTTATTGGTTGGTGTGCCAGGTTTAGCTAAAACGTTATTGGTGAATACAATTTCTGAGGTTTTGGGTTTGAGCTTTAGTCGGATACAATTTACTCCTGATTTAATGCCTTCGGATATTATTGGTTCAGAAATATTAGATGAAAATCGGAGTTTTAAATTTATACCAGGTCCTTTGTTTGCAAATTTGATTTTAGCTGACGAAATAAATAGAACACCACCAAAAACTCAATCGGCTTTATTAGAGTCGATGCAAGAGAAAATGATAACTACTGGAGGTAAAACTTATCATTTACCAAAACCTTTTTTTGTTTTAGCTACGCAAAATCCTATTGAACAAGAGGGGACATATCCATTGCCCGAAGCCCAATTAGATCGATTTATGTTCAATGTTTGGTTAGATTATCCAAATTTTGAGGAAGAGTTAAATATTGTAAGAAATACAACCACTGATCAAACGGTAGAGTTAAATCAAATTATGAGTGGAGAAGAAATTCTCTTTTTCCAGCAATTAATTCGAAAAATACCAGTTGCTGATAATGTTTTAGAATATGCTGTTAAGCTTGCTGCAAGCACCAGACCTCATACTAAACACGCAAACCAAATGGTAAATGATTACCTGAGTTGGGGAGCTGGTCCAAGAGCGTCTCAGTTTTTAGTTGTTGGCGCAAAATGTCATGCAGCAATTCATGGAAAATATTCCCCTGATATAGAAGATGTGAAAGCTGTTGCACATCCAATTCTACGCCATAGAATTGTTAGAAATTATAAAGCAGAAGCCGATGGGTTTACAATCGAAAGAATAATAGATGAATTACTTTAATTCAGAACCTGTTGTAGAAAACACCTCTCATTTATAAGCAAGAAGCGAAGTTTCCTGAGACCCTGAAGGGGTCGAACTCTTTCAGTTTATGCATATTGTAAAAGTGAAATTACTCCGAGATTTGCTATTCCCGCTTAAACAATGAATTGGATTTATTTTTTAGGGTTGTAGATTTGCTTATTTCCTTTTATAAGGTCTTTGTCGATTTTAAAATCACTTTTCTTTTTATTTAAACCTTCATCAAGATTGATATCAGCATGGTAAATCCAATTTTTACCATCCCAAACAAACCCGTCGAAACTCAAGTCTGCACCATAATATTCATAAATACCAATAAGGTTATTACTTGGTGGCGATAAATGGTCAAACTCTATTCGATTTAAAGCCTGATTATATTGGAGCTTCATCCTATTTTGTCCACCATATTCAAACTCTACTCTTGTTTTAGTTTCAGCATTGGCGTATTTAAAAATAGGTGCACCAAATCGAGCTACTCCTGCTTTATCAAACCATAAAACCTCTATTGATTTTTTGTTGGTTAATAGGTTGTTCCCATCCCAGGCTAGTAAGGTGTAATAGGTTTGAAAGTTTGTCTTTGACTCAATCAATTGATAAAAAAGTCGAGGCATCCATGTGTTAGAAATAGTAGTAGATTTTTCTTTTAAATCATCATTCAGTACAGTATCTCTTAAAAAAATAAAAGGATTGTTGTTTGTTGTGTTGCGAGTTAAAATACCACATTCGTATTGATAAGTTCCATCTTTAAATGGAATATTCCAGTTGAAAAGTAAAAAAGAGGAATCATGAGGTGCTAAAATTGAAATGCTTTTAATTTGGCTAAAAGTGTGTTTTTGAGCTTCAATTTTATTTAATTCGATTAATAAAAGATCTTTTAGTTCTTGATTTAAAACTTCTTTAGATTCATCGTCATCAGAATTGAGCAATTCATAAGCTTTTACTTCTATTTCCCTTTCATTGATTTTCTTTTCACCACTGATTTCTACGGTTTTTAATCCAACCTGAGCCTGAGCATAAAGCTCAGGTGATACAAGTGATAAAACATTAAGTAATAAAAATGGGAATAGAATTTTTTTTAGCATAATTGGTGTATGTATAAATCCAGTAGTACTTTTTATTTTATGCCACAAAAATGGCAATGTAAAGCTTAATGGATATAACAAAGTTTACACCAGAATAGTATAATATACTAGTGCATTAAATCTTTTTTCGCTAAAAGCTCATCTTCAGTTTCACGAACATCTGGATCGTCAACACAACAATCAACAGGACAAACAGCAGCACATTGCGGTTCGTCGTGAAATCCTACACATTCGGTGCATTTATCAGGAACAATAAAATAATAATCTAAACTAATGGGCTCATGTTCTTCATCTGCGTTTGCAGTTTTACCATTGGTTAAAGTGAAATCACCTGATAAGCTAGTGCCATCAGAAAATCTCCATTCTTCACCACCTTCATAAATTGCATTGTTTGGACATTCTGGTTCACAGGCTCCACAGTTTATACATTCATCTGTTATAATAATTGCCATTTGGGTCTCTTTAAGTTTGTACTTTCGCAAATGAAACAGAAAAGGAATTTACTTGTTCTATTTCGTGTACAAATTTAGTGTTTTAGGATTATATAATAAAGATGCAATTAGAAAGGAAAATTGAAATTTTAACTGAATTAGGAGAATTCTTTAAGCATTCACTTTCTCCTGAGAAAAGCTCAGGTTTAAAGCAAGCGAATATTGAGTTAAAAGCCAAAGCCTTTTCCGAAGCAATGGGAATAGCATTTCATTCAAATGCTTGGTTTACTAAAGAATCAGTTAGAAGTGCAGTTTCAGCTTGGGCTAAAAGTTTAGAATATGACAAAGTTAGCAAATGGCTATCTGTCTATGACTTTAATAATTCCGATAAGACTGTTGGTTTAATTATGGCGGGAAATATTCCACTAGTTGGCTTACACGATTTATTATGCGTTTTAATTTCGGGTCACCGAGTTAAAGCGAAACTTTCTTCAAAGGATAATGTGTTAATGACTCAAATTGTTGCTGCATTACAATTAATTGCGCCCGAGTTGGAAGAAAAGATTGAGCTCAATGTACAAATGAAAGGGCTTGATTATTTAATTGCCACTGGCTCAGATAATAGTGCTCGGTATTTCGATTATTATTTTAAAGATGTAACTAGAATTATTCGAAAAAATAGAACGTCAGTTGCTATAATTCAAGGAGATGAAAAGGAAGAAGAATTGAGTTTGTTGGCAGACGATATTTTTGGCCATTTTGGTTTGGGATGCAGAAATGTGACTAAAGTTTATGTACCCCAAGGATATGATTTAGATTTATTGTTCAAAGCATTTTTCAGGTATCAAGATATTGCAAATCATAATAAATACGGCAATAACTACGACTATAACAAAGCAGTTTACTTATTAAATAAAATCGACTTGATCGAAAATGGCTTTTTACTTTTAAAGGAAGATGAAAACATTCACTCGCCTGTTGGAGTGTTGTTTTATGAATATTATAATTCCTTGGAAGAACTTTCGCTAAAACTTAATTTAATTAAAGATCAAATTCAATGTAAAGTTGCATCTATTGAGGGTAAAGAGTTTGTTCCTTTTGGAAAAGCTCAATCGCCAGAGCTTTGGGATTACGCCGACGGTGTTGATACGATAAAATTTTTGTCGAGCTAAGATTTATAGAATTAAGGCTGATATTCGAAAGCGCCTAGGTCTGGCTTTCCATCGGCAATTCTTGAATTTTCAAGTATATCGAGTGGCACCGGATTAGCAAATTGCATTTTGCCCTTATCTCTTGCTTCTGAATTTTCATTTAGTTGGAAATCACCCATGTATTCATCTTTGAAAATAGAATTGGAAGGATTTTGCAAGATGTTTTTAAAGCTAGTCGTGTCGCTAATATTTTCATCTGTTTTGATAATACAGGTGTTAAAATTTAAATCTAAGGCTCCATTATTGACTATTTCAGTAGCAAATTCTTTCGTTCTATCACCATAAATAATTGAATTTGTTACCGATACTCTTGGAACACCTTTTATTAAGGTTCCGATAGCATTTACCGCTGTGTTTTGAACAAAAAAGCTAGGAGTTTCCCTAAATGATTTTGTGTAAAAATTGGCGAAAGTACTTTGGTTAAAAACATAATTTCCTGCGGACTGCAACATTACATTATATTGACCACAATCCGTTATGACTAGGTTTTCAGCCTGTATGTTGTACAAAGCGGAAATTAATCCATAGCCAGAGCAATTGTCTATGGTTGTGTTTTTTAAAGTCAGGGTTGAAAAGATAGAGTCCTTAGGGTCTTCAAAAGGTAAATGCTCAACTTGTAAGCCGATAAATCCATTTTTTATGATGGCGTAATTTATGCTATTTTGGCCTCCGTCATTTATCCAAATGCGATCCCATTGGCCAGGTAAATCTTTATAGGCAGGTTCTAAGCGATCTCCTTGAAAAACTACAGGGTTTGCTTTTGTGCCATTTACCTTTATGCTACCCCCACGATATACCCACAAGCCACTGTTGTTGTGAAAATGAATTTGAACGCCAGGGTCAATGTTTAAAACATCTAAAGAATCAATCACTACAAAGCCATAAATGACATAGGGTAAATCATTCGTCCAAGTAACATTCACAGGGGCGATAGCATCAGAACATGGACCTCGTTGTCCGTTAGCATCTAAACAGCAATAATCAGGGATAAATCGATTGTATGTTGTTGGCGTATAATAATGTGCATTTTGACCCCAAGCAACCAATTGCAAAGTTTTTCGATTTCCATTGGTAACAAACTCTATATAATCTTCAATAATAAAAGGATTTGCCTTGTTGTTAGGGTCAACAGTTACTTCTACAAAAACGTACATGCTGTCATTTGGCGCTATTTCTACATCATAATGCTCATTACCAGGCATGCCGTCAACATTCATTCTAAAATTGGATTGCGAACCTCCATTTAGTCGTATAGAACTGATTTTTAAAATCTCTTTATAGGGATTATAAACCCTAAAGTTTTTAGTAATCGAACCAATAGTTGCGAAAACTGTATCAAAAGCAATTGTATCTACAGACAGCTTTATATTAGCAGAAGCATCGGTGATAATGCTCTCGTCCTTTCTACAAGAATGGAGTAAAAAAAAGGATAAAATACAGCTTATGAGCAGCAGGTTTTTCATGTTGCAAATATAATGTCTAATAACCTATTCAGGTTTGTAGATATTGTGCAAAAACAAGAAATAGAACTGTGCTATTATTGCTTTATATCGAATTCCACTCTTTTAATAAGTCAACAAACTCTTTTTGTTGAGCTTGAGTTTTATCTTTCGCATACCATAGTTGTATGTGTTTAGAAAACTCATCGTGGTCGCCGTTGGCTAATTTTTTAAACTCTGGCACCATGTCTTGTATTTCTTTTGGTCTTGGGCCCCAAGTTCCAATTACTTCTAAGTTTTCAGAATCAAGAACAATCATTTTAGGAATAGCTCTACCACCATTAGTTAAGTAAGCATCAATCAAATTTAAGTTTTCATCTCTTAAAACTAATTTTAAATCTACTTGATTTGATTCTTCGGCTATTTTTGCAATCAATGGAATGTTTTGTGCAGCATCTCCACACCAACCTTCAGTAATTAAAAGCCAAGTCATTTTCTTAGAATGATCAAATTGGTGAATGGTATCAATTAAGTTATCTGACAACTGAAGCGTTTTATTTAGCCTGTTCATTCTTTGCAAATTCAACTTAGCATAGTTTAGTAAGTCTTCACTTTGTTCTTCACCAGTTGTTTTTCCTTGTTCAAACAATGTATTTAGTAAGTTCATGTAAGCATCGTAAGTATATGCTTGGTTTATTATAGTTTGATTAATAACTTGTTCGTTTAATTGAGTTTCCATATTCTTAATTTTGCGCAAATTTAACCCCAATTTTCCGTTTTTGTGTAACCTTGATAACAGATGAAAAAAGAACTTGTTATAACCAAAGATGGTTCTAACTCTTTTTATATTAAAGAGATAGATGAGCACTATCATTCCATCAATGGGTCGATAGCCGAGTCCGAACACATATTTATACGTTCAGGTTTATTGGAAATAGGCAAAAAACTAAACTCAATAAATCTTTTAGAGGTTGGAATGGGGACAGGATTAAACGTTTTAAAAACAGCCTTAGCACTTCAAAAAAGTGAACTTAAGGTCAACTATACTGCTTTAGAGGCATATCCTTTATCTTGGGAAGAAACGAGTCAACTTAATTATACAGAACTCATTCAAGAGGAAAACGCTAAAACGTATTTTCAACTCATTCATCAATCTGAATGGAATAAAAGCGTCGAAATCAATGAGTGTTTAAAGCTTTTGAAAGTCAATAAAAAGTTAGAGGAAATGGAATTCAATTCCGCCTTTGATTTAATTTATTTCGATGCATTTGCTCCGGAAAAACAAGCGGAAATGTGGACAGCAGAAATTTTTGCAAAGCTATATGATTCCATGACTACAGGTGGAATCTTAGTGACATATTGTGTGAAAGGAGTAGTCCGAAGAACATTACAAGCTGTTGGTTTTCAGTTAGAAAAACTTCCTGGTCCGATAGGAGGGAAACGAGAAATTCTTAGAGCAATGAAGAGCTAGAAAAATGAAAGATGAATTAAGGCAAAAGCTAAATGCTGCTAAAAGTCAGCGAAAAGAGCTCAAAGCGTTTTTTAGAAAGCTGAAAAATAAAATTCCCAAAAACTTAGATGTTCAATTTCAAGAAATGCACGATAAAGCATTTGAAAAAATTGATTGTTTAGATTGTGCCAATTGTTGCAAAACCACATCACCTATTTTTTATGATAAAGATGTTGAGCGAATGGCAGGCCATTTTAAAATAAAAGCCTCCGATTTTTTTGAAAAATATTTGACAATTGACGAAGATGGTGATCAAGTTTTGAAGTCAGCTCCTTGTCCGTTTTTAATGGCCGATAATAAATGTATGGCTTATGATGCAAGGCCAAAAGCATGTAGAGAGTATCCGCATACCAATCGAAAGCGTATGTATCAAATTTTAGATTTGACCGAGCAAAACACAAGAGTATGCCCTGCAGTTGCAGAGATAGTAATGCTGATGAAGAATGATCTCAAATAGTTTTTAATTGGGTTTTATTAGAAACTATAGAATAAAACAAAAGAGCTGCAATTTGCAGCTCTTTTTAGCTTCAGTTGTTTACTAACCAATTATAAATTTTTTGAAGCTTCTTAATTATTCCTTAGGCCAAATTCTAACCTGACCACTAAATGTTTTTTTACGTTCGTTATGTTCTATCTCAACTTTCCAAATAAAAATCCCTTTATCATAGCTTATCCCTTGGTTGTTTTTCTGACCATTCCAAGGCATTTCTTTTGAAAGGGTTTCATAAATTAAATTTCCGTTTGCATTGTGAATACTTAACTTGAATGAACCTGGAACTTGAAAAAATCCTTGTGGCATAAAATTATCATTTAAGCCATCTCCATCAGGAGTGAACGCATTTGGAGCTAAAGGGTTAAAATCAGATTGTATTGAAATGGGCTTGTTTTTTCGAACAACGCAACCATTTTCAGTAATATGTATTAATTCTACATCATAAAGCCCAGCGTTTACCATATCTACTGTTTGGTTGTTGCCAAGAATAGGGTCGTCTAAATTTTCTATCTCCCATGAATAATCTAGATTTGAAGGGCTAGCGTTTAAACGTACAGCCTCATCCCAATAGGGGTCTTTTAAATCTTCATAAGTGAAATTTATTTCAGGTAGCTTTTTTATTGTAAATGACTCTGACACTTTGCTATTCTCGTTGGTGCAAGTTATTTCAATTAAACCTTCCTTTTCTATTTCATAGGCAAAACTTGCTCCAGTATAAGGTTGGGTTTTACCAGAAACTGTCCAAGTAAACTTTTCGCCCTTTATTATTTTATCTCTTATGGCTTTTATTTCTATTTCATTACCAAGACACAAAAAGCCTTGAATTTCTATGGATTGTAATTCGCTAGATTCTATTTCAATTGCTTTTGTAGTTTTAGAGCTATCTGCTTTGCTCTCAGTTAATTCAATATCTTGTTGAATTTCTGATTTTTGTTCTATTGTATCTTTTTCAAGGATATTTTCATCGTTTTGAGTAGAATCAATAACTGCAATCTCAGCTTTAGGTTCTGAATCTTCTTCAACTTCTTTTTCTTTAATAATAGGAATCGGCTTGGCGCTTTTATTTTTTATTGCTGGTTTTTTCTCAATGGTTTTGTTGATATCATTACTAGCCCTTGTTTCTTGATTTTTATGGATATAGTTTGCTGCTGTAAATGCTGCAACAAGTACAATTAAGCCAATAACAATTTGGGTCTTGTATGCATTCCACAAGCTAGGCGGCTTTATATTTGTTCGCAAAGCATCCCAATCGCTAGATTGATAATCAAACGAAACTTCGTTTAATTTATCTTGGATTTTTTGCTCGTACTTTGTTAATTTTTTATTTTTCATTCTTAATATTTTGAAGAATCATGTATTTCAAATTCTTTTTAGCTTTGGATAAATTGGATTTTGATGTGCCTTCACTAATTCCAAGTTCTTCTGAAATTTCAGCATGGCTATAACCATCTAATACATAAAGGTTAAATACTGTTCGATAAACAGGACTTAATTGCTGAACAAAAGCTAACAAATCCTTTGCTGTTAATTCATCAAAGATGTTTTCTTCAATTTCCTCGTCAGCAATTCGCTCAATTTGTATGAGTGTTTCACTCATAACAAACCTTTTTTTATGTTTTCTATAATGATCTATTGCATTATTTACCATTATTCTGCGTATCCAGCCTTCCAAAGAACCTTTAAAATTGAACTTTCCAATTTTCTCAAAAACTTTAATAAATCCATCTTGAAAAAGATCTTTAGCGTCTTCGGCACTTTCAGTATAGCGATAACATACCGTCAACATAGGGCTATATAATTGCTTATATAGTTCTTGTTGGTATTTTGCATCGCCTTTTGAACATCCTTCAACGACTTTTCTTACAACTTCTTGATCAGATAAATTCATTTAAATCCTCTAAATACTATGACGCAAATTTATACAATGGTTGCCTTATAAAATAAATAGATATTCCTTTCAATTATTTTTTAAATTACAAGCCTCATTCTGTAATTTAGCAGTCCTTTTTTAAACTAAAAAATAATTCATGAAAGTAACAGTTGTTGGTGCTGGAGCTGTAGGAGCTAGTTGTGCCGAATACATTGCAATTCAAAATTTTGCATCAGAAGTAGTAATAGTAGATATTAAAGAAAATTTTGCTGAAGGAAAAGCAATGGACCTAATGCAAACATCTTCTTTACTTGGTTTTGATACCAATATTGTTGGTAGTACTAATGATTACTCAAAAACAGCAGGTAGTGATGTCGCGGTAATTACGTCTGGAATTCCACGTAAGCCAGGGATGACTCGAGAAGAGTTAATTGGTATAAATGCTGGTATCGTTAAAATGGTTTCAGAAAATCTAGTTAAGCATTCGCCTAACATCATTATTATAGTAGTTTCTAATCCTATGGATACGATGACTTATCTTGCACACAAGGTAACTGGGCTTCCTAAAAATAGAATTATAGGAATGGGTGGTGCACTTGATAGCGCACGATTTAAATATAGATTAGCAGAAGCTTTAACTTGCCCTCAGTCGGATGTTAGTGCTATGGTTATAGGTGGGCATTCAGATACTGGAATGATTCCTTTAACTCGTTTAGCTACCCGTAATAGTGTTAGAGTTTCTGAGTTTTTATCTGCAGACCGATTAGAAGAGGTTTCAAAAGCAACTATGGTTGGTGGAGCAACTCTAACGAGTATGCTAGGAACAAGTGCTTGGTATGCTCCTGGTGCTGCAGTTTCTGCAATGGTTCACGCTATTGCAACTGATTCTAAAAAGATGTTCCCATGTTCTGCATTTTTAGATGGCGAATATGGATTATCTGATATTTCTATTGGCGTGCCATGTATTATTGGGAAAAACGGTATTGAAAAAATCGTAGAAATTGAGTTAACTGATGCAGAACAAGCAAAATTAACTGAAAGCGCAGAGGCAGTTTCTAAAACAAATACCTTGCTATAAATTAAAAATAATATAATTGAAAATCAAAAAAGGTGAAGCTAGTTTCACCTTTTTTGGTTTATTGACTTGCCTTTAAAAGTTTAACCAGTTTACGGTTATATTTAAGGAGAAATTAACGTTTGAAAACCTTATGGAAGTAACTGTCATTCAGCTCAAGAAAATAGACATTGATGAAATTGGATGCCATTTAATATTAGAGGCAAAAATAGAGGGTGAGTTTATTCGACTAGTGTTGGATACTGGAGCCTCTAGAACGGTAATCCATTCTGGTTTTTTTGATGTAGAACTAATCCCCGAAAAAGAGAAATCGATAGGGGTAGGTTCAAGTGATTTGGAATCCTATCAAATAAGTATTGCTTTGATGCAAATTGGAGCCTTAAATTTGGTTGATTACAAAGTAGCCTCAATGGATTTGACTAATGTTATAGAATCCTATAAAAAACTGGAACTTGAACCGGTTCATGGTGTGTTGGGTGGGGATATTTTAGAAAAATATCAGGCCACAATAGATTATAAAAATCACCTGTTGACTTTATGCCTTAATGAACCAGAAGCTTCTTAGTTTCGAGCTTTCCATTATCTCTAATGCTGATAAAATAAATGCCGCTAGGCCAAGCTTCAGTATTTATTTTTAGCTGTTTATCAAGCTTGCTTTTTTGATAAATAAGTTTTCCAGTTGCATCTCTAATAAGGATTTGACCCTTTTTGTTAGGGCTATTGTCAAATAAAATATTTACTTCAGATTGGGTCGGGTTGGGATAAATACTAAATGATGAATTGCTTGATAAATTGTTTGCAAATTCATCCTGAATTCCAACGCCATGTTCTGCCTTATAGATTTTAATGCCCCCTGCTTCATTTCCAATCACTAAATCCATTTTACCATCATTGTTCAAGTCTGCACCTGCTATAGCAATGTTATCCCCTAAATTAAGGTTAAGATAGTTGGTGTCCACGAGGTTAAATTTGCCTCCATCAATGTTATTCATTATGCTATCATAGAAAAAGAGTTGCCCATATCTACTAGCTAATATTAATTTTAAGTCACCTTCTTCCATATAAAGCAATGGATTCGCTTCAGTCTGAATAGAAACCTTTCCCCAATATTTATCTGAATAATCGATTACTGCATTTGTAGTTGGTTCATCATTATAGAAATTGTCATCAAAAAAAGGATGAATTAAATCAATGTAATTTGCTGTGTTGTTTATTCTAGCAATTTTTTGATATACACCATTGTTTGAGTAGAAAGTATTGTTTACATCTACCTGCTGTCCAACTTTTAATTTGTTTAGGTTGGGGTTTCCATTTAACTGGTAGCGCATGGTATCATCCTTCAAGTGTAAAATTGAATTAACTGATATATTAAAAATCGGCTCAGTTTTAGAGCCTAAGTTTTTATATAATTCTATTCTTCCAATTATAGAGCTAAGCACTAAATCCAATAAACTATCTTGATCGACATCAAATAAATATGGAGAAGCAGCTGAGTAGGTAGATATTGACTGAAAATTTCTTTCTTCTAATTTAAATTCGGCATTCACATTATTTGCTGAAGTGTCTTTAAAATAATGGACAAATCCTTGGTTATCGCCAATTAATAAATCCATATCTCCATCATTGTCTAAATCACCAAGTGCTGGTTTAATTACATTTATGGGTAAAGAGTCGTTTATATTAAGTAAGTAGCTCGAGAGTTTCAGATAATCTTCATCAATTAATTCAAAAGTAGGAGAAGTTAAAGTGCCTGTGTTTTTAAATAAAGCTAACTGTCCTTCCATTCCATCTTGTGTGCTATTTTGATTTCCGTTATTTCCAATTAGCAAATCCATTAAACCATCATTATTGTAGTCGAAAAAACTCGGATAAGCACCATTTCCAACATCAATCATGTCTTTGTAAAACAAATTGAGATTTGCTTGTAATTGAAAGTTGCTGACAATGTTATCGCTGTTTTTGTAAAACAAAATGTTGTTTTTCATCTTGGTAAAAGATAAAAAATCTTTACTGTTTGTCGAAACTATCATGTCTTTAGTACCATCATTGTTCATGTCGATAAAATAGGCAACAGGAAAATTGGGCAAATGGACAGGAGTGTTGTATATCGGAAAAGCTGTATCTTTTTTATAAATGTGCGAGTTTATAAAAGGTGAAAGCGAATCCTGATTATAAAGGGCCGTTAAAGTATTTGAGCCAACATCACCAAGAATAATGTCGGTGGCATTGTTACCATTGAAGTCAAAAGCAGAGACACTTGAGCCTGCATGTTTTAAATGCTTTTCTATTGTTGTTTTTTCTTTTGAATTATCAGATTCAGGGTTTGGTAAATCACCACCTCTACAAGAGTCAAGGTAAATATGACCATCAAAGCCAGACTCGGTAAAATCACCCCAGCATTTACTTCTTCTTTCAAACCCAATTCCACAGTTACCTGTTTTTTCAATAGAAAGGTTTTTATGATATTCCATTTTTGATCCATTTTGGTCAAAAAATAACATGTCCATGTCGCCATCATGGTCAACATCATATATACAAGGTTTATTAAGTTGACCCGCATTGATATTGTTTGTAATGGTATCGCCATACTGGTATCTTTGGTAAGCAGAGCGAAGTTTGGATTTTAATGCAAACCGTAGTTCGTTATTTGTACTCACATTTTCATAAAGCGTAATGTTAGAACCACCAACAAACAAATCCATTTTGCCATCACAATTATAATCTCTAGTTATTAACCAATATCCCATTTTTGGGAAGTGATTAATGTATTGAGGAGCATACTCGTATTTAATGGTATTACTAATTCCTTTATTAATAAAAGGGCTTAGTCTATTGCCACTTCTATCAAAAATGATTAAATCCATAATTCCATCAGCATTCAAATCTATTTCATTGAATTGTGGAGCATTAAATCCACCTAAGAATGGAAATTCTAGCACTTGATTATTAATTCGAACTTCAATAGAATCCCAATCGCTATAGACATATTGAGAATAGCTATTCAAACAGAGAATTATGGCAATAAATAGGAATAGGAAATGTTTCATTTTTTGTGATTTTAGTCGATTAAAATTAAGACGTATTTCTATTGATAAAGTTGTCTGTTCATAACTAGTTATGTAAAACACCAGTATTTATGATGTATATATTTGATTTGTAGTTGATTATTATAATTTTATTTTGCATTGCTTTTTCCTTTTGGAAATTCTATATTTGCACGCTTCAAAATAGATAAAATTTAGAATATAAATTAACATGCAAAACAAGGGATTAATTTGGTCATTTATAGTATTACTTTCATTGGCCTGCCTATATCAGTTATCATTTACTTGGGTAGCTCAAGGTGTAGAGTCGGATGCAAAGAAGTTTGCTAATGGATCAACTGAGATAGAAGAAAATTATTTGGATTCTATGGCTGGAGAAGCTGTTTATCCACTTTTTGGTTTCACTTATACCGAAGTGAAAAAGAATGTATTGAACTTAGGCCTCGACTTAAAAGGAGGGATGAATGTTACTTTAGAGGTTTCAGTAGCTGACGTCATTAAAGCACTTTCTTCAGATAGTAAAGATGAGAACTTTATAAAAGCCTTAAACCGAGCTAAAGAATTACAAAAATCAAATCAAGACAATTTCGTTGGCTTGTTTAGCACTGCATGGAATGAAGTGGCTGGAGATCAAAAGCTGGCAAGTATTTTTTATACTTTAGAAAATAAAGATAAAATAGACAGAAACGCTACAAACGAAGATGTTATTGAGTTCCTTTCTTCAGAAGCAGATGCTGCATTTGATAGAACATTTGAAGTTCTAAGAACAAGGGTGAACTTATTTGGTGTAGCGCAGCCAAACATTCAGAAGTTAGCTGCTTCAGATAGAATTTTGGTGGAATTACCTGGTGTAAAAAATAAAGACAGAGTACGTCAATTATTACAAGGAACAGCAAAATTAGAATTTTGGGAGACCTACGAAAATGCTAAAGTTTACCCATACTTAGCACAAGCGAATGAGAAGATAAACCTTATTTTAAAAGGTGAGGATGTAGAGTCAGAATTAGCTGATACAAGCAAGCAGGATACTAGTTCTGTTGATTTAACTGAAAAAACAGTTTCAGAAATTGATACTACTACTATCGATACAACTGCACAAAAAGAAGAATCTTCTTTATTAGACCAATTAACCGAAAACACAGATTCAACAAGTTCTGATTCATTGTCGAATCAATCATTTGAAGATTTTGCAAAAGACAATCCATTATTTGCAGTATTATCACCTTCAATTTATCAAAATGCTCAAGGTAATTATTCTCCAGGAGAAGGTCCAGTTGTAGGTTATTCAGCAATAAAAGATACCAGTAAAGTAAATAAGTATTTAGCAATGGAAGAAGTCATGTCGATTTTTCCAACCGATATGAAATTACTTTGGACTGCTAAAGCTTTTGACGATGACGAAAAGTTTTTGCAATTAATTGCAATTAGAATTACAAGTAGAGATGGAAATGCTCCTTTAGAAGGTGATGTTATTACTGATGCTTTCCAAGATTTTGGACAGTTTGGTGGTCGCCCAGAGATTACCATGAAAATGAATTCATTAGGAGCTAAAACATGGAAAAACTTAACAGCTGACAACATTGGACATTCTATCGCAATTGTTTTGGACAATTATGTTTATTCATTTCCAAATGTTAATGGAGAAATTGCAGGTGGTGTTTCAAGCATCGAAGGAGATTTTACAATTGAAGAAGCAAAATTAATTGCTAACATTCTTAAGGCTGGTAAATTGCCTGCCCCAGCAAGAATAGTAGAAGAAGCAGTTGTAGGTCCATCTTTAGGTCAAGAAGCTATTGATTCGGGCTTTAATTCATTTTTAATCGCTTTAGTCGTTGTATTGGCTTACATGATTTTCTATTATGGAAAAGCTGGTATTGCTTCTGATATCGCATTGCTTGCAAACTTGTTCTTTATAATGGGAGTATTAGCTTCTACTAATATTGCGCTAACCTTGCCAGGAATTGCAGGTATTGTATTAACTATTGGTATGTCGGTGGATGCAAACGTGCTAATTTATGAGCGAATTAGAGAAGAATTACGAGCAGGAAAAGGAGCGCGTTTAGCTATAGAAGATGGATATAAAAATGCTTATTCATCAATTATAGATGCCAACGTTACTACGCTTTTAACTGGTATAATTTTGTGGTTCTTCGGAACTGGTCCAATTGAAGGATTTGCTAAAACACTTGTAATTGGTATTTTAACTTCATTGTTTAGTGCTATTTTTATTACTCGTTTAATATTTGCTTGGAGATTAGATAATAAAAAGAACATCACTGTTTCTAGCAAGTTCACAGAAAATGCATTTCAAAACATGAAATGGCAATTCGTTGCTAATCGAAAAAAATTCTATGTAATCTCTTCTATAGTTATTCTTTTAGGAATTATTTCATTTGCGACTAGAGGCTTGTCTTATGGTATTGATTTTTCTGGAGGAAGAACTTACTTAGTAAGATTTGAGCAATCAGTTAATACAAGTGATGTTAGAAATGCTTTAGCTAAAACATTTGTTACTGAAGAGGGAGTGAGTTTAGCTCCTGAGGTTAAGGTTTTTGGGGATGACAATCAAGTGAAAATAACCACTAGTTACATGATAGATAGTGAGGATGATCACGCTGACGAAATCGTAGAACAAAAACTATTTGAAGGCTTGTCTGGTTTTCTTGAAAATAAAGACATGAAGGACTTTACAGCTAACCATTTAATGTCTTCTCAAAAAGTTGGGCCAACCATTGCTGATGATATTAAGAAATCCGCGATTTGGGCAATCTTATTCTCATTGGTAATCATTTTCTTATATATCTTATTGAGATTTAGAAAGTGGCAATATGGATTAGGTGCTGTTGTGGCAATTTTCCACGATGTATTAATTGTATTGTCTGTGTTCTCTATAGCTTATGGATATTTACCATTCTCATTAGATATAGATCAAGCGTTTATTGCAGCTATTCTAACAGTGGTCGGATACTCTATTAACGATACTGTTGTTGTATTTGATAGAATTAGAGAATACCTAGGACTTCACAAAAAACAAGAGATGAATGAAGTTATTAATCATGCATTAAATAGCACATTAAGCAGAACGATAAATACTTCGTTAAGTACTTTCTTTGTGTTGTTAATGATTTTTATCTTTGGTGGGGAAGTAATTAGAGGATTTGCTTTTGCATTATTGGTAGGTGTAGCAGTAGGTACTTATTCTTCTGTTTGTGTTGCAACACCAGTTGTAATTGATTTAACAAAGAACAAAGAAAAGCTTAAAAAATAATTTTTTTTTTATTTATAGAACGAGCCTCACTTGTATTTTCAGGTGAGGCTTTTTTGTAATTTTACACCCATGGATTTAACTGTATTTTTATTTATTGGAACACCAGAGCTTATAGTAGTTCTACTGGTTGTTGTCATGCTGTTTGGCTCAAAAAAGATACCTGAATTAGCACGAGGATTAGGTAAAGGTATGCGTGAGTTCAAAAATGCTACAAGTGATATACAAGAAGAAATAAGAAAGTCTTCTCAAGAAATAGAACGAAACATCAATCAAAAACCACAAGCTAAAAGTAAACCTGAAAACAAAACTAATTCTTAGTGGAATATTTACTATTAGTCACAGGATTTGTTGTATTAATCTTAGGTGGAGAATTCTTAGTTCGAGGTGCTGTCAGTTTAGCGCTTAAATTAAATATCTCTCCATTAGTGGTTGGTATGACCATTGTTTCTTTTGGCACTTCTGCACCAGAGTTATTAGTTAGTATAGAGGCTGCAATAACTGGGCATCCAGATGTAAGTATGGGGGCAGTTGTTGGTTCAAATATTTCTAACATTAGTTTAGTTTTAGGATTAACCGTTCTAATATTTCCAATTTCTATCAGTAAAAACACCTTAAAAATTGATTGGCCTCTCATGATGGTTGCCAGTATATTGTTGTATATACTATGCTTGGATGGAGTAATTGATTTTAAAGAAGGTATTTTATTTATTGCAATTTTAGCAAGTTTCACCGCATGGTTATTTATAAAATCGAGGAAAAAAGGAGAAATCGTCAATGCTGATCTTGACATTGATGTTGAACAAAGTGTCAAAACAAATATTTGGAGAGACTTGCTATTCCTTTTTTTGGGTTTTACTGGTTTGTTTTATGGCGCAGATTGGTTGATTGGTTCTGTTGTAGAAATTGCCACAAATCATGGAATAAGCGAAAAGTTAATTAGTGTAACGGTAGTAGCATTTGGCACCAGTTTGCCAGAACTAGTTACTTCGTGTATGGCAGCTTTTAGAAAAGAAACTGACATTTCAATTGGGAATTTAATTGGATCAAACTTGTTTAACATACTAGCCATTTTAGGCATAACATCTTTAATAGAACCCATCGCTGTTTCTGATTCCATTAACCATTTCGACATGTATTATATGTTAGGCATTTCACTACTTGTTTTTCCATTGATGTATTTTGGAAGGAAAGTTGGGAGATTAAAAGGTTTATTGTTAGTGTCAGTCTATATAATTTACATTTATTTTTCCATTGTTATGGAAAAAGCATAGGGTTGTCCGATAGAAACCATGCTTTTTTTGAGGTCATGTTGTATTTTTTAGGGGGTGTTAATAAAAAAAGCAAGTTTTTGTAAAATTTTAGCATTTTTCAATATTACATTTGCGCCTTAAAAAAATATAAAATGTCAACTGTTCGATTTAAGGCTATAGAGTCTTGTTTAAATAGAGTACCTCGAGAAGTAAACGCTCCATCTTCAAAAATTTCTGAATACTACGGAGTTAATGTTTTTGATAGAAAATCAATGGCAGAGTATATGCCTAAAGACATTTATAAAAGTGTTGTTGATGCGATAGAAAACGGAACACGAGTAGAAAGAAAAATTACCAACCACGTAGCTTCAGCCATGAAGGCCTGGGCAATGGAGAAAAAAGTAACCCATTACACACATTGGTTTCAACCATTAACTGGGACAACCGCTGAAAAGCATGATGCTTTTTTTGAGCCACTAAACGATAATAATGTAATCGAGCAATTTGATGGTAATCAGTTGGCACAGCAAGAGCCTGATGCTTCTAGCTTGCCAAATGGAGGCATTAGAAATACTTTTGAGGCAAGAGGTTATACCGCTTGGGATCCGAGTTCCCCTGCTTTTATCATCGGTAAAACCATGTGCATTCCTACCATTTATGTTTCTTATACTGGTGAAGCTTTAGATTATAAAACACCTCTACTAAAAGCTTTAAATGCAATTGATAAGGCTGCTGTTGATGTTTGTCTATATTTCGATAAAAATGTAAATAAAGTCAATGCTACACTTGGTTGGGAGCAAGAATACTTTTTAGTAGATAGGGCTTTATTTAATGCTAGGCCAGATTTGGTATTAACAGGTAGAACTGTTTTTGGACACAGTCCAGCAAAAGGTCAAGAGTTGGATGACCATTACTTTGGCTCAATTCCCGATCGAGCTCATGCCTTTATGGTAGAACTTGAAATCGAGTGTATGAAACTTGGAATTCCTGCAAAAACAAGGCATAATGAGGTTGCTCCAAATCAATTTGAGTTGGCTCCTGTTTTTGAAGAGGCAAACTTAGCAGTTGATCACAATCAATTGTTAATGGATATTATGGATAAGGTAGCTCGAAAGCATAATCTAAGAGTGCTCTTGCATGAGAAGCCTTATGCTAAAGTTAACGGTTCTGGAAAACACAACAATTGGTCGCTAGCAACCAATACTGGAGTTAATTTATTAAGCCCTGGTAAAACACCTAAAACAAATCTTCAGTTTCTAACTTTTTTAATTAACACTTTAAAAGCAGTTCACGACAATGAACGACTTTTAAGAGCATCAATTGCAACTGCAGGCAACGAACATCGTTTAGGAGCCAACGAAGCCCCACCTGCAATAATTTCAGCATTTATTGGAACTGAATTAACCAATATGTTGGATGAATTAGTTTCAAAAGTAAAAGATAATAAAGTCCTTTCTGCGGAAGAAAAAACAGAATTGAAGTTGAATATTGGTAAAATCCCAGAAATTTTATTAGACAATACAGATCGAAACAGAACATCTCCATTTGCTTTTACAGGAAACAAATTTGAATTTAGAGCCGTTGGTTCATCTGCAAATTGTTCATTAGCAATGACTGTTATTAATTCCATTGTTGCTAAGCAGCTGATTGATTTTAAGAGAGATGTAGATGCTGAAATTAAAAAAGGAATTAAAAAAGATGAGGCAATTTTTAGAATATTAAAAAAATACACGATAAGCTCAAAAAATATTCGCTTCGAAGGGAATGGATATGGAGATGAATGGATAAAAGAAGCAGAAAAAAGAGGCTTATCTCATCTTAAAACAGCTCCGATTGCAATTAAGGAATTTGCTTCAAAGCAATCCATCGCTTTATTTCAGGATTTAGGGGTTATGTCTGAGCGAGAAACGAGAGCAAGGCAGGAAATCAATTTTGAACTTTACACCAATTTAATTCGAATTGAGTCAAGAGTGGTTGGTGATTTGGCTCAGAATCACATATTGCCTACGGCATTGAGGTATCAAAATCAGCTAATTAAAAATGTATCTGGATTAAAATCGATATTAGAAGGTGAAGCGTATAAATCAGCATCCTCTGTGCAATTAGAAATTATTATTAATATTTCGAAACACGTTAAGATTATTAAAGAATCAACGGACTTAATGATAAATGAGCGAAAACGAATAAACAAGATTGAGAGTCCCGAACAAAGAGCAAATGAATATTGCGATATCGTAAAACCTTTATGCGAAAAAATTAGATACAGCGTGGATAAACTGGAATTAACTGTAGATGACGAAATGTGGCCATTACCTAAATACAGAGAGCTACTTTTTAACCATTAAGAAAAACTAAAATTAAGGCCTTGAATATTTAGTTTTATCAAGAAAGATTGGGTGCTATAAAATTCAAAAAATTGTTTATTTTAGCACCCATTGTATAAATACTGTATCAAATGAAGATTTTTAAAGTTGTTGGATTTTCCGTTTTTTTCTTATCCCTTACCTTACAACTTGCTGCTCAGAAGAGTTACCTAGACGATGCTGACCACGCTTTGTATAAAGAAGAGAAGTACTTTGAGGCGATTGAAATGTATAAAAAGGCTTATGTAAAAGAGAAAGGAAGGGACGTAAAAGCTGAAATAATTTTTAAGATTGCCGAATCTTATCGATTAAGTGACCAAACAGAGCAAGCAGAAGTTTGGTACGATAAGTCTGTAATTGCACAATATGCCGATCCAATAGCTAGATTGCGATTAGCTGATATGCGAATGCAAAATGGAAATTATGATGAAGCATTAGTTGAATATCAGAAATACGCTGCTGAGGTACCTTCCGATAATCGTGGAAAAATAGGAATAGAGGCTGCTAAAAAAGCCCAACAATGGAAAGATAATCCCGAAAATTACATTGTAGAGCCAGAGGTTTTGATTAATTCAGAGTATTCTGATTTTTCTCCAACATTTACTTCTCGAAAGAATGATCAAATGATTTTTACATCAACTAGAGAAGGCTCAACTGGGACAAGTATTTCTGATGTTACAGGCGATAATTTTTCCGATTTATATTATTCCGATCAAGATAAAAAAGGAAAATGGAGCGAGCCGAAATTAGTTGAAGGAGAAGATTTAAATACTGAGGGTTCTGAAGGTGCAGCTGTCATGAATAGCAGAAGAAACACCTTGTATTTTACAAGATGTATGGTTGAAAAAAATGGCTATTTAGGTTGTTCTATTTATTCAGCTAAAAAACAAGGACAGAAATACAGTAAGTCTGAAAAAATTGCCATAGCTTCAGATAGTGCAACTATTGGGCACCCTGCTTTAACACCAGACGATAAAGTTTTAATTTTTGCTTCTGATTTGCCAGGTGGTCAAGGGGGAAAAGATTTATGGTACATTAAAGAAGAAAAAAGAGGCGAATGGTCAAAACCTATCAATTTAGGGCCACAAATTAATACTCCTCAAAATGAAATGTTTCCTTATGTACATGAAAATGGCGATTTGTATTTTGCTTCTGATGGACATTTAGGAATGGGTGGACTTGATATTTTTGTTGCAAAAAAGAAAGGTGAAAACCAATGGGGTAATCCTGAAAACATGAAATCCCCTATAAATTCAAGTGCCAACGACTTTGGAATTATATTCGATGGGAAAGATAAAGGATATTTAACTTCTAGCCGTGAAGGCGGAAGAGGTAAAGATGACATTTGGAGATTCTATAGTCCAGAACCTCAATTCAAATTGATTTGTTTACTAAAAGACCTTGAAACTGGCGAAGTATTGTCGGCTGGTAAAGTTGAGTTAATTGGAACTGACGGCAGCAAAGTTGAAGGCGAAACTAGCGCTGAAGGAATGGCTGAGTTTGATATAGCTAAAAACACCTCATATGTAATTACAGCAAGTAAGCCAGGCTATTTAAATGCGAAAGGAAAAGAAACTACTGTAGGAGTTGAGGAATCTAAAATTTATTCTCATTTATACGAATTACAACCTGTAACTGAGGATCCAATCAAATTACCTGAGATTTTGTATGCGTTTAACAGTACTGAATTAACTGAGCAAGCAAAAGATTCGCTTCAAGAATTGTATAAAACTTTAATTGATAACCCAACCATTATTATTGAATTAAAAGCAAATACAGATTCTAGAGGTAGTGGACCTTATAACTTAAAGCTTTCTCAAGGAAGAGCCGAGTCTGCTGTAAACTACTTAATTAGCTTAGGAATTGATGCTGCTAGAATGGTTCCAAAAGGATATGGAGAAGACAATTTATTGATTTCAGATGCTGAGATTAATAAATTAGCGACTGAAGAAGAGCGGGAAGCAGCTCACCAATTAAATAGAAGAACTGAGTTTAGTGTATTGAGTTTTGATTTTGTTCCAAAACCAGAAGTACCTGAAGTTCCAGAAATGGAAGAAGGTGGAACTGAAGAGCCAAAAACACAAGAACCGGATTCTACAGAAGAGTAGCGTAAATAAAATTAAATTTGAGCATCCATTTTTTATTAAAATGGATGCTTTTTTTATTCCAATTTAGAAACAAATATTCTTTAAGAATAATGAGTTCAAACGAAAGATATAACCAGAGAGGTGTTTCAGCTTCTAAAGAAGATGTACACAATGCTATAAAAAATGTGGATAAAGGTCTATTTCCTAAAGCCTTTTGCAAAATTGTGCCTGACTTTTTAAGTGGAAGCGAAGATCATTGCATCGTAATGCATGCCGACGGAGCTGGAACAAAATCAGCTTTGGCTTATATGTATTGGAAAGAAACTGGCGACTTATCCGTTTGGAAAGGAATAGCTATGGATGCCATTGCCATGAATTTAGATGACTTGTTATGTGTTGGTGCTATTGATAAAATTATGTTATCATCTACAATAGGAAGGAATAAAAATTTAATTCCTGGCGAAGTGTTATCAAAACTCATCAACGGAACTGAAGAAATATTAGAAGAACTTAGAAGCCACGGAATAGGAATATATAGCACAGGTGGAGAAACTGCTGATGTAGGCGATTTGGTAAGAACCATAATTGTTGACTCAACAGTTACATGTAGAATGAGAAAAGATGATGTAATTTCTAATCATAACATTATTGGTGGTGAAGTCATTGTTGGTTTAGCCTCTTTTGGACAAGCAAATTACGAAACAGAATACAATGGTGGAATGGGAAGCAATGGACTAACTTCGGCAAGACACGATGTTTTTTCTTCCTATTTAAAAGATAAATATCCAGAGTCATTTGATTCAGCTGTTCCAGATGAATTGGTTTATTCTGGAACTAAAAAATTGACAGATTCCATTGGTGGTGTTCCTATTGATGCGGGAAAATTAGTTTTATCACCAACTAGAACCTATGCCCCAATTATTAAAAAGATACTAGAAAAACATCGGGCGGAAATTCACGGTATGGTTCATTGCAGTGGAGGAGCACAAACAAAAGTGCTTCACTTTGTAGAAAATGTTCATGTGATTAAAGATAATTTATTTGATATTCCTCCATTATTTAAACTAATACAGGAAGAGTCAGGAACAGATTGGAAAGAAATGTACAAAGTATTTAACATGGGACATCGTATGGAATTATATGTTCCTGCAGAAATTGCAGCTGATATTATCTCCATTTCAGAATCTTTTGGTGTTGCAGCACAAATTGTTGGAAGGGTTGAAAAATCAGACAAAACAGAATTAACCATACAAACTCCACATGGAGTATTTAAATACTAAAATAGATGAGTAGCTTAATCGAAAAGTTAGAATCGATAAAAGATCGGTGGAAAGAAGTTTCTCAACTTATTGTTGATCCAGAGATTATTGGTGATATGAAACGCTATGTGAAATTAAATAAAGAGTATAGCGACTTAAAAGAGATAGTAGATGTGTATCATGAATACAGTAATGTATTAGATAACATCAAATCTTCTGAAGAAATTTTAAGTACTGAAAAGGATGAAGAATTTCGAGAGATGGCTAAAATGGAATTGGATGATTTCAAGGCTAGAAAAGCTCCTTTAGAAGAGAAGATAAAACTCATGTTGATTCCTAAAGATCCAGATGATGATAAAAATGTTATTGTTGAAATTAGAGCTGGAGCCGGAGGAGATGAAGCAAGTATTTTTGCAGGAGATTTATATCGCATGTATGTCAAATACATCGAAAATAAAGGCTGGAAACATGAAATCACAACGATGAATGAAGGTACTGCCGGAGGATTTAAGGAAATTGGATTTGAGGTTAGTGGAGAAAATGTTTATGGAGAAATGAAATATGAATCTGGAGTGCATCGAGTTCAACGAGTACCTCAAACTGAAACCCAGGGTCGAGTTCATACATCTGCAGCATCTGTTGCGGTATTGCCCGAAGCAGATGAAGTAGATGTGAAAATAAATCCTGCCGATATTAAAAAAGATACTTACAGAGCATCAGGAGCAGGTGGTCAGCACGTAAATAAAACTGAATCAGCGGTTCGATTAACGCATATTCCTACCAATACTGTTGTTGAATGTCAAGATGGGCGTTCACAGATTAAGAATTATGAAAAAGCATTAAAGGTTTTGAGATCTAGAATTTATGAAGCGGAAGTATTAAAAGCTGAGGCAGAGATTGCTGCACATCGTAAAACCTTGGTTTCCACTGGGGATCGTTCTGCAAAAATTAGAACCTACAATTATCCTCAAGGAAGAGTGACAGACCATAGAATTAATTTAACTTTATATAATTTAGATGCAATAATTAATGGTGAAGTTGGCGAAGTAATTGAAGCACTGAGAGTTGCCGAAAATGCAGAGAAATTGAAAGACGGTTTGAAAGATGATAATTCAGTAGGATGAATAGAAAACAACTTATAGAAGAAATAAAAAGCAAGCAGAGTTTTCTTTGTGTTGGATTGGATACAGATATTACTAAAATACCCAAGCACTTATTAAGTTTAGATAATCCAATTTTAGAATTCAATAAGCAAATAATAGATGCCACCAAAGACTTCTGTGTTGCCTACAAACCAAACATCGCATTTTATGAATGTTTGGGTTCTAGAGGTTGGGATATACTTCAAGAAACACTAGCTTATATTCCAGATAATATTTTTACAATTGCCGATGCAAAGCGTGGTGATATTGGAAACACAGCTTCCATGTACGCCAAAACTTTTTTAGAGAAATACCAATTTGATTCGGTAACAGTTGCTCCATATATGGGTAACGACTCGGTAAAGCCTTTTTTAGCTATACCAAATAAGTGGACTATTTTACTAGGCTTAACTTCAAATGAAGGAGCGCTTGATTTTCAATTTATAGAAGATAAATCAGGCCTGAAAGTGTATGAACATGTATTAAATACTTCAAAATCATGGGGTACTGTAGAAAATTTGATGTATGTAATTGGGGCAACAAAAGCAGAGTATTTTCAAAAAGTTCGAGCAATAATTCCAAATCACTTTTTATTGGTTCCAGGAGTTGGGGCTCAAGGTGGAAATTTACAAGATGTTTGTAAGCAGGGCATAAATTCAGATTGTGGATTATTGATTAATTCGTCAAGAGGAATTTTATACGCTTCACAGGATGAAGATTTTGCAGAAGTAGTCGCGATGAAAGCAAAAGAAATTCAACGAGAAATGTCCTTAATTTTGAAGCAATATCAAATCATAAGCTGATGAACGAAGATTTTCTCCACTATATATGGAAATTTCAAAGGTTTAATAAAAAGAATCTAAAATTAACTAGTGGAGAAAGCATAGAAATTATTCAGCCAGGAATTTTAAATACAGATTCAGGACCAGATTTTTTTAATGGTCAGATCAAATTAAATTCAACCAAGTGGGCTGGTAATGTTGAAATACACAAACATTCAAGTGATTGGCTCAAGCATAAACATCAAGATGATTTAGCTTACGACAAAGTTATATTGCATGTCGTATGGATAGATGATACACCCATTAAACGATTGTCAGGTGAAGTTATTCCTTGCATAGAATTAAAGGGTTTGGTTAGCAAAGTCTTGCTAGAACAATATGATCAATTGCAGAAAGAATTCACATTAATTCCTTGTGAATCTAGTATAAAGTCGGTTGATTCTTTTATTATAGAAACCTTTTTAGAGCGTTTGGCATTTGAACGTTTAGAGCATAAATCGCAACGACTAAACCAATTGTTGAAATTGAATAAAAACGATTGGGAATCTACTTTATACCAAATGTTGGCCAAGTATTTCGGCTTTAAAGTAAATGCGATACCCTTTGAACTCTTGGCTCAGAGTTTACCTTATTCCATTATTCGAAAGCATGTTGGAAACTTATTTCAATTAGAAGCATTACTTTTTGGCCAAGCTGGATTGTTAGAAGGTGACTTTAAAGGAAATTATCCACGAGACTTACAACAAGAGTATCATTACTTAAAAGCAAAGTATCGTTTAAAAGCAATCGAACCATCTTTATGGAAGTTTATGCGAATGAGACCTGTTAACTTTCCAAGTATTAGAATTGCTCAATTTGCTGCTTTATTAAATGAGAAGAAAGCTCTATTTGAATCTATTGTTAATGAAAATGAAGTGCAACAGCTCGAAAAAACGTTTTCTGTGTCAGCTTCAGCATATTGGGACTCACATTTTAGATTTGACAAACCTGCCGCTAATAAACGTTCTAAAAAATTAGGTGTATTAGCAATAAACACGTTGTTAATTAATTCGATTATTCCTTTAATATTCAATTATGCCAAACAAAAGGGAGACGGTGAATTAAGCGAAAGAGCTTTGTTTTTTTTAACTCAGTTTAAGCCTGAAAAAAATAAAATTACAAGGCTTTGGAGCCATTTCAACATACAGGCTGATAATGCTCAACAAAGTCAAGCTTTAATTGAATTAAAAACAAATTATTGTGATTTAAAAAAATGTCTAAATTGCAGTATTGGAAATTCTATCTTAAAATGAAAATGATGATAACAAAAATTCATGATTACTTTGAGCGTAAAGCCTTTGGTGTTTGTGAGTGGTGGGGGCTAAAATTAGGCCTCAAAACCAGTCGAATTAGACTGTTTTTCATTTACTTTTCATTTATCACCTTCGGCTCGCCACTATTAATTTATTTGATAATGGCATTTATTTTAGAACATAAATACTTCTTTAAACTCAAAAGAAGAAATACAATCTGGGACCTCTAAATTTTCAATTTTGTTTCGTTTAAAACAATTCCGAAAACTATACTATGCACTCATTGTGTTTATTATCATTTGTTTGCTCGGTGTTTTAGGCTTTTCGTTTATAGAAGGATATACAATATCAGAAGCAATTTACATGACCATTATAACTGTGTCAACAGTTGGTTTTCAAGAAGTACGACCCCTAACAGATTCTGGTAGATTTTTTACTTCCATTTTAATCCTAACCAGTTTTGGTACATTTGCTTATGTTGCAAGCGTATTCTCAAACTATCTTTCTGACGGTGAACTAAGAAGGCATTTTACGAGGTTAAAAAAGATGAAAAAGATAAACAAATTAGAAAATCACATAATTATATGTGGGTTTGGAAGAAATGGAAAGCAAATTCTTCATGAAATTGAATCATCTCATACGCCATATATCATTATTGAACATGCGCATGACATTGTTGAAGAGCTTTCTATGTCGAATAAGAACTATATAGAAGGAGATGCAACTGATGACAAAGTGTTAATTAATGCTGGTATTAATCGTGCTAAAGCTTTGGTTACAACTTTGCCCGATGACGCTGAAAATGTGTTTGTTGTGTTAACTGCACGTGAAATGAACCCTCAATTGCTAATTATTAGTAGGGCTTCAAAAGATTCATCGGATAAAAAATTAAGAATGGCTGGAGCAAACAATGTTGTAATGCCCGATAAAGTTGGCGGAACTCATATGGCTTCATTAGTTATAAAGCCAGATGTAGTTGAATTTTTTAATCACTTAACTGGGCAAGACAATAATATTTCTATAGAAGAAATTACCTACGAAAGTTTGCCTAAGGAATTTAAGAATAAATCAATCGCAGATTTAGAAATTCGAAAAAGATCAGGAGCAAATATCGTTGGATTAAAAACAGAAGAAGGAGAATACATATTAAATCCTGCTCCGGAAACAATTATAAATGAGGGAACGAAACTTTTTGTTTTGGGTATGGTCAATCAAATAGAAGATTTATTAAAATGGGAGTAAAAAAGAAATTATTAGTAACTGGAAGTAACGGATTATTAGGACAGAAGCTAGTCCATTTGCTAAAAGGTGAAGCATCAGCATTTAATCTAATTGCAACGTCTAAAGGCGCTAATCGCATTTCAGATACAAAAGGGTATATCTATGAATCTTTAGACATTACCAATGAAAAAGAGGTAAAAAGAGTTATAGGAAAACACAAGCCAGATGTTATTATTCATACAGCAGCCATGACCAATGTTGATGAATGTGAGTCGAAAAAAGAGTTGTGCCGCACTTTAAATGTGGAGGCAGTAAAGTATTTGGTAAGTGCAGCTGAAGATTGTGAAGCACATTTTATCCATTTGTCAACTGATTTTGTTTTTGATGGTGAAGATGGCCCCTATAAAGAAGACGATATACCGAATCCACTTAGTTATTATGGACAATCGAAATTAGATGCAGAAAAAATAGTTGAAAAATCTAAAACCAGTTGGGCAATTGTTAGAACAATAATCATTTACGGAATAGTAGAAGACATGAGTCGTTCTAATATTGTTTTGTGGGCAAAATCGGCCTTAGAGAAAAAGCAAGTTTTAAACATCGTGAATGACCAGTTCCGATCTCCAGTTTTAGCTGAAGATTTAGCAATGGGATGCATATTAATAGCTGAAAAAAATGCAGAAGGAATTTTTCACATCAGTGGAAAAGATGTCATGAGCATTGTAGAATTAGTAAAACGAGTTGCAACCTATTATAATTTAGATGATTCATACATTCATGAAATTAGTTCTAAGTCCTTGAATCAAGCTGCTAAACGGCCACCAAGAACTGGATTTATTTTAGATAAAGCAAGAACTATTTTAGGCTACGAACCTCATTCCTTTGAAGAGGGAATCGCTATTTTAGAAGCCCAATTAAAAGCTGTTGAAAAAGCAAATGATAATTAAGCCTTAAAACCTTTATATTTGTTAAACTTCATAAAAAAATAGAAACAGATTATGCATAAACATTTACTCACAATTGTATCATTTTTTATTACTATAACAATTAATGCTAGCAGTTTTGAAGCGGTTTTAAAAATTGATAATCCTTCTGCAAAAATCAACGACGGAGTAGCGTATGTTGAAGTAAATGGTGGCATATCACCTTATACTTATAAATGGTCAAAGCAAGACACAAAACTAAGCTCTAGCTCTTGTGAAAACCTTACAGAAGGCAGCACTTTTAGTGTAGTGGTTACAGATGCACGTGGAGAAAGTATTACCCTTAAAGGGAAAGTTGATCCTAAATCTGCTGAAGAAAATATAAATAGCTTTTTTGTCCCGATAGTAGAAGTGATGTCAGATCTTTTGTTTTCTGACCCTTTTTCAGCTATAGGTATTTACGACCCAGTTGTATATGCAGATCAAAAAAATGTAAAAGCTCCAGGTTGGACTAATCCAGAGGTTCAAAAAATATCGCTTCAAGAATGGATAGTAGCTGAAGGAGAACATGTGAACAATGGCGATTTAATCGCTGTGGTTTCTCAAGACAAAAAAAATGAAGTAAATGTATATGCAAATGCTAGTGGAAAATTAAAGCATTTAACCAAACAAGGTAAAATTATTTATGATGCAAATAACGTAGAACACATTATTGAAGTAGGCGCAGAAAATTTAGCTTCAATAATTTATGATAAACCTCTGCCAGTACTTCACCCAAATGGAGACCAACAAAAGAAGGGAATTCCATTTATAGTGGTTTGGTTAGTTCTTGGCGCAATTTTCTTTACTGTACGAATGCGCTTTATAAATGCCAAAGGCTTGAAACATGCAGTGGATTTGGTCAAAGGTAAATACGATGACCCTAAAGCTTGCACTGGAGAAGTTTCTCATTTTCAAGCATTGACAACGGCGCTTTCTGCTACAGTTGGTTTAGGAAATATAGCTGGTGTAGCAGTTGCCATTTCTTTAGGAGGACCAGGCGCCACATTTTGGATGATTATTGCTGGTTTAATTGGGATGTCATCTAAATTCGTAGAATGTACTTTAGGCGTAAAGTATAGAAAAGTAAACGAAAAAGGAGAAGTTTCTGGAGGGCCAATGTATTATTTAACGGAAGGACTAAAGAAAAAAAACATGGGTGGGCTTGGAAAAGTTTTAGCTGTTATTTTTGCTATTTTATGCATCGGTGGATCTTTTGGCGGTGGTAATATGTTTCAGTCGAATCAAGCATTTGCTCAGTTATCTTCTGAATTTCCTTCAATACAAGGTATGGGACTTCTATTTGGATTTGTCTTGGCATTATTAGTCGGCATTGTTATCGTTGGAGGAATTAAGAGCATTGCTAAAGTAACTGACAAAATCGTTCCTTTTATGGCAGGTCTTTATGTTCTGTTTTCGCTGATTATTATCGGAATGAATTTCGCTAATGTAGGAGATGTTTTCTATGAAATTTATAATGGAGCTTTTAATTCCCCAGCAATAAAAGGTGGAGTTATTGGAGTCTTAATTGTAGGTTTTCAACGAGCGGCATTTTCTAATGAGGCTGGTGTTGGTTCTGCCTCAATTGCCCATTCTGCCTCTAAAACAGATGAGCCTGTAAGTGAGGGAATAGTAGCGCTTTTAGAACCTTTTATTGATACGGTAGTGGTTTGTACTATGACTGCTTTAGTTTTAGTTTTTACCGGTTATGCTGACGGATCTACGAATATAGAAGGAGCGGAACTTACCTCTGCTGCTTTTGGAAGTGTTTTTCCTTGGTTTACATATGTATTGGTTATAGCCATTTTCTTATTTGCTTTTTCTACTATGATTTCTTGGTCGTATTATGGTATGAAAGCTTGGGCTTACCTTTTTGGCAATAGTAAAAAAGCTGAAAACATCTATAAAGTTATTTTCTTGTGTTTTATCATGGTTGGTTCTTCTGCCGAATTAGGTGCTGTTTTAGATTTTTCTGACCTTATGATTCTCGGTATGGCATTTCCAAATATCTTAGGATTAGTGATCCTATCTAAGGAGGTTAAGTTAGATATGATTTCTTACTTTGCAAGGGTTAAGTCTGGTGAAATTAAAAAATTCAAATAAGTGAAAAAGATATTTTATTTATTGCTCGGTTTTTTATTTTTAAGCGCCTGTTCTGATGAAACTATCGTAAATGAAGTCTCTGGAACAATTTATAAAAACTGCGATAACTCAACTTACGGCTATGCAGAAATTGCATTGAAAACAAACCGTGGGGGCAGTTTTTCAGATCCTATAATTTTAGGAGGTGATGTTGCAAATGGTGATGGATATTTTCAATTTACTTATGAATTAAAAGAAAGTGAAAAAGGAACTGCTGAATTAATTCTATCTAATCCTGATGGATATACAGTTCTTTTAGATGACCTTCCATTAAATAGAGACATTAAAACCAATATTTACATCGAGAATAAAAGTCCTGTTTCTATTAAACTATCGGGTAGTAGAGTATTTCAAATTACTGATACTCTATTTATTGGTGTAAAAAATACTAGTATAAAAGAACAAGTAGTACAACCAACAAACGGCGTAATAGCTACATTAAAAATAAACGTACCAAATGAATATAAATCGACTACTCAAAAAACAATATACTACGGTGTAGGAACATCTGATTTTCAGAAATCAAAAGATGCATTAAGCATTCCTGATTCAGTTTATCAACATGTTTCACTACAATTAAAAGGCTGTGATGTTTCAGAGCAAGTTGATTTGACAATCAACTAATACATGTATCCAAACTTTAAGGACTATTTTTATTTTAACCAAGTAGAAAAGAAAGGAGTTATCTTGCTTCTAGTTATTCTTTTATTATTAATTGGGGTTAATGTATGGATGTCAAATCAAAGTCAAGTAATTACTCATAATTCTTCTAAAATACAGGAAGGGTTAGCCTATTTAGATTCTATCGCTGAAGCGTCTAAAGATAATAATAGAAATTATGAAGAAGTTGAGCCTAAAAACCAGATTCTAAATCTAACAGAATTTGACCCAAACGAATTTTCAGTTAGCGAATTTCAAAAATTAGGATTAAGCAAAAAGCAGGCGAGTATTATTGAAAACTATAGAAATAAGGGTGGTGTTTTTAAATCTAAATCTGATTTTAAAAAGATGTATTCTATTTCCGATGAGCTTTATCAAAAGTTGGAACCTTATATTTTGCTTCCCGATACTTTTATTTATGCTAATACAAAGAGATGGGAAAAGAAGGATTATTCGAAAAATAGAAAAACTTGGAAACCAGCTGAGGTCTATTTAAATACTTCAGACAGCGCCACATTCACTAAATTGAGAGGAATAGGGCCAACATACGCTTCGAGGATAATAAAATATAGAACAAGATTAGGAGGATTTAGAAGCATCAATCAACTTACAGAAGTTTATGGAATTACAGATTCTTTAGTACAAACTTTTGGAGAACAATTGAAATTGGATACAATCCCTATTGTGAAATTAAATGTTAATGAGTTGACCGCAAAAGAGTTAAAGGTAAACCCTTACATCGATTGGAGCATTGCTAATTCAATAGTTGCCTATAGAGAACAACATGGAAAATATAAAAAACTGGAAGATATTAAGAAATCTGTTTTAATCAACGATAGCCTATATAATAAGCTGAAATATTATCTTGACATTCGGTAAAATAAGTTTGTGTTCAATTAAAATCTATCGTAAAATTGTTATAGGTTAAATAAGCATGGAAGAGAAGATAAAAGCTGTAATTCGAGATGTAGTAGATTTTCCCAAAAAAGGGATAATATTTAAAGACATTACCCCCATTTTAGAAAATCCAATCTTGACAAAAGAAGTCAACGAAGAATTTAAGAGAAGGGTAAGTCACTTGAAAATTGATGCAGTTATGGGCGTTGAAAGCAGGGGTTTTTTCTGGGGATTATTACTTTCTCAACTCTTAGAAGTTCCTTTTATTCCTGTACGTAAAAAAGGGAAATTACCCTATAAAACCATTGCTTATAAATACGATTTAGAATATGGTTCGGCAGAAATTGAAGTTCATATTGATGCAATAAAACCAGGCTCAAACATATTGATACATGACGATTTATTAGCCACTGGCGGTACAGCGATTGCTGCCGCAGAAATTATTAAAATGCAAAAAGCTACTGTTTGTGGATTTGCTTTTTTAGTAATATTAGATTTTTTAAACGGAGAACAAAAGCTGAAGGCTTATTCTGATAACATAATAGGATTAGTTAATTATTAAAACATAAAGATGGATTTTAACAAGAACGAGAATCAAGAAATGATTGCAAGCATGGTGAAGGATTTTGCTGAGAAGCATATCCGACCAGATTTTATGAAGTGGGATGAATCTCAGGAGTTTCCTATTCATATTTTTAAGCAATTGGGTGAATTGGGATTAATGGGCGTATTGGTCCCAACAGAATATGGTGGTTCTGGTTTTGGCTATCATGAATACATAACAGCCGTTTCAGGAATTGCAGAGGTGTGTGGTTCTATTGGATTGTCTGTTGCTGCTCATAATTCTTTGTGTACAGGGCATATTTTGGCTTTTGGAAATGAAGAACAAAAGAAAAAGTATTTGCCTAAGTTGGCAACTGCTGAATACATAGGTGCTTGGGGTTTAACTGAACACAATACAGGTTCGGATGCTGGTGGCATGAATACAACTGCTGTACAAGATGGTGACTACTGGGTAATTAATGGAGCTAAAAATTTTATTACTCATGCTATATCTGGAGATGTAGCAGTAGTCATAGTCCGAACTGGAGAAAAAGGAGATTCGCATGGAATGACTGCTTTTATAATAGAAAAAGGAACATCTGGTTTTGCATCTGGAAAAAAAGAAGATAAATTGGGAATGAGAGCTTCTGAAACAGCCGAACTTGTATTTACTGATTGTAGAATTCATAAAGACCAAATGTTGGGTAAAGTTGGCGAAGGATTTATTCAGGCAATGAAAGTATTAGATGGTGGTCGTATTTCCATTGCTGCACTTTCTTTGGGTATCGCTAAAGGGGCTTTAAAAGCTTCCATTAAATATTCAAAAGAAAGAGAGCAGTTCGGAAAACCAATTTCACAATTTCAAGCAATTGCTTTTAAAATTGCAGACATGGCCACTGAAATTGAAGCTGCAGAGTTATTAACTCACCAAGCAGCGGACATGAAAAATAAAGGTTTACCCATGACTAAAGAATCTGCTTTTGCGAAGTACTACGCATCAGAAGTTTGTGTAAGAGCAGCCAATGAAGCAGTGCAAATATTTGGCGGATACGGATATACTAAAGAATTCCCAGCTGAGAAATTCTATCGAGATTCTAAACTTTGCACCATAGGAGAAGGTACATCCGAAATTCAAAAATTAGTTATTTCAAGGTTGATATTGAATTAGGATACAATATCTAGTTAATAGAATTAGTTCATTATTAAAAGGGAAGCATTATCGTATCAAGGTAATGTTTCCCTTTTTGCTTAATACTTTATTTCCAAAAGTTAAAGCTTCTACAGTATAAACATACGTTTCTATCGCTTGAGGATTTCCTTTGTATGTACCATCCCAGCCAACTTCAAATTGATTGGACTCAAAAATCAACTCGCCAAATCGATTGTAAATTTTAAATGCAATTAGTTCTTTTAATCCCCAACCTTTTGCAAAAATGACATCGTTAATATGATCTCCATTTGGACTAAATGCCTTTGGCACATCCAAGGAGTATTTCTCATCAACCGACACATTTAGAGTGTCTAAAATGTTAAAACATCCAAAATCATCAAAAATGTGAATGAAGTAAGTTCTATTTTGAAGGGGTTGTATTGTAGGATTATAGCAATCTGTACAGCTTAATCCATCTGGTGGCGACCATCTATAATTGAAATTTTTACCTACATAAATATTTCCAAGTATCTGCTCGCCAATAATCAAACTCGTATCGTTTATAGTAAACCCAAGTGGGATTTTTGGGACAATGACTTCAACGCTCGCTGAATCTGTGCAACCCTCAGTGCTTTTAAGGATTACTTGATATATTGTTGAACTATCGGGATATGCCAAAGTGCTTGCACTTAAATATGCACTTAAATTATAATTGGGCTTCCATTCATAAAACGCAGCGCCACTAGCTTGTAATAAAACGGTATCACCAAGGCACAAACCTGTATCTGGCGATACAATTGGAATTGGTTTTTGAGCAATTACTATTGACTTTTGCAGAGTGTCTTTACAACCGATGTTTGAGTTAATGATTAGTTTGGCGTTGAAAACTCCGTATTGATTAAATGTAAAACTCGGGTTATTGTTGTTAAAAGCAGTATTATTTATAAGCCAGTTAAATTGGCTTGCCCCAACAGATTGATTAGTGAAATTAACAGTATAAGGGATTTCACAACCAAGTGAATCACTCATATCGAATTCTGCAAAAACGTTTTGAATAAACAAGGTGTCTTTAATTGGCACAATACACTGGCCGCTAGAATCGCTTAAAATAAGTGTGGGGTAGAGTGTGCCTGTTTTATTAAAGGTGTGATTAATTGGGTTTCCAATTGCAGAGCTACCATCGCCAAAATCCCAAGAATAAGAATAGGTATTCGTGGAGTTTAATATCTCAAACCTAACCGACTCATTGATACAAATTGAATCTTTATCTTTTGTAAAACTAGCAACAGGTCCTTTAGTTTGTATGTATTGAGGTTTTAAAACTGTGTCTTTGCATCCATTTATAGTTTCTACCATTAATTCAACATCATAATTTCCTGGTAAGGTATAATTGTGAAACGGATTTTGAAAAATAGAAGAAGATTGGTCACCAAATTTCCAATTCCAAGTATTTATATTTCCAATGGATTGGTCTGTGAAATTTACAGCCAATGGATAACATTTTGCTTTGCTGGTGTCCGAACTGAAATCTGCAATAGGCTTTGCCTCAACCACAATAAGGTTGGGCTTCGAATAACTGGCAGTGCATCCATTGGAATCGGTTACATTTAATGTAACAGTAAAAACGCCTGCTTTGTTGAAAGTATGTGTTGGGTTAGTTTGATTATTTATTGGGCTATTGTCGCCAAAATTCCATGCATACACAGGATCTTCTGCTATTGATTCGTTTCTAAAAAAGATGCTTTCTCCTTGGCAGATTTTAGTCTTAAATTCTCTGAATTTTGCATCGAGTCTAGCGCTTAAGATGTAATCGGGTTTCAAAATTGAATCATAGCAACCAAAGGCATTTCCGATTTTTAACGAAACATCATATGCGCCAAAATTAAGATAGCTTGCTGTTGGATTTTTGAGATTTGATGTACTTCCATTGCCAAAATCCCATTGATAAGAAACAATATTTGTATCTACTAGGCTTGCATCTCTAAAATTAACATTAAAAGGTACGCAATTAATTCCGCTGTTTGAAGTAAAATTTGCTTTAGGGTCGTAGGTTCTGATGGTATCATGAAGGGTATATGGGCAACCTAAATAATCATTTAGGCGCAGGGTTACGATTTTTTGACCTTTAATAAAATTACTATCTAAAAAAACCAAGGAATCACTAAGTGTATCCCCAATTAGCCAAAATGGGTTTCGATAATAACCGATGGGAGAATAGGTGGAACGTGAAACTGTGTTGATGCACATATCCTTTTGGACTGTAATAATTTGAGGAAGTGGGGGTGGGTTTAAATCTATTTTTATTGAATCTATAATAGCTGGACATCCACTGCTATCGTTGTAAATACTTAGTTTAACATTATAAACCCCGAATGCTTGATAAGAGTGATTAGGATTCTGATTAATGGAGTCTAAGGGTGAGCCATCGCCAAAATTCCAATAAAATCGAGTAGCTCGTTTTATTGTTCCCAAAAATTGGGTTTGCAATCTATTTTGACAATTGGCAATAAAGTCAATTTCTCCTATTGGTCCATCTACAAAAAACATGCTGTCAAGTTTAAGTTTAGCTTCACAACCTCGATCAATTACTTTCAACTCAACGGAGTAATATCCAGTGTCTTGAAAATTGGTAAAATAGACATGTTGAAAAGTGCTATCATAAGCTCCTAAATCAAATTCCTGTGTTTTGGCAGTGAATGATCTATTTTCTATGATAGATGTGTCTGAAGACAAGTCAGTTATAAATATGGTGTCTTTTGGACATATAGTATCATATTGGATAAAGAAATTTGGGATTTGTTTTGTGCCAACCTCTACTAAAGCAGTTGCCTCTGCTATACAACCGTAAGGTGTTTTTGTAATAAGTTTTGCTTCATAACTACCAGCTGTATCATAAGTTATAGAATCTGGAAACCTAACTTGTGAGCTGTCTCCATTTCCAAAATTCCAGTTCCATTGATTTGTAGAATCAGTTCCAAAAACATAATAACGATGCTTGACCTTTAGTGGCATACATCCAGATTGATAAATTTCTTGAAACTTGATTTTCATAAATCGAACTATACGATTGCTGTCATTAACCACTGTATCGACACAACCGAAAGCACTTTTTGCAAATAATGTGTCGGAGAATATGCCCTTATTAACCTGTATTATTTCTAGAGAACTTCCTGAGCTTTTTCTCAAAGTATCATTTAGGTAATAAGACCAACTATAATTTGATACATTGTAGCCACTAGCTGTAAGTTGTATAGTATCTGGGTTGTTGCATATATTATGTTTGTTACTTATGTAATTTGCTTTTACTTTCTGAACATAGATGGAATCTATTTTAGTAGAAGTACATGTGGCTCCATTTGTAGCTAATAATTTGATTTGAAACCAACCAGAATCAGAATAATTAACCGTTGGGTTAGGCTTAGATGCATTAGTATTATTTCCAAAGTCCCATAAGTATGAACTTGCGCCTGTGCTTAAATTCGTGATGTTTAATGCTTGCCCAAAACAAATTGTATCATGACCCAAATTAAATTCAGCATTGACATTTTCAAGTTTTACAAAGTCTGTTGCAACTTGTGTGTCAGAACAATTGGAATCGCTAACTTTTAGCGAAACCGTATATTTTCCTAGAGTTGTATATGTGTGAGTAGGTGAAGCTTGAGTTGAAGTATTACCATCGCCAAAATTCCATAAATAACTTAATCCACTCCCACTTGATGTGTTATTAAAATTAACTGTGTAAGGAATTGTGCAAGCAGAAGTGCTATTAAATGCACTAAAATTGGCAGTAGGAGCTTTGGTGACTTGTACACTATTAAAAGTAGTACTATTACTACAACCATTGATATCAAATACTTGAAGAGAAACAGGATATATTCCTCCAGTCTGATAAGTATGAGTTACAGTTTTGGTTGTGCCAGCTGGGCTTCCATCACCAAAATCCCATATATAAGATTGCAAAGCTCCATCGCCAGGTGTTGAGGTGCTGATAAATGTAACAGGTAGAGGTGGGCAGCCAGTGTGGCTGCCTACAGATATACTAGCAATGGGTTTTTTATAAACGCGAATAAAATTGGTTTTGATTTCTGTATCTTCATTTACTCCATTCGTAACTTTTAGGCTAACACTATAGGTACCAATACTCGTGTAATTTGCAATCGGGTTCTGTAGAGTTGAGGTGTTTCCATTTCCAAAATCCCAAAACCAAGTGACTGGCGAGCCACTTGATAAATCAGTAAACTGTACATTAGAAATAGCTTCGCATCCACTTGTTGTATTTGCAGAAAAATTTGCCTGCAACTGACTATAGCTTTCTTTCGTCAAAACTAGAAAGCTAACAACAAGTATGGATTTAAATATAATTTTATGCATTTAGTTAGGTTTAATAAAATCTTGATACATTTATCAAAATGACCAAAACTTCAAATATACCAACTTGGTTTAGGATAATTTTTTCAGGCATACTGTCAATTTTGTTTTTATCACTTCATAGTCAAGACGTACATTTTTCACAATCGGTGGTCTCCATCCAACAAAGAAATTTTTCAATTTCAAATAATTATCAAGGAGATTATCAAATATACTCAGCCTACCGCGAGCAATGGGGTAGTATTGGTGTGCCTTTTAAAAGCTCTATTTTAGGATTTAATACAAGTGTTTATAGCTTTGATAATGGAATAACTTTTTTCAGCGGAATACAATATTTTAATGATGAAAGTGGAGATGGCAAATTGACGATCAATCAATTCAATGTTAATCTAGCGGCTAGTTATCAACTTGAAGAAAATACATTTTTGTTTGGAGTAAACAATGGGATTCATTTGAAACAATTCAATTCCAAACAGCTTACTTTTCCGGAACAATACGATAGAAATACTGGAGGTTTTAATGAGCAATTGGCAAGTGGTGAAAATTTAAACAATCAAGATTTAAGCTTTTGGAGTTTAGGAATAAATATGGGCTGGAAGCGAACAATAAATGATAAACTAAAAATCCTTTCGGGCATTAGCATAGATAATTTGAATAAACCCAATGAGTCTTTCTTTAATGAAACAAATAAATTAGCAATGGGTGTTGGAATTCAAGGCTTGGCAGAGTATTACCTTAAAAAAAGAATGGATTTAATGCCTTACTTAAACTATTATAAATTAGGAGCTGCATCAGAAACGGTATTAGGTTCAGGGATTAGATTTAAGACCACTAAAGAAAGCAATGTGCAATACATTCAGCCATTCGTGTATGCTAGAGCTGGTTTTGGGCGAAACATAGATGCCCTAATTATAGGAACTCATTTGGGAATAGGAAATTTTGATTTAGGCGCTTCTTATGATTTTAATATATCCGATTTAGAATTAGCTTCAAATTATCAAGGAGCTTTTGAACTCAGCTTAATTTTTGTTCCTAAACATCAATCCATTAAAAAAAGAGCCATTCCTTGTGAAAGATTTTAAAAGATATACATTCATTCTAATTTTTTGTCTTTTATGTTTTAACTTGAAAGCTCAAAATGAAAATGTGAGTTTGAATAAACTCAAAAACCTAGCTAATTCTGCTAAAGAATACAAGGATTATAAAGCAGCAGTTTCATTTTATACAGATTACTTAAATCAAAAACCAGAAGACTTAAACATACAGTTTGAACTTGCAGAGTGTTATCGCTATTTAAGAGATTATAGCAAAGCTGCAAACTCTTATGAAAAGCTGATTAATTCTGAGAAAAACAAAAATAAATTAGCTGTATTTTATTTGGCAAACATGTATCGAGCTCAAGGCAAATGTGCTTTAGCCACGCCACTTTATGATCAATTTAGAAAAGATTATCGTGGAGAAAAGAACGATAGGAAATACATCAAATTAGCAAAAAATGCAATTGAAGGTTGCCAATTGCCTAAGGACAATAAGTCAGAGGATTTATTTATAGAAGGGTTAGGTTCTGATATTAATGGAGAACACATGGAGGCATCACCAATATATTTATCTGAAAACAAGTTATTGTATAATTCTCTCAAGCTAAATGGTGAAAATAGTTTTGAACTTGATTCGGATAGTTTGCCTCAGCGAAAATTTTATTTAGCCCAAAAAGATGCAAATGAGACTTGGGTATCAGCTGGAGTATGGGTAGATAATCCAATAATAGAAGGAACGCAAATTGCGAATGGAGCATTTAATTTCGATGGAACTAAATTCTATTTTTCAGCTTGTAAAACAATGAACTCAGGAAAAGTAACTTGCGATCTGTATGGTCTGAAAATCGATACTAAAGAAATAGAATTATTGCCAAAAACCATCAATTCGAATTACACAGAAACTCAGGTAGCTGTTGGGAAGGACTCAAAGGAAAGGGACGTTATCTATTTTGTTTCGGACAGAAAAGAAGGTAAAGGTGGATTAGATATTTGGTATAGCATTTACGATGCAAAGAAAAACACATATAAAGAGGCTCGAAATTGCGGTTCAAAAATAAATTCCATTGGTGATGAAATGACTCCGACAATAAACCCTAGAAACAGAAAACTATACTTTAGTTCAAACGGTCATCCTGGTTATGGTGAATTAGATGTTTTTATGTCGGCTGGTGAAAAAAGTAAATGGTCTGAACCAGAAAATTTAGGAGTATCCATCAATTCGGGATATGATGAATTGTATTACACTGAGAGCAAGGAGGGAAGTGGAGGTTTTTTTGTTTCTAATAGAACAGATGGAAATGTTAAAAATAATGCTACATGCTGTGATGATTTGTTTTCCTTTAAAAACAAAGTAACTCTTGTAAGGACTTGCTCAGGAAAAGTTATGGAATTTTCAACTTCATCAAGCAAACCGTTGAAAAATGCAAAAATTAGAGTGTATCAATTAGATGAATCTAACCAAGAACGTTTTTTAGTTCAAGAAACTAAAACGGATGAAAATGGAGATTATAAAGTGAATTTAGACCCCAATCAAAAATATGTTATTACTGCTGAAAATGAGAATTACTTCAGAAACGAAGAAACAATAAACACCTTTGATTATAAAACTAAAAGCGCGTACTCTAAAAACTTTCAATTGAATGCAATTACTAATCAAGCTATAGTTATAGAGAATATATACTATAAATTCGATAAAGCTGAATTAACAGAAGTGGCTAGCAATGTAATAGATACGACCATTTACCCAATGCTAATAAACAACCCAGAAATTGTTGTTGAAATCAGTTCGCATACCGATAGTAAAGGATCGAAAGGTTATAACTTAAAACTATCGCAAGAAAGAGCTGAGAGTGTAGTTAAATATTTAAAGAAAAAAGGTATAGCAAAAGAACGATTGCAAGCTAAAGGCTATGGAATGGCTAAACCAATAGCATTAAATAAAAACGCAGATGGGAGTGACAATCCGGAAGGGAGAGCTAAAAATAGGCGAACTGAATTTAAGGTTATCGGAAAAATTAAGGTATTTGAAGATGAAGATTAAAGGCTTAAATAACGGCTTTACGAACCCGAATTAATTTTTCCATCAAGGCTTCTAAATTATCTAAGTGTAACATGTTTGCTCCATCAGATTTTGCATTTGCAGGATCAAAATGAGTTTCTATAAAAATACCGTCTGCTCCAGAAGCAATAGCCGCTTTCCCTATAGTTTCAATCATTTCAGGCTCTCCACCAGTAACTCCCGAAGGCTGGTTTGGCTGTTGTAATGAGTGTGTGATATCCATGATGACAGGAACGCCAAATTTTTTCATTTTTGGAATTCCCCTAAAATCAACTATCATATCTTGATAGCCATACATATTTCCCCTATCGGTCAACCAGACTTGATCATTACCTGATTCTTTTACCTTGTCAACAGCAAACTTCATGGATTCCGGAGCTAAAAATTGCCCTTTTTTAATATTAACTACTTTTCCTGTTTTGGCTGCTGCTACTAATAAGTCTGTCTGTCGGCATAAAAAAGCTGGAATTTGCAAGACATCAACATACTCTGCAGCCATAGCGGCCTCGTTGGCTGCGTGTATATCAGTTACAACTGGAACATTGTATTTTTTGCCTACAGCATTTAGAATTTTCAATGCTTTTTCATCGCCAATACCAGTAAAAGAATCCAATCGAGATCGATTGGCTTTTCGGTAAGAACCTTTAAATATCCATGGAATTTCCAACCTACTACTTATTTCATAAATCCGACTTGCAATTTCAAAAGCCATTTCTTCTCCTTCAATTGCACAAGGCCCTGCAAGTAAGAAAAAATTATTGCCATCAGTATATTTTAATTTAGGAAGTGAAAATTTCATAGATTATATTTTTAGCAAATTTAATTATTTGATTGCAGTAAATTTTAGACAAAAAAAAGCCGTTATGATTTTAACATAACGGCCTAATACATCTATAAATGTAATTACATTTTTAATTTAATGTCTAATTCAATATCGTTTGAAATTACAACATCTTTTAAAGGATGAGTAAATGCAACTCCAAATGCTTGTCTGTCAAAAACTAATTTACCAGTAGCTTCTCCGCTTTCTTGGTTAATCATAACGTTTTCAATTACCTCTTCGTTCGTTGTTCCTCTAACTGTTAAGTCACCTGTAATGGTTTTAGCAGCCAAATCTGCACTTTTGATAACAAAACTAGCAGTTGGAAAAGAATCAACTAAGAAGAAATCGGCAGAAGATAAGTGACCTACTAATTTTTCTGGAGTTTTTTCAGCAGAGTAAGCACTATCTGTTGGGTTAATGCTTTTCATGTCAATTGTGAATTTACCACCGGTAACAACATCACCCGCCATTTCTAGTGTTCCTTCTGTAATAGCAACAGTTCCGTGGTGTGAGTGCATTCCTAAAACACGACCTTTCCACATTACTGAGCTTTCTGGTAAATTAATGTTAATAGAAGTTGGCTCAACTGTTTCTACTTCTTCTACTACAGTTTCTTCTACTTTTTTTTCTTCAGGTGCACCACAAGAAATCATTGATACACTTACTGTTGCAATTATTGCAAATAGGTTAATTTTTTTCATTTTAAAATTGTTTTATGTTTTCGCAAAACTACTTATAAAATCTTAATATATGTATATACATGTATTTTATTTAAAATGATATTATCGATTGATATATAATTAGTTAATTTTAAATCTCTGATTGAATTCTTTGATGACTTCATTCAATTTCACAAAATCAAGTTCTCCTTGCTCTCTGTTTAAGTGTTCAATAATGGATAATGAACGACGAATTCTAATATCCGAATTTTTAATTTTAAGTACTAAATGAATAAGGTTTCGTTGCTTTCCCGGGCTAAGATTTTCAAAAAACTTATATGCAGCTTCATCTTCCATCAGACATTGTTCAAATTCGATAGGCATTTCCATTCCATATTTAGAATCGTCAGGACTCAATTCAACTAAAACAGTTTCATCAATATTTTTCTTTAGCTTTTTGTTTATTTCTTTGTTGATGAGTATAAATGGGCCTTTCCCATCACTAAGAATAGCGCAATTAATTTTAATTTCTTTTTGAAGCAGGCAAATAAACCGTTTTACTTTTTTTTGAGAGTAGAATTGTGCTATTTCATAGGGGACTTTAATGTGACCACCCCATAGGTTAGAATTGTGTAGAGTAACTTCACCTATAAAACTTTTTTTCATTAAAAAAGATCTTCAATAGATTCAGCGGTTTCTTTGATAATTGGAATAGAGTGGTTCCATCCCTCTACGCTGTCTTGATATCTTTTTTCTCCATCGGCAACTGTGGCAAATCCTTCTTGTAAAATATTTAGTTGGGTTTTTCCTACCAAATCTTGTAATTGATAGTTAATGGTTAAATGGTTATTAATTACATCATCATACATGGCATCTTCTGGAAAAACAGTATAACTCAGCCTTTTTGTTTTTTCAACTTTAAGTACTTTTCCATGAACTAATTTTAGAGGTTCTCCTTGTTTGTCATTGTAAAAAACTAATTCAGAACCCTCTTTCCAAGTGGTATTTAAAATAGAGTCGTAAAAATACTTTCTTACAAATTGAGGCTCAGTCAAGGTTTTCCATACCTTTAATGGCTCTACATTTATGATTACTTGTAATTTGATTTCATTTTTCATACTTGAATTCAAAAGATTAAGACTTCAAATTTAGTAATTTCACTACCCTAAATTTATCCACCATGATTACAAAGTTAACAATTGACTTTTTAAAAGATTTAAAGAAAAACAATACGAAAGAATGGTTTCAAGAGAATAAAAAAAGATACGAGTTATCTCATAAAGAGGTATATACATTTGCAGATGCTATTATTGAAAAGTTAAACCAACATGATGTAATTGAAACACCAAGTGGAAAAAAGAGTATGTTTCGGATTTATAGGGATGTTCGTTTTTCTAAAAATAAAGAGCCTTATAAAACAAATCGCTCTGGTTCTTTTTCAAGATATGGGTCAGATAGAAGAGGAGGGTATTATTTTTCGATTGAACCTGGGAATTCGATGATTGGTGGTGGATTTTATGCACCCAATAAAGAGGATTTGCAACTCATCAGAGATCAAATTTCACTTGATGCAGCTCCGCTTAGAAGTGTATTAGAAAACAAAACATTTAAAAGCTACTTTGGTAGTTTGCAGGGCGAACAATTAAAAACAGCACCAAGGGGTTTTGAAAAGGATGATCCAAACATTGATTTATTGAGGTTTAAAAATTTTTATGTCATGCATCGGTTTACTGATGAAGAAGTAATGAGTGAAAATTTTATTGAGCAAGCAATGGACGGTTTTTTAAAGATTTTGCCGTTCTTTGATGTTATGACTGAGTATTTGACAACTGATTTAAATGGCGAATCTGTTTTATAATCTCAATTGAAAATAATTTTACTTTGAAAGAACAATCTTTATATTTGTTAAGCACTAAATTTTCTGAATGGCACAACGATTTTACCCTATAAAACTAAAAGAGATTAGAAAGACAACGAAAGATTGTTCGGTTCTAACTTTTGATATCAGTGATTCCTTAAAAGAAGCTTTTTCTTATAAACATGGTCAGCATCTTACATTAAAAACCAATATAAATGGTGAAGAAGTCAGGCGTTCTTATTCTCTTTGCTCTAGCCCCTTAGATCATGTGTGGCAAGTAGCCGTTAAAAAAATTGATGATGGTCGATTTTCTACCTATGTCAACGATGTCTTAAAAGTTGGAGATGAATTAGAAATAATGCCACCTAATGGAAAGTTTTATAAAGAAATCGATAAAACTAAAACTAAAAACTATGTTGCATTTGCAGCTGGAAGCGGAATTACTCCCATACATTCGATTATTAAAACCCATTTAACTGAAGAGCCCAACAGTAGATTTAAATTATTTTACTTTAATCAAACGATACAATCCATTATTCTGAAAGAAGAAGTAGAGGGCTTGAAGAATAAATTTTTAAATAGGTTTGAACTGTATCATTTTTTGACCAAAGAAAAACGTGACGCTCCATTGTTTAACGGTCGAATGAGTGTTGAGAAAATGGATTCAATTTCAAATTTATTGCTTGATATTCATTCGGTGGATGAGTATTTTCTGTGTGGGCCAATTGAAATGGTTTTTTTAATAAGAGATTACATACAAGAACATGGAGTTGCTAAAGAAAAAATACATTTTGAATTGTTTGGTACTCCAAAAGGAGCTAAAAAGAAAAAGAGTATTGATGTCAATAATGCAGACATGAGTGATATTTCCATTATAAATAATGGAGTGAGAACTTCTTTTCTAATGAGTCAAAGTGGAGTTAGTATTTTAGACGCAGCTTTAAGCAATAATGCTGATTTGCCATTTGCTTGCAAAGGAGGTGTATGTTGTACATGTAAAGCAAAATTAATTGAAGGAGAAATTGAGATGGAGGTTAATTACGCATTAGAAAAAGAGGAAGTGGAGCAAGGTTATATTTTAACATGTCAATCTGTTCCTAAAACAAAAAACATTGTAGTAGATTTTGACTGCTAAATCAAAAAGATTATGGATAATAAAACAAGAGACCTAGAGGTAGAATTTCAAGCAAGAATCGATAGTGGTGAGAATATAGAAGCCAAAGATTGGATGCCTGAAAAATATCGAAAAACACACATTCGTCAAATATCTCAACATGCTCACTCAGAAGTGATTGGTATGTTGCCTGAAGGGAATTGGATTACAAGAGCTCCTTCATTGCGAAGAAAAGTAGCGCTCTTGGCAAAGGTTCAAGATGAAGCTGGACATGGCTTATACTTGTATAGTGCCGCAGAAACTTTAGGGATTTCTAGAGACCAGTTAATGGAACAATTGAATTCTGGGAAAGCTAAATATTCAAGCATTTTTAATTATCCAACAGTTACTTGGGCTGATATAGGAGCAGTTGGATGGTTAGTTGATGGGGCAGCCATTATTAATCAGGTTATGCTTACTAAAACTTCTTATGGTCCTTATGCTAGAGCAATGGTTCGAATTTGTAAAGAAGAAAGTTTTCATCAACGACAAGGTTATGAAATCATGCTAACTTTATGTAATGGAACTGAAGTTCAAAAAGCGATGGCTCAAGACGCATTGAATCGTTGGTGGTGGCCATCGATGATGATGTTTGGCCCAAGAGATGAAGATTCTCCAAATACGGAACAATCCATGAAATGGAAAATCAAGAAAAAAACTAATGATGAATTGCGTCAACAATTTGTCGATCAAACAGTACCACAAGCTGAAATATTAGGATTAACAGTTCCTGACCCAGATTTGAAATGGAATGAGAAAACAGGTCATTATGATTTTGGAGAATTAGATTGGGAAGAGTTTTGGAATGTTGTAAAAGGAAATGGCTTGTGTAATAAAAAAAGACTCGCAGATCGAAATAAAGCATGGGATGAAGGTGCTTGGGTTAGAGAAGCAGCAACGGTACATGCAGAAAAGAAAGCAAATAGAAGATTAAATAAAGCAGTATAACAAAGCGAAAAGCTCTATTGGACTTAATATTCAATTGAGTTTCGTGGAAAGAACATAAAAAAATAAGATTATGAATAAGGAGTGGCCGATTTGGGAAATATTTATTCGAAGTAAAAACGGATTAGAACATAGACATGCTGGCAGTTTACATGCTGCAGATGCAGAAATGGCAATTCAAAATGCCAGAGATGTATATACAAGAAGGCAAGAAGGAGTTAGTTTGTGGGTGGTAGAATCGAAGCATATCACCGCTTCAAATCCTGAGAAAAACGGAGAATTATTTGAACCAGCAGCGGATAAAGTATATAGACATCCAACTTTTTATACTTTGCCTGACGAAATTAAACACATGTAAACTTGATGAATAAAGAGCAATTATATCAATACCTATTGTTACTTGGCGACAACTCCATGATTTTGGGACAACGCTTAGGCGAATTATGTGGCCATGGGCCTGAGTTAGAAACGGACATTGCACTCACCAATATTTCCTTAGATTTATTTGGTCAGGTTAGAAATTATTTTCAATACGCCGCTGAGTTACAAGGAGAAGAAAAAACAGAAGATGATGTTGCAATGTTGCGATACGAACATCAATACAGAAATACCTTATTGGTAGAGCAACCAAATACTGATTTTGCTTATGTTGTTGCACGTCAATTTTTATTTGACGTATATCATCAATTGTTATTGAATGAATTAGCAAATAGCACTGATGAAAGAATTAATGCTATTGCCAAGAAATCGATTAAAGAAGTAGATTACCATGTTGACTTTTCTAGCGCATGGTTAACTCGCTTAGGAGATGGTACTGAAGTCAGTCATGAGAAAATGCAACTTGCATTTAATAACACTTGGCGTTTTGCAATGGAGCTTTTTCAAGAAACTGATATTGAAAGAATAGCCAAAGAAAGTGGAGTAGGAGCTGATTTAAATAAAATGAAAACAGCTTATCTGTCTAAAGTGAAAGCTACATTAGCAGAAGCAAACCTGAGCATTAACTTAGATGAGGTTCAGCAATTTGGAGGAAAACAAGGCCGCCATACAGAATATATGGGGTTTATTTTAGCAGAATTCCAATACATGCAGCGTGCTTATCCTCAAATGAAATGGTAACAAGCCATGCTTGAAACGGAAGAACATATCCTAGAAATCCTAACTTCTGTAAGCGATCCAGAAATTCCTGTTTTGTCCATTGTAGATATGGGAGTTGTTCGAAAAGTAGAACTGGATAATGATATATATACCATTTCTATTACACCAACTTACTCTGGTTGTCCAGCCATGGACACCATTGCCGACGATATAGTTTCTGCGATGAAATTTGCAGGGTTTGAAGCGAAGGTTAAATTAATTCTCGCCCCTGCATGGACTACTGATTGGATTAATGAAAGAGGAAGAAATGCTCTTGAAAAATATGGTATTGCAGCTCCACGTTCGGCAAGTGTTGACAAAGATGCTTTAGCAGGAAAACCCAATACAATTCAATGCACCAATTGCGGTTCATTAAACACCAGAATGGTTAATCGTTTTGGATCTACAGCCTGCAAAGCACTATTCCAATGTAATGAATGCCACGAGCCTTTCGATTATTTTAAATGTTTGAAATAAAAATCCAATGAATCCCATTTTATTAAATATTAAAAACGGCATTGCCAGAATAACGTTGAATAGACCAAAATCATTCAATAGCTTTAACCGAGAAATGGCTTTGGCATTGCAAAATGCACTAGACGATTGCCATCTGAATAAAGAAGTTAGAGTGATCGTATTAACAGGCGAAGGAAAAGCATTTTGCGCTGGTCAAGATTTAGTAGAAGTAACAGACCAAGCTCAAAACCCGGGGTTTAGAAAAATATTAGATGAACATTACAGTCCAATCATTCAAAAAATTAGAACGACTGAAAAACCAATTATTGCAGCGGTAAATGGTGTAGCTGCAGGGGCAGGTGCAAACATTGCTTTAGCTTGTGATATTGTTGTCGCTCATGAAAAAGTGAGCTTTATTCAAGCTTTTAGCGGAATAGGACTTATACCTGATAGTGGCGGAACATTCTTTTTGCCACGTTTAATAGGCTTTCAAAAAGCTTCTGCTTTAGCTATGTTAGGCGATAAAGTTTCGGCGGAGGAAGCGGAAAAGATGGGCATGATTTATAAAGTGTTTTCATTGGAAAACTTTGAGGAAGAAGTTACTGCATTAGCAAACAGAATGGCTACGATGCCAACAAAAGGACTAGCTTTAACAAAACAAGCATTCAATTTGGCAATGTCAAATTCTCTTGATGAACAATTAGTTGTAGAGTCCAAATTGCAAATTGAAGCTAGCGAAACCCACGATTATCATGAAGGGGTAGCTGCATTTTTAGAAAAAAGGAAACCAGTTTTTAAGGGAGAGTAATAAACTTGTTGTAATAAAAAAAGCGATGTTTTACATCGCTTTAAAATTACTCGCTTAATTCGCCTTCTTCCTTTTTAGGAACAAACTTTACTGGTAGTTGAACTTTAGAATCTACCGCTTTACCATCTTTAATAGCAGGCTCCCACTTAGGCATACCTCTTAAAATTTCTATTGCAATAACATCTAAATCCTCATCTACTCCTTTACGAATCGCAAAATCAGTTAGTTTTCCATTTTTCTTAACAATAAAATCAATGGTGACAGTTCCAAATCTTTTCATATCCGAAGGATAATCCATGTTTTCACGCAACCATTTGGCTAGTTCTTCTTTACCTCCAGGGAAAGACGCTTGTTTGTCTTTTTCCTGAAGTTTAACCACTTCTGTATTTGTTGTAGAAGTTAATTCTAATTCAGCAGCTTTCAATGATAAAATAGATGCAAACGCCAGTGAAATTGTAAGTGCTTTAATTTTCATAATGGATTTTATTAAGAAGCTAAATTAAACATATCAATTTATTAATGCCTCATCGAATGACTAATAGCGTTTTTTATTTGTCAGGAGACTTTGGAGCTTCAGGCTCAGGAAGAACAAACTTAATTGGGATGGTCATTTCCATAGCTATATTTTCTCCATCCTTAGTTCCAGGAATCCACTTGGGCATTTTCTTTAATGCAACTAAAGCTGCGTTGTTTATCGATTCAGATACTCCTCTTTTAATGTTAAAGTCAGTGCAAGTGCCATCTATTCCAACTATAAAACTGACGTAAACAGTGCCTTCGGATTTCTCGCCTTTAGATATTTTAGGGTATATTATTTCATTACCCAAAAAGTTAAATAATTCAGTTTGTCCACCAGGATATTCAGCCATTTTATCTTCTGAATTAAAACTTGATTCCTTTATTGGATTCCTGTTTTCAGCAAATTGAGTTAATTGATTGTCTAATACTAAATGTGAATTCTGACTAATTGCAAATGAGCCAAAAAGGATGCTTAAAGTTGTTAATAGTGCAACTTTACTAATTCGTTGATTAGTTTTCTTCTGTATTCTCATGATTCTATTTTTTATGTGATTAGAATTAAATTGATGTATAAATGAAAGGTTATAATTTTCAAAACTTTGTTGCAATAAGAGCTCAACATAAGTAAATGAGTCTTCTTGGCACAATTGATCGGCTTCATATTCATGTAGCTCTTTTAAATTGGAAGTAGTTAAATACACAGCGGGATTGTACCAAGCTATTGCTTGTACCAACTGCATGAATAACACGTCAATAGAATGTCTTTTTTGGACGTGAACTAATTCATGTTTGTATATGATTTCTTTCTTTGATGCAGGAATTTTTTCTCCTATAAAAATTGAGTTGAAGAAACTAAATGCTTTTGCGCTTGAAGGAATAGTATAAAAACGTCCTTCTTTTTTAGTCTTTTTCTTAAAGGTAAATAATCGAAAAAAGCCAAAAGCTGTTATAGTTATTTTAGTCAAAGCCCCAATTCCAATTATAGCTATAATGATCAATTGATAATCAAATGAAAAGTATTGAGTAGGGAGTATCGTGACAGGCTCTAAAATCCAAGCTTCAGTAATTAAATCTTTAGATACTGCTGCTAATTTTTCAAACTTTAAAAATGGGAAAATAAATGCGCTTAACGTTCCGATGATTAAAAATGGCCTCCCAAATTGATAATTTCGATTTTTTTTAAAACCAAATTGAAAACCTAAGCCAATGATTAGTAAATATATGTTTACTTCAAAAAAGTAGGAAAGCCAATTATTCATTTTTTCTTTGCTTTTAATTGATTTAAAATTTGATCCAACTCTTCCACATTTACTTCTTCTTTTTTGGCAAAAAATGAAACTAAGTTTTCTACAGAGCCTCCAAAATAGTTAGATATTAGACTTTTTGAAATTTGACTTTTATACGCCTCCTTGGTAAGGATTGGATAGTATTGATGCGTTTTTCCAAAAGCTTTATAGCCAACAAAATCCTTTTTTTCTAAAATTCGAATGATGGTAGAAACGGTATTGTATGCAGGTTTAGGTTCTTTGAATTCGGCAAGTATATCTTTTACAAATGCCTTCTCTAATGTCCATAAAATTTGCATTATCTCTTCTTCCGCCTTTGTTAGTTCTTTCATGGAAACAAATATAACTAAAAATTTAGTTATAAAACTAGATTATTAGTTAATAATTTAAATTTTTACTATAAATCCTTTAAATATCGTACATATAGAACTATTTTAGCCAAGCAAAAAAAACAGTATATGAATGTAGGAATTATCGGATGTGGAACCATGGGAAGTGGTATAGCGCAAGTTGCAGCCACAGCAAATTGTAAAGTTGTTGTTTATGATGTAAACGAACAAGCACTTGAAAAAAGCAAAATAGCATTGCAAAGGATTTTGGCTAGATTAGTAGAAAAAGGAAGGATTAATCAAGATAAATCAGAATCTATTTCCAGTTTAATAATATACTCAGCAGACTTAAATGATTTTTCGGATGCAGAATTAATAATAGAAGCTATTGTTGAAAATCCTGACATTAAAAAGTCGGTATTTCAAAACTTAGAATCCATTGTTTCTTCGAATTGCATCATTGCTTCAAACACATCTTCTTTGTCAATTACTTCATTGGCTGCCTGTTTAAAAAAACCAGAGCGGTTTATAGGGGTTCATTTTTTTAACCCAGCTCCTTTAATGAAACTGGTTGAGATTATTCCTGCAATTCAAACTGATGCTGCTGTTTTAAAAGCAACAAGAGATGAAATTGACCGTTGGGGAAAAACAACTGTTCAGGTAAAAGATACTCCTGGGTTTATTGTCAATAAAGTTGCTCGTCCTTTTTATGGCGAAGCTTTGCGAATTTATGAAGAAGGAATTGCCGATTGCGCAACGATTGATTGGGCTATGAAAACCCTAGGTGGGTTTAGAATGGGGCCTTTTGAACTGATGGATTTTATTGGTAACGATGTGAATTATACGGTTACGGAAACCGTCTTTAAAGCTTTCTATTACGATTCAAGATATAAGCCCGCTTTCGCTCAAAAAAGATTGTCAGAAGCAGGATATTTAGGTCGGAAATCGGGTAGGGGATATTACAATTATGCAGAAGGAGCAGTAAACCCAAGTGCAAATGAAGATGAGGTTTTAGCTCGTACTATTTTAAATCGAGTTTTAGTCATGCTGATTAATGAAGCCGCCGATACCTTGTATTTGAACATTGCCAATGCAAAAGACATTGACCTTGCTATGTGCTATGGTGTGAATTACCCAAAAGGATTATTGGCTTGGGCTGATGAAATCGGGATTCAATCTTGTGTTGAGCAATTGGATAAGCTATATCATGAGTACCACGAAGAGCGATATCGATGTTGCCCGCTTTTAAGGAAAATGTCGAAATCTAATTCGAATTTTTTTTAGAGGGAGAAAACTTATCTAAACAGAATAGTAAATTATAATAGATGAACTTAAATTTTATGAAAAGCTATGTTTTTATTAGCTTATTGATGTTGTCTTTCTTTACTTTTAGTCAAGAAAGTCCCTTGGCGATTGGAGAAATACATAAAATGCAATCCACACAACTAAACGAGGAAAGAACCTTAAATATATACCTTCCTCCATCCTATAGCGACACGAGTGATTTTCCTGTTTTTTATGTCTTAGATGGCTCTATGAATGAGGATTTTTTGCACCTTGTTGGATTAATTCAATTTTTTAATTTGCAATTTAAAATGCCCGAAGTTATTGTTGTTGGCATCGCAAATGTTGATCGTAAACGAGATTTTACCTTTAAAACTGAAGTACAATCTTTAAATGAAAAATACCCCACTACTGGCCATTCTGAGGCTTTTATTAATTTTCTGAAGTTGGAATTAATTCCTTATGTAAATAATAACTTTAAAGTGTCAACTGAAAGTTATCTTATTGGTCAATCTTTGGGTGGTTTGTTGGCTACAGAAATTTTGTTGAAAGAGCCAAAGCTTTTTAAACACTATTTAATTGTCAGTCCTAGTTTGTGGTGGGATAATGGTAGTTTAAAGAAGGACTTGCCTGAATTGGTTCAAAAAAATCGATTAAAAGACCTTGATGTTTATATTTCGGTTGGAGCCAAAGAACATCGAATCATGCGAAATGATGCGGCAGAGCTATATAGCTTATTAAAAAAAGCTAAACTCGAAAATGTAACAATAGATCTTGAGAAGCTTGCATATGAAAATCATGCAACTGTTTTGCATCAGAGTATTTACAGATCTTTAATGAAACTTTTTCCTTTTCAGGAATAATGATAAACAAATAAAAATGAGTAAAGCGCGAAAAGTTTACGAATCCATGATGGAGAATGATTTTTGTTCTCAATGGTTAAGAATAAATCCAATTTTAATTGAAGAAGGTCATTGTATTTTAGAAATGGAAGTTCGAAAAGAAATGCTAAATGGCTTCGGAACTTTACATGGTGGAATGGCTTATTCTTTAGCCGATTCGGCTTTAGCTTTTGCATCCAATTCTTACGGCCGAATTTCCCCCTTAATAAATGGAAATATGTCTTATGCTAAAGGAGCCAAACTAGGCGATACACTAAGAGCAGAAGCTAAGGTAATTTCTTTAGGAAATAAGAAAGCAGATATAGATGTTACGATTACTTGCGTAGGTCACGAAGAGCCATTTTACTTTTTTAGAGGAACGGTTTATCGAACATCGAAAGAGCATGATGTTTAATAACAAACTGCTTACTAACCGTTAGTGACCTTGAGTAAAGTCAAAAATTAATTAATCGAATAGCCAATCGATTGTCATGTTGAGCGGCGGTCATTGAGCTCGTCGAAATGAGTCGAAACATTGGCAACCGAAATTAGGAATTTATCGAACCCAACGGGTTCGTAGCTTAATTAATGAGCATAAACCGAGCAGCAACCGACTCCGAAGGAGTCGCACTATTAGAAGGTATCTCAAATTTATCGTGTTTTTAATTACAATTCCAAATTCTCATGAAGGAGTTCAAAAGGTAAATTGAGAATAAATCAAAACTTTAGGTACTTCTTTATTAACTTTAACCTTCCAAAAATAAACTATGAAAGAAGCATATATAATAGACGGTATTAGAACTCCTATTGGAAGATTTACAGGCACATTGTCGCCAGTTAGAGCAGATGATTTAGGGGCGATAGTTATAAAAGAAATTATTAAACGAAATCCCAATATTCCAGCTGAAGCTTATGATGATGTTATTTTAGGTTGTGCCAATCAAGCGGGAGAAGACAATCGCAATGTGGCTCGTATGTCTGCGCTAATTGCAGGTTTACCTTTTACAGTTCCAGGTGAAACGGTAAATCGTTTATGTGCTTCAGGCATGTCTGCTATTGTGCATGCCAATAGAGCTATAAAAACAGGTGAAGGCGATTTGTTTATTGCGGGTGGAGTGGAACACATGACTCGGGGTCCTTGGGTCATTTCTAAAACTTCAACTCCTTTCGGCAGAGATGCTCAAATGCATGATTCAAGTTTTGGATGGAGGTTCGTAAATAAAAAAATGAAAGACCTTTTTGGAACAGATGCGATGGGCGAAACAGCAGAAAATCTGGTTGACAAATTTGGGATTTCTCGAGAAGATCAAGATCGTTTTGCAGCTTGGTCACAACAAAAAGCACTAGAAGCTCAAGAAAGCGGACGTTTAGCAGAAGAGATCGTAGGAGTAGAAATACCACAAAGAAAGAAAGATCCAATCTTATTTATTAAGGATGAATTTATTCGTGCGGGAACTACAGTTGAAAGTTTAGCAGGGTTAAAACCAGCCTTTAGAAGGGAAGGCGGAACAGTAACCGCAGGAAACGCTTCCGGTTTAAATGATGGAGCAGTAGCAACGATAATTGCATCAAATGATGCTGTGAAGAAATACAAATTAAAACCATTGGCGAGAATTGTAAGTTCTGCAGTGGTAGGAGTTGAGCCTAGAATTATGGGTATCGGACCAGTTGGAGCAACGAAATTAGCATTGAAAAGAGCAGGCTTATCCTTAGATGATATCGACATTATTGAAATCAATGAAGCGTTTGCAGCACAATCTTTAGCTTGTACTAGAGAGTTGGGATTGGATGATAAGGATGCACGGATTAATCCCAATGGAGGAGCGATTGCATTAGGACATCCTTTAGGAGTCACTGGAGCTAGAATATTATATTCTGCAGCATTAGAATTACACAAGACTGGTAAACGATATGCTTTGGCAACTTTATGTGTTGGTGTTGGGCAAGGTTATGCCACGATTATTGAACGAGCTTAATAAGTGGTGTTTTAAGTTTATAATGGCTTGATACCAAAATTATAGAGCAAATTATAAATGAAGCTTCAGAATTATCGATTTTATTATTGATTAGCATTAAAATGAAACAGAAGTAATTATGATGAAACTAGAAAATTATATACAAGGAAATTGGGTAACTGGAGATGGAGATGGAACTCCTTTAATTAATGCAGTAAACGGCGATATTGTTGCAACTGCTTCAACCAAAGGATTGGATTTTGCTTCCATATTGGATTATGGTAGAAAAATAGGAAACCCAGCTTTAAGGAAAATGACTTTTCAAGAGCGTGGAATGATGCTTAAGAAATTAGCTTTATACCTGACAAAGAAGAAAGCTATTTTTTATGAAATTTCATATAAGACTGGAGCTACAAAAGTTGATTCTTGGATTGATATTGAAGGTGGTTTTGGTAATTTATTTGCCAATGCTTCTTTACGTAAAGAGTTTCCAAATAAGCCATTTCATGTAGATGGTGAGGGAATAGACTTATCGAGAGGCGGTCAGTTTATGGGACATCACATTATGGTTCCAAAAAGAGGTGTCGCAGTTCACATTAATGCTTTTAATTTTCCAGTATGGGGAATGTTAGAAAAATGTGCAGTTAACTGGATGGCAGGAGTTCCAGCTGTTGTTAAGCCCGCTACAAATACCTCTTTTTTGACTGAAGCTGTCGCTCGAGAAATTATAGATTCTGGCATTTTGCCAGAAGGAGCTTTGCAATTGATTTGTGGTTCGGCAAGAAGTATTTTAGAAACGGTAGAATCTCAAGATGTGGTCACTTTTACAGGCTCAGCAAGTACTGGAAGAATGTTAAAAGCCAATCCAAGAATAATCAATGAGGCTGTTCCATTTAACATGGAAGCTGATTCGCTTAATTGCTCTGTTTTAGGATTAGATGCCGCACCGGGAACTCCTGAATTTGACCTATTTATAAAAGGAGTTAAAGTAGAAATGACTGTAAAATGTGGTCAAAAATGTACTGCAATTCGCAGAATTATGGTTCCTGAAAAATACATGGAAGATGTACAAATAGCTTTGGGAAAAGAATTGGCTAAAACCGTAATTGGCGATCCTAGTTTAAAAGAAACGAGAATGGGAGCCTTGGTAAGTAAAGACCAAGTGGAAGAAGTGAAAGAACGGGTTGCCGAACTGAGTAAAACGGCTGAAATTGTTTATGGAAATTTAAATGCAGTTGAGGTGAATGGTGCTGATGCTGAAAAAGGAGCATTTTTAAGTCCAATATTGATGTTGGAGAAAAATCCATTTAAAAATTTGGCGGTACATAATGTTGAAGCATTTGGTCCTGTAAGTACGATGATGCCATACACTACAACAGCAGAAGCGGTTGAGCTTTCGCATTTGGGAATGGGTTCTCTTTGTGCCTCCATTGTTACTGGTGACGATAAAATTGCTACTGAATTTACCGTTGAAGCGGCATCACATCATGGTCGTATTTTGGTCTTGAATCAAGATTCTGCCAAACAAAGTACAGGACACGGTTCTCCATTGCCAACTTTAACACACGGCGGTCCAGGAAGAGCAGGAGGTGGAGAAGAAATGGGCGGAATGCGAGGTGTGAAACATTACATGCAGCGCTGTGCTATTCAAGGTTCACCAACTACGATAACTGAAATAACAGGAATTTTTCAAGCGGGTGCGAAATACAAGGAGCCTGAGCATCATCCATTCAAATATCATTTTGAAGATATTGAGACTGGCATGTCTTTAAAAACACATCGAAGAACCATCATGGATTCGGAAATTGCCAATTTTGCCAACCTTTCGTGGGATCACTTTTATGCACATACCGATGTCACATCGTTGAATCATACAATTTTTGAAAAGCGAGCAGCCCATGGTTATTTTATCTTATCTGCGGCTGCAGGTTTATTTGTTTATCCAAACAAAGGCCCAGTTGCTGCAAATTATGGTTTAGATACCTGTCGTTTTATGCGACCTATTTATCATGGCGATACCATTTATGTTCGATTAACTTGTCAGGAAAAAAGAGATAAAGATGTCCGAGGAAAGCAATTCCCTTCAGGAGTCGTGAAGTGGTTTGTAGAGGTTTTTGATCAAGATGATGAAAAGGTAGCTATTGCAACCGTATTGACTATGGTGGCAAAGAAAAGCCCATTTGTAGATATTAATCGCAAAAATGTAGAAGGGTATTTAGTCAAATTAAAGGAAGATACTAAACCAAAGTGGGGAATAATGACCCCTCAGCACATGTTGGAACATTTAACAGCAAGTTTTGAGTCGGCGATTAATAAAATTAAATATGATGTCATAACGCCAGAGGAACACATTGAAAAATATCAAGATAGCTTGTACAACTATTATCCATTTCCGAAAAACTCTAAAACACCTGTGTTGAAAGAAGGAGAATTAGAGGATTTAGTATATGCTAATTTGAATGAAGCGAAAGCTAAATTTTTAGAAGCCTACGATGCTTTTGAATTGTATTACAAAGAACACCCAAATGCTACTGCTAATAATGCAGTTTTTGGAGAATTAGATAAAGATTTGTGGGATTTGATGAACCTAAAGCATTTAAATCATCATTTTGAGCAATTTTCTTTGATATAATTGAAGTTTCCCTTCGGTACACTTTATTTAGGCACTTCAATACATTTTCGGCACAGCCGAAAACACTAAGCGTCCAAACACAGCCGATTGACCTAATTAATTACTCAGGGAGCTTTTCAAAAACAATAAAATATAGAAATACATGGAAGAATACGTAAAAATAGACAAGCAAGAAAACGGATTGGCAACAATCGAATTTTTTCATCCAAAACACAATTCACTGCCAAGTGATATATTGAGCAAATTGGCTCAAACTATAACTGAGGCTGGAGAGGATGATGCGGTGAAATTAATCGTTCTAAAGAGTGGAGGAGAAAGAACATTCTGTTCAGGAGCAAGTTTTACCGAATTAATAAGTATTAATGATTTAGCAACAGGCAAAAAATTTTTCTCAGGATTTGCCAATGTGATTAATGCCTGTAGGAAATGCCCTAAATTAATTATTGGACGAGTACAAGGAAAAGCTGTCGGTGGTGGAGTAGGTGTAGCTTCTGCTGTTGATTATTGTTTGGCTACAAAATTTGCATCGGTTAAATTATCTGAATTGAATGTGGGGATTGGCCCATTTGTAGTTGGACCAGCAGTTGAACGAAAAGTGGGAATTTCAGCTATGAGTCAAATGACGATAAATGCTGATCATTTTTACTCGGCAGATTGGGCAAAAGAGAAAGGTTTGTATGCCGATGTTTTTGAAGATATTGAATCACTAGATGAAGGAGTTCAGGCCTTAGTCGATTATCTATTATCTAAAAACCCAGAGGCGCAAAAATTATTAAAAGGTGTTTTTTGGGAAGGCACCGAACATTGGGACGACTTGTTATTAAAAAGAGCGGAGATGAGCGGGCAACTTGTATTAAGCGACTATACTAAAGATGTTTTGAAAGGATACGCTTGAATAAATTAATAATTACTAATTACTAATTTTCAATTACTAATAAATTCAAACAAAAAACGATGCATCTAAAATAAATAATCATGTATAAAGAAAAGGAAAACCCACTTCGAGAAAAGAGTTATGCTTATGCCTTAGCTATTGTTAAAATTTGTAGACAAATTCAAAAGACTGAAAAGGAATATGTTTTAACAAAACAACTCCTTCGTTCTTCAACCTCAATTGGTGCAAATATAGAAGAAGCAATTGGAGGGCAATCAAGTAAGGATTTTGTCCACAAGATATCTATTTCTTACAAAGAAGCCAGAGAATCTCATTATTGGTTAAGGCTAATGAGGGATTCTGAAATAATTGAAAAATCTATTGCAAATGAATTAATTGCACTAGTAGAGGAATTATTACGTATTATGACTTCCATACAAAAAACGATGAAATCGAAGCTTAATAGTTAGACTTATGCAAATTACAAACAGGTAATTACCAATTCATAGTGAATTTCTATTAAAGAATTGATCATTAGAAATTAGTCATTAGCAATTGACCATAAGCAATTAGTCATTAATAATTTAAAAAACAATGTTTTTTTCTTTCAAAGGTTTTATTCCAGTAGTTCATCCTACAGCGTTTGTTCATCCGCAAGCGACAGTTACAGGAAATGTAATAATTGGCAAAGACGTTTATATTGGCCCTGGCGCTGCCATTCGTGGTGATTGGGGAGGAATAATAATCGAAGATGGGTGTAATGTGCAGGAGAACTGTACGATTCACATGTTTCCTGGCATAACAATAACTTTAAAAGCAGGAGCTCATATTGGACATGGAGCCATAGTACATGGAGCTAATATTGGCAAAAATGTTTTGGTTGGGATGAACGCAGTAATTATGGATGAAGCGGAGATTGGCGATGAATGTATTATTGGGGCATTGAGCTTTATCAAAGCCAAATCTGTTTTTGAAAAGCGAAGTTTAATTGTAGGAAACCCTGCAAAGAAAATAAAGGAAGTAAGCGACGAAATGATTGCTTGGAAAACAAAAGGAACAGAATTGTACCAGTTGTTACCTTCCGAAATGAAAGAACAATCAGAACCTGTAGAACCATTAACTGAGATACCTGAAAACCGACCAAGCCAAGAAAGTTTATTTGAGGTTTGGGAGAAGGTGAAGAAGAAATAATGGTTTTCAATAATATTGGAAAAAACTAGATCTTAAGAATAATTATATTTGAGTTATGCTAAAATTAAAATTTACAATTTGTCTTCTATTTTTTGCCACTTGTTACCTTCATTCTCAGGTTAATGAAATTTGGGGTGTTACAAGAAAAGGAGGGCTAAATGACGCAGGGGTAGTCTATAAATTAGATGAGAATGGAAATAATTTTCAAGTAGTTAAAGAATTTCCAAAGAATCAAGGCCTAGGCTTAAATGGAACTGTAGAAGGCTATAATGGAATGTTATATGGCTTTTGTAATTCTGGTGGATTAAATAATGGAGGTACTTTTTTTGAATATGATCCAGTTGCAGATACTCAGCGAACGCTAATGATTTTTAATACGCTTACAACAGGTGCGCTTACTAACTTAATTCAAATACCAATTGAAACAGATAGTGGAGTCTTTATCGGTTATACAACGAAAGGAATAATTGAATTTGATGTAAATACCATGACGCTTTCGACTAAAATTAGTTCTTCAAGTTATTTTGGCCGTATTTGGAATATGATGAGAGCTAGTAATGGAAAAATATACGGAACGAAAACAAAATCTCAATCTTCAAATAGTGGTGACGAGATTTTTGAATACAACCCTCAAACGAATACTATGATTACAAAGTATTCGTTTCCTTCGAGCAGAGTCAACGGTTTTGATGCCATTTATAGAATGATAGAGTTAAATAATGGAGTTTTGTATGGTGTTACTAGAAGTGGTCAAACTACTGGGGGAGTTATTTTTAGTTATAATTATCTTACCAATTCATTTTCTAAAAGAAAAGAATTGAACGACTGGATTCGAACCCAATTAACACCTCACTCAAATGGAAAATTATATTTTTCAACATTTACAGGTGGAGCTTTTAATAATGGAAGGTTTTATGAATACACGCCTTCTAGCAACTCCTTAACTAGCAAATTTGACATTGAAACTGGATCTAGTAATCCAATAGAAATAAGTTCTACTAAATTTTTATTTGCTAAATACAGCAGTGCAACTGTACCTGCTTATTTCTATGAATACACAATATCAAACAATACTATAAATGTTTTAGATACTATTGACGCTGATTTACAATGGCGCGACGTAAATTCACTTATGAAACATTCAAATGGCAGAGTATACGGGACTAGCACTGTTTCTATTCTCGATTTTGATATTATACAATCAAAGGCCTCAACTGTTGCAGAATTCTATAATTTCTTCGACGGTGCAAACCCTAATGGCCGGTTACTTCAGGCAAGTGATGGGTCAATATATGGCACCACGAGTTCTTTCGTTCGTCGTCAATCCAAGTTATTCAAAATAAATCCTAATACTTTGGACTATGAAGTTATTCATCATTTTAAGGAATATATAAACGACTTTAATTCACCATACAGACTTTTAGTTCCTGAACCAAATGGATATTTATTAGAAGTAAATAACAGGTATTTGTATGGCACAGCAAGTGTAACAGGGGCTAGTGAAGATGACATACTTTTTCGTTTCGACATACAAAATGACACAATGGAATACCTAGCAAAATTTTATAGTGGAACAACTGGAAATAACCCAAATAGATCATTGTCATTAACATCAAACAATACCATTTTAGGTACTTGTCGAGAAGGTGGAATAAACAATGGAGGAACCATATTTGAATACGATATAAGTGCAGATACTCTTGTTAAAAAGATTGATTTGAATAGTGCTGCAGTGAATCCTTCAAGTGGATTAGTTCTTCTTAGCAATGGGGAGTATTGGGGAATAAGCGAGTCCGGTGGTCTCTATAATGATGGAGGAGTATTTGAGTATAATTATTTTTTAAATGCCGTATCAAATATTTCGGGACTTCAAAGTAGTAACTACGGGAAGAAAGGAGTGGGTGATATTTTGATAAGTCAGAATAATAAATATTATGGAGTTTCTCAAAATGGAGGAAATCAAAATAAGGGAATTTTATTTGAAGTAGACACACTAACCGCAAGGGTAATTAAGAAAATTGATTTTGTTTCATCCAATAATTTTCCGAATTCACCTACTGCGGGTTTAATTCAAACACAGTCTGGAAAAATATTTGGAGTTGGATCTTCTGGAGGAAACAATACTTTTGGGGGTGTTTTTGAGTACAATGTTAACGCAAATAGCCTAGCAACAAGGTTTAGTTTTATTGATTCTGTTGGAAAAAACCCTTCAGGCCCTTTAATATTAGTTAATGCTTGTCATTCAGCCTTAAAACCACAGTTAAGTATTTCAATTGATACGATTTGCTCTCCAATGCAAGTAGCAATAACCGTGGCAAATCCAATGGATTTAAGAAGTGATTTATATTGGAGTCTTTATTCGGACTCACTTCTTGCAGTTAGAATAGATACTTCAGTTTTAGGGCAATTCTCATTTACACCTACTAGAACAACAAAACTCTATGTAAGGGGTGAAGGGGGGTGTCAGCAAAATAGCTTAAGTAACTCTATATTTATAGTTTTAGATAGTACGCTTGAAAGAACGAGTAATTTAACTAGCACGATATGTTTTGGTGATAATTTTATTAGACCGACTGGGGATACGATTTTTAATGTACAATCAAATTTTATTGATACTACCTTATTACAAACAAATTTAAGTGCTTGTGATAGCACCATTTATACGAATGTTATTATAGATACTATAGATGTCAGGGTTAGCAGGAACAATGTGACTCTTTTAGCTCAAATCAATATGGCTTCTTATCAATGGATAGATTGTCAAACAGGAATGCCAATTCAAGGAGAAACTAGTCAATCTTTTACAGTAATTCAAAATGGTAATTATGCTGTAATAATCAATAAAAATGGATGTATTGATACATCTAGTTGTTATCCAATTTTATCTGTTGATTTATTTGAAAATAAAAATAAAAAATCTATTTCTATTTTCCCAAACCCCAATTCAGGAATTTTTAAAATACAAAGTAATGCTATTGGAATAAAACGTGTACTGATCAGAAATGTAAAAGGTCAATTGATTAAAGAGCACTTTGCTCAAAATGAAAATTCTATTACCTTAAACTTAGATCAAGAGGCTGGAATATATTTTGTAGAAGTAGAAAATCAGGCTGGACAGGTTTTCCAAGAAAAGGTACTGAAGTATTAGGTTAATGGAATATTGCATATCTTTTTATTATAATTACGTCTATTTCTAAACTACCAACATGAAAAGATCAATCACATATCTTATTGCAGCTTTTTTATTAATTAGTTCATTGCCAACTAAAGCAAGCCATCTATGGGGGGGAGAAATTTATTGGGAATGTCTTTCTAATGGGAAATTTGTATTTCATCTAAATCTTTACAGAGATTGCTCTAGTTCAGCAATGAACTTAAACTCGAGAACTTTAACGGTAAGTGGTAGTAGCTTACCATTGAAAAGTACTGGTACGGCAATTACGTATATACTTGTTCGATTTGATATGACAAGTTATTTAAATGAAAACAATGGGGATGTATCATTCTTCTGCGTTGATAACCCTCAAAGTTCTTACTCCTGTTCAAATGGGGATGTGGGTGCTATTCAAAGATTACATTTTTATTCGGATACTATTCAAATGACTGGCACACCACCTTCTGATGGTTGGACTTTTTTCTATGATGATTACGGTAGACCTATAAGCTCTGATAATATATTGGGCATAGGAGGAGCTATGGGAATAAAAGCAGTTATGCATCGAATTCCTACTTCGTCTAGTAGCCCTCAAACTTATTTAGATGTTAGTACATGTGCTGACAACTCTCCTTATTTAGCTGTAGAGCCTGTTTATAATTTTTGTCGAGGAAAAAAGTTTTCTTTAACTCATTTAGCTCAAGATATTGATTTAGATTCAATTGTTTATAATTGGGATCGTCCTATTGGAGCAACACCAACTACTTATAATAATTATGTACAGCCTTATTCCACGACCAACCAGTTTCCGGATCAATCATTCAATATAAACAATGTTCCCTCAAATATGAATCCTCAAACTGGAGTTATGAATATGGGAATTTATAATGGAACAGGGAGGTTGTATTATACACATGTAGTACGGATTGATGCATTCAGACACGGGAGCTTAATCTCTTCTGTATATCGAGATATACAACTCTCAATTTTTGATTGCCAGCCTTTATCCAATGGGAATGTTGATAACCCACCATCAATTTCTTTTAATAGTAACCAAACAAATTATTTTGAGATGGAAGTAAATGTTGGAGAGCAAGTACAACTCAATATAAATGTGAGTGATTTGGACATTAATCAAAATAATTCTCCACCCATTCAAAAAGTATATTTAGAACCAGTAGGAAAATATTTTTCTAAGAATCTATCCAACCCCAATCTATGTGCTAATAATATTTCTGGAACATGTGTTACCTTAAATCCTACACCAAATCAAACTATAGGTAATAAATACTTGTATTCTGGATATGGAGGCATCAACTTACAATTTAATTGGACTCCAACATGCGCAAACTTAGTATCTTCTAAAGATGGTGTTTTTGATTTCACTTTTAAGGTTTATGATGACGGATGCCCAATTCCCAATTTTAATTACTCTACACTTCGAATTAAATTAAAAGAAAGACCTATCATTGAAGCACCAATAATTAAAGGGGCATCTGTTGCATTTGATGGAAAAATCACCCTTAGTTGGGTGCCACCAATCGATTCAGTTTACTCTTTTTCAAAATACGACATGCAAGTAGCAACATCTAATAGTGGTACGCCAGCAACATCTTTTTTAAATGTTCAATTAAATGTTAAGAAATACAAGCAAGATCTTAGTTTCCCTTTTATAAATTTTGGCCCTAACCTTTGGACTACAATTCCAGCTAATAAAGATTATTATTTTAGAATGAGAACAAAATCTGGTTGTTCAAAAGAAGAACAATCTGCTAATTCTGATGTTGTTCGTGTCATAGAAATTGAGTCGCGTGGCATTGGAAAAATAAACCCTATTGACACCATAAGGTTAACTTGGAATGCACCGAAAGCAAATAACGCTCAATCGCCATATTATTATGTTTATGAATCGCCAACTCGTTATTATATATGGCAAAACGATGATCCACATAACTCCATAACAGATTTGTCAAAATGGTATTTAAGAGGCTCAACCAATTCCAAAACAATTGACTTGGCTGGAAATCTTTGTGGTTTAGTTGGATTTAGAATTGAAGCAAGAGACACAGTCATAACACTAAAACAAGGAAGTGGACTTAAAAACCCGCAATATGACACGTTAACATTTAGCACTTTTAGCATAGTTGGAGTTCAAAACATACACCTCAGTAAACCGAAGGTAAAAGATAAATACTTAGTTTCTTTGAGTGCAAATTACAATTCACCAAACTTTCAATGGTTTAATTGCAATACAAACTCAATCATAAGTGGAGAAGTCAATCAAGTATTTATTCCGACAGATACTGGAAAATATGCAGTAATAATTAACCAAGGAAACTGCATTGACACATCCGCATGTTATAATGTAGATGAGGTATTAGATAATTCAATAATTCAATTGAATAATATGCAGTTGAGAAATAATGGGTACTATCAATTGTATCAGTGGATTGATTGCAGGGCAGATACGATAATACCAGGAGAAAATGATCGCGATTTTTTTCCTAAAGACACGGGTTATTATGCAGTGGTTGTTTCTGCTTATGGTTATTCAGATACTTCGTCATGCATCCCGATGCTAGCAATTGGGATTCAAGAAAGTTATTTTGATTCTCATTTGAAAATATATCCGAATCCTACAAAAGATCAAGTGCTAATTCAAAGTGATAAACTAGGTTTAAAGCGCATTAGCTTAAGAAGTATAAATGGTCAATTGATTAAAGATATTGTTCTAAAAGGAGCCAATCAATATAAGTTTCAATTAGAAGTCCAAAGCGGAATTTATATCGTGGAACTTGAAAGTATCACTGGGTCAAAGGTATATCGAAAAATTATAAAACAATAAATTAATGCCTTCTTGGAGGAGGTTTTGAATTAAAAATGTTTGCAAAATCTTCAGCTAAAGAATCAAAAGCATTCATTTGTTCAGGCTTACAAATTGCTTTTATTTCAGTAAAGTGATTGTAGTGTCTTAACTCAATTTCCTTTTGTAAATTTCCTAGTTGTTCAACTATAGTATCTATTGAATGATCTTCATTTTTTAAGGAATGATAAAGATTTTCTTTTAAATTAAATCTTTTATTCTCAAGGAGTCGAATAGCTTTATGATGTTCTTGTATTAATTCTTGATAGAGCTTTTGCTGTGTTTTATCAAAATTTAAACGTTCTATGATTAATTCTCCTGGCTTTTGCATTTCAGGAAGAATTGGTTTTGGAGGTGGCTTATGTCCTGTACTTTCAGAAAAAAGAAAACCTAAAGTGCCCAAATTGAGAAGTAAAAGTGCAATGATACAGACGATTAGTATGGAATCTTTTTTCATGTTTAATACAATTGATTACTCTCTATTTCTAGATAAGAGGTGATAGTTGAGTGCTTATTTGATTCAAAATTATAGTTGCTACTTTGTGAAATGAACTGAATATTTAAGGCAACTAAGACTAAAAAACCAGCTGCGATTCCTAAGACATAACGAATTGGAATTATGCTCGAATTCGAATTTGCAATTTGATTTTCTATATTATCAAAAAGATATTTCGGGGCAGTTAGTTTTGGGGACTCATCTAATGAGTTCATAATGTCCGATATCCATTTTTCTTTTTTCATGTTCTTAATTTTAGACGATTATTTTTTCTTTTTCATGCTGTATTCAGGCCATTTTTCTGCAATAACAATTTTTAGATTGGCTTTGGCTCTAAAAATGAGTGACTCTACACTTGAAATACTGGTATTCATCATTTTTGCAATTTCAGGATTACTTATTCCTTCCTCCTTAGAAAGCAAAAATGCCATTTTCTGATTATCGCTCAATTGATTAACACAAGCTAATAACAATTCAGTGTTTTCATTTTGAATTAATTGACTCTCAGGATTTTCTTTCAGTCCAATTTTTGTTTCTTCTATATTTACAGAATTCTTATAAATGCTACGTTTATTACGTTGATTTGATTTTATAATGTCTAAGCATACGTTAATTGTTATTTTATAAATCCAGGTTTTTAATCCAGCCTCATTTCTAAACTGACCTAATTTGGTATGAACTTTTATAAAAACATCTTGGGTAGCCTCTTCAGACTCCTCCTTGTTTCTTAAATATTTGTAAGCTAAGGTATAAACCAAATCAGCAAACTGATTGTATATCTCTTTTAGCGTCAAATTTTATGAAATAGGAATAAAATTACTTTTCTTTAACACTGAAAGCGATAAGTAGGTTTCAATTTTTCCGATGTTTTTCATTTCGAAAAGTTTGGTCAAAACAAAATCGCGATACATTTCCATATCATCTAACAGAATTTTAAGAATAAAGTCAGTATCTCCAGTTGTGTAATGACATTCCATAACTTGTGGAAGTTTGGTAATCTGTGAAGTAAAAATGTCAACCAATTCTTTGGAATGATCTTTTAATGAAATGTGTGCAAAGGCATATAGTTTTTTACCAAGCTTGTCACCATTTATAACAGCAGCATAATGGTCGATAATTCCGGCTTTTTCTAGTTTTTTTGTCCGCTCGAATATCGGAGTAGGAGATAATCCAAGTTTTTCAGACAATTCTTTAACCGTAATTCGGCCATTCAATTGAAGTAATTCAAGTATCTGGCAATCAATTGCGTCAATTTTACTCATAAACAGAAATTTTAACTACAAATAGATTGTATTTTGATTAATTATTAGTGTTATTTTCTTTATATATCAAATATATAGAAAATATAACTATAATTATTAATTTTAACAGAGTATTCGTGTAAAAGGGCTTAATTTGGTAGTTTTTTAATTCTATAATTTATAAAAAATGGCTGCAATAGAAGTTAAGTTACCCAAAATGGGGGAGAGTATTTCAGAAGCAACTGCATTGAATTGGCTTAAAAACGTGGGGGATTTTGTTGAAGCTGGAGAATCAATCTTAGAAGTAGCAACCGACAAAGTAGATTCTGAAATTGCAGCCCCAGAAAGCGGAATCATAAAAGAAATAAAGTTTGAAATCAATGAGATTATTGAGATAGGCTCAGTGATCGCGATTATAGAAACTGAAAGGGCTGCTGTTGAGAAAGACACTAGTGAGCCAGTTAAAGAAAAGTTAGAAGCAGTATCAATTACTTTAGAATCTAACAAACCCATTCAGCGTTTCGATGAAAATGGGAAGTTTTATTCTCCTTTAGTTAGAAATATTGCCGAAAAAGAAGGTGTTTCATTTGAAGAACTACAACAAGTTGAAGGAACTGGTTCAAATGGCAGAGTATTGAAAGTTGACTTAGAAAACTATCTTAAAAATAGGACTAATCAATCTTCAAGTACGGTAGTCAAAACACAGTCAGGTAATTACCAAGGCAAGCATGAAATAATTGAAATGGACAGAATGCGCAGCATGATTGCGGATCATATGGTTCATTCTAAACATACTTCTCCACACGTGACTTCATATGTAGAAGCAGATGTGACTGAGCTTGTAAAATGGAGAGAAACTAACAAAGATGCTTTTGCTAAAAAACACGGTCAAAAAATTACGTTTACACCAATTTTTGTAGAAGCTGTAGTTGAAGCATTAAAAGAATATCCATTGATAAATGTTTCGGTGGAGGGCAATAAAATTATTGTTAAAAAAGACATGCATATAGGATTAGCAACTGCTTTGCCGAATGGAAATTTAATTGTTCCTGTAATTCGAAATGCTGATCAAAAAAACTTATTGGGCTTAACAAAAGACGTGAATGATTTAGTTGGAAAAGCGAGAACTAATAAATTAAAACCAGACGAAATTCAAGGCTCAACTTTTACTATAAGTAATGTAGGGACTTTTAGAAACATTATGGGAACCCCAATCATCAATCAGCCTGAAGTAGCCATATTAGCAACTGGTGCAATTCGAAAAAGAGCTGCGGTTGTTGAAACAGAATATGGTGATGTTATCGCCATTAGGCACATGATGTATTTATCACTTTCGTATGACCATCGTGTTGTTGACGGAAATTTAGGTGGTTCCTTTTTGGCTAGAATTGGCGATCATTTAGAAGCTTTTGATAAGAATAGAGTTTTTTAAATAGGATATATAATTTGCGATGGAAATGCTACTGGAGGAGAAAAGGGATATAAATGGAGAAAATATGAAAAAGTTAGGAAAAGCAACATTAAAGAAAGCATTCGAATTGATGGCAACTGCCAAGTCAATGACTGAGCTTTATGAAGAGAATTTTAAAGTGGTTTCAAAATATGTGCATGCTACTTCTAGAGGGCATGAAGCGATCCAAATTGCTTTGGGAATGCAATTGAAGAAACAAGATTACGCATATCCCTATTATAGAGATGACTCCATGATTTTAAGCATTGGAATGCAGCCTTACGATTTGATGTTACAGCTGATGGCCAAAAAAGATGATCCATTTTCTGGAGGCAGAACATATTATTCACATCCGAGTTTAAAAGACGAGGATAAAACTAAAATTCCACACCAATCTTCTGCAACGGGAATGCAGGCAATTCCAGCTACTGGTGCGGCAATGGGCATGCAATATAAAGAGTTATTAAAGATTGATGATAATGACTTCCCTTTTACTGTATGCTCTTTAGGTGATGCTTCTGTTACCGAAGGAGAAGTTGCCGAGGCTTTCCAAATGGCAGCCTTAAAGCAATTGCCAATACTTTATTTAATTCAAGATAATGGATGGGATATTTCAGCAAATGCTGAAGAAACTCGAGCTCAAAATGCTTATGAATACATCAAAGGGTTTCATGGTATAGAGGCGCTAAGCATTGATGGAACAGATTTTCAAGAATCTTATGAAACCATTGAAAAAGTTATAAGTATAATTAGAAAAGAAAGAAGGCCATTTTTAATTCATGCCAATGTTCCTTTGTTAAATCATCATACTTCAGGTGTGAGAATGGAATGGTATAGAGATGATTTGGCTGAGCAGAGATTAAGAGATCCTTATCCAAAAATGATAGCACTTTTGGAAGCAAATGGTTTTTCGAAAAAAGAAATAACTCAAATTGAAACAAACGCGAAGAAGAAAGTAGCATCTGATTATGAAAGAGCTTTAAAAGCTGAAGACCCAAGCCCCGAAGATTTGTTCACAAATGATTATGCTCCAACAGAAATAATGGAAGAAACCGGAGAAAGAAGTCCAGCTAATGGTGAAGAAGTAGTCATGGTTGATTGTGCTTTGCATGCTGTAGAAGAGCTGATGCGAAATAACAAGGAGTGCTTATTGTATGGTCAAGATGTTGGAGCGAGGTTGGGAGGAGTATTTAGAGAAGCGGCTACTTTAGCGCAAAAATTTGGAGGCGATCGAGTTTTCAATACTCCAATTCAAGAGGCATTTATTGTTGGGTCAACAGTTGGAATGTCTGCCGTTGGTTTAAAGCCAATTGTAGAAGTTCAATTTGCCGATTATATCTTTCCAGGAATCAATCAACTTTATACCGAATTGAGTAGAGCACATTATTTAAGCAACGGGAAATACACGGCCAATATGATTTTACGTGTGCCAATTGGGGCTTATGGAAGTGGCGGGCCTTATCATTCTTCAAGTGTTGAAACTATAATTGCTAACATCAAGGGAATAAAAATCGCTTATCCAAGTAATGGTGCCGATTTAAAAGGTTTAATGAAAGCAGCTTATCACGATCCAAACCCAGTTGTTATTTTTGAACATAAGGGTCTTTATTGGTCAAAAGTGCCTGGAACACTTGCAGCTAAAACTATTGAACCTGCTGAAGATTATATTTTACCATTCGGAAAAGCAAACATAGTTCATGAAGCAAGTCTTTCAAATGTAGAATTAGGAAAATCGATGACCGTAATTACTTATGGAATGGGAGTTCATTGGGCACTAAATGCAGCTAAAGAGCATGATGGGAAAGTAGAAATAGTTGACATCAGAACTTTAAATCCATTGGATAAAGAAACCATTTTTAATTCGGTGAAAAAACACAACCGCTGTTTGGTCTTAACAGAGGATGCCATTGAAAATTCCTTTGCTAGAAATATTGCAGGATTAATTCAAGAAAACTGCTTTACACATTTAGAAGCCCCAGTAATGGCGATGGGATCTGAAAGTATGCCGGCAATACCATTAAATGCAGTACTGGAGCAAACAATGATTCCAAATGCGAAAAAGGTTTCAAACAAGATGCAAGAATTGCTTAATTTTTAATACATAATTCGGGTTCAATAGAATAAATTATTAGCTTTAAACAATCTATTAATAATTCTTTGAAACGAGTTCTAAGCCTTTTATTAGTTTTATTTTGCTATAGCAAAGTCAGTGCTCAGTTTGAGTATGATATACGTTACTATGGCGAAGAGTCGGGTTTTTATGACACTGATGAAATTTCAGATATACAAGTTGACTCCGAAGGTTATGTTTGGATTGTTTCCTTTTCAGGTATAACGAGGTATGATGGAGAAGTGTTTGAGAAATTTAAAAGCAATAATATAACTCATTCAAATTTTTTAAGATTTTATGAAGGAGCAGATGGTATAAAAGTAATCACCGATGATGAGGGTAGATTATTCTTTGTAGATTCTGACTCTTTGATTGGACATACTTTAAACGATTCATTGGTGAAATATAATCGATTTAAATTATGGATTGATATACAAGTTAAAAGCAAAAACAATATTACGGTTTCTTATAGAGGATTTCACACAAATTGTTATCTTTTACTGGGTACAGAAATCGTAAAATTGAATTATCCTAGATATGAATCATTCAGGGGAATTAATGTCTTTATTAACGACAAGCTTAACATTTACCATACTACAGATAGTTCCTCTTTTCATTTAAATGGCACCTTTTCTCTACAAGATAATAATCAGAAAATACTAGATAGTATTGTGTTTACTGATGAACAATATCTTATTCAGCCAGAATATATTAAACTTCCGAATGGTGAATATTTATTGATAGTTGGTAGAAATTATTTAATTCACCTTAATGAAAATAAGATACTATCAAAACTAAAAATTGGGAGACTGTCTCGTATTTTTCTAGACTCTCAAGGAAGATTATGGCTTTCAACCTTAGATGGAGAGATATATGTGAACGAAACAAATGATTATTCTTCAAAAGAGAATTTTATAAGATTAAAAATTCAAAATTATTCTGTCTCTTCTGAAGATAAGCAAGGGGGAATTTGGATGTATTCTAAAAATGGGAAAATTCAAAGGTTGGATATCGACTTGAATATAATAAGCAAAACAAAAAATGCTAATCTGACGAGCTTTGTTGGTTTAAATAACAATATAGTTTATTATTCTACTGCTAATCGCCAATTAAAATGGATTAACTTAAATACGAAGGATAAGGATTCGTTATTTATCGAATCCATGAAAGACAATGAGTTAGTTAGTTATTTGAAAATTTCAGATTCCATAACATGGGTGACATCTCGATTACAAGTTGTAAAGCTAAAAGATTCAATGGCCGAGGTAATACAATTTAACGAACTTTTATACCCCAATTTTAGAAAAAATAATTCCAGTGTTATTAAATTGGGAAAGAATTATGATAGTGATGATCTAATCATTGGTTCACACAATAGATTTCTTTTTGTTGTAGACAAAGGTTTTAAATTCAAAAAACACATTGAGTTTAAATCGATAATAACAAGTGTAATTAAGCATTCAGATTTTATATACGTCGGAACAAAGAATGGGCTTTTTAAAGGTAGTTTATCTGATTTTATATTTAAACAAGTTAAAAAGCATAGAATACAAGGAACTATATTGAATTTATTATGCTTTGATAAGGGTATTTGGTTTAACGCTAATAATAAAGGCGTTTTTTATTTTAAAAATGAAAAGTTAAATGAACTTGTTGTAAACGAGTGTATAATTACTGATCCAACCATAGTCCTCAGGGATACGAATGAATTATGGATATTGTCAAAATCTATAAACATAAAACTAGTTAAGGAGGACAGCTTGACAATGGAGTCATTTGAACCAATAAAAAATTATAGAGTTAAAGGGTTTGTAAATGATCAAAAAAATTTAGTCTTTGTTACTCAAAAAAGTGGGTTGGTCGTATTGCCATTTATAAACCTGGAAAACAAGCAATTGAGTTACCCTGATTTCTTTATTGAAAATGTTAGTAATGGAGTGTCAACTATAGCTCCTATTAATTCAGTTTATGAAACAAAATACTCGCAAAGGACTATAAATATTATGCTTAGGTCTATTTCTTTTATAAATGATAAAGTATCCTATCGCTATAAATTATCAAACATTGAAGAAGCCTGGAATGTAACAAATCAGAGAAGAATTCAATATTTACAATTACCTCCAGGCAATTACACTTTCGAACTACAAGCAAGAACAGGATCTAAACCTTGGAGTGATTCTAAAATAATTCATATTAATGTAGCCAAACCTTATTGGCAAGAACTCTGGTTTTTAACTGCAATTGCTATTATACTTACATTGTTAATCTATTGGTTTGTTAAGAGTCGAATAAAAGCATCAAAGAGAAACGATGAATTAATTATCAACAATATGAAAGCGGAACAAAGAGCGTTAAGAGCTCAAATTGATCCTCATTTTATTTTTAACATTATTTCCTCAGCGCAATATTTTATTGTTTCTAACAACAACATTAAAGCGAATGAATTTCTGAACATGTTTTCTAGTGTTTTGAGAAGCAATTTAGAATTAGCTGGGATGAATACAATTACATTAAAACAAGAAATTGAATTTATTGATAAGTATATAAAGCTAGAGCAATTTCGATTAGAAGGGAAATTTGACTATGAAATTTATAGTCATAAGATTGCGAATTGCTTGCAAGAAGAAATACCTCAGTTTATGCTTCAACCATTTATTGAAAATGCAATACAACATGGTCTTAAAGATATAAATGGTAAAGGTTTGCTAACAATAGATTTTGAATTAGAAAAAGAATTCTTTAAAGTTACGATAGAGGATAATGGCTGGGGTATAAAATTTATTCAAAAGTTAAAAGAAAAATATAATACTAAGCGGGAAACTTTTGGAATTGAAATAACTAAAGAACGCTTATTATTGTACAATAAAAACAAAAAATCTATAGAAATTATAGATTTAGTTGAAGAAGAAAAAAGGGGAACAAGGATAGTCATTTATATAAAAAGAATATTATTATGAAAGCATTAATTTTAGATGATGAACCTTTACCCGCAAAATATTTAAGGGAGTTAGTGATTCAACACTGCAAGCTAGTTAGCACTTGCATAATTATGAATGATCCTGTAGCGGCATTAGAATATTTAAAAGAAAATCATTGTGACCTGATATTTCTGGATGTAGAAATGCCAAAAATGACTGGATTAAATTTTTTGGAAAATGCAGAGATTGATGAAGATACTGCAGTTGTGTTTACTACAGCATATAAAACTTATGCCCTTGAAGCATTTAAAGTTAATGCAATTCATTATCTAGTTAAACCGATTAATCTAGCTGAATTATTAATAGCTGTAAATAAGGTTTTTGAATATTTAAAAGCTAAAAATATTTTAAAACAATCTAAAAACGACCAGAGTTATTTAACCGTTTTTGATGGCGAAAGGTATCGTGTTTTAGCTTACTCAAATATTTTAAGTTTACACGCAAGCGGGAGCTATACTAAGATTGTCTTATCCAACGAAAAAGACATCTTACTAACTAAAAGACTAGGGTCTATTTTTAAAGAATTAGACAATGAAAAGTTTATCCGTTGCCATAAATCTCATGGTGTTAATATTAGCAAGATTAAAATAATTAACAAATCAGAATCGAACATACAATTAATAAACGGGTCTATCGTACCGTTTTCAAATTCTAACCGAAAAGTGGTTATAGAAAAGTTCCAAAAGGCATAAAACCTTCATTCATGAAAAATAAACACCCATTTATGAAGTCACTAATAAAACTTTGAAAATCATTATTATAATTGTAGAGTATTACTTTGGTTAGTTTACATATTGAAGGCTCCAACTAAAATTGAAGGATAGAAAGTTCAGTGTTTATATACTGGACTTTTTATTTTATTCCTTTATAAACTTCAATAAATCGCTCGTTCGCTTCTTGTGTTCCTATTGTTAGACGAATACAACCTGGTGCACCGAAATTATCTCCAGGTCTAACCATAACTCCTTCATTTAGCATTTTTTGTGTAAAATCTAAAGAGCTTATTTCTACTTTAAAGAGTATGAAATTTCCTTGAGTTGGCCAGTATGTTATCCCCAATTCATCAAATTTCTGATAAAACCATTTTTTCCCTTCCCAAATCATTTTTTGAGATTTCTGAACATGATCTTCATCTTTTAGCGCTTCATAGGCAGCAAGAGTAGATAAGGAGTTGATTCTAAAAGGTCGAAATATTTTATTTAAATACTCTCCAATAAATGGAGTAGTTAAACCATAGCCAACTCTAAGACCTGCAAGACCATATATCTTTGAAAAAGTGTGCAAGCCTATTATATTTCTTCCTTGCTTTATATAGTCTTTGGCGTAAGGAAAATCTTCGGCATCAACAAAGTGGAAATAAACTTCGTCATATACTACAATTACGTCTTGAGGTAAACCATCTAATAAACGCTCAAAATCAGTTTTATTTACATATGTCCCAGTCGGATTATTCGGATTAGTTACAAAAACCAAAGCAGTTTTATCTGTGATAGCGTTTAAAATGGCATCAACATTTATTTGGTAATCAGGCAGTTCTAAAGGGATGTCAATCACAATTCCGCCTTCCAATTCAATTATATTGGTATAAGGTGAGAAAGTAGGGCTACTAATGATACATTCTGAACCTACACTCACTAAACCTCTACAAATGATTTCTAAAACCTCTACACCACTATTGGCTGTAATAAATTGACCCGATTTTAATTCTTGATTATAAAAATCAGCCAAGACATCTTGAAATTGGTAATCATCGTAAAAATCATATTCATAAACTCCTTCAGTTGCTTTCCGAATGGCCTCAAGTGCTAAAAGAGAAGCACCTAACATATTTTCATTTGAAGATAGCTTATAAAATGAATCCCATTTCTTTTTGTTGGGAGTTGGTTTTCTCAGTTGAAACCGACTAGCTTTTTCAATATGTTCTTTAAACAAGGGATGTTTTTTAGCTTGAAAACTCATAAATTATTAGGTATAGAATTGCGCCCAAATTTAAGGATAATAGCCAGAGGAATTGGAATATTTAACGAGCAATTCTCGTTTTTAATGGACAATGCTAGCTAGTATTCTAATTTATAATTTCAAAAAAAACCAATTAACATTTAAGATTGTATTGATGTATATACACGTACTTTTGAAATATGAAAAAAGAGAGTGTGAAAAACCAAGATAAAAAATCAAAAGTGACCATGGCAAGTGCTTTTAGAACAATTATTTGGCCTAGAAGAAAGCTTGTATTTATAGGCTTAATTTTGATAGTAATCAGTCGTTTAGCTAGTTTAGTTTTGCCATGGAAAAGCAAGGAGCTTTTAGATGTTGTAATACCAAACAAAGACTTTGAATTACTAAAGTATTTATTGATAATTGTAGGTTTAGCAATATTGGTTCAAGCTGTAACTTCTTTTTTATTGACCAAAATATTAAGTGTACAAGCTCAATATTTAATTTCAGAGTTGAGAGCTCAAGTGCAGAAAAAAGTGTTGTCTTTGCCAATTCGTTTTTTTGATAATACTAAGTCTGGAGCATTGGTTTCTAGAATAATGACTGATGTTGAGGGTGTAAGAAACCTAATTGGAACTGGACTTGTTCAAATGGTAGGTGGAACCATAACAGCTGTTATTTCTTTGGTTTTACTTATTAAAATCAGTCCTTCAATGACGCTATTTGTTTTAGCACCTGTTTCTATATTTGGAATGGTTGCGCTTAAAGCTTTTAAATACATACGGCCAATTTTTAGAAAAAGAGGAGTTATAAATGCTGAGGTTACTGGCCGACTAACAGAAACTTTAGCTGGAGTTAGGGTCATAAAAGCATTTAATGCAGAAGTTCAAGAAAATAAAATTTTTGAAGAAGGCGTGAATCGTTTGTTTCTAAACGTAAAGAAAAGTTTAACAGCAACTGCTCTAATGACAAGTTCTTCTTCTTTTTTATTGGGAATTGCATCCACAGGTATTATGGGAATTGGAGGTTATAAAATAATGTCAGGAGACTTAACTGTCGGTGATTTCTTGTCATTTACCTTGCTACTTGGTTTTATGATTGCACCCATTGTACAGATGAGCAACATCGGAAGTCAGTTAACTGAAGCACTTGCCGGACTAGACAGAACAGAAGAACTTATGAACATGACCACCGAAGAAGAGGAATTGAATCGAACAATTGAATTAAAGAATATTCGAGGAGATATCAAATTTGAGAATGTTTCTTTTGCTTATGAAGAAAATAAAGAAGTTTTGCATGGAATTACCTTTGATGCACCAAAAGGTTCTGTCACTGCATTGGTAGGTAGTTCAGGTTCAGGTAAGTCAACAATAGCGGGTTTAGTAGCTACATTTTTGAATCCACAAGCAGGTAAAATAAGTATAGATGAGTATGATCTTTCTAAAGTTAATTTAAGTAGTTATCGAAAAAACTTAGGTGTTGTATTGCAAGATGAATTTCTGTTTGAAGGAACTATTCGTGAAAATATTTTATTCCCTCGACCAAACGCTAGCGAAGAGCAATTGCAAAGTGCTGTAAAAGCTGCTTATGTTAATGAATTTACAGATAGATTTGAATACGGTTTAGACACCTTAATTGGTGAACGTGGAGTAAAATTATCTGGAGGCCAAAGGCAGCGAATTGCCATTGCTAGGGCCATTTTGGCGGATCCTAAAATTATTATTTTGGATGAAGCAACTTCTAATTTAGACAATGAAAGCGAAGCATTAATTCAGAAAAGTTTAACTGAATTAATGAAAGGACGAACCACTTTTGTGATAGCACATCGCTTAACTACAATTAAAAAAGCAAATCAAATTTTAGTTATCGAAAACGGGAAAATAGCAGAAAGAGGAAACCACGATGAATTAATCGCTAAAGAAGGAAGATATTTTGACTTATTCACCTATCAGAGTAGAATATAGAGGGATAATTGAACTAATTATTTGAGTACTTTCACACCAAAATATACTAGATGGAAACAACAAAAAATAAAAAAATAGCTTCTTATGTAATCCAAGGAGTTGTGGCACTCATGTTTTTAATGGGAGCAATCAATAATCTGATGCAAACTGAAATGGCAATTATTGGAGCAACTACTATGGGATACCAAGAGACCTCTGTTTTTTCAATGGGAGTTGTCTTATTAGCGGCTACTATTCTTTATTTATTTCCAAAAACAATAGTGCTTGGAGCTGCATTTTTAACTGCATGGCTTGGAGGGGCAGTAGCTACTCATTTAATAAATGAAGACCCAATGATTAATTTTATATTTCCAATCATTTTTGGAATTTTAATATGGGTTTCAATTTGGCTAAGGAGTGAAAAACTAAGAGATGTCTTTCCAATAAATTGATATTTAGTTCAAAATGAACCATATCTTTTTCTAGACCAAACGCCGTGAAACCAGCATATTGGACCAAGTAACATGTATATCATGCCAGATAATCCGAATTGCAAACCTATTTTTAAATAAGAAAGTAAAATAGAGATAGCAGCTATAAAAACGAAAATTCCAAAATGCCGAGCGTAAAAGAGCATTTTAATTGGAGCTAAGTTCTCTTGGTCTTTCTTGTAAGTGTAATAATACATGATAGATAGACTTAGAAATATAAAAAATATAGCAGAACCATAAAGCTCAAAAAGATTAGAAAGGCTATCTTGAGTTACAGCAAACTGCCTAAATATAGAATATAGTATGCTTTTAAGTGGAAAGATAAAATATAAAACTGAAAACAAAAACACGGCATTAAATGCTATCACCCAATTGTCCATGTAGTTTGTCCTTCTAAAGAAATTGTAGTGGGCTTTCCAAAGTAGGATAAGTATAAAAAAGCTGATAAAGAAACTTGCAAAGCTTACAGTGTCTATGTTAAGTGCAGTGTCGCTTTGTCCATTATCTAAAGTAGCTGCCAGCAGAGTTGCTGCAAATGCAAAAACTCCGTCACTTAATGCTTCAACCCTTGAAATATTATGTAAAAATTTCATGGAATAAAAATAATTAAAATCAATTTTAAAAAGGAAAATGCAAATTCAGTCCTAAAAACAAATGAATGTGCTAATATAAAGTAGTGATAAAGATTATTGATTTTCAATGAACACTATCGAAATGAAATGAATCAAAATTTACAGCTAATGGTTTTTATTTTTACAACCTGATTTTAAAAATGAAATTATGGAAATAGACAATCAAAATTATTTTAGCTGCAATGCTAAACTCAAACCAATATGATCTTTTGAATAAATAGGTAAAAGAGAAAAACTTGTTTTACTATTTTTTTGCCTTTTTCGTTTATCCAATGAGTATATTATTTCAGTTGAAAGAATTCCAATTCCAGCTCCTACTAATACATCCGTTGCATCGTGTTTATTATTTAAAACCCTTAAAACCCCAACAGCTGTAGCCGATGTATAAGCTCCAATAGAATAAAAAATATTACTTTGTCCAAGTTCTTTTGACATAAATGTGGCACTTAGAAATGCTTGTGCTGTATGTCCTGAAGGAAATGCTTCTGAAGCGCTATTGTCAGGTCTTGTTTTTTTAGTCAAGTATTTTGTAGGAAAAACAATGGCCATCATTAATAATTCTGCTTTTAATAGCAGCGTAGTTTGATGCTTAAAGGTGTTTGTTGTTTTAGCACCCAATAATTTTGCAGAATATAAACCAGCTAAAGATGCATGTTGAAGAAAGTCATCAAATTCAATATGAAATGATTTGTTGGTTTTTTCACGATAAGACGTTACTTTTTTATTAGTAAAATAAGCATTTTCTGTGCTTGCTATATAACCCGCAGCAAAAAGGAATAAAGAGACTTTGTATTCGGTTGGAATTCTATGAACATTGGTTTCAATTTTTGTGGAATCTATAATGGTTGAAATGGATTGACTTATGGCTAATCTATATGATATAGTCAGAAAAACTAATAGACATATTTTTTTCATGGAATGCGAGAATACGTATTTTTTTCAAAACCCAAATAATTTTTTTTAAGAATGAATTTGGTTAAACTATTTTAGTTTTTATAAAAATACAAGCAGGATTTAAGGTCTAAACCTAAATCTTGTTTAATTTCCGATTTTAGCTAATCTTAATTTTAACTCTTCTAATCAGTAGTATTATAACAATATGAGCATACAAAACTTATTTCTAACCAAAAAATCGCTAAATAAATTTTTTGATAATATACCTTTTGGAGTTTTTGTCATGGATAATACAGGTAGAATTAGTTCAAGCAATAAAGCTGCCGATGAGATTTTGTGCATGAGTAAAGTAGAAATAAAGCAAATATCGTTGTTTGATATAATTTCGCCCAAAGATATTCAAGCATTTGGGACCTATTTCAATCAGATTATCGCTCAAAATGATACCGAAGACGACCTGATAGAGATTGAAGTAAAAAATGGGAAAGGAGAGTTTTTAGTTATAGAAGTTAGAGTAAATATCAATATTGTAGAAGAAGACAATCACTTCATTGTTGTGATAAATAATATTTCAAAACGAAGAAAACTTGAATTAGCTTTTCAACAACAATCGAAAAGCCATAAAGTAATGCAAGAAAAGCTAGCGAAAGAACAAGAGTTGAGCGAATTGAAATCTAGATTTGTTACGATTGCTTCTCATGAGTTTAGAACTCCTCTTGCTGGCATATTGTCATCTGTAAACTTAATAGCGAGGTATATAGATGCAGATAAAAAAGAGGGAGTTGTTTTAAATCATGAGTTAAAAGTAAAAAACCATTTTACAAAGATTAAAGAATCAGTTGGGAATTTAACTCAAATTTTAAATGAGTTTTTATCCTTAGCAAAACTCGAAGAAGGTAAGGTTGTTTCACAATTGAAATTATTAAACCTGAAAGAATTGGGTGAAGAAATTCATGAGGAATTATTACAATTAGCTAAAGAAAACCAAGAGATTACAATGAATTTCGATTTGCAAAAAGTTGAATGCAGATTAGATTATAACATGATAAGGAATATTTTATTAAACCTTGGAACTAATGCTATAAAATATTCAAAAAGTAACTCTAAAATTGAGTTTATGTTTAAGATGGATTCGGAAATACTATCAATTCAAGTAAAAGATAATGGTATTGGAATTCCTGAGAATGAACAAAGTAAATTGTTTGGTCGTTTTTTTAGAGCAAAAAATGTGACCAATTTGCAAGGAACAGGTTTGGGATTAAATATTGTAAAAAAATACATCGAATTAATGCATGGTTCCATTAGATTTGAGAGTCAAGAGAATGTAGGAACATGTTTTTTCATTGAAATACCACAAAACTATGCAGTTTAAAATATTAGTAATAGAAGATGATCGAATCATGCGTGAAAACACTTCGGAATTGTTAGAGTTATCTGGCTATGAAGTAGCTAGTGCAGAAAACGGCAAAAAAGGCGTAGAATTAGTAAAAACATTTAAACCTGATTTAATTGTTTGTGATATAATGATGCCAGAACTAGACGGTTTTGGAGTGTTGTATATTTTATCTAAAAATCCTAAAACTGCGAATATTCCTTTTATTTTTTTAAGCGCAAAAACAGAAAAAATAGATTTGAGAAAAGGAATGAATTTAGGCGCTGATGACTATATAACAAAACCATTTGATGATATGGAGTTATTAAGTGCAGTTGAAAGTAGGCTAAGGAAATTAGAAAATTTTAAGAAAGAATATAGTAATCAATTAGTTGATATAGAGTCATTGTTGAGCGATGCAAGTGATTTAAAAATTATAGAATCTCTTACAGAAACAAGAAAACTTTATCCTTATGATGCAAAAGAGTTTATCTATAGGGAAGGAGATATGCCACAGTTTTTATATTTTATAAATCGAGGCAAAGTAAAAACATATCGGCTAAACGACGACATGAAAGAATACATTTTAGAGGTTCATTCTGCTGGAGACTTTTTGGGATATAAATCGCTTATAGAAGATCGAGATTATGATGAATATGCTGTGCCACTTGAGAAAACTGAAATATATAAAATTCCGAAACTTGAATTTTTAAATTTAATTTATTCCAATCAAGAAGTAGCGAATAAAATGATTCAAATGCTTTCTAAAAGGGTTACTGAAAAAGAACAACAATTAGTTCAATTAGCTTATGACTCAGTTAAAAAAAGAATTATTTTACAGATTAAAAAACTGAGTAAAGACTTTAATCAAAAAGAAATTGATTTTTCTAGGGGTGATTTTGCTAAGCTGATTGGAACATCTAAAGAAACATTGGTGAGGGTTTTAACCAGCCTTAAAGAAGATGGATTAATCACTTCAAATGGACATAATGTAGAAATTATTGATTTCCATGGACTAAACAAAATGCTAGAATATAGCTAATTAGATGCAGCGTTGATTTTTATCAATGATTATTTCAGTAGTATATCAATAGTTCTAAAATAGTATTAGGTGACTTTTGGTTTCATAATTATGAAGCAGAATTACTTTTCTAACCAATATGTCGATATTAAAAATCCCGAGTTAATCGATAGAAAATCGTTTGAATACTTAGCAGGATATCAAGATGTCTATTGCATGACTATTAATTTGCCGCCCAAATTTAAAACCAAGGATTCTATTGAGAATTTAACTAGAGAATTCAAAAATCAGCTTATTAATTCTAATCAACAACTTGATTATCAAGGATTGAATGTAGCTAGTTTTAAAAATTTGATTCGAAATTTATTGGATGTATTTCAGAATTGGAATGATTTTCATCATCATAAAAGCCTAGTGATTTATTGCTCTACAACATTTGTCAAAACCTATTATGCACCAATAGAATTACCATTTAAGATCTACTTAAACAATCATTTTTACTTAAAAACGGTTTCACAATTATTTAACTCAGTTACTCAGAAACTGATACTTTACATTTCTGAAAGCCATTCTAGCTTGTTTGAGTTGAAAAATGTTGCATATGAAAAAAGATTTGAGATTAAGAACAATAAAAGGATAGAAAGCTATCCCAACAAGTATATTGGCTTAATACACAATGAAGTCACGAATTTAAAGGAATTAAAAGATCAAAAACAGCTAGTCTCCTTATTAGTAACTGGCAAAAAAGAACTGGTTGATAGTTTTATTAAGAAGTCAGTAAATAAAATTTCCAATATGGAATCAATTTACGTTTCAGAAACTAAAGCAATAGATGAAATAAAAGAAAAGACAATCTCTAAGCTAGGCTCGATTATACAAAATCAAGCAGAAATTTTTCGCTTGCAAGCAAAGAGTAGTGAAATAATAGATAAAGAGTTAGATGTAATTATTAAGGCTTCAAATCAAGGTGAAATTAAAAATTTATTTATCGAAAAAGATTTTGAATTATTTGGTGAATATGACATAAATAATGATTTTGTTTTTGTTGGAAATGAGGAGGATCGCTTAGGGTCGCTAGCAAATATGGCAGCAGTTAAAACAGTGCTAAACAACGGAAATGTATTTTTATTGTCAAAAGAAGAAATGCCAATTCAAAATTGCGGGATGAATGCAGTAGTCAGTTTAATACCAGATATTGAATAAAACTCTTTCGTTTTGTCGCCTTACTTAATAAGAATCAATCTGAATGTTGATTTGTATCAATCTTAAATTTATTGTCTAACACGACCTTTGACTTAATAATCAAAAATACAAATTATGAAGACTAATAAATTAATTCTCGGACTTTCTATAATAATGATTGCGATTACAGTTTTCGGATGTGATTCAAAAACTACTGCTGAGGATGTAAAAGTAGAAACGAAAGAAGCAATTGAAGAAACTGGAGACTTTTTGGCTGATAAGAAAAGTGAACTCAAGAGAGAAATTACAGGTACTGAACAGAGCCTTTCTGATAAAATGAAAGAAAGAGTAGAGGATGCTTCAGATGAAACCAAAAGTAAGTTTGAAGCATGGAGCAAAGAGCTGAAAGAAACTAAAAACGAGCTTAATGAAGCTACGAAGGACAATATTGATAAAATCGAAAAACGAATAATAGAACTTAAAAAAGAAATTAAAGAAGGCATGGATGCCTAGTATTAACAATTAAATAAATAATAACATGGAAAACACAACAAAAAGCGCATTGTATATCTTAGGTGGATTTGCAGCTGGAGTAATTACAGGAATTTTAACAGCTCCTAAGAGCGGTAAAGAAACAAGAGCGGATATTACTAGTGAAATGGAAAAATTGCAACAAAAAATAGAGCAATTAACTGGTTCAGCTAAGTCCACTGCTGTAGAGAAAATTAATGAGCTTAAAAATTCAATTAAAGAATTAGAAGCACAGATTAAAAACTAGAGACTAGCTCAAAAAGAATAAAATGTCAGAATTTAAAACTCAAATAGAATCAATTAGAAAAGATGCAGTGGATTTGATCGATCTTCACATCAAACAAGTAAAGTTTGATGTGATAGAACGAATCGCTGAAGAGCGTGCTAAGTTCATTTTTGCTTCTATGGCAACTTTTGCATTTTTTTTGGTTGCATTTCTAGGAAGTATTTTTTTCGCACTAATTGCAAATGAATATACTAACAGCAACTATTTAGGTTATGGAATTATAGCTGCAATTTGGACTATACTTTTCATTTTCGGAATACTATTTAAAAGCCAAATTAAATCAGCTTTATTTAATCGATTTATAAATAAAAACATTCCAAGCTCATGAATACCTTATCAAAATTCCATCTAGCGAAACATTCCAACGAAAAGAAGATTATGCTGAAACAATTAGAGATAAATGCTAAAATTGATAAGCTAACCAATATGGATAATCTTTTAATTAATTCATTTAAGTCTGTTCTTTCAAATATAAAAACAGGTAAGTCAGATTCGACAAATTCAAAGAACTCAAGTTCGACAAATTCATTTCAAAAAGGGATTGAATTATTTGAATCATTTAGAGATTTGGTTTATAATTTCAAGCATATATATTCAACTTTTAGAAGTAATAAAAACTAAAAATCTAGCTAATTAAGAATAAAAAGGCACTTTATTAATGCCTTTTAATTTCAGCTATTACATTGATAAGAATCAACACGCCTAGTCTGTTTTGCTCAATTTATATACAAGCCAACTGAGGTAAATTTACTTGAACTTAAAAGCACTAATGAAAAGTAATCCAAGAGTAGCTTGTGTTAGTGATTATTACAGTTTCATAATTTGAAAAAAGAGAAAAGTATATAAATTCAAAATGATAATTAAAAAACAAAACAAAATGAAAGTAAATTTAAAACGACTGGTATTTACATCCAGTCTAATGTTGATGATCGTATTTGCTGCGACTTCTCAAAATTATAATTCTGCAATAGGTGTTCGAGGTGGTAGTTTAAATGGATTGACATTTAAACACTTTTTAGGGTCTAATGCCGCATTTGAAGGTATATTAGCAACAAGATGGCGCGGGTTTCATGTAACTGGTCTTTATGAAAAGCATGCAACAGCATTTAATAATGAGCAGTTTCAATGGTATTATGGAGCAGGAGTCCACGTAGGTTTTTACGATGGATATAAAAATCATCCTTATTTTCATGATGATGATCACAATAAGGATTATGTAGTGATTGGAATTGACGGAATTCTAGGATTAGAATATGCGATAGAAGCAATTCCAATATCAATAGGAATAGATTGGAAACCCGAATTTAATATCGTTGGATACTCTGGGTTTTGGTTTGGGGATGGCGGAATTGCTATTCGATATTATTGGTAATTCTGTTTTAATTAAATTCAGTCCCTCTTATCTTATAAGGGGGATTTTTTTTGTTTTTTTCCCTTCTTTAATTGAAACAAATTAATAAACAATATATATTTATTAGTTCCAAATTAGGACTTTTGCAATAAAAACATGATGAATAAATTTGGGTTAATTCTAATTTTTGGATTGTTATTTTCTTTAGGAATTACAAAGCTATCAGCTCAAAACTATTCAACAGCAGCTGGAGTAAGAGGTGGTGGTTTAAATGCTATTAGTGTTAAACACTTTGTTGATGATGGGCGAGCTTTGGAAGGAATTGTTGCTACACGTTGGAGAGGAATGCAAATTACGGGTTTATATCAAATTCATGCCCAGGCTTTTAATGTAGAAAACCTTTATTGGTATTACGGTGGTGGAGCACACATTGGTTTTTTTAATGGATATAAAGACCACCCTTATTTTGATGATGATAAAAGCTATACCAACATTGGAATCGATGGGGTTATTGGCTTAGAATATGTTTTCCAAGAAATTCCTATTAACATCAGTGTAGATTGGAAACCTGAATTTAACATTATAGGAGCAAGCGGTGTTTGGTTTGGAGATGGCGGAATCGCCATTCGTTATTATTGGTAATCATTTTATAAAAAGTGTTGCTTCTTTATTTCTCATTTTTTTCTTAAATAAATCAACATTGTTTCTTTAGATTAATTCATGTGGTTTTCTAAATTCATATATATTGATTACTTTTGTTAGTGAATGCTTACTAACAAAATATAATACATTCTTATTTAATATCATTAAAATGGAGCTTGCTTTTACAGAAAGACAGATAGAAATCATTATAGCCGCCACTAATCGGATTGATACTCACGGAATTCAGGAGTTAACGATTAAGAATTTAGCTGCGGATATTGGCCTGTCTGAAGCTGCACTTTACCGACATTTTAAAGGTAAAAATGATATTTTGCTAGGGATGCTGAACTACTTTATTGTTAATATGAATAAGCGATTAAGCTTAATTATGAGCGAATCTCACTCCAGTTCATCAAGCTTACTTAAGTCAATTTTTGAATCACAATTAGCGTCATTTCAGTTAAACCCTTCTATAGTAAGTGTTATTTTCTCAGAAGGTATTTTCCATTTTAACAACGAGCTTTCAGCTAAAGTATCCTATATAATGAAGATGATGCAAGAAAACATTGAACAAATTGTTAAGTCAGGACAAGATAATAATGAGTTTTCTACACTAATTGGTAGTGAAGCTTTAACCACGATTATAATGGGAACGATGAGATTGGTTGTGTTAAAATGGAAATTGTCAGGGCATAAAACAAATTTAGATAACGAAGGCGCCATTGTGCTGAATGGAATTATTAAAATGATAAGCCGATGAAAAAAGCACTTAATTATATATTACCCTTATTGTTAGTCTTATTTGGATTGCTAACACTTTTCTTAAGCTCTTCAGTTATTTTTGACTGGTTTGGCATTCGTGAAAAAGAAGGGAATTATGTTTTATTTATTGTTTGGTCAAACTTTGTGAGTAGTTTGATATATATCATTACAGCTTTTGGAGTCTTGAAACGCCAAAAATGGGCTATCTATTTGTTAGCTATCTCAACAGCTATCCTAACAATTGCATTTGCATGTTTTCTATACTATATAAATAGTGGTGGAATTCATGAAACTAAAACAATTGGAGCAATGGTATTTAGAACCTCCATTACTATTGCTTTTACATTCACTGCTTATTATTTACTTAAAACAAAAAGAAATGAAAATTAAAATTATCACAGCTTTATTTATCCTATTAAATATGAATTTCCTATATGGGGCATCTTATCAGGAACATGCATTCATGATTGAAAACGCTGAACAACTAACCAGTCAAATTGAAATTAAAGACTCCATCATTTTATTAAACGGTGAAAAATGGGAGATTGATAAAAATATGTTGGATTACATCAGAAAAATGGAAGAAAATATTATAGATTTTAAAGGAACAAATTCAGAGGAGTTCAATTCATTAGCTAAATCGATCGATAAAAACACTAAAAATTTAGTCTCGAATTGCAGTATGACTGGACAGGCTCACGATGAACTGCACAAATGGTTAATTCCATTTTTAAAAATTACAAAAGAATTTAAGGAGGCAAAGAGTATTGATAAACAAAAACAACATTTGCAAGAAATACAAACTGCATTTCTCGAATTCAATACATATTTCAAATAATTTAAAATAGATTAATTATGAACTATTACAACTCAAAAAGTATTGCAAAAACAACTATTGATGCAATACGACCAAAGGTAGAAGAAGCCTTAAAGAATGAAGGTTTTGGTGTGTTAACCGAAATTGACATTAAAGCAACCATGAAAAAAAAGCTAGATAAAGATTACTTACCTTATATTATTTTAGGTGCTTGCAACCCAAATTATGCAGACAAAGTATTGAGTATTGAGCCTAATATAGGAACCATGCTTCCTTGCAATGTTATTCTAAGAGAATTAAAAAGCGGTGATGTTGAAATATCAATAATAGATCCTTCTGCAGCAATGGGTACAATAGGTAATCCAGAATTAGAAATTCATGCGAAAGAAGTTCAGGTAAAATTAATGAAGGTATTAAACAGCATTTAAATAGGTAAGAAAATGGAAAAGCACGAATATCAGGTTTCTTTAAATTGGAAGGAAGGTAGAATTGGAGAAATGTCATCTGAAATATTACCATCAAAAATAGAAGTTGCAACACCCCCTGAGTTTGATAATGGCGTGCCGGGGATTTGGTCGCCCGAACATCTTTATACTGCTTCAGTTTTGAGTTGTTACATGACAACCTTTTTGGCAGTTGCAGACTTCTCTAAATTAGAGTTCGAAAGTTTTGATTGTGATGCTAAAGGGATTCTAGAAAAGGTAGAGGGCAAGTTTTTGATGACCGAAATATATTTAAAAGCTACTCTTAAGATTAATGATATTGATAAATCTGAAAGAGCAGAAAGGATTTTGCAGAAATCAGAAGCTGCTTGCTTAATTTCTAATTCTATTAAAACCAAGGTTTTTTTGGATTATAATATCCATTAGTTTACTTCTTTTTCATAAAATATATAGCTACTGTAGCTTAAAAACAATTTTAACAACTTTTTAAAATGTGTTGTTTAAAACAGGAATGATTGAATCTGAAGTAAAATCTGTTTAAAAATTAAAAATATTTTCAAAAACAATTAGTAATGTAAATTGTTATGATATAGCTGTTTGAGAATTGATTTTTAATTTGAATAAGTTAAAGAGTTAAATTTTTAAAAAATAATTTTCAATTTATTATTTAAATTTAAAAAAAGTTGTAAGTTTGCGCTCCCGAAAACGGGGGGTGTTAAAATTGGGAATTTAGGTTAGATAAGAAGTCAAAAAATAAATTTTCAAAAAGACTTGCAGGAATAAAAATAGTTGTAAGTTTGCGT
>JABFGJ010000012.1 GCA_013112545.1 Bacteroidota bacterium
TATTTATATAATATAATTTTTCAAAAAAACAAAGCCTGTACTTTTATGTCATTTTGTCATCTAGTCTAAATTTTGGCTAATTTTGTATTTCAATTTTTGAATTCGATGAAGCTAGATATAAAAGAGAAGGAAATAATAGAAGAAAGACAAGGTGAGACACTTGATAGACCTGCAACAAACCAAAAAAAAACAGCTCGAAAGTTTTACATAGAAAGTTATGGTTGTCAGATGAATTTTTCTGACAGTGAGATTGTTGCCTCTATTTTAGAATCAGAAGGATATCAAACCACTAAGCTAATGCACGAGGCCGATATGGTTTTTGTGAATACTTGTTCTATTCGTGAAAAGGCAGAACAAACCGTAAGAAAAAGACTTAGTGTTATCAATAAATCCAAAAAGGCTAATCCTGGGATGATTGTAGGTGTTTTGGGCTGCATGGCAGAACGCATGAAAGCTAAGCTTTTAGAAGAAGAAAAATTAGTTGACATTGTTGTTGGACCAGATGCTTATCGCGATTTACCAAACCTTGTAGGAGAAGTAGATGGTGGAAGAAAGGCTGTTAACGTAATTCTTTCGAAAGAAGAAACCTATGGAGATATAAGTCCTGTCAGATTGGGAGGCAACGGCGTAACTGCTTTTGTTTCAATCACTAGAGGTTGTGACAACATGTGTACTTTTTGCGTTGTTCCATTTACTAGAGGAAGAGAACGAAGCAGAAACCCCGAATCAATAATTAATGAAGTATCCGACTTGGCAAAAAAAGGATACAAAGAAATAACATTGCTAGGTCAAAATGTAGATTCTTATTTATGGCATGGAGGCGGTTTGAAAAAAGAATTTGACCTATTGTCTGATGCAGAAAAAGAAGCGAGTTGCAATTTTGCCCAATTAATGGAAAAAGTTGCTTTAGTCGATTCTAAAGTTAGGATACGATTTTCAACTTCACATCCCAAAGACATGAGCGATGAAGTGTTGCACGTAATGGCTAAATATGATAATATCTGCAAATACATCCATTTGCCTTTTCAGTCAGGTAATAGTAGAATACTAGAGATGATGAACAGAGGCTATACAAGAGAATGGTATATTAATCGTATTGATGCTATTAAAAGAATAATGCCTGACTGTGCTATTTCTGCAGATATTATTTCTGGGTTTTGTACAGAAACAGAAGAAGAACATCGCGAAACATTAAGCCTAATGGAGTATGTTCAATATCACTTTTCATACATGTTTAAATATTCTGAAAGGCCCAACACCTTAGCTCAACGGAAATTTGAAGACGATATACCCGAAGAAACAAAACAAAGAAGATTAGCTGAAATAATAGAGTTGCAGCAGGTTCACTCTCATAATCAGCTTAAGAAAGACATTGGAAAAACCTATGAAGTTTTAGTGGAAGGAGTTTCTAAAAAATCAGATGATGAATTGTATGGTAGAAATACACACAACTCAGTTGTTGTATTTCCTAGAAAGAACTACAAAGCAGGTGATTATGTTAATGTTTTCATAAATGAATGCACTTCTGCAACATTAAAAGGAGAAGCAATTTAATGACGATACAACAAATTAAACAACGATTTGGAATCATAGGAAATTCCGAAGGCTTAAATCGAGCAATTGACATCGCATCTCAAGTTGCACCAACTGATTTGTCGGTGTTAATAACTGGTGAAAGTGGCTCGGGTAAAGAAGCTATGCCACAAATTATACATCAGCTTAGCGCTAGAAAGCACAATCAATACATAGCTGTAAACTGTGGTGCAATACCCGAAGGTACAATTGATTCTGAGTTATTCGGACATGAAAAAGGGTCATTTACAGGTGCCCATGATTCAAGAAAAGGATATTTTGAGGTAGCTGATGGAGGGACAATATTCCTTGACGAAGTTGCCGAGTTACCTACTCAAACACAAGCCAGGTTATTGCGTGTTTTAGAATCGGGTGAATTCTTAAAAGTTGGCTCTTCTAAAGTTTTAAAAACCAATGTTAGAATTGTAGCTGCAACGAATGTCAATATTCCTGAAGCCATTCGAAATAATAAATTTAGAGAAGATTTATACTATCGCTTAAATACCGTTCCGATTGAAGTTCCTCCATTGAGAAACAGAAAAGGAGACATACACCTTATATTTCGAAAATTCGCTTCAGATTTTGCAGAAAAGTACAAGATGCCATCCATCCATTTAACACCAGATGCTGTTAAATTATTAGAGAAGTATCGATGGCCAGGAAATGTACGTCAATTAAAAAATGTAACTGAACAGATATCTGTAATTGAACAAGAGAAGGAAATTACAGCTCATACCCTATTAAAGTATCTGCCAGAAAATAGCGAAAAATCTTTACCCATATTATATACAGGCGATCAAGAAGGCATGTCAGAACGAGACATTTTATATAAAGTGCTCTTTGAAATGAAAAAAGATGTGACAGACCTTAAAAAGATTGTATTTCAAGTTATAAACTCGGATAGCGCAGTTGGCAAACATGAAGAAAATGAACAGGTTATAGAACGATTGTATGGAGAACCTAAATCGCCTAGCAAAGTTAATTTTGATAAATTACAAATAACTGAATCGATAGACAATCATGAACAAAAGGCATATGAAACAGCAAATGATATTGCTGACGACATGGAAGAATACCAAGAGGTAGAAAGTGAAGAATCCTTATCGATTTCTGAAACGGAAAAGCGTTTAATTAAAAAAGCCTTAGAAAAGCACCATGGCAAAAGGAAAAACGCATCTGAGGATTTGGGAATTTCAGAAAGAACACTTTATCGCAAAATAAAAGAATACGAAATAGAACAATGATAAAACTATTTAAAATATCTTTCTTCGCTCTGTTTTTATTCACCATAAGTGGTTGCGGAAGCTATTCATTTACAGGCGCCTCTATCTCTCCAAATGTAAAAACCGTATCGATAAGCTTTTTCAGTTCTTATGCCCCATTAGCCCCACCAAGTGCAGGGCAGTTATTTACAGAAGCCTTAAAAGATATTTTTTTATCGCAAACCAATTTGGCTTTAGTTAAGTCCGATGGCGATTTGCAATTTGAAGGTTCAATTTCGGATTATCAAACAAATCCTGTAGCTATTCAAGGTAATGAAACCGCAGCATTGACAAGGTTGAGCATGACTGTAAAAGTGAAGTTTATAAACCAAAAAGAAGAAGGCCAGGATTTTGAAACTTCTTTTTCTCGATTTGAAGATTTTGAAACGTCGCAAAACTTATCATCTGTAGAAGAAGATTTATTAAAAAGCATTAACAATCAGTTGGTTCAAGACATCTTTAACAAATCTGTTACAAATTGGTAATGAATAGAGGGGATTTTATACAGCTTGTAGAAAAGAAAATTCCGTTGCAAAGTGAACACCTTGTGGATTTGCAGGCGATTATTCATGAATTCCCCTATTTTCAAACTGGGCAACTCCTACTTAGCAAGGCATTCCAAAATACAGAGAACATTAATTTTGAAAAGCAATTGAGGAAAACTGCTGCCTTTGCTGCTAATCGCAAAGTATTGCATGAACTTTTATTTCAACAGAACCCACTTGAAGGAAATATACCTGAAAGGGTTCAAGATGAACTAGAAAGCAGTTCATTGATTGAAACAACAGATATACATAATGAAATAGCAATTGAATCTGTTGAAGAAGAAGTAAAAGCTGTAACTGGTATTGACCAAGCAATAGCGCCTAACAATGATTCAGAAGTAGAGGAAAAAGACAAAACATTAGAGCAACAAATATTAAGTTCAGCAATTAGCAGTTCCATTTTTTTAGAGGTTTCTGAGGAGCTTGACTTAGAAGGTTTTCAAACAGCACCAAAAGAATCATTTGAAGCCAAGAAAACATCAGACTCTTCTATAGAAAATCAAGAAAGTAGTTTTAGTGAACAAACAGCCCATAGCTTTAATGAATGGCTTGCACATTTTAGTAATAAAGTTGAAGAAACAACCTTAGAGTGGGATAAAAACGAAGATTCGGAAGAAACCTACACCTATGAAGAATCTAATTTGCCGGCTAAAAGCGAATTTTACTCACCTGCAAAAATGGCTCGACTAAGTGTACAAGAAAACGATGACCTTGTAACTGAGACATTAGCAAACATTTATGCCGATCAAGGATCTTATGAAAAAGCAATAAAAGCCTTTCAAAAGTTACAGTTGAAATATCCAGAAAAAAAGATTTATTTTGCAGCCCGAATTAAAGAAATAGAGAATCAATTAAATTCACAATAGATTATGTTCATTTTTGTATCCGTTTTAATCTTTTTAGTAGCCATATTGTTAATATTGGTCATACTTGTTCAAAATCCAAAAGGAGGCCTAGCATCTAACTTTTCATCTTCTAATCAAGTAATGGGTGTTCGCAAAACGACCGATTTCTTGGAAAAAGCTACATGGAGTTTAGGAATTGCATTAATTATTTTAAGTGTTATTTCATCTTCGTTAATAGGTGGAACTTCTGCAGTAGTAACTACAGAATCTGAATTAACGGAGCAAGCAAATCAAGTAATCATTCCACAAAATCAAGCACCACAATTACAAGAAGGTGTGCCAGCTGGGCAATCTAGCGATGGAGCGCTTCCGGTAGGCGATGGTGAAGATGAAGAATAAGAAAATAAAAAACAACAAATGAAAGCTCTGCGAAAACGCAGGGCTTTTTTTGTGGGGTAATAAATCAGAAGTTTTGTAGTTTTATTCTTGAATGACAAAGTTCTACAAGCCTATATATTTAATAATTGCGTTTCTATTTACTTGCAATTTATTTGCACAAATTGATCGGCAATTCAATAATGAACTAAACAAATTTAAAGATAACACTATAGCCCCAAAGAATAATTATCTTTTAGATGGTGTTTTTATTAAAGAAACATCTCTAACTAGAAATATTTCTTACAATTCCATTTCAAGACCTTATTACGGAAATCAAAGTTTTAGGAAATTCAAGTCTTACCCTAGAAGTTTTTTATTCAATCCAAATCAATTAAGAAGCAAAACCAATACAGCAGTTTTAAGTGATACTATTTTAAATCTTATTCAAAGCAAACCAAAAGTTGACAAAACAATAGATGATTGTATATATATTGAACCTATTAAAGATTACTGTTTAAATTATCAAGAAATAAACAACAAACCACTTTTCATATTAGATAAAAATGAAAAACCAATTTTAGGTCATTATCTTTTTCCAAACTCAATTCGTTTTTACATAGATACTCAGTACTTATCATTGGGAAAAAACCAAATTGAATTAACTCTTGATTCTAATTTCCAATTAAACAAAGTCGATTTTCTAGAACCTTTTTATTTTAGAAAATTTGAAGTGACAAATAAGGAGTATAAAGAATTTGTTAATTGGGTACGCGATTCAATTTATAGAACTGCATTATTTGAATCAGGTTTTACAGAGTTTGGCCATTATAAATATTTAGAGAACAATGATAGTATATTGGTAATCAACTGGAATTCAAAAATAGATTTCAATAATAAAGAGCTAGTTAACGAACTAGAGTATTTCTTTAAACCCAATTATGAGCGTTTCTATACCCAAAGGGAGATTGACACACGGCGCTTAAACTACAATTTTAATTACCAAAACCAAACCTCTATAAATATATATCCTGATACTTTAGTTTGGGTTACTGATTTTAATTACTCCTTTAATGAACCATTAACGAATACTTATTTCTGGCATCCTGCATACAGTAATTATCCAGTCGTTGGAATTAACTTTTGGCAGGCTAAAGCATTTTTAAACTGGAAAACAAAACAACATCAGAATAAGTTAGATGAATCGGGAGTTCATTTAATTGTTAAGTATAATTTGCCAAATGATTTCCAGTGGGATATTGTAGCAACAGCTGAACTAGATGAAAACAAAAACATTTCCCTTTTCACAAATCATTATGAATACATCTCTGACTATAACTGGATAACAGATTTAATTCTAAACAAAAACCAAAAGGAAATCATTGATAGTGTTGATAAAAGTGGGAAAAAATTTGTTTCTTCAAAATACGATTATTTACATAGATACCTATTAGGAAATGAAAAGTTTTTTGGAAATCTTGTTCTGGATGGAAGTTTAACTACAACAATTTGTGATCTAAGTCAATTAAAGAAAAGAGATAGAAAAAACCCGTTTGTGGCAATTAATCTTGACAAAACAAACGTATCACACTTAGGTAGTAATGTTTCCGAATGGATTGATAATGATTACAAAACCCAATGGAAACCAGTTTTTAACATGAGACAAATGCAACTTCAATCAAATAATGGAGATGATTCTAAAATCATTTCTAGTATTGAACGGTATTATGATTTAAACAATGATTCATTAGGAAAATTAATTAGAGGAGGAAATTGGTATGACCAACGGTTTTCAAATCTATTTGATAAAAACGTTAAAGGAACCAATGCTAAAGTATTTGCTCATCCTGATAGCTCTTATTCTACAGTTGGGTTTCGATACATCATTCAGTTTCAATTCAAGGAAACAGAAGCAGATTAAAAATGCCAACCTGTCACTTCCATTAAATTTTACGGCTGAAAAAAATGCAGAATTCCTGAAAAAATTACAGTTTTTGGCAATCATTTGAGATGGCACAAAATATGACAATGGCGATATCATCAATTTAAAATTATTAAAACTAAAAATATGTCAGTAAATGTAAAACCATTAGCAGATCGAGTTCTAGTTGAACCAGCTGCTGCTGAAGAAAAAACTGCTGGAGGGATTTTTATTCCAGACACAGCGAAAGAAAAACCACAAAAAGGAACTGTCGTTGCAGTAGGAAACGGAAAAGTAGATGAACCTATGACTGTAAAAGTTGGCGACCATGTACTTTATGGTAAATATGCTGGAACAGAAATTAATGTTGAAGGAAAAGACTACTTAATCATGAGAGAGTCTGATTTATTCGCAATTGTTTAATCAAAATTTAAAAACGTAAAGAAAATGGCAAAAGATATAACTTTTGATATAGAAGCAAGAAATGCGCTTAAAGCAGGCGTTGATAAACTTGCAAATGCAGTAAAAGTAACCTTAGGACCTAAAGGTAGAAATGTAGTAATCGATAAGAAATTTGGGGCTCCTACAGTTACAAAAGATGGTGTAACGGTTGCTAAAGAAATTGAATTGAAAGACCCCATTGAAAATATGGGTGCTCAAATGTTGAAAGAAGTAGCTTCTAAAACTGCTGATGATGCGGGTGATGGAACAACGACTGCAACAATTTTGGCACAAGCAATTGTATCTCAAGGTTTAAAAAACGTAGCTGCAGGTGCAAATCCAATGGATTTAAAAAGAGGGATAGACAAAGCAGTGACTAAAATTATTGCCGAGTTGCATAAAATATCTGAAGCAGTAGGTGAAGATTCTGAAAAAATTGAGCAAGTTGCAACGATTTCGGCTAACAACGATAATTCGATTGGAAAACTGATTGCTGAGGCAATGGGTAAGGTAAAGAAAGAAGGAGTTATTACTGTTGAAGAAGCTAAAGGAACTGAAACGACTGTAGAAGTAGTTGAGGGAATGCAATTTGATAGAGGATATTTATCTCCATATTTCGTTACTGATACTGAGAAAATGGAAGCTGAATTGGAAAATCCATACATCTTGATTTTCGATAAGAAAGTAAGTACTATGAAAGACTTGCTGCCTGTGTTAGAAAAAACCGCTCAATCTGGAAGACCTTTATTGATTATCGCTGAAGATATTGAAGGAGAAGCATTAGCAACATTGGTTGTAAATAAAATTAGAGGTTCACTAAAAGTAGCTGCTGTAAAAGCACCAGGATTTGGTGACCGAAGAAAAGCCATTTTAGAAGACATTGCTATTTTAACTGGTGGTACTTTGATTTCAGAAGAAAGAGGTTATAAATTAGAAAATACCGATTTAGCTGACTTAGGTGAATGTGAGAAAATCACCATTAACAAAGACAACACGACAATAGTAAATGGCGCAGGAAACAAAGACGACATCAAAGGCAGAGTAAATCAGATTAAGGCTCAAATTGAGAATACTACTTCTGATTATGACAAAGAGAAATTGCAAGAGCGATTAGCTAAATTGGCTGGTGGTGTTGCTGTTCTTTATGTTGGTGCTGCTTCTGAAGTAGAAATGAAAGAGAAAAAAGATCGAGTTGACGATGCTTTGCACGCAACTAGAGCTGCAGTAGAAGAAGGAATTGTTCCTGGAGGTGGTGTTGCATTTATCCGTAGCTTATCGGCTATTGAAGGCATGAAAGGCGAAAACTTTGACGAAACAACAGGAATTGCTATTGTTAGAAGAGCATTAGAAGAGCCAATTAGACAAATTGTTGCCAATTGTGGTGGTGAAGGTTCTGTGGTTGTTCAAAAAATTAAAGAAGGCAAAGGAAACTTTGGCTACAATGCAAGAACTGAAGTTTTTGAAGATTTATTAAAAGCTGGAGTTATTGACCCAACAAAAGTATCAAGAGTAGCATTGGAAAATGCAGCTTCAATTGCTGGTATGTTGTTAACGACCGAATGTGTGATCTCTGATCAAGAAGATGAAAACGCAGGTGGCGGAATGCCAGCTGGTATGCCAGGTGGCATGGGCGGTATGGGTGGAATGATGTAATACCCATTTCAACTTATTTAAAGTCCGATGTGTTTATTGAAAAAAGTCAATAAGTGCATCGGACTTTTGTTTTAGAGGGATTAAAAGGTGAAAGTGCAGTCAAGATTTAAGCAAAATCAAAGTTTTTCACTATATATTGTAGCCTAAATTATCAGCAATAAAAATCTTAATAATTTTTTAAAAAATCGAACACAAATACTTCATATTTTCATAACCTTTGTGTAAGGTTTAACAATTTGGTTATATGAAGAATTATTTGTCATTATCAGAAACCGCAGAACTGGTTGGTAAAAGCAAAGAAACACTAAGAAGATGGGATAAAGAAGGTATTTTAACTGCTATTAGAGAGCCTGTTTCTAATTATAGAGTGTATCGGAGTGAAGATGTGCAAACCCTACTCGGTTCTCTATTCAATAAAAATTTTGACGATGACGTTTCAAACTTCGTTGAGCCTGATAATGAATATAAAGTTTTAGAGCTTTTTGCTGGGGCTGGAGGCTTAGCTATCGGTTTAGAAAGTGCAGGTTTAAAATGCGCTGCGTTAAACGAAATCGATAAATGGGCTTGTCAAACCCTGAAAAACAACCGCCCAAATTGGAATGTATTAGAAGGCGATATTAGAAATTTTAATTTCGACGAATACAAAGATAAAATCGATATCGTTACTGGTGGATTTCCTTGTCAAGCATTTAGTTATGCTGGCAAACGACTTGGCTTAAATGATGCCAGAGGGACGCTTTTTTATGAATTTGCACGAGTTGTTAAAGAAGTAAATCCAGCTATTTGCATTGGCGAAAATGTTCGTGGTTTATTGAGCCATGAAAATGGGAAAACACTACAGGGAATGATTTCAATACTTGATGAAATTGGGTATCATGTAATGCCAGTAAAAGTATTAAAGGCTATCCATTATAGAGTACCTCAAAAAAGAGAGCGATTAATACTTGTCGGTGTTAGAAAAGACATTCCATTAAGTTATGAATATCCAAAACCACACAAAAAAATATACAATCTAGAGGATGCTTTAAAAAAAGGAGAACTTTTTAAAAATGATGTACCCAAATCAGATGGTGCAACTTATCCTGAATCAAAAAAAGCAGTTTTAGATATGGTTCCACCCAAAGGTTATTGGCGTGATTTGCCCATAGATGTTCAAAAAGAATATATGGGTGGTAGTTTTTTTCTTGGTGGTGGAAAAACAGGAATGGCAAGAAGAATTGGATGGGACGAACCTTCGTTAACTTTAACCTGTAGTCCTGCTCAAAAACAAACCGAAAGGTGTCACCCTGAAGAAACAAGACCATTTACTGTACGTGAATATGCTCGCATTCAAACTTTTCCAGACCAATGGAAATTTGCAGGTTCAGTTGCCCAGCAATACAAACAAATTGGAAATGCTGTTCCAGTCAATCTGGGACAAGAGATTGGCTATTCTTTAATTGAGTTTTTAAATAAATACTATAGCTTATCAAATCCTAAATAATACCCGAAGTTTTCAAAAGTTATTTGATCGTATATACTTCTTCCACTTTGATAAGATGCAGATTCTATTTCTAGAAGAGCCGAGTCATTTGTTTTAGTATTAATTTTCTTTTGATTTTCTAAAAAATCTTGTATTGCTATTGGCAGTGCTTTATAAAGATCAACAAAAAGGTGTAGAGGGGATATTTAAAATTTATCCTATCTTACTAGGCAAGAAAAATTAAAATACTATTTTTGAAACAATGAATAAAAAATATAGAGTAGCGAGTTTGTTTTCAGGTTGTGGTGGACTTGATTTAGGTTTTATTCAGAATGGCTTTGAGGTTGTGTGGGCAAACGATTTTTTTAAAGAGGCTGTTGAAACTTACAAAAATAATATTGGTGACCATATTGTTTACGGTGATATAACGCAAATACCAAGCTCCGAAATTCCAAATAACATTGACATACTACTGGGCGGTTTTCCTTGCCAAGGTTTTTCAGTAGCCAACACCAAACGAAGTATGAAAGATGAAAGAAACTTTCTTTACAAAGAGTTAATGAGATTGGTAAAAGACAAACAACCAAAATATTTTATAGGTGAAAATGTAAAAGGACTGCTTTCTATGCAAAAAGGTCAAGTTATTGAAATGATTGTAAATGATTTTCGATCACTAGGTTACGATGTAGAATTTAGATTACTTAAAGCATCTGATTATGGAGTACCTCAAAATAGAGAAAGGGTTATAATTATTGGCAATAGATTAGGGCTAGAGAACCCATTTCCAAAGATAACACATGGTTTAGGAAATGATTTATTCAACCATACAACAAAGCCTTACGTAACAGTAAAAGATGTTGTTGGACATTTAGCTGAAATAAGGACTAGAGATGTACCTTTTCAACTAGATGGGAAAACAATATATAATCACGTAGCTCGAACAAATGTGTCTGATAAATTTTGGGGTAGAAAACACCAAGTCAATCAACATGAAATATGTGATTATTTAAAAGAGTGGAGGAATAAAAGTGATTTAAGTACAAAAAAAATAGACGAGCATTTTGGTTATGCTCATACTGCTGGTCATTGGTTTCGAAAAGATAATAATTCTGGTAGTATTCCTAACCCTAAAGATTGGTGGGAATTAAAAAAAATTCTTGGTTTCGATGATACGTATGACTTAGCAGTTACGGAATTAGAAATTAAAGAAATTAAATTTGAACAATCTTTAAGAATTAATAATTGGGAGTCTCCTAGTGATACTATAACTGCTACTGGACCTGAAATCCATCCTAATAGGCTAAGAAGAATGTCTGTCAGGGAATGTGCAATTATTCAAACTTTTCCTGATGATTTCATTTTTTATGGGAGCCTAGGTAATATGTATAAGCAAATTGGAAATGCAGTACCAGTATTGTTAGCTAATAAGATTGCAGAAGGTATAAAAAAAAGTTTAGACAACCATGAGCAAATTAACGACAGAGCAAAAAGCAGAACTTATCATTATAGAGAAGTTAGAGAAAAAGTATTTGGATAAATATTATTATTTCTTAAAATTCGCAGAAGATGAATTGCTTTTAGGTTTTCGTACAAAATATAAAATAAAAGACGATTGGTATCCAAAATGGAATCCAAAAGAAGAAGGAAAAGGTATTTCAGATTTTGCAACAGGCGCTGAAAGAATTGTCTATTCCTTGCTAAACGGCAAAGGAATAGGACAGCCAAATTCATCGCCTATAGGAGCTGATTTATTCTTTGAAGTTGAAGACGCATTTATCCATATTGACCTAAAAACTGTTCAAACTAGAAATATCGGTGATTATACAGGAGATATATTTGTTGGTAACAACCAAAACAGTTATGTGGGAAAACTTGATGTGAGTAGTCATGAAAAAATATATGATGAAGCTTGTTTACCCTATTATTACACTTTAAAAGAAGGTAATGTAAAGAAAAAACCATGCTTAACTTATTTTATTACAATTCTCTATGAAGAAGTTAATCTAGAAATATTGAACATCAACATTCTATGCATGCCAAACGGCATTCTTTATCCAATCTATGGGAAAAAAGTTTTAAAAGCTGGTAAAGTATTATATCCAATAGGAAATCCAAAAAGAAATACTCATGCGAAATCTATTCGTTTTAAATGGAAAGACAATTTAGATTTTGAACTTCTAGATACTAAATCTAAAAGATTAAAGGTTGCCTATTTTAATGAAAATATGGAAGAAAAATTCAAAAAGAAATTAACTCTTATTGAAAACTTAGAGAAGAATCAATAAAGCACAAAAGTTTTATCAACTACAACCAAATAACCGTAATCGAGCATACTTTTATTAAGCAAAAAAGCAAAATTAACTTTAATGGGTATATATTAAAAGAGCTAATCCGCTTAAGAAACGGATTAGCTCTTGTCGGTTATAATCGTTGAATTATAAACTCCTAAACCAATGCTTTCTTTACCAAATCAGCAACCATTTTGCCATCTGCTTGCCCAGCTGTTTTTTGATTAACCATTCCCATTACTTTGCCCATATCAGCCATAGAACTTGCTCCAGTTGCTTTTACCACTTCGGCAACAATGGCTTTCACATCCTCTTCTGATAATTGGGCTGGCAAGTACTTTTCGATAATTGAAATTTGCGCCAATTCGGGTTCAGCTAAATCTTCTCTTCCTTGTTCGCTAAAAATACTAGCGGCATCTTTTCTTTGTTTCACCAATTTTTGCAGCATTTTCATTTCAGCTGCTTCAGAAGTATCTCCTGCACCCTTTTCAGTTGCAGCCATTAATAATGCTGCTTTGATAGCTCTAAGAGCTTCTAAGCTCACCTTGTCTTTGGCCTTCATGGCCGTTTTTATATCGTTGTTAATTTGATCTGTTAAGTTCATCTTCTTTTTTTGCGAAGTTATTCAATTCTATGTTTTAAGCCGCCTATATTTTAGAAAAGTACAATATACTCACAATTGAGTATTGCAACATAAAACAAGGTGTAGCTATCTTGTTGGCGACAATTAACTCAATAAATAAAAATTAAATAGAAATGATGAAAAGAATAATTTATGTAGCATTATTAATTACTAGCACAGTCTTTAGTGGGTGTAGTGATGATAAAAAAACAAGTAGCCCCTCTGGCAGCAGTACCACAAATGTAGATTTTAAGGGGACTTATTCTACAAACTATACATATATAGAAACCTCTAAATCAACTGGTGCTAAAGACACTACTACTTATACGGGTATTACTTTAGAGATAACAGGAGAGAGCCCAACATTTACAATTACAGATGCAGATGACTCAAATAACACTTTAGTCATCAATACTAGTGGATCAAATTTTACTGGAGGAGCTGGGACAGGTGTGTTTTCTGGGGCAAGTTTTAGTGGGAACCTAAATGGGAACCTACTTACCATCAATGAAACTGGAGAAGACGCTACTAGCACTTGGACAGGTCAATTCTTAGGAACAAAGCAATCAACTGGCGGCGGCGGTGGTGGCGGTGGCACTGGTTCAAATACCTTAAGTGTCGATGGCGAAACTGTTGGAGCATTTTGGACTGCTAAGTGTCAAGTTGACTATACAGCAAGCTTTGCCGCTGATGGAGATAATGAATGGCACATTACGATATATACATTAGAGGATTGTGACCATGCAAATAATGGAGCTGGCAATTATACAATCAAAGAAAACTGGAATGGGAACATTGATAATGGAGAATGTGCCATTTATATCAGTAAACAAGATGACAATGGTTATGATTTATTAAACCTTGATTCTAGAGACAATACAGGAACTATGACTGTTTCTTTTGTCAATGGCAAGAAGAGAGTTAGTGTTTCTAACCTAACGATGCAAGAATCAGTAAACGGAGGCACAAAGCAAGTTAGCTTTAGTATTACAGAACAATAAGTTCCTTTTAATAAATCAAAAAGGCTCGATGCAAATTGCATCGAGCCTTTTTTTCTACTAACCAAAGTATCTCTTAATCAACATTGTCATGCAAAAAAGAGTTGTTTTGCTTTAAAGTGGTTTTGTTTTCTTCATCTTCACTTAAAGTATATCTCGAAACATTCGACTCCGAAGAGTGTGGTGTGTCATCTAACGTTATGTTGCGTCTTTTATACGCAGGTTCTTTTTCTAAGTCATTCAAACCTCCTGGGCTTTTCATTTTCAAACTTAAAGCTCTTAGTTTCATTATCCTATCTTGAGTTCTTTTCAGCTGCTCTTCTTCGTCTGCTGCTGATTTTATCTCCTCATGAATCGGTTTTTTAATTAGGGTTATCTCCTCAACTTTTTCTTCCTTTGCCGCTGGCTTTGAGTTAAATTCATCTGTTTCAAACTCATCATCCAGATTAAACCTTTTTATTTCTGGTTTTAAATTTTCAGGTTTAGGCTCAGGGCTTTTTGGTTGAGCAGGTCTAATGTTAAATTCAAAACTTTTTTGTTCTTGAGTTTTGATAAAAGGCTCGTTTGAAGCTAATTTAGGTTCCTCTTTAACTTTAGTATCCGAATTTACAGGCTGGGTAATCGTGGTTTTTACATCATCGTCTAAGCTAACAACTACTCGCTTTGTTCCAGTTTCAGTTTGAAAACCCGAAGGCTTATTCGAACCAAATCCTGTTGCAATAATCGTAACACTTACTTTATTTCCCAAAGTCTCATCTTGACCTAAGCCCCAAATAATATCAGCTGTATTTCCAGCTTCTGCTTGTATGTACTCGGTAATTTCATCAATTTCATCCATGGCTACTTCTTGCTCGCCAGATGTAATGTTCAATAAAATATAATTAGCACCTGTAATATCATTATCGTTTAATAATGGAGAAGCTAAAGCTTGGCTTACTGCCTTGGTTGCTCTACCCTCACCTTCTGCTGAAGCTGAACCCATAATAGCTGTACCGCCATCTTTCATCACAGTTTTAACATCCTCAAAATCAACATTTACATGACCTGCTACAGTAATAATTTCTGCAATACCCTTAGCTGCTATGGTTAAAATATCATCGGCTTTAGAGAAAGCTTCTGAAATTTTTAAGTTACCGTGCATTTCTCTAAGTTTATCGTTGCAAATAACAAGAAGAGTATCCACATTAGCTCTTAATTCCTCTAATCCTTCCTCGGCTTGTAATTTTCTTCTCCTACCTTCAAATGTAAATGGTATAGTAACGATTCCTACTGTTAAAATTCCCATCTCTCTAGCTGTTTGAGCGATAATAGGTGCAGCGCCTGTACCTGTTCCACCGCCCATACCTGCAGTAATGAATATCATTTGAGTGTTTTTCTCTAACATCTCTCTTAGTTCATCAACATTTTCGATAGCTGCATTTTTTCCAACAGCAGGATTAGAACCTGCACCTCGACCTTCTGTTAAAGTTGCACCCAATTGCACCTTGTTTGGTATAGGGCTCATGTCTAAAGCTTGTTGATCTGTATTGCAAATAATGAAATCAACACCGGTAATCCCCTGTTTATACATGTGATTAACTGCATTGCTTCCGCCACCGCCTACGCCGATTACTTTAATAATTGATGATTGATCTTTAGGTAAGTCAAATTTCATAATCGTTATTTTATGTTCTATATTTCGTCTTCTTCGAAGAACTGTTTTCCTCTTTTAATAATACTTTGCAATAAGCCCTCTTTCGTTTTTTCGCCTTGTCTAATCTTTATTGTTTCTGGGTCTTCTACTACCACATTGCCTTTTTGTTTATCTAATTTTTCAAATCCTTTTAAAATTAAACCAACACTTGTAGCATACATAGGGCTCGTGATTTCCTCTGAATTGCCCTTGGCTAGATATTCATTCGGATAGCCAATTCTTGTATCCATTCCGGTAACGTATTCAAACAATTGTCCAATGTGCTTCATTTGGGCTCCACCACCAGTAATAACCAATCCGGCAATCAATTTATTTTCATAACCAGAGTTTTTCACCTCGTAATAGATATGCTCTATAATTTCTTCTAATCTAGCTTGGATGATATTTGAAAGATTTTTTATAGAAATTTCTTTAGGTTCTCTTCCTCTAAGTCCTGGAATAGAAACGATTTCATTCTCTTGGCTTTCATTTGCTAAAGCAGATCCAAATTTCACTTTTAAAAGTTCAGCTTGATTTTTTATAATCGAACATCCTTCTTTTATGTCTTCGGTGATTACGTTTCCTCCAAAAGGTATAACGGCTGTATGTCTAATGATGCCATCTTGAAAAATAGCTACATCAGTTGTTCCGCCACCTATATCAACTAAAACGACTCCAGCTTCTTTTTCCTCTTCACTTAAAACTGCAGCAGAAGAAGCAATTGGCTCAAGTATTACATCTTGAACATCTAAATCTGCTTTATGAATACACTTGTGAATGTTTTTTGCTGCTGCAACTTGACCTGTGATAATATGGAAATTTGCTTCTAAGCGCGTACCAGACATGCCAACAGGATCCTTAATTCCCTGCTCGTTGTCAACAATAAACTCTTGTGGAAGTACATCAATAATCTCTTCGCCAGGCAAAGTTACTAGCTTAAACATGTCATTGATTAACAAATCAATATCATTCTGTGAAATTTCCTCTTCTGTGTTGTTTCTCACTCGAATTCCACGGTGTTGTAAACTTTTGATATGCTGACCGGCAATTCCAACATTTACAATTCGCACATCAACACCAGATTTACTTTCAGCTTCGTTTACAGCATCTCTGATTGATTGTACTGTTTTTTCTATATTAGCGACAACACCACGTGTTACACCCAAGGATTCAGCTTTACCCATGCCAAGAATTTCAAGCTTTCTGTGCTCGTTTCTCCTGCCTACCATGACTACGATTTTGGTTGTTCCAATATCTAAACCTACTACTATGTCGGATGAAGCGTCCATTTATTATCGTTTAGTGCAAACCACTTGATTCGCGTATTTTAAATTGATGATACTGTATTCGTTCCAGCCTGTTTTATTTAAGCCTTTGAAATAGAATACTTTTAACTTGTCAAACTTTTCACGTATAGAAACAGCATCTCCAAATACAATTCTATGATTTCCTACCTTTGGAATCAATTCTATTTCTAAATCTTTATTAACATACAACTGTTCAATTTGTGCATTCCAGAATTTATCTTTTCGAATAAATTCAGCAAAAGTGAAAATCTCGTCGATATATGACCTATTTGCAAGGGTATCAGATACATTACGAGCATTTTCTTGATATACATCTATAAAGGAATCGTTGATGTATCCATTGGCAATTAAGACTCGAGAAGTATAATTTGGCGATTGAGGCATAATCTGACCAGTGCTGTCAATATAAAAGCTCTCACCTTCTTTGTTAAAAATCCTAACTATCGGTGTTCTTTGCTTGACTTCGATAACTAATTTTCCATTGATGGTTTTATACACTTCTGCATTATACACCGAGGGATGATTATTAATTTTATATTCTAATCGCTCTGTTTTTATGTCAGAAATTGCTCGACCAATAACCGTATCAATTTCATGATAAACCATGGCGTTAATATCTTCTTCTTCCACAAAAAAGTTTCCGTTGCTTCTGTCAATGTCCACTTTAATTTCAGAACAAATTACTTCATTTTGTGCTTTATTGACAAAGCCAAGCAACAGTAGAATTCCTACTGAACAAATAACCCAAAGGCTGATATGTAGCACTTTTTTTATCATTCGTAATAGGCTATTATCGGTTCTACCATGGTGTCAATATCTCCAGCACCTATAGTCAACAATAATTCAATTTTTTTGCTTTTTAGCACATTCATTAATAGCCCTTTAGAGCATACATGAACATTTTCTTTATTAATTTTCTTTGCCAGCCATCGCGAGTCAATTCCTTCTATTGGTTCTTCTCTCGCTGGGTATAATTCAAGAAGAATTAAATCGTCTATTTTGGCTAGCTCTTCCCCAAACTCATCTCCAAAATCTTGTGTTCTAGAGTATAAATGTGGTTGAAAAATGGCAGTTATTTGCTTTTCAGGATACAATTCACGAACAGAACTTATTAAGGCCTTAATTTCTTGAGGGTGATGAGCATAATCATCAATGTAAATAAAATCGTTTGTTTTTAAATGCACATCAAACCTGCGTTTTACACCTTTAAATTTTGCTAATGAAGCTTTAATTTGATTGACTTCAACTCCCAATTCTAGTGCAACAGCAATAGCTGCAGTTGCATTTTCTACATTGTGTTTGCCGGGTAAACCACAAGTAAAATCTTTATACTTGTTGCCGTCATGAATTAAATCAAAATGAATTTCTCCATTTTTCACCTTTAAATTTTTGGCATTTACCCAAGCATTTTGCGATAAGCCATAGGTTCTTTTTTGAAATTCATTTAATGCTCCAAATTTTTCAAAAATCGTTTCTTTAGAATATAAAACTCCTTTAAAATCAGTTTTATTTGCAAAGTCTTTATAGGTAGCAACAATATCATCTTCATCAGCATAAATATCTAAATGATCGGCATCTATGGCAGTAATCACAGAAACAAATGGTGCTAATTGCAAAAATGAGCGATCGTATTCATCGGCTTCAGTAACCATGTATTCGGCTTGATCGTCAAGAATTAAATTGGTGCCAAAATCCCTAGAAATTCCTCCTAGAAAAGCATTTACTTTTATACCAGCATCTTTGAGTAAGAAAGCAATCATAGAGGAAACCGTTGTTTTCCCATGAGTACCCCCAACTGCAATTGTTTTTAAATTTTTGCTAATCAACCCTAATACTGCAGCTCTTTTCAAACAAAGAAATTTTTCCTCTTTGAAATAAGTTAAAATAGAATTCGATGGTGGAATCGCCGGTGTATAAACAACTAGTGTTTTTTCTTTATCACGGTAGGGAAATGGAATCGAATCTGCTTCGTCAAAATTGGTAACAGCTATCCCCTCAGCTTGAAGTTGCTTGGTTAATGTTGTAATCGTTCGATCATAACCGGCCACTTTTTTACCTTTTTGATTGAAGTATCTGGCTAGCGCACTCATGCCTATCCCTCCAATGCCAACAAAATAAATATGTTCTTTATCAGTTTCCAATTTTAATTTTCAATTAATCATATTATTTTTTATTTCACCCTATTAAAGTACAAGTTTCAATACTTCTGCTGCAATAATATCAGCTGCGTCATGATAGCCAAATGGACTCATGTTATCACTCAATTTATTTAATTCTTGTTCATTTTCAAGTAAAGCCAAAGCCATAGTTCCTAGTTTTTCTCTAACTTCTATATCCTTACACAACTTTGCTGCATTGTGCGTTACTAAAGCCATAGCATTCTTAGTTTGATGATCTTCAGCCGCAGAAGGTAAAGGAACCAAAATGGCTGGTTTTTTAACTAAACACAATTCTGAAACTGCAATAGCTCCAGCCCTTGAGACGACTAAATCTGCAATAGCATAAGCCAAATCCATGCGGCTGATAAACTCATGAACCTTTAACCATGATTCTTTGCCCTTAGCAGCTTCAACAGCTCTGTTATTGAATAGTTTGCCAGTTTGCCAAACAACTTGAATTCCAGCTTTTTCAAAGTCAGCTATCGCTTTTTCTACTCCTTCATTAATTGACCAAGCACCAAGGCTACCACCAACAATCAACATGGTTTTTTTGTCGGGCTTTAGGCCAAAATATTCTACAGCTCGTTCATATTTCCCGTCAAGCTTAACAACTTCATTTCTAACTGGATTTCCAGTAAGTACAATTTTTTCTTTAGGAAAAAACTGTTCCATTCCATCATAAGCAACACAAATTTTATCTGCATTTTTTCCCAATATTTTATTGGTTAATCCAGCATAGGAATTTTGTTCTTGAAGCAAGGTGGGAACATTTGCTTTTTTTGCTGCACGCAATAAAGGTCCACTAGCATAACCACCCACTCCGATTGCTACGTTTGGTTTAAACTCTTTTACAATTCTTCTAGCTTTACGAGCACTTTTTATTAACATGATCGGGAATTTCAAATTTTTCCATGTGAATTTCCGCTGTAAACCCATGATGGGTAAACCAATAATTTTGTAACCAGCTTCTGGCACTTTCGTCATTTCCATTCTACCTAATGCGCCTACAAATAAAAATTCAGTATCAGGTTTAATCCTTTTAATGGCATTTGCAATGGCAATGGCAGGAAAAATATGTCCACCGGTTCCTCCTCCGCTTATGATGACTTTAATATTATCCATGAGCTGTTTCTTGATTAGATTCTAACTCGTTTTGACGACTTACACTTAAAATAATTCCAATGGCTAAACAAGTAAACCAAATGGAAGTACCTCCCATAGAAACCATGGGAAGCGGCTGACCAGTAACTGGAAATAAGTTTACAGCTACTGCCATGTTAATCATAGCTTGAAAAACCAAACTAAAACTTAGACCGATTGCTAGAAGTGAACCAAATGTTTGTGGAGATCCTCTTGCTATGTGAATTCCTCGATACAATAAAATGAGGTATAGCAACAAGATAAAAACTCCGCCAACGATTCCATATTCCTCAATAACTATAGCAAAAATAAAATCAGAATAAGGATGTGGAAGAAAATTTCGTTGAGTGCTGCCACCCGGGCCTTTACCTATAATGCCTCCAGTAGCTATTGCAACTTTAGACTGCTCGACTTGATAATTTCCCTCAGAATCTCCTTCTATATAGTGTTCAATTCTACTTTTCCAAGTTCCAATACGGCCTGTATTTTCAGAGTTCATAACTACTGCAATGAAAATCACAAAACAAACCACACCTAAACTGATAAGTGAAATGATGTAAGCTAGGTTAATGCGTCCAATAAACATCACCACCAAACTAGTTACAAAAAGCATAGCAGCTGTAGAAAAGTTAGCGGGAAGAATTAAGCCACAGACTAATAAAACAGGTATCATAATTGGCACAAATGCTTGATTAAAATCCTTGATGTTGTCTTGCTTTTTAGATAGCATTCTAGCTAAAAACATAATGAGCGCTAACTTGGCTAAATCTGAAGTTTGAAAGGTTTGGTTAATTACAGGAATAACTAACCAACGACTAGCTTCATTAATGCTTTGCCCCGTTAAAAGCGTAATGCCTAGTAATGGAATGGCCAAGATTAAAGCAATTTGAGAAATCCTTGAATAATAGCGATAATTCACCTTGTGGGCGAAATACATTAACATAAATCCGACACCTAAAATAATGGAATGCTTGAACAGGAAGAACTCGGTGTTTCCTCCTTGATATTTATATGCAAGTGTAACAATTGAACTATAAACAACCAGTATAGAAAAAATTGCAAGCAATAAAACCACAGCCCAAATAACTCGGTCTCCTTTTATGTATTTCTCAATAAATTGCATTTTATAGCGCTCTCACTGCTTTTTTAAATTGATGACCTCTGTCTTCGTAGTTTTCAAATAAATCAAAACTTGCACAAGCTGGCGACAATAAAACAACATCACCAGATCTTCCAATCTCATAAGCTTTTTTAACTGCTTCACTTGCAGAACTTGCCTCTTCTATAATTTGAATATCATTTTTAAAAGCTTCAATTATTTTTGAGTTATCAAGACCTAAGCAAATGATAGCACTAACTTTATCTTTTACTAGTTCTAGCAATTCAGAGTAATCATTTCCTTTGTCAACTCCGCCAACAATCCAAATTGCTGGTTTTTTTAAACTTTCTAAAGCATACCATGTTGAGTTAACATTTGTAGCTTTTGAGTCGTTGATAAATTCGATACCATGGATTGTAGCTACGGTTTCTAAACGATGCTCAACATTTTGAAAATCTGAAAGGCTTTCACGAATTATTTCCTTTCTTAAATCTAAAATTCTACTAGCTATTCCTGAAGCCATTGAATTGTACAAATTGTGTTTGCCTTGTAAGGCTAAGTCATGTATGGACATATTAAAACGGTTGTTATTGATGTTTATAATTAATTGATCGTTATCTAAATAAGCTCCCTCGGGGAGTGTTTTTTTTATACTAAATGGAATTAAGTTCGCTTGAGGTTTATTTCTAGAGATTGCTTTTAAAATTGCTTCATCATCGATACAATAAATCAACTGTTGTGCTGGTGTAGCGTTTAATGCAATTCTCATTTTTGAGTCAGCATATTGTTCAAAGCTGTTGTTATATCGATCCAAATGATCAGGAGTGATGTTTAACAAAATCGATACATCTGGTCGGTAGTTTTTGATTCCATCTAACTGAAAACTACTTAACTCCAGCACATAGATATCAACATTTTTTTCTGCCACTTGTCTAGCAAAGCTTTGACCTACATTTCCAGCTAGTCCAACATTAAGCCCAGCATGCTGCAAGATGTGATATGTTAAAAGTGCAGTTGTTGTTTTTCCATTACTTCCTGTAATTCCTATTGTTTTTGCTTTGCAATACCTTGCGGCAAATTCGATTTCAGAGATTACAGATGTACCTTGCTTTAACAATTTTTGAATTAGTTGTGCCGAGTCTGGAATTCCAGGACTTTTGATTACTTCAATAGCCGATAGAATTCTCGCCTCATTATGCGCTCCTTCTTCCCATTCAATTTCATACTTTAAAAGAACATCTTTGTACTTTTTTTTCAGTTCTCCACGATCTGAAACGAAGGGAACAAATCCTTCTTTTTTTGCTAGAATAGCTGCTCCAACTCCACTTTCTCCACCACCTAGGATTGCTATTTCTAATGTTTTATTCAAACCCTTTTATTCTTTTCTTAATCGATTGTCCATTTCGACTCTGCTCAATGTGACTCTCTTTTTTTTACCTCAATTTCAGTGTTACTATGGATAGAATAGCGAGCATTACGCCTACTATCCAAAACCTTGAAACTATTTTTGATTCGTGAAATCCTTTTTTCTGAAAATGATGATGTAATGGCGCCATCAAAAACACCCTTTTTCCCTCTCCAAACTTCTTTTTGGTGTATTTGAAATAGCCCACTTGTATCACCACTGATAAATTCTCAACTAAGAATACTCCACAGATTACTGGTATCAATAATTCTTTGCGAATTGCCAATGCAAAAACAGCGATAATACCCCCTAATGCAAGGCTGCCAGTGTCGCCCATAAAAACTTGCGCTGGGTAAGAGTTATACCATAAAAAGCCAACACAAGCACCAACAAATGCCCCAATAAACACAACCAGTTCACCGGAGTTTGGTATATACATGATGTTGAGATAATCTGAAAAAATGGTATTACCAGATACATAAGCAAAAACAGCCAAAGCCACTCCAATAATTGCAGATGTTCCAGTTGCGAGGCCATCTAAACCATCGGTCATATTTGCACCATTAGAAACGGCCGTTATAATAAAAATGACAATTGGAATAAAAATTAACCAGGCCCAGTCCATGGCTTTATCACAACACCAATCGATTAAAACTCCGTAATCAAACTCGTTGTCTTTTACAAAAGGAATGGTAGTTACAACTGATTTTGTTTCTACCCAATGAAAATCATTGCCTTCTAAAACTTTTCTTCCATCAATAGTAATAACTTCTTTTGGGGCACTATCGTAAACCTTTTCTTTCACGATAACATCATCATTGAAATATAAAACCGAGCCCACTAAAATCCCGATTAATACTTGGCCGGCAACTTTAAATCGACCAGCTAAGCCTTCTTTATTTTTCTTAAATACTTTAATGTAATCATCTAAAAATCCAATAAGCCCTAGTAGAACAGTGGACACAAGCATTAAAATGATGTATATATTATCTAGCTTAGCAAATAAAAGTGTTGGAATAAGAATGGAAGCTAGAATAATTAGCCCACCCATTGTAGGGGTTCCTTGCTTTTCTTTTTGCCCTTCAAGTCCTAAATCTCTTACCGTTTCTCCCACTTGTTGTTTGCGCAATAAGTCGATAATACGTTTTCCAAAAACCATAGAAATCAACAAGGAAACAAAAACCGAAGCGGCTGTTCTAAAGGTAATGTATTGAAAGACCCCTGCTCCAGGAAAGTCCATTTTATCTAAATATTCGAACAAGTAGTATAACATCTTTTTATGCTTCTGTTTTATATATTTCGTTTAAAGATTCAGTTAGCACTTCAACATCGTCAAAGTGATTTCTAACTCCATTTATTTCTTGGTAGGTTTCATGTCCTTTTCCTGCTATCAATAAGATATCTGACTTTTGAGCAAAAGAGCAAGCGGTTCTTATCGCTTCTTTTCGATTAGTTATTACAAGCACTTTTCGCTTAGAAGCTGCATCAACTCCAGCTTTCATTTCTTCTATAATGGTATTGGGGTCTTCAGTTCTTGGATTGTCGGAAGTGAGTATAACACGATCACTTAATTTGCAAGCAATTGCAGCCATAATGGGTCGTTTTGATTTATCTCTATCTCCTCCACAACCCACAACAGTAATCACTTGCTCATTCCCAGTTCTTATGTCTTTTATGGTTCTCAACACATTTTCAAGTGCATCGGGACTATGTGCATAATCAACAATGCCTGCAACTTCAAATAAATTGATGTATTGAAAGCGACCAGCTACTGTTTTTAATGTGCTTAATGCAGTAAGAACATCTAATTTTTCTTCACCCAATAAAGTAGCAGTGGCATAAACTGCAGTAAGGTTATAAGCATTAAAATGGCCAATTAAAGGGCTCCAAAACTCTTGGTCATCCATTTTTAAACTCAATCCAGTAAAATTGCTTTCAATGATTTTCGTTTTAAAATCAGCATGAGTTTTAAGTGCATAATACCGTTTGTTTGCTTTAGTTTCTTGCAATATCACTTCCCCGTTTTTATCGTCTCTATTTGATAAGGCAAAGCTATTTTTTGACAAAAGGTTGAAAAATCCTCGTTTAGCTTGTATGTATTCAGCAAAAGTCTTGTGATAATCTAAGTGTTCGTGTGTAATGTTTGTAAAAACTCCGCCTGTAAACGATAAACCTGAAATTCGATGTTGAACGACTGCATGCGAACTCACCTCCATAAAGCAATGCGAACATCCAGCCTCAAGCATAGCATTGATAAGTGAATTGATTGATATTGAATCTGGGGTTGTGTGGGTAGATTTGATGTCTTCATTTCCTATTTTATTTACTACCGTAGAAATCAAACCCACTTTATATCCTAATTTGGAAAAGAGTTGATGTAATAGCGTAACTGTTGTTGTTTTGCCATTCGTTCCAGTTACACCTACTAACTTTAATTTTCTTGAAGGATTGTTATAAAAATTTGCTGCCATCAAACCCATCGTTTCAGCAGAGTTTTTTACTTTTAAATAGCAAATGCTATCCAATATAACTTCAGGAAACTTTTCACAGACAATAACTATAGCTCCAGAAGCAATAACCTGATTAATATAATCGTGGCCATCTGCTTTTGTCCCTCTTATAGCGAAGTAGCAAGAATTATTCGTCCCTTTTCTTGAGTCAAAAACAAGTTTAGAAACACTTTTATCGGTATTTCCTTTTGTTTCTAAAATTGAAACTTGTTCTAATATGTCTTTTAAGTTTTTCATTAAGACAATTCAATATTTATAAGTTGGCCATTCCTTATTCTTACACCTGCAGGAATTGACTGATTTTTAACCATTCCACTACCTGAAATTTTCACCCTAAGTCCTTGATTTTCTAATAAAAAAATAGCATCTCTTAAGCCCATACCAATTACATTTGGCACTAAATTCTCTCTGATTACTCGAGGAGCTATAGTCACTGAAGCTTCATTTGTTCTTGTCACTATCCAATCTGCATCATCCGCTTTAGATTCTACAGGAATTTTAAGTTCATTAAAAATAGTTTCTATGTCTTGCTTACTTCCGTGTTTGGAATATGGGATAGCTGAGTTAGCCATAAAGCTTTGCGCCTTTAATTGCTCGTGCATGTCTAAGCTATTAGCATATACTTTGTCTGCAACTTCCTTAAATATTGGCCCTGCCACTAAGTTGCCATAATATACATTTTGACTTGGTGCATTGATAACTACGATACAGCTAAACTCTGGATTATCAGCAGGGAAGTATCCAACAAAAGAAGCTTGATAACTCACATTCGATTGGTATTTATATCCGTAATTCTTATTTGCAATTTGTGCAGTTCCAGTCTTACCTGCAATTTTATAGTCTGCGTTTCTTAAATTTCTAGCAGTTCCATCAGTAACAACTCCCTCTAAGGCTTTTTGCACTTTCTCGATTGTGGATTTAGAGCATATTTTAGAGTTAATAACCTCGGTTTCAATCACGTTTACCACTTTACGCCCTTTGGTAACTTTTTCAACAAATTTTGGCTTTACCATCACTCCACCGTTTGCAACCGCATTATAAAAGGTTAGGATTTGAAGTGGAGTTTGTTGCAATTCATAGCCATGCGCCATCCAAGCTAAAGAAATACCCGACCAAGATTCATCATTCGTATTTTTAATGTATGGCTTTCCTTCTCCAGCTATTTCAATACCCAAAGGCATTTTTAAATTCATTTTTGCTAAATGATCAATAAACTTTTGAGGTTGTTGTCCATAAGATCGAGTTATGATTTCAGCCATACCAATGTTTGAAGATACCTCAAGTATGCGTTGAACTGTAATTTTTCCCCAACCCCCTTCGTCGTGATTAGAATCATACATCGTATGGTCGTAGTATTTTTTAGACCCATCACCACAATTAATTAAGTCGTCCATATCAACATAACCATCCTCTATAGCTGCAATTAATGCAGGCAGCTTAAAAGTTGAGCCTGGCTCTGTACTTTCACCGATGGCATAATTATACCCTTCGTAATAATCTCCGCTAGCATTTCTTTTTAAGTTGGCTATTGCTTTTATTGCGCCTGTTTTTACCTCCATTAAAACCACTGTTCCATGGTCAGCTTGTTGTTTTTGAAGCTGCTTCATCAAAGCACTTTCAGCAACATCTTGCAGGTTAACGTCAATCGTTGTGTAGATATCCATGCCATCTTCAGGCTCTATTTCATCGGCATCTTCTAATGGCATCCAAACACCACCTGCAATTTTTTGCATTAAGCGTTGTCCATCAATTCCGCTCAACACTTCACTATAAGCACCCTCTAAACCAACAGGAGTAACATCTTCGCGCTCATAACCTATTGTTCTAGCAGCCAACACCTTAAAAGGCATTTCCCGTTTATTTCTTTGAATAAAAATAAATCCTCCCTTGTATTTCCCTCTTCTAAATAGCGGAAATTGCTTCATCTTTTTAAGTTGTGTAAACTTCACGTTCCGTCTAATCAAATGATAACGCGCACCAGATTGGCGAGCATTAATTAGCTCTTTACGATAAGCAGCAATCGATTTGTCTTTAAATAAATCGCTTAGATGCCAAGCCAAGGAATCAACTTTTTCTTTGAATAACTGAGCAGTGATTGCATCTGCATTCGGATCAAATCGCACTTCGTAAATTGGAATTGAAGTTGCCAACAGGCTACCATCTTCTGCATAAATGTTTCCTCTTACTGCCTCTATACTTTTATCTACTGTAGTAAGCGATTGAATTTTTTTCTTCAACTCATCTCCTTCCACTAGTTGAATTGTCAGTGCTTTGCCAACAATAACCATGGCAAACAAGCAAACAACCACATATACTGTATAAATCCTCCAGGCGATATCTTTTTTAATCTCAGTCATTTAAGATTTCCTCCTTTTCGCTTTCGGTTAATACAATTTTTTTAGGCGGCGAAGTCAATTCCTTCAAACCAAATCCTGCTGTAGCTCTAGCAACTTGAGATTGTTTAGAGATATACATTAAATCGGATTTAGTCGTAATGTATTCTGATCGCAACTCTTTGAGTTCGTTGTTGGTGTTATATAAATCGCGTATCACCTTTTCGGTTTGATAGCCGTTAGCGATATAGCAAATCCCCAAAAAGGTTAAAAAGAAAATAAATGGCAAAGACCCCGTAACCTGCTCTTTAGAGAGGAAACTACCAGAAAGCAAGCTCTTGAAATTAGAAGCCTTTTTATCGGCAACTATTTCTTCTTTCTCTTCTTTTATGTCTTTATACTTATTCAATTTTTAATTATTTTGAATCATTCGTTTTTCGGCAATTCTCAATTTTGCACTTCTCGCTCTATTGTTTTCTTTAATTTCCTCATCAGAAGGGATGATTGGTTTTCTATTGATTGGCTCTAATGGTCGCTCTATGTTTCCAAAAAAATCCTTGTTTAGGTCCCCTTTAAAATTTCCTGTTTTGAAATAATTTTTTACCAATCTATCTTCTAAAGAATGGTAAGTAATCACAGCCAAACGACCTTTTTCTTTTAGTACCTCAGCTGATTGACTAAGCATTTGTTCAATTACAGCTAATTCTTCATTTACTTCTATTCTAAGCGCTTGAAAAACTTGAGCTAAAAACTTGTGTTCAACCTTAGCGGGAACCATTCCCTTTAAACAATTTTTAAACTCATCAATGGTTTCAATTTTGGCTTCGGCTCGAGCCTTTACAATGCGGTCAACCACTTTAGCCGTATTATTTAATTCGCCATAGGTTTTAAAGATTCGCGTCAATTCTTCTTCACTATAGGTATTGACAATTTTCGCTGCGGTCAATTTTCTAGCTTTATCCATACGCATGTCTAAAGGCCCTGAAAAACGAAAAGAAAATCCTCGTTCAGCTACATCAAATTGATGAAAAGAAACACCCAAATCGGCTAAAATTCCATCGACAGGTACAGCCTGATACATTCTCAAGTAATTTTTAAGAAAAGAGAAATTTTGCTTTATCAATGTAAATCGACTATCCTCAATGCTATTTCGTTCTGCATCTGGATCTTGATCAAAAGCAAACAATTTCCCATGCTCAGACAATTGTTCTAAAATCGCTTTTGAATGACCACCACCACCAAAGGTCACATCCACATAAACACCGTCTGGGTTTATTGCTAAACCCAAAATAGTTTCATCTAAAAGTGCGGGCTTATGATACATTCTCATCTGGATTTTGAAGTGGTTTATTTCCCATCACCTCTTCCGCCAAATTGGCGAAATCTTCAGGCTCATCAGTGAGCAATCCTTCGTAAGTGTTTTTATCCCAAACCTCTATTCTATCAGAATAAGCAAATAACACAACCTCTTTTCCAAGGCCTCCATATTCTTGCAATCGCTTGGGCAATAAGATTCTTCCAGTACCATCTAGAGCCAATTCTGAAGCTCCGCGATAGAAATAGCGAATAAAATCTCTGTTTTTCTTAACATATTGATTGAGCTGATTCACCTCAGCGCTAATTCTGTCCCAATCGTTTTTCGGGTAAAGCACCAAACATTTTTCAAAACCACGATTAATCACAAAACTTTCATTTGCAGCAGGACTTAATTGCTTACGCAGACCTGAAGGCACCATCAAGCGGCCTTTAGCATCTAGTTTACAATCGAATTCTCCTATAAAGTTTGTCATAAGTCTTACAGAGCGTGGGTTTTAGCAATTTGAGTGTAAAAATAAACGAATTTTACCACAATTTCCCACATTTTACCACTTTGTTAATAACTTCCTGAAAAAAATGCTGAAATCTCGCAAAAGAATTTCGGTTATCTAAGTTTTAGCAACCTGATTACACGCTACTTAAATAATTATAAAAAAAGTGGTAAATAAATTTCAACTACAGTTGAAACTGTATTGAATTCACAGATTTAAGATGAGAGGCCTAATGTTTTAAGACATCTATTCCCTCAGCCTTCGAAATGCTGTAAAAATTAAAGTCCAATATGATAGTAGCCATTGATGAATTGCAAGAAAAAAAATAGAAAATGCATGGAGCTACATAGTTAGAACCACTGATTTAAATAATCTTATAAAAACTTAATTTGATAGGCGTGCATAGGAAATAGATTTTATTACCTTTGGGCTTATGAGTCACGAAAAATATATCAAGAAAGAAGGGGAATTTGAGTACCTGGAAAAAGGTGAAGGACACACCTTAGTTGTATTGCATGGTTTATTTGGCGCATTGAGCAATTTTGCTGATGTTATTGACAATTTCTCTAAAAAGTATCGAGTAATTGTGCCTTTAATGCCGCTTTACGAATTACCGCTTTTAAAGACAAGTGTAGGCAGTATGGCTAAGTATATTCAGAACTTCATCAAATTCAAAAAGCTTGACAATGTTACTTTATTGGGTAATTCATTAGGTGGACATATCGCATTGGTTTGTGCTTTGGAAATTCCAGAAAAAATTCATTCCATGGTTTTAACTGGCAGTTCAGGTTTATATGAAAATGCATTTGGTGGCTCATTCCCAAGACGAGAAGACAAAGAATATTTAAGAAAAAAGATTGCCGTTACATTTTATGATCCTGCAGTTGCAACTGATGAGCTAGTAGATGAAGTTTTTAAAATTGTAAACGACAGGAACAAGTTGATTCGAATTTTAGCCTTAGCAAAATCTGCCATAAGACATAATATGTCCGAGGACTTACAAAAATTCAACATGCCTGCTTGTTTGATTTGGGGAAAAAATGATGCTGTTACGCCACCAGAAGTTGCAGAAGAATTTCATTCAAAACTGCCTAATTCTGAATTGCATTGGATAGATAAATGTGGCCATGCAGCTATGATGGAGCACCCTGATGAATTCAACCGATTACTAGACGATTGGCTTTCTAGAAATATTCATTAATATTTTTTAATTTTCTAAACATAGAATAAACCGTATGAAAATTAAAACGGCTGAATTTGTTATTAGTAATACTAATCCAGAGCTTTGTCCAACACCCGACAAGCCTGAGTATGCATTTATTGGTCGATCAAATGTTGGTAAATCTTCTTTAATCAATACTTTAACCGAAAGAAAAAGCCTTGCAAAAACATCAACTACGCCAGGTAAGACCCAGTTAATTAATCACTTTATCATAAACGATGAATGGTATTTGGTTGATCTACCGGGATATGGATACGCCAAATCTTCCAAAAAGCAAAGAGAAAAATGGGATGGTTTTATTCGAAATTACCTAAACAATAGAACCAACCTTATTTATACTTTCGTGTTGTTAGATAGCAGACTCGAACCTCAAAAAATAGATTTAGAGTTTATGGAAATGCTAGGCCTTAAAGGAATTCCATTTGTTATGGTTTTTACCAAACTCGACAAACTTTCTAGTTCTGCTGCCAATAAAAACCTAAGCCATTATAAAAAAGTAATGCTAAAAGCATGGGAGGAATTGCCACCCATTATTTTAACATCTTCCACTACCAAATTAGGTAGAGATGAAGTTTTAAAAACCATAGAAGAAACAAATAAAGACTTTGTGTTTAAGGCTTAATCGAATTTTAACTTAAAATAAAAAACGCTCACCTTGTTAAGGATGAGCGTTTTATGTTAGGTATAAATCATGTGAGCTGAAGTATAAAGAACGATACATGACATAAAACAAGACTAATCGTAGAATACCTAACTTGCTTAACTGTATAGGACAAATATTCTTCTATTGGATAGTTTCTACAATACTTATAATTGAGTATTTTTTAATACCTAGAATCATTGATTTTTTAGATCTGCTTTCATTCTCAACAAGAACTTTAGTGTGATTAATCATATTCTTTTATCTTTGACGACATATATGTTAGCATGAGGTATTTTTTAATTATTTTCTTAGTCACATTTTCTATAAAAACAAACGCTCAAAACACGCAGTACTACCTCTTTGATTCTATACCTATTCAAGAAATTGATTCGGTTGACAAACACATCATAGATAGTTGCTTTACTGTATATTACTCAAACACAACAGATACCAACAAAGCAAATGCTTTAGCATATATCACCAATGCTATTCAATATGACAAATGGTATTTATTTCTATTTTCAGAAAAAAACGGGCTTAACACTTTGTTAAAAAACCAAACAGATGAGGTTACTATATCATTTCTAAATCAAAAAAGAGCTCAGTGCTATTACAACATTGGATTCTTTTATTATGGATATGAAAGCGCTCCTTATTACAATCAAGACAGTGCATTTCATTATCTTTTTAGCTCACTTGCTTTATATGAACAACTAAACGATCTTAAAGGACAACGGGGTGTATCAAACAACATAGGTTCATATTATGAAAAACAAGGAGACATTCCAAAAGCTTTAGAATATTATTATAGATGTTTGAAAATAGATGAAGAAACTGGCGACAGCTTAGGTATGGCTAACAGCTACAATATTTTAGGTTCTGTTGCAAAAAACGAAAATGAACTAGAAAAGGCACTAGACTTCTATTTTAAAAGCTTAACCATTGCCGAAGCGGTAAAACACAAATATTATATTGCTAGCTCTTTAAACAACATTGCCAATGTTTACCTCATACAGTTTGAAAAAGACACTTTACTTAAAGATGATACTACATTACTTGTAAAAGCTTTTGACAATTACACCAAGAGCCTTAGTCTATTTCAAGAAATAAACAACAAATATGGAGTCGCTGCTATTACTTATAAGTTAGGAACTCTGGCACTTACCAAAAAGGATTATAAAACAGCAATAAGTTTGTTTGAAAGTAGTTTGGAAAAATTTAGACCAATGAATAACAAATTGAGTCTTTCCATGGTTTTAGAGCGATTAGCTAAGGCAGAATTAAGTATAAATCGATTAGAAAGCGCAGAAATAAATGCAAAACAAAGTTTAGCCATAGCCCAGCAAATAGATTACCCTACTTACATACAAAATGCTGCTGAGACATTAAGTGAAATCTATGTCTTAAAAGGCGAAGGGCTAAAGGCCTTAGAATCATTTAAACTGTATATCGAAAATCGAGACAAGGTTTATAATGAGCAGTCTTTAAAAGCCAAAATAGTTGAAAGCACAAAGTATGAATACGAAAAACAAAAAGCGATAGATGATTTAAGAAACGAAAAATTAATTGCGATTGAAAAGGAAGAAAAAGAAAAACAACAATTAATTGCATATGGTAGTACAACTGGGGTTGTATTGTCATTTTTTTTGGTTTTTGTATTGATAAAATCAAATAGGAGAAAACAAAGAGACAACCAAGTAATTCTACAACAAAAAAAAGAAGTTAGTCTTCAAAGAGATCTTGCTAAAGCCAATGAAAAGATTGCAGAAGAAAAGAAAGTTGAGGTAGAAGAAAGAAATCGTGAAATCATGGATTCTATTACCTATGCTCGTCGATTACAAGAAGCGGTTTTACCTCCCCAAAAGTTAGTTAAAGAGTGGCTAACCAATAGTTTTATACTTTATAAACCTAAGGATATCGTTTCGGGAGATTTTTATTGGATGGAGACGGCAAATTATATGCAGGATGGCAAACAACACTCTATGGTGTTTTTTGCAGCTGCAGATTGCACTGGCCATGGTGTACCTGGTGCAATGGTAAGTGTTATTTGTGCTGGAGCATTAAATAGAGCTGTTAATGAGTTTCAACTTACTGATGTTGGCGAAATCCTCAATAAAGTTACTTCACTTGTAATTGATACATTTAAGAAAGGAAATGACAAGGTAAAAGATGGTATGGATATCGCACTATGCGGATTAGACATTGGCAGGAAAATACTTTATACTTCGGGGGCTAACAATCCAATTTGGATTATTAGTAAAAATAAAAAGCTAATAACTGAGATGGCATATAATACATTTCAACATGAAGACGAATTACCTCTCTACTTACATGAATTTAAAAGTTTAAAAAAACCCATAGGTTTAAACGACATCGAAGAGCCATTTACAACCAATGTTATTCAACTAGAACCTGAAGATGGAATCTATGTTTTTTCAGATGGATATCCAGATCAGTTTGGTGGTGAGAAAGGTAAAAAGTTCAAGTATAATAACTTTCGAAAGTTGTTGCTAGAAAATTTCCACTTAAGCATGGACGAGCAAAAAATCACCATTAATGATTGCTTTGAAAATTGGAAAGGTGAGCATGAGCAAATTGATGATGTATGCGTAATTGGTGTAAAAATTAATGGAAAAGAACGCAATAATTTTACCAATCGCGAAATAGAAGTTTTAGAGTATTTAATTTTAGGATTACCCAGCAAATTAATTGCAGATAAGATGAATATCAGCAATCACACAGTTGATACATACAGAAGAAGGTTATTAGCAAAAACAAATACTTTTAACTCAACTGAGCTAATCAATTACTGCAAAGCGAAAGAAATTATTTAAAAACAGATTGAGCAAATGCTTGAAGGAGGTTGTTGAATGCCTCCAGATTATCAATTTGAGGAGAATGTGAGCCCCCCTTTATGATCATTAGCTTATTCTTATACAATGACTTAAAGCTTATTGTTTTTAAAAATTCTTTATTAATTAGTGGATCATTTTCTCCTACAACAAAGGCTATTGGCTTCTCGGTAGCATTAATAATCTCCACCTCATCTTTATATTCTTGAGAGAAAATTGAACCGGCAATTCCAGTTCTATAATTACCGTCTGTAGAAGCTATTTGCTGCTCCAACAATTTGCCTTTAAAACTAAAATTCGACGCTAAAGATCGTACTTCTTCTCTAGTCAATGTAGCATTAAACGCAAGATTAGCAGCTTCATTTGGCAAAAACATCTCACTCAGCTGAATTGGTATTTTCGCAGGGCTAGAACCAAAAATAAACGAACCTTTAATTTCTCCAAGTTCTTCTAATATTTGAAGCGAAAGATCTCCACCAAGAGAATGACCAACAAGAATAATAGATTTTAATTCTAATTTCAAAATAAACTCTACTAGCAATTCACTCAGCTTTTGCAGTGAATAATGATTTAGCTTTTCAGATTGCCCACAACCTGGCAAATCCAAGGCTATCATTCTATATTCACACAACTCTTTTGAATTCAACTGCTTTTCAAAAGTTGCCGCACTTAATGAATTCCCATGAATATAAAACAAACAATTATTTGCTGCTTTATTTTCTTGATAATAATGTATTCTAACTCCTTTAATTTCTATATAGTTCGACTCCATTTTAAGGATGGGTTTTAACGGGTTAAATAGTTAAACTCTCAGCGAAACCGAGAAGCTCTTGAGTGTTTTTACAATGTGACTTCTTTAGTAATTTCCTTCGATGAGTGTCAATGGTATGTCTGCTGTTATTAAACTTGGCTGCAATTTCTTTACTCGTTTTTCCCTTTTTTAATTCGGTTAAGAATTCTAATTCTCGCTCTGAAAAAATATTTTTTCCCAACTTATATACTTCATGGATAATATTTTGTTCCAATTCATTATCCACTCCTTCTAATTTCCACTCGACTTTGTCAGTATCCATTAATCCAGTAACGTCTGTAATGAATGAATACATCGTTATCATTCTATTATTTGAATCCGTTTCAAAAACGCCAGTTTGCCTTAAAATAGAACGATAGGTACCATTTTTATGTTTGACTTTATATAGTAAAACAAATTTAATGTTATCAGGATTAAACACTCCAGTTACAACTGAGCTAATACCTTGATTAATCAATAATGAAACAATCACCTTCTGTTTAGGGTGCAACAAATTTTGTGTTGGTAACAACTTCTCAAATTCTTCTGGATAATAACCAAGCACTTTCTCAATATTTCTAGAATAAGTAACCTCTCCTTTTTTGTAATTTGCTACATACATAGCTTGCCCATTTTGCAGAAATGCGTGCTTAAACGAATCTAAGCTTTTAGGAATTTTCTCTAAATGAGCTAGCTTCTTTTTTATTGTTTTTAGAAAATTCGAAATATCTAATGTGATAGAATCAGACATATTAAACAATTTTTGATGGTTAATTATTTACAACAAATCATTATCCATTGCATATTTCACCAAGCCAACACTGTTTTTACAACCTGTTTTACTCAATAAATTTCTTCGATGAGTATCGGCGGTGTGAACACTTATAAAAAGTCTTTCAGCTATCTCATGAGAATTCATCTCTTCGCAAACAAGTTTCAAAATATCTTTTTCTCGAGGTGTCAATTCAACATAATCAGGATCCTCTTTTCTACGATAACTTTCAATTAACTCTGCATGTGCTTCTTTAGCAAAATAATCAGTTCCATTCACAACTTGGTGTATTGCTTCAGAAACCTCTTCGTCGTCAGTTGTTTTTAGCAGGTACCCATTCACTTTTGCCGCTACGGCTTCTTGAATTTTAGTACTACTTAAGTGCATCGACAAAATCACAATTTTAATTTTTGGTTTAAGTTTTAAAATTAATGGAGCGGCTTCTAAACCTGACATCTCAGGCATATCGATATCCAATAAAATCAAATCCGCTTCTATGTTTGGAAGATGTTTTAATAAGTCAACTGCGGATTCAAATTTTTCAACCACTTGTATGTCTTCTTTTGCGGCTAACATCACTCCCAATCCTTGACGGAATAATTGATGGTCATCTACGATTAATATTTTTATCATGATTTTTGATTTAATTCAATTATAAAAATAGAGCCTCTACCCTTTTCAGCGTCAACATGTAAGCTTCCATTCATTTTTTTAACTCTTGCTTTGATATTTTCTAAACCAATTCCCTGTTTTACTTCTTTTGGATTAAAACCTTTCCCATTGTCTTCGTAGATTAGGTTAAATGTGTTTCCATCAGAGTTAGTTTGCACGCTTATTTCACTTGCATTTGCGTGTTTCAATGTATTGCTTACCAACTCTTGCACAATGCGATACAAACCCAAAATGGCGGTTTGATCTAATAAAGCTATATCTTGATGCAAATAGACTTTCAACTGTATTCCACTTGTTCGTTCTATGGTTTGTTTCAATTGAAGTAGTGCTTCATTCAAACCGTACTTTTGAAGCAAACCACTAGATAAATTATGGGCAATGCTTCTAACTTCATTTACAGCCTCATCAACAATAGCTAAATCTTCTTTTCCAACCGAATTCTCTGGTCGCCTTAGCGAAAGTTTTAGCGCAGCTAGAGTACCTCCTAATCGATCGTGCAAATCTTGAGCAATTCGCTCTCGCTCTTTTTCTTGTCCTTTCAGCATGGCTGAATAAGTATTCGATTCTTGAATGGCCATCATTTCATCTAGTTGATTTTCTTTGACTTTTAAATCCATCTGAACTAGCTTTCTTTTGTTTTTGACAGAATAATAAATTGCCAAAAGACTGATTGCTATAATCGCAGAAACAACCATAATAATTGCAATATACAAATCTTTGGTTTTATTGGCTAAACTTAAATTAGTCGCCTTTTCATTAACTAGTTCAAGTTCTGCTTCTTTTTTTTCTACTTCATATTTTGTTTGAAATTCTTGAATGTTCTTTGATGTTTTGTCTGCAATTACTGAATCAATAAGTAAATTAAATTCAGATAAATGTTTTAAAGCTACCTGATTGTTTTCTTTATGTAGATAATATTTTAACAAGGTGTATTTATTATCCTTTTGAAGTTCGAAAGTTGCAGAAAACTTAGCCAAACTATCAGCCATTTTAATATGTTCGTAGGCCTTATCAAATTCTCCTTTTCTTAAGTATAATTCGCCAAGTTTATTAGAACAAAAAGCTAAGCCTGAATTCCTATTACTTATCTTATTAAACGAAATTCCTAATTCTAAGTATTTAATTGCCAAGTCTAGTTCTTCGTTCAAAATATACAAGGCGCCAAGATTCGCATAAATTAACGCTCTCATGTACTGGCTTTCATCCGAACTATCTCCTTCTATAAACTCTACCGATTTTTTATAATAGTATATTGCAGAGTCTCGTTTATTCATCGAATTATAAATTGCACCTAATGTATTATATGGCGATGAAGCAAACCTGTTTGGGACACTTGAAGCTAAAGTAAGTTGAATAGATTCTTTGATTTGTTTAATTGCACTTTCATAAGCATTTGTATAATAATTAATGGTCCCATAAACTATGAGTGCATCAATCATTTTACTAGTATCTCCGTTTTTTTTTGCAATTTTTAAATACTCTAAATTACTTTGAATAGCATCTTCATAATTTCCCTTGTAAAACGAAATGCTTCTTTTCGCTTGCCACAAACTAATGCTCAGCGAATCTGGGCTATCATGACTTAAGTACTTAAATAGCTGTTCGTTAATTTGTTTTGCGCTATCTATGTCATTATCTACCAAAGCAATAGCTACTTGGTTAAGTCGAAATAAGCTATCCCAATTCATTACTGACTGAGCACTAATGGACTGAGACAAGCAAATTAGGATATATAAAAAATACTTTTTCAATTTATGCGCCTAAACCTATTTTCACATCACCTTTTGTTGGTTCGCTTGCTACAATATAATTCTCCTCGCCCAATTCAAAATAAACAAGCACTAGCCCATTCGATTTACCTGATGTTTTTCTAGAAAACATTTGATCGGTTATTGTAAGCACTTCTTCCTTGTCAGAAGGCTCAACGTAAGCTATCATAACACTTTCGATGTGTTGACCAATAGAATTATTAATTGAAGAAGGCATGCTGCCGAAATCTGTTTTTTTGAAGCAAACGACTTCATTTAGCTTATAAGAATGTCCTGAAAACTCCGCAATTACTAGCTCGTCTTCAACTTCTTGTATTATTGATAATGCCATAATTATATCTTTAAAGGTTTATTATTTACAAAGTATGATAAACTGCATTTATAATGAAATTTTTGAGGAATATGTCCTACACCTCGACTTGAATCAGCAGTTTCAACAAAATGATTCTGCAATTTATAGAAAAACGGCTCATAATTCTTTTTCTCTTCTTTATTTTCTTCTAAAAACTTTAAGAGCCAAAAGGTAAAATCAAAGATATTTTGCACCATGTCTATTCTTGCCCAATTCAATTTTCCAACAGCAGCTATCATAAAGGTTTCTGGATATTCATTTGAGTTTAATTCAATTTTCAATTTATTATTGTAATACTTTATGAGTTGCTCATAGGCGTTTTCCCCATTATCTATCAAACCAAAATCATTATCCATTATTAATTTTTTATCCGAACCATATCCTCCTGCATAGCAAGAATCAATAACACAAAACAATTTAGAATCTATATGAAAATCTTTAAGCCAATTTTTGAACTCATTTTCAAAAAGCATCTGGTCGTAAAGATTAAAAAAAGTGAACTCACCTTTTTCTTTTCCGTCCATACTAAAGCTATGCCCTGCAAAATATAAAAATAGAAATATGGGTTCCGAATTGGGCAAATTGGATAATCGTGCATAATGCTTCATTCTAATGTCTATATCATGAAAAACGGCTTCTTTGCCAACATAAACATCAATTCTATTATCGGGAATTGTAGAAAAATCAAGTAAGTGTCTATGAATCTTTTCAGCACTGTTTTTCGCAGAAGGAGTAATCATACTTACTCCATAATGTTTAGGATTCACTTCATCTACACCAACTAATATCGCGTATCCTTTCATTTCTTCTACCATTTATACATCCATTATTTCAATTATATAAAAGCTAATATAGGGCTTTAGTTTTCATTTGCCTTGTTGATTTAATTCAACAATAAAAATAGAGCCTCTTCCTTTTTCGGCATCAACATGTAGGCTTCCATTCATTTTTTTAACCCTTGCTTTTATGTTTTCCAAACCAATTCCCTGTTTTACTTCTTTTGGGTTAAAGCCTTTCCCATTGTCTTCATAGATTAGATTAAATGTAGTTCCATCAGAGTTAGTTTGCACGCTTATTTCACTGGCATTTGCGTGTTTTAATGTATTGCTTACCAACTCTTGCACAATGCGATACAAACCCAAAATGGCCGACTGGTCTAATAAAGCTATGTCTTGATGCAAATAGACTTTCAATTGTATTCCACTTGTTCGTTCTATGGTTTGTTTCAATTGAAGGAGTGCTTCATTCAGCCCATATTTTTGAAGCAAGCCACTAGATAAATTATGAGCAATGCTTCTAACCTCATTTACAGCTTCATCAACAATGGCTAAATCTTCTTTTCCAACCGAATTCTCTGGTCGCCTTAGCGAAAGTTTTAGTGCAGCCAAAGTGCCCCCTAAGCGATCGTGCAAATCTTGAGCGATCCGTTCTCGCTCTTTTTCTTGTCCTTTCAGCATAGCTGAGTATGTGCTCGATTCTTGAATCGCCATCATCTCGTCCAGTTGGTTTTCTTTAATTTTCAAATCCAACTGCACCAATTTTCGTTTGTTTTTGACTGAATAATAAATGGCCAATAAGCTGATTGCAACAATTGCAAAAACGACTAATATAATAGCAATATACAAGTCTTTGGTTTTGTTGGCTAAGCTTAAATTGGTCGCTTTTTCTTCAACTAATTCGAGGGCGGCTTGTTTTTTTTCTACTTGGTATTTCGCTTCTATTTCCTGAATGTTCTTATTGGTTTGCATTTCAATTACCGAATCATTCAAGTTATAATACTTTGCATTATACTTTAAGGCTGAATCATTCTCGCCAATTAATAAATAGTATTTAAAAAAGCCATATTGAATATTCTTTCTAATGTCTAAAGTAGAAGAGTATGAACTTAACGAGTCTGCATATTTTAAATTTTTAAATGCTTTTTTATATTCTTTAGCAGATAATAAAATTTCAGCCTTTTTATAATAAGTCCAAGTTGAAGATTGAAAATCTCTATTTTCGAGGCTAATGCTAATCGCAGAATCTAAAAACAACAAGGCTTTGTTATTTTTATTTTCATACTGATAAACAGATGCAATATTTCCATACATTTTAGCCTTCATCATCAAATAATTTTCTGGTGCACCAGCCAAATCTTGAAGACCAAGTTCAAAGTATTTTATAGCAGAATCCAATTGTAGTTCAGCCAAAAAGCTCAAAGCCATCGTATTGCGATTATTAGCAAAAACCCATCTATCTACTTTGGCCAACTTTAACCACAAGAAATTTTCTTTTAGATAATCTCTGCACTTATCGTAATCATTTGTAGCGTAATATATGTTTGCAAATTTGACATAGGTTTGTCCAATCAAAAACGTATCCTTCATTTGTTGCCTAAGCTTTAAACAAGCCAAGTTGTACTTTAATGATTTTTCGAAATCCCCTTTATTGTAAAAAATATTAGCTTGAACAGAATTTATATTGGATAATACCAAAGTGTCAATCGGCTCTTTTATCAAATGAAATAAACTTGAGTTAATTGTTTCAGCGCTATCTATATCAGAACTTGTTAAAGCATGCGCTTCTTTATTTAGCGAATCAAGTCTTTCCCAGTGTTCTTTATCAATTTCTTGAGAGAATGAATTTAATCCTAGCAGCAAAAGCCCCAATAAAAATTGGGGCTTTAAACTTTTTATATTAAAAAAAGGATACAAATTAATCTTTAGGATTTTCAACCTGTCCTTTTATTGGAACTGCTTTAACAGGTGTACTCACTCCTGTAAAACCCTTAATTATAAGAACAATTGCCCCATTAATGATATTTGGATCTTTATCAAATTTTAGTACTGAATTTCCTGTTTCTCCTTTGGTTACATAAAAAACATTATCATTCCCGCTCGATGTAGTTACCTCAATCGCCATAACTTGTGCTATATTTATAATGTCATTATCAATTAAATATTGATTTATATTATCAGGCATAGTTAGCATTGAATATCTTTCAATACTTATTATTTCAAAATATCCTTCACTTTGGATAATTGCATCAACTTTTTCACCGCATTTATGTTCACCAATTATTTCTATTTCCCAACTCATCTTATTTATTTTAGTTTAAACTTATTTAATTACCATTTATACATCCATTGTTTCAGCTTTATAAAAGCTAATATAAGGGCTTTTTCTAATTTCCCCATATTGGTGTTTTGTTCTCTGTTCAAGTTATAGTCCATTTTTTTATTCTTTCACATAACAAAGTTGGATATTCAATTTGCCACTTAAGTCATTATAAACCGTGAATTGCTTCTACTTATTTCTAAGTATTTTAAGCCATTCTCAATATTCTTTCTGGCTTAGACTCTAGGTCGAACAAATTCATATTCAACACCTTACTTTCGCTAGCGTGCGTTTTGGTTCTAACACATAAATCGCTCATGGAAATCACAGATAACTCTGTTTCAAACTCCTCTTGAAAAGCTTTTAGCTCTAATAAGATGTCCTCTCTTTTAATACAGGTATCATAAAAATGAAAATAATTGGTATCTGATATAAAGGCCTTAGTTCGCTCTCTAAAATCGCTACAATAGACTATTTCTAATTTCCCTTTTCTGATATATGATAAATGTCTGTATTCTTCTATTCGCTCTTTAATTTCCGACCAATTTGCACCTGCGCCAATAAACACATCTTCATATGTCGAAATGCAATCTATTTTGGACTTTAATAAAATTGCCTTAGAAACAATCTGATAATTTGAAATGGATCTAAAAGAGCTTTCAAACTCTTTCATTTCATTCACAACAATCATCATTCTATAAGTTTTATTTCTTTCTAAAGTTTCCATGTGTATTGTTTTAATATTACCCTACAAAGATGTGACGCTCAATTAAAAGAAAGCTCATTAAAAAAAGGTAAATTTGACTACTGATTATTAAGTATTTTATTTCTAGTCCAATGAATCGTTGATTGGAATAGGCAACACTGACTAATTTATTAGTGTCTTTAAACTAAACTAAAAAACAATTATCATGTACTTTAGAAAACTACTATTTGCAAGCTTAAATTTTATTTGCATTGCATCCTTTGCGCAAACTTTTACTTATTTAGATGTTGGAAATTCCAAATCGATAATCTATTCGGATGGGAATTTATTCCAAGACATGGCAAATTCTAATGCTGGCTTAGAAATCCCAAAAAATTCAAACAAACACAGTATTTATGCTTCTGCAATATGGTTAAGTGCAACCAGCCAGCGAAATGGCATTCCTTATATTTCTTCGGCTTACGAAACATTTGGTTTTGAAAATAAGTTTCAAGTTGGGCCTGTTGACATCGTGAATCAAGTGGGAGATCAATCTATGCAATTTCAAACTTTATGGAATGTAAAAAAGAGTGAAATAAACAATCACATTCTAAATTGGAATAATCCAAATTATACTACTCCTAGTGGAATAGCTAGCTGGCCAGGAAATGGGAACGCTAATACAGCCCAAAACTTAGCACCTTTTGCCGATTTAGATGGAGATAATCTATATGAGCCGCAGTCTGGGGAGTACCCGATAATAAAAGGCGACCAGGCTGTTTACCTTATTGTAAACGATTATAGAGCAGAAGACACCGTTTTTAATTTGGGGAATATTCAGGCAATTTATGCCCCTTTAAAAGTAGAAATGCACCTCATGCTATATGCATTCAATAGCCCAATCCCTGCAATTTCCAACACCATTTTTGTTGAAGCTACCATTTATAATCGCTCAAACGCAAGCATAGACGATCATCAAGATTTAAGATTTTCGGTTTTTGCCGATTTCGACTTGGGCAACCCCATTGATGACTATGTTGGCAGCTCGCAAAGTAAAAACATGTTTTATGCATACAATGCTGATTTGTTTGATGAAAACTTTGGAGGAAACTCTGGTTATGGAAATCAACTTGCAACACAAGGTGTTAAATTTTTAGACTACGGTTTAAACCATGCTGTATATTATAACATTGGAAGTCAATGGAATGGAGATCCTACAAATCCAAAAGATTTTTCAAATTATCAACGTGGAAAATGGAGAAATGGCAATCAGATTCTTAAAGGCGGCGACGGTTATAATTCAGCTTGTGTCAATCCGAATTCTCCTGTTAAGATAATGTATGACGGAAACCCTAATGCTGCAAACCTCAACGGAGAATGGACAGAAATAAGCCCTTGCTTAACTAATTCTGGAAATAGCAATGCACCTGGTGATCGGCGTATGGTTGGCGGTCCTTCTGTTCCACAGCAACTTTTACATGGCAACAGCCTAAAAGTTAATTTTGCTTATGTATTTGCCCAAGATAATTCTGTAAGTACTAGCGTAGGCAGTCCTGTCGGAAAATTATTTGCTGTTGCCGATACAGTCCAATCTTTTTTTGACAATACAATTACTCAGGTTGATCAGTTGGATGCAAAACCCTTAGAATTTACGATTTATCCAAATCCGGCTAACAATTGGGTACAAATAAATACAAAAAGCAAAAACTTCGAAATTGAAGTATTGGATATAAAAGGAAGTGTTCTTATGAAAGATAAAAACAAAACGAACCTTGATTTTTCAGCTTTAAAGAATGGAATTTACTTTGTTCGAATAAAAGACAAAGGTTCAGTTCAAACTAAAAAATTGATACTCTCCAGATAAGATAATAGCATCACTATTGGTAATCCAAGCATTAATAAAATGATTAGTTAAGTATCATTAATACAACCTATAATGTAATCAAACAACTAAAAAAACCATGAATAAGTTAACCTTACTTTTCTGCTTCATATTTTTGGCTTCTCTAAGCTCCTTGGCACAAAGCAAAGCATATTTAGACATAGGAAATGTGAAAGCTTTGGTAAATTCTAACGGCCTTTTATTTCAGGACGAGACTAATCAAATGGGAAGCTACGAAGTTCCGAAAGGCTCAGGAATTAATTCAATTAAATCAACTGCATTCTGGATGACCTCTATGGATACCATCAATAATTTAATTCAATACAATTATGGCTTTGATGCTTTTGGAACTATGGGAAACTTAAATTCAATTCAAACAGGCCCAGTTGATATTGTTCACCAAAAAAAAGATACAAGCAGCCAATTTCAGCGTTTATGGAAAATAAATAAATCAGAAATAGATTTTCACATTCAAAATTGGAGCTCTCCAAGTTATACCATTCCAGCATCTATTATGGACTGGCCTGGAAATGGAAATGCCAACACCGCCAAGATATTGGCTCCTTTCATAGATTTAGATGGAGACAGTATTTACGAACCACAAATGGGTGAATATCCTTTAATTGAAGGCGACCAAGCCATTTATGTGATTGCAAACAATTTCAATGATAATTTACCAGACACCATTTATGATTACATAAGAGGTGATACAAGTAAGCCTTGGGTTTTTACCGACTCTACTATAAATGGCACGCAAAGCCTTACTCAAATTGAAATGCATTTGATGGTTTACGCTTATGCCAATCAGCCAGAAGAAATAAGTAACGCAGTTTTTATTAAGGCAAAACTTCACAACAGGTCGAATTCATCGAAAAATGACTATGCTAATTTTAGATTTTCAGTTTTAAGCTATTTTGACCTAGGTTTTTCTAGAGATAATTATTTAGGAACTGACACAAGCCGAAACATGTATTATTGTTATAATGGCGATAATTATGACGAATCGACCATAAACAATCTCGGTTATGGAAGCAATTTGGGAGTTCAAGGATTAAAGTTTCTTGATCAAAACATTGCTTCTACTATGCGAGTACCTGTCAACCATAATGCAGTTTCTGGGTATTATGAATTTCCGTTTCATGTTTATAATTACCAAAAAAATAATTGGCTCAATGGAGTACCTCTTAGCTATGGAGGTTCTGGGTATTATTATGAACTTAGTTGTGGTGATTCAAGTAAAAACCCAAATTTCATTTTCCCGGGCGACCCTACTTTAACTGGTGACACTTCGCAGTGGACCGAGCTAAATCCTTGCTTTGGAGATAGCTCAAAAGCAATTACGCCTGGCGATAGACGAATGATTGGCAGCCCTGATTTACCGCGTAATTTTTTACATAAGTCCAGCATGGAATTTAACTTCGCTTATGTTTTTGCTCGGGATTCTAGCAGCAATATTGGTTCTGTTACAGCATTGCAAATAGCGGCGGATACTGTACAAGCATTTTTTAACAAAAAGACTAATGGAATTCAAAAAGTATTAAAAAGCAGAACAGAATTCACGATTTATCCAAATCCGGCTAATAATTGGGTACAAATAAGTACAAAAAGCAAAAACTTCGAAATTGAAGTGTTGGATATGAAAGGAAGCGTTTTATATAGAAAAACTAACAGCTTACAAATAGATGTATCTAATTTTCACAGTGGGATTTATTTTATAAGGTTAATCGAAGAAAATCAAATTCAAACTAAAAAACTTGTTATAGCTAAATAAAGCTTTTCGTTTTTTGTAAGGCTCAAGTTGAATTTGATGTTTTACTTGATCCTTTTTTTGCTTCATTCATCATTAGCTTATTCCTAGTATAAAAATTACTTTTGCGCTCTTAATTCGGAATAAAAAAGATGGACTATAATTTCTCTGAGATAGAAAAAAACTGGCAAAAATATTGGGCGGATAACAAAACTTTCGCAGCAGCTGATCAAAGCGAAAAACCAAAATTTTATGTGTTAGACATGTTCCCTTATCCTTCTGGTGCTGGCTTGCACGTTGGGCATCCATTGGGTTATATTGCTTCAGATATCTATTCGAGGTATAAAAGACATTTGGGCTTTAATGTTTTGCACCCGATGGGCTACGATTCTTTTGGATTGCCAGCAGAACAATACGCCATACAAACTGGGCAACATCCAAAAATCACGACTGAAGAAAACATTGCCACCTATAGAAGACAATTGGATCAAATTGGTTTTTCATTCGATTGGGATAGAGAAGTGAGGACTTCTAAACCAGAATACTACAAGTGGACCCAGTGGATTTTTATCCAAATTTTTAATTCTTGGTACAACAAAAAAACTGACAAAGCAGAAGATATTGCAGACTTGATTGCGCATTTCGAAAATAAAGGAACAAATGATTTAAACGCACATAGCGATTCTGAAGTTCAGTTTACTGCTGAAGAATGGAATGCTTTTTCTGAAAAAGAAAAAGCAGCTATTTTAATGGATTATCGCTTAGCATTTTTAGCTGATTCATTTGTGAATTGGTGCCCGGCTTTAGGGACTGTTTTAGCCAACGATGAAATTAAAGATGGCGTTTCGGAACGAGGCGGTCATCCAGTAGAGCGTAAAAAAATGCAACAATGGAGCATGCGAATTTCAGCATACTCACAGCGATTATTGGATGGACTTGAAACTATAGATTGGACTGAAGCTATAAAAGAAATTCAACGCAACTGGATTGGCCGTTCGCAAGGAGCTTCTATCCAGTTTGATGTTGCTAATTCGAAGCATAAAATAGAAGTATTTACTACCAGACCAGATACTATTTTTGGAGTGTCTTTTATGGTAATTGCACCAGAGCATGAATTAGTGAACGAACTAACCACAGCAGCACAAAAAGAAGAAATTGAGGCTTATGTAAAATACGCTGCTTCTCGTTCTGAACGTGAACGAATGACGGAAGTAAAAAAGGTTAGCGGTGCATTTACAGGAGCTTATGCCAAACACCCATTTACAGGCGAAAACATTCCCATTTGGATTGGAGACTATGTGTTGGCTGGTTATGGTACTGGCGCAGTTATGGCTGTACCATCTGGCGATCAGCGAGATTGGGATTTTGCCAAAAAATTCGAATTAGCTATTCCTCCAGTTATTGAAGGGCAAGACGTTTCTGAAGGTGCAGACGACCGAAAAGATGGAATTTTAGCGAATTCAGATTTCCTAAATGGGCTTTCTGTGAAAGATGCCATTGCCAAATCGATAGAAGTATTGGAAGAAAAAGGCATTGGAAAAGGTAAAATAAACTTTCGATTGAGAGATGCTGTTTTTAGCAGACAACGCTATTGGGGAGAACCAATTCCTATCTATTATGAAGATGGAATTGCAAAGGCTTATCCTACAGAAAAGCTACCTTTAGAATTACCCGAAGTCGATAAATATTTACCAACCGAAGATGGCGAACCACCATTGGCTAGAGCAAGTAATTTTACCTACGAAGGAAATCCGATTGAAACTTCTACCATGCCGGGTTGGGCGGGTTCTTCTTGGTATATGTATCGCTACATAAGCCCTAACAATACCAAAGCATTTGCAAGTAAAGAAGCGTTGGATTATTGGAAAAATGTGGATTTGTATTTTGGTGGAGCAGAACATGCCACTGGCCATTTATTGTATGCTCGCTTTTGGTGTAAATTCTTGAAAGATCGAGGGCATTTAAACATTGATGAGCCTTTTCAAAAGTTGATTAATCAGGGGATGATTTTGGGAAATAGTAGGTTTGTTTATCGAGATAAAGCATCAGGGAAATTTATTTCAAAAAGTTTAAGAAAAAATTATGAGACCATTAGTTTTCATGTCGATGTTAACCACACTGAGGGAGTTGAACTAGATATCGAAGCTTTTAAAACAAGTCGTGAAGAATATGCTAATGCAGAATTCATTTTAGAAGATGGAAAATACATTTGCGGTTCGGAAGTCGAAAAAATGTCCAAATCCAAGTTCAATGTGGTTAATCCTGACCACATCGTTGAGCGATATGGAGCAGATACACTCAGGCTTTACGAAATGTTTTTAGGGCCTTTGGAACAAGCAAAACCTTGGGACATGGATGGCATAGAAGGTGTTCACCGATTCTTGAGAAAGCTATGGAGATTATACCACAATGGAAACAATGAGTTTACAGTAAGCGATGAAAAAGCTTCGAAAGAAGAACTAAAATCTTTGCACAAAACCATTAAAAAAATACGTGAAGACATTGAGCGCTATTCTTTCAATACTGGCGTGAGTGCTTTTATGATTTGTGTTAATGAACTCAGTGATTTAAAATGCAATAAGCGTGAAATATTAGAACCACTTGCTGTTTTAATATCACCTTATGCACCACACATTGCAGAAGAGCTGTGGAAACAACTAGGTCATTCTGGTTCAATTAGTTTAGTTAATTATCCAGCGCACAATGAATCTTTTCTAGTAGAAAGTTCGCATAAATATCCAGTTTCATTTAATGGAAAAATGCGATTTATGTTAGAGTTGCCTGCAGACATGTCCAAAGATGAAATCGAAAAAACGGTTTTAGCGCATGAGGAAAGTCAAAAATGGTTGGAAGGGAAAACGCCAAAAAAGATGATAGTGATTCCGAAGAAAATTGTGAATGTGGTGATTTAAACCGGCAATTCGAAGCTAGTTTCCCAAATTTCTTTGGTCTTTACTCGCTCTAATTTCATATGAAGAAAAACATGATCCTTCTCTTTTTTAATCCAGCGATCAATAACGACACTCATTTCTGTTCCGCCTTCAACATCACTAATAACATCCTCTAATCTAGGAAGGAATGGATAGCTAATCGTGATTTTCTCGTCTTCAAATTTCACCAGCTCTAATGCTGTTTCGAAAATGATTTCTTCAAATTTTTCCCCAATAATAACCTCATTTATTTCTTCATTAGCTTTTTCGTTTAATCCAGAAGTCCATTCGAAAAAAAGTTGAGTAGATTTTTCTTTCAACTCAGGATGTATATATGCAGGAAAAGGAGATCGTATATGCTCTCTATCATTAAACCAGAAATTGAAAGTCTGTTCAACTAATTCACTACTTTCAACTGTAGTTGGGTCAAGTTCTTTCATAGCCTATTTTAATAATTGTGTTTCTAATTCTATTGCTCTTGGAAACAAGATATTATTTTCGAGGTGAATGTGTTGATGCAGGTCGTTTTCAAACTCTTCGAGTAGTTTATACGATACCATATAAGTATTACATGCATACTCCGGTGGAGTATATCCACTACTTAATCTACTTATTTCACTCATGTTATTTCCAACCATATCATGCTCAACTTCCATCATTTTTATTGGATTTTTGATGGTTCCAAAATGTGGTTTTGCTAAATCAGTTCCCAATGCTTCACTGTTTGCCATTTCTTTGATATAAGCAAACAAGGTCATTTCTTCTTTTTGCATGTGTTGCTCTAATTCGTCAGCCACTGTATTAAAGAGAGCCAGTATTTCTTTTAACTCTGGATTATGTGCTCCATGCACTTTGGCTACTTTATTTAAATATTGACTCAATGTAACAATGGTGGTTCTTACATAAGTATGGTGCTTGTCTTCTATGTAATTCACCAGTCGATTTAAATCCCAATTATTAAATTGATCTTGCTGAGGATTGCTGCCTTTTTCGATTTCTAAAAGGTCTTGTAAAAGCTGATTCTTATTTATTCCTTTGGATTGGCAAGCTGCTTCTATGGTTTTTCCACCTCCACAACAAAAATCTATATTGTATTTCTTAAAAACTGTAGCAGTTCTATAATCAGATGCCACTATATTACCGATATGATCTGTCAAATCCATTGTCTATCTATTTTATAATTAAAGCGAAATTATACTAGTTAATCACATACAAATATGATATAAGTCATAAATGGATTTCAGTCCGCTTTAGAAAGCCTTTCCGCATGGGTTATTTGTAAAAAAATATGTTATGAATTACGAATAAAAGGCTTCACAATTTAGCCTAAAACCATCATGAAATAAAGGGTAAAGTATGACCTGACTCATTTATTTTTAATGAACTGCGTTGTTCCTTTGTTGAAAATTTTATTGATGGAACAACTTAAGATTTTCGATTTCAAACAAGAAAGGATAAGAACTCTACATTATACCTGGATTGCGTTTTTTGTTACCTTTTATTTGTGGTTTAACATGGCTCCTTTAGCCACTACAATGCTTTCGTCCATTGATTGGCTTACGAAAGAACACATAAAGATACTTGCCATTTGCAATGTGGCTCTGACCATTCCAGCAAGAATATTAATTGGAACTTTAACAGACAAATATGGCCCAAGAAGGGTTTTTTCTGGACTATTAATTTTTATGTCCATTCCGGTTTTCTTTTTTGCCTTTGGAACCACCTTCATGCAATTAATGATTTCTCGTTTAATTCTTGGATCTATAGGTGCGGGCTTTGTAATCGGAATAAAAATGATGGCCATTTGGTTTCCTAAAGAAATGATAGGTAGAGCAGAAGGCTTTTATGCAGGTTGGGGAAATTTTGGGTCTGCTTGGGCAGCGATGACCCTCCCTTGGTTTGCAATTACAGTTTGTGAAAAATGGCTTGGCTTAGGAGAAGATTCTTGGAAATATGCACTCGCAGTCAATGGACTTGTTTCACTGGTTTATGGCATTATGTATTATTTCTTAGTGAAAGACAGCCCTCCAGATAAACAAATAAAGTTTACACAAAAAGCTGAACCAATGAGGGTTACTTCTTATGGAGACCTCATTCAATACATTGTTTGGTCTTTCCCATTAGTTGGAGCAATGGGATTGCTTGCTTGGAGGCTAGGAAGCATAGAGGTAAATGGACAAGAATTGTTCTCAAACAATGTGCTTTATATCATCTATGCCATCCTGGGCTTAGTTTATATTGGGCATGTCGCAAAAGTTTTACAAACCAACCTACCCGACTTAAAAGCAGGTATTCCTGAAAACAAAAAATACTCTTGGGGTAGTGTTGCTGCTCTAAATAGCACCTATTTTGCCAATTTCGGTGCAGAATTAGCAGTCGTTTCTATGCTGCCCATGTTTTTTGAATCCGTATTTATAGGATTAACCGACTCAAGTGGAAACCACATTATGACAGCAACTATGGCCGGAATGGTTGCAGCATCTTTTGCAGTTGTAAACTTAATTGCTCGCCCCTTAGGTGGTTACTTATCAGACAAAATGAAAAACCGCAAAAGAACCATGCTCATTTATATGATAGGGATAACCATAGGGTTCTTCTTTATGGCATTAATTGGAAAATACGGCCCCATAGAAGACGGTGTGCAAACGATAGTTCCCATGTTTGATGGAGTTTGGTGGTTAGTTGTAGCCGTAATCATAACAATTATTTGCTCCATGTTTGTTCAAGGGGCAGAAGGGGCAACTTTTGCCATTATACCTATGATTAAAAGAGGAATGACTGGGCAAATAGCTGGAATGGCTGGAGCTTATGGAAATGTAGGTGCGGTAGTTTACCTAGTAATTTACTCTTTAGTAGATGCTAAAACTTTTTTCTACATCATAGCTGGTGGTGCAGCATTAAGCTTTTTGTATTGTCTCTTTTTCTTAAAAGAACCAGAAGAAGCATTTAGCGACGAATATTAACAATAGTAACATTTAACAAATAATTCAAACAATTATGTCAGTTAACATTAGTAAATGGGAAGTAGAAGACAGTTCATTTTGGGAATCTACTGGTAAAAAAATAGCAAACCGTAACTTATGGTGCTCTATACCTGCACTACTTCTCTCTTTTGCCATTTGGATCATGTGGGGAGTCTTAATAAAATACATGAAAGAATTTGGCTTCTCATTTGGCATGATGGACGGATTAGTAGCTGGAACGGATGAATATCTATCAACATTAAAAGAGGTAAATAATTTATACTATACCTTACCCGCCATTGCTGGATTAGCTGGTGCAACGTTAAGGTTACCAAACTCATTCTTAATATCTTTAGGTGGTGGTAGAAATGTAATTTTTACAACTACAGCTTTATTATTAATTCCTGCTATTGGCACTGGAATAGCTTTAGGAAATATAAACACTCCTTATTTATTCTTTGCATCTATGGCACTACTTTCAGGTTTCGGTGGCGGAAATTTTGCCTCATCCATGAGTAATATCAGCTTCTTTTTTCCAAAGAAAATACAAGGGTATTCTTTAGGCATGAATGCTGGTTTGGGCAATTTAGGTGTGGGTGTTATGCAAAAATTAATTCCTATTGTAATCACTTTTTCTATTTTTGGTGGAACTGCAGGAAGCATTGCTACTGCTAAAGGCGCACCATTTGAAGGATTGCAAAATGCAGCTTGGGTGTGGGTGCCATTAATTGTCTTGTCTTCCATTTTCGCCTTTTTCGGAATGAATAATGTTTCTACAGGAACACCTAGCCTTCCTTCTACTTCAAAAGGAATATCCAAAACACTATATATGGTTGCTTTAGGCTTAATTGCTGCTGCAATAGGAGCTTGGCTACTAATTGGCTTACCTTGGGACAATTGGGGGTTAAATAATTTAGCCATGTGGATAGTTCTTCCCATCGTAATTATTCTATCTGTGGTTTTCATGAAACACGCCACACCCAGCGAAATTAAAACCAATTTAAAAAAGCAGTTTTCCATTTTAGGCGACAAACACAATTGGATTATGACTACCATTTATACCATGACCTTCGGCTCATTTATAGGCTATTCAATGGTATTTCCAAAACTAGCACAAGATATTTTTGTTTACTCTAATCCTGCAGACCCAGAATGGATTAATCCCAATGCCCCAAACATAATGTTATGGGCATTTTTAGGGCCAATTATTGGCGCCTTGGTTCGTCCTGTTGGCGGCATTCTATCTGATAGAGTAAATAGTGGCTCTAGAGTTACTGCATGGAGCACAATTATTCAAATTATAGCTGCATTGGCAGTAGCCTACTTTGTTATTCAAGCTAAAGAGGCTAGTTCGCCAGAACAATATTGGTGGCCATTTTTTGCCTGTTTTATGGTTTTATTCCTCAGCACTGGAATTGGAAATGGCTCGACATTTAGAAGTATTCCTTATATATTTTCTAAAGAAAAAGCAGGGCCTGTTCTTGGTTGGACTTCAGCCATCGCGGCTTATGGAGCATTCATAATCCCTATAGTTTTTGGTCAACAGGTTCAAGCTGGGCATGCAGAATATGCGCTCTACGGATTTGCCATTTATTACTTAATTTGTTTAGGCTTAAACTGGTGGTATTACGATAGAAAAAACTCAGGCATTAAGTGTTAGGTATGCGATGCCCTTGATTTGCTTTATAGATTAAGTTGTATTTATAAATGAAATGTTTTTTACTGCTAAATCTAGCTTCTCAGCATTAAAGTTTGCCAATTAGCTATCATCTCATTTCTGCACATTAAAATTTATGTGTTAAGTTAATTACGATATTTTAAAATTCAATAGGTATAATATGATGTAAATCATTTTTTAGGCTCATACATACACCGTTATTTACATCAAAATATAACGACAATGAAGATTATAGATAGTAAAACTGGGAAACGAATCGTTGATGTTGATAAAGAACTCAATAAGAAAATAAGCAAAGCTGATCCTGTAAAAAGAAATGTAGAAAAAGGCTTAGAAAATGAAGAGTATTCTCCTATGGATCCACCAGAAGCGTACGATGCAACAATAATTTCTGACATATCTTACGACCAAATGGACGGGTTTATAAAAAAATATATGGATGAGCATAAGGTCTGCATAGAAAAACTGGATGCTTTTGAAAAAGCTCTCGTTAGCTTTAAAGAATCAAATTATAAACTCAGCACTGAAATAAATTCTGTGTTCGGGGATTTCTTTGATTTTTTTGACAATAACTTATTAGACCATAATCAAAGGGAAGAAAAACAACTCTTTCCGCTACTCCACAAACGCTTAATTGAGTCTGGTGAAAGTGCTGAAGGAGAAAACCCCAACACTGCAGTTGATATGATGGAAGATGATCATATTAAATTCATTCAATTGGGGACTCTTACTTTTAATTTATTAGGTTTAGCGACAAGGTTGCAAGATGATAGATCAAGAATATTCACATACGATGTTGCCTACAACAATGGAAGAGAGTTGGTTGAATTGTTGAGACTACATATTTTTAGAGAAGACAACATTCTTTTCCCATTAGCTCAAAAATTAATAAGCAAAGAAGAGTTCTCAACACTAGCAAACTGATATTCAATTTTTTGAACTAAGAAATGCAGAACAAAACATTAATACATCCTTTACCAACTGAAGTGCGACCTCAATTGATAGATTCATTTGGCCGAGTTCATAATTATCTGAGAATTTCACTTACTGAACGGTGCAACCTTAGGTGTTTTTACTGTATGCCAGAAGAAGGAATTCCCTTACGCGATAAGGCTCATTTTATGAACCATGAAGAAGTATTTGGGATTGCAAAAATTTTTAACCAGCTTGGGGTTTCTAAAATACGACTAACAGGAGGTGAACCCCTTATCAAAAAAGGAGCAAAAGACATCATTGCCAATCTTGCTAAATTAGACACAGAACTAGCTATTACGACAAATGGCATTTTGGTAGATCAATTTATTGATGTTATTAAAGACAATGGAATTAAGTCTGTAAATATTAGTTTGGACTCCTTGGTAGCTCAACGACAGGAAATGATAAGTAGAAGAAACTACTTTGATCGAATTTTTAAAAACATAAATCTTTTGATAGACGAGGGATTTAATGTTAAAATAAATGTCGTTGTAATGAACAATGTAAATGATACTGAATTAGTTGATTTTGTGGAGTTAACTAAAGACAAATCTGTTCAAATTCGATTTATAGAATTTATGCCTTTTAATGGAAATAAATGGAGCTGGTCTAAAGGAGTTGGGTTTCAGAAAATGATGAATGCAATCAACTATCATTTTGGAGAAGAAAAGGTGATACCACTTGTTGGTAATCCCAATGATACTGCTAAGTGTTTTACAGTTGAAAATTATAAAGGATCATTTGGAATTATTTCATCTATTAGCAATCCGTTTTGTGGAACTTGCAATCGAATTCGGTTAACGGCAGATGGTAAAATGAAAAACTGTCTTTTTTCATCGGGTGAAACAGACCTTCTAACAGCGTATAGAAATGGAGAAGACCTTATTCCTTTAATTAAGCATAGTATTGGTACAAAAAAAGCAGAAAGGGCGGGTTTGGATACTATAGAAAAGCTCAACACTTCCTCTTTAAACACTAAGAATAGGAGCATGATTTCTATAGGTGGTTAATCGGCTTTGTTCCACTTTAACTTTTTGCCAAATCCCAAAGAGTTATCGGTCATTTTTATATAAGTTAACTCTATTGCCCACAATTCGCCAGGCATAGTCAAAGCAAAGGGAAAACTTTTATAATATGAATTCTTCAATTCACTAAACCCCTCTTCTACTTTGCTAAATATTCCTGAAAACTGAATTCCTTTTACACTTGATAATTTGTTTTTATTGGGCAAAATCGTCCCTGCAACAAGCGTGTTAGATAAAGCATTTTGTATGTGTTTTGTAGTGATATCTGATTTAAATACCAAATAAATATTGTCCTCTTTTTTACAGAAGGAATAGAAGCAGCTAGCGCAATGTGGTGAGTTATCCAGACAAGAGCAATATGATAATACATTAGACTCTTCAATAAACGATAATATTCTTTTATCAATTTCCATTTTTTTTCTACCTTAGCTTTAAATTTAGAGTTCTTATTGTGACAGTTTGAATTAAGTAAGAATAATACTTAATCCAAATTTCTTGGTATCACTCTGAATAAATATGATTTAAATCATACAACATACTGTATTTTTTCTCTTTCTTTATACTGTGTATTTTACACATAATGCAAATTAATATGCAACGTAAGAGGCCCATAGAAATTCCTTCATGCAAAGACTGTAAAGGTCGCTCCAAAAGTAAACTATTTTGCAATCTTTCAGCAAACGAATTAGATAAACTTTCTGAGGAGAAGGGTGATAATTTTTACAAAAAGGGACAAGTTATTTTTTACGAAGGTAACAGAGGTCACGGTTTATATTGCATTCACGAAGGTAAGGTTAAGGTTCATAAACTAGGCGATGAAGCTAAGGAACAAATTATTCGCTTAGCCAATAAGGGTGAAGTACTGGGTTATCGTTCACTTTTAAGTAATGAGCCTTACAATGCAACAGCAACAGCTCTTGAAGATTGCGTCATTTGTTATTTACCTCGAAGCAAATTCATGGAATTGTTGGGCAGCAATAATGATCTTTCATTTAAAACGATTAGCCTTTTAACCGATGATCTCAGAAATTCGGAAGACAAAATCATCAGCATCACTCAAAAAACTGTGATTGAGAGAATTACTGAAGCAATACTAGTTCTAAAAGAAAAATTTGGACTAGATGATGATGGGAAAACGCTCAGTGTGACTTTGACCAGAAGAGAAATTGGAAACATAGCCGGAGTCACAACAGAAACAACCATAAGAACACTTTCGGATTTAAAAAAGAGTGGTATAATCAATCTAAATGGCAAACAAATCGAAATCCTCAATTTGGCTAAATTAACTCGCCTATCTAACATCGTCAATTAGTAAATCTTATTGTCATGGTTGATTATGATTCAAGTCATAATCATTCATTTTTCGCTCTCTTATATTTGTTAATGTGATACCTATTGCATCCAATCAAAATATTCGGAGTTTAAAATGGACATACTACACATATTAGAAGATTATTGTAGCAAAAATGAATTAGATTTAATTAAATTCAATGCCCAAGAAGTAGTCTATAGTGAAGGAGAAAAAGCTAAAGGTGTATATTTCTTAAAAGAAGGGCAGGTCAAAGTTTTTAAGTACGATCGGGAAAGAAAACCTATATTCTTATGGACTGCCAGACCAGGAGAACCCATTGGCTTAGTTTCATTTTTTCAAAATACGAGTCTCTATTGCTGTACGGTTAAGGCAAATCACACTGAGCCATCTCTTTACTTTCTTCCAAATAAAGTTTTTTTAGACTTGTTGAATCAGCACCCAGAATTGAAACTAAAGCTTTTGAAAAGACTTTGTGAAGGAATCAGCTTTATGGAAATGAGGTCGAAATATTTTTTATTTAATAGCATCGATGAACGCATCATTGAAACATTAATATTTCTTGCCAATAGAGAAGGTGAAAAGAAATTGAATTTGCGTTTCGAGTTTTCCATGAAAGATTTTACCGAGATGGTAGGCGCATCTTTAGGTTATATTAGAAAAAGAGTAAAAAACTTAAAAAACAAGGAGTTGATTGATTATGGGAGAAACTGGCTCGTAATTAACGACCTAGAAAAGCTAAAGTTAGCGAGAAATAATTTTTAGTTTAAATTTTTATCATTTTGAATAAGCAACTTATTTTTTTCTTCCTTTTCGTTCTCTTCATCATCTATTCTTTTAGCGTATATTTTTCTGGAACTACTTATGATAAAGGAATTTCGCACTTCACTACAGAAGCAAAGTTGGGCAAGAAATTATTCCAAGAGAAAAACTGCATTTCTTGTCATCAAATATATGGTTTGGGCGGATACATGGGTCCTGAACTAACTAACATCATTTCTTATAGAGACAATGACGAATCTATAGCAAGGGCTTTTCTTAAAGGTGGTACTGCTAAGATGCCCAATTTTCAACTGAATGATGAAGAGATTGATGCATTAATTTCTTATTTAAAATACATAGATAAAGCTGGGAATTACCCACCAAAAGCTTATGAAATAACACCATATGGAACTGTAAATGAAATTGTAACAGATGAAAAATAATCAAGGCTTTCCATTTTTAATTGCAGGTATTTTGGCTTTGGGCTTAGGTATGTTCATAGGAACACTGGCAGCTTTTCAATTTATTATTCCCGATTTTTTTGAATTGCTTCCATTCTTTAAATCTCGACCACTACATGTCTCATTGGTCGTTTCTTGGATCTTTCTTTGTGCCATAGGTGGCATCTATTATTACCTTCCAACCTATTGTAGGTTACCTTTGTTTTCTTCACGTTTAGTAAAGGCTCATTTTATTATTTTTATTGCAACTGGTTTAGCAATTATTACAAGCTACTTGCTCGGAAAATTTGGAGGAAGAGAATATTGGGAATTTCCTCCTATACTGTCCATTCCAATCATTATTTCTTGGGTATTATTCGGAGTCAATTTCTTTAAAACTGTTTTTCGTAAAAAAGGTAAATGGCCTGTTTATTTGTGGATGTGGGCAACTGGAATTGTATTCTTTTTTATCACATATTTAGAAGCGAATCTGTGGTTAATCCCCTTCTTTGGTGACAACATTGTGCGCGAAATAACCATACAATGGAAAGCTTATGGCGCATTAGTTGGTTCTTGGAATATGCTGGTTTATGGCACTGCCATTTTTTTAATGGAAATGATTAGTAAGAATTCAAGCCTCGCCAAATCCAACATGTCTTATTTTCTTTATTTTTTAGGACTTACAAACTTGATGTTTGGTTGGGCGCATCACACTTATTTAGTTCCTTCTGCTCCGTGGATAAGATATTTCGCTTACGGAATTAGCATGACTGAACTGTTCATACTCGCCAAAATAATCTGGGATTGGAAAAGTTCGCTTTCAAATGCATTAAAATTTAAACATCATATTGCCTATAAATTTCTGTTAAGCTCTGAAATATGGATTTTTCTAAATCTGATATTGGCTTTGCTAATTTCTATACCAGCCATTAATTTATTTACTCATGGCACACACATTACTGTTGCACACTCTATGGGTAGTACTATTGGTATAAATTCCATGATATTACTAGCCTCTTTGTTTTTTATTATTCAAGAAAATTCGGAGAAAGCAATCGGGTCTAATGTATTGAAAACTGGGATTTGGCTGGCAAACATTTCCTTGTTGGTTTTTTGGATTAGCCTTATTGGAGCTGGGTATTTAAAAGGAACTTTAAGCTTTGGAAGCGATTTGACTTTTCAGGAAATTATGGAGAAACTTAGCCCCTATTTGATCTCATTTGGGATAGCAGGAATATGTCTTTTTATTGGAATGTGTGTTATATTATGGGTTGCTCTTACTCACCTTTTGGCGCTTAGAAAAAAATAAGCTAATCAATCTTTTTAATGATTGGGTTAAACGCTTTTGAGGCAACCAAAACCTTGTCGCCAATCCTTAAACCTTCGATTTCTTCTTCATCTGCAACTACCTTAATCAAATCATTGCCAATCAAAATTGATAGTATAGTGACAAAATCTTGTTTAACTATCTCGATTAATTCACCACTGAATTTAAATTTTCCGCTAACTTCTCCACTACTAAAAAGTTCAACTGGAGTTAGATCCTTTGAAATTATCCCCTGATCTAATACCAATACCCTCTCCGACATTTTTATAATTTCAGAAGCGTCATGACTTACCATTAAAGTTGTTAGTTTATACTGTTTATGAATCTCTAATAGATAGTCCTGCAATTTTCTTCTCAAGGAAATATCTAAAGCAGCAAGTGGTTCATCCAGCATCAACAACAAAGGCTTGTTTACTAAAGCTCGAGCAATTGCTACGCGTTGCTTTTGCCCACCTGATAGCATCTCGGACTTCCTATTTTGCAAATCTCTCAACTCCATTATTTCAATCAATTCATCAATGATTTTTCTATCGGAATTCTTTGCACAAGCATATAAAAGATTCTCCCTGACTGTCATGTTTGGAAACAAAGCATAATCTTGAAATACAAAGCCAATTTTTCTTTGCTGTGGCTTAAGGTTTATATTTCTTGAAGTATCTAACCAAACGTTATCGTTAAAAGTTATTTTTCCTTTTTCAAGGGCTAAAAGCCCAGCTAAAATTCTCAACATTGAAGTTTTGCCAGAACCAGATACGCCAAAAATGGTCGTGAAACTGCCTTGCACTAGACTCGTTTCTATCTGAAGCTTAAGGCTTCCAACTGATGAGCCTAAGGTTTTATGAATTTCTATATCTATCATTTCCAAAACCTTTTTAAGTAACCTCCATTTGTTAAATAGACGAGCAGCAATATAGTAAAAGTAATAGCGAATAAAATCAAAGAATAGTGATTGGCTAAACCATAATTTAAAGCTTCTACCTCGTCGTATATGGCTATTGAAGCTACTTTAGTTTTTCCAGGTATATTTCCACCAATCATTAATACCAATCCAAACTCGCCTATGGTATGTGCAAAAGCTAATACGATACCCGTTAAAAGTGAGGATTTCATGTTTGGTAATAACACATTAATTAGGGTGTTCCATTTTGATTTGCCGAGCACATAAGCAGCTTCTTTTAACGAGGGTGATAAGCCAGAAAACCCAGACTGAATTGGTTGAACCATAAAAGGTAAACTGTATAAGATGGATGCGAAAACCAAGCCCTCAAATGAGAAAAGCAAGGAAAGGCCAAAGGTTTCATTCAACCATGCGCCAAATGAGTTTGACGGACTAAAAGAGACCAAAAGGTAAAAGCCTAAAACCGTAGGCGGCAATACCAAAGGCATACTTACCAATGTTTCTACTACTGGTTTTATACCTGACTTTGTATAAGCTAACCAATAAGCCAACGGGATGGAGAGAATTAACAAGAATCCAGTTGTGATTAATGATAACTTAAAAGTTAATATAAGTGGTGCATAATCCATCATGCTGATAACATTATGTCAGTAGATTTAATCATAGCCATTATTTTATCTTCGGGCTTTAATTCCAATTCAATTGCCATGTGAAAGCTTATAATTGATGTTAATTCTCCAATTGCGGTAGCTACTATAATTTTTGAAAATAAGTCTCCATGTTGTATTGACTTCAGTGTGCCATTTATTTTATTTTCCAGACTATTGCTTCTTTCATTTCCCTTGCCAATTATTACTTCAATCTCTTTAAACATCAGCTGTATTGGGCATCCCACTTTCAAATAAGTTGAGGTTTCCGGCGTGTCGATTACAACAACTTCAATGAGAATTGTATCTACCTCAACAGTTAACAGTGACAACTTAGCCTGTACCTGTATCGTCTTAATTTTACCTTCTACTTTATTCATCTTTGCTTAATTCATAACCATAGGCTTCAAGTATTTTTTCAGCCTTTTTATTGAATACAAATTTTAAAAACTCTTCAGATTCAGTCAACTTTTCATTTTTTATTACAACAATTCCATGCTTTATGGCAGAATAAAAAGACTCATCTAATTCTATCCAACGTCCCTTACCTTCCATCTGTTTATAATAAATTGATGATTTAGATGTAAAACCAAGATCAACTGCACCTGACAATATAAATTGATTTGTTTGAGAAATACTCTCCCCATAAATCAACTTATGTTCTACTTTGTCTAATATTTGAAAGTGTTTTAAAACCTCCATGGCAACTTCACCATAGGGTGCTACTTTTGGGTTTGCCATTGCAATATGCTTAATGGAATCATGACTTAACATTTCTATAGTCGGATTTGTCGTATTATTCTTTGTCCATAATATCAATTTACCATAAGCAAATATTTTAGGCCGGCTACATAAGTTATTTTCATAAAGAAGACTCGGGTATTTCATGTTAGCAGAAACAAAAACATCGTATGGAGCTCCTTCTTTAATCTGAGCCGTTAGTTTACCTGAAGAACTAAGCAATAATTCACATGCTATCCCGCTCTCTTTTGTGAACTCTTCAATCAATTCTTCCATCACTAAATTCATGCTTGATGCGGCTGCTATTAAAAGCTTTGGCTTTGCATTTTCTTTGCATCCAAATATAGAAAAGGCTATCAGAAGTATAACAATGTAAAGTTTTTTCATCCCAGATAACTTATGTTTCAAATTCGTTATATATTTATATAAATAACGCTTTTTAAAGAAAAAGACTTCCTAAGAAATCTTTTACCTTTTAAATTTATGTATTTGTTTTTATTAAGTAGTAGGCTTTTTACCAAAGAAATGAGCTCTTGAGTTTCTAATTGATTTTCTTCCCCAATTCCAAATTACTAATTGATAACCTCTCCACGTATAGTCTATAGGTGCTACCAAAAAGTGCATGTAGCGAGTAAATGGAATAATTGCAATTAAACCAAAGGCAGAAATAATGTGAATTTGAATTAACCAAGGCATTGCACTTACTGCTGCAATATCAGGATTAAAGGCAAACAAAGATCTCAAATAAGGTGTGAGAACTCCCGCAAACCAAGATGAACCCCAACGCACAAAATACGCTACTCCCAAACCAGAAACAATTTGAACTAGCAAGGTTGTATAAACCAACATGTCCATTTTATTACTGACTACCAAAATTTGAGAATTTGTCATCCTTCTTTTGATAAGCAATACTAAACCTGTTAGTGCTGCAAGTGCAAAAACAAATGAAGAAACTTCAAGTATAAGCAAGCGAATGGGTTCACCATTCCAAGCTAAAACAGATTGTGGAAATAGGAAGGCAATCAAGTGACCAAAGAATAATACTAAAAGTCCCCAGTGGAAAGGTTGGCTTCCCCAGAATAATTTCTTTCTCTCTAAAAACTCTGAAGATAATGAAGAAACTTGAAAGCCTCTAGATTTGTATCTGTAAATAGATCCCATCAAAAAGATAGCTAATGCGAGGTAAGGAAATATTAAAAATACGACCTCGTTTAGCATGCCTACATTATTCTCCAATCCTATCTTTAACAAGTAAATAATCACTGAAGCTGTAGCAATCATTATTAAAAACACATGAAAATGTTTCATTGGTTTGGATTCTATATAGCCTCCACTTTCCCTTACCACATTCCGTGCTCTAATAACTAACTTAATAGCATAATAAACTATAATAGCTGTAATTGCTAATAGTCCATAAAGCATAAATTTTCCAAAAAGTTCAACTGTAAGTAACATCATGTTTTTATTGTTTTGTTTGTACTACTTGTAAATGAACAGCTTCCGCAATCTTCCTCACTAAATCCAACCAATGATGGACTTAGTATTGCTTCGCGTTCTGAATAATTAACTCCTTCAAAATCTTTATGAAGAACTTTCAATAAAGCTTGTAAGGCATTTTGGTATATATTCCCATTTGCGACATCTTCTAAAATCATCGCTTTTTGTTTCTTTTTAATCACATTTTTCCTAGCTTCCATTCTCTTGGTCTGAAATTCATTAAGCATTTGTTCTAATGCAGGAATAACAGCTCTCACAGTTAGTTCGTTAATAAATTCTTCATCATTAGAAATGGCCATTAATTTTAAAACATGAGGTAAATTATCAGCGAGTTCTTCACCACAATCATGTCCTATTTTTGCTTGTTCTTGCTTCATATTCACCAAGAATTCTCCTCTAGAATAATCTTCTCGAAACAACACATAGCCAATATCAAGAAAACAAATTGCTTGTATGTGAAACGTGACCCCAAAGATTTCTTCAATATCGTAAAGACTATTGCTTTGAACAAAATCATTAAACCGTTCTAAGGAGGATGCAGCATCTGGATAATGTGTTTCCAAATACTCCATACACTTTCCTACTTTCAATTTGTAATCCCATTTAGGATATACAAATAATTCGGATAACATTATGTATTGTTCTTTATTCATCAAAGTCCTCTTTGTGGTTTTTCTTTAAATCCAAAACCTGTTTCACCTTTATAATCTGCTGTTGCTTCCATCATTTCTATCGCTTCTTCTCTATGCGAAGGTGGAATTACGAAACGCTCATCGAAAGTTGCTAATGAAGTTAATCTAAAAATAGCATTTGCAGTATCTGCGCTTACTTTGGCTACAGCCATCAATTCTTTTACTTCGTCTTTAGACAAATCACCTACAGTCACATTTCTACGATGCATTTTTACTGAAAGTAATTTATCGTAAACTTCACGAACTTTATCAGTATCTCCTGCAGTAAATAGTGAAGCCAGATATTTCATGGGCAACCTGTTTTGATCTATGCTTGGGAATAATGATTTCGAAGTAGTTTCATAAACTCCTTCCCCATCTACTTGAGCCATTGCTGGCAACATAGGTGGCACGTAAAATAAGTTAGGCAATGTTCTAAACTCAGGGTGTAATGGCAATGCTAATCCCCATTCTTTTACAAATTTGTAAACTGGAGAATTTTGTGCAGCAGTAATTGTAGAGTCAGCAACACCATTTTTTCTTGCTGCAGCTATAACAGCAGGATCATGTGGATCAAGGTAAATATCCATGTGCTTTTGAACCAATTCATTTTCATTGCATGAAGCCACCGCTTGGATTTTATCAGCATCATATAACATGACACCTAAATACCTAATTCTTCCTACACATGAATGCATACAAGCTGGCGCTTGCCCTGTTTCTAATCTTGGATAACAAAGAATACACTTTTCAGATTTTCCCGTGTTCCAGTTGTAATATGATTTTTTATATGGACAAGCAGTTACACACATTCTCCATGCTCTACATCTTTCTTGATTAATCAAAACGATACCATCTTCCCCTCTTTTGTATAATGCACCAGAAGGACAAGAGGCAACACATGCAGGATTTAAACAATGATTACATATTCTAGGCAAATACATCATTGTCATCTTTTCCAACTGGAACATAGCTTCCTGCTCGCCTGGAGATAGGTCTTTAAAATTGGTGTCTTTTCTTGCATAATCAGGAGTTCCACTTAGGTCATCATCCCAGTTTGGGCCTGCCTTAATGTCCATAGGTTCTCCTGTAATCATCGACACAGCTCTTCCTATCGGCTGGTCATCTCCTTCGGGAGCAGTAAATAAATCTTCATATTTATATCTCCAAGGATGATAATAATCATCCAAAACTGGCATATTCGGATTGTGGAATATATTTTTTAATCCCTTTAATTTACCGGCACCTTTCAGCGAAATGGAGCTTCCATTTTTTTCCCATCCACCTTTGTAAATTTCCTGATCTTCCCACTTGGTAGGGTAACCAGTTCCAGGTTTAGTCTCCACATTATTCCACCACATGTACTCTGCCCCTTTTCTGTCAGTCCATATATTTTTACATGCTACTGAACAAGTATGGCAACCGATACATTTATCGAGATGAAAAACCATTGAAATCTGTGATCTAATATCCATAGTAATTAGAATTTTTTGTTCTTGTATTTCTTAATATTCTACTTTTTCCATTTTACGTACCAACACGTGGGTATCGCGATTTACTCCTACTGGCCCCCAATAATTGAAGTGGTATGTAAACTGTCCATATCCTCCGCACATTAAATTAGGTTTAAGGTGAACTCTTGTAAATGAGTTGTTCATTCCTCCACGTCTAGGCTCTCCGTTTTTACCTCTTCTCTCTTGAGATTTTGGCACATTATAAGTTCGTTCAACGGCATGATATACAATACAAACTCCACTTGGAATACGAGAGCTTACACAAGCCCTTGCTACATAAGTACCGTGGTCATTATAAACTTCTACATGATCGTTGTCATTTATACCTAATTCTTTTGCATCTTCTTCACTAATCCAGCATGGTTCTCCACCTCTAGATAAGGTTAACATTCTTAAGGTATCTCCATAGGTTGAATGGATGTGCCATTTTCCGTGAGGAGTTAAACAATTCAACATTTTTGCTTTTCCATCATTTACCGTTACTCTCAAGTCACCGTATGCTTCAGGGGTTGGCGATGGTTTATAAGTTGAAAGGTGCTCACCAAAAGCGATATAAGCATCGTGATCTAGGTAAAAATGCTGTCTTCCTGTTAAAGTTCTCCAAGGAACAAACATGTCTATATTGTATGTATAGGCTGCGTAAGTTCTACCATCATGCATTAAACCCGACCATAATGGAGAAGAGTTGTAACGCTTAGGCTGTGCTTGTAAATCTAGATACTCCATACTAATTGATTCGTATGGTTTTCCTAATTCAGCAATCGCAGGAACACCAATTTTTTCAGCCATGTTTTCATAACAGCGTTTTGTCAACTTACCATTAGTCAGTGTAGATAGTTTAAGAATCGCATTGATGGCTTCTACATCATCATTTAAGGATGGATATTCAGTTCCATCAGACCATTTAGTAATGTGCTGTCTGTTCTCTAACATTTCATCATACACATCTCCACACATATAGTGATTGCCATGTGCTCCCAATCCATTTTCAGCTATCCCTTTTCCTAAAGAAATAAACTTGTCATAGATTTTGGTATAGTCGCGATCTTTAAATAAAATCTTGTGCATGGTTTTTCCAGGAATGGCTTCGCATTCACCTTTACTCCAATCTTGAAGAGTAGTTTGACTAATCTCATCTTTAGAGTCATGAGTAAGCGGCTGATTTACGATATCCTTCATCACATTCGGAAGGTAAGTTTTCGCCATTTCGGAAGTTTTCTTTGCTAGCTCTCTGAATATCTGCCAATCAGTTTTAGACTCCCACACTGGTGGTATTGCTGCTGATAAAGGATGGATAAAAGAGTGCATATCTGTTGAATTGATATCTGCTTTCTCATACCATGACGCAGTTGGCAACACGATATCTGAATAAAGTGCTGAAGTATCCATTCGGAAATTGATATCAATTACCAAATCCATTTTTCCTCTAGCTGCTTCTTTTTTAAAGTGTATATCTTTTACAATGTCACCAGCAACTTCATCTGCAATTTTATTGGTGTGAGTTCCTAAATAGTGATCTAAAAAGTATTCATGCCCTTTTGCAGAAGTTCCAATGGCGTTTCCTTTCCAAATAAACCAAACTCTAGGAAAGTTTACCTCTTCATCTGGTTCAACTACAGCATGTTTCAGCGTTCCACTTTTTAATTGTTCCACAACATAAGCTCTCATTTCTTCATCTGTTGTATGACCTGCTGCTTGTGCTTCTTTTACAATTTCAAAGTTGTTTTTGCTATATTGAGGATAATATGGCATCCATCCATTTCTAACTGCTTTTACTGCCCAGTCTGCTGAATGCATGTTCGCTAAATCATTGTCCGGAGCAGAGTTATAATACTTTTGATTGCCATCATACCTCCATTGGCTTGAATTAATATAATGCCATATAGGGCCTTGTTGTAATCGAGCGGATGTGCCCCAATCTTTAGAGCTCATGATGCTTGACCAAGAATCCATAGGTGCTAATTTTTCTTGACCTACGTAGTGGTTCATTCCACCACCATTTTTACCATTACAACCTGTTAGCATTTGTGCCATAATTGAAGCACGATACATCAAGTTTCCATGGAACCAGTGATTAATTGCTGCTCCAACAATTACCATACAAGCTCCTTCGGTAGTTTCGGCAGTGCTTGCCCACTCTCTTGCAAATTGCAATACGGTTTTAGAGCCTATGCCTGTAAAAATTTCTTGCCAAGCAGGAGTATATGCCGCTCCTTTATCTTCATAGCTATCTGGGTAATCTCCTTCAAGTCCTCTACCAATGCCATATTGAGCCATGGTAAGATCATAAATAGTTGCTACAGCTACATTTTCTCCTGTATTCGTTTTTATATAGCGAACAGGAACACCTCTGTTTGATTTTTTATTTAAGCCGTATTCTACAAATTCAACTTGCAATACTTCATCATGCTTATCTATAAGGCTTAATGCTGGATCATATTCTTTTCCAGTCTCACCATCGTTAAAATTAAGATTCCATTTCCCTTTTTCATCTTGCCATCTATAACCAGATGTTCCCATTGGAGAAACTAGTTCACCAGTATTAGTATCGAAGTTTAGGAATTTCCATTCTGCATTTTCAGCGCCATCAAATTGAGATACTTCGCTAATTCTAACCATTCTTCCTGGTTGTCTAACCCCGTCTTTTTCTTCAATTTTCACTAAGAAAGGACAGTCGGTAAAACGCTTGGTATAATCAATAAAATAAGGCACTTGTCTGTCAACATGATATTCTTTTAAAATAACATGAGTAACAGCCATCCAAAATGCACCATCAGAACCCGCATGAGCAGGAATCCATTGATCAGCATGTTTTGCAACCATGCTAAAATCTGGAGACATTACTATGGTTTTAGTTCCATTATGACGAGCTTCAGAGAAAAAGTGAATATCTGGAGTTCTAGTCATTCCAAGGTTTGCACCCATAGAAACAATGAACTTTGATTTAAACCAATCGGCACTTTCACACACATCCGTTTGTTCTCCCCAAATTTCTGGGAAAGCAGGTGGTAAATCACAATACCAATCGTAAAAGCTAAGATTCACACCACCCATTAGTTGAATGTATCTTGCTCCTGAAGCATAACTTAACATACTCTTAGCAGGAATTGGAGCAAATCCAATTATCCTATCTGAACCATATTTTTGAACAGTATGTATGTTTGCAGCAGAAATCATTTCCAAGACCTCATCCCAGGTAGCTCTTCTAAAACCACCCTTACCTCGAGCTCTTTGATATCTCTGTCTTTTCTTAGGATTAGCTTGTAAATTAGCCCAAGCTTTTACTGGGTCTCCACCACAAGCGGCTTTTTCTTCTTTGTATAAATCCAATAAAGCACCTCTCATTAAGGGATATTTTACCCGAATTGGGCTATATAAATACCAGGAATACGAAATTCCTCTCTGACAGCCTCTAGGCTCATAAGGCGGTACTTCTTTGTTGAATTGAGGGTAATCCAATTGCTGCATTTCCCACACTACTACACCATCTTTAACATGAATAGCCCAAGAGCAACCACCGGTACAATTTACACCGTGAGTACTTCTCACTATTTTATCATATTGCCATCTATTTCGGTAAAACTCTTCCCATTTACGAGTTTTTGGGGAAATAATATCTTCGATCCAGCTCATAACTTAATTTCTTGTTGTTTGTTAAATAATAGAATCACTTCCTTTTATTTGTCTTTTAAATATATCGTGCTTTACGCTCTTTCTTAATCTTCTATTCCAGTGTAATCCAATAAGAATGAATAGCAAGATTAAACCTCCACCTCCACCGAGAAGTAGAATACTGGAGCCACTCTTTTCAATCTGCATTTCCTGTGTTTCGCTAACTTCATCAGCATGCTTTAAAAAAGCAATTAGTTGAGCTACTTCAGTGCTATCCAATTCTTTTCCTTCATAAGAAGTTGCCATGGCTGGAAAAGGCGGATTGCCAATAATACCAGCTAGACCTGCATCGCCCATTCGAGCATATACATTGGTTAAATCTTTTGCTAATAAGCCACCGCTGATTAGTTTCTCATTGGTCACATTGTGGCAACTAAGACAAGATGGGCCTTTAGCTTTAAAAGCTTTCTGACCGCTAAACAGTTTTAGACCATTTTTAATGTCCTCTTCACTGTATTCAATGGGGACAATTTCTACCTCCACTGTTTCTTCTGCAACATCTCCAGTACTTGCTGATGGAGACTCCGATTTGATATAAGCTAATATGGCTTTAACCTCATCATCGCTTAAATTCTGGTCGTTCATCACCATTTGTCCGTACTCCTCATAGATTGCAACTGCATCAGCATCGCCTGCTTTAATCATTGCTTGAGAAGATTTAATAAATTTTATAAGCCATTCTTCTTGCCTTTTTTCTGTTATGCCAATTAAATCAGGGCCAACTAGTCTTGTTCCCAATTTATGACAGGCACTACAATTTTGCTTAAATAAGGTGGCTCCATCTTGTGCCATTGAACTAAATGAGCTGCAAAAAATGGCTCCTATTGCCAAGAATGAAACCAAATATCTGTAATGAATATTCATAAGAGTAGATCGTTTTATTATCCACTACAATATTCTATAGGACATGGACGCTAAAAAATGATTTGGCTCATAGTTTGAAATTATTACTAAAAAAGCCAAGAAAAATGCATTTATTTTTTCTAATTCGATGAAGGCTATTTGATAACTATTTATGAATTAGTACACCCATTTAGTTTGTATTAAAAAGTGCGATTGAATAAAGTTTAATATTTCCCCTGTTTTATAATTGAATATTACATAAGGTAAAAAGGTTCTTCTCTACTCGAATTCAACAAATAGCTATACCGTGTATCGAATAAAGAATCATTAATCCCTATTTTTGGCCCATAAATTAAAGCAAGCAGTTATGGTATCTGTAGAAGAAGCGATTCAATTAATAGAACAAAATACAAGTCAATTAAAACCATACTCAATTGAGTTAACTAAGGCGCTTGGCTACGCGCTTTCAGAAAATATATTGGCGCCCATTTCGCTACCTCCATTTGAACAATCAGCCATGGATGGATATGCAATTGCTCAAGATAATGACAAGACCATTCGATTTAAGTTAATTGGTGAAACTAAAGCTGGAGATGAATCGAATTCTGAATTAAAAGCAGGAGAAGCCATTCGAATTTTTACTGGAGCAATGGTTCCAAAAGGAGCAACTGCAGTAATTATGCAAGAGCACACTAAAGTAGCTAAGCATGAAGTACAAATTCTACAAGATATTAAAGCAAGAGGCAACATAAGACCCATTGGAGAACAAATAAAGGCAGGAGACCTTGCACTTCCAAAAGGAACTGTTTTAAATCCAGCAAGCATCGGTTTTTTAGCTAGTTTAGGAATAAAGCATGTGAAGGTATTTTCTAAACCAAGAGTTGGGCTTATTGTTACTGGTAATGAATTGGTAGAAGCAGGACAAAAATTAAAGCCCGGACAGATTTATGAAAGCAATTCTCTCATGCTACTTGCAGCTCTTAAGCAATCTGGTATTGAAGTTGAGCTAATGAAAACCCTACAAGATAACTTAGATTTAACCATACAAACAATCAAAGAATCTGTAATAAATACAGATGTGCTTATCCTTTCTGGTGGTATATCCGTAGGAGATTACGACTTTGTGGGTAAAGCAATGGAAGAATTACATGTCAATCAAATTTTTTATAAAGTAAAACAGAAACCCGGCAAGCCACTTTTCTTTGGAACTAAGAACAATTGTCGAATCTTTGCTTTACCTGGTAATCCTTCTGCTTCTCTATCCTGTTTCTACCATTATGTGCTTCCAGCAATTCGCATTATGAGTGGAAGAAAACCCTATGCTTTAGAAAAAAGAACAGTGCAATTAAAAGAACAATACACAAAGCAAGACAACCGAGCACATTTCTTAAAAGCTAAAGTAGATGATAATTATGTCGCTATTTTGGAAGGTCAAAGCTCTGCGATGTTACATACTTACTCAGTAGCAAATGCACTTATTTATATTCCTGAAGATAAACAGGAAAGCAAAAAAGGAGAACTAGTGGCTGCCTACCTGTTGCCGACCTTTTAATTATTTTACTTACTGATCTAAATCATAGTTTAACTAATCAATTGGATATAATATTGGTCGTTATATTTTAATTAATACAACGGTTGATGGCTAACACCCCATTTCATGTAAGAAGTAGAGTATGGATTGCTGACCAGAAAGGCACTTTTCTAGGTGAGGGTCGGATTCAATTGCTTAAAGCGATTGAAGAAAAAGGCTCAATTACCAAAGCTGCTCACTCCATGAATATGTCTTATTTAAAAGCATGGAAGTTGATAGAGTCCATGAATAATTCTTCTGAAATGCCTCTTGTAATTCGTACTTCAGGAGGAAAAGGTGGTGGAGGAACTATTTTAACTACACATGGTGAAAAAGCGATACGCTTGTATCAAGAATTAAATATGAGATGTCAAGAATTTCTCAAAAAAGAGTTTGAAGCTTTAAATAAGAAGTATTAATGAGTACCGAAATTGGATTATATAGCGGATATATTTTAGCTGGGGGCAAGAGTTCCAGAATGGGTAGAGATAAAGGCTTAATGGAGTTTGATGGAAAAAAAATGATAGAGTATTCCATTAAAGCTTTACAGCCTATCTGCTCTAGCATTCGTATTCTAGCAAATGACCCTATGTATGACAAACTTGGATATCCAATGACTTCAGATTTTATATTAGACAAAGGCCCTTTAGCAGGAATTTGTACAGGCCTAACTTTAAGCCATACGAATTTGAATTTTTTTGCTCCATGCGATAGTCCTTATATCAACCAACATTTATTTGAACACCTTTTGAAACATGCAAATGGCTATGATGCAATAATCCCTATTTATAAAGGCAAACTTTATCCACTCACAGCCATTTACTCTAAAAATTGTTTGAGTGCTTTTATGAGAAGTTTGAAAAACAATCAACTTAAAGTAATGGAAGCAATTGAATCTGTGAATACAAAAAAAGTTGAAATGGGTGAAGAGCTACCTTTTTTTAACGAAAACACTTTAGCAAATATTAATACAATTAAAGAATTAAATCGATATGCAAATTAAACTTAAATACTTTGGAGAAATAGCAGAGCTTATTGGATCAACTGAAGAAGTAATCAAGGTTGATGAAGGATATTACAGCAATCATTTATGCAATTTGCTTGAAAAAAAACACCGTGGTATAAATTCCATTAATTATAGAATAGCCATAAACCAAGCAATTTCAAACGATACTGTAGTTTTAAATGAGGCCGATGAGGTTGCATTTTTACCCTCATTTGCCGGAGGCTAATAAAAATTTTACAACATGCAATTAACTAACAAAGAAGAGGAAAGATATAGTCGCCATATTCTAATGTCAGAAATAGGAATAGAAGGCCAAGAAAAGCTAAAAAAAGCCAGTGTTTTGGTAATTGGTGCTGGTGGCTTGGGTTGCCCTGTTTTGCAGTATTTAACTGCGGCAGGCATTGGAACTATTGGGGTGATAGACTTTGATAAGGTTGAAGAAAGTAATTTGCAAAGACAAATTCTCTTTTATTCATCTCATGTTGGATTTAATAAAGCTCAAATTGCAAAAGAGCAATTGGAAAAAATGAACCCATTTGTGACAATCAATGCTTATGTTGAAAAGCTAGACCATGAGAATGCTATTGCGCTTTTCGAAAAGTATGATTTAATTGTAGATTGCACAGATAATTTTGATACGCGCTACTTAGTTAATGATGCTGCAATACTCACAAATAAAGCAATAGTATATGGCAGCATTTACCAATTTGAGGGGCAAGTTTCTGTGTTTAACCATCAAAATGGCCCAAGCTATCGTTGCCTCTTCCCTAACCCCTCGCCCACTCACACAACTCTAAATTGTCAGCAAGCTGGTGTTTTGGCAGTATTACCAGGCATTATTGGAACTTATCAAGCAAATGAGGTTTTGAAGATTATCTTAGGTCTCGGAGATACTCTTTCAGGAAAACTATTGCTCATTAACATCAAAAAGAACAGCAGCTCAATAATGAGTTTTCAACGTTCAAAAAAACAAATTGATAAAGTCATGCTTAATGGATTAAAAGCAAGTCAAAATCAAATTTGTAGCAATTCAAAAAAATCCATTAATACGATAACTGCCCAAGAGTTATATGGGCGATTAATTGCAGACGAAAAAATCCAATTCATTGATATAAGAGAACAACATGAGCAAGTAAACAAGCACACATTATTGAGTCTTTGTATTCCTATGGGAGAATTGCTAAATAGAGCAACTGAAATTGACAGTCAAAAACTAGTTGTCCTTTTTTGCCAATCTGGAATAAGAAGTAAAGTTGCAATTCAGCAATTGCAAGATAAACTGGGATACACTAATCTGTATAATTTAGAGGGTGGAATAAATGCCTGGACAAAAATTGAAAAAGAAAAAGTTAAAATAGAACTGTTATGATTTCAAATGAAGTTAAAAAGAAAAAAATTTTTATTGATGGGCCTATCCAGTCTGCGTTTATCGGAGAATCAATAGCCAAACATCAAACAAAAACAACAATTGGTGCGCACAATATTTTTTTAGGTCAAGTTAGGAATGACCAAATCGATGGAAAGGAAGTAGTTGCAATTGAATATACAGCCTATCAAGAAATGGCTGAAAAAGAAATACATCGAATACGAGAAAAAGCATTTGAAAAATTTGATTTGGTGTGCTTGCATATATATCATAGCTTGGGAATTGTAAAAGCAGGAGAAGTTTGCCTTTTTGTTTTTGTTTCATCAGCACATCGAGATGCATCTTACCAAGCATCCAGATTTATTGTTGAAGAGTTGAAGTTAAATGCTCCCATCTTTGGCAAAGAAATATTTGAAGATGATAGCCACCAATGGAAAGTGAACCTTTATTAATTATACTTTAAACAAAACATGATAGACATTACTCATAAATACAATACCTTAAGAATTGCTTTAGCAGAAGCCACCGTTAAAGTGAGTAAAAAAGAAACTATAGTGGCAGTGCGAGAGAATAAAGTACCTAAAGGCAATGTCTTGGAAATTGCAAGAGCTGCAGGACTGCTAGGTATTAAGCAAACTGCTAACCTGATTCCAGATTGTCACCCGATGCCAATAGAATACACCGGCATCTCTTATGATATCTTAGATGAAGAAATTAAAATTTCGGTAGAGGTAAAAACCATTTACAAAACTGGAGTTGAAGTTGAGGCCATGCACGCTGCATCGGTTGTTGCACTTACCCTATACGACATGCTAAAACCCATTGATAAAGGGATAGAAATTCATTCCATACGACTGGTAAGAAAAGAGGGTGGAAAATCAGATTTTAAAGACCGGTTTAGAAAAGACCTGAAGGCATCAGTTGTGGTTTGTTCCGACACCATTTCGGCAGGAATCAAAGAAGATAAAGCAGGCAAAGCCATCATCAAAAAATTAGAAGAATGTCAAGTTGAGATTGCCCATTACGAAATCATACCCGATGAAGTAGAAGCCATTCAAAATAGCGCAAAAAAATACAGCCAGCAACACATTGACCTAATCATTTTTACAGGAGGCACTGGGCTATCATTAAGAGATGTAAGTCCAGAAGCTATTACACCTTTACTAGACCGTGAAATCCCGGGAATTATGGAGGCAGCGAGAAATTACGGACAGCAGCGCACACCTTACTCAATGCTATCTAGAGGCATTGCTGGCACTATTGATAGCTCGCTTGTACTAACTTTGCCAGGATCGACTAATGGAGCAAAAGAAACCATGGATGCATTATTTCCATCAATTCTTCATATCTTTAGGATATTCAAAGGCGCACCTCATGAATAATTATCCAGTCCATAAAATGGCTCTTTTCAGTTACAACAGTAACCACAAAATCATTACGGTTATTATTTTAATTGCATGGGCCATTTTTCAGTTTTCGAGTAGTACTTCTTCAAGTGAAAAATACGACAACGGACAAGTAAAACGCATTGGAAGTGTAAAAAACGGGAAGAACCAAGGCAAATGGGTTTGGTATTATGAAAATGGCAACAAAAAAATGGAAGGCAATTTTTTAAATGGAAAGAGACATGGCGTATGGACTACTTGGTATGCTAATGGCAAAAAACTTACTGTTGGTAATTATGAAAACGACCGTTTAAATGGATTATTTACAAAATATGATGAGCATGAAATAGTAATCGAACAAATAAACTATAAAAATGATGTGCCCATCCATTCAAAATCACTAAACGATTCAAACACTAAGAATCCTCTTTAACGCTTAACTCACTTATAGCTCTCTATTTTAGGTTAAGTCCTAAATAAAACCCCTATCTAAAAATTCTGACTTAGCTCCTGTTTTTTTGAGCAGATTACAACATGGCTTCTGCTTAATCTCATAGTTACAACTGATTTGGCTCATAGTTTATTAGGATTATGGAACTGACCTTTATGGCAGATTTATGGCTCAATTATGACTCAATTATAACTATACGAATTCCCCCATTCCATTTATTGCCTGATTACAGGGTATAGTTTACTTCCTTTTTTTTCAGGTATAAATGGAACCAAGAATAAATTGGTTTTGTATAAATGTGATATTAACAGATGAAAGAATTAAATGAACTAATTGAAACGTGTAAAAATTACGCCTTCGATTTAAATTTTACCAAAGCAAAGGAATGGAAAGAAGCTAAAAAAGATAGAGTGCTAGTCGGTTATATGCCCATCTACTTTCCAAGAGAAATAATTCATGCAGCAGGCGGTATGCCAGTTGGTATTTTTGGTGGTGGCGACAATAAGCAGATTATTAAAGGAGATGCATATTATCAATCTTATATCTGCCACATTCCAAGAAGTATAATGGAAATTGCACTTGATAAACACATGGAGCACATCGATGGGTTTATATTCCCTTCTATTTGCGATGTCATCAGAAACCTTTCAGGTGTATTCAAACAGCAAAAGATTGGAAAATTTGTAAAATACATGGATTTCCCTCAAAACTTCTTACCAGAAATTGGTGGGGTTTTCTATCAACAAGAGATGGAACATGTATTGAAATACATAAAAGAAATTAATGGAAAAACCCCAAGTACAGATGAGTTAAATCATTCCATAAGCTTATACAATAGAAATAGAAGTTTAATCGAATTCATTTATAAAATACGCCAAGAATTTCCTTGGAGGTTATCAATTGAAGATGTTTATAACATTGTAAGAGCAGGGACAGTAATACCTGTAGAAGAACACAACAGCATTTTAGAAGAGATTTGCGAACATATAAAAGAGAACATAGGAATGCCTCAAGACAAAATCAAAGTGGTTGTTTCTGGAGCCTTTTGCGAGCAACCCTCTTTAGGACTAATTAGAGCAATTGAAGAAGCTGGCTGTTATGTAGTTGACGATGATTATATGTTAGGCTCTCGAATGATTTTGGGAGATATTGATGCAAGCAGCAACAATCCTTTAGAGGCAATAGCCCATGCTTACATCAATCAAAGTCAATATTCATCTTCAATTTATGATGTACATAATCCTAAAGAAAATAGATTGGCAAAAATTGTTAAAGATAGAGGAGCTGATGGAGTCATATTTGCTTCGGCTAGTTTTTGCGACCCTAGTTTATTAGATGCTCCTATTTTCCAAAATGCATTTGATAAAATGGGAATTCGATACATCGCTTTTCAATACAGCGAAAACATCAATCAATATAAAGTAATAAAAGAACAAGTAGGCACCTTCTCTGATTCAATCAAATTGTGGGAAGATGATACAACTGTTTTGGCATAATAAAAATATTTAAACGAAAAAAAATGGCACAAGAAGCGCAAAAAGAGAAAAGTATGATCCTTCAAAAAGAGATGATTGAAGGCTTATTTAACGATCTGGCCAATGCCAAAGAACTAGGCAAGAAAGTTTGTTACACTTTTATTCCGGGTAACCTTTCAGAGCTAATTCAAACATTTGACATGCTGATTGTATATCCAGAAATTAACGCACTTCAAAATGCAATGCGCAAAAAATCTGGAGGCTATATCAAAGAGGCTGAGCGTAATGCCCATTCCGAAGATGTTTGTACCTACGTTAAATGCGATGTGGGCATGATGATGAAAGGAAACATTGGCCCAACTGGTCAGAAATTGCCAGAGCCAGATGTTTTACTTCTTAGTTATACTGGATGTTTCACTTTTATGAAATGGTTTGAAACACTGAAACGAGAATATCCTAACGCCACGGTGATAATGGTTCACACGCCTTATCAAGAAAATGCCGAAATAACACCTGAGATGACTCAATACATGGTGAAACAGTTTAAGGAAGAAGTAATTCCTAAAATGGAAGAAGTGACCGGTATAAAATACGATGAAGCTAAACTGAAAAGGCATTTAAAACTATCTGCTGAAGCTGAAGACTGGATTACAAAGATATTTGATACAACGAAACACAAACCATCACCAATTGATGCCTATTTCGCAGGGGTCTATTATATCGGTCCGATAAATATTGGATTTAGAGGAACCCAAAAAGCAGTTGATTACTACAAAGAATTATACAAAGAAATTCAAATAAGAATAGAAAAAGGACTTGGCCCAATTACTCCTGAAGGAGAAATGAAAGAAGAGAAATACAGACTAGTTGTTGAAGGCCCACCGAATTGGACAAGTTTTCGAGAGTTCTGGAAAATTTTCTACGATATGGGGGCAGTTATAGTTGCCTCTTCATATACCAAGGTTGGTGGTGTTTACGATTATGGTTGGAGACACAATCCAGATAGACCATTGGAAACATTGGCTGAGTATTGCATGAATTGCTATACCAACATGAATATCCCTCAACGAATTGAATTACTGAAAAAATGCATCGTTGATTACAAAGCTGATGGCTACGTAACAAACTCCATTAAAAGCTGCAATTCGTTCTCTGCAGGACAATTAGGCATGATGCGAGAAATTGAAGACAGCTTAGAGGTGCCAGTTGGTTTTATCGAATCTGATTTAGTCGATCCAAGATACTTCTCTTATTCAAACATAAAAAACAGGTTAGAATCTTATTTCCAAATGCTAGAACAACGCAAGAAAATGGAAAAAGAAACCGCAGCTGTATAATTAAATATTAAGAACTAAACATTTTGACGATGAAAAAATATTATTTAGGTATTGATTTAGGCTCTACAACCTCTAAGGCGGTTATCATAAATGAACAAGATAAAATAATTGGAAGAGGCATTACAAACACCAGAGCCAATTACAAGGTTGCAGCAGATATAGCTCGTGAAGAAGCAATTTACGATGCTCGTTTTACCCTTCTTACTGAAAAACTAAAAGAAGAAATCGACTCTAAACCTGAGTTTCAAAAATACATGAAAGACATTAGAAGTGTTTTCCAGTATCGTCAGTTTAAACGCAGGATGGATAGTTTAGAAAAAACATTTAGAGATACCGTAAATGCTTTTCATTATGACAATAAAGAAGAAATATTAACTGAGATAAATAAGATTATTGAAACGATTCGCCCACAGATTAAAAATGAATTTGTGAATGAAAATTTAGGTTCAAAAAATCAATTTTTCAGAGACATTGTCAGCGAGCGCTATAATGCAGAAGTAGAAAAAGCAGAAAGAACACTTTTTGAACCACTGATGCTTGCTTTTGATAAAAGCATTACACCAGTTGAAAACGAAATGGTTCAATTCAATTTTAAAGAATTGATTAATGAATCAATGAAAACCTTAGAAGCAAAGTATGAAGGTTTAATAGATGAACAAGAAGATGGCAGTAAAGAAAGTTGGTATTATGCCGAATTAAATGCCGTGAAGGATAACTACAAAAACGTTGAATATACCTTACGTGAACACATCGATGAAATTGCTGACCAAGACATTCACATTACAACCATGGTGGGAACTGGATATGGTAGAGCTTTACTACCTTTTCCTGAAGATTGTATAAAATCAGAAATACTTTGCCATGCTTTTGGCGCACATGCAGTTTTTCCAAATACAAGAACAGTGTTGGACATTGGTGGCCAAGATACTAAGGCCATACAAGTCGATAGCCATGGCCTAGTAACAAGTTTTCACATGAACGATAGATGTGCCGCTGGTTGTGGTCGATATTTAGGATATATCGCCGATGAATTTGGAATTTCATTGAACGAATTAGGACCAGAAGCCATGAAGGCAGAAAAAGAAACAACCATTTGTTCAACCTGTACTGTGTTTGCTGGAGCCGAAGTAAAAGAATTGCTCCACAATGGAGAAAAGCGTCCAAACATATTGGCCGGCCTACACAAAGCGATTGTACAAAGAGCCATGTCATTAATCGCACGCTCTGGCGGAGTTAGAAACGAATTCACTTTTACAGGTGGTGTAGCTCGAAATCAAGCTGTATTAAAATATGTAAAGCAAATGGTTACTGATTCTTATGGAGAAGTAACAATGAATATCCATACCGATTCCATCTTTATGGGAGCACTTGGAGGAGCCATGTTTGCTAGAAGAAATATTGAGGTGGATTTGCCAACAAAACAAAAAAGTATAGAAACAGCATAAAAATTAAACTGATAAAAGATGACTAATCCAATTTATACAATGGGCATTGACGTAGGCGGTAGCTATGTTAAAGGTGTTATAATGAAATATGATGATGCAACTGGTGATCATAAAATTGTAGATAAGCAAACCGAAAAAATCAGGAAAAGGGATCCGAAAGATGTGGTTGTTGATGCGGTAGAAATGCTTTTAGAGCGCAATCAACTAGACTACAAAGACATCGCCTACCTTGCCTCTACAGGTGAAGGAGAAATGGTGATACGTAAAACTGGTCATTTTTATAGCATGACAACTCATGCACGAGGTGGAAAATTTTTCAATCCTGAAGCAAAAACAGTAGTTGATATGGGAGGACTTTATGTTCGTGCCATTAAAGTTGACGAAAAAGGAAAAGTAATGGATTATAAAATGACTGGACAATGTGCTTCTGGTTCAGGGCAGTTTATAGAAAATATTTCTCGTTACCTCGGATTGGCAATTGAAGAAGTTGGCCCTATGTCACTTAAAGCAGACAACCCAGAAGTTCCCTCAGGAATTTGTGCTGTTTTAGCCGAAACAGATGTCATTAACCTTGTTTCTAAAGGACTTTCCACTCCAAATATTGTAAAAGGAATTAACCTCTCCATTGCCGGTAGAGTTGTTAAACTATTGGGTTCACTTAAAGCCGAATCTCCAATTGCATTGGTTGGCGGTATGGGCATGAATACTGGAATGATTCAGGCGGTTGAAGAATTGTCTAGAGAAAAGAAAAAAGTAGATCTGGTTTTCACTTCTAATCCAGATGCCATCTATTCTGGAGCGGTAGGTGCTGCACTTTGGGGAGGATACAGATATTATAAGTTGAAAGAAAAAGAAGCCGCAGTGGTAGCATAAAAATAGACTTATGAAACAGCTTGATTCAGCGCATCAATTAGGTAGTATAATTCCAAATATTGCAACTTTCTTAAAAAGGAATACTACTAAATTCAACGATAAATATGTTTATCAAGAGAAAAATAGCCTTGGAATTTATGAAGGAATCAAGTGGGGGTCTTTTTATCATAACATCGAAAAAGTAGCTTATAACCTTGAGCAATTAGGTTTTAAGAAAGGCGATAAAATGATTTTGTTTTCTGCTAATCGCCAAGAGATGTTGGAGCTCGAACTGGCAATAATGGCTTTTGGTGGAATTGCTGTTCCGATTTTTGCTTATTTCAAACAAGATACTGCTGAATTGCTAATTAATCATTCTGATGCAAAATGGATGGCTGTAGCAGGTCAAAATCAATTAAATAATATTGGAAAGGACCTCAAACAACTCAAATCTATTTTTCATTTTGATGAAGTTTCTGAAAACAGATACAACAACTTAATTCCATTTTCAGCATTAAAGAAAAACATTCCCAAAGGCACTTCTTCTAGTTTAGACGAATCGATAGACCCTGATACAATTTGCTTGAACATGTACACATCAGGAACTATGGGAACACCCAAATGTGTTCAATTAACACATAAAAATATAATGTCGCAGCAAGCTGCAATTAGTATAGTTTGGGATGTAAATGAACAAGATCGATTTTTATCTTACTTGCCATGGCATCATAGTTTTGGAGGTATTTTCGAATTATTTACTGCTCTTTATTCCGGAGCAACTTATTATTTAGAGAGCAGCTATGGCAAAGATGTTGACTCCATCTTTGATAATTGGAAATTGGTAAGACCAAGCATTTTTTTTAGTGTCCCAAAAGTATATCAATCACTTTATGAAAAAACTTTAGCTAGTAAAGAAGCAGAAAACATTTTCTTTAATTCTGGCTTGAAATTTATTTTTACAGCAGCAGCATCCTTACCAGAAAAACTATCTCAAGAATTTCAAAAACGAGAAATTCCCGTTATTGAAGGTTGGGGTTTAACTGAAACCTCTCCCTGTTGCACCCTAACCGACCCTAAGCTTAAACGTGTGTCAGGTGTCGTTGGAAAACCCATCCCAGGAGTTAGCATCCGAATTGCCAAAGATGATGAGATACAAGTAAAGGGTCCAAACGTAATGGTAGAATACTATAAAAACGATGAGGCCAATAAAAATGTTTTTACCAAAGATGGTTGGTATAGAACTGGTGATGTAGGAGCAATTACAGAGACAGGTTTAAAACTTATTTCACGAAAGGATAGAATTTTTAAACTATCGAATGGAGAAAAAGTAGTTCCAACAGATTTAGAAAAAGTAATTGAACTAAAATGTCACTATGTGCAGCATGTTATCATTACTGGTAGCGGAAAGGATCATCCAGTAGCATTAATTTTTCCAAATCAAAATCTCTTAAAAAATCCTGATTATCAAACTACTCCAAAAGATGGTTGTTTTTGCCCGAGAGACCTAAATGAACTTGGGAAATGCTTACAGGGCTGTTTGCATGATGCCAATTGCGATATCAAACAAAAGTTTTCCAAGATAAAATCTGCTGCTGTTATCAATAGTGCTTTATCATTAGACGATAATACATTAACCCCTTCTATGAAAGTAGCACCAAAGAATGTATTAGAAAAATATAAAGAACACCTCCGAAATATGTACGGTGAAAATGTACCAACCGAAGAAGAGGTTTATGTAGTTGAATTAGATGTTAAAAATAATATAGCTAGAAAGATTGTACAAGATTAAGTCAACAGACACCATGAAAAAGATAATGGGAGATTATTTTCTCTCATTAGAATCGGGCAAGAAAAAAATTGCTTGGTGCACAAGCGTTGGGCCTGCAGAATTGTTACGCTCATTTGGTTTTGAAGTTTATTTTCCTGAAAATCACGGTGCGCTTCTAGGTGCAACTCGAACTTCAATGGATTTTATTCCTGAAGCCATAAAATGTGGTTACTCTGGCCATGTGTGTTCTTACACAACTGCCGATATAGGTTCTTACCTCAAAAAAGAAACTCCACTACAAAAACACTATGGATTAGAAGGCATTCCAAAAGCTGATATTATAGCCTACAACACCAATCAATGCAGAGAAGTAGAAGATTGGTTTAGCTTTTATGCGAATGAATTTAATTGTCCTATAGTCGGAATTCAACCTCCTAGGTATTTGGATGAAGTAAGCCAAGACGAGGTGGATTTGGTCGTGAAGCAGATGAAAAAAATGATTCCCGTTTGCGAAGAAGTAAGTGGTCAACAATTTGACCTCAACAAATTCAAAGAGGCTGTCAAACTCAGTAAAGATGCGACCCTCTTGTGGCAAAAGGTGTTAAAAACCTCAACAGCCATGAATGCGCCTTTAAGTTTTTTTGATGGCACAATTCATATGGGACCAATTGTAGTATTGAGGGGAACTCAAATTGCGATTGATTATTACACAACACTTTTAGCAGAATTAGAACAAAATGTTGCAGATAACATCGGTTTCTTACCAGAAGCAAAAACTAGAATTTTTTGGGAAGGAATGCCCATTTGGGGCAAGCTGAGAATGATGAGCGATTTGTTTACGACAAACGGCGCAGCAGTTGTAGCTTCTACCTATTGCAGCAGTTGGATATTTGATCAATTTGATGAAAACAATCCTTGGGAATCTACAGCGAGAGCTTACACAGAAATTTTCATCAATAGAAGTGAAAAGGCCAAAATGAAAATGTTGTCAAATTGGTTTAAAGAATACAAAATTGACGGCATCGTTTATCACGATACAAAAACTTGTTTCAATAATTCAAACGCCAAATTTGGAATGCCCCAACGTTTACAAAAAGAAACGGGAATACCCTCTTTAATTATTGAAGGAGATTTAAGCGATTTGCGATTTTTCTCAGAAGGACAAAGCATTACTAAAATAGAGACTTTTCTCGAACAAATAGAGGATTCCAAATTTTAAGCAGATGGGAAATCTAAAGAACATAAAAATCGGAATTATCGGATTGGGTCCAGTGGGAATGATTTTGGCCAATAAGCTAAAAGAAGCTGGTTGTGATGTTGCACTTTGTGTTCGAAACGAAGTAAAACACAGCAAAATCAGTACTTCTGGAGTAGTGTTAGAAAATGTTATGCAAGCCACTGCCAGGTTTGATAAAGTGTATCGAAATATTGGCGACTTAGCCGAACTCGACCTAGATTTTTTAGTTTTTGCACTGAAAACATATCAAACTCAAGATGCTATCAATGAAGCTAGTGAACTTAATACTGAAAAATTAACGGTAATTGCTGCTCAAAATGGCATTGATGTAGAAGACATGTTAATCCCAGCTTTTGGTGAATCTAAAGTACTGCGAATGATAGTCAACTACGCAGGCAATATGGTAAGTCCAAATACGGTGAAGGTCACTTTTTTTACCCCTCCAAACTATATTGGCTCAATTAACGATATGAAAACGAAAGAAGCCAAAACTTTCGCAGACATCTTAAATTCGGTTGGTTTAACTACAAATGCTGTTGACTCGTTCGAATTATTAAAACGCAGTTGGGAAAAAACCATTTTAAATTCCTCTTTAAGTGCTTTGTGTGGTGTGGGAAGGTTAACAATGGCAGAAGCTATGAACGACCCAGATACCGTTGAACTTATAGAGCAAATAATAAGTGAGGCTGTAAAAGTTGCAGAAAATGAAAAAATCCATTTCCCAGATGATTTCATTCGCCAATGCATGCGTTACCTCAAAAAGGGCGGCGATCACTTTCCTTCTTTAGCCTTAGACATCATCAACAACCGACCAACAGAAATTGATTATTTCAATGGAAAAATAGTTGAATATGGTCGCAAACATTATGTAAGAACTTCGCTCAATTTATCATTTACCAACATGGTTAAAGCCATGACCAATAAAAACATTATTTCGAGAATCCCTGGCGCTGCAGGAGATGTTAATCGAAAAATAATGAGCAAGGGGATTGTAAATAAAAACAGCACTCAGGCTACTTATAAAAATGTTAATTGTTTCCTTGGTATTGACTTAGGTTCAGCTTTCGCAAAATACACTGTTATAGATGAAAACGGAGCTCCTGTGTTTAGGTATTTCTTACCCACTTATAGCGCAGATAGACAAGCCTCTATAAATGTAATGCAAACCATTGCAAGCAACTTTAACATTAAATACAGTTGCGCTACTGGCTACGGTAGAAAACATTTTAAAGAATCTAACATTGTCAAAACAGAAATTAACTGTGCTGCTGCTGGAGTTTCTCACTACTATTCAGGCGCCAAGAACATAATTGATATTGGTGGTGAAGACATTAAAATTATAAAATGTGATCATGAAAATCACATCAGTAATTTTTATATGAACGATAAATGTGCCGCAGGTACAGGTTCTTTTTTATCAGAAATTGCCGAACGAGCAGAAATCAACATCTCTGAAATGAGCAGTTTGGCTTCACTTTCAAATTATAATAATGAATTAAATAGTTTCTGTACCGTCTTTGCAAAAACCGAAATCATGAATTGGATTTTTGATGGTATGACCACACAAGATATTTCTCGAGGCATTTATATCTCTATTGCCAATAAAGTTGCCAAAATGAGATTAGATCCTGACATTCCAACTTATATGATTGGTGGAGTAATAGCTCATCACCCCTATTTAAAGGTTTTGCTAAACGAAAAGTTTAACAAAGACATACTAATCATAGAAAATCCACAATATGTAGTCTCTTTTGGTGCGGCAATTATCGCCATGCAGAGCTTTAACAAATTAAACCTTAATGAACCACCGACAAGCGATGAAAAAGAAATGATTAACGAAGCATAAAATTAGAATTAGAAAACATATAAAGCATTAAGAATGAAAGGATTTCATGACAAGAAAAAAGGATTTGGGATAACATACGACAACACCTACCTCGTAAATGGAGCAAGAACTCCATTTGGGAAACTCTGTGGAACTTTAGGACAAGTTTCTCCAACCGACCTTGCGATTTATGCCAGTAGAGCAGCTATTGAAAAGTCGGGTATTACTGGTGAAGATATCGATCAATTGATGTATGCCAACATAGGTCAAAGTTCTGCTGATTCTTATTTCTTACCTCGTCATATTGGTTTGTATTCTGGTATTCCTGAAGGAATTCCAGCAGTAATGTTACAACGCATTTGTGGTTCTGGTTTCGAGACCATCATAGCAGGAGCTGAACAAATTGCTTTAAACAAAGCCCAGTCCGCTTTATGTGGAGGCACTGAAAACATGACACTTTCTCCTACAGTAAGTTTTGGAAACCGAATGGGTTATCCTTTAGGAAAAATTGACTTTAAAGACATGTTGTGGGAAGCTTTGAATGATACTGCCGCAGTGCCTATGGGTTGCACTGCAGAAAATGTTGCTATAAAATATGGCATCACCAAGGAAGAGGCAAATGCATTTGCCAAGCAATCCATTGATAGATATATGGCTGCCAATGAAAGAGGTTTTTTTAATGGGGAAGTCGTTACGATGAATTCTACCGTATTTGAAGCCGAAGGATTAAACCCTAGAAAAGTATATCTCCCTAGAAAAACAGTTGACTTTTCAACAGATGAACATGTTAGACCAACAGACTTAGAAGCAATGGCGAAATTGCCTTCTGTGTTTGCTCGAGATGGCGTTCAAAACGCTGCAAACTCAAGTGGAATTGTTGACGGAGCAGCTTCTGTTGTAGTTGCAAAAGGAGATTTTATAAAAACAAAAGGTTTAAAACCACTGTCGAGAATTGTTGCTTCAGCAACAAGCGCACTAGATCCAAAGTTGATGGGACTGGGACCAGTTCCCTCCATACGATTGCTTTTAGAAATAGCTGGCTTAAGCCTAAACGATATAGGTTTAATTGAAATTAACGAAGCTTTTGCAGCGCAATTTTTGGGTTGTGAAAAAGAATTAGGTTTAGATAGAAACATCTGCAATGTGAATGGAGGTTCTATCGCTATGGGTCATCCTTTAGCTGCTACAGGAACTCGTTTATCACTTACTATATCTCGAGAAATGCAAGCAAGAGGAGTTAAATATGGTATCGCTTCAGCCTGCATCGGAGGTGGACAAGGAACAGCCATATTGTTTGAGAACTGTAATATATAAAAATTTCTAAAGCATAAAACTTTAGAAATCTGCTAATAAAAATTAGAAATGGAAAAATTAAAACAATGGCAAATGACAGAACTCAACAAAGAGTTTTCTTTGGTAGAGTCTGAATTGCCAACCATAAGCGAAAATGAAGCACTTGTTAAAGTGGCCGGCTGTGGTGTTTGTCATACCGATTTAAGCTTTTGGCACAATGGGGTAAGAACCAAAAAGGAAATGCCTTTAACACTCGGTCATGAAATTAGTGGAGTTGTGCTCAATGGCCCTGTACACTTAAAAGGCAAAAATGTAATTATACCTGCTGTTTTGCCCTGCGGAGATTGTGAATTATGCAACAAAGGCAGAAGCAATATGTGCCAGAACCAATTGATGCCTGGCAATGATTTTCACGGCGGCTTTGCATCACACATTGTTGTTCCACACAAATTTTTATGTCCAGTTCCAGATTCTATTTTAGAAAACTATTCTTTAGAGGAGTTATCTGTAATTGCAGATGCAATTTCTACTCCCTATCAGGTGATGAAAAAATCTGAATTGGAAAAGGGCGATTTAGCCATCATAATCGGAGTTGGAGGGGTTGGAATATATGGTGCCTTAATTGCCAAAATCATGGGAGCAAAAGTGTTGGCTATTGATATTAGCGATGAAAAGTTGGCTAATGCTAAGAAGCACGGAGTGGATGCTTGTATCAATTCGAGAGGCCTAAATCCTAAAGAGATTAAAGAAAAAGTGAGGGAGATTGCCAAAGAAGTTGGAGCATCAAAATATGGATGGAAAATCTTTGAAATATCTGGAACCACCGCAGGTCAAGAATTGGCTTTTAGCTTACTGACTTTTACCTCAACCTTAAGCATCGTTGGATTTACCATGGATAAGTTAAATGTTCGATTAAGCAACCTCATGGCTTTTGATGCTAAACTCATAGGAACCTGGGGATGCAAACCTGAATTATATCCAGAAGTTGTTGATTTAATCGCAACTGGGAAATTAGATATTAAAGACTTTGTTCAAACCTTTCCAATGTCACAAATCAATGAAGTTTTTCGAAATACTTTAGAACACAAATACAATAAACGTTCGGTTTTAGTACCCGACTTTAATAAATAATAAAAAATTAGAAGAGATGTTACACAATCACAATTTAGTAGAACACAATTACACAGCTATACTTTATGAATTGAGACCTGCCAAAGATTTTGATGGAAATGAAGTTGAAGGGCTGTATAATGCTTGGATTATATTAAACAATCCTTCGCAATATAACTCATATACAACAGATGCTGTAAAAGAAGTAATATTAGCTATGCGAGAAGCTTCAAACGACAGGCGAGTTGTTGCAGTAGTTTTTACAGCGGTTGGAAACAAAGCATTTTGCACTGGAGGAAACACAAAGGAATATGCAGAATATTATGCAGGTAACCCACAGGAATACAAGCAATACATGCGCCTGTTTAACGATATGGTTTCAGCAATTTTAATGAATGACAAACCAGTTATTTGCCGTGTCAATGGCATGCGTATCGGTGGAGGCCAAGAAATAGGCATGGCTTGTGATTTTTCAATTGCCCAAGATTTAGCAAAATTCGGGCAGGCAGGCCCTAAACATGGTAGTGCCCCAGATGGAGGCTCAACAGACTTTCTACACCTCTTTGTTGGAGTAGAAAAAGCCATGGAATCCTGCACCGTTTGCGACCCTTGGTCGGCTCATGAAGCATTGAGACTTGGCTTATTGACTCAGGTTGTACCAGCATTGAAGGTAAATGGTGAATTTATACCAAACCCTTTGGTAAGAACAGACCAATGGATTAGCAAAAAAACTGGCGAAATTATTTATGGATTGCCCAAAAGAGGTGATTCATTAGCGGAAGGAAAAGCCTTATTAAATTCAGGAGAAGTTGACTTATCGCTATTGGATGCAGCAGTAGAAAAAATATGCACAAAATTGATGATGACTTTTCCAAATTGCCTGAGTAAGACCATTAACTCCATCAGAAAGAAAAAATTAGAACATTGGGATCAAAACAAAGAATCGAATCGTGATTGGTTAGCGCTAAACATGATGACCGAAGCAAAAGCAGGATTTAAAGCCTTTAATGATGGTCCAAAAAATAATAGAGAAGTTGATTTTATCAAATTAAGACAATTATTAGCGCAAGGAAAAGCTTGGGATGATTCAGTCCATCAATCAATCTCTCCACAATATCAAAAGTCTTAAAGCCATTACCTATGGAAAAACTAAAATTAGATTATTCTCAAGGTGGAGCTGTAGCCAACATTTTATTAGATGATGGCAAGGGCAATGTGTTAGACAACACAATGATGCTTGAAATGCTGGATTTGTTTACAAAATTTGAAAACAATAAAGACATCAAGCTAATTACCTTTCAGGGAAATGGGAAACATTTTTCCTTTGGTGCCAGTGTGCCTGAACATACCAAAGAGTTTGCAGAAATGATGATCAAGACTTTTCACAGCATCTTTTTCCGAATCATTGAGTTGGGAATACCAACTATGGCAAAAATATCTGGGCAATGCTTAGGCGGTGGAATGGAATTGGCTTTAGCTTGCAATTTCATGTTTGCTGACAAAACAGCTGTTTTAGCTCAACCAGAAATAATTTTAGGAGTATTCCCCCCTCCTGCTTCAATTATGTTACCCTTAAAGATTGGGAATGCCAGAGCAGAGGAAATTTTAATAAGCGGAAGAAACATCAAGGCAGATGAAGGTTTAAACATAGGTCTTTTAAATCAAGTTTTTGAAGATAAAGAAGCTTTAGATAAAGGAGCTGAAGCATGGATAAGCAATAACATTATTCCTAAAAGTGCCTCCTCCTTAAAATATGCTGTAAAAGCATCAAGAGCTACTTTCAATTACATCATGACAAACAAATTGCCTTATCTAGAGCAGCTTTATATAAACCAGCTAATGGAGACAAAAGATGCTAATGAAGGGATTAATGCATTCTTAGAAAAAAGAAGTCCAGTTTGGGAAAATTGCTAGCACAATAATCCCATTAAATTTTATTGAAATGAAAAAGATAAATACAGTAGGAGTAGTAGGTGCAGGAACTATGGGAGCAGCCATTGCTCAAAAGTTTGCACAAGAAGGCTTTACCGTTTATTTAAACGATAGAGAACAACAATACATCGACAAAGGATTGAGCGGAATTCGAGAAATTTTAGAGCAAGGAATTGAGCGGAGGTTGTTTACAAAAGAAAAAGTAGAAACCATTCTTAGCAATTTGATTGGAACTACCAATCAAGATGATTTAAAAGCTTGCGATTTAATTGTAGAAGCTATTTTTGAAGATTTTGAAGTAAAATCCAAGCTTTTTAAAACGCTGGACAAAATTGTATCAAGCGACACGATATTAGCAACCAATACTTCCTCCTTTTCTGTAACAGAATTAGCAGCTTCCGTTTCTCATCCAGAAAGATTCATTGGCTTACACTATTTCTACCATGCTGCTAAAAACAGATTGGTAGAAATCATCCCTGGCGAAAAAACTTCTGATGAAACCTATAAAGCCATGCAAATATTCTCAGTTCAATCTGGGAAAGATGCCATCACAACTAGAGATGTCTATGGATTTGCAGTCAATCGTTTTTTTGTGCCTTGGCTAAACGAGGCCTGCAAAATGCTAGATGAAGGAATCGGAAGTATTGCAGAAATTGATACTGTGTGCATGAAAACGTTTGGAATTGGAATGGGTCCCTTTGCTTTAATGAACGCAACAGGAGTGCCAATTGCCATGCACGCCCAAAAAACCTTAGAACATTTTGGCCCATCTTACAAACTGTCTTCAAAGCTAGAAAAACAAGTTGCTACAGCTAAAAATTGGGACTTGAGCGGGATGGAAGGATTAAGTGTTTCAGATGAGAAGCGCGATGCCATAAACCAACGAATTTTAGGCTGCACATTCTTTGTTTGTTCACAAATATTAGATGAAAAAGTATGCACCGCAATCGACCTGAATCGGGGAGCAAAAATTGGCTTACGATGGAGAAAAGGCCCGATAGACATCATGAAAAACTATGGAAAAGAGGCCGTAGCTAAATTTGCATCTAATTACGCTGAGTTATATGGTGAAGCACTTCCAAAAGGAATAGATGCCAAAAGTTGGGAAATGGAATTTGTTACACTAGACATTCAAAAAAATGTGGCAACCATTACCATGTCTCGACCTGAAGACATGAATGCGCTGAATGAAGATGTCATGGAACAATTGGATTGCAAATTCTCTCAGGCCAATGCAATGCCAGAAATTAAAACAATAATAATTACTGGCTTAGGCAAAGCCTTTGTGGCAGGTGCAGACATTAAATTCTTTGTAAAAAACATTCAAGCCAATTCGATAGATAAAATCATTTCTTTTACCAAATATGGGCAAGAAGTGCTAAACAAAATCGATAAGTCATCGAAAAAAGTAGTGGCCATTTTAAATGGATTGGCTTTAGGTGGCGGAATGGAATTAGCCCTTTGTGCAGATGTTTTATTAGCTGTTCCTCATGTTAAAATTGCATTTCCCGAAACTGGAATCGGTATTTACCCTGGATTGGGAGGCACTCAACGCTCTGCTTTAAGAGTGGGAAAAGGATTAGCCAAGTATTTAGTTTTAACTGGTCAAATGTTAGGTGCGAAACAAGCCTTAGAAATCGGTTTAATCGACCATATCGTAAATACATCTGAGGTATTCGAATTTATTTCCGGTGAAAAAGAAATTCCTGTTAAAGCAACATTAGAACTTAATGACAACTGGAAAGCGCTAGAATCATTGTTTGGTGAAAACAAATACCAAGCAATTATAAAAGGAGAATGCACCAACGGAGCAATGGAAGTGGAGGCTGTATCAAAGCTGGCTAAAGCGATGAGTTTTAAAGCTCCAGTAGCCATGAACATTGCAGAAGAATTGATTGAAGGAGCGCGAGGCCCTTCATCTGAATTAGAGAAATTGCAAGAAATATTTAGTACAGATGATGCTTTGCTTGGTTTGTCATCCATAGGTAGCAGAGTTGAATTTTCAGGAAAATAAAAAAATTTATGAAGACTGAATTAGAGAGTGTTGTAATAAAATTTGCAGGAGATTCTGGCGACGGGATGCAATTAGCTGGAATGTTGTTTACTGAAACTACAGCCAATGTAGGAAACGAGATTGCCACTTTCCCCGACTTCCCTTCCGAAATTAGAGCTCCGCAGGGAACAGTTGCCGGAGTTTCTGGCTTTCAAATACATTTTGGAAGCTCTGGAGTTCATAGCCCCGGAGATTCCCCAGACATATTGATTGCAATGAATCCTGCTGCATTGATGGCCAATTTATCTCAATTAAAGCCAGCTTGCACCATTATTATTGACATAGATTCTTTTGATAAAAAACATTTTGAAAAGGCCGGCTTTGAAGGCAATCCATTGGAAGATGGCACACTAGCTGATTATAATGTAATTGAAGCGCCGATTGCCTCCTTAACCAAAACAGGACTGGCTGATTTGGGCTTAGACAACAAAAGCATGTTGCGATGCAAGAATATGTTTGCATTAGGCATTGCATATTGGCTATTTAATGAGCCTTTAGAAAAATCATTGAGCTTTTTCGATAGAAAATTTAAATCCAATCCAACGATTGCCGAGGCCAACAAACGGGTTCTAAAAGCTGGGCATCACTATGCTGAAACCATAGAAGCCATTAGATCTTCGTTTACCGTTTTGCCAGCAAAAAAAGCAGCCGGAACCTATAGAAACATTACTGGAAATCAAGCGATGGCTTGGGGTTTTTTGGCAGCAGCTAAAAAGGCCAAGAAAGATTTATTTTTAGGAACCTATCCGATTACTCCTGCTACAGATATTTTGCATGAATTGAGTAAACACAAATGGGCTGGAGTAAAAATAATACAAGCAGAAGATGAAATTGCTGGCATCTGTTCGGCCATAGGAGCTAGCTTTGCTGGTGATGTCGCCATTACAACAACTTCTGGTCCGGGTATGGCTTTAAAAACAGAAGCAATCGGACTTGCCGTGATGACCGAATTGCCTTTGGTGATCGTAAATGTTCAAAGAGGTGGCCCTTCAACTGGCTTGCCGACTAAGACCGAACAAAGCGACTTAATGCAAGCATTATATGGCAGAAATGGAGAAAGTCCGATAGCGGTTATCTCAGCTAGCACACCTGCCAATTGTTTTGATTGGGCTTTTGAAGCGACCCGAATTGCTTTAGAACACATGACACCAGTTATTTTATTATCAGAAAGTTATTTGGGAAATGGTGCTGAACCATGGAAAATAAAATTAACCGAAGAATTGCCAGATATACATCCAAGGACTTTAGAAAGCTATGATGAAAATTGGAAGCCATATAATCGTGATGCTGAAAAACTAGCTCGCAATTGGGTGGTTCCAGGAACCAAAGGCATGGAACATCGAATTGGAGGTTTAGAAAAGGACGAATGCACTGGCTGTGTTTCGCATAATCCACAAAATCATGCGAAAATGGTAGAAATTCGCCACGATAAAATTAATCGAATAGCGGACTTTATTCCCCTCCAAAAATACAAAGGAAAGGATGCCACAAAATTATTAGTGGTGGGTTGGGGCGGCCAATTCGGGATATTATTTGGAGCCGTAAATCAATTGCAGAAAGAGGGAAAAGACATCGCCTTTACCCATTTCAACTACATTAATCCTCTACCAAAAAATACAGCTCAAATTTTTCAAAAGTTTGATCGGATTTTAGTTTGCGAATTAAACAAGGGACAATTTGCTGCCTATTTAAGAATGCAATTTCCACAGTTTAACTTCGAACAATTCAACAAATTTGAAGGATTGCCCTTTAAAATTATTGATTTAAAAAATAAGTTTAACGAAATTTTAAATGAAGCATAAGATGGAAGCAGCAACAATAGGATGTCCGTTAAAACCAAAAGACTTTGCCAGCGACCAAGAAGTAAAATGGTGCCCAGGTTGTGGCGATTATGCTGTTTTAAATGCAGTGCAAAGGGCTTTAGTCGAATTAAATGTAAAGAAAGAGGATGTTACTTTCATTTCAGGAATTGGCTGTTCATCTCGTTTTCCGTACTATATGGATACTTATGGGTTTCATACCATACACGGAAGAGGAGTTGCAATTGCAACTGGCGTAAAAGTGGCTAATCCAGAATTAAGTGTCTGGGTTGTTGCTGGCGATGGAGATGCTTTGGCGATTGGCGGAAATCATTTTATACATGCCATAAGACGTAATGTGAATTTAAATTTTCTTTTGTTTAATAATGAAATCTATGGCTTAACAAAAGGTCAATACTCCCCTACTTCTGAGCGTGGCAAGATTACAAAATCCTCACCTCATGGAACAGTAGAAAGCCCTTTCAATCCTTTAGAGTTGGCCATTGGAGCTCATTCTAGTTTCTATGCGCGCGTGCCCGACACCGATGTTAAACTCATGACTCAGGTTATGGTTGAGGCAGAAAAACATGAAGGTTTATCTCTAATAGAAATTTTACAGAATTGTGTAATTTTTAACGATAAAGTTCATGCTGCCATAACTGCTAAAGAATCTAAAGCCGACAATCAATTGATATTGGAACATGGAAAACCCATGCTGTTTGGCGCAGAAAAGAATAAGGGATTAAGACTAAAAGGGCTAGAACTAGAAGTTGTATGCATAGGCGAAAATGGCATCACAGCAGATGATGTGTTGGTGCATGATGAAAAATTAGAAAATCCGACTTTGCATTATCTATTATCGCGAATGTCTTTGCCCGAGTTTCCAATTGCAATGGGAGTTATCCGAAATGTAGAGGCGGCAGTTTACGACAAATCGCTACATGCTCAAATCTCGAAAGAACAAGAAAATAGTAAATTTAAATCGCTCAATGATTTATACTTAAGCGGAAATACTTTTAGAATTAATTAACCTTTTTTGATTAGGAAACGAATATATTGCTATCTTTAATTAACTGTGTTAACTAAAAATTTGCATATAAAACAATTGGAGCAGAAAATTGCTCAACTCGAAGAAGAGTGTTTAAAATTAAAGAAACGCCTTTCTGAAAGCGAATCTGAAAAAAAATATCAATCTCTCTTTGAGATGTCTGATGACGCTATTCTTGTAATTGAAAACAACAAGTTTGTTGATTGTAATCAGGCAGTTGTTAGAATGCTAAGGTACAATAGCAAAGAAGAATTTCTGAACACTCACCCCGCTGAACTGTCCCCCAAAAAGCAACCTGATGGCAGGCTCTCTTATGAAAAAGCACAAGAAATTATGGGAATCGTTCTTGAAAAAGGAAGTCATCATTTTGAATGGATACACACCAGAGCAGATGGCGAGAATTTCCCTGTTGAAGTGTGGTTGTCGCGTGTTGACTTTAACGAAAGAGTCTGCATTAATACGATTTGGAGAGATTTGACTGCACAGAAAAAATCTGAGGCTACAATACATAAAAGCATAAAAGAAAAAGACATTTTATTAAAAGAGGTTCATCATCGAGTAAAGAATAATTTGCAAATAATAAACAGCCTGTTAAACTTACAAGCTTCAACCATAGAAAATAAACAAGCAATAAGCATATTAATGGAGAGTAAATCGAGGATAGAAGCCATGTGCAAAGTGCATGAAATGCTTTATTCTTCAAATGATTTTTCAAACATAAATTACACGGAGTATTTGAATGAGCTATTTCATCAGCTTATTGATAATCAAACGGATGATGATTTTAATATCAGCTATGATATTGTTGCTAATCATTTAAATTTAAACGTCAACACGGCAATTCCATTGGGATTGATAATTAATGAAATGGTAACAAACTCTTTAAAATACGCATTTGTAAATAAATCAAGTGGAAAAATTACTATTCGCATGAAAGAGTTAAATGATGAAACATTAGAGCTGAATTATTCTGATAATGGCATTGCTTATCCAGCAAGCATAACATTCGAGAATGCTAAAACCTTAGGACTGCAATTAATTTTAGCTTTGGTTCATCAACTACATGGCTCCATTACAAGAAATGTAGATTTTAAAGGAACATCCAACCGGTTTTTGATAAAAAGATTTTCATAGTTTGCCTTCTTGGAATCAAAAGATGATTCGGGTTTTAATAATTAATTCCTTAAGTTTTTGAAAACAAGAAGAGTTGAAATGCTTACTTATTCTACCAGTCCATTTCCAGAAAAAAACTTGATTTTGATTGCGATACAGACATGAAGGTTCAAGTCGTAAGCAAAAACAGAGCCCTTCGGTGGGACTTCAAATTTTGGGATTAATAACAATATCTTTAAAGGGAAAACAAGAAGGTTTATAAAACAAAAGAAATGGTATTGGGGATTGTATTATAGTAGCGTATTTTTAGGATTCATTGACGAGAAATTAAGAGAAGTTTATCAAAAATTAGTGTAACTCATGTATCTTTAACTTTGTAACGCATGTACCGCTCCGCATGGGTTTGCAAGCCTGCGGCTATTCCTCCCTAATATTCTTCAACAATTCAACAATAAAATCCATTAAGCCAACAATTCAAGAATCTGCAATTTCAATTACATAATAAATCAACTTACTCATTTTTATTAATAGATTTCACTAATTTAGTCTATATATAATAGGAATAAACATAATAGTATGTTTATTCAGTTGTTGTAAAGAATTTTCCATTTGATTACTTAATATGTTTCGAAATAATTAACTTTACTAAAAACGAATTTATGGCAACTGTTGACCAAATAAAAAACGGTTTAATCGATAAGATTCTAAATATTCAAAACAAGGAATTTTTAAATGCTCTTGATAAAATAATTTCTACCTCTTTTTCAGTTAATAAAACTGAACTTTCTGACTCACAAAAAGCAATGCTTGAAATGAGTAATGATGATATTATTCATGGAAGAACAATTTCTCAAGAGGCTATGATTAAAAGAAATCTCGAGTGGCTAAACGGACTATAATTTGGACCAAATCTGCAGATATTCAATTTGTAGGTATTCTTGAATATTGGTTAAATCGAAATAAATCTAATAGTTTCCCAAAAAAACTAATTAAATTAACTGAGGAAAGAACAAATCAGATAGCAGAAAATCCAGAGCTGTTTAAAGTCTTAGAAAATAAGAATTTTAGAGTTTCTGTTATGGGTAAGTTCAGTATTTATTACAAGGTATCTGACTCTGAAATGATAGTTGTTGCATTTTGGGATAATAGACAAGATCCTGATAAACTTCTTAAAATTCTACAAAAAAAATTGTAATTGTAAACTCTAGGAAAAACTGTTAATTGATGCAATTAAGAATAGCAACTTTCAAATGTTATACTTGGCTAATCGTTTTGACTAAAATACTGATATCACCGCTCCGCATGGGTTTGCAAGCCTGCGGCTATTCCTCCCTAATATTCTTCAACAATTCAACAATAAAATCCATTAAGCCAACAATTCAAGAATCTGCAATTTCAATTACATAATAAATCAACTTA
>JABFGJ010000013.1 GCA_013112545.1 Bacteroidota bacterium
CAGGATGTCCGCTAAAATTTTTACTTTTATTCATATATCGAGTTTTGTGGTAAAAACAAGATATAAAAAAAGCGGGAAATTATTTTTAAGAAGTCCCGCTTTTAATTTCTTTTATCGGACACTAGTGATTTATAATATCCATCCCATACTTCATCACCTACATATCTTTTAATTTCTGTTGCAGGCATATGATGGTAAAAAATAATTCTTTTTCTATATCTAAAAAAACGATACCAATCTAATTTTGTATAACGTTTAAAAGGGACTTTAAAATTTTGAGGTCCTAAAAAGCCAAGCTCTTGTCTATACAGTTCATCTTTGTGGCTAATTGGAGAAATTACATCTTGATCGCCGCAAATCTTACTTAATGCAATTTCGATAGAAGTCCCAGCTGTCTTCCTCGTTTTTATAAAAATGAATTTATGTTTATGTGAAATGATCATCTTACTTTTAATTTAATTCTATAAAATTTTTTAACATTTGCATTCCAAAATAATGACTCTTTTCGGGATGAAACTGAACGCCAAAGATATTATCTTGTTGAACAGCCGAAACAAATTCATAACCGTAATAAGTGCTTGTTAACACACTTTCTTTTAGTTTAGGAAGCATGTGAAAGCTATGTACGAAATAAAAACGAGTGTCTTCTGACTCTAGCCCTTTCATTAAGGTTCCATTTTTCATTATTTGTATTCTATTCCAGCCCATATGGGGAATCTTTTGCTGGCCTAACATTTTACTTTTGTCAAACTTTACAATATCCATATCAATCCAAGCCAAGCCTTCTTCTATTCCTTCCTCACTTTTATTTCCCAACAATTGCGCTCCTAAACAAATACCCAAAAATGGTGTTTTTTCAAACTTCACCTTTTGACTTAGGATATCAATTAAACCGCTATTTTTTAAATTTTTCATTCCATGGTCAAAATGCCCAACACCTGGTAAAATTATTTTCTTTGCGTTTTTAACTACTGATGCATCTTTCGTTATTTCAGACATAACACCAATCTTTTTGAGCATATTTTGTATGGACTTAATATTTCCAGCACCGTAATCAATTATTGTTATCATTTATATGCTTTTCATTTTTCTTATTAATTGATCGACCCATTTCTCTAGATCAAACTCTTCAACATATCTTTGGTATGCATTTTCAGAAAGTTTTTGCCACTCGTTTGGCTGTAAATCTAATAACTTTTTTATCTCTTTAGCTAAATTATCTGGACTGATATCAATTGGGACTAGTTTTCCAACCTTTTGATCAACTATTTCCTTAGTTCCACCTGCATCAGTTGCAAGAGCTGGAATTCCTAAAGCAAATGCTTCCATAATTGAAACTGGTACCCCTTCGCTTTCACTAACATTGACAAATAATCCAAATTGTCCTATTCTGAGCTCATCAATTATTTTTGAACTATCTATATGTCCTCTCAAGTTAACTTTAATATTCGATGGAAGGCTTTTACATTTTTCTTCTATTTCTTTACGTAAAAGGCCATCACCAAAATGAGTCCATTCTATATCTGTTGTACATAAAGCTAATGCCTTTATTAATAAATCTAAACGCTTCACCTTAACCATATTAGAAACAGAAACAATACTATTTGCTTTGTAGGTATCGTTCTTTTTTATTTCCAACTTCTTAACTCCAACTCGTTGTAAATGAAATTTATCTGCATATTCTGGATAGTTTGACTTCATATACTCAACACCTACATTACTACAAGGAAGAGCTAGTGTTATATGTTCTAATAAGTTTAATCTAAATGGAATATAACCATCATTAATTTCATTATATAAATCAAATCCATGTAAACGAACAATCACTTTCTTATGTTTGTTATTATTTAAAAATGGGATTATATCAGCTAAACCAATGCCCCAATAAAAATAATACAAAGCTTCTTCATTATTCTCCCTCACTATTTTTTTAAAGTCTTTGTTCTTTAGAATAGTTTGAATACGCTTAACCGTCATTATCCATTTAACAAACTTCTTTTGACTTAAAAAAACTTTATTTCTAAAAAAGTCTTTTAAATAATAATATAGATGTTTGCTTAGTAAATATTTTATTTCTTTAAAACCCTGAAAGCGAAGTGGCGTTGTAAAAACAGGTTTAAAAGCAAAAACATTTTTAGGTAACTCTTTCTTTTTTTCTAGATTCCCTCTTCCGTTCAACGGCAAAATATTAATCTCATCAAACTCTCTTGATAAAATTTCTAATTCATTCATTTTCCAATTCTCTCCAATTCCATATGGGTAGGCAGCAGTAAAAAAATACAACCTCTTCATTTAATTTCTTTTTTAATATAACAGATCAGGAACATATTAAATTAGTCTATAGTAGGATTCTAATAACATGCTTGTTTTACTTATCTGTTTATTTTTAAATTCTTAACCCGACTATTAATTCTAAGTATCGATTTTAGTTTAACAAAGTATTCAGTTAATGGGGTTTTACCTGAAAAAAATGCTGAAAAAGTAAATTGATACAATTTCCGGTTTAATATTTTTAACTGTCTATTTATAAGTTGGTCAGTTTCTTGATGCAACCCTAAATACTTTGAAAGTATTATAACTATATCTTTGCTTTTTCTAGTGCTATCTTTTAAAGTATTTGACATTGAAGTGGATAAAATTCTATATTTGACTAAAGCTTCTTCCATTATATAAAAGTCATATTTAAGAGCCAATTTCAACCATAAATCCCAATCTTCAAAGATTAGATTTTCATTGTAAACTTTTCCATTTGGAATACAATCTTTTTTAATTAAAGCCGTTGGAGCTTCAATGATGTTTTTTTCGAGAAGTGTTTTAAAAAGATTACTAGACTTTCTTATACCAGACGCATAATTAGAATTGTGCTTACTTTCGTCTAATATATTTCCATCAGGATCAATCTTTATCACATTTGAACTAACTACTGCTATATCAGGCTGCTTTTCAAAAACAAGCATTTGTTTGGTAATTTTATCCAACATTAAAATATCATCACAAGAAATAACTTGATAATATTCCCCATCAACATAAGTCAATGCTTCATTAAGCGTTTTGCATAAGCCCCAATTTTTTTGATGTGGAATAAAAACACATTCAACATTTTTTATTTTTATCCAATCTTTAATTACCTGAACAGAATTATCAGAAGAACAATCATCCATGATAATGAGCTGAATATTAGCATAAGTTTGATCTAGAATACTATCTAAGGTTTCAACAACAAATTTCTCATGATTATAGCAGACAGCAATAATTGAAACTAAAGGAGAATTACTCATAGCAATTAAGGTTCTTAATAATTTCACTTACTTCCTTTTCGGAAAGTACAGGACTTATAGGCAAACTAATAACCTCCTGATGTATTTGCTCCGAAATTGGTAAAGAAAAATCTTGATACTCTTTATAAGCTTCTTGATGATGGGGAGGAATAGGGTAGTGAATTAAAGTTTGTATTTCATTTTTAGTTAGATAATCTTGCAGACGTCTTCTGTTTTTTGTTCGAATGACATATAAATGCCAAACATGCTCTAATTCATGAATTGGGTAATTAGGTAATATTATTAATGGATTTTTAATTTCTGTACAATATCGTTTAGCTATCTTTCTTCGCCTTTCATTTTCTGCATCAATGTATTTTAGTTTAACCTGTAGTATTGCTGCTTGAATTTCGTCTAGCCTACTATTTAATCCTTTATATTGGTTAATATATTTTTCGCTTGAGCCATAATTTGCTATGGCTCTAATTGTTTTTGCAAGTGTTTCATCCTTACAAGTGACTGCACCTCCATCACCCAAAGCACCTAAGTTTTTTCCAGGATAAAAACTAAAGCCTGCAGCATCTCCTAAAGTTCCAGACCTCTTCCCTTTCCATTCAGCTCCAATGGCTTGAGCATTGTCTTCAATAATTTTTAAATTGAATTTTTCTGCAAGATTTATTAAATTTTCATCAAATACGATTTGTCCATATAAATGAACAAGCATAATCCCTTTGGTTTTAGAAGATATTTTTTCTTTAATTTTCGTAATGTCTATATTAAAGTTATTAATATTGGGCTCAACCATTATAGGAATAAGGTTATTATCAGTAATCGCCAACAAAGAGGCAATGTAAGTATTTGCAGGTACGATTATTTCATCCCCTTCTTGCATAAAGCCTAATTCAATATAGGCACGTAAAATCAAACGAAGTGCATCCAATCCATTTCCAACCCCTATTGCATTTGGCACATTTAAAAAGGTTGATAAACTTTTTTCAAAGATTTTATTTTCTTCACCTTGCAAGTACCAGCCACTTCTATAGACACGTATCAGTGCTTCCTCAATTTCAGCTTGGTATTGAAGATTAATTTTTTGAATATCTAAAAATTTAATCATTAGGTATTATTTCATTTTTAATCAGGGAAAATTGTTTTCCTTGTATGTTTCTCATAGTTAAATCTAAGACTTCACCATCTTTAGTAATATAACCTCTTTTGGTTGCTGGATTGCCATAATAAACACTAAAATCTTCTATGCTTTTTGTTACAACACTACCTGCACCTACAAAACTATGTTTGCCTAAAGTAATTCCTCCAATTATTGTTGCATTAGCCCCTATGGAGCAACCAGTTTTAATTTTAGTTTGAAGAAATTTGTTAGGAAATTTTTTAGATCTGGGTACTAAATCATTAGTAAAAGTAACGTTTGGGCCAATAAATACGTCATCATCTATTATAATCCCATCCCAAATTTGCACACCATTCTTAATAGTTACATTATTCCCAATACTAACAACGTTTTCAATAAAAACATGAGAGCATATATTACAATTAATGCCAATTTTTGCTTTAGGTAAAATTATTACGAATTGCCATATTGAAGTGCTCTCTCCAATATTTTTTGATTGTACATCTGCAAGTTGATGAATAAACATTATTTTAATAGTTTTATATATTCATTATAATCTCTGATATAATCAGCTTCATCGTATTTGTGTGAAGCCAAGACTAAACAGATGCTGCCTGAAGAAAAATTTATTTCTGAAGCCCAAATGCCAGGTGGAATATGTAAGCCCATATAAGGTCGATTTAACTGAATTACTCGTTTCACATTCCCATCATCCAACAAAACTTCAAAAGCACCACTTGCAGCAACGATAAATTGATGACACTTTTTATGCGCATGAGCTCCTCTGGATTCACCACCTGGCACATCATATAAATAAAATACACGCTTTACTTCAAAGGGAATTTCTTTACTATTCTCAACAGAAGTTAGATTTCCTTCTTTGTTATGGATTTTTGGTAATTCTATTAAATTACAATTGTAAATATTGTTTTTATCCATAATTATTTGTTTAAATTAATAAACTCTTGAAAATCTCTGATGTAATCCATCGAATCAAAATTAGTGCTGGAGGCTACTAAAGCCAATGAATTAGTCGAAAAATTTTTCATTTGACGCCACATTTTATTGGGAATATATAAACCGTGATAGGATCTGTTCAAAAAAAAAGTTTGTTCTTGTTTGCCATCATTTACCACCACTTCAAAACTCCCAGATAATGCTACAATAAATTCATGTTGTTCTTTAAATGCATGTCCTCCTCTTGTGTCTCCACCTGGCACATCATAAATCCAATAGGTCCTTTTTATTTCAAAAGGAATTTGCTGGTTATTCTCAAAAAAAGATAAATTTCCTCTAGGGTCTTCTATCTTGGGTAATTGAATTAGTTTCATAAATTTCTAATTATTTTTGCAGGTGTGCCTACTGCTATGCAATTATTCGGTATATTTTTGGTTACAACAGAACAAATTCCTATTACAGAATTTTCACCGATTGATACACCTTTGGTAATAGTAACGTTTGATCCTATAAAAACGTTATTGCCGATACTAATATTTGCTGACAAAGGTATCCCAGTTGTTCTTTCATTAGGATTCAATGAATGAAAATCTGAGTTAATGATTCTTACATGATCCCCAATTAAGGTATTATCACCAATACTAATAGTTCCATTTTCTGAAATTATAGTCACTGTATTATTAATAAAAACATCAGTGCCAAAAATTATTGTATCTTCACTATTCCTTGCTTCTATATAAGCTACCTCTGAATAAAAGCTTGGGGAAGGATTATAACCTAGTTGTACATTCTCTCTAAAAATAAGTTTACCCTTACCTTTAAAAACTATGGGTTGTTTAATAATTGGTAAGCCAGAAACAGTTATGGAACTATCAGACAAAAAAGAATAGATAAAGATTCTAATTCTTTGAAAATATTTTCTGAATAGCCCTTTAAATATTTTTTGCATAAAGCGGAAATAAATTAAAGATTAATTCTTCTTTTTCTAATACTATATCGAAAAGTTCATTATTGTAAAATTCTTTCCATTGATCTGATTCTTTAGCTCTTCCTCTATTATGTGGTAAAATTTTATTTGAATTAAGAATATAATCAATATCCTTATAACCCTCTCCTTTTAAAAAAAGATATAAATCTGAGTTCAAATTTTCCTGTGTTAGAAACTTTACCGGATGCATATGTTCCTTCAAGTCATTTTTATCATAAGTACTTTCTGATACTAATACCTTGAACATTTCATTTGGATTAGAAAAATAAAAATGGATAAAGTGAAATGTATAGTAGCCAATAGTAGATAAATCTAAATCTATAGTTTTACCATATTCAATTACTGCTTGTTGATAAAAATCAAACATTTCAATAAAAGAAATGCTTGGATACGTTTTTATATTCTTAAATGATAAATTATTTGTCAATGCTGGATTTGTTTCCCACCACTTAAATCCATATAATGAAGCGTACCAATCAAATGGGTTTCGAATAATAGTTACATTTTTATTTTTTTTAAATTTTTCAGGTATCTGGTTGATGCCTCCATGTTGACCCCAAATAGAATTAAAATTCAACATGCGTGTTGTATTGTTGTATTTGTAACAATATTCAATTTTAAGTTTTTGCTTAATTAAACCTAATAAAGATTTTCTTCTATTTTGATAATAATCAGAAATTATTTTTTGAGTAAAAGTACCTCCTGTTTTTGGTAAGTGTATAAAATTAAATTTATCTGTAGCAATCATATTTTAGTCGTTATATCTCCATGAGGATTTAATTAAAACACTCCCAGAATGTTTATCAACCTTTCCAATGCCAAAGTAATCAGCCGTATTTACACTAAAAGATAAGATGTTATCTTTATTTACTAAGAAGGTATTTCCATGTTTAACTCTTAGCGACAAAAAGTAAGTTCCTTCATTTAGAGGCAAATGAGGAATTGTACATGAAACATATATTTTTCCGTTTTCTTGGATACTTAAAACATCTGTATCATTTTGATTGATAAGCCTAAACAGATGAATACCCTTTTCATTAAGGATATCGTAAACAACTCTGATGTTTTTGTAATCTAATAGGGTAGTATTTTTTAATTCAAAATGAAAAGTACAATCTCCACCAGAAGAAATAATGTTATTTTTGCCAGCAATGACACTTAAATTAGCGATTTCAATCCCATTTGCAACAATTTTTTCAACTGTTGAAGTATTTTTAGAAAAAGACAAATAGTGAGCAATACTTTCGTTTATTTCACCTTCAAAATCCACCATTCCGTTATTCAAAACCAAACCTCTATTGCAAAGAGATTTTATACTGCTCATATTGTGGCTAACAAATAGCACTGTTCTTCCGGATTTAGAAACATCTTGCATTTTACCGATAGCTTTTTTTTGGAAGTCGGCATCACCTACAGCTAACACTTCATCTACTACTAAAATTTCTGGCTCAAGATGCGCAGCAACTGCAAAACCTAGTCTTACCATCATACCTGAAGAATAGCGTTTAACGGGAGTGTCTAAATAGCGTTCAATACCTGCAAAATCAACAATTTCATCCAATTTCGATTTAATTTCAAATTTAGTCATACCTAATATGGCACCATTTAAAAAAACATTTTCCCTACCAGTCAATTCTGGATGAAATCCTGTCCCGACTTCTAATAAGGAGGCGATCCTACCTTTTGCCTTAATGCTACCTGTGGTTGGCCCTGTAACTTTTGAGAGTATTTTTAATAAAGTAGATTTCCCAGCACCGTTCTTTCCAATTATCCCTAAAATTTCACCCTCTTGAATTTCAAAGCTAATGTCTTTTAATGCCCAAACAAAATCTGAATTTCCTTTTTTAGTTCTGTCATTGGTTTCTCCTATTTTTAAAAAAGGATCTGCTTTACCTCTAATTTTAGCAAAAAACCGGTTAATATCATGGCTAATAGTGCCTGTGCCAATATTACCTAATCGATATTGCTTCGATAAGTTATCTACTTTTATTACTGTTTTTTTGTCCATTGTATAGTTTGAAAAGAAAGCTAGATTATCTAAAATTTAGCAATTCTCATAATAATTAAATGTTATGCTAGAATATTAATTGAATTACTTATACTGTGTCCATAAAAGTTTTTTCAGTTTTGTTAAAAATTACGATTCCAATCAATAACATAACTAATAAAAAAACTGTAGAATAAATTACTCCCTGCCACTCAATTGGATGATTAGCTAATAAAATAGCTCTAAACAATTCTACTACATTAGCAATAGGGTTCCATTGTAAAATACTTTTAAATTTTTCTGGAGTATTGTTTAAAGAAATAATAACAGCACTTCCGTACATTAACAGCTGAACTCCAAAAGTGAGTGCAAACTTTAAATCTCTGTATTTGGTTGTTAAAGAAGTTACAATTAATCCTAAACCTAAGGATAACCCGGCCATTAAAATAATAGGAATGGGTAAAAATATTAATTGCCAATGCCAATTAAAACTATAATTATTGTTTTGAAAATGGAAATAAGCAATAAAAAAAATTAGCAAGCCAAATTGTAGTGCTAATTTTATTAAATTAGAAGTAATTACAGATAAAGGGACAATCAATCGTGAGAAATATACTTTACCAAAAGTTGGAGCGTTGGCCAAAAAAGTGTCCGATGTTTTGGTCAAACTAGTAGAAAAATAGTTCCAGACAGTTAATCCCGACATATAAAACAACATGGGGGGAATTCCATCGGTAGGTATTCCACCCATTTTATTTAAAATAAAAAAATAGGTGAATGCAGTAAATATTGGTTGAATCAAATACCATATTGGACCCAAAATGGTTTGTTTGTATTCAGCAACAAAATCCCTACGCACAAAAAGTAACAACAGATCTCTGTACCGCCATACTTCTTTAAGATTTAGTGTAAGAAGATTGCTTTTGGGTTCGATAACAATGTCCCAAGCATCATCCTTTTCCATTTCTTTCATTTAAATCGGTTTTATTATGTAAGCTCCATTTCCATTAGAAATAGCATATTTAGTTCTTGTTAGTTTGCACATAATATCCTCAAATCGATCAACATAAACACCAAGTAACGAAATAAAGATTGAGTCAAAGCTAGCTTTTAAATACTTACTTTTCATTTCAAATAGTCTTTGGTTTTTGCAAAGAAATAAGACCAATAACTGCTTTAAATTTAAAAGACTTCTGCTTTGCAATTGGACAATTTTTATTGATAAAGTCTCTATACAACTCCATGTATTAAAAGAATTTGTAGATACAAAAGCTATTGTTTTACACCCATTACTTATAAGTAAATCAACCAAATAGCTCCAAACATAACCACCAACTCCTAATATTAATATTGATTTACATTTTAAATTCATCTTTGATATTATTTAAAAAATGTTTCCTTCTTTTTAACATCTTCTGAGTAATAACCGTATCCATAACCGTAGCCATAGCCGTATCCATAGCCATAGCCATAGCCATAACTATTAGTCTTCTGCTGAACTGCATTGACCACTAGCCCCATATTGGTTAAAACTCGATCTTGATACAATTGATTGACACTTTTTAAGTGTGCCTTTTTAGTATAATTATGGCGTACAATATAAACACCAGCATCAGCGTACTTTTTTAACAGTAATGCATCCGTTACTAATCCTAATGGCGGACTATCAATAATGATGGCATCATAAATTTTCTCTAAATCAGCAAAAAGCAAATCCATTCTTTTAGACTCTATTAATTCAGCAGGGTTTGGTGGTATCGGTCCTGCTGATATTAAATCTAAATTTTCGATTTTAGTTTGCTGTATTACTTCTCCTAAATTTGCTTTTTTAATCAAGTATGTACTTAAACCAATAGAGTTTTTAAGTCCAAAATCGTCAAAAATTTTAGGTTTTCTCAAATCTGCTCCTATAATAATGGTTTTCTTACCCGAAGCCGCATAAATGGATGCTAAATTTATGGAGGTAAATGTTTTACCTTCGCCGCTAATGGAGGAAGTAACCAAAACTTTAATTTTTTCTTTACCTTCAGTCATAAAATTCAAATTCGTCCGAATACTCCGATAAGATTCTGCTACGATTGATTTTAAATTTCCAGATACAACGATATTGCTATTCAACCCTTTCTTAAAGGCAACTGAACCCAATAATGGAATTTGAGTTACTTTTTCAATATCAGTTGCATCAACAATTTTTGTATTCGAAAAATATAAAATTAAAATTACAAGCACAGGAATAGTCAAACCTATAAATACTGAACCTAAATATATACTTGTTTTCTTTGGGCCAACATAGGCTACTCGATATTCATTAGCATAATCTAATATATGTGCTTTAGGTATATTAGAAGCCTGAGCAATGCTTGCCTCGGAACGCTTATTTAATAAAAAAGTATATAAGTCACTCAATATTTTATTCTCTCTTCTTAAATTAAAATACTCCCGTTGCTCTCTCGGTATTCTAAGCACTTTTTCCTCTTCCAGTTTTATAACTCCTTTTAGTGAGTCAATCAATTCTTCAACTTTAACTTTATTTATTCGAGCTACCTCAACTAATTCTTCTTTTTGTGCGTTAAGCTCTGCTTGCTTGCGTTCTAAGATTTCACTCCCTTTCATATATCGGTATGACTCTTGGTTCAACTCTTCAACCATTACATGAATTCTGCTAATTAATTGATCGGTATTGTTATCGTTAAATCCAAAAACCACTGATGATGGGAATGCTGTATAGCTATTCGACTTTAATGTTTTAATTAATGCTCTATAAAATTCTTTTTGTATACTCCTTTGTGTTAATTGATCTTCCAATCGCATTACTTCTTGTATGTTACTCCCTTCTTCTTCTGATATAAATATTCGCTCTGAAAAATTCTTTTTATGAAACTGCTCTAAACTGAACTCTGTCTTTACAAGTGAATCTGCAATTCCTCTTAATTGTTCATCAACAAAGGCAATCGTGTTTGAAGCTATTTGATTATTCTGATCTCGAGACCATTGAATATATGTATTCATTAGGGCATTAAGAAAGTCTATAGACTTGTTTGGAGTTTGGTTTGTTTCGCTTAATACTAAGATAGAAGATTCTTGATTTTCTACATTAATCGTCAATGAAGATTGAAAAAAACGAGCCCAAGCATCAGCGCTTTGAAAACTAAAAGAATAATCATCATCAAGACTTATTTTTGAGTTGACCTGATTGATGATTAAAGACAAATCTTTTATCGAAAATGGTTGATCAATATGGTGTAACACACTATGACTTAAACTATCACGTGTGCTAGAAATGTAAAAACGTTCTGAATCTACGAATTTTAAAAAAAAAATTCCTTTAGGATTCCCATTTATCACATTCACTTTAAATTCTGAAGAGGGATATTGTTCAGTCACTTTTATATTCCCAATTTTAAAATAAGATATATCCCATTTTAATGAATTGGCCACCTGACTCATCAATGGAAAAGACTTAATTATTCCAATTTCATTAATCAGGCGATTTCTTCCACTTACCAATTCCATTCCTGGTAAAAAATACTCTTGTCCCCAAGAAGAGTATTCATCTTTTACCAACATTCTTGAATTTGTAGAGTATAATGAAGGGCTGTATCTAACTTGATAATATGCATATAGTAAACTCCCAACTAATCCTATTAATATAAGATACCAGTAGCGTAAAATATATCTGAGGAAAACACGTGGATCAACTTGTAAGTTTGAATTTATAGACAAATTGTCCTTCATATAATTAGTTGCTTAAAATGAAATTGGCTGCAAATAAACGAAAATTTCGCTTCAGATTTTACCTAAAACGACCTAAAGTCGTTTATAGTTTTTATGAAATAACATCGTTCGTAAAAAAATAAATTAGACTTATACTTCATGCCCAAAAAAACTTTATAATCAAATTTGAAGAGCTGAACTAAGATTCTAATAACGCAATATATTTGGTGTAAAATTGAACCTCCTACTATTAATTATTAAGAGTATGGCTTTTTACTATACAATTTTAAGGTGTCCCAGGAACAATTAATTTACAATTACTATTCAGGATCCTTAATTCTTAATTCTCAATTCTTTTAAAAAAATCGCAAACATATTAATGATTTGACATCTCTTATTATCAACTAATTCCAATAGTATAAAAAAGCTAACTATTTTTTTCCTTGGTTTACTCTTTATTATATCATAAATTTATTCTAAGTCTTGTGCTTTTTTTTTTCCCAAGCCCAAGTGCTACTTAGCATATCTTGTAAATTTTTTTGAGGTTTCCATCCTAAAATCTCTAATGCTTTTTTATTATCAGCAAATATTTCAACAATGTCACCATTTCTCCTTTTGGTAAAACTATAATTCAAATTTATTCCCATTGTTTTTTCAAATTCAGCTATAACTTCTAAAATGGAATAACCGATTCCACTTCCTAAATTAAAAACTTCAAATGCTTTATTATTATTTCCTTTATAAAGGTATTGCATTGCTAAAACATGAGCATTTGCAATATCGCTAACATGTATAAAATCTCTTATACATGTACCATCTTTAGTCTCATAATCAGAGCCATAAATTTTCAACTCCTTATCAAAACCATGTGCTACACGCATAATTATTGGGAACAAATTAAGTGAAGGGCTAGTAGCGTCTTCTCCTATTAATCCTGAACTATGTGCTCCAACTGGATTAAAATATCGAAGTGCAATTGCATTTCCTTGATATGCACTTATAAATGACTGTTTCAAAATATCTTCCCCCATTTTTTTTGTAGAACCATATGGAGATTCTGCTTCACTCAAAGGAGTATCTTCACGAACTGGCAGATCATTCGTGTTTCCATATACTGTACATGAAGATGAGAATATAAAATAAGGCACTTTAAAATTCTTTTGACACAAAAGTATATTCATTAAGCTATTAAGGTTATTGTGAAAATAGTTTAATGGATTTTTTACAGACTCAGGTGCTGATTTTAGAGCTGCGAAATGAATAATCCCATCTATTTTATGATTTCTAAATATCGTTTGTGTTAATTTCAAATTAGTTAAATCTCCTTCATAAACTTCAAAATCACGATTCGTTATACTCCTAATTCTGTCGTACGTTTCAGGATTTGAATTACTATAGTTATCAACAGATACAACCTCAAAATGGGTATTGTTTAATAATTCAATTATTGTATGGGAACCAATATATCCAGCCCCACCGGTAACAAGTATTTTCATTTAAAAAATTTTCTCAAAAATAGTCTTTATCCAAGATTGTATTTAATCATAAACGAGTTATTTATAATTTATAATTTACATTTAATAAACAGAACTTCATTATGTTTTTAATAACCCTGCGAATTGATTTATTCTATTTAATAATCTCTAAAACCTTATTAAAGGTTTCTTCGTATTAATAGCCACATTAATTAAACGCTTTTTTATTGTATTTTTAAACTAATAGATTAAATATGATTAATTTTACAACTTATAGAATTAAAGTTATGGATAGATTTTTACGCCCCTCATTATTTTTCTTTTTAGTTACCTTGTTCCATGCTAGTGCTTTCGCTCAAACAGGCCCTGGTGGTGTTGGAAACTCAAGCGATAATGCTTTATGGTTAGATGCTTCCACATTAATCCTAAATGATGGTGATGCATTAAATTCTTGGACAGATTTGTCAGGTAATTCTAACCACGCAACACAAGCAAGTTCAGCTAGACAACCAAAATACAAAACAGGAATAATTAATAGCAAACCTGTTATTCGCTTCGATGGTAGCAATGATCTTTTCAACTTAAGCACCCATATCACAAGTCAAGCTTTAACTTTTTTCTCCGTTTTCAGTTCTAATACTTCTGGTGCTAAAGTCATATTTGAATCCGAGAATCATTTAGTTTTAGGGAGAAACATTGATGCTTATGTTGAATACAATAGTAGAAAATCCATTCGTAAAACTTGGACGACACCATCCATTTTTAGTTTAACAAGTGATAACATAGCCAATTCTACCTACTTTATGACTTGTGATAATAACAGTTCAACAAAAAGTAGAACTAGTTTTTACTCTACCACCAACTCTACAATTGGTGGTTATGGTAATTTATCTGGTGGTGCATTTAATGGGGACATCCCTGAGTTAATTGTTTACAATACTGCCCTAAATTCAGCTCAAAGAAACATCATCACTAATTACCTTTCTACTAAATATAACTTAACTGCCATTCAAGATTTGTATAGTTATGATGCTAGTTATGGTAATCAATTAATTGGCATAGGCCAAGAGGCAGATGGTAGTAATTTATCTGCCAGAGGGATGGACTCAATTCTTATAAGTAACCCCTCCACACTAAATGATGGTGATTATTTATTCGTTGGTAATGACAATGCAGGTTTTGGAACCAATACAAATGTTGAATTTGGATTATCTGAACGTTGGGATCAAACATGGAGAGCAGGAGTCACTGGTACACCTGGCAATGTAGATATCGAATTCTTTTTAGGCGCAAATGGTTTTGCAGCTGCTACCAATTATGTTTTGTTAATTGAAAATGGAGATGGAGACTTCACGAATGGAGGAACCACTATCCATGAAACCGGTCGTACTTTTTCTGCCCTTCCCTCTCCATCTATTAAATTCACCAATGTAAATTTATCAAATGGTGCATATTTCACTTTAGCAGAAAAAGATTCTGGGATAGAATCTGTAAAATCAGGTGAATGGGAAGATACTGATACTTGGTCATGCAATTGCATTCCAACAGATGTAGATGTTGTTACAATTATATCCCCACACTTAGTTGAAGTAAATTCTAATGCTGAAGTTTTAAACTTAACCTTAAATTCAGGTGCTTCAATGACTTTTGACGGCTTTGATACTTTAAAAATATATGGAAATTTTGTAATTAATGGAACTTTTAATGCTGCAAATGGAGTTGTCTCTGTTTTAGGAAGTTCTTCTACGAATGAATTTTACAATAACTCAGCTAGCCGTGTCGATTTTAATAATTTATACGTCAATAGTACTAATGGCTTAACCTTGGCTAATGGTGGCTGGGCTATTTCAAATAATTTACAAGTTAAAGCTGGGGGCATGGACGTTAGTGCTGCCGATAGTATTGTGTTATTATCTACAGCCACTAAAACATCACAGATATTAGCTTCCATGTCCAATGCTTTTACAGGCAATTTTATTGTTCAACGCTACATTAGCTCTCGAACATCAAATTTTTCAGACATTTCTACTCCAATTTCTAATGGTACTTTTAATGACTTAGATGATGACTTACCTATAAGCGGTGCTAATGGTGCAGATGGAAATGCAACCGCAAGTGGTGGTGGAATATTTTATAGCCTATATAAATATAATTCTAAAAAGGATAAGCATGATACAATTACTAATATCAATTCAACCATGATACCTAACATGGGTTATGAGGTTTATTTAATGTCCACTCTGAGCACTTTTAATGCTAAAACTATTGATTTTATTGGAATACCAAATTCAGGGGATCAACAAATGTCATCACCTAATGTATTTAATCAAGGCTGGAATCTTTTAGGGAATCCATTTCACAGTTTTATAGATTGGTCATTTGTGACTACATATTCTAGCATACCAAATTTAGGTCCAATCTATTATATATACAATACAAATAATGGGTCTTATGATTTATTAAATGCTAGTGTTCCAATAGCACCTGAACAAGCATTTTGGGTTTATCAACCAAATACTGGTGGTTATTACCCAACATTTTCAGAAAGTGCTAAAGTAAACTCAAATTCAGCTACTTTCTACCGTCAAAAGTATAAAAACCCTCATTTTAAATTAAAGATTAATAGCTTAGACAATTCTTTCGCAAATGAACTTAACTTTAATTTTAACGCCATAGCAACTAGTGACATGGACATTATGGATATCCCTAATTTACCGTCACCAATTCAAGAAGCTCCTTCTATTACAGCAAAAGCTAGGAATTCAACTGAAGGTTTGATTTTAAATAGCTTAAATCCTCTGGATGAACATCAATTAATTCCCATTTCTGTTAAAGCAGGTATTACAGGTTCTTATGAAATCAATGCTGAAAATTTAGACGCCTTATTTAACAATTACAGTTGTGCTTTCTTAAAGGACAAAGCAACCAATCAATCCATTGATTTAATCGTTGAACCGAGCTATCACTTTGAAGCAGAAAAAGGGGAATCTGATCGCTTTGAATTGATTTTAAGTAATAATTATGACCAATGTCATAATTTATTGGAAGACAATTCTTTTATTCAAAAACTAGATTCTAAATTAGAGTTGAGATCTGCAAGCAATCAGTGGTTTTTAGATTATACGCTAAGTCAAGAGAATACTCAACTTAGTATTTCGGTTTACAATTTAGCTGGTCAAGAAGTAATAGCTCCTATCGAATTTTCAGCAAATGGAGCTGGAAGTTATGCTATTCGTGAAATTCAAAATCTAGAAGGTATATATCTGATTCGAGTTATTAGTAAAGATGGAATTATTAATAAAACCGTTAAACTTTAATTTTTTTACGATAAATTTGTCAACTGAATAATTCAAACATGAAAAAATACTTATATCCCTTCATTTTAATTTTTGCATTCACTTTTAGTGTTGATTTAAAAGCTCAAGGACCTCCAGGTCCTGGGGGAGGTACAGATCCAAAACCTAATTGTGCAAACCCTCCTTGCGTTCCAATCGATGGAGGCTTAAGCTTTCTTTTAATTGCTGGTGCAGCATTGGGTAGTAAGAAAATTTACGATCATAAAAAGTCGAAGGAAGAGGATCAATTAATAGACTAAAAATATAAAGGGTTAATTTGATTAACCCTTTTTTTATGCGCTAATTTTCAGTTTTGCTTTCTTATGAAAAAAATAAATTGGTTTGTTTTTTTATTTCTACTGTTCCTTTTAAGTTATTTTAGAGAAACTGTATTTCTTGGTATCAATGAAATTATCGAAGGAAATTTTGAAAGCCACCCTTACACCTTTAAACCTGAAATATTGTTTCAATATACAACCGCCGCACTTTCAAATTTCAAATACATCCTTACAGGTTTTTTCAGTATTCTTTTTGCTTCCACAACCTTATTCAGCCTTCGTTTTGCCTTTCACGATAAATTGGCTTTTAAAATAGGTTTTCTCACTTATTCTATTGCTTTAGCTTCAATACTGCTTGCTGCGATATCAAGTCTTTTACTTTTTGACTTTGCTCAAGTTTATCCTTTTATTCGTAGTATCATTGGATATATCCACAGCCCTCTTATCTATATTTTAATAAGTGCTACGGTTTTGGTAAATGAGTTTTATCGAAAGGAGAACTGAGTAAAGTTCCTTATTGGAAACCGATTTTTTAATATTGATATTATGTTAGCCAATGCAAAGCGTTTTTAATCAAAGCCCTAGTTTGCTTTGCTACCTTGCATTCCGCTCATAAAGTCAGGGCTTTTACGATAGCATCCTTTTTTATACTTAAATTTCGTTCAGTGGTATTCTCTTTTGTTCGTCATTGCGAGGAGATACGACGAAGCAATCTGAACAAAAGATTTCTGGTTTAAACTCCATTCAATTTCACACAGAATAAACAAATAAAATCATCATTTGAGAATCAAAGCCCTAGATTGCTTTGCTACATTCCATTCCATTCACAAAGCCAGGGCTTTTACGATAGCATCCTTTTTTATACTTAAATTTCGTTCAGTGGTATTCTCTTTTGTTCGTCATTGCGAGGAGATACGACGAAGCAATCTGAACAAAAGGTTTCTGGTTTAAACTCTATTCAATTTCACACAGAACAAACAAATAAAATCATCTTTAAGAATCAAAGCCCTAGATTGCTTCGCTACATTACATTCCATTCACAAAGCCAGGGCTTTTACGATAGCATACTTTTTTATACTTAAATTACGTTCAGTGGTATTCTCTTTTGTTCGTCATTGCGAGGAGGTACGACGAAGCAATCTGAACAAAAGGTTTCTGGTTAGAATATTTAACTTTATATATTTTAGTAACATGAAAAGAATGTATGTCTATATGATGACAAATAAGAACAACAATGTATTATATACAGGGGTTACAAACAATTTAGAAAGACGAATTAAAGAACATAGATCCACTGACAATATGGGGTTTACTGGCAGGTATAAGTGCCATAAATTAGTGTATTTTGAGATTTATGATTCTCCAATGAAAGCAATCAATAGAGAAAAACAGATAAAAGCTGGTTCAAGAAAAAAGAAAAATGAATTGATTGAAAAGGAAAATATAGAATGGAAAGATTTATCCGCTGATTGGGATTGATTACTGTATGTTCGATATTTGGTTTTAAGTAAAAGCCCTAGATTGCTTCGCTACATTACATTCAACTAGCAATGACAGGGCTTTTACGATAGCATCCTTTTTTATACTTAAATTTCGTTCAGTGGTATTCTCTTTTGTTCGTCATTGCGAGGAGGTACGACGAAGCAATCTGAACAAAAGGTTTCTGGTTTAAACTCTATTCAATTTCACACAGAACAAACAAATAAAATCATCATTTGAGAATCAAAGCCCTAGTTAGCCCCACTACCTTGCATTCCGCTCACAAAGTCAGGGCTTTTACGATAGCATACTTTTTTATACTTAAATTGCGTTCAGTGGTATTCTCTTTTGTTCGTCATTGCGAGGAGGTACGACGAAGCAATCTGAACAAAAGGTTTCTGGTTTAAACTCTATTCAATTTCACACAGAACAAACAAATAAAATCATCATTTGAGAATCAAAGCCCTAGATTGCTTCGCTACATTACATTCCACTCGCAATGACAGGGCTTTTCTCAATTAAATAGTTTTATCAGCATATTAACATTTAACTAATCTTGTATTGGCACAACAAAAACATTCGTATTTCTTTATACAAAATAACATTGAAAACATGGGTATTTTTGAAACAATAAAATTTTAGCAAAATGATTAAAGATAAAGTAATAGCAGACCTTATAAAAGCCGAGGAACAAAGACAAAAAAGAGGCATAGAATTAATTGCCTCGGAAAATTATGTTAGTGATTCAGTATTAAAAGCTATGGGTTCTGTTTTAACTAACAAATACGCCGAGGGCCTTCCTGAGAAAAGATATTATGGCGGCTGTGAGATAGTAGATCAAGTAGAGCAATTGGCTATAGATCGCTTAAAGGAGTTGTTTAATGCTGAATGGGCGAATGTACAGCCACATTCAGGGGCTCAAGCAAATGCAGCGGTAATGTTAGCTTGCCTAAATCCAGGTGATAAAATCCTAGGCTTTGACTTATCACATGGTGGTCATTTAACCCACGGTTCACCTGTTAATTTCTCAGGTAAATTATACCAACCTTCATTTTATGGTGTTGAAAAAGAAACCGGCATCGTAGATTATGATAAATTAGCTGATAAGGCTCGGGAAGTAAAACCAAAAATGATAATTTGTGGTGCTTCTTCTTATTCTAGAGATTGGGATTATGAGCGTTTAAGGTCTGTTGCCGATGAAGTGGGTGCGTTATTATTAGCAGACATCTCGCATCCTGCTGGTTTGATTGCCAAAGGCATTTTAAATGACCCACTTCCCCACTGTCACATTGTAACTTCTACCACGCATAAGACATTAAGAGGTCCAAGAGGTGGTGTAATTATGATGGGTAAAGATTTTGAAAACCCATTTGGTTTAAAAACACCTAAAGGAGAAACCAGAATGATGTCATCCTTATTGGATTCAGGAGTATTCCCTGGTACACAAGGAGGGCCATTAGAACATGTTATAGCAGCTAAGGCTGTGGCATTTGGTGAAGCTTTAACAGATGAATATATGGAATACATGCTTCAAGTGGTGAAAAATTCCAAAGTAATGGCAGAAGAGTTGGTCAAGCTGGATTATAACATCATTTCAGGTGGAACCGATAATCATTGCATGTTAATTGATTTGAGAAATAAAGATATCAGTGGAAAAAAAGCAGAACGTATTCTGGGATTGGTTGATATTACAGTAAATAAAAACATGGTTCCATTTGATGATAAATCGCCATTTATAACCTCTGGTATTCGAATTGGAACTCCGGCAATTACTACACGTGGTTTGACTGAAAAACACATCCCTCAAATAGTCCAATTGTTGGATAAGGCTTTACGTTATGATGAAACTTCTGAAGAGTTTTTAGCGCTTAAATCTGAAGTAAATCAATTGATGGGAGAGTTTCCACTTTACAAATAAACACACTATGTTCAGCGACTTTTTAGATTCAATCAAGCAATATAAAAAGCCCATATTTTTTATTTTAAAAATGTTTGGGGTTTATTTGACCCTTCAAGCTTTTTACGACTATGTGTTAAGTCCCTACACCAATATTGACAAGTATTTAATTTCCTTAATTATTAGTCAAACGGAATGGGTTTTGAGCTTTTTAGGTTATGCTTTATTGGAGCCCAACTCTATGTATGAGCACCATGTAGGAGTTTTAGATTCATCTGGAGTGGTGATTGGCAACCCTTGCGATGGAATAAGTTTGTTTATACTTTATGCATCTTTTCTATTTGTTTTTAAAGGGAAGTGGTGGTTTAAGCTATCAACTATTGGTTTTGGAATTTTAGTCATTCATTTTTTAAATGTTTTTAGAATTATCGCTTTAGCGATAATCGTAGTATATTATCCAGAAAGTCTAGATTTTCATCATAAATACAGCTTTACTTTATTTGTGTACTTATGCATTTTCTTGATGTGGTACAAACGAATTGATATCTATAAAAAGAGAGAATGGTAAGCCATTCTCTCTTTTTCCTTTAAAAACTAATAAAGTACACTGTTCTGTCTTGAGTTTAATTGAACCCTGAAATTTTATCTTAGTATCTTCAAAACTCACATAGGATATTATTTTATGTTCTTCGATAAAACGAATCTCTATTTAATAACAATTTTCTTTGTTGTCCAACTATCATCAATTCTATATTTCAAGAAATATATTCCTTGAGTAAGCTCATTTAAATTCAAAAGTTTTGTCTTAAAGTTTTGGTTTAAATTCCATACTAAACGACCCGATAAGTCATACACAGCAATTTGTTGTATTTGTTTATCACTATTGATAGTAAAACGGCCATCCGAAGGGTTAGGAAATAAGCTAAATGTATGTTCTTTAGTATGATTTACATCAATACCTATTGGTTGTGCATCACGAATACTAACATCATCAATAGCGATATCACTTCTATAATTACCACCAACTATTCCTCTAAATACTATTTTCACTATCCCTTTAAACTGGCTTAAGTCAACAACATTAACATTCCAATTATTACCTTGATCTCCTGAAATAGGTGTCATAATATCTTGAATTAAAAATCCATTAATATAAATATCAAGGTGTAAGGTTCCCATGTCTATACCTCTCATGTGCGTATAGAATGTTAGTTCTGGTTTGTTTAACTGCGAAATATCATAGCATTTAGAAAAGAGATTAGCTTCTAAATTAGAAAAATTCGTCGCTTCTATATAAATATAATTCCCTGTCCCAGTTCCAAATTCTGTAGTGTGATCAGTTGTTGGTCCTGTTTGATTTGAAGGAGTTGTACCAGAATTCACATACCAATCATGAGCATCTGCTTGGTCGTTTCCCCAACTTTCTAAAAACACCCCCGGAGTTCCTGCTGTGAAATTATCAAAGTTAGTTGTGTCTGGAAAGCTTGTTTCTATAAATGAAGTCGTTACAATAAAGTTTAAAATACTGTCATTAGTGAGAATAGCATCATTAGGCAAGGCTGTCCAAAAACTAAAAATATAAGAGCCAGGTGCTGACATGTTAATTGGGTTCTGAAAGGTAAAATTGGCACTTGCTCCTGGTGGAATATTAAATTTCGCAGTATCTGTTACTACAGTTCCACTGTTTAGTTGATAAAATACTGGTACATTACTCTGTTGTAGAGAACCTGAATTAGTTAATTCAACAGTTAAATATTCATTAGCTGTACCATTACAATTTCCAATTCCGGAAGAAGGTGAAACTATACTTGATAAAGATATATCTGTAGATACTGGTTCAACAATTTCAATATCATCAATGGCTATATCGCTTGTAAAACTACTGCCTACTTTGGCTCTGAATCGAAGTTTGACAATGCTTCCTGCATAAGCTGCCAAGCTTATTTCTTGAAAATTCCATTGATCTCCTTGATTTCCAATAACAGCTGGCATTATGTCCATAATCCAAACTCCTCCATGAAAAATATCTACATGTAATTCTCCCATAGTTGCACCATACATATGGTAGTAGAAACTAAATTTAGGCGCTAATAAATTAGTGAAATCGTAACATGGCGTATTTAAAATTGCTGTTTCATTGGCAAATCCAGAAGCTTCGACATATAGAAAATTATTAGGAGGATTAGAATGATCTGCTGATGGGCCTGTGTTTGCTGATCTTGTTGCTTGGTTATATACCCACCAATCATGTGAATCGCCAGTATCATTTATCCAATTATTCGATAAAGTACCTGCATTTGCTTGCCCATTCCCAGGAGTAAAACTTCCAAAAGTTTCAGTATATGGATAGTTAAAAATCGGTAAGCCAACGCAAGAAGGCGGAGGATTAGATTTTACTATGAATTGCACACAATTTGTACTCGGATAAATCGCCGTATTGGCACATGTAGTAGCATCTACAGCCTGAATGGAATAACAAATGGTATCATTCACCAATGCATTCGGAATAATGCCTCTATACGTATTTGCAGAAACAATATTCATAGTGATAGGACTTGCAGCTACACCATTTTTAGTATAGTTTAAAACAGCAGAAGCTATACCACTTGGATCTTGTATATTCGCTTCTATAGTATAAGGTCCCGTTGAATAAACCGTTCCTTGCAGTATAGTCCCAGTTAATGTAATGGTTGGAGGAACTAATTCACAAGAAGCACCAAGCAACTCAATATCGTCAATTAACCATCCATAATTATTGCTTGCCCCATTGTTGTTTGCATCAATTAGTGCAAACCTAATTTTAACTTGTGAACTATTAGATGCATGGCTTGACAAATCAAAGCTTTCAGATTTCCACCAACTATTTGCTGGCATAGAACTACCATTTGCGGCGTCCCAAACCGTGTAGCTAATAGCAGAAAATGCATTGGCATTTAAAAACCCACTTCCATTATAATCAGCACTAGTCAGCGTTGTCCATGATGTTCCATTGTCGTTTGAAACTTGAATCATGCCTTTATCGAAAAAATCGATTTTGCAAATTTGTTTAAATTCTAATGTTAAAAATGTAGCCGTACTTGCATTTATGGTATTTGTTTCTAAAAACAAGGTGTCAGACAATACCACTTTTCCAGAGTCAGACTTAACTCCACTGAAACTATATGAAGTAGTTGTAGCCCAACGTTCTGTGCCACCATTAGCAGTATATGATGTTACTGTTGGGTTTGCTCCTTCAAAATCTTCTAAGTAAATGCTAGTTTGTGCTTGGATTGAAAACAAACTGCAAAACAGAATTGCAAAAGATAAAAGCTTTCTCATTTTTTTTATTGTTAAGCTAAAAAAAGTTGACCAAGGTCAACTTTTTTAGCGTTTTAAATATAATTATTTTGTGACTACCATTTTACTGGTAATCTTTTCACCATCACTAATTAACCAATAGTAATACACCCCTTCGGCTAAATTTGTCAAGTCTAGATGTATCAAATGGTCGCCTTGTGAACGATTCCCTTTTTCTTGATAAACAGGTTGACCTAGCATATTTACAACAGTAAAGTCTATATTACTTGCATTTGGTAAATAATAAGGGATAATAGTATTATTAGAAGCAGGATTAGGAATGTTTTGACCTAAATACAATTTATCTATTCCCATTTGGTATTCATCAAGTCCTACTGTAAAGCAATTTGACACATTTGTTGCTTGCACACAAAAATCATCTATTGCCCAGCCTTCACCTCTACCAGAACCATCAGACTCAAATCTCCATCTTAATATTGCATACGTATCTTTATTAAAGCCAATAATATTTTCTGATTTTACATATCCATTAGAAATACCAGTCCATCCTTGATTTTGTCTGTTATTCGGAATTGCAACAATGTTTGGCGAATTATACCAATTCTTAGAATATGGCAGACTAAAGTCTCTTTTACCAATTGTATTCCATGAACTTCCTTCATCTACTGAGTATTGAACATGACCTCCATCGTGATACGTATCATCAAAAGAATAATTATTTTCAAACGATATCGTATAACAAGAATCCTTTTGGAATAACATGAATGGAGAATACAATGAAGATGAATCAAAATTAGAATAATTTGAATCAATTAAAGTTACCCAAGCATTCATCCCGCTCTTTGCACCTTGAAGATTTGTTTTATTGGGGGTTCCAATTTCAAAGGAGTTTTTCGTAGAATAGGTGTAAGGATTCAATGATAGCCATTTAGGATTACTAGCTGCTTCGAAGTCTGTACAATAACCCGTTGTAGCTAAGTTAGCTTTTACAGTATCAATTACAGTAAAGTAGAAATCTAAAGTATCATCCTCAGGCTGTAAATCAGGCTGACCATTAGGTAATAAGGTTAAAGCCCTAAAATGATGTATCCCTGGACTCAATTTAAAGTCACCAATATCAACTTTTTTCTTTCTTCTAAACCTAAACCCATTTAAATAAGTAGGAGGGTCAAACGCAAAGGTGGTGTCATAAACCTTATTTCCATCTAAGTGAACAGTTAAATCCAAATTATCTAAGCTATCTAATCCATTGTTTTGGAAAATAAGATCTAGTGAATAAGACTTAGAAAATGGGAATGATATAACATTGTCATCAAAGATAAAGTTTAGAGGTTTTGCACTTCTTTGAGGTGGGCAAATCCAATCAAAATTAGCATCAACCGCATCAGGACCACCATCGCCTTCATCTACATATAAAGTATCATAACCCCTAATGGTAAATTTCGCAATTGAGGTATCAATATCACCAAGTTTAAATCTCACTTTAGCTCCGTTTTTAACACAAACTGATGCTGTATTAAACGTATTTGGAGCCCAACCAGCATAAGGTTCGCTGTAAATATATTCTCTACCTGAATGAGTTGCCTCTAACCTCCATCTACTGGAATCAGTCACTTCTTGGTTAGTGCCAAATTCGAAGAAAATATTACAACCTTCAAAATGCTCAACCATCTTAATCATCGTATCATTTTTAGGTCTTGCATCACCAGGTAGTTTTGTAATTATTTTAATTTCATAATCACCATATTCGCTAAAATCGAATGCTGTATTGGTAGTAAAATGATATCTATCTCTTGAAAAAATTGTTGTATTTAATACTTCTGAAGCAGTTTGAACTGCTGGTGAATTTGGCCCGTTAATTCGAGTAACCGTAATATCTATAGGAACATTAGACATGGTTCTGTTACCTACATTCTTAATGACCGCTCTAATTTTTCTAGGTAAATCTCCCACCTCACAACTGGTAGTAGGATAGAGAATTTTTACACTTTGAGCATTTTGATTAATTGGGTCAACAATTCTAAAATCGTCGATACTCATCCCTTCTCCTCCAGTTTCGTCTTTCAATGCAAAAAACTTAAATCGAAACAAGACATATTTTTCATTATTAAAAAGGTCTTCTAATAATACTTCAGATTCTACCCAGCCTTTATCGCTTCCAAAAAATTTACTTGTCGTATCAGAAAAAACTGGAAATCCACCTACAGTACTTCCTGACAAATTCTCATTGTACCAAAACTTTCGTTTTGGATCATTTTGCCCCTTCACTGTGTCCCAAGTAAGTCCTTCATCTAAAGAATATTCTAAACCAACTCCATCTTCAACTAAATTCATGCTTCTATTGTTGTAGAAATATAAAATCATAGAATCTGCAGCTGTGAAATCAAAAAATGGGGTATAAAGCGATACAAATTCATTATTTCCACTATAACTTCCATTGGGGTTTAAATCCCAGCATAAATCACCTGAAAAAGTTGTATTGGTATATTTTCCTTTAGGTTTTCCTAATCCCCATTGATTGCCAAATTGAGTTGGTTTAGGAATTTGTTGAAAAATGGTATCTCCTTCAAAATCATCAAAGAAATCTAGTCCTCTGTATGGCAGCCCTATAGATTTTATAATGTTTGAGGTATCATTAATTGCACGTTCATCATTTGGAGCTTTAATCCATGCACGAACTGCATAATCTCCTAATGGAACTGTATATTTTTGAGGAATAGGAATGGTTAAATATTGATTAGGAGTAATTAAACCTGTCCACAATACAGGAGAAGCAGGAAATATAACACCACCTGTATCATTTAATATTTCATAATAGATATAAGCAGTATCGACATCTAAAACACCGAGATTAGAAAATGAAATTTTAATTTCATCTAGTTCATTTTCAGGATTAAGCGGCGATATTTCGATAGATTCCATTCTTATATCAACTAATGGAGCATACACAATCTTAAATGAATCTAAAGCGATATCAGATAAGGCATTTGTTGGATTAGTTTTACCTCTAAAACGCAATTGCGTTATGGTGTTTCTGTATTGGTAAGCATTAAACTCCACATCAAACCAATCGTCAACTTGACCACCATTAATTACTGGAATAATATCATTTAAATATGATTGAGTACTGGCATCATATAAATCAACATGAAATTCATTTCCACCTGCACCACGCATGTTTAAATAGAATTTAATATTGGCATTAGGAATCTGATATAAATCTATGCAAGGAGAAAATAATTGCGCGATTTGGCCTAAATGCCCATCGGCTTCCATGTATAAATACTTTCCTGTTCCAGTTCCAACATCACCTATTTTTGGCCCAGTACCTGCTGTAGGGGTTTGTCCTTGTCCTACCCACCAGTCATGAAAATCTCCAGTTCCGTTAACCCAATCTTCAGCTAAAACTATAGTTTGTCCAACCTGAAAATCTGTAGCATTAAAGGTTTGATAATATGGGAAATCAAAAATTGGTTTTGTTTGACAACCAGGTGGTAAATTATCACGAACTAAAAAGCAAACTTCGCCGGTCAGCGGATATGTAGTTCTATTTTTACATGCACTCATATCGGTTATAATGATACGATAACAAACCGTATCTCCGGGTGACTGAGCAGGAATCTCTGCAAAATAATTTGAACCAGCAGTAACGACAAAATTAATTGTATCAGTAAAAGAGCCTCCAGCTGCATACTTAACAGTGTAAATCAAAATAGAAGTATCGATTAATGATGCATCTCTAAATTGAGTTGAAAAATCATAAGGCCCAGTAAAGTAAACCACATCATCATAAACATCAATGTATCTATATGGGTCGAATAAAGTCAATGTAGGTGGAATTAATTCACATGTTGCACCCGTTACTATAATGTTATCTAAATACCAAGTATGTTTTCCAACTCTTCCAGGTGCAGAACCAGGATCATCAACTAAAACAAATCTAAATTTCATGCTATTTGAAGTAGGAATATTGGGATCGGCAATCATCGTAGAGATATCAAAGTTTTCAGTTACCCATGCAGTAGTAGTTGAAAGCGGCACCCACTGATCATCAGAAAAGTGCCAATCTAAAGGGCGACTAAATTTAGAAAATGTACTATCTGCCTTAAGATAAGAGCCTCCTTTATAATTAGATGGTCCAGTTTGAATCCAAGAGGCACCATTATTAAAACTAACCTCTAAATAGGCATCATCAAACTGTTCGATATAGCAAATATGATCAAAGGCAATGTTCACACTAACAAAACCTGTAATGTCAACATTTGGAGAAACTAAATAACTAGTATCTCTAAAGCCAGTAAAATTGGTATCACAGTACATACCAGTACTTGCTAGTCTTTTAGTTGTATCCCACAAATTTTGTGCAAGTGGCTTTGAGATTCCTATCATTTTAATAGGAGTACCGGCTTCAAAATCTTCAGTAAATAATGTTTGAACAGGGCTTGCCTGTGCAAATAATTTTGAATAGGAACCCAGCATTAATGCGGTAAAGGTGAGAGTAAGTAGATACTTTTTCATATAAAGAGATTGTTTATTTTAAGTTGCGCTAATATAACTATACTTCAACTATATTGCAACACATAAATTTATTTAAGAAAATACGATATACGTTGTGTTCTTTTGACGAATAATTGAATTTAATAGTTGCATGTTTTAAGTAACAATTTTTAACTCCTATTTTTGCTCAGCACAAAAAAAATGAATACATGAAAATTTTCGCAAACAACAAACATTTAAAATCATGGATAGAAGTTGAGAAAGACTCAGATTTCCCCATTCAAAATATTCCATTTGGTATAATTTTCAATAAAGAATTAAGCCCGAGAGTTGCATCAAGAATTGGCGATTTTGCCATCGATATTTTACAGCTATTTAAATTAGGTTATTTAGATGATTTAGCTTTCACGGCTAAAGATTTTGATACTAGTTATTTAAATAATATGATGCGGTTTGGCAAAATAGGAACTCGTAAACTTCGGGATAGGATTGCTGTTTTATTTGATGAATCGAATCTCGTTTTACAAAGCAATAAGAGTCATTTAAATCAAATTTTAATACCTATTCCAGATGTTGAAAATTTATTGCCTGTTGAAATTGGCGATTATACTGATTTTTACTCAAGTATAGAACATGCAACTAATGTTGGAACCATGTTTAGAGACCCGAATAATGCTTTATTGCCAAACTGGAAACACATCCCTGTAGGATATCACGGTCGCTCATCATCTATAGTTGTTTCTGGAACACCTTTACATCGCCCAAAAGGCCAACAAAAACCAAAAGCTGATGAAGGCCCAGTATTTGGCCCTTGTAAAATGTTGGATTTTGAGCTAGAAATGGCCTTCATTACTTACGAAGGAAAGCCTTTGGGAGACAGCATATCAACGAAAGAAGCTGATGATTATATTTTTGGAATGGTACTTTTTAACGACTGGTCTGCACGAGATATTCAAAGTTGGGAGTATGTTCCATTAGGTCCATTTTTAGCTAAGAACTTTGGTTCATCGGTCTCAGCCTGGGTAGTAACACTTGACGCACTTGAAAACTACCGTATATCTGGACCAAATCAAGAGCCAAAAGTATTTTCCTATTTAGAATATGAAGGTGATAAAAACATTGATATCAAACTAGAAGTATTAATTCAACCAGAAAACAAAGAAGCAAGTACCATTTGTAAGTCCAATTACAAATACATGTACTGGAATCAAAATCAACAACTTGCACACCACACCATCAATGGCTGCAATATACATGCTGGAGATATGTATGCTTCGGGTACTATCAGTGGACCAACAGAAGATTCTTATGGCTCGATGTTAGAATTGTCATGGAAAGGAACAAAAACTTTAAAGTTAAAAAGTGGAGATGAACGTAAATTCATTGAGGATAATGACACTGTTATTATGAAAGGCTATTGTGAAAACAATGGAATTAGAATAGGGTTTGGAGAAGTTTCAGGTAAAATATTACCGGCAAAATAATTGTGTTTATATAAAGAGAAGGTCGTTTTTGAAAAGCAGAAACGACCTTTTTTATTCTTCAACAATTACAAAAAGTTCTTCATTGTCTTTTTTCATTAAGTATTTTTCGCGTGCGAATTTCTCTAAAGACTTTGGATTTGACTTTAAGTCTTCTAAATCTGTAATGGTCTTCTTAATTTCTTCCTCATAAAAAGCTTTCTCCTCCTCTAGTTTATTCAATTCCATTCTATATTGAATTTGAGTTAGAACTTTATTTTGATCTAAAAACAAAATCCAGACAATAAAAACAAAACCAGTAAATGCATATTTATTGGCTAAATACTTTGGGATTTTAAATGGAATTTTCACAATTCAAATATCTACAGGAAACTGCAAAGTTATAACTTAAATGCTTCAATCATTTAACAAACTTTTGTTAGTTAAAAGATCCAAGTTCAAAAAACAAAAAACACCTTAAATCAAAGATCTAAGGTGTTTTCAGTCTATTTAAATGCTAATTATTCGCCTAAAAAAGGGTAACGATAGTCTTTTGCCGGAACAAAAGTTTCTTTCATTGTTCTAGAAGAAACCCATCTCATTAGGTTTTGCATCGCACCAGCTTTGTCATTTGTTCCTGATTTTCTAGCACCACCAAAAGGTTGCTGACCAACTACTGCGCCTGTCGGTTTATCATTGATGTAGAAGTTTCCAGCCGCATTTTCCAATACCTTACACATGTGATTTACTACATGTCTGTCTTTAGCAAAGATAGCTCCGGTCAATGCATAGCTATTATCATCTACTAATTGCAATGTTGCTTCAAAATCTGCTTCATCATAAACGAATATAGAAATCACAGGGCCAAATATTTCTTCACACATGGTAGTGTATTTCGGGTCTTTTACTAAAATTACTGTAGGCTCAATAAAATAACCAACAGATTTATCATATCCGCCACCTGCGATAATTTCAGCGTTTGGAGCTGCCTTAGCATCGTCTATATAAGCAGTTATACTATTAAATGCTTTTTCGTCTATAACCGCATTTACAAAGTTTGAAAAATCTTCTGGGCTTCCCATTTTTATGCTTTTCAAGTCAGCTAAAACATACCCTTTCACTTCTTCCCACATTGTTGAAGGAATGTAAGCTCTACTAGCAGCTGAACATTTTTGCCCTTGAAATTCAAAAGAGCCTCTGATAATAGCTGTTGCAACTTCTTTTGCATTAGCAGATTCATGAGCTACAATAAAATCCTTCCCTCCTGTTTCGCCAACAATTCTTGGATAAGATTTATAAGTTTCTATGTTATTTCCTATGGTTTTCCACATGTTTTGGAAAATTGCTGTTGAGCCAGTGAAGTGCAAGCCTGCAAAATCAGGATGATTAAATACAACTTCTCCAGCATCTGGACCTGCCGTATAAACCAAGTTAATAACTCCTGCAGGCAAACCTGCTTCTCTCAAAATTTCCATGATCACCCAAGCAGAATATACTTGAGTATTGGCTGGTTTCCAAACAACAGTATTTCCCATCATAGCAGGGCTAGCTGTAAGATTACCAGCTATTGCAGTAAAGTTAAAAGGAGTAATGGCAAAAATAAATCCTTCTAAAGGTCTATATTCTAGTCTATTCCAAACACCTTCTGAAGATTCAGGTTGTTCTGCATAAATTTGTCGCATAAACTCTACATTATACCTTAAAAAGTCAATGTATTCACATGCAGAATCAATTTCAGCTTGAAAAGCATTTTTAGATTGCGCTAACATAGTAGCAGCATTTAACTTTTGACGATAAGGCCCAGCTGCTAATTCAGCTGCTTTTAAAAAAACAGATGCACGTTGTTCCCATGGCAAATCAGCCCATGATTGTCTTGCAGCCAATGCAGCATTTATAGCCTCTTGTACATGTGATTTATCGCCCTTATGGTATGAACCTAAATTATGCTTGTGGTCATATGGTGGGTGCATGCTAACTTTATTGCCTGTTCTAACTTCTTTTCCATTGATAAACATTGGAATATCTTTCTGTTGTGATCTAAATTCAGCAACTGTTTTTTGAAGTTCTTCTCTTTCTGGACTACCAGGTGCATAGCTTAAAATTGGCTCATTCATTGCAACCGGTGGATTAAATACTGCGTTTGACATAATTTATTCTTTCTTTTAATTAAAGCCTATTGGCCATTATTCAGCTGCAAAATTAGGCCTTCAAATTGCCATTTCCAAACGCAGAAGATCCTTTATGTTTTATAGCTTAGTGATTTGTTTATAAACTACTTCGTCATTATTAGATATTCTTACATAATAAGAACCAGAAGGTAGGCTTTGAAGGTCAATGTTTATTTTTTGGTCTCCTTTATTGATATCATAATTATAGTAAGTTCTTCCTATTTGATCTATTATTTGAACAGTAGCAACTTGTGAATGATTTACAAACTCAAGTTTTATGTATTCATTAGAAGGATTAGGATAAAGGCTTATTTCTTGAAACAAATTTGATTCCTTATCGATATTCGTCAAAATAGATTTCAAAACGAGGTGATCTATGAATAAAGTTGAGCCAATAAAACCATCGTTTATTGATGATGTAATATCAATTCTTAACGTATCAGGAATTTGAGGTAATACAAAAGGAATTTGAAATTGTTGATAGGTCGAGCTAGGACTAAAAAAGTAATATCTCCCACCAACCACATTCCTGTTTTTAGAAAAAGTCAATACCATAGCAGCTGAGTCTAAACCAACAGGCGAATACTTATATTGTCCAACTAAGGTATCAAAAACTATATTAAATGGTTGCCCACCCATTACTGAATCTCTTCCAAAGACACCATTAGTTATATAACCCATAGTATCATCAAATATCTTTACCGTTTCTAATCTTAATGCAAAATTACCATGTGTTTTATCAGTGGTTTTTGTAGAAGAAAATTGACCCAATTGAGAGCCTCTGATGTTAGTTGAGCTCCAATTAGTAGGATTTTCATAGGTGTGAATAGTCCAGTTTTCAAAATCTCCATTTAGAATTGGTTGCGTGATTCCTGTACCTACAAAACTAAAGTTATCGAACATAATCCAGCTACCAGGCTGTACTCCAACTTCATTAATGGCATTGCTAGATGCTGCGGCTATAAACATTGAATCTGGAGTGATTGCTAAGTTTAAAGGAAAAGCAAACCTTGTCCAAGCATTTTGAACTCCAACAAAAGTTTTAAGATTAAAACTAAATATGTTTCCTAGCTTAGAAAATCTTACAATGATCAAAGCTGTGTCACCAGCTAATACATTCGACTTATAATAACCTACCAAAGAGTCTGGCTTTTGAGAATATGGAAACCCATTGCTTCGATCAAAATCGCCTGAAGTAAAAAAACCAAACAAAGTATCTTGCCCAGTAGTTTTTGTTTCTAGCTTTACTGAGCTATTTCCATTTTGTGCATCTGACGATTTTATTGTTGTAGTAGAACCTAATAAAAATTGTGCCCTTCCCGATTCGGTGACATAATTATCAAGATTATTGTATGAAATTGTTGTCCATTGCTCGAAACTTCCATTTGGAATCGTGCTTTGAGCGTTTGCATTTATAGCTAGTATTGCAAAGACTGATAGTAGTATATTTCTCATTTTCAATAGATTTTAACTATAAATCTAATCATTTTTTTTGAAAATAAACCGAATAGTTCCACCTCGCTTAAAAAAAGAAGCAATCATATCTGTTGCTATAAAAAAAGGAAAGCTGAGCCAATGAAAAATAACTTGTAGCTGAATATTCAGACGAGAGTATGGTTTTGTGTATGCTTTATTTCCCTTCAAGTATTCATACAATACATCTCTTTTAGCTAAAAACGTATTTAAAATACTTTGCTGCACTCCGAAAGGGCTAAACTGTGGGCTAAAGTATTTTTCTTGAATTAACACAAAACCAACTTGATTTAAAATCCTTTTAAATTGTTCTGGTTTAAAAAAATTAAGATGTCTTGGCGGATCTAAGTGTAACCAGTTTTGCTTAAAAAATTTTGCTTGCCAACTAGCTAAATTTGGAAATTCAACAATTAATATCCCATTTTTCTTGATGATAGACTCAATGATTTCTATAATATCTTTAGGGTTCTCTAGGTGCTCAAACACATGAATTAAAGTGATCAAATCAAAGCTATTGGGCAAGTAAGTTTCAGGCTTTAAAGCTCCTATATGTAGTTCTATTTCTTTTATTTTGCTAGCTCTCTCGGCAGATTTACTTGGCAATTCTAATCCGTGTAGCTCAAAATTTCCACAAGTTCCTATGTTTTGTAATAACTTTCCATTCCCGCAACCGATATCCAATACTCTACCTTTAAAGTTTACAATTTTTGCAATTTTCTTTGCATTCCGTTTTCTAAAAAAGTCAATAACACGTTCAACCAAAGGATTAAATTTTGTTTCTCCTTCTCCGTAATAATCATCGCGATAAGCTCTTGTTAATTGATCAGAGTTTGGCTTTGGATGCAAAAAAGAAGTTTCGCAATTCTCACACTCCCTTAATTGATATTTATCTAAAAAAATATCACGAAGCTCAAAAAGCAATTTTGACCTTTCAGAACCGCAATAAATACACCCTTCCACCCTATTTCGGAATATTATAAAGTGATGACTTAAAGCCCCACAATTGCAATCGATGACGTAATGAGGTTCTTAGTACTCCTAATCCGTAAACGACACTATTGTTAAAATTAATAGAAGAGCCTTCGTCAAAGTATTTTGTTGGGCAAGTAACCTCAGCTATTTCAAAACCACGATAAATTAATTGAGATAGCATTTGATTGTCAAATACGAAATTGTTAGAATTTTCATTATAATTTATTGATTTTAAGGCTTCTTTCGAAAAAGCTCGATAACCAGTGTGGTATTCTGAAAGTTTAGCTCCAACCATAATGTTTTGAAAAAGGGTCAGAAATCGATTTGCAATGTATTTATAAAGTGGCATTCCACCTTTGCGTGCGCCGCTTCCTAAAATTCTTGACCCCAATACAACATGAAATAAATCATTGGCTATCAAATAGCACATGGAGGGAATTAACTTGGGTGTATATTGATAATCAGGGTGGACCATTATTACTATATCGGCTCCTAATTCTAATGCTTTGCGATAACAGGTTTTTTGATTTCCCCCATATCCAGTATTTTGTTCGTGACGAATAATGTGTTTTATTCCTAATTCTTTAGCCTTTTCAGATGTACTATCTGTGCTACAGTCATCAACAATTATTACCTCGTCAACCAATTCTAAATCAATTTCATTGTAGGTTCGTTCTAATGTTTTTGAAGCATTATAAGCTGGCATTACAACTACAACTTTTTTGTTCTTAATCATGTTTATGACCGATGAGATTAATATAAATCAGCAGCGATTTTTCGTCGTTGCTAAAATAAAGAATTAGTCAGAAATACCGAGATAATTATCTATTATCACTCATTTCATACCTAATGTTCTATATTAATTTCTTAGCTTCTGTTAAACTCTTATATGCCCGATAGCTAATATATTAATGAATCAAACAGCTTAATCATAAATACCTTTATAGAATTTTTAAGATAATACAAGCATAGTTTGTAAATTAACAGCCTTTAATTAAGTATTTCATCAACATAAATCAATCAATTTTGGTAAATGATTACAATGCTATTGCTCCAATTTATACCTTTTTAAGCAAATTGGTTTTTTTCGGTTGTATTCAAAAATCGCAGGAAGAATTTTTATCACTTTTGCCAGTAAAAGGAAAAGTACTTTTTATGGGAGGAGGTGGCGGCAACACCTTAAAAATAATCACTCAGAAGTATCCACTTTTACATATAGATTATATTGATCAATCTGAAAAAATGATTTCTCTTAGTAGAAAAAGGTTAATCAATGAACCTAATCATCATGTGAATTTTATTGTAGGAAATGAAAATAATATTCCCGACACAAACTATGATGTGATTATGACATTTTTTTATTTGGATTTATTTTCTCCAAAAAATCTAGACCTCATTCACAAGACCCTAAACAACACGTTATCTGTTAACGGATTATGGCTTATTTCAGATTTTAATCAAGCAAAAAAATGGTGGCAAAAAGCAATAGAGTTAATGATGTTTTCATTTTTAAAAATCACAACAGGTATTGAATCCAATTCCATTTCAGCAATAAGAGAATCTTATTTTGAGCCTGGTTTTCGGAAAAAGGGTCTTACCTATTTTTATGGAAAATACATTTTTGCTGCAGCTTATCAAAAAGTATGATCATATTAAAAATGACTTTAGGGAAAAACAATGGATTTAAGTGAGAAGACAGTGAAAATCGAAGCATTTCATACTGGAATAATTATTGGTATGAAAAGAAATTAATTCTTACATTTCAAAAAAAATAAATTATGAAAAAGATTTGCATTATAGTGTTGTCATTTTTGATGACAACGGGGGCTTTTGCTCAAAAAGAGATTTCTGGAGTTACTCCTGCAAAATCAATAAAAGTAGGTGAACAAAACCTCAGTTTTAACGGTGCTGGATTAAGAGAGAAAATGTTTTTAGACCTTTATGTTGGAGCATTGTATCTTGAGACAAAAACAAAAGATGCCAATAAAATCATGAACAATGATGAATCAATGGCCATCACTTTAGACATTGTTTCTAGCTTAATTACTAGCGACAAAATGATTACAGCAATTAATGAAGGTTTTGAAAATGCTACCAAAGGAAAAACAGCTCCTTTAAAAGAAAAGATACAGCAATTTAAAGATGCATTTAAAGATGAAATTGTCAAAGGCGACCGCTTTGTAATTGCCTATACTAAAGCTGGTGGAACAAGTGTTTCTAAAAATGGTAAAACCGTTAAAACAATACCAGGTTATGATTTCAAAAAAGCTCTTTTTGGCATCTGGTTTTGTGACGAACCTGCTGATGAAGATTTAAAAGAAGGAATGTTAGGCTTAGACTAATTGTTCGAAATCAATGTTAAATCAGAGGAAGGCTTGAATAAGCTTTCCTCTTTTTTTATGAATCGAATGTTACTTATAACAGCCGAGCCCAATAGTTTATTTAATTCTCCCTCTTCGTTCCATGTCCAAAAATTCCATTGGGTTGCAAAAGGAATTCCATCTAGTTCTACATAAGCTTCATAAGTAATTGCATGTGGATCTTTCTCGGCTTCCTCCAAGGATTTAGAACTTGTAACAATATAAGCCATAGCAGCCAACAAATCAGATTTTTGATCTTTATATACAACATACCAGTCCTCAGGACTGTCTCCTATTCCATCTTCAAACGTTAATTTTAAAGCATCGAATGATTCCTCATTTAAAAGTTTTTGTCCTAAAATAGTATGAATCGTTCCTTTGTCATTTAACTTGTAAGGTGCTGCAAAAAAGTAGGACCAAGTTAGCAAGTCAAATCTTGCTTTAGAATAGGACGAATCACTTGTGTATGCATTTTGTCCATCCCAAATCATGGTTTTATTACTGTCCTTCATGTTTACCATTCCTGCATTAGGAGTCATTTGGATGCTTCCATCGAATCTAATTTTACCTCCAAAAACCAAATTCAAGTCAAATTGAATAATCTCTTTTGAGTTATAAACTTCAGAATTATGCTCGTTTTCAATTGATTGAACAAACAATTCAGCAGGGGATAATAAACTTTCATTCTTATCTGCCTCTGTTTTAGGGCCGCAAGAAATCAAACCAAACACGATAATACTTATAAGGATAGTTGCTTTAGTCATAATTACATATTTCTTCTATATTGTCCGCCTACTTCAAACAATGCTGAAGTAATTTGACCTAAAGAGCAATACTTTGAAGCTTCCATTAATGATTCAAAAATATTCCCATTTTGAATGGCCACTTGTTGTATTTTCCTCAAATATTCACTTGATTGTTTTTCATTTCCTTTTTGAAGGTGACCTAACATTTCAATTTGATATTCTTTTTCTTCTTTCGTTGCTCTAATCACTTCACCGGGAGTTACTGTTGGCGAACCTTTAGAACTCAAAAATGTATTCACTCCAATTATTGGGAATTCTCCACTGTGCTTCAAACCTTCATAATATAAGCTCTCTTCTTGAATTTTACTTCTCTGATACATGGTTTCCATAGCACCCAATACACCGCCTCTTTCGGTAATGCGATCAAATTCTGTTAAAACAGCTTCTTCAACTAAATCAGTAAGTTCTTCAATAATAAATGAACCTTGAATTGGATTCTCATTTTTCGCTAAGCCTAATTCTCGATTGATAATTAACTGAATAGCCATAGCTCTTCTTACAGACTCTTCCGTAGGTGTCGTAATTGCTTCATCATAAGCATTGGTATGTAAAGAATTACAGTTGTCATAAATGGCGTATAACGCTTGTAAGGTTGTACGAATATCGTTGAAGTCAATTTCTTGAGCATGCAGTGAACGCCCAGAAGTTTGAATGTGATACTTCAACATTTGCGCTCTTGGATTTGCTCCATATTTATTCTTTAAGGCTTTAGCCCATATTCTTCTGGCAACTCTTCCAATCACCGCGTATTCTGGGTCTATTCCGTTTGAGAAAAAGAATGATAGATTAGGACCAAAAGCATTAATATCCATTCCTCTACTTAAATAGTATTCTATATAAGTAAATCCATTAGCTAAGGTAAAAGCCAATTGAGTGATGGGATTTGCTCCTGCTTCTGCAATGTGATAACCTGAAATGGATACAGAATAAAAATTTCTTACACCATTATTTATAAAATATTCTTGAACATCACCCATTAATCGAAGGGCAAATTCAGTTGAAAAAATACAGGTATTTTGCGCCTGATCTTCTTTTAAGATATCTGCTTGTACAGTTCCTCGGACAACCGAAATAGTTTCCTTTTTTATTTTAGCATAAACATCAGCGTTCAAAACTTGATCGCCAGTAACTCCCAACAACATTAAGCCCAAACCATCATTTCCTTCTGGAAGTGGACCCTGATATTTTGGTCTAGCTACTCCTTTTTCTTGATAAATTGCTGCAATCTTTGCTTCTACTTGCTTTTCAAGTCCATTTTCTTTAATGTAAAGTTCACACTGTTGGTCAATGGCAGCGTTCATAAAATAACCCAACAACATTGGTGCTGGACCATTGATGGTCATAGAAACAGAAGTCATTGGATCTGCTAAATTGAATCCAGAATATAATTTTTTAGCATCATCTAAACAGCAAATCGAAACGCCAGCATTTCCAATCTTACCATAAATATCTGGTCTATAATCTGGGTCGTTTCCATACAGTGTAACCGAATCAAATGCCGTTGACAATCGTTTTGCAGGCAAGCCAATTGATACGTAATGGAAGCGTCTATTTGTTCTTTCGGGTCCACCTTCACCAGCAAACATTCTAGTTGGATCTTCTCCCTTTCGTTTAAACGGAAATAAACCAGCTGTATAGGGAAATTCACCAGGTACATTTTCTTGTAAATTCCATTTTAACAAATCTCCCCAAGCTTCGTATTTTGGTAGCGCAACTTTAGGTATTTGAGAATGAGATAAAGATTCAGAATGGGTTTCCATTTTAATCTCCTTATCTCGAACTTTAAAAGAATAGATGGGGTTTTTATATTTTTCTACTGTATTTGGCCATTCTTCAATTAACTTATAATTTTTAGGGTCTAATTCCAGCTTCAAGGTCTCAAAAGTGCCTTGCAAGCTTTTAATCAATCTATCTTTATCATCTACATCCATCCCTTGAATGGTTTCAATAGACTTTTGAATGCCGTATAATTTTTGTGCAATCTCTGCTTGAGTATTTGACCATAAATCATAAGCTCTATTGTTCTCAGAAATTTCAGAAAGATAACGAGTTCGACTTGCTGGAATTACAAATATCTTTTCAGACATTTCATCTGTAATTTGAAAGGTTGACTTTAAATCGGTATTTGTTCTTTCAACCAACACAGTCATAATCTTTTTATAAAGCTGGTTCATTCCAGGGTCATTAAACTGAGAAGCAATGGTGCCATAAACGGGCATTTCATCTGGTTTTTTATCCCACAATTGATGGTTACGTTGATACTGTTTTTTTACATCTCGTATAGCATCTAAAGCACCTCTTTTGTCGAATTTATTAATGGCAATTACATCGGCAAAGTCCAACATATCAATTTTTTCCAATTGAGTAGCTGCCCCAAATTCAGGGGTCATCACGTATAAACTTACATCAGAATGTTCTGTAATTTCTGTGTCAGATTGCCCAATACCCGAAGTTTCTAGAATGATTAAATCATACTTTGCTGCTTTTAAAATAGAAACTGCTTCTTTTACATGCTTCGATAAAGCCAAGTTACTCTGACGGGTTGCTAATGAACGCATATAAACTCGTTCGTTTTTTATCGAATTCATTCTTATTCTGTCGCCCAATAATGCACCACCAGTTTTTCTTTTTGAAGGATCAACTGAAATAATGCCTATTGTTTTGTCTTTAAAATCAATTAAAAAACGACGAACTAATTCATCAACTAAAGAAGATTTTCCCGCACCTCCAGTTCCTGTAATTCCCAAAACTGGTGTATTTACTTTATTAGCCATTTCATGAACTTGGTCGAGTATGGCTGCTGATTCTTTTGGAAAATTCTCAGCTCCTGAAATCAATCTTGCAATAGACCTCGTATTTTTTTCTTCTAAATGGTTAATTTCTCCTTTCAAATTTGCACCGGTAGCATAATCACTTCTTTCAACTAGATCGTTGATCATTCCTTGCAAACCTAATGCTCGACCATCATCGGGAGAATAAATTTTTTCAATTCCATAATTATGCAATTCTTCAATCTCTTCAGGAAGAATCACTCCTCCTCCACCGCCAAATATTTTAATGTGCTCCGAGCCGTTTTCTTTCAACAAATCATACATGTATTTAAAGTACTCATTGTGGCCTCCTTGGTAAGATGTCATGGCGATTGCATTGGCATCTTCTTGAATGGCAGTATCTACAACTTCTTGCACACTTCTGTCGTGGCCCAAATGGATAACCTCAACTCCAGTAGATTGTATAATTCTGCGCATCACATTAATTGCAGCATCATGCCCGTCGAAAAGAGAAGCAGCAGTTACAATTCTAATTTTATTTTTGGGTGTATAAGGTGCAATTTTTTCCATCAATCTTCATTTTTTAAGGTGGGCAAAGTTAATGATTAGCTCTTTGTAAATCAACAAGCCATAACAGTGCAAAATCAATAACACTAAGATTTGCTCTAGCCTTTATTTAAACCGATTAATAGAAAGAAATATAGCCATTTTTAGAAACTATATTAACCAATGGACTTGCTTCTTTATCTTTAACATAACCCTCAATATAGGTCACATTTCCATCTTTTGTTTCATTTACTATAGTTGCCTCTTTCATAAAATCAATACTCTTATTCCCAGAAGTTTCAATACTAAATTGAAAAGGAGCTAAATGAGTAAATTCCAAATCGATGTCCGTGTTATTTCCATTTAAGCGAATACTATAAAATTTTGAATAGATCTGTTTAATATTCACATCACCATAACTAGTATTTAAATCAGCAATATAATCTAGCTTTTTTATTCTCAGTTGACTATAAGTTAAATTACCTCGAATCTGATATACTTCATCTGATCGAATATCATCATTTCTACTTTCTAAATTTAATTCTTTGACTTTGAAAAATTCTATATTTGATGACTTAGATTCTAGACTTACTTTTTGTGCATTATCAACAATTAAATCGCCATAACTCAGATAAATTAGTCCTTGGTCTAAATCTTTTATTAATATTTTACCATACTTCACATCTATTCTACGGGCATCTTTAATGTTTCTTGCTCTTAAATCACCATGAGCAATTTCAACCCTCAGGGATCCTAAATAATTAGGCAAGAACACATCCCCAAATCTATTTTTAATTGCCAGTCTGCAAGTTACAGGCATATAAACTTTATAATTTATCACTAAGTTTTTTTCCGAACCGTACCTTTTTTTTAGATCCATTGCGCCTCTTTTCCATACATTAGATACTTCTGTCCATTCTGAATTAACAACAACATTTGTCCTATTTCCACGACAATTCACTTCTACTAATTCAAAAAGTTCATTTGCTTGAGCCAAATTATCAGTGCTAACTTTGATGGTCGCAATTACTAATATACTATCCTTTTCCCAAGCATTAACCTCAATTTCTCCATACTGATTATTTAATTCAACCGATGCTGTTTTATCAATTTGATATGCATATTTAATTTGCTTTGAATCTTCAAAAGCTGCAGCATAAAGTTGAATTGAAATCAAAAGTGAAAGTGCCGATAAACAATTTCTATATTTTAACATTCCCATAATTTCTATCTTTTTGATTTGAAGCATCTGAATTCAATTCAATCAATATCTCTTTCAATAACTCTAAGCGTAATCTATAGTTTTGTATCATAGCACGAACTATGCGCTCGTCATTTATATGATCGCCCATTTCACTTTTCAACTCATCGAACTCAGCCTGTAGCAAGTTTAATTCTTCAATAACTTCTTTATTATCACCAAACCCCTTTAATTCGACTAATTTAACCTCTATCTCATTTGAATAGTAATTTTCCACCTCATTGAGTTCAGCTAAATATTCAGGTTGTTCAGTCTTATCTATTAACTGCAATACTTCAGTTGGGACGACCTTACTTGTAGAATCAGCATTTGTAAAATGTAGGTACATGACTAAATATCCAAAGCCTAAAGCAAAAATGAATAAAGCCGCGTATTTGTATATATTCCACAATTGATATAATTTAGGCTTAGTTTTCTTCTTCCTTTTAGGTAGTTCATTTTCAATTTTCCCCCATAAGTTATCAGGTGTCTTAGTATCAAAGTCCGATCTGTTTTTGGCGAAAAAATTTTCCCAAGATTTATGCTCAGTTCTTTTCATAACTCTTCCTATTTATTAAAATTTCTTTCATTTTCTTTTTAGCTCTGTTCAATTGAGATTTTGAAGTTGATTCAGTAATACCTAATTCTTCTGCAATTTCACGATGTGAATAATCTTCAAACAAATACAAGGTAAAAACTAATCGATAGCCTTCTGGTAACAACTCCATAGCATTTTGTATCTCTACAATGGAAGTTTCAGGTACACCTTCATTTTCCATTTCATAATAACTATCATCAGTATCAGCTTTTAGTAATTCGTATTGTAGCTCTTCTTTATTCCTCTTCTTGATATGATTCAATGAGCTATTTACTACAATTCTTTTAAACCAAGCGCCAAAACTTGACTCTTCTCGATAGCTATCGATTTGATTAAACATTTTTATAAACGACTCTTGCAATACATCTTGTGCTTCATCATGTTGATTCACAATTCGATAACACACATTAAACATAGACTTTGCATACAATTTGTAAATCTTATGTTGAGATTGCCTATCGTTTTCCTTGCAACGATTAATTAAATCTATATGTGGATATATTCTCGATTCTACCAAGTGAGCAATTTGTTACAAATGTGCTAAAAGCTAATATCTCTATTCACCAAATTATCAATTAAAATTCTAACCTGTATTTTAAAATGGGTAGAATACCAAATTGATATTCCTCTTCTATTGTTTTTGTGTAGTTATTATAATTAAACCCAAATACGTTTTCTCTGTTGGTTACATTTTGTACTTGTAGTGATAGAATATGCGCTACTTTAACTCGATTAACTCGGTAACTAGCTGTTATATCTATTCTCCAGTAATTAGGAACCTTATACTGATACTGCCTATCTTCAAATTTCACTTCTTGTCCAGAAAGCTTTGAGGATTCTAGATCTATGGGTGTGTATCTATTTCCTCCAGCCCAAATTCCTTTAAAATTCATTGAAAATAGATTCTTATCGTCTTTGCCAACTGCGTATTCTTTGCCTCCTAAAAGCGAAAATCTATAATTGGCATTAAACCTTGTATTATATGTTTTTCCATTGTTGGCTTTATATTTAGAATCAAAAATAGAGCCCGTAAACATGTAATAATATCCCTTAGCAAAAAATCGTTCTAAAGTAATTTCTGTTCCAATATTATAAGCTGTACCATGATTAACAAATTTATCAGTCGTGAAGCCTGCATTAGCATTAATTGCAGAAATTGGACTAGAGGGATCTTCTTCAACTGGAACATTAAAAAGTGATTGGAAATAAACTTCTGTTTTTAAATGCACAAATTCATTCAACATTCTATCATAGCCAACAACATAATGCCATGCTTTGGTTAGACCTAATTTTTTATTGGGCTGAATATACGATCCGTCAGCTTGTTGCTGCTTGGCCATATAAATACTCATAGCTTCTAATCTACTGTGTAAACCGGTCCCTAAACTTAATGCTTGCCCTTCTGCAAATTTCCATTTTAGTCCTAACCGGGGTTCCACACTATAACTTTGATTCAATGCAAAGTACATGTTATGTACTCCAGCATTTAAAACCCATTTTTCATTAAAACTATGTTTCCATTGACCAAACAATTGATAAGTTTCTGTATTGTCTTTAGACTTTAAAAATGTTTTAAATTGATTATCCTCATTATCCTTTCCTTGAGCGTTTAAGTTATAATATAATCGACTTGCAATAAGTCCTCCGCGAAAGTTGTTTTTTACATTAAACTTCTTGTTGATATAAGTTGAAAAACGCGCAGAGGTATTTTGTATTTCTTCAGAATATAAACGAGTGGTACTCAGGTCTTTTTTAGAAATTGAATCATTCCAGTACGCTATTCTTTGAGTGCTTACAGAAATCACTGATTTTATATATGTGTTTTGGTTCAGAAAATATTTATGATCTAATCCAATTACCCCCATGTCAGAATTAAATTTCCCATCTGAGTATTCTTCACCAGGTTCAAACTCTGTTGTATCTTTAATAGGAAATTCTTCTGACAAGCTTAGTCCCCCTATACCGAATAAACTAAAATTTCCATATTTCATAGAAGGTATAAAAAAATTAAATGCAAGGTCTTGGAATAAATTATTGTCATCTATTTTTAAAAATCCGAGCTCAGTTAACATGCTTAAAGTTGAATAACGATAATTTATCAAATATGAACCTTGATTTTCACCCCTTAATGGCCCTTCAGCAGATATATCAGTGCCTAATAAACCCAATTGAAAGGCTTGTTCTCGTTTATGCTGATTTCCTTTTCTCAAATTAATATCAAAGACACCAGACATTGCATTTCCATATTCTGCAGGGAATGCAGCGGTAAAGAAATCAGAATTATCTAGCATATTATTACTCAACACACTAATTCCTCCACCTGATGCTCCAACATCTGAAAAGTGGTTTGGACTTGGAATTTCAATACCATTTAACCTCCATAGTAGTCCTCTAGGTGAATTTCCACGAACTATGATTTCATTAGATACATCATCAGTTGTACTAACACCTGCAAACGCTTGTGCCATTCTAGCTGGATCATCTACACTTGCTGCATATCGACTAGTCTCTTCAACCGAAAATGACCTAGCACTAACTGTTGCCATCTCATTATTAGCATCTTCTTTATTAGCTGAACCTGATACTACTACTTCATCCAATTTAATCAATGATTCAGTTAGTGCTATCTTAAGGATTAACTCTTTAGCAGAACCAACTAACACATTAGCTACGGTTACCGTTTCGTATCCCATAAATGAGACCTGTAATGTATGCCTTCCTACAGGTATATTTTTAAATTCAAAGTTTCCGCTTGCATCAGTACTAACCCCAACAAATGGATCTAGACTGGTTATCAACACTGAAGCTCCAGGCAAAGTAAATTCTGACTCTTTATCTAAAATTGTCCCTCGGATAGTTTGTGTTAAGTGTTGACTGAATGTTTGGTTGAAAAATAGAATACAAGCTATTAGTAATAATTTCCGCATTTTTTATTATTGTTTGCCCTAATGACAATCAATTTATAAAAAGTTGCATGAAGATTTAAAAAATTTCTAATAATATTAGTTTAATCAAGATTATGATTTAAAAATAAATGATTCACAATTCTCAGGAAAGTTGATTTAAGTAAACTTATTTAATGCATAAGTTTAATTAGGAATAATACATACTTAACCCCTAAAACTCCACCTTTTCTTTTATCTCTTTCTTACCTCTTTTGACGATTACCGTTGTTTTATCTCCTTTTTTAAATTCACTTAGAGCTTTCATATAGCTCATCATATCGCTAACTTCAATTTCACCCATTTTGATAACAATGTCGCCAGTTTTAAATCCGGCTTTATCAGCGGGTTTTCCTTCGGTTACGCCATCTATTCTCATACCATCACCCTGAAACATATAGTCTGGCATAACTCCTAAAGTAACAGTGAACCTAGGCGTTTCTGCTGATTCATCTTTTGTTTTAACAAACTCTAATTTCTCTTTATTATCTAAGTGCTCTATGATGTCTAATATGTAAGTCCCGATTAAATACATTCCTTTAAAATTAATCTTTTCAATATCGTCCGTCGGCTTGTGATAGTCTTCGTGTTGACCTGTAAAAAAATGTAAAACTGGTATCTCTTTTAAGTAAAAAGAAGTGTGATCTGAAGGTCCAACACCAGACTTACTCAAAATTAGTTCCTGTTCTTTAACTTTGGTTTCAGTAAGCACTTCTTCCCATAAAGGACTTGTTCCAACTCCATTTATAGCCAGACCTTTTGTTTCATCCAATCGGCCAACCATGTCCATATTTATCATATAATTTGCTTGTTCAAGCTCTATTGTTGGATTTTTGCAATAATAGTTCGAACCCCACAAGCCTTTCTCTTCGCCAGAAAAAGCAATAAACAAATAATTATTAGATGCAGTATTTTCGTTTCCAATTAGGTCAGAAGCGAGTTGTAATAAGATTGCTACTCCACTTGCATTGTCGTCTGCTCCATTGTGAATTTCTTTATCCCCAACATATAATGAGCCTTCTCCACCCATTCCCAAATGGTCGTAATGTGCTCCTATAATTACGGTATGCTCAGCTCTATTATCAATATAACCGATCACATTTTTAACTAAAATCGGCTCTCCATTAGCTTGACTTTCTGACATATGCGGATTAGCCTTAGGAGTAATTTCAAATTCTTGCAAGAAAGAATCATCTGTTCCTTTTGGAGTCAAACCTATTTCTGTCATCTTTTCTATAATATATTCAGCTGCTTTATCCTGACCTTCCGTTCCTGTTTCTCTTCCAGCAAATTCGTCTGAACTTAATTGTTTAACGAGGTTTGTTAAATTTTCTATTTGTTCTTCTTGCGAAAAAAGTCCAACTGCAAACACGAAGAACAAAAAACTAAATACAATCTTTTTCATAATATGATTTTCAACAAAACTAATAAATTAGAATACTCAATAATGAAAAACTTAATTTTGGCAAAATTTTTATCATGAGACACACATTATACACCCTAATATTTTTAACTCTTTTTGCTTGCCAAACATCTAACAGTAAAGAAACAAAAGAAGAAAAAACAGAGACAACAACAACTTTAGATAGTTTAATTAAACCTGGAGAAAAACATTTCAAAAACTTAACGCAATTGAGTTTTGGTGGCGATAATGCTGAAGCATATTGGAGTTTTGATGATAGTAAATTAGTTTTTCAAGTAACCAACCCAGATTGGGATTTAAGTTGCGATCAAATTTATGTTTTTGATTGGATGAACGATGACTTAAAAGAGCAAATTCCTCAGATGGTTAGCACTGGATATGGTAGAACAACCTGCTCTTACTTTTTACCTGGTGACACAAGCATTATCTATGCTTCTACACATTTAGCAGACTCAGCTTGTCCTCCAAGCCCTGAAAGAACAAATGGGAAATACGTATGGCCAATTTATGAAAGCTTTGACATTTTTACTGCCGATTTAAACGGTAACATTTTGACTCAAATAACCAAAGAGCCCGGTTATGATGCAGAAGCTACAGTTTCTCCAAAAGGAGATAAAATTGTATTTACATCTATGCGAACAGGAGACCTAGAATTGTTCACCTGCAATATTGACGGTAGTGATGTAAAACAAATTACCACGGAATTAGGCTATGATGGGGGTGCTTTCTTTTCGCCTGATGGTACGAAATTAATTTTCAGATCTTCTAGACCTAAAACAGAAGCAGAAATAAAAGAATACAAAGAATTATTAGCCGAAGGTTTAGTACAACCTACAAATATGGAGCTTTATATTTGCAATGTAGATGGTAGTGAACTTAGACAACTTACCAACTTGGGAAAGGCCAATTGGTGTCCATTCTTCCACCCTTCTGGTGAGAAAATTATATTTGCATCAAATCATGCTACAGAAAGAGGTTTTCCTTTCAATTTATACATGATAAACATTGACGGAACAGGTTTAACCCAAATAACTGAAGATGACACATTTGATGCTTTTCCAGTTTTTTCTAACGATGGGAAATATTTGGTTTTCTCTTCAAACAGAAACAATGGAGGCACAAGAGAAACAAATTTATTTGTTGCAGAGTGGCAAGACTAAAACCCTGACTTCTTAGTTCGAGAGCGCTCAACAAGCACACCTACGCAACCCATCTCTCTTATTTTTAATTTTTTAGAGTCATTATCTCCTGGGATAGTGACTTCTATTATTAGGCTGTTGGTGCCATCAGAGGTAAACTCCAATACATTCGAATAAGAGTCTTCGGCATTGTCGTAAATCAATTCTTTTTCAATTCGAAACTTAGGTTCGTTATTGGGTACAGAGCTAGTTTCTTGAGAATATCGATCAGAGTATGAATTACTGCTGTAGGAATCCTCGCTATAAGAATCTTCAGAATACGTTTCATCTCCACGGTCGTAACTCCCAGATTGATTGCTGTTCTGATTATTATCTTCTTCACCTTCTTTAATTAATACACGGCTTTTCTGAAAGATTTTGTATTGAACCTCTGCACCTAACATTTCTTCAGCACACACAGAAATTCGATAATCTATTCCATTATATGAAATCATGTGAAATGAAGAAGTTTGACCCTTAGCCATTGCTGCAGATTTTGATTGGCTATCATATTTCATAACGGCTCCTTCTTTATCGCCGCAACTTCTGCGATGAAAAGAGCTACACTCGGTTTGTGCATTAAGTCCTAAAATAGAACAAGAGATAATACTAATAGTGATAAGAAATTTCATATTTTATTTATTTACTATGCGAGTTCGATAATCATTAATTGCTTTTTTCAATGCTGAAAATTGTTCTTGGTTCATTGTTATCCTTGTTCCTCCCCCCAAAATCATTTTTCCACCTTTTTTATCTTTTTTAGATTTAACTGGCTTGGACTCTTGCAAACCAGCAAATACAGAACGAATTGCTTGTATGTTTTCTAATTCTACCTTAATTCCATCAGATAAAGCATCGTTCTTTTTAAGGTAAGTATAAAGGTTCCCAAATGTTACTTTTTGATCGGCTATTCGTTGAATGGTGGCTGATTCTGCCTCATATTTTTCAATAGAGTTTATTGTAATATACATGCTTTCAACCCATCCACCTAATGACATTAAAGCCAATTTATCAGATTCATTATTGCGTTCTAAAAACTCAACAGCTTGATAATAAGATTGACCAGCTATTACTGCTAATGAATCTTTGTTTTGAAGATTTTCCTGCATATTTGACATCATTTCTTCTGTCATCATTTCCTGAATATTTAGGTCAGCCCCCATCATTTTTACCACTTTATAAAGTTCAATTGTACTTTCTATATCTTGATAAGCAGAACTATAGGCTAGGTCGGCGGTATAAACTCCAAAATTTAATGCCTTGGCACTTGGGGTCAAGTAAGATTCACGATTTGCAACATCATTTAATAACGATTTGGTATAAGAAATTCCATTATCATTTATAAATCCAAACATTTGTTCAGGTGAAGGAATTGGATAATAGGCCTTTTCTCTTTGCTCCTGGATCGGCTCTTGCGCTTTTTGTTCAAGTTGTTCTTCTAAATCGTTTGGTTCGTCTTGAGTAGTCGTAGGCTCTGCGCAGGCCAAAACAAATATAGGGATTAGAAATATCGAGATTCTTTTTAAGTCCATTTTTTGAAAATTTAACATGCCGAAGATAAGAAAGTTAGAATACATCCCTAACGCTCAATTAATATTTTTTTAAAAAACTATAATTTTTTCCTTTTTAGAAATTAGTAATAAGCCCATGAAAGCAAGGAAACCATTCAATAAAATTATTTCAAAGCCAAACTTATAACCATTGAATAATTGGATCGAAAATTCATTTAGAATATATGTTACGAAAGGCGAAACAAAACAAATTAGCGGCACTAGTTTATCATTTACTTTTCTTTTAACATACAAACCAAAAGCAAACATTCCTAATAGTGGCCCATAAGTATATCCTGCTGCTTTAAATAAGCTAGAAATCACCGAATCATTGTTAATGACATTAAAAATTAATATGGTGACAAACAACAATACAGACATGATAATGTGAACTTGTCTTCGAATTCTAGTTTGTATGGGTTCAGGCTTATTTTCTAAAGATAAAAAATCGATACATACCGATGTTGTTAAGGCAGTTAGGGCAGAATCGGCACTTGAGTATGCCGCAGCGATTAAACCCAATATAAAAAATATAGAAACCAAAGGTCCTAAGTAACCTTGTATGGCTAAAAGGGGATATAAATCATCTGTTTGGGAAGGAATTTCTATCCCATTTGCATTGGAATAAATAAAAAGCAAAGCCCCTAGGCAAAGAAAAAATAGATTGACAAAAACCAAAACTAAACTAAAGGAAAACATGTTTTTCTGAGCTTCTCTTATGTTTCTACAGCTCAAGTTTTTTTGCATCATATCTTGGTCTAAGCCAGTCATGACAATAGAGATGAAAACTCCACCCAAAAATTGCTTCCAGAAATAAGTGTCTGCTCTCCAATCATCAAAGAAAAAAACTTTTGAATATTCACTAGATTTAATTGAATCAACCATCGAATTAAAATCGAAATTTAGTTGACTATTTATGCTGTAAATTGTAATTCCAACGGCTAACAACATAAAAAAAGTTTGTAATGAATCTGTCCAGACAATGGTTTTAATTCCCCCTTTAAAAGTATAGACCCAGATTAACAAAATGGTTATGGCAACTGTTAGCCAATAGGGAATATTCCAAGCGTCAAAAACAGCTAATTGCAACACATTTGCAACCAAATACAAGCGAAAAGAGGCACCGACCAAGCGTGATAATAGAAAGTAAAAAGCTCCAGTTTTGTAGGACCAGAAACCAAGTCGTTTTTCTAAATATGTATAAATTGATGTAAGGTTTAGTTTGTAATAAAGCGGCAACAAAACAAGGGCAATTACGGAATATCCAAACAAATAACCCAAAACCATTTGCATGTATGAAAACTGACTGCTTTGCACCCATCCTGGCACTGATATGAAAGTAACTCCCGACAAGGAAGTTCCGATCATGCCAAAAGCAACTAAATACCAAGGCGAATTTTTATTGCCTATAAAAAAACTTTCGTTGTTGGCACCTTTTGAGGTTTTAAAGCTAATATAGACTAATAATGAAAAGTAAGCAGCAATAACTCCAACAACGCTAATGGGACTCATGTGATAGTTTTTTGCGAAGAAAGTAAAAATTAGAGAATTGATTCCATTTCATGAAGAATATTATTTGCAATCATCTTAAAAAAGGATAGTATTTTTGAGATTCACAAAAAACACAAATTGGAAGAATTTTCATCAAAATTATTTACTAATGCTGTAGAGCAATTTTCTACTTTACCAGGTGTTGGCAAGCGCACTGCCATGCGACTTACATTACATCTTTTAAAACAAAGCAAAGACGAAGTCAATCAATTTTCTGAAGCATTTATACGTTTAATTGAAGACATTCAATATTGCAATGTCTGTTATAATATTTCTGAAACTCCACAATGTGAAATCTGTAGTAATAAAAACAGAGATGAGTCTTTAATATGTGTAGTTGAAGACATTAGAGATATTATAGCCATAGAAAGTACTGGGCAATATCGTGGATTATATCATGTTTTAGGAGGTAAAATTTCTCCCATGGAGGGAATTGGTCCAGCCGATTTAAAAGTGGAAGAACTCGTTCTTCGAATTCAGAAGTACGAGCCAAAGGAAATAATTATGGCTTTAAGCCCAACTATGGAAGGCGATACGACAAATTTCTATTTATACAAGCGAATCAAGAGTTTTAACGTGCAGGTTTCTACAATAGCCAGGGGGGTTGCTATTGGTGACGAATTAGAATATGCTGACACCCTTACTTTAGGCAGGTCGTTACAAAATCGGGTATTATATGAAAACACTTTTGCACAATAAAGGCTAATGACGAAGATATCCATCATCGTAGTCAACTATAATGTTCAATTCTTTTTAGAGAATTGCCTAAATTCAGTTTTGAAAGCTTCTAAAAACATTGAAACTGAAGTTATTGTTGTTGACAATAATTCCGTTGATGGCTCTTTGGAAATGCTAAAAGAAAAATTTCCCCAGGTTCAACTCATTGCAAATAAAGAAAATCTAGGTTTTTCTAAAGCCAATAATCAAGCGATAAAAATAGCTAAAGGTGAGTACGTATTGCTGCTTAACCCTGACACTGTAGTAGAGGAAAATACATTTCAAGTGTGTTATAGCTTTTTTGAATCCCACCCCGATGCTGGAGGGGTTGGAGTAAAAATGCTGGATGGAAGGGGTAATTTTTTGCCCGAGTCAAAAAGGGGCTTACCTACGCCAAGTGTAGCTTTTTACAAAATTTTTGGGCTTTCTAATTTATTTCCAAAATCAGCGAGGTTTAGCCGCTATCACTTAGGGCATTTGTCAAACAATGAAAATCACGAAGTAGAGATATTAAGTGGTGCTTTTATGATGATTCGCAAATCGGTGTTAGACCAAATTGGGCTTTTAGATGAGAGTTTTTTTATGTATGGCGAAGACATTGATCTTTCTTATCGTATTATAAAAGCGAATTATAAAAACTATTACTTAGCAGATACTTCTATTATTCATTATAAAGGAGAAAGCACAAAAAAAAGCAGCATCAATTATGTGTTCGTCTTTTATCGTGCTATGGCGATTTTTGCTAAGAAGCATTTTTCAAATAAAAATGCCCAACTATTCTCTTGGCTTATCAATTTAGCTATCTATTTAAGAGCAAGTTTTGCGGTTTTAACCAGAACCATCAAGCATGTTTTATTGCCAATAATGGATGCTCTTATAATTGTAGTTGGGACATCAACTTTTATTGATTATTACGAGTCTGAAATCAAATACAGCCAAGGAGGTTCTTATCCTGATGAAGTTGAAATTCTGGGTATTCCTCTCATTACAGCTATTTATTTGATTACTTTATTCATCAATGGAGCCTATTCAATTCCAACAAAATTTTCAAATCTGATTAAAGGAGTATTTAGTGGCTCTTTAATTATTTTAATAACCTATTCCCTACTCGATGAAAGCTATCGTTTTTCTAGAGCAATCGTCTTATTTTCAATTCTTTGGTCTTTATTTGCAATACCTACCTATCGAATAATTTTGAACCTATTGCAAATTAGAAAATTTAAAAAGAGTACCGTACAGCGCGTTGCTATAATAGGAAAAAAAGAAGAACTTCAACGAATTACCTCTTTCTTAAAAAACACATTAATCCAACCAGAATTTATAACATACATCAATTCAGACAATGTAGATGATGGATTTAATTATACTGGTAAGATTTATCAATTGAAAGACATTATTGAAATCTACCAGATAAACGAAGCAATTTTTTGCTCAAAAGACATTTCATCGGCTGAAATCATAAATCAAATGTCGATTTTAAACAATAAGAAAGTTGATTTTAAAATTGCTCCCGCTGAAAGTTTATACATTATTGGCTCAAATAGCATTGAAAATTCTGGAGAGTATTATATTTTAGGTTCAAATACACTCTTAAAACCTATCAATAGACGCAATAAGCGATTACTCGATTTTTCATTATCCTTTATTTTGTTGTTGTTATTTCCAATTGTATTATTATTTAATCATTTAAAGATTATTAGTTTAAAAAACTTAGTCCTAATCTTAATCGGGCGATTGAGTTTTGTAGGATTTATTAACTCTTCAGCCATTGCCAAACAACAACTAAATGTAAAAAAGGGAGTTTTAAATGCAGGAGATTATTATCTAGAACAAGAATTAAACGTAAAATCAATTGAACAGCTCAATTTTGAATACAGTAGAGATTATTCCATTTTTAAAGATATAGAGATCATCTTTAAAAACTTTTCTAAATTAAATCGCGAAACGCATTCGAATTAATTTTTTTTTAAAGTACCATAAGCCTTCTGACTCCAAGCACCTGGCCATTTTCAAAACCAACTTTAAGCAAGTATATTCCTTTTGGCAACTCCTTTATATCCATTTTCATTTGGTCTTGTTTGGGAAACAAAAAAGCTTTTTGCAATTTTCCTTGCAAATTGAATAGCTCAATTTTCACCGTATTAAATTCACTATTTATTAGCTTTATGCTGAATACAGAAGAAGCCGGATTTGGATTAAGTATAAAGCTATCTCCAGCTAAATCAGAATCTATATCTACCATTTTAACTAGCGTAAATTCTCCCTCTTCTAGCTTTATTCTGTAGTAATTTAATTCAAATTTTTTGGGATATTGATCTATCCAATTATAATTCACAGCTTCATTTATGCTACCACAAACCCCAGGATAAGTATAAATTGTTTCAAAATCAGAACCATTATTACTTCGTTGAATACTTAAATCCAAACAAGTTGAGCCTGCATCCATTGTCCAATTCAAAAAAACTGAGTTAACCCCAATCCGTTGAACATCAAATTTAATAATTCGAGAACTTTGAGCTTCTGCCCTTTGACACATTAAAAAAAGCAATCCTAAAAGAAATAATCTCATTTTCATCTAACGTAAAAATAAACAAGGAAGTATCTATTTGATTTGTTTTTAGTTCTGAAATGCCACATTCACGTTATTTAGTCATGTAAAATTTACCTAATTTTGCAAGCAAAACAGAATATAAACTATGGCTGAAATTGAATTAATTATGCCCAAAATGGGTGAAAGTGTTGCAGAAGCTACAATAACAAAATGGTTAAAATCGGAAGGAGATAGCGTTGAAGCAGAAGAACCTATAATTGAGATAGCTACAGATAAAGTTGACTCTGAAATACCCGCACCTGAAAGTGGTGTAATTAAAAAAATTCTTTTTCAAGAAGATGAAGTTGTACAAGTAGGTCAAGCAATAGCAATTATTGAAGTCCAGGGAGCAGGCAACTCTAGTCCAAGCCCAGTAAAAAAAGCTGAAGAAGTACTTGAAAACACCAACAATAATACAACTATTAGCCCTGCTCCAGTTGTCCAAACCACGAACGTTAAAAGTGTTGTTTCCAATAAGTTCTTTTCACCTTTAGTTAAAAGCATTGCAGAAAAAGAAGGTATCAGTATAGAAGAACTTGAAAGTATAAACGGCTCAGGGAACAATGCTCGTGTAACAAAAGATGATTTGGTAAATTACCTGAGTAACCGTAAAAACACCCCAAATCCTGTTGCTGAGACTAAAGTAAGTCAAGCAAGTAACACAGAAAAAACACACAAACCAGCGGTGATCAGTTTAGACAATGGCGATGAAATCATTCAGATGGATCGAATGAGAAAGATGATTTCTGACCACATGACCATGTCGAAACATACTTCGGCTCATGTTACGTCTTTTGTGGAAGCTGATGTCACTAACATGGTTTTATGGAGAAATAAGGTGAAAGATTCTTTTCAAAAAAGAGAAGGTGAAAAAATCACATTTACTCCAATAATAATGGAGGCTGTTGCTAAAGCAATTAAAGAAATGCCCATGATTAATGTGTCAGTTGATGGCGATAAAATCATTAAAAGAAAACACATTAACCTTGGAATGGCAACAGCTTTACCAAGTGGTAATTTAATTGTTCCTGTTATTAAAGATGCCGACCAAAAGAATTTAGTTGGTTTATCTAAAGCTGTAAATGATTTGGCAAATAGAGCTAGAATTAACAAACTAAGCCCTGATGAAGTGGCTGGAGGAACTTTCACAGTTACAAATGTTGGAACATTTGGCAATGTGATGGGAACACCAATCATTAACCAACCACAAGTTGCTATTATGGCTGTTGGGGCAATTCGAAAAAAACCAGCCGTTATTGAAACTCCTTTTGGCGATACTATTGGAATTAGGCATCAAATGTTTTTATCTCTTTCTTATGACCATCGAGTTGTTGACGGCTCTTTGGGTGGAAGTTTTGTTCAGCGTGTTGCTAAAATATTAGAGGAATTTGACATCAACAGAGATATTTAATCGATAAACAATATAATGTTAGCTATTAAATAAAAATTTATTCTTTTATTTAAATACAATAAAATATATTTGTTGCTGACCATATAACTTATAATATACCAAAAATGAATAAGCGCTTTTTTCCCTTAGTCGTTATTTTAATAAATTTCTTTACAACAGCTGTGTTTGCTCAAGAACTAAGCGACAGAGAGAAATTTACAGAAGCCATGTATTTAATGGATGAGCGCAGATTTAGCACTGCTTTACCAATCTTATTAGAACTAGCTGAAAAAGAAAAAGACAATGCAAATTTAGATTACAACATTGGTTTAGCCTACTTATTTTCTTTTGAAGAAAAAGAAAAAGTAAAAGCCCTCCCTTACTTATTGTCAGCAGCTAAAAACACAAGCCCAAATTATAAAGCCTTTAATTCTAGAGAAAAAAGAGCTCCAGTTGATGCCACTTTTTACTTAGCAAAAGCACAGCACAACGACTATCAGTTTTTAGAGGCTAAAGAGAATCTATTGAAATTTCAAAAACAAATTACCGAAGAGCATTATTTATGGAAAGAAGTTGGAAAGGGATTAAAGATGGCCGATTACGCTCAAAAAGCCATTACTAACCCTGTTAACATCATTGTTACCAATTTAGGCGATTCTCTCAATGGTTATTATCCAGACTTTAGTCCAGTTGTTCGAATAGATGAAACAGCTATCTATTTCACCTCAAGAAGGCTAAGGAAAGATAGCTCGAATTTTGAAATATATGACCCGATTGATGGTATGTTGTACGAAGACTTATATGTTTCTTTTAAAAATGAAGATACTGAAGTTTGGGGAGAGCCATACCCACTAAACATAAACACCGAAGGCCACGAAGCCACAGTGAACTTATCAGTTGATGGACAAACCTTATACATTTATAAAGACATAAGAGGGAACGGTGAGTTATATAAAAGTAATCTAGTTTCTGATTCGGCTGGTTTTGAAACTTGGTCAGAACCAGAAAAACTAGGTTCTGATATAAATTCAAAAGCCTATGAAACACACGTAACGGTTACTCCTGATGGAAAATATTTATATTTTGTAAGCGATAGAGATGGTGGTTTTGGTGGTAAAGATATTTATTATTGTAGATTATTGCCAACTGGTGAATGGGCCCTTTCTCAAAATGCTGGCCCTGTTTTAAATTCAGAATACAATGAAGATGGTGTGTTTATGCACCCTGATGGAAAAACCATGTATTTTAGTTCTGACGGACATGAAAGCATGGGTGGATATGATATTATGTATTCAGTACTAAGTGATTCCGGCTGGAGCACACCAACCAATATGGGCTACCCCATTAACTCGGTTGACGATGATGTTTTTTTTGTAACCACTCCTGATGGTAAAAGAGCTTATTTTTCTTCTTTCAAAGAAGAAGGTTATGGTGAAAAAGACATCTACATGCTAGAGTTGCTAGATGCTGAAGAAAAGCCAATCACTTTATATCGTGGTGAATTTACTTTTGTTGACCGCTATGTTCCACCAGCAGGAGCATTGGTAACCATAACCAATAACAATACCGGTGAGCTTGTAGGGTATTTCACTCCTCGACAAAGAGATGGTCAGTTTTCAGCTATTCTTGAAACAAACAACAGCTATCACTTTACTTATGAATCTGCAGGTTACGAAACTTATGAAGAAGACATTTATGTTCCTGCAAGTGCTAATTACCAAGAAATTTACAAAGATATTAAGTTAAGGCCTGTAAGGGTTGGAGACGGGATGAATCCGATTCAAGCTGAGCCACTATATATGGCAAATGTCAGTGGATCTATTGCTAAAAATTCAGATCCGATAAAAGGATTAAAAATACTTTTACTTAATGAAGACAAGGATTTGTTAGAACAAACCGAAACAGATAATGTTGGTGTATTTAATTTCTCAAAATTAGACCCCTCTAAAACATATCTTATTCAAGTAGTTACTGAAGATGAAAACCCTATTAAAGGTTATTCCATTGAAATTTTAAATGATAAAGGAGAAACGTTAACATTCGAAAAAATTGATGACAACACTTACATCTTTGTTCCAACGCTTTATCCTTATGAATATTACGGAATATCTGCTAGTGCAATATCTGGAAAAGTGAAAAGTAGCGAGGGTCCTCTATCAGGTTTAAATGTTAGATTAGAAGATGAAACTAAAGATTTAATTCAGCAAGAAGAAACCGATGAATACGGTGAATTTAATTTCCAAAAACTTGATTTAGACAAAACATATCGTATTATTTTCGAAGGTGATTTTCCTGACAATACAGACATCGTTCTCTTAAATGAAGCAGGTGATGAATTAACATTCATGAAAGTTAAAGAAGGTGTTTATGAATATGTACCTGTTAAAAAATCTAGCCCAGAAGTTGTTTTATCAGACATACGCGGTTCCATTACCCATTTAGATATGCCTGTGAAAAACCTCAGTGTATTGTTGCTAGATAAAAATTTGACTCTGCTGAATAAAACAGCTACAGATTCAGTTGGTAAATTCAACTTTATGGACTTGGATTTAAAACAACAATATACCATTAAGTTTGAAGGAGACTTTCCTGAGGATTTAAAATTAGTTGTTGCAAACGAAGATTTCGATCTCTTGCTATTTAGAAAAATTGCAGCAGGAGTTTATCGATATGACCCAATTTTTGTTAGACTTGAAAACAAACAAGCTGATGTTCTTGGACAAGAAATTACTGATGATGTTAGTGAGTTTAATTATAAAAAATTAAATACCGATGAGTATTATAAAATTATCTACGATGGTAATTACCCTGACGATAGTGAGCTCGTATTCTTTAATGACAAAGGAGAAAAACTAGCGTTTAAAAAGGTAAGTGATGGAGTTTATGAATACATTCCTATTAAAAGTGCAGGCCCTCGTTCTTACACCATGGATGTTGAAGGCAGACCTGATTTAAAAGAAACTTATCCAAGACCTGAGGAGTTGAGAAATGTTATTGCATATTTCCAAAGGTATTTTATCTATAATGCGAAGGACATTAACAAACAAAACAAAGAGTTTGTTGATTTTATAAATGATATTGCAGAGTTGGTTGAAATAAGAGGAAATGTGGAATTGATAATAACTTCTTCCGCTTCTAAAGTTCCTACAAAAACATGGAAAACAAACTCTATCTTAACAAAGAAAAGGGCTTATGATACCAAAGCTTTGCTGGTTAGCATTTTTGCTGAAAGAGGTATTAAGCCTGAACAATATAACTTTGTTGACATTAATACTTTAATTACAGGTCCAGAATATAAAGGAGATTTTGACACCAATATGCATGAATACGAAAAGTATCAATATGTGAGAATTTTCGTAAAATAGGCCTATGAAGTTGCAATTAAAAAAACCAATCGTATTTTTTGATTTAGAAACCACTGGAGTAAATGTAGCTAGTGATCGAATTGTTGAAATCTCAATCATGAAGCTACACCCAGATGGGAAAAAGGAAATTAAAACTAGAAGGGTTAATCCTGAAATGAAAATACCCGCAGGTGCTTCTGAAGTTCATGGAATCTATGATGAGGATGTAAAAGATGAACCCACTTTTAAGGCTTTAGCAAAAAGCTTAGCCAACTTTATAGGCAACAGTGATTTAGCTGGCTATAATTCCAACAAATTTGATGTTCCTTTATTGATGGAAGAATTTCTTAGGGTTGGTGTTGACTTTGATCTCAACAATAGAAAACTAGTTGATGTTCAGAATATTTTTCATAAAATGGAGCAGCGCACTCTAGTTGCTGCATATAAATTCTATTGCAATAAGGAATTGAAGAATGCTCATAGTGCCGAGGCTGACAATATTGCTACTTTCGAAATTCTTGAATCTCAGATTGAAAAATACGAGGAGTTGGAAAACAATGTTGATTTCTTATCTGAATTTTCTACAAGAAATAAAACCGCTGATTTAATGGGCCGCATTATTTATGACCAAGATGGTGTAGAGGTTTTTAATTTCGGAAAACACAAAGGAAAATCCGTTGCAAAAGTATTTGAAGAAGAATCCTCTTACTATAACTGGATGATGAATGGAGACTTCCCCTTATATACAAAAAAGATATTAACTGAAATAAAATTAAGGGGATTCAATAAATAATATTCTGATGAAAATTATTTGTATCGGCAGAAATTATGCAGATCACGCTGCTGAATTAAACAATCCTGTTCCAAAAGAACCAGTAGTTTTCTTAAAACCTGAAACTGCATTAATTCCCAAAAATCAACCCTTCTTTTATCCTGATTTTTCAAATGACATCCATTTTGAAGCCGAAATAGTTGTAAAAATAAATCGTTTAGGAAAAAACATTGCCACTCAATTCGCTCATAAATATTATGAGGAAATCAGTTTAGGCATAGATTTTACAGCCAGAGATATTCAACAAAGACTTAAGGAGAAAGGATTGCCTTGGGAAAAAGCAAAAGCCTTTGACCACTCTGCTCCTACAGGCAAGTTTATTCCAAAAAGCAAACTAAAAAATCTTAACGATTTTAATTTCTCCTTATTGATTGATGGTGAAACCAAACAAAAGGGCAATACCAAAAACATGCTATTCAGCATTGATGCCATAATCGCTGAAGTTTCTAAATACTTTACCCTAAAAATTGGCGATTTAATTTTCACTGGAACTCCTGCAGGAGTTGGTCCAATAGCTATTGGCAATCATTTAGAAGGATTTATTGAAGAAGAAAAAGTTTTTAACTTAAAAATTCGTTAAGAAATTTCTCGCTCAACAAATTGAATTCCATTTTCTTCAAGCTCCTTTAAAATCAAGGTGTAAATATCTTTTTTAATGGGTATATGAACCCCAGGTTCGTTAATTTTTCCCTCTAAAAGTAATTTAGTTGAAATACCAACTGGAAGTCCAACTGTCATGGCCATAGCGGTTTCTAAAGTCGATTTGCCTTTTAAAACCATAGAAGAGTGAAGTTCTTTTTCTTTGCCTTCATTAGTAGTATATACAAACTTATGCCACATGACTATCATGTCTTTGTCCTGTTCGCTTAAGGACCATTTGCGCTCTAAAATCAATTGCAAAATTTGAGCTGGAGTTGCATTTTTCAATCCGATAGGAATCTCCTTAAAAATATCTAGCCATTCTAATTTCTCAAATAAAGAAATTTCGTCATGTGCTAAATTCAAGTAATGTCTAAATTTTAATTCAACCGAATCCGTTGGGTTATACGGCAAGAATAAATTAATAAACCCTCGAAAAGTCAAGTTTTCAGAATTTGCTATAGTATAAGAATCATCAGTTGCACCTAATTGCACAAAGGCATCCCAAGCTCTACAAAACCCAGGTTTTCTCAGCGTCCCTCTGAACATCGTTTTTATATCATTTAACCCATAAATAGAGCGATACTTTAAGGAATCTCGATTGGCATAGCCTTCAAATTTACCATGTCCTTCAATATCAATAATCTCTGTTCTTCTGAATAATTTATGGTAAGGAATGTACTTATAAGTTCCTTCTTGGATAAACTTAACCGCTCCCCCATGACCTGCTAGAACAACATTTCTTGGATTCCAAGTAAATTTATAATTCCATGGATTGTCATCGCTTTCTGGAGCAACTAAGCCGCCTGTAAATGTTTCGAAACCGGTAATTTCTCCACCTGCGTCTCTAATTTCATCGATTACTTTCATAGCTGATAAATGATCGATACCTGGGTCAACCCCTATTTCATTTATAATTGTAATTCCAGCATCAACAGCATCATCAAAAAGCGCTTTCATTTCATCGGAAATGTAAGATGCAGTCACCATGTGTTTTTTAAATCGAATACAATCTTTTGCAACTCCTATGTGCATATGTGCAGGCAACATCGAGATTACAATGTTAGATTTTTTAATACACGTTTCTCTTTGATTCTGATTATTAACATCAAACTCAATAATCTCTATCCGACTATCCGCATCAAATCTGCTTTTTAAATCCGTAATAATTCGATCAGCAATCGTGATTTTCCAATCATGTTGTACTGCATTTTTACTTAAGTACTTGATTAGACTATAAGTTGATCTCCCCGCCCCAATAAGCAATATCTCTTTCATAATTTCATTTTGAATGTGGCCAAGTTAATTTATTCTATCACTTAATCAAAAAAAGAAAGCAATATAAATCATAGCAATTATTACCTTTGAAGGATGACAAAAAAACTCATTTCGCTTGGTGCTGTCTTTGGTGCTTTAGCAGTAATTTTTGGTGCATTTGGCGCTCATGCATTAAAAGGTATTTTAAGTTTTGATGCACTTCAGGCTTATGAAACTGGTGTTCGGTATCAAATAATTCACGCTCTACTGCTTGTGATTCTAGGCTTTCAATCTAAAATTGATGTAAAACTAATTGGAAAGCTTATTGTATGGGGCATACTTTTTTTCTCATTCTCTATTTATCTACTTAGTTTTAAAGATATTTTGGGCTGGCCTGCCTTAAAATATTTAGGCCCTATAACTCCTATTGGAGGATTGTTACTTCTAACGAGTTGGGTGTTACTAATTTTCAAGTCAACCAAACTAAAACAGATAGACTAAACTTATGTGTGGAATAACTGGCATTATTACAAAAGAAGTTTTATCAAATGATGATATTGATGAATTAAAAGCTGCAACTCAACAATTAGCAAAAAGAGGACCTGACGCTTCTGGGGTTGAAATATTCGAAAAAATTGGCCTTGGACATAGAAGACTTTCGATAATTGACACAAGCGAATCGGCTAATCAGCCGTTTAAAGATGAAACAGGCAGATACACCATCGTATTTAACGGTGAAATTTTTAATTACAAACTAATTAAAAATGAACTCATTAACAAGGGAATCAAATTCAGAACATCTGGAGATACCGAAGTTTTATTAGCAGCCTATATACATTTTGGTACAGCTTTTCTTAATAAATTAAACGGTTTTTTTGCTTTAGCAATCTACGATTCAGAAACCAAATCGACCCTTTTAGCTAGAGATCGTTTTGGAATAAAGCCACTCATTTATTATAGTTCAAGCACTAAAATTATTTTTGCCTCTGAGATGAAAGCTATTCTTGCTTATAACATCCCCAGAACCATAGACAACAGCTCTTTATATACTTATTTCCAATTAAACTATATCCCTGAACCTCACTCTATTCTTCAAGATGTCAAAAAATTAGAGCCAGGACATTACTTAAAAATTGATGTCGATAATAAAATCCAAAAAATACCTTTTTATCAACTAAACTACCCCATAGAAAAAGAGCAATATCAAAAAATAAGTTATAACGATGCCCAAAAAGAGTTTTTAAAACTATTAGATGAATCAGTTGAAAGAAGACTTGTTTCCGATGTTCCTTTAGGCACTTTTCTCAGCGGAGGAATTGACTCCTCTTTAATCACCGCCTTAGCCGCAAAGAAAGTAGATCGACTTTCCACCTTTTCTATTGGCTTTAAAGATGAGCCATTATTTGACGAAACAGAATACGCCCTAGCCGTTGCAAAAAAATACAATACCGATCATCATGTTTTTTCGCTTGGTAATAATGATTTGCTCAAAAGCCTTTATGAGACTTTAGATTATATAGATGAGCCATTTGCAGATTCATCGGCATTAGCAGTAAACGCACTATCAGGCAATACTTCAAAATTTGTAAAAGTTGCTCTTTCGGGCGATGGTGCTGATGAATTATTTGCTGGTTACCATAAGCACATGGGTGAATATATGGTGAGGCAAACAGGTGTAAAACAAAACCTAATTAAATCCCTTAAACCTGTATGGGGAATAATGCCCAAGTCTAGAAACTCAAAACTTGGAAATCTATTTCGGAAATTGAATAAGTTTTCTGAAGGTTCTTCTTTAACTGACAAAGAACGTTATTGGTTATGGGCCAGTTTGATGAATGAGGCAAATGCTGCGAATTTATTGATTAAAAAAGCAAAACCTGAAGTTTACCTAAAACGCAAAGAACAGCATCTTAGACTCTTAACAAATAGTAAAGATTTTAATGACATCCTTGCAACAGATTTAGAAATTGTATTAAGAAGTGACATGTTGCGCAAAGTAGATTTAATGTCAATGTCGCACGGTCTTGAAGTTCGAACGCCATTTTTAGATCATCATTTGGTCAATTTTGCATTCACATTAGATGCCAGTTTTAAAATAAATAAGGATATGAAAAAACGCATAGTTCAAGATGCGTCCAGAGAATTATTACCTCCTGAATTATACAATAGGCCAAAGCAGGGCTTTGAGGTTCCCTTATTAAATTGGTTTAAAACCGACTTGAGAGATTTGATTGAAAATGATTTACTGTCCACTCAATTTATAAAAGATCAGAATATTTTTAACCCCATAGCTGTCCAAGATTTATGGGCAAAACTAAACTCACCCAACCCAGAAGATTCTCAAGCTACCATTTGGGCACTAATCGTATTTAATACGTGGTGGAAGCGATATATTGCCTAAATTTAGCGACTAACTTTTAGAATATAAAGACTAAGCGAAAATGCCTAAAATTCTTAGAATCATAAATCGATTTAATTTAGGAGGACCTACTTTTAATGCTGCACTTCTTACACGATATCTATCTCCTGATTATGATACACTTTTAATTGGTGGCAAAGAACAAGAATCTGAAGAAAGTTCCCAATTTATCTTAGATGATTTAGGAATTAAACCTCAACTTATTGCAGAAATGCAACGTGATATTGGTATAAAAAACGACCGAGCTGCTTACTTAAAAGTAAAACAAATTATAAAAGAATATAAGCCTGACATTATTCATACTCACGCCTCTAAAGCTGGCGCAATTGGTAGGTCAGCTGGCATTGCTTATGGGAAAGCAAAAATGGTTCACACCTTTCATGGTCATGTATTTCATTCTTATTTTGGTAAATTTAAAACCAATGTTTATAAAAACATTGAACGTGCTTTAGCACTTAAAAGCGATCGAATTATTGCAATTAGTGAAATTCAAAAACTTGAACTATCTGAAAAATACAGAATTTGCACGGCTGATAAAATTGCTGTCATCCCTCTAGGATTTGACTTAAGCAAGTTTAATGAAGACAACGAAAACAAAAGACTGAATTTTAGAAAAAAATACCACATTGCTGATGATGAAGTAGCTATTGGCATAATTGGAAGATTGGTTCCTATAAAAAACCACAAACTATTTTTAGACTCAATTAAGCATATTTCGGATAAAACCAATCAAAAAATTCGAGTATTTATTGTTGGAGATGGCTCTGAAAGTGCTTCACTTAAAAAATACACCAAAGAAATTGGTTTAAATTTTCTAGATGAATTACCAAGTCACAATCAAACAGCCTTAATTCACTTTACATCGTGGATTAAAGATATTGATCATGTAAATGCGGGTATGGACATTATCGCTTTGAGTTCTTTAAACGAAGGAACACCTGTAAGTTTAATAGAAGCACAAGCATCTGGAAAGCCTGTAATATCAACTAAAGTGGGAGGAGTTAGCAATATAATAAGGCCAAACGAAACAGGCTTGTTGGTGAATGATAATTCCGTAAAATCATTTAGTGAACAATTAATAAAATTAATAGAAGACCAAGAATTAAGAACTAAAATGGGAAAATTGGGCTGGGAAAATGTAAGAGAAAAATATCATTACACAAGATTAGTAAATGACATGAAAAGCTTATATGCTGAAATTCTTAACTAGTCTAAATCTTGGTTTAATTCCAACCTTTTATTTAATAGATTTGTAGCTTATAAAAAATGAATATGATTAAAAGAATAATTGGGTTTAGTTTCATCGCAATCATGATTGCTTCATGTACACCATTAAACCCAAGCATAATGTTTAAAACTGAGAAAGGTTTTAAGTACGATGTTCAGTCTGATACGAATGAAGTAGAATATAAAATAGCCCCTAACGATGTCTTAACTTTTAGGTTGTTTACAAACAATGGGTTTAAGTTAATTGATGCATCTAGTGAAGGGAATACTCAAATTCGAAATTTAGACGTGGGTATTAGCTATTATGTCGAGTTTGATGGAAAAATCAATTTACCTATTATTGGACGAGTTGATGTATCAGGTAAAACACTTCGAGAAGCAGAGTTTTATTTAGAAGAGAAATATGCAGAAATATATATCGACCCATTTGTATTGTTAAATGTTAATAATAGACGGGTTACTATTTTTCCTGGTAGCGGTGGTGATGGTATAGTCATAACCTTGCAAAACAATAATGTCAAACTACTTGAAGCTTTGGCATTAGCAGGTGGAATTAGAGAATCAGGCAGAGCCAATAAAGTAAAGCTAATACGAGGTGATTTATCTAACCCACAGGTTTATTTAATTGATTTATCTACAATTCACGGCTTAAGTCAAGCTAATATAATTTTGCAAGCAAATGACATTATTTACATTGAACCAGTAGGTGTTACCAGAAGACAAGTTATTTCAGAAATCGCACCGATATTAAGTTTAATAACCAGTTTTCTAACCCTGTATTTTGTAATCGATCGAGTTAAATAAATTAGTCTGTTTTGTATAATCAAATTGAAAAAAACGAAATAGAAAACGTTAATCGCTACAAAGACCGATTAAGCAATATCAATAAAGATTTTGATATTGGGCTTTTTATTTATATCACAAAAAAAAATAGCCTTTGGATACTGCTAACAATCATACTTATGGTGTTAGCAGCATTTTTATATTTGAGATATACTGCTCCTATATTTAGCTCTCAGTCAATCATCCAAATAAAAAAGTCAAATCAAGCAAATCGATTGTTAGATGTTGAAGATTATTATGAGACCAATGATATTTCTGCAGAGTTAGAAATTTTACAATCTAATATTATTGTTGAAAGAGCTATTAAAAGCCTGCCTTTGGAAGTGAGTTACTATACTCAAGGACAGTTTTTGACGAATGAAATATATAGCAATAATCCATTTGATGTCAACATACTTTGGAAAGACTCTACCATGGGTTCAAGAAAAGTCATGATTGACTTTGTTAGCAAAGAAAAAGGCACACTTTCTTGGCATGAAGGAGAAAAAATAGTTCGTCAGAATGTTCACTTCAACCAAAAAGTTGAGTTGCCTTTTGCACATCTTGTCATTTCTATCAATAATTATGAACATATTAAAAATGAGACAACTGCAGTTAAACCCATTTCCTACTTTTTTATTATAAACGACCTCCAAACTTTGGTTAAAGATGTTTTGTCTCGTTTAAAAATATTTGTTGTAAACATCAATGCCAAAACGGTTTCCATAGCATATGACGACATAAATAGAATTAAAACTAAAGATATTGTTAGCTCAGTTATTAGAGAATTTAAAGTCTATAATGTTGAAAAGAAAAAGCAAAGTTCAAAACAAATTTTAGAGTTTTTGAATGATCAAATTTACAATGTCTATGAAAAACAACGAGTTTCTGAGAAAGAAATTCAGGATTTTAAAAGAGAGAATTTCTTACCCGACGTAGATGATTATTCTAGAATAATGATAGACCGAATAAGCCAACTCAATGAAGCCCAAGTTGACTTAGAAGTTCAAATATCTTTATTAGAGGAAGTTAAAAAAGAAATAGACAAGAATGGCGAAAATATAGACATTTATAAACTACTGCCGCTTTTAATTGCATCAACCTATGACAATAGTTTAAAGCAACTTGTTGACAATCTAAATCAGGAATTAATCCACAAACAAAAGCTGCTTTTTTCTAACAAAGAAGACAATTCTTTATTGAAAGAATTGGACTTCCAAATTGATATTCAGAAAAAGCTAATCGTTTCTAGTATAAATAATTTGCTGCTTCGTTTTGAGAATCGAAGCAAAACTTTAATTGAAAAAATTAGTGATTTAGAACAAGATTTTTTAAATGTTCCTGAGCAAGAAATAAGACTTGTTAGACTCAAAAGAAACTACGACATCAATGAAAAGTTTTATACCCTTTTGATGGAAAAGAAATCAGAATATGCCATTTCACAAGAAGGTTTTGTTTCAGACATTGAAATTTTAGTTCGAGCTTTCACTCCTACATCACCGATTTCTCCAAACAAAAAACTCATTTTTATAGGATTCATTGTTGCAGGCATCATCATAAGCTTAATAATTGTGATCATTAAATACCTTGTGCACAACCAAATAACATCTATAAACGAAATCATAAAGTATTCGCAATCGAATGTTAGTGTATTGGGAATCATTCCAAAATACAAGAAAGACATTCCTGTTTCACAATTAATTGTCAACCAGAATCCAAAATCATTAATTGCTGAATCCTTTAGGTCTATTCGTACGAATTTACAATTCATTACTTCTAAAAAGGGTCCAAAACTAATGGCGGTAACTTCAACGGTATCAGGTGAAGGAAAAACGTTTATTGCAATTAACTTAGGGGGAATTATTGCTTATAGTGGAAAAAAAGTAATTATCCTTGACTTAGACATGAGGAAACCCAAAATTCACTTAGGGTTTAATACTGAAAACACGAGGGGAATGAGTACACTTTTAATTGAAAAAGATACGATAGAAAACTGTATTCATCATTCAAAACAAGAAAATCTTGACTTTATAACTGCCGGCCCTGTACCTCCAAATCCTTCTGAATTAATAATCAATGGAGAGTTGGAAAAAATAATCGCAACACTTAAAGAAACCTACGACTTAATAATTGTTGATAACCCTCCTGTTGGAATTGTTACAGATGGTATAGCAGTTATAAAAGAAGCTGATTATCCGCTTTATATATTCAGATCTGAATACTCTAAGAAAAACTTTGTTCAAAATGTTGACCGATTAATTACCGAAAATAAAATCAAAAATTTAGCTGTCATTTTAAATGGCGTTGACTCTAAAAAACGAGGATACGGGTATGGTTATGGATATGGTTATGGATACGGTTATGGTTATGGATACGGTTATGGATACGGTTATGGATACGGCTATGGATATTATGACGAAAACGATAAAGCAGAAACTGGCTGGAGAAAATATCTTAAAAGAAGTAAAAAATGATATTTGAAGAAACACATATAGCAGGTTTAATCATTATAAAACCTCGAGTATTTGAAGATTCTAGAGGATTCTTTTTCGAATCTTACAATAAGGAAAGTTATGCCAAGCTTGGACTAAAAGTTGAATTTATTCAAGATAATTTATCCAAATCACAAAAAGGTGTTGTAAGGGGTTTGCACTTTCAAAAGCCTCCTTTTGAACAAGGTAAATTAGTTCAAGTCATTAGGGGTTCTGTTATTGATGTAGCTGTAGATATTCGAAAAAACTCCAAAACATATGGGCAGTATATTGCTATTGAATTAAGTGAACAAAATAAAACTCAGTTTTATATCCCACCTGGGTTTGCACATGGATTTTCTACCCTAGAAGACAATACTATATTCTCTTATAAATGCACCAATGTTTATAATAAAGAATCTGAAGACTCTATTTTTTGGAATGATGACACTTTAAAAATTGATTGGGGAGTTAAAAATCCAATAATTTCAGAAAAAGACAAGCTAGCAAAACCATTCGACCAATTCAAAAGCCCATTCTAAGATGAACAATTACTTTCTCATAAAAATAATTGTAATCTTCCTGATGGGGTTTATTTTTAGTGTATTGGTAAATCGCCTCTTTTTAAAATTTTCTAAAAACTTAGGAATAAGAAATATAGATGACCAAGTAATTCGCTGGAAAACAACAAGCAAACCTGCATTTGGAGGAATTGCACTTTACATTGTTTTCTTACTGGTGCTAGCTATATATCCCATTTTTTTTCCCAATAACAATTACTCCTTTGATTTGAAACTCATAGGAATTGTGTGTGCTACCACTTTGGGGTTTCTGGCAGGCTTAACTGACGATGCCTATAACACCAATCCATTATTAAAATCAATAGCCCAAGCGGCTTGCGCATTGATATTAATTTTTACAGGAACATACATTCAACTTTTCGATACCATGTGGATCAATTATGCCTTAACTTTTCTTTGGATAGTTGGAATGATGAACTCTATAAACATGCTGGACAATATGGATGCCATTACTACTGTTTCTTCAATTTTTGCATTAATAAGCATGTTAGTCATTATCGTTTTTGGCAAAACCTATGACGTTTATTTTATTATTGCAATTGGTTTAATTGCATCGCTTTTAGGTTTTCTTTTTTTCAATTGGTATCCATCTAAAATGTATATGGGTGACACCGGAAGTCAATTCCTTGGAGTTTTACTTGCGGCCTTGTCGATTGTTTTCTTATGGAATTACTCTATGCCGTATGAGACCAATATATCCAGACAATTTTTATTGCCCCTATTGGCATTTTTAGTTCCAATTTCTGACACTACAACCGTGGTTATTAATAGGCTTGCCAAAAAGCAATCTCCCTTTGTAGGTGGAAGAGATCACACTACACATCACTTATCATACTTAGGATTAACAGAACCACAAATAGCTTTTATAGTAAGTGGAATAGGATTGATTTCATGCCTTTTAATTTTAATGTCACTATCAATAAACCCGTGGAATCATTTGTTCACAATTCTATTACTCACTTATGCTATTGCTGTATTTCTATCGTTATATTTAATAACTAAAAAAACACAGCCTAAAAACAGTGATGAACATGACTCAAAACAAGAGTAAAATATTATTTTACATTGCTTTACCCTATACGATTATTGGTTTATTCCAATTATTTACTTTTTCAACTGAAGCCGAAAAAAGTGAAATAGAGCATCAAAAAAACATTATCGATAATTACAATATTTTCAGCTTAAGTCCACCAAAAGAAGTTTCTTTTGCCAATGAAAGTGTTCCACTCAGCGACCCTGAGGTTTATGAAAGGCTCGATCGTGAGCTACATGCCAACACGTATTTCCATTCCAATACTATACTTTATTTCAAAAAAGCAAATCGCTGGTTTCCTGTGATAGAGCCCATACTTAAAGAAAATAATATTCCTGACGATTTCAAATACTTAGCTTTAATTGAAAGTGGATTTGAAAATGTTGTCTCACCTGCCGGTGCTACTGGTTTCTGGCAATTCTTAAAATCAACCGGTCAAGAATATGGTCTAGAAATAAATAACGACGACATAGACGAAAGGTACCATGTTGAAAAAGCAACTGTTGCAGCTTGCAAATATTTAAACGACGCCTATAAACTTTATGGAAGCTGGGCTTTGGTAGCTGCATCTTATAATACTGGCATGAATCGAGTTTCTAAAGAGCTAGAAAGACAAAAAACCAATAATTATTACGATTTACTTTTAAGCAACGAAACATCACGCTATGTATTTCGAATTTTAGCCGTCAAGCAAATTTTTACACATCCTGATTTATATGGGTTTCACATTCGCAAAAAAGATTTATATGAACCTTTTGAATTTAGAACGGTTACTATAGACTCAAGCATAGTTGACTTTCCAAAATTTGCCGCAGATAACAACATCAGTTATAAAATATTAAAACAGTTTAATCCTTGGTTAAGAGAATCATATCTAAAAAATTCAAATCGAAAAGTTTACGAACTAAAAATACCAACCCAATCTGGTTATCTTCTCAATTAATTTTAGACTTTTTAGATTCTGAATAAATCCTATGAATCAAGAAAATAACACGCTAGAAGTTGTAGGCGCTCGTGTTCATAACTTAAAAAATATCTCGATAAAAATACCTAGGGATAAACTCGTTGTGATTACAGGTTTAAGTGGTAGCGGAAAATCTTCGTTGGCTTTTGATACAATTTACGCTGAAGGACAACGGAGGTATGTTGAAAGTTTTGCCTCTTATGCTCGCCAATTTTTAGGAACACTCGAAAGACCTGATGTTGACAAAATAGATGGACTTAGTCCTGTTATTTCAATTGAACAAAAAACAGTAAGTAAAAATCCTCGTTCTACCGTTGGCACAATCACCGAGATATATGATTTTATCAGGTTGCTCTATTCTAAAGTTGCTGATGCATATTCCTATGTGACTGGAGAAAAAATGGTAAAATATTCCGAAAAGGAAATACTAAACTTAGTCTTAAAGGACTATGACCAAAAAGCAATAACCATCTTGGCTCCCATTGTTAAAGGAAGAAAAGGTCATTATCGTGAACTTTTTAAGAACATTTTAAAACAAGGTTTCCTAAGAGTTCGTGTTGACGGAAAAATTATAGAAATAGATAGAAGCCTACAACTTGACAGATACAAAGTTCATGATATAGAAATAGTTATCGATCGTCTTGAAGTAAAGTTAGAAAACAAAAACAGGATTAACGACGCATTAACTTTGGCGATGAAACAGGCCAAAGGAGTTTTAATGATTCTTGAAAAAGGAAAAGAAGCTGAAGAACCAAGATTCTTTAGCAAAAATTTAATGTGTCCAAGTTCAGGTATTTCTTACGACCCTCCAGCGCCTAATTCCTTTTCTTTCAACTCTCCTTATGGCGCATGTCCAAAATGTAACGGCCTTGGTGAAATTGCAGAGATTAGTCAAGAAAAGATTATCCCAGACCCTAATCTTTCAATTAAAAAAGGAGGTTTAGCACCTTTAGGTGAATATGAAAACAAATGGATTTTTAAACAAGTTGAAGTTATATTAAAACACTATGGTTTTACATTAACAAGTCCAATAAAAGAAATAGATGAAACAACCATAAATACTATTCTTTATGGCACAAATTCCAGCATAAAAGTAACTGAAAAGATTTCAGGTACTTCAACAACTTATTCATTCTCATTTGAGGGTGTTACTAATTTTATTAGCAGACATTACGAAGAAAACCAATCGAAACAAATTGGAAAGTGGGCAATCCAATTTATGAACAAAGTAACATGTGGTGAGTGCCATGGCTCTCGATTAAAAAAGGAATCGCTTTACTTCAAAATTGACAATAAAAACATTGGAGAACTTGCGAATCTAGATATTGAGCAATTAGCCGAATGGTTTAATCATGTTGAATCCAATCTCAACAAACGCAATCAACTCATTGCAAAAGATGTTTTAAAAGAAATAAGAACTAGAATTCAATTTTTGTTAGATGTAGGCTTAACTTATTTAGCATTAAACAGAAGCGCGGCCTCATTGTCTGGTGGTGAAGCACAACGAATTCGGTTAGCCACACAAATTGGTTCTCAGCTAGTAGGTGTATTATATATTTTAGATGAACCAAGTATTGGCCTTCACCAAAGAGATAATGCCCGATTGATTGAAGCATTGCAAAACCTTCGCGACATTGGTAATTCGATTATAGTAGTTGAACATGATAAAGACATCATGCTCGCTTCCGATCATTTAATTGACATTGGCCCTTTTGCAGGAATTCATGGAGGAAAAATTGTAAACCAAGGAACACCAGAAGAAGTGATGCAAGGTAAATCATTGACCACAGATTACCTCAACGGCACAAAAAACATTGAAATCCCTAAAAAAAGAAGAGTTGGCAATGGGAAAAAACTCATTTTAAAAGGTGCGACAGGCAATAACCTTAAAAACGTAACTGCAACATTTCCACTTGGAAAAATGATTTGCATTACAGGAGTTTCTGGTAGTGGTAAGTCAAGTTTAATTGACAATACTTTATATCCTATTTTGAACAACCACATCTATAATGGAAAACGAAGCCCTTTACCCTACCAAAGCATTAAAGGTTTAGAGCACATAGATAAGGTAATAGAAATCGATCAATCTCCGATAGGAAGAACCCCACGCTCAAACCCAGCTACTTACACAGGGGTATTTACAGATATCAGAATGCTTTTTAGCAACTTGCAGGAAGCAAAAATAAGAGGATATAAACCAGGCCGATTTTCATTTAATGTGAAAGGCGGACGTTGTGAAACGTGTAAAGGGGCGGGAGTGCAAACCATAGAAATGAATTTCTTGCCCGATGTTTATGTAGAATGTCCTGAGTGCTTTGGCAGAAGATACAACCGAGAAACCTTGGAGGTTAGGTATAAAAGTAAATCAATTAGCGATGTATTGAATATGACCATTAATCAAGCTGTTGATTTTTTCGAACACATCCCTTCTATTCTACTCAAAATAAAAACATTGCAAGATGTAGGTTTAGGTTATGTGCATTTAGGCCAAGCTTCAACCACACTTTCAGGTGGAGAAGCCCAGCGTGTTAAATTAGCTTCAGAACTTGCTAAGAAGAACACAGGAAATACCTTTTACATTTTAGATGAACCAACAACTGGTTTACACTTTGAAGACATAAGAGTATTGTTAGTTGTGCTGAATAAATTAACTGACGCCGGAAATACAGTTTTAATAATTGAGCATAATTTAGACATCATAAAAGTTGCTGATCACATTATTGATTTAGGCCCAGAAGGGGGTAAAAACGGTGGACAAATCATAGCAGAAGGAAGTCCTGAAAAAATCATAAAAAGCAAAAAAGGATTTACTTCTGTATATTTAAAAAAAGAGATGACCGATGACAAATGATTCTGAAGATAGAATAAAAGACAAATTCGCTGAAAGAAATTGGAACGAAACAAAGAGCAATGATTCTTGGGCGATATTTAAAATTATGGCCGAACTTGTAAATGGATACGAAAATCTATCTAAGATAGGCCCTTGCGTTTCAATTTTTGGTTCAGCAAGAACAAAACCCGATCATAAATATTATAAAATTGCTGATGAATTAGCATTCCAAATCTGCAAAAAGGGATATGGAGTAATAACTGGTGGAGGACCAGGAATCATGGAAGCAGCCAATAAAGGGGCTCATCGTGCAGGTGGCAAGTCCGTTGGTTTAAACATTGATTTACCCTTTGAACAACATGGCAATCCATACATTGACGAGGATAAATCTTTAACTTTTGACTATTTCTTTGTTCGAAAAGTAATGTTTGTAAAATATGCTCAAGGATTTGTAGTGCTCCCCGGTGGTTTCGGAACCTTAGATGAGTTTTTTGAGGCTGTCACTTTAATTCAGACGCACAAAATTGGCAAATTCCCAATAGTCTTAATGAGTAAATCTTTTTGGGGTGGTTTAATTAATTGGATAAAAGAAACCTTGATTGAGACTAACCAAAACGCCAATCCTGAAGACTTGGATATATTCTATTTAGCAGACACAGTTGAAGAAGCCGTTGAATACATTGATTCTTTTTATTCCAAATACCTACTCAAGCCCAATTTTTAGACTAGTTGTCCGCAAATTTTTCGTTTCAATAAACTTAAGGCTGCATAAGTAGCACGCTGAATATTGCGCTCCCTATCTTTTTCAAATAAAAACTTTTTGGAAAAAACTCCACCTTCGTAGGCCAATGCTATCCAAACTGTTCCTACAGGTTTTTCTTCTGATCCGCCATTTGGCCCAGCAATTCCTGAAGTAGCCAGAGCATAATCTGTTTTCATCTTTTTTCGAACATTTACAGCCATTTGCTCAACTACTTCTTTGCTCACGGCTCCATAGGTCTCAATATCAGATTTTTTTACACCCAATTCTTGAATTTTAATTTCATTAGAATAAGAAATTATACTACCTACAAAATAGTTCGAACTACCTGAAATAGAAGTTAGTAAATGAGCAATATTCCCGCCAGTACAACTTTCTGCAGTTGAAACTGTTTGAGCATTGTCAATTAACAATTGAGCCAAAGTATTCTCTAAAGTAATGTCTTGATCAGCAAAGATATTTACTGGAATCAACTGTTTTAATTCGGCCACCTTTTGCTCAATAATTTCTTCCATTTTAGATTTATCTTGACCAATTAATGATAGGCGAATTTTAACAATGCCTGGAGATGGAAGGTATGCGATTTTAATTTGTTTCTCAATTAAACTGTTCTCCCAGTCAGCTATTCTTTCGGCTAAAAAAGATTCGCCAATACCTTCAGTTATAATGGTTTTATGTAAAATTATTGGCAGTTTGTATTTCAGCTTTAAGCTTGGCAATATTTCTTCCACCATTATTCCTTTCATTTCATAAGGAACTCCAGGCATGCTGACAAATATTTTTCCAGCTTTATTAAATAACATGCCGCAAGCAGTCCCTAGGTTATTGGGAATAATAGTACAATCTTTTGGTAAAGATGCTTGCATATTATTGCTCTCAAGCATTTCTCTACCCCTACTTTTAAAAAAACTTCTGACTTTCTCTAATACATCGGGATAAACAACAAGTTCTGTGTTAAAGTATTCACACAGAACTTGTTTGGTAATATCATCTTGGGTTGGGCCTAGGCCACCAGTTATTAAAATTAATTCTGCCCGAGTAGCCGCTAAGTCTAATGCCCCTATAATGTCCTCTCTTGCATCTTTAATCGAAGTGATTTGTTTTACCGAAATTCCAATCTCATACAATTCTTTTCCCAACCAGGCTGAATTTGTATCGATTGTTTGTCCAATTAGAATTTCATCACCAATCGTGATTATTTCAGCATTCATGTATTAAAAGCTAAAAGGCTTTAAATTATTGGTTGCATATCTTAAATCTAAAGTTTCAAGTGGAGTAACACTAAGTACTGGAATTCTAGAGTGGTTGACAATTCGTTGTGCATTAGTGCCGACAAACAACCCAGTTCTAGCTTCTTGCTCTGTCATTACAGCAATCAAATCTGCACCAACAGTTTGGGCAAAGCTTAATGTCATTTCAGAAATATCATCTCCATGAATGATCTTACTTTCATATTCTACGCCTTTGATATCAAAATGCTCCTCAACTTGTTTTATTTTCATTTCAAAAATTTTCTCCTCATCTCTATGGTTTCCTGAAATTACTCCAACAATCATAACTTTAGCGTTAAACAACTTTGCAAAAGTAGTAACCTCAGCTACTTTATCTCTTGTATGTCTAGTGCCGTCAATTGGCATAGCTATCGTGTTGTAGTCATTGTTTTTTGAAGTTCTATTAACAGTTAACACAGGACATGTAGAGGCTGTAACAACTCGGTATGCATTGCTACCCATAAAGAACTCTTGTACTCCACTAACTCCATGAGTTCCCATAACAATTATATCGCATTTTTTCTTAGCTGCCACACCAGTAATACTAGACGAAATACTCCCTTCAATAATTTCAGCACTAACATTTAAACCCGAATCGGCTCTCATTTCATCGGCAATTTTGTTTAATTCCGCTGAAATTCTTTCTTTTAGGCTGCCTGAAATTTCACTTATTTCTAAGTTTGGGAACACTTGACTTGAAACACTCATTACATGCAATAAATGAATTTCAGCATTTGTTCTCTTAGCAATTTCAATTACGTGTGAAATTGTATTTTTTGATGACTCTGAAAAGTCAATAGGGGTAAGAATTTTTTTTATTTCGTATGTATTTTTCATGTCTTTATATTTAGGTCAGAAAGTTATCCATTTTAATTTTTTATTAGAAATATATTCCAGACTTTCTGTAATAGATTTTGTAGTTTAGTCAATCCGAATTTTATAACTTATGATTGACCCCTCAGAATTAATTATCAACCCAAATGGTTCTATATACCATTTAGCCTTAAGACCTGAACAACTTGCCCATAAAATTATTATTGCTGGCGACCCAGGAAGAATTGAAAGTATTTCACAAAATTTCGATACCATAGAGCATAAAGTCTCGAATAGGGAATTTGTAACACACACAGGAATTTATAAAAACAACCGTATAACTGCGCTTGCTACTGGCATTGGAACAGACAATATTGATATCGTGCTCAATGAAATTGACGCCTTAGTTAATGTCGATTTAGAAAAAAGAATCGTTAAAGAAAAACACACCAAATTAGAAATTGTCAGAATTGGAACTTGTGGTTCAATTCAAGAAGCAGTTCCAGCCGATGAAATTGTGGTTTCAACCCATGCATTTGGCCTAGATGGACTAATGAACTTTTATGATTTCAAAATGAATGCTTCAGAAAATGAAATTCATAAAGAGATTTTAAAGCAGACCAATTGGGATGAAAAACTGAATAACCCTTACTTAGTAGAAGGTTCTGCTTCCCTAATACAAAAAATTGGAAAAGATTATAAGCCTGGGATTACAATAACTGCTTCTGGATTTTATGCCCCTCAAGGCAGAGCAATTAGGATAAAACCAAAACACGAAAACATCAACGAAAAATTAAGAGCATTCCAATTTAAAGGGCAACAAATTGTAAATTACGAAATGGAAACCTCAGCTTTATATGGACTTGCAAAGCTAATGGGACACGATGCTTGTACTGTTTGTGCAGTAGTTGCAAACCGTTATGCAAATTCATTTAGCAAAGACTATAAAGTGGTTATGAAAGTGCTAATAAAACAAGTATTAGATCGTCTAGTTAGTTAATTTACTGCCATTAACAATCAAACGTTTATAACTAGCTCGCAGAATTTAACCTTGATACAGCGAAAAGTGAATCTTTGTATTATCCATGCAAGAGTCACGAAATATACATGCATTAATAAATTTACTCGACGATCCTGATCAAAAAATATTTGAGCAGATTAGTCAAGAAATATTAAACTTAGGTGCAATTGCTATTCCCTTTTTAGAAGATGCTTGGGAAAATTCATTCAATGCTATTTTGCAAAATAGAATCGAACAGATTTTGCATCAGATCCAGTTTCAAGCGATCGTAAAAGGACTGCAAGAATGGAAAAAAACAGAAACTCAAAACCTGATTGAAGCTGCAATATTAATAGCCAAATACCAATATGCAGACTTAGATGAAGAATACATTTATAGTTTCGTAGAGCAAATTACACAGGATATTTGGTTAGAATTAAATGGCAATTTAACCGCTCTTGAAAAAGCACATGTATTCAACAAAGTGTTTTTTGAAATCAATGGCTTTTCTGGCAATAAAAAGAGCTTTCATTCTCCACAAAACTATTTTTTAAATAATGTTTTAGAAACCAGAAGAGGAAACCCCATCACATTATCTTTACTTTATATAGAAGTTGCAAGTCGAGTCAAGATACCTGTTTATGGTGTGAATCTTCCTGAACATTTTGTATTGGCATACACTTTTTTACCCATTCAGTTTTATGATGAAGTAAAATCTGATGATGTGCTCTTTTATATTAACCCATTTAACAAGGGAACAATTTTTCAAAAGAAAGACATCTATTCTTTTCTTAAACAATTAAAGATTGAGGAAAAACCAGAATTTTTTATTCCATGCTCCAATCTAACTCTAGTAAAAAGATTGTTAAAGAACCTCATGTTTTCATATAATCGCTCGGGATATCTCGATAAAGAAGCGGAAATTAAACACTTGCTCAGCATTTTAGAAGCTTGATATTTTTTATTTGAAATCATGATTTGATTTCTCATTCAAAAACTTATCTTGGGGCTTCAATTTTAACTTTATGGAAGAAGTAAAACACATAGAACCATTTATAACAAATGATGCAACAGTTTTAGGGATTTTAATGGCCTTATTGGCATTTATTTTTTACACATCTAGCAAATCAGATGGTGTTTGGCCAAAATTTTACAAAGTTATACCAGCCCTTCTATTGTGCTATTTTTTGCCTTCAGTTTTAAATTCATTAGGAATAATTTCAGGGGAAGGTTCTAACTTATATTTTGTTGCTTCTCGCTATTTATTGCCTAGCAGTTTAGTTTTATTGTGTTTAAGCATCGACATGAAAGGAATTTTAAAGCTCGGACCAAAAGCAATCATCATGTTTTTAGCAGGTACTTTAGGAATAATTGTTGGCGGCCCAATAGCCATATTAGCCGTTTCGGCCTTTGCCCCAGAAATTGTTGGAGGTGCAGGCCCAGATGAAGTGTGGAGAGGCTTAGCAACAGTGGCTGGAAGTTGGATTGGTGGCGGAGCAAATCAAACTGCGATGAAAGAAATTTATGGCGCCAGCGACAAGTTATTTTCGGCCATGATTACCGTTGACGTTATTGTTGCTAACATTTGGATGGCATTCTTATTAATAGGAGCTGGAATGTCTGAAAAAGTAGATAAATTCTTAAAAGCAGATTCTTCGGCAATCACAGAAGTAAAAGAAAAAATGCATCAATATAGTTTGGGAGTCGCTAAAATACCTAACCTCACAGACATCATGATTATCTGTGCTATCGGTTTTGGCGGAACTGCTATTGCTCATTTTGGTTCTGATTACATCACACCAATTATGGAAAACCATAAAGAATGGTTAAGTACTTACCGTTTAACCTCTATGGCAAGCGGCTTCTTTTGGCTTGTTGTTATTGCCACTATTATTGGATTGGCATTATCATTTACTCGATTAAAAAAATATGAAGGTGCAGGTGCTTCAAAATTTGGAAGCGCATTTCTTTATGTTTTAGTTGCAACAATCGGAATGAAAATGGATGTTTTAGCCATATTCGATAACCTTGGTTTATTTTTAATTGGCATTGTTTGGATGATTGTTCATGTCATCGTTTTATTGGTTGTTGCAAAAATCATAAAAGCACCGTTTTTCTTTGTTGCAGTAGGCAGTCAGGCCAATGTTGGTGGAGCAGCTTCAGCGCCAATTGTAGCATCAGCATTTAGTCCAGCTTTAGCGCCAGTAGGAGTTTTATTGGCTGTATTTGGATATGCTGTTGGAACCTTTGGAGCAATTTTTTGTGCACAAATTATGCAAGCAGTTTCACCTTAGAAAAAACTGCTTTTCATCCGATTTCCTAGAACAATTCCTTATCTTTAAGGCTTAACTCAATTTAATATATTCATGAATATTTTAGCAAAAATATTAGTCAGTGGATTGGCTGTCTTTATTACAGCTTATTTATTGCCAGGGGTTACCATTGACGGTTACATTACCGCTTTAATTGTCGGTGTGGTGTTGGCGCTTTTAAATACCATAGTAAAACCCATTTTAATCATCCTGACCATTCCGGCAACCATTCTTTCGCTAGGTTTATTTCTATTTGTGATTAATGCCATCATTATCATGCTAGCCGACAATTTAGTGGGTGGTTTTGAAGTTAGAAACTTCTGGTGGGCTTTGCTTTTTAGCATCATCTTATCCTTAGTAAATTCAATATTTGACCAAACAGACTCAAGTAAAAAAAATAAAAATATAAACGAATGACATATAAAGACCCCATGTTTAAAGGCCAAGAGTTGGCAGGAAAAACAATATTAGTTACTGGTGGAGGAACCGGACTAGGAAAATCGATGACCAAATATTACATGGAATTAGGTGCAAACCTCATTATAGCTAGTAGAAAGCAAGAGGTAATAGATGCCACAGCCGAAGAATTAAGAAAAGAGACAGGTGGTAATATTTTAGCTGTTGCTTGTGATGTAAGAAAACCTTTAGAGGTTGAAAATGTGATAAAAAAGGGAATTGAAGCGTTTGGAGAAATAAACGGATTAGTCAACAATGCTGCTGGCAATTTTATAAGCCCAACCGAGCGACTTTCTCCCAAGGCATTTGACGTCATTGTTGACATAGTTTTAAAAGGCAGTTACAATTGCTCTTTGCTTTTGGGACAGTATTGGATTAAAAATAAAATTGAAGGCACTGTCCTTAATATTGTCACAACTTATAGCTGGACCGGCTCGGGTTATGTTGTGCCTTCGGCAGTTGCCAAAGCAGGTGTGTTAACTATGACAAGGTCTTTGGCAGCCGAATGGGCCAAATATAAAATTAGAACCAATGCCATTGCTCCAGGGCCTTTCCCAACGCAGGGTGCTTTTAGCAGGTTGTTTCCCGATAAACTAAAAGAGCAATTAGATCCTTTAAAAAGAATTCCTGCAAAACGCTACGGAGAACATCAAGAATTAGCCAATTTAGCGGCCTATTTAATGTCCGATTTTTCTGCTTACATCAACGGAGAAGTGGTTACCATAGATTCTGGCGAGTGGATTTACAATGCAGGAGAATTTACTGGATTTGACGCCATTCCTCAAGAAATGTGGGATTTTGTAGAGAAAGAAGTTCGAGGAAAAAACAAAAAATAAATCACATAGACTGGAAGTCCATAGTTTTCATAAAATTCTTCTTTACAGCGAATAGACCCTCAGAGGGCTTTTCATTTTTAGTCCAATTTCGTTTTTTGGTATAATCTGTTTTAAACTTCTGTCTAAGGCAACTATTATATGATTTTGGGTTCATACGTATGCTTTCAAATATGAAATAATTAAGTCCCCATGAATTCAAAAAAATGCTATCCTTTCACCTTTTAAAAAGAAAAATTTAGGGTTAAGTTTGCCAACCGAAAAATGAAACGAAAACGCTTAAAAAATGGCACAAAAAATTTTCTATACTGAAACAGACGAAGCACCTGCATTAGCAAGTTATTCTTTCCTTCCTATTGTTAAATCTTTTACAAAAGCTGTAGGAGTTGAAGTTGAAACCAGAGACATCTCTATTGCTTCAAGAATTTTAGCTGTTTTTCCTGATTTTTTATCTCAAGAACAACAAGTAGTCAATGCGCTTGCTGAGTTGGGCGAACTAGCCAAACAAGCAGAAGCTAACATTATAAAATTGCCAAATATAAGCGCTTCGATGCCTCAACTTTTATCGGCTATAGATGAGTTGCAAAAGCAAGGATACGCCATTCCAAATTACCCTAGCGAAGCTAAAACTGCCGAAGAAAAAGACATCAAAGGCAGATACGACAAAATAAAAGGAAGTGCAGTAAACCCTGTACTAAGAGAAGGAAACTCGGATAGAAGAGCTCCAAAAGCAGTAAAGGAATTTGCAAGGCAAAACCCTCATACTATGGGAGCTTGGTCAAAAGATTCTAAAACACATGTTGCGACTATGGGAGCAAATGATTTTGCGACCAATGAAAAATCGATTACTTTCAGCAAAGCAGATGATGTAAAAATTGAGTTACATACACACGATGGCGAAATAGAAACTTTAAAGGCGAGTACGCCAATAGTAGCTGGTGAAATTATTGATGCCACTTATTTGAGCAAAAAAGCATTAATCAAATTCTTAGAACAAGAAATTGCCGATGCAAAAAGCCAAGGTGTCTTGCTTTCACTACACATGAAAGCGACCATGATGAAAGTTTCCGATCCAATTATTTTTGGACATGCTGTGAAAGTTTTCTTTCAAGATGTTTTTGCAAAACATGGAGCAACTTTAAACACAATTGGAGCAAATCCAAATGATGGCTTGGGAAATATACTCGCTCAGCTAGACCAACTAAATGCCTCAGAAAAAGCAACAATACTTGCCGACATCAACGCAGCAATTGCCAATGGTCCTGAGTTGGCTTATGTAAACTCAGACAAAGGAATTACTAATTTGCATGTGCCTAGCGACATTATTGTTGATGCTTCTATGCCAGCCATGATACGAACTTCTGGCAAAATGTGGAATAAAAACGGTAAACTACACGATACCAAAGCGGTGATTCCAGATAGTAGCTATGCCGTAGTTTTTGAAGAAACCATAAAATTTTGCAAAGAAAATGGAGCCTTTGACCCTAAAACTATGGGAACCGTTCCTAATGTGGGATTAATGGCGCAAAAAGCTGAAGAATATGGCTCGCACGATAAAACATTTGAAATAGCAAAAAGCGGAGTCGTAAAAGTAATAGACCAAGCTGGTGAGGTTGTGCTTGAACACAATGTAGAAGCTGGTGATATTTGGAGAATGTGCCAAGCAAAAGATGCTCCTATTGCCAATTGGATAGAACTTGCTGTAAGCCGAGCTAGAGCAACTGGATGGCCTGCCATTTTTTGGTTAGATGCCAAAAGAGCGCATGATGCTGAATTGATTAAAAAAGTAAATGCCTATTTACCTAATCACGATACTACAGGATTGGACATTCAAATCATGTCGCCTGCTGATGCTACAAAATATACTTTAGCACGATTAAAAAAAGGTGAAAATACCATTTCAGTAACAGGAAATGTGTTGAGAGATTATTTAACTGACCTCTTCCCTATTTTGGAATTGGGAACTTCTGCAAAAATGTTATCCATTGTCCCCTTGATGAATGGCGGTGGATTATTTGAAACTGGAGCTGGAGGCTCTGCTCCGAAACACGTAGAACAATTTTTAGCAGAAAATCATTTGCGTTGGGATTCTTTAGGTGAGTTTTTAGCATTAGCGGTTTCCTTAGAGCATTTAGCTGAAAAAAACAACAATAAAAAAGCGGCCATTTTAGCTGCCTGTTTAGATCAAGCAACCGAAGAGTTTTTGATTCAAGGAAAATCTCCTTCAAGAAATGTAAATGAATTAGATAATCGTGGAAGTCACTTTTATTTAGCACTTTATTGGGCGCATGCTTTGGCAACACAAACTGAAGATGCAGCATTGGCCAACTTATTTAAGCCAAAGGCAGATGCACTAAAAGCCAATGAGGCAAAAATAACAGCCGAATTAATTGAAGTTCAAGGTAAGCCAGTTAACTTAGGTGGCTATTATTTTCCAAATAAAGAATTGGTTTCTAAAGCGATGAGACCAAGTGCAACTTTAAATGAAATTTTAGGATAATTTTTCACTATAAATATACTATAGCCTCAGTCTAGGAATTAGACTGGGGCTTTATTTTTATATACCCACTTGTAGGTATATAATTTACGACGATTCGCTTATTGTACTAAGTTTCTAATAGACAGACTTTTGTTTCATAAACTTTTAATCTATCAATTATGAAACGAATAACTACCCTTTTAATCTTGTCATTCTTATTTGGCTCAGCTTTTAGTCAAATGAATGCAAATCAAAAGCTCGAGCAATTAAATACGGCTAATCTTTTACAGCAATACAAAAAAGCAAAAAAACAGCAGCCTAGTTACAAAGCTCTTTCTTTTGACAATGCCTACTATACCCTTGAATACGATACCACAGCTTTGCTTTGGGATTCTATTAAAAGAACCACACAATATGTCGATTATAATATTAATAAACCCAATTCAGTAAAATTCTCATTGTTAAATGAAGAATATAATGGACAGTTTTATGTGAAGAAAGACAGCATGGTCGCCTATATAGATACAACCCAACCATTTAAGCATATCATCCATGAGGATTTTGGCACATTTGATTCCATTAAGATGTTTTCTTACGATTCAGCTAATGCTTCTTGGGTTTTATTTGTAAAAAGCCATTTAGTGATCAATGCGAATAAAGTTACAGCAGCTGAAACTTATTTTAACCTAGCGGCTTTTGGCATACCTGGGGGTACTATAACCCTTTTTAATAATACCGATTTTTATTATAACAGCTCAAACCATTTAACACATTGGGTAGAAAGTTCATTAAATTTTGGAACAGGAAGTTTTGATGCAGAAGACTCTGTAGTTGTTACAACAGCCTCAAATGGTTATCGATTAACAGATGAGTATTACGAGTGGACTGGAAGTTCTTGGGATCCAACTGAAAAGTATAGCTATACTTATAATTTAGCTAACATGACAAGTAAAATAAGACAAGATTATTATAACAACACTTTTAATAATTCTGAAAAAAATAAATTTTCCTATAATGCAGCTGGTGATGTCTTAGTTGACTCATTATACACCATCCTTGGTTCTGCTTGGAAATTAAGTGGAATTACTGTAAATACTTACACCAGTTTTGGCGATAATTTAAATAAATCTGAATACTTTATTTCTAATAACAATCCTTATTTATACAGCAAATCTGACTATTACTACAACAGCAACAACCGCAGAGATAGTGTTGTAAAACAAAGTAAAAATATACAGTCGCCTAGTGCAACACTATGGAACAATGAAAAAGAAATTTATCGCTACTCCCCTTTTCCTAAAGGTGGTGGCACTGCTACAAGTCCTGCAGCTCCAACAAACTTAACTGTTATACCAAGTCAAAAGTCGCCAAAAGCTACTATGTTACTTTCTTGGACCGATAATTCGAATAATGAACTCGGTTTTATCATCGAAAGAAGTTTAAACAATGTCAATTGGACAAGCATTGACTCTACAAGCATTGATGTAGTAATTTATACTGATACAAATGTTGCTTCAAATACTACATATTACTATCGAGTAATAGCATATAATGCCGTTGGAAGCAGCTCATACTCGAATACAAGTTTCGGAACAAGTTTAAATGTTGGCATAGAAACGATACAAAAAAATTCCTTTTCAGTATATCCTAACCCTGTGAGTTCGATTTTAAAAATTCAAGAAAAAAATTCGAATAAACTTTTTCACTTACTCGATTTGAATGGAAAAACCATCAAAACATTTCAGGTTAACGGCTATTATGAACTGAACTTAGAATCATTGTCTAATGGAATCTATTTTCTAAAATCAAATACCGAGGTCATTAAAGTTGTGAAACATTAAACCGCAACGTTAAACGATTTACGGCATGAGTTTAATCACTCATGCCGTTTTTGTTTAATTCAATTATATTTGATTGCATGAAAAAAATTGTTTTTTCAATTCTGTTCACTTTAATATCCCAAATCACATGGGCGCAACTCGACTCGGTTGAAAAACGAATATTAAGCTATAACACACTACATTTCAATCAATACGATTCCATTTTAAATGCTTATAATCAGCATACAAAAGACAGTTTCAATTATTTTTTCTTTAGCGAAAAATCATCCAATTTTATACGAGCAGGAAAATATGATAGCGCGTATTATTATGCCGAAAGAGGATTAAAAATAGCTATCCAACAAAATGACTCAAGCCAGTTAATGGCTTTTTACAAACAACTGGGCAATGGATTTTACTATAACATTCAAAAAGAGAAAGCCAAACAAGCTTATTTAAAAGGCTTAAGTTATCGGAGAGGAAATGAGAATAATTACAATGTTGCTGCATTATACAACAATGTAGGAGGAATTTATGCCGATTTTTTAATGGTTGATTCGGCCGAAATTTATTTAAAAATAGCCTATAAACTATTTGAAGCTCATGGAGAGAGTTCATATCCCAATATGCTACAAGCAAAAAGGGTATTAGCAACAGCCTATGCAAATGCAGGAAAAAATAACTTGGCAAAACAAATGCTTCTAGAGGTTTTGCAAGAGGCCAAGAAGGTAAACCTGATTACCCAACAAACAGCCTCATTGATTTATTTAGCCAATATTTTTGAAAATGAAGGAAATATAAAACAAGCCCTTCGCTATTCAAGAAAAGCCTATGAAATTCAATTAAATCAAAGCAATAAAGATGTATTGCTGGCATCAACTAGCCATTTATCTAGAATTTATGGCAACCTAAAACAATACGACTCAGCTTATTTCTATTCCGCTTTAGAAAATAGTTTAAGAACGTCTATTTACCAAGACTTAATTGCTGCAAATGTTTCAAAAATGGAGGTGGAGTTTGAAACTCAACGCATAAAAGACGAAAAAAAAATTGCCATTCAAAATGAAAAGAACAAATCCTTAGAATTAGAAGTAAGCGAAAAAAACCAGCGAATAATTATTGGAATCGGAATTATCATTTTTTTGATTCTGCTTTCCATTTCCATATTCTTTTACAGTCAAAAAAGAATACAAAAAACTCGGGCTGAAAAACAAATGCACTTGGAAAGAACTCAAGCAATTATAGAAGGCGAAGAACAAGAAAGAGAACGGCTGTCGAGAGAGCTGCACGACGGAGTTGGCCAATTGCTAGCTGGTGTAAAATTGAATTTAAATGCCTTGGGAGTTTTAGACAACAATACGGTAGAATTATTAGATAAATCGATACGAGAAATCAGAAACATTAGCCATGATCTATTGCCCGAGGAACTAAAAAATAAAGAATTAGAAGAGGCTTTGAAATCACTGTGTTCTAAATACAATCAAATCAATCAATTTAGCATTTCGTTTATTGCTGCAAACATCTCACCTTTAAATACAAACACTAAAAAACACATTTATCGCATTGTTCAAGAATTGTTGAACAATGGCTTTAAACACAGCGGAGCAAGTCAATTTAGAATTGAGTTAAAAGAGCTAAATAATGATGTATTGCTATTAAAATATCAAGACAATGGTAGGGGCCTATCGAGTAAAGTGTTAGAACTTTCTACTGGCATCGGATGGCGAAACATTTTAGCCAGATTAGAGATTTTAGCTGGCAAGGTCAGTATTGACAATACTAAAGGTGGAACAGCATTAATTTTTAAATTTCCAAGATGACGTATCAAATTTGCCTTATAGACGATCACCAATTTATTATAGATGGCATCAAAAGAATGTTGGCTAGCGAAACAAATTTGGAAATTTCTAATGAATATGTCAATTCTATGGAGGCTTGGATGGACATTAAATCAGGTAAAATAAATCCCGATTTAGTAATTACAGATATAAGCATGCCCGATTTGGATGGGTTCGAACTTATTTCAAGAATAAAAAATCACAATCCTAAACTCAAAGTATTAGCATTAACAATACATGATAACACTTCATTTATTCGAGATATTTATTATTTAAAAGCAGAAGGTTATTTATTGAAAAACAGCGACAAGGAAGCCTTTGTTTTTGCGATAAATCGAATTTTAGAAAATGGTTTGGCTTACAGTTCTGAACTTTTAAGCAAATTGCTTCATGAAGTAAAACGAAAAAAAGAAGAATTAAACCTTGTAGATCAGTTAACTGAAAGGGAACAGGAGATATTAAAATACATCATACAAGAAAAAACAAGCCAAGAAATAGGTGAGCTATTGGAAATTAGCAAGCAAACTGTTGACACACATCGCAAGCACATCATGCAAAAAACCAAAGTAAAAAGCATTGTTGGTTTAGTTAAGTTGGCTATAGAACAAGGTTTTGTGTAAACCGAATATTGCTTTGATTAGGATTCATCGCTTACGAATGATTAAAATTTCATCGTCCGAAAATTCCATCCAAGCGATGTCATATACAAAATGATAGGTTTTGTTTTGGCTGTTGATGTTTAGGTGAGTGAAGTATTTAAAATTAAATTTCATTTTGGATAGTACCAATCTGTTTATTTTTTTTTGAGTGCTGTTTTTACCTAAAACTTCTAATAAAATAGACCGGTTGCGGTGTAAAATGGAGTCAATTGACTTGGCTACATGGTTGGTGACCCTTCTCAAATTTACATGATAATAGTTTTTGCAAGCTATGGAGCAAAATTTTTTATCGATTCTACCTTTAATTTCTTTTTTACAAATTTTACATGTTTGCATTACACAAAGTGTTGATGATTACTATTTTAAATTTATTCGTTACTAACGGTTAAGAAACGCTTATAAACGTTTAAAATACGGCTTTTTGTATTCTTATACTTTATATTTACATCAATAATTTGTTATTCGACAAAAAGCATGACTTAAAAGAAGGTGAATAATTATTGCCACCAAGTACATTAAAAGTTTATAAAACAACCACTTATGAGTAATTCTAATCCGCTTTATAAAATCAGTTTAAAGCATTTGTTAATTGATGGAAAACGTCAAATAGGCCTGCAATTTTATTCTAATAAGGTGATGAATACCTTGATAAAAAGTATGCCGGGTATTAAATGGAGTAAGGAATTTAATATGGCATATTTGTCTAATAGTAAAGAATCAATTAGTTTAATATTTAATACGTTTAGGGGTGTTGCTTGGATTGATGGCAAGTATTTTTTTGACAAAAAAACCTTAAAACCTAGGAACGAATCTATTGCTAAAAAAAGAATAGAGCACTGGAAATCAAAGGTTCCTGAGAGTTTTTTAAACAAATTAATTTTAAAGCGATATGCTGAAAACACGATTAATACGTATTGTTCTATGTTTGGGCAATTTCAGGCTTATTATGACGATAAGAGTGTTAACGATTTGGGTGAATTTGAGATTAGAAGTTTTATGAAGAACTTGATTTTGAAGGGGAAGTCTGATTCATTTATCAATCAGATGATTAATGCGATTAAGTTTTATTATGAAGTTGTTTTACAGATGCCAAATCGGTTTTATGAATTGGAGCGACCTATGAAAAGGGAACAATTACCAAAAGTATTAAGTAAATCAGTAGTACTTGAGATGATTGAGAAGACTCGAAACATCAAGCATAAATGTTTTATTGCGATGCTTTATTCTTCTGGGCTTCGCAGGTCAGAATTATTAAATTTAAAAATTGAAGATATTGACAGTAAACGAATGACTGTTAGGGTAATAAATGGAAAAGGTGGCAAAGATCGCATGTCAACTCTAAGCGAGCAATTACTCCTTATGTTAAGAGCTTATTATAGGGAATATCGACCTAAAGTATATTTATTTGAGGGTCAAAAAGGAGGTAAATACTCAGCTGAAAGTGTTTTAAAAGTGGTTAAAGCAGCGGCAAAGCGCGCAGGATGCCGGCAAACAGTTACGCCACATATGCTTAGACATAGTTTTGCGACACATTTATTAGAAGATGGGATAGATCTAAGAAAGATTCAGCATCTATTAGGGCACAATAGTTTAAAAACAACAGAAATTTATACACATGTTGCAACAAATTATCAGTTAGGCATTAAAAATCCGTTAGATACCTTATATTTGGAATTAAAATAAAACATTTGGACAAAAGGGGAATAAACGTACCTTTCGCTTTATTCGGATGTTGCCCACAATTTGAAAAAACTCATTCACATATTGACAATTACGCTTCTTTTCGTGTCTTGTGAGAACATTGAAAGGAATAAGCTAATATCTGAGTTTGAAGACTTGGAATCGTATCGAATTTGGACAATTGAGAAGTCAATAAATGAAAATGATTCAGTTTATCACGAGAGAAGAACTTTTAAAGCCTTTGATTCTAACGACAGGTTGATAAATGAAGGAAACTTCAAATTCTATTATTACCAAGATGAAACAGATAGAATTGGAAAAACTAAGAACGTTTTTAAGAGAGACAGAAATGTCAAGATTTATACCGAACAATACGAATATGACGAAAATGGATTGTTGCAAAACATTTTGAGAGTTGGAGAAAGCATTGACACGATTAAGTCTTATAAGTATGACGAAAGTGGAAACCTAATTAAATCAAAAACAGGAAACAGGATCATAATACAAGAATTTGAAGATGGACTTTTAAAAAAGAGAATAAGGACTGACGGTGATGCTGAACCTAGAATTTCAGAATTTGAATATGACTCTTTGAATAGACCAATAGTCGAAAATTGGGTTTTTAGTGGAGACCACCAAATGAAAACTAGATTTGAGTACTATGGTGATGGAAAACTATATCGTATAACTGACAGTTCTTATGCTCCAGGAAAGAGTCCTAATTCGATTGTTGAATCTAGAGATGAGTTCTTATATGACGAGAAGGACTCAATCTCTGAAATCATTCAGTTTGGTAGAATTCAAAGTGAAACGACATTTTATATTCGTGGACGTAGAACATTTGAAAGACGAGTAGAAAAAAGAAAATAAAAAAACTGTGGGCAATCGAGTAGATGGCTCCGACTAATCCTGCGGGATTAGTCGGAGTTCACCTCTCACACCACCGTACGTACGGGTCTCGTATACGGCGGTTCAATAATGATGCATCAACGTTTGTAGTATTCGACCAAACTAATGTAACCTCTCTTTTTCAACCGTTCGATTGTTATTGTAGTTCCTAAAATTGGACTCTGAGCTACTGCCCATCCTCCCATTCTTGTCCTACTCCATGCATACGCTTGTCCTTGGGGTATTCCTAATCGGATAAGGTTTTTCCTTTTCCGGTCGGGCTTTTTCCAATGATGCCAAATGCAATATCTCAATCGGTTTCTTAGCCATTCTTCCAACTTTTTAAGTTTGGCTTGAATGGATGTTTGTTTGAAGTAATTTATCCAACCTCGAACCAATAGATTGATGCGGTGGATTCGTTCATCAAAGTCAATCGGAACAGTCTTTTTGGTTAACATTTTAAGCTTTGCTTTAAAGGTTTTCCATTTAGACTTTTCTACTACTAATTGATATTTCCCTTTTGACCCTTTCTTGTAAGATGCCACAAAAGAATGGCCTAAAATAGTAAAGGTTAAAGGACGACGAATTCCACTCTTCTGTCTATTGATTGGTAATCGAAGTTTTTGCTTTAAATACAAGTAGAGATTGTTCCCTACTCGTTTTGCGGCTTTCTTACTTTTAACATACACGCTAAAATCATCGGCATATCTTACATAACGTAGTTTTCTACTTTCTAGCAATTTATCCAACTCATTGAGTAGAATATTTGAAAGTAAAGGACTTAAAGGTGAACCTTGCGGTACGCCTTTGTTTCGTTTTTGTAATTTGCCTTTGATGAGTATTGGTGCTCTAAGAAATGAACGCAATAGCTTTAAGGTTTGCTTACACTTTACTTTTCTGTAAATCAACTCTAGTAATACATAGTGCTCTACTTCATCGAAGAAAGACTTCAAATCAATGTCCACAATATGCTGATATCCTGAATTGATATATTTCAAGCTTTGTGCAATGGCTTGCCCCGCATTACGTTGCGGTCTGAATCCATAACTATGCTCTTGAAAATCTACTTCAAATATGGGTTGCAGTACTTGATGTAATGCTTGTTGAATTACCCTGTCTGTTGCAGTTGGTATGCCGAGTAACCTCGTTTTACCATTGCTCTTTGGTATTTCAACTCCTAGTATCGGAAGTGGCTGATAAGTTCCAATTTCTATCTCTTGGATGATTCGCTTTCTATTTACTTGAAGAGTGGATTTTAGTGCTTGCACACTTAAGCCATCAACTCCCGCAGCTCCTTTGTTGCGATACACCTTTAAATAGGCTTCGTTTAGATTCTTTTTCGATGTTAATTGTTTAATCATTAATACTTCATTTGTTTTTGTTGTCTCGCTTAATCAGTGGCTACCTTGGCACTAGATTACTATCCTTAGCATGCCAATGCTCCATTGTTTATTAAAGACCATTATTGTTCAGTCCTTCGCTAATGTTCAGCTCATTAACTACTATGACTTCGGCTGACTTCTCTGTTCTGTCAACTCGTGGCTACAGAGATCTCCCTTGGTAAGATAAATATCCTTCCATCTAATCCCGCAGAATCTACATAAGGGCTCTTTTGGTATTCTTAGGGCTTTGCAATGATGTGGTTGCTTACCCGAGCTATTATGCCTCGTATCCTGTTCCTGTTCGTCGGTTCAGATTTTTGTAGTTTCGCTTACTTCACTTCTAAGGTCGC
>JABFGJ010000014.1 GCA_013112545.1 Bacteroidota bacterium
CTTAACAAGCTTGCGTCTTACTAATACTTCCCCAACGTTACTCGGGGCGTATAAGGGACTTACACCCTTTGGATTAAATTCAATATTTAAAAGAACTTATTTATATTTACCATTCAAGGCACACACATAATGTAAAATTCATTGGGGTTTAGGCAGTTAGGTTAGCTTTGGTGCTATTTGACGTCCCACAAAATCCGTCTCGGATTTACGGGACGACAAAAAAATCTTGCAAATCCCAGCCGGTTTTTGCTACTTGGTAAACTGAAAATATTACTTTTACTTAGCTCCCAACAAATCTTACATGGGCGTTAGCCACCATTTTTAAGAAAGTCAGGTAGCTTCTCGAAACATTGGTCAGGTGTAAGTGGTCTATCTTTGTAGTGGCTTCGTAATTTCAATGGCATATTTCGTTGGTATTCCACCTGTTTTACAAAGTCTTCGTATTCAGATTCGGTTAATTCTTTTTGTCCTTCTTTTCTAACATACTTGTTGTAGAAATAAACAGGTGAGTCCTTGCATTTTTGTAGTTCATCCTTGTCAGCCTGAGATAGTCGAGTAGGTAAAGGGGAATCTCACCCCTAAACCTCTCACAGAACCGTACGTGAACCTCTCGATTCATACGGCTCTTCATAGTCCAAAGTATTTCTACTCCTGACCTAATACCCAAAATCATCGCTAACCTAAGTCAACTTGTAATACAATAATAGGTCACACTATGTGAAGCCCTTCACTTGTAGGGTCATTACTCCTACTCTCTTGGGTAATATCGCTACTACGGCTTCATCCGCCCCAAAGTCAAGCATCGCTACTCTTTGCCTTTTCCTTACAGGACTTTCGGCATTCTCGCTTAATATCTTGACTTTGGTTCTCCTGTTCCTTTACAGAGCCCGTATATGGTTCTTGCCCTCTTAATACCGCCTGTCACATAGCCAATAAGTAGTTTTTCGCTATGTTTCTAACAATTAATGTTAGCTTGTCTCTCAGGGCCGCTCTACCCCTTGATTTTGACAGAATAAAAGTTATTTTCGACACGTCTTCGATGGGTTCGCTTGCGCTCAACTCCCATATACTCACCATACACTTAATCGCCATCCCGATAGCTATCGGGTGGCTTTAAATGTTTTGACCTTAACGCTCAATACCATCGCATGAAACAACAGCACCTTAAGGCGGTTTGAAAAAGTAAACTACACTACTTATTCGATAGTCCAATTCTTTGCAATTACTCCTTCTGTGAGACCTCCAAGTTTACCGTTTAATTGGGCTTGGCTCGTTGCCGTTTCTTCACAAAGCCTATCATCTCTGTAAAAGTTTTGTTACCATTTCAAAGAACTATTATTATCTTGTACCCTTGGTAACGCAGGACACACAAAAGAGGCTAACACCAGCTAAAAACCATCACCGCCCCTTCGGGACAGCAACGTTTTTTTTAGCTGTAGTCGTTAGCGGCAAGGAATAAACACAAGCCCTCTGCGACAAATAGCAACACTTTTCTCCTTATATTTGCGGTAAATAAATCTTCTTTTCATCGCATATGCCTAAATCTATTTACCAATATCCTGACTGGCCCAACTTCAAATGGGATGATTCAGCAATAAATTCAATATTTGGAGAAGTAAGACATTTACAAGGAAAAATATCGGGACAAATGGATTCCTTAGGTTTTTCAATTAAAGAAGAAGCAAGATTAACAACTTTGACATTAGATGTTGTAAAATCTTCAGAAATAGAAGGAGAAAACCTGAATTACGACCAAGTTCGTTCTTCGATAGCTAGGAGATTAGGAATTAATGCAGCTGGACTTATTCCAAGTGATAGACATATAGAAGGAGTTGTTGAAATGATGCTTGATGCTACCCAAAACTATCAAAATACATTAACACACGAACGGCTATTTGGATGGCACTCAGCCCTGTTTCCTAATGGGTATAGTGGTATGTACAAAATAGAAGTAGCTCAGTATCGGACAGGTGAGATGCAAATTGTATCTGGTGCTATGGGCAAAGAGCGAGTTCACTATGAAGCAATTGAGGCCTCAAAAATGAATACCGAAATGACCACTTTTTTAGATTGGTTCAACTCTAACTATAAAATAGACCCTGTTTTAAAAGCTGCCATTGCTCATTTTTGGTTTATCATTATTCACCCGTTTGATGATGGAAATGGAAGAATTGCTAGAGCAATTACTGACTTACAATTAACCCGATCAGAAAACAGAACTGAAAGGTTTTACAGTATGTCTAGTCAGATTCTTACTGACAAAAAACGTTATTACCAGGTATTACAAATAGTACAGTACAGCGATGGTGATATAACAGAATGGCTTGATTGGTTTTTGAATTGCTTAAAAAATGCACTATTAGAAACCGAAAAGAGTCTAGAAAAAGTTCTTGATAAGGCTAACTTTTGGAAAAAACACGAAAATACCCCTATAAACGAACGTCAAAGACTATTAATCAACAAACTATTCGATGGATTTGAAGGAAAATTAAAATCTTCTAAGTGGGCAAAAATCACAAAATGCTCAACCGATACTGCATTAAGAGATATAAAAGACTTAATAAATAAAGGTATTTTAGAACAGGAACAATCAGGAGGTAGAAGTACAAATTACATATTAGTAGAATAAATCCCAGCAGCCAATCGAGTAATCAGCTCCGATTAATCCCAATAGCTATCGGAAAGTCGGAGTTCATACTCTTACAGAGCAAATCTATGTCTTTCAAATACTAGCTACTAGGCACGATTTCAACGCAAAAGTACATTGCACTATTTTACTAATTCTTAGCTAAAAAGAATCCCAGAATTTATACATAACATAATTTAACCATCTTTGCAATTAAAAGTAGTATCACCTAACAACTTATAAATGTATATTCATGAAGATAGAATGGAGATATATAATTTTATATATACTACTTGCTTTTGCATTATCATTTCCTGTTCAACAAGGTTATCTGAATGGGTTTGTTCAATCACATTTTCAAAAAACTATTTTCTCTGATTCAGGTTATTTATTTGCAGGAATTAGCACTCTTTTAGCAGCAATTATTGCACTAACAGTTCACAAAAAATTATCAAATAGAATTACTATTTTAGGAGATGATAAACTCAAAAATCTGCTCATTCTCTGTTTGCCAATCATTGCGTTTACAATAAGCGGGCTGGACAATAATTTAGGAGTAAATAAATATGTATATGGGTTTTCCTTCGCGTTAATTAATACAATTTATGTTTTTGCTGAAGAATTTGGTTGGAGAAGGTATTTGCAAAATGCCCTTGAAGGAATAAACAAATTCTTAAAGTATCTATTTATTGGTGTAGTATGGTGGATATGGCATTTTAGATTTAATACCCAATTCGATTTATTTGTTTTTCCCTTTATTTGTATAGGAGGCGGGTTTCTTTTAGGGAAACTAGCTGACGATCTCAAATCAATATTACCTGTTGTTGCTATGCATACGTTAATAATCTTAACAAGCAATTCAGGAGATTTTGATAATCAAAAAATTATAGGAGTTTTATTAGTCATAATTGGGTGGGTAATGATTGAACAAATTTGGAAAAGGAAAAAGTTAAATTTACAAGCAAAAGACCACGACTAATAAATCCCTTGCTCCATCAAATTTGGATTTAAACGATATTCCCCTAAAAACTCAATCCAAGGAAATCCCCTTTCAATGCTTTTAATTAATTTGGGCTGAGAAAACAATAAAAAATGAATTCCTTTTTTAAAGAACTTTTTGAATACAGTCACCATTATAACCAACAACTGTGGTATATTTTTAATGAAAAGGCTGAACAAACTTCAGAAAAATCAATTAAGCTATTTAATCATCTACTAAATGCCCATCAAATTTGGAATAATAGAGTGAATCCAACTCAAACGACTTTTGGAGTTTGGGACATTCACCCTATCGAAGATTGTAGAAGTATTGACAAAGTGAATTTTGAGCGCTCATTGTTTATACTTAAGAATTTAGATCTAAACAAGATAATCAGTTACACCAACACAAAAGGACAAGACTTTAGCAATAGCATTCGTGATATATTATTTCATATCATTAATCATTCAACATATCATCGAGGACAAATTGCTACGGAATTGAAACAAAGTGGATTTGAGCCCTTGATAACAGACTTTATTTTCTATAAAAGGTAATCAACCACTTCAAGTCTGATACAGCGCTATTCTTTAATCAGTAATTTTAAACTATCATCTTGAATATTGTTTATAGCAGAATAAACATCAACTACATTTCCTATAGCTTTAGCTTCTACAACACTCTTGTCAGCTAAAAAGTAACTAGAAACTTTAATTGATCTAGAATCTAACTGGGTCAACTCAAAATGATAAATTCCAAACTTGTTTTTCACTTTAGTTAAAACCTCTTTATTAGAGACAGCGACATCTTTATTAAATTTTAATAGATATACATAGGTATCTGACCCTGTGAAATCCGTGTAATAATCTAAGCTCCTATTTATAGAATCCAAGTCTTCATGTATTATATGTTTGAAAAAGCCCTCTTTATTAATTTCAGCAGTATCATCCTTTTTCTAATCAAATCAGCAGCTTCATATTTTCCGGTAACCCATTTCCAATTCTGAAAATAAATCACAGTAATTTCTTGCTTCAGGAAAATGTCTAATGTATGATGAGTCAAACGTTTCAGGTAATGAAACGGTTTTTAATCTTTGTAGGCCTTGTTCGCTTGTGATTTTATAGGTAATACTTTTGCTTATTCTAATTTCTGAAGAATGGGCAGCCGTACCTACAATTTCAATTTTGTTTTTTTCAAGTAAAATAACTAAGCCTTTGTCCTTATTTGTGCTAGAAAAATTAGCTTCACTAGTTTTGTTGATGCTTAAGTTATTTTGGGTAAAAAGCATGCATGGACAAAAAACAACAAATGCTGCAAAAGCTATTCTCTTGAAAAGAAACATATCCCTTATTTCTTAAACCGCTCTACCAAATCAACCAATCGGTTAGAATAACCAATTTCATTGTCGTACCATGCAACTACTTTTACCATATTGCCAATAACCGAGGTAAGCAATGAATCAAAAATACAAGAATGTCTGTTTCCAACTATATCAATAGATACAATAGGATCTTCGGTATAGGCTATTATTCCTTTCATCTCATTTTCAGCAGCAGCCTTAAAGATGGCATTAATTTCTTCGATAGATTTTGGGTCTTTCACTAGACAAGTAAAATCAGTTAATGAACCATCTGGCACTGGAACACGAATTCCTGCTCCGCCTAGAAGACCATCTAAATGTGGGAATATTTTAGTAATCGCTTTGGCAGCTCCTGTGCTCGTTGGTACAATACTAACTGCAGCAGCTCTTGCTCTTCGCAAGTCTTTATGTGGAGCATCGTGCAATCTTTGATCACCAGTATAAGAGTGAATTGTGGTGATATAACCACTTACGATATGGCAATGCTCGTCGAGTATTTTTACTAATGGGGCTAGTGAATTGGTGGTGCAAGAGGCATTGGAAATGATGGTTTCGTCTCCGTTAATCAATTCGTCATTCACACCTAAAACAACCGTTTTAATGTCTTCATCTTTAGCTGGTGCAGAAATAACAACCCGCTTGGCTCCTGCTGTTAAATGTTTGCCAGCCGAAGCTTTATCTCTAAACAAACCAGTCGATTCAATGACTAAATCAACTTTTAAAGCAGCCCAAGGTAAGTTAGCTGGATCTTTCTCTTGGCAAAGTTGTATTTTTTTACCATTCACCTCCAAAGCGTGATCTAGGGCCTTTATTGTTCCTTGAAAATTTCCGTGAACTGAATCGTATTTTAATAAATGAGCCAGTGTTGCTGCATCTGTTAAATCATTAATGGCAACCACATCTAAATCTTTACGCTCTAACAATACACGCAAAGTCATTCTGCCTATCCTTCCAAATCCATTTATAGCTATTCTCATTTTATCAATTTTATGTTCCTAACAAAGGTAGCTTAATACCGAATAGAATAATAAAATTAAGGCATAAAAAAAGGGAGCAATAAATTGCTCCCTTTATTAAATCTTATAATGGGTTCTTAGAATCTAGACTCTGAACTTACAGTCAATTTCTTTCTTCCTTTAGCTCTTCTACTTGCTAAAACTTTTCTTCCATTTGCAGTTGCCATTCTACTTCTGAAACCATGCTTGTTTCTTCTTTTTCTATTCGACGGCTGATAAGTTCTTTTCATTTCTTTCTGTTTTTGTTCCTATAAAAACGGTTGGCAAAAGTAGATATATTTTTATAATAGTTGCAAATTTATTTAAGATTATTATTTAAAGATTTTTAAGTCGCTAAACTTTGCTGAATAACTAAATTTGCAAAAAATTTGGAATGGCAAAATTCGGAAGAAAAAAAGACAAAGAAGACAACTCCCCTAGAAAGAAAATTACCAAAGCATCTTTAAAAAAATCCATCCGTTTATTCAGATATGTTAAACCTTATCGAGTAACTTTTGCTATTGGGCTGATATTCCTATTTTTATCTAGCATCGCATCTATGGTTTTTCCCTATTTAACCGGGCAATTAATTGATGCAGCAAACAATACCTTTATTGACAAAATCAATGAAATTGCGCTCATCTTATTGGGAATCTTCTTCTTAAATGGCATTTTTTCTTATTTCAGGATTTATTTATTTGCCATCGTCACCCAAAAAACCTTAGCTAGTTTAAGACAAGAAACCTACAACCACTTAATTCATTTAAAAATGACCTTCTTTTCAGAACGAAGAGTTGGAGAGCTAAATAGCAGAATTTCTGCCGATATAGCCTTATTGCAAGAAACCCTTACGACCACCATTGCCGAGTTTATTCGGCAGCTCATTATCATCATTATTGGCGTTTTCTTATTGTCCTATATATCGGTAAAACTGACTTTATTAATGTTGTCCATTGTTCCTGTCATTGTGATTGTAGCAGTTATTTTTGGCAAAAAAATCAAAGGCCTTTCTAAAGATGCCCAAGAAAAAGTTGCAGAATCAAATGTGATTGTGGAAGAAACTTTGCAGGGCATTGCAACCGTAAAAGCCTTTGTGAATGAGGCTTTTGAAAATTTACGCTACAAACGAAAAACAGACGAAGTAATTGAGGTTTCTATCCATGGAGCAAAGTGGCGAGGCGCATTTGCCGCATTTCTTATCTTTTGCTTGTTCGGATCTATCATTATCGTTATTTGGTATGGTGTTATTTTAGTTCAAGAAGGTAGCTTAAGCATGGGAAGTCTATTCACCTTTATCCTTTATTCTGTTTTTGTAGGTGCTTCTTTAGGCGGAATCGCTGATTTATATTCTCAATTGCAAAAAGCCATTGGAGCAACAGAAAATTTATTGGAAATTTTAGATGAAGAAATTGAAGAAACCGATGAAAACAAAGCGAACATACCTGTAGAAAAAGGTATTATCGAATTTAAGAATGTTTCTTTCGCTTATCCCAATAGGGCTGACATCCCAGTTTTAAATCAGGTTTCTTTTGAAGCACGCGAAGGAAGTCAAGTGGCAGTAATAGGCCCATCTGGTGCAGGAAAGACAACCATCACGGCCTTATTGCTAAAATTTTATGATGCTCAATCTGGACAAATATTAATTGATGGTAGAGCCATTTCAGAATATCCAATCAACAAATTAAGGAATTCAATGGCCATAGTGCCTCAAGATGTGCTCTTGTTTGGTGGTTCTATTTATGAAAACATCGCTTACGGAAAACCAGAAGCTAGCAAAGAAGAAATCTACGCTGCAGCTGAAAAAGCTAACGCAACGGAATTTATTATGGGTTTTCCCGAAAAATACGAAACCATTGTTGGGGAAAGAGGTGTTCAGCTATCTGGTGGGCAAAGACAGCGTATAGCAATTGCTCGGGCAATTTTAAAGAATCCAAAAATTCTAATTCTAGACGAAGCAACGAGTTCTCTAGATTCTAAATCGGAGCAATTGGTGCAAGATGCCTTAGATAAGTTAATGGCAGGTCGTACTTCAATTGTTATAGCTCATCGTCTGTCCACCATCCAAAAAGCAGATCAAATTTTAGTTTTAAAAGACGGACAAGTTGTAGAAACAGGAACACATGAAGAATTAAATCAAACTGGTGGTTTGTATCAGGAGTTGAAAGCTTTGCAGAGCTAAGCTATGGTTTTGGATTATAAACAGCCTTCACAAAACGATCTCTTTCATACAAATCTTGAATCAATTCGATTTCTATAAAATCATCTTTTTCGAGTAATTCAACCACTTCCTTTCCTAAATCTTCGTGAATTTCCCAATAAAATCGTCCCCCAGGTTTTAACATCTGAGGAGCAATGGCAATCATTCTTCGATAAAAAGTCAAGGGTTCCCCTTCCGGAGCCAAAGCGATTACTGGCTCATATTCGATCACATTTTTGTCTAAGTTTTGAAGCTCCTCCATTTTTACATAAGGCGGATTGCTAATAACAACATCGTATTTTTCTTTTGGAATTTCAGTCAAAATGTCCATTAAGAATAAATCAACATCCGCTTCTAAAACTTTCGCATTTCTTTTAGCAACTGCTAATGCAGTTTCAGAAACTTCACAAGCTGCAATGCTTTTATATCTTCGTTCCAGTGCTATGGTAATCGGAATACAAGCACTACCAGTTCCAATTTCAAACATCGAAATTTCCGTATCTTTCTCAGATTCTAAAACCAATAAAACCAATTCTTCCGTTTCCGAACGAGGTATCAATACCGATTCGTCCACATAAAATGCACGTCCATAAAAAATATTCTCATGGGTTATATAATCGATAGGCTTGTGTAATTTAAGTTCTTCTACGGCTTGCAGCACTTTAGCTAGCTGCTCTGCTCCAACTTCTACTTGTTGATTTATAACGATTTGCGAACGAGAATAGCCCAAATAAAAATCCATTAGTATAGCTAGGTGATTTTCTAATTCACGCTCGCTAAAAAGCGATTTTAATTCCGATTTAACCTTGTTGACAAGTTCTTTAACTAACATTTTTCTAATCCATTTATCAAGCTTCGAATTTAGCATTTTATTCTACTTTTGAACTTGTGAATTCAGTTGAAGAAAAATACATGTTGCGCTGTTTTGAATTGGCCCAAAAAGGTAAATTCACTGTCAGTCCTAACCCGAGGGTAGGCAGTGTGATTGTTCACGAAAACAGAATAATTGGAGAAGGCTATCATCAAAACTATGGAGAGGCTCATGCTGAAGTTAATGCGATTAACTCAGTTAAAGATAAATCACTTTTAAAGGATTCCACCCTATATGTAAACCTAGAACCATGCTCCCATTTTGGCAAAACTCCTCCATGCTCCGACTTAATCATCCAGCATAAAATCCCCCATGTTGTTGTTTCAAACAAAGACCCATTTAAAGAAGTAAATGGAGGTGGAATCTCTAGGTTGACAGCTCATGGAATTAAAGTAACAACTGGAGTATTAACAGAAGCTGGAGAAGAATTGAACAAGCGTTTTTTTACATTTCACCAAAAGAAAAGACCTTATATCATACTAAAATGGGCAGAAACTTGCGATGGGTTTATCAGTAGAAATCAGGAAGAGATTAAAACCCATGACAACTGGATAACTACTGCACAATCAAAACAATTGGTTCATGCTTGGCGAGCTGAAGAAACAGGAATTTTAGTTGGAAAAAACACAGTGCTTGCCGACAATCCATCCTTGACTTGTAGGGAAGTAGCAGGAAAGTCGCCCATTAGAATTATAATTGATCCACATTTAGAATTGAGTTTAGATTTTACAATTTTCAATCAGGAAGTAAAAACGTTGATTATTAATACCTCTAAAAATGAAATTCAAGAAAATCTTGAGTTTCACCAAATTGACTTTGAAAAAAATACTATACAGAACCTGTTGGATAAATTGTATCAATTAAACATACAATCACTTCTAGTTGAAGGTGGTGCATATACTTTACAGCAATTTTTAAACTCTCAACTGTGGGATGAGGCAAGAGTATTTAAAGGAATTAAGAAGTTTGAAAAAGGGATTTCTGCCCCTCAGATTGTTTTAAAACCTATATCTTCACAAACTATCAATACTGACACTTTAACTCTTTATAATCGCCTAGATTCATGATTTATCTTTTCTTGAGCATCGTTTGCTCCACTTTAATTTTCATCATATTCAGATCTTTTGAAATATTTAAAGTCAATCGATTTACGGCCATTGTAATCAACTATTTTGTAGCTGGCGCAACAGGCATAATCGTCAATGGGAATTCTATCAATATCGAAAAAATGCTGTTTTCAGAATGGTCAGTTAATGGATTGATTTTGGGAGTCGTTTTTATTACCCTTTTTAACATCATGGCTTATACCGCTCAAAAGCTAGGTGCTTCTGTTGCTTCCATTGCTAATAAAATGGCCTTAATTATTCCAGTTGCATTTGCCATTTTAGTTTATGGTGACACCCTAACGCTTTTAAAAGGAATCGGCATTTTACTGGCATTAGTAGGTGTCTTTTTTGCTACAATGAAGCAAAAGGACACGAAAAAAACCTTCAATTTAAAGTTATTTGCAATACCTATTATCTTATTTTTTGGCTCAGGTTTTATTGATACATTTTTAAAATACACCCAAGAATACTTGTTGAAATCTGACGAGGATTCCAAACTTTTTGCTTCCCTTATTTTTCTAACAGCCTTTAGCATTGGCTCACTTATCATGCTTATTGATAAATCGAAAAGAAGCTTTAAAGCGCCCAGTATCCTTGGTGGTTTGGTGTTGGGAATTGTCAATTTCGGCTCTATTTCCTTTTTAATTCAGGCTTTGGAGAAATCCAATTTAGAAAGCTCAGTTGTGTTTCCCATCAATAATATGGGTGTTGTGATTTGTACAACTATCCTCTCCTTTCTTATTTTTAAAGAACAATTTTCAACTAAAAATAAAATTGGCATTGCTTTGTCGGTTTTGGCAATTGCAATCATTACATTGGCTTAATGGCAAAATACAAAACCATAAAAAAGAAAAGTCAAGGGCTTTATAAAGAAAAAGGAAGCAAGTTTTTTGCTTATGCTTTTCAATTGCAAGAAAAAGAAGATGTCAAACAATATTTAGAGCAAATCAAGGAAGAGCATCCTAAGGCAAGGCATATATGCTATGCTTTCTTAATCAAAGAAGGTAATGAAGAATACTATATTGCCAACGATGATGGAGAGCCAAATAATTCTGCAGGTATGCCCATTTTAGGACAAATAAGATCGAATGGTTTATCTCATGTTTTAGTTGCAGTAGTTCGGTATTTTGGAGGTACTAAACTTGGTATTGGAGGCCTAATTACTGCCTATAAAGAATCAGCAGCACTATGCTTAACTGAGGACAATTTTATTGAAGTAGAACCACAAACAAACATCACTTTCACTTCCAATTATGAAACGATGGGTTTGGTGTTAGCAGTCATTGACAAAAATAACTTAGACGCAAAAATTGAACATTTAGAGAATAGAGCTTCCTTTCAAATCACCACTGAGCTTGAGCATAAAGAAAGCATTTTAGCCCTTTTTGAGCGATTAGAAATTACTTTCACCTAAGCACGTTCAGCCAACAGTAACCAACGCTCTGTTTTTGTATCTATCTGTTTTTCAGTATCTGCAAATTGTTGCGAAAGTTTGGTTAGCTCCTCTGCTTCTAGTCCTCCAGCATATAATTTAGCGTTTATTTCCTCTTTCTGAGCTTCTAATTTCTCGATTTCCTTTTCTAACTTATTGTATTCTTTTCTTTCTTCAAAAGTCAATTTAGCTTGCTCAACTTGCTGTTTCACTTCGGCAGGCTTTTCTGTTTTCTTCTGAATAGCCTTTTTAGCCGCCAACTCTTCTTGCTTTTCTTCTTCAATTAATTGGCTAAAAGTGTCGTTAAAATCTTTAATTACCCCATCGCCTTTAAAGTGAAAAATATGGTCAGCTAGGTGATCCATAAATGCACGATCATGAGTAACAATAAGCAAACAGCCTGTAAATTCTGATAAAAAATCTTCTAAAACAGCAATGGTTTTTATATCCAAATCATTGGTTGGCTCATCTAATATTAAAAAATTAGGATTCCCCATTAAAATAGTTAGCAAATACAAACGTTTGCGCTCTCCACCACTCAATTTAGAAACATAACTGTATTGTTGTTTCGGTGGAAACATAAAGCGCTCTAATAGTTGTGATGCAGTAATTTTTCTTCCTTTTGCTAAAGGAATTATTTCAGCAATATCTTTTACAACATCTATAATTCGCTTATCTTCTGAAAGTTGAATTCCAGTTTGCGAATAATATCCAAACTGAACTGTTTCTCCAGTTATTATTTTACCAGCATCAGGTTGCTCTAAACCCATAATCAGGTTTAAAAAAGTAGTCTTCCCCACTCCATTTTTACCTGCAATTCCAACTTTTTCTCCTTTCTTAAAAACGTATGAAAAATCATTGATGATTTTTAAATCTCCATAGCTCTTTTTGATGTGATGTAGTTCTAAAATCTTTCCGCCTAATCGTTCCGATTTTATTTCTAATGAAAGCTCATCTGTTTTTATTCGTTGCTTAGCCTTTTTTTCTATGCCAGTAAAATCACTTATTCTAGCTTTCGATTTTGTACCCCTTGCTTTTGGCATACGACGAATCCATTCTACCTCTTTTCGATACAGGTTTTTAGCTTTGTCAATTTCACTTGCCAATACCTCTTCTCGTTCTGCTTTTTTCTCTAAAAAGTATTCGTAATCACCATTGTATTTGTAGGCTGCTCCTTGGTCAATTTCTATAATTTGATTACAAACTCGATTTAGAAAATAACGGTCGTGAGTAACCATAAACAAGCTTACCGTTTCTTCTGAAAAATAATCTTCCAACCACTCAATCATAGAAATATCGAGATGGTTGGTTGGTTCATCCAAAATAAACACATCTGGCTCTTCCAAAATCATTTTTATGATAGACATCCGTTTCTTTTGGCCACCCGACAAATTCTCTATCTCATGTGATTTCTCTAGGTGAGCTAATTTAAAAACATCTAATAATTGCTCCACTTTTGCATCATAATCCCATGCATCATTCTGCTGCATGGCTTCCATAGCGGTCTCTATGCCATCTTTGTCATGTGGGTTTTCCATGGCTGCCTCGTAAAGCTTTATGGCTTTTACATATTTATTGTTGGCATTATGAAAGAGCTTATGTATGGTTTTATAAGCAGAAAAATCTTCATTTTGCTGTAGATAAGCTACACGAGTATCATTTCGCCAAACCACCGAACCAGTATCTGAATTGGCTTTACCTGAAACGATATCTAAAAGCGTTGTTTTACCTTCCCCATTTTTAGCAACCAATGCCACTTTATTGCCTTGGTCGATACCAAAAGTTACATCAGTAAATAATACGCGTTCACCATATCGCTTAGATATGTTCTCAACAGAGAGTAAATTCATTTTTTAAAGGTTAGATGTAACTCGCTCCAATCCTAGAGCAGCATTTGTATAGGTTGGGTCAATTTTTAAGGCATAACGATAGTCTTTTTCAGCATTTGCTATGTCTCCCATTAACTCAAAACAATACCCCCGATTATAATAAGCCTGAATGTATTTAGGGTCAACCTCTATCGCATCTGTAAAATATTTAGTGCCTTCTCGGTAAAGTTTCAAGTAGTATAAATGAATATAACCTAAGTTGAAGTGAGCTTCTTTCCGGTTGGGAAATTTTTCTTTTGCTAGATAATAAGTCTGTATGGCCTCATTATACATTTCGTGCTCTTGTTCGTACATTCCCCTTGAGTATAACACACTAAAGTCATCTGGTTTAATACTCAAGGCATTGTTATAATACTGTATAGCCAAGGGGTCATTTTTGGCAGCGTAAATCAAACCTAACTCAACATATGCTTCAAAAAAGTCAGGATCTTGTTCAACAGCGGTTTGATAGCTACTAATTGCCCTAGTTGTATCCCCTTTGAGCATAAAATTATATCCTTTTAAATAATAAGCTTTTGCATTGTAGATATCATACTTTACCGCTAAGTCAGCGTATCTTAATGATTTTTCAACATCTTGTCCATAAAGATATAACTCACTGTATTTTTCATACACCCTTGATGATTTTGGATATCGTTGCTCTGTTTTTTCTAAAACACTTAAACTATAGCCCAGTTTTCCTTGCTTCATCCAATATTCGGCAAAAGCAAGCAAAGGATTTAGTGCTGTTGTGTCTATGTGATATGCACGATCTAAATCAAACTTTGCAGATTCAAAATCATTCATATCGATATACATATTTGCTCTTTCTATATACAAATCAGCATTTTGTATATCATTCCGAATTTTATTATTGATGGCTTTAAAAGTTGTGTCCTCAACCTGACTAATGATTTCTTTGTTTTGTTCAGGCTCCTTTTGCTGCTCTTCTTTTTCATTTCCACATGAAAAAAGGAGAAAAAGTATAAGAATGTAAACTGTATTTTTCATAGTAAAAAAAATCCCGATTTAAGTTTTTTAAATCGGGATAAAATTAAGTAAATAAGTAAGGATTATGCAGTCATGGCAGCTTTGATTTTACCTTCCAACTCTTCCATTAATTCAGGGTTATCTTCGATTAATGATTTTACCGCATCTCTTCCTTGCCCAAGTTTTGTATCTCCATAACTAAACCAACTACCGCTCTTTTTCACTATTTCCATTTCGACACCTATGTCTATTATTTCTCCTGCTCTTGAAATTCCCTGACCATACATAATGTCAAATTCTGCTTTGCGAAATGGAGGTGCTACTTTGTTCTTCACAACCTTTACTTTCACTCGATTGCCAATAACTTCGTCTCCATTTTTAATTTGAGAACTTTTGCGAATATCTATTCTAACTGAAGAATAAAACTTTAAAGCATTTCCTCCAGTTGTTGTTTCGGGATTGCCAAACATGACTCCAATTTTTTCCCTCAACTGGTTGATGAAAATACATGTACATCCAGTTCTACTAATTGTACCAGTTAATTTTCTCAATGCTTGTGACATTAAGCGTGCCTGAAGTCCCATTCTTGAATCTCCCATTTCTCCTTCTATCTCAGCTTTTGGAGTAAGTGCAGCAACTGAATCAATAATTATCAAATCTATAGCACCTGAACGAATTAAATTATCAGCTATTTCCAATGCTTGCTCTCCATTGTCTGGTTGAGAAATAAATAAATTATCAACATCAACTCCCAAGTTTTTTGCATAAGTCTGGTCAAAAGCATGCTCTGCATCAATAAATGCAGCTATACCTCCTTGTTTTTGAACTTCTGCAATGGCATGTATAGCCAACGTCGTTTTACCCGAAGATTCCGGCCCATAGATTTCAACAACTCTCCCTCTAGGAAAACCGCCAACCCCTAAAGCTACATCCAATGCCACTGAGCCTGTTGGTATTGATTCTATATTTTCTACTGCTCTATCACCCAATTTCATAATTGAGCCTTTGCCATAGGTTTTTTCTAATTTATCAATCGTGAGTTGAAGTGCTTTTAATTTTTCTTTATTCACTTCTTTAGTTTGTTCTGCCATGTTTTTAATTTTTTAAAATTTGATTCGTGTGATCTTTTGTTTTTACTTTTTCTATTATTTCTTCGATTTTACCAGTTTCATCAATAATAAATGTGGTTCTGTTTATTCCTTCGTATTCTTTACCCATAAATTTTTTAGGACCCCAAACACCATAAGCATTAATTATTTTCTTCTCCTCATCTACCAACAAATCAAATGGAAGCTCATATTTTTCAATAAACTTCTGATGCTTTAAGGCAGAATCAGCACTAACGCCGTAAACCACATAACCCCGCTTAATCAACTCTTTGTAGTTGTCTTTCAGATTACAAGCTTGTGCTGTGCATCCTGGAGTATTGTCTTTTGGATAAAAATACAAGACTAACTTTTTCCCGCTAACTTGAGCCAACGAAAAGTTTTCTCCATCTTGCGTTTTTGCATTTATATCGGGCGCTTTATCACCCACTTTTAGTTTAATCATAGTTTTGACGATATTTTTGTCATTTTGTTGCCAATCAAAATAACATAAGTTTTTTAATTATCCAAGCTTTTAATTAAAAAACAAAATTATTGCTATTGATTTTTTTATTTCCAACTTTAGTTAATTTAATTCCCCACATAAGAATTCTTAATATGAATCGAATTAACTAAAAACAATTTCTATTTCACTATTTAATTGACTCTAATTCTTTTTATAGAATCAAATTCTAAATGGTAAATTTAACTTTTATAGAACCCTAATTCATTTGAATTGTTTAAAAATTGAACCTAGAAATTGGCTCAACTAACTATATGAAAAAATCAGATAGAGTAAGTTTTGTAATTGATACATTAGAAAACTTATATCCAGAAGTACCAATCCCCTTAGACCATAAAGACCCTTATACGCTTTTAGTTGCAGTTCTACTATCGGCGCAGTGTACCGACATTAGAGTAAATCAGATTACCCCAACTCTATTTGCTATGGCCGACAATCCATTCGATATGGTTAAAAAAGAAGTTGAAGAAATAAAGGCTATTATTAAACCTTGTGGACTTTCTCCACAAAAATCAAAAGCGATACATCGCTTATCAGAAATATTAGTTGAAGATTATAATGGCCAAGTCCCTCAAAATTTTAAAGACTTAGAATTACTTCCTGGTGTAGGCCACAAAACTGCTTCAGTGGTTATGTCACAAGCATTTGGGATTCCCGCCTTTCCAGTTGATACTCACATTCATCGTTTAATTTATAGATGGGGACTAAGTAGTGGGAAAAATGTTACGGTAACTGAAAAAGACTGTAAGCGACTGTTTCCAAAGGAATTGTGGAACAAATTGCATTTACAAATTATCTTTTTTGGACGAGAGTACTGCAAAGCTCGTCCTCACGAAGCAAAAAAATGTCCGATTTGTTCCCAAATCGGACGTGCTAGTTTATTCAACTAGTTTAAAACATTTTCAATAAATCCTACCTGTTTTGACTTCCGAATAGAAAGTGCTTTAGAATAGTTTAGAATATTATTGATTGAATTAGCATTTGGACTCACTTGATTTTTATTTTCTTGATGATTATATCGATCAATTTCGTCGTTAATGTGTTGAATGTAGCTTGAGTTTAAATGAGTAGAGTTTTCCATATATTGATTTTTAATTATATAGCTAAAACGTACTCCTTATTTAAATATTGTATCCAATCGAATTTAATTCACAATAGTCGATTTTTTGGAGTCTATCATTTTTCTCAGGTTAATAAGCGCATATCGCATCCTTCCTAAAGCTGTATTGATACTGACATTTGTCCGCTCTGCAATTTCTTTAAAACTCATGTCAAAATACATGCGCATCATCAATACTTCTTTTTGATCTTGAGGTAGTTTGTACACCAGTTTTTTTACATCAGATAACAATTGATCTTTTATAGTATCTTCTTCAACATTTGCAGATTTATCTTCTATAATGTCGAAAATGTCAAAATTATCCCCTCCACTGGTTGTAGGCATTTTTTGATTCTTCCGAAAATGGTCTATGATTAAATTGTGAGCGATTCGATTAACCCAAGGCAAAAATTTACCTTCGTCATTATACTTCCCCTTTTTTAGAGTTCGAATGACTTTCATAAAGGTTTCCTGAAATACGTCATTAGCTAGTTCTTTATCCCTAACTGTAAACATAATATAAGAAAACACTCGGTTTTTATATCTTTTTAAAAGGATTTCAAAAGAGGCTTCATTCCCATCTACATATTGCCTTATTAAGGCACTATCGCTAATTAAATTAGTTTCCATAAACATACATTTTTATCGCTCTTGAGTTAAGCTTTAATTAAAAAAAGTAATGTTTATGCTATAGGCTATTATTATTTTGTTGTGAAAGTATTTGTATATAACGTTGCGAAATATTGTTTATTGTGTGACTCGTTATATATTTTACTAAATTACCGAAAAAACTAAATTAATTTTGTTTTGTTCCTTATTTGAATTTCAATTTTATGCAAAAAATCTCATTTGACCAATTAAACCCCAAAGATTTTATTCTAATTAAAGGAGCTAGAGTACACAATTTAAAAAATATAGATGTTGCCATCCCAAGAAATAAATTAGTGGTAATCACTGGATTATCGGGCTCTGGAAAATCTTCTTTGGCTTTTAACACGCTCTATGCAGAAGGACAAAGAAGATATGTCGAAAGTTTGTCGTCTTACGCTCGACAGTTTTTAGGTAAAGTAGAAAAACCCGATGTAGATTATATTAAGGGAGTTGCTCCTGCCATTGCTATTGAACAAAAAGTTAATAGCACAAATTCCAGATCAACTGTAGGAACAACAACTGAGATTTATGATTATTTAAAATTACTATATGCTCGTATAGGCAAAACAATTTCTCCAATTACAGGCAAAGAAATCCAACGAGATTCCGTTCAAGATGTCACCAAGTTTGTTCTTCAACAAAAAATTGGAACCACTGTTTATATACTTGCTAACAAAAAATTAAACTCCAGTAAGCCCTTACGGTCAGAACTAGAACTACTCTCTCAGCAAGGTTACAGTAGAGTTTTACATAACAATGAAGTAGTTTGGATTGAAGATTTATTCGATACAGCTGAAAAAATAGAGGAGATAAAAATTATTGTTGACCGATTTATTGTAGCTAGTGATTTTGAAGATGAAGAAAACAGAATCGCAGATTCTATAGAAACAGCTTACTTTGAGGGCAAAAGTTCTTGTTTTATACACATTGAAAATGAGGAAAATAAAACACTCAAAGAATTTAATAACTTATTTGAAGAAGATGGCCATGCTTTTATTGAACCCAGCGTTAATCTTTTCACTTTTAATAACCCAATAGGAGCTTGTCCAACATGCGAAGGTTTTGGGATGGTCATAGGAATAGACGAAGATGTTGTGATACCCAATAAATCATTAACTGTATATCAAGATGCAATCGCTTGCTGGAAAGGCGAAAAAATGCAAGAGTGGAAAAACCAGTTAATTCAAAATACTGCAAAATTTGACTTCCCAATTCATAAACCCATATTTGAATTAACAAACAATCAATACGAGCTATTGTGGAATGGAAATAAATATTTCGATGGGCTTAACCAATTCTTTGATTTTTTAAGCTCCCAAAGCTATAAAATTCATTATCGAGTCATGTTAGCCAGATATAGAGGAAGAACTACATGCCCTGATTGCAAAGGAACAAGACTAAGAAAAGATGCGTCTTATGTTAAGGTTAACCAAAAAAGTATCCACGATTTGGTATTTATGTCCATAGAAGAATTAGCAGACTTTTTTACACATATTAAACTTGACAAAAACGATAAAACTGTTTCTAAACGAATCCTTCAAGAAATCAACAATCGATTGACTTACTTAATCAATGTTGGAGTTTCTTACTTAAACCTAAACCGTGGCGCTGCTACTTTATCTGGTGGTGAATCTCAACGAATTAACTTAGCAACATCTTTAGGAAGTAGCTTAGTAGGCTCTATGTATATATTAGACGAGCCAAGTATTGGCTTACATTCTAAAGACACTGAAAAACTTATAGTGATTCTAAAATCATTGAGAGATTTGGGAAATACAGTGATCATAGTTGAGCATGACGAAGAAATTATAAAAGCTGCCGACGAGGTTATAGACTTAGGCCCTTTAGCCGGAAGAGAAGGTGGTGAGTTAGTTTTTCAGGGAAGTCAGCAAGATTTGTTGAAAGCCGATACATTAACTGCTAAGTATATACGTAAAGAATTAAAGGTTATAGCTGATAAAAAAGCAAGAAAGTGGAATAATTCTATAAAAGTTATTGGCGCAAGAGAAAATAATTTGAAAGGTATAAACGTCGAAATTCCATTAAATGCCATGACAGTTGTTTCAGGCGTAAGTGGCTCAGGTAAAACATCTTTAATTAAAAAAATAGTTTATCCAGCTATACAAAAGCGCTTAGGAGGTTATGGAGACAAAACAGGTTATTTTGAAAAACTTGAGGGTGAAATTGATTTAATTCAAGAAGTACAATATATTGATCAAAATCCAATTGGAAAATCCTCGCGATCAAACCCTGTTACTTACATAAAAGCCTATGATGAAATAAGAAATTTATTTGCAAGCATTGGTTTAGCAAAAAGTAGAGGGTACAAGCCTTCTCACTTTTCGTTTAACGTAGAAGGTGGTAGATGTGAAGTGTGCCAAGGAGAGGGAGAAGTAACCGAAGAAATGCAATTTATGGCCGACATTCATTTGGTTTGTGAAGAATGTGAAGGCAAACGCTTTAAAGATGAAATCCTTGAGGTTAGATTTCAACAAAAGAATATTGCTGATGTGTTGGATTTAACAATCGCCGATGCTGTTGATTTTTTCAATTCCTTTCAAGATAAAAAAACCTCTTTAAAAGTGGCTGAAAAACTTTCTCCTTTGTTAGAGGTTGGTCTCGGCTATGTTAAACTAGGTCAGTCCTCTGGTACTTTAAGTGGTGGTGAAGCACAACGTATAAAATTAGCGTCCTATTTAGGAAAAGGAACTTCAAGCAAACCTATTTTATTCATTTTTGATGAGCCAACAACTGGATTACATTTTCATGATATCTCTAAATTATTACATTCATTTGATGCCTTAATCGGCAAAGGTCATAGCTTATTAGTAGTTGAACACAACACTGAGGTAATTAAACATGCCGACTGGGTTATTGATTTGGGGCCTGAAGGTGGCAAGAAAGGTGGCCAACTTATGTTTCAAGGTACCGTTGAAGATTTAAAAAAATCAAAAACTTCGATTACAGCTAGGTATTTATAAAACCAATTAAGTTTTTAAATTTGGTATAAAACCACGAACTAAATTATAACAAAAAACCCACGCCAAATGGCGTGGGTTTTTCAATTAATTAATAACTTGATTACTTAATAATCAATTTCTCAATTCTAGAATTATTTCCAGATTGTATCTGCAAGAAATAAACTCCTTTTGCAAAATTGCTAAAGTCTAATTCTTTAGTAAAGTTTCCGTTTACATGTAACATGTCTTTGTAAACAACCTTACCAGCCACATCTCTCACATTCATGTTTAATTTTTCATTTTGCATTGTTGCAAAACTCAGTTTAAACAAACCAGTTGATGGGTTAGGGCTAACATTGAAGGAAGAAATAGTTTCTACCTTGTCAATTCCTACAACACAATTTACTTCTGCTATAGCCATTGAGCGGGCACTTTCACATCCTCCACCGAAATACAATCGACCATTAAATGCTCTTCCAGGATTACTACCAGTAAATAAACCGCAAAGACCATCTCCTGAATATAAATCTAAGTCTGGTGAAGAGTATAGAGTTCCGGCTGTTATGTTCGTATAACTAGCAGAGAAATTCACAAACACACCAGTTAGTGTATTGGCAGCTAGAGTTATTGTGTTGCTTAAAACAATCTCAGTTGGAGACCCTTGCCCCATGCTTGTTCCAGTTCCAGTAGCAACTAGTGTCCAAGCAGATGAATTAAGTTGTTTTCCACTGTATGTTCCATTTGTTATATATACATTTACTGGTACTGCTGTCCCAGCTGATAATGTTGTATTTACAGCCATTCCTATTATATCCATATTTTTCTTAGCCATAAGATCAAACATGTTTCCGCCACCGCAACTATTTCCACCTAAAAATGGAACTGCGGTTAAAGTGTCTAGCTTAGCGCCTGTAGAAGCCGATACATAAAAAGTATCTACGCTTGGTGAATTAACACCTCCAGGAGTTCCAGTAAACATTAAGGTATCTCCTGAATGAATTAAGTTTCCTCCAACATTTGCATCATACCAGCTATATGATGCCCCTGGCGATCCTGAAGCAATTAATGTATCTGTTCCAGCACTACCACATTGCACTATTGCATTGCTGCTATTCACAGTTGGCGTATTAACAATTAATGGCACTACAGTAATAGTATCTGATAATCCTGTTCCACATGCCATCACTCGATAACTTGTATTGGTAGCAGGGAAAACATCAATTCTAGCAGAAGTTTGACCTGCGATATCAGTCCATGTAGATCCATTTAATACTTGCCATTGTAAAGTACCTTGGTAAGCAGATGCTTTTAAAGTAGCCGTATCACCTACACATATTGTGTCAGTACCACTCAATATACCGCCAGTAACTGGCAATAATACTTGTGTATTATTTAAGGTATCATTTTGTGGGAAGGTATCTGTAGTCATGGTAATTATACCCTTGAAGTTATAAAAACCAGGACTTGTCATATTGATTGTACCCATATTGATTTCAACTACTGTTCCTATTGCTAATGGAGAACCTCCATTGGCATTATTGTTATTTAAATTTACCGTCAAGGTTTGAGTAATGGCTCCTGTAACATTCATAGTTATTGTTGCATTGTCAATTGAGAAATCTAAAGGTAGTCCTCCTGCATTAATCAACTTAACGATTACATTTTCTGTTACTCCATAACAACTATCAACACTGACTATTGGCGCTGTTAAACTTGCAAAACCAAGATTGTTAGAAAGCGGTGGGTTAAACTCAATCGCACCTAAATCAGGAATAGCTGCACGGGTAACACCATAATAATCTGTGGTAACCATAGCATTTGGTAATCCTACAGAATTGATTAATCCAGAACTTGGCGTTAAATTAAATGCAGGTAAATTATTATACTTTGGATCAACATCATAGCTATTTGCACCAAACGAAGTATTAGCTTGCCAGTTAGCTAAAGTAGCTTGATCGCTACCTGAAAAACCGTAAGATGTAGCTCCTGTTCCAGCTGAATTTAAATAAACATTATTGTAGTCAATGTTCATTGAAGTCGTTGCTAAACCTAAGTAAATTCCATGCTTCACACCTGATCCACCTCTAGAAATACTGATGATGTTATTTACAAAACTAGAGTTAGTTGAAGCAGATGACTGATAAAATCCTCTTGTTAGTCCACCCGTAGATGCTACATGGTCTAAAGAGATAGTGTTGTTGATATACTGTGCTCCATCTGCTCCTAAGTCATATATTGCATATACTGTCCCATCACTGTTTATATCATAAATGATGTTGTTGGTGATGTAATTCTCATTTCCAACTGTTGCATCTGCAGCAACATAAAAGGCATATACTGCCCCTGTTTTAGAGCTAGCAGCTCCATGAGTGTTATGAACTGTATTGGCATTAAAAATTGCATTTTGAGTTCCTGTACTTATAAAGTATCCATACATTGTTGTTACCGATGTCTTTGTAGGCCTAGAAACATCATTCCCTTCAATTAATGCTGTATCGGTATATAACATATACACCCCTGCGTAATAAACATCTTCAATAGTATTATTAGTAATCACAAAATTGTGTTGATCACTGTTTGCAGTGTTTCCATAAGAGGTAATACCATAATAGCCCCCTATAATTCTACAATTATCAATAGTAATGTGATGCATGTTTCCACCAGAAGTAGTAGCACTTGACTTTGAACCTGAGTTAACAATTCCAGCAAAAAATGAACTCGTGTTTTGAGCTCCTACATCCACAGTACAGTTTTGTATCGTAATGTGATGCGCTCCACCAAAATTTTGAATTCCATGTCCATAAGTTCCTGCTGATGCATTAATATTTAAACTGTCTAATATAATGTAACTAGCTTTATTAAACGTAAGCACCGATCTTTCATTGGAATTGGTAGAAGCGTAATTCAAGTTTGCTCCATGTCCGTTAATTGTCATTGTGTTTATTGCACTTGCACCAGTTATTTCCTTGAATTCAACTTGCTCATTGTAGGTTCCAGGGGCAACATCAACAGTTACAGGTCCACATAAACCATAATTGCTGATATCAGCAGCAAAGGCATTAAAAGTTTGCCAGTTTGTTGCACTTGCCACTATGTTTGGATCTATTGTAAATGCTCCCGTTAAACCTGTTCTCAAGCCATGAAACGATAAAGTATCATCTCCAGGAACAGCGTCTGCCATATTGTTTGGCATATCCGTATAAAACATTAAGTCATATAATACGCCATTAGATACTGTCGTAGGACTTAAGGTAACAGATGCAGTATCGCCAGGTAAAATTTGACCTACATAAGAAGTAGTATCATGTACACCATTAGCAACAAAAATTACATCTACACTGTTGATGGTATCCGTTCCAAAGTTTTTAACCCCAACTACAGGTGTAATTGTACCTGGACAGATGGGCAATTGTGGACTTTGTACCTCTAGTACTCCTGCATTTAAAGGGGCTACAACACTTAATCGAACATCGTCTATCGACATATCACTTTCATAGTTCGAACCTCTAGTTCCTCTAAAGATTAATTGCACAGACTTACCTTGGTATCCAACCAAATTAAGTGGCACAGTAACCCAAGGGTCTGAACCTGCAGTTTGTTGTTGTCCTGTTAGTGACCATAAGGAAGTTTGAACTCCATTGGTGTCAACTAAGACTTCTAAAGTTCCCATGGCTACACCATACATGTGATAAGCAAATTCAAACAATACATTGGTATAGCTAGGATCAATATATACAGGTGGGCTAATTAAATCGCTTGTTCCTGCACTTGATGAAGTTTCTAAATAAACATACATACCGCCTACAGTTCCAAAATTGGTATTATCATAAAATGGGCCTGTACCTACTGAATTTTCATTTGCACCCGAAGCATCTTCAGTTTGCCAAGAAGGACTTGCATTAACAGTTGTCCATCCTTCATCTAAATTAGGCCCTGAATTTGAGTTTGCAAAATTTTCGAAATCTTGGAAATAAGGTACTCCGATTGCTGTTCCAAATTTAATTGGTCCAACCCAAAAAGAAGTATCTCCTCTACCGCAAATTTCTCTTACCCAATATTCATATTGTGTGCTTGCCGTTAATCCGCCAATTCTAACACTATCAGAATTTACTAAATGAAAACTTCCACTTCCTTGCGCATTTCCAGCTAATAATAACTCATATTGATAACTTGTTCCAACTCCATCCCAGAAAATAGTAACTGAGTCTAAACTTGGATTAACAAATGAAGCATTTGTTACTGGCAGACATTGTGGAGGCGTAAATTCATCAGCCCCTATATCAACTGTAGTTGAACCAAGTGCAGGTCTTGTTTCGCCGTCAATATCAGTAGTAATGCCCACTGAATTATCACCAGCATCGTTTGCTAAAGCTCCAACTACGTGAAAATCAGTTGTTGATAAGAATCCAGGATCTCCTTCAAGTGATGCCGCATTCATGATAGGATTCGCAGTTTGATAGGCTAGTAAATCAGCATAGGTTGTTGTACCCACTTTTACTAATACAGAACCACCAGTATAAAAGATGTTATTATCAAACTTATCAGCTATCGTATCGGTGCTATTTAAAAACTCAATAGCCTCAGAAGTTAATGAATACATGATGTTATTACGAATGTCGTAATTATCAATTGGATCATATGAAGATGAAGTTGAAGTGTTAATATAAACTGCTGGACTTGTTCCTTCAGCAACCACTGTATTGTGAAGAAAATCAACAGAATCAACCCCATATAAATAAAAACCAAAATCTCCAGTAGAATGAACCATATTATTGATAAAGCGAGTTTTCTTAGTTTTTGAAGGGCCTGTTGTTGTTAATTGCGTAAGATATAAACCGTAATCAGGTGCGGAAATAGTATTTCCAATGAAATCCGCATTAAAGGTGTATAAGGAATAAATTCCATCAGCTTGAATGTTACTAGCTGCCGTTACATCAATAGTATTACCTGATATAACCGTAGAATCTTGGTAATAGGTATAAAGTCCATAGTAATAAATATTGCTCATTACATTGTTTAACACCTGATTGTACCTTCCATAGTCGCTAGAATTTCCATACATTCTAAGACCATAATAACCTCCATCTAATCTATTATTTGCTAAGGTGTTATAGTGATTTGCACCAGCTGAAGTAGTAGAGTTAGTAGCACCTGAATAAGTAACAGGCATTACAGTACTCGTTGTAGTTGTAACTACGCTAATATCACAATTACTTACAGTCACATGCTCCGCATTTACAAACATGACCCCTACAGCATTTGATGCGCCTGTTGACACAATTCCAAAATTCTTGAAAGTAATGTAAGAAGCACCATCAAAAATTACAGTACCATATTGCGTTCCTGCGTTGTGTGTGATAACCGTAGCACTAGAATCACCACCATCAAAAGTAATGGTATTTGTAGCACTTGCACCATTAATAGATTCTATAGTAACTGGTGTTGTGTATGTTCCTGGAGCTACATTAAAAGTAATTGGGCCACATAAGCCATAAGTACCAATTGCCGCTGTTGCAGTAGCAAAACTTATAAAATTAGAACCAGAAGCAGCCATACCAGGATCTATAGTATAAGTACCAGATAAACCAGTTCTTAAACCAATTAATGATAAAGTATCATTAGAAGGATCGGAATCTGTTGTTCCATTCGGTCTTTTAGTATAAAATACTAAATCATAAGCTGTTGTTCCATTAAAAGTTATGGAAGAAGTAGAAACAGTATCTGAATTTGAAGGTGCAATTGTAGCCGTATGTGTTAATGAATCTAAAACTCCATTAAAGCTCCAAAATAATTTAACAGAAGTTAGATTATTCGCACCTAAATTAGTTATTACAACTTCAGGTGTATATGTACCTGGGCAAATTGGTAAACTAGGAGTAACCATAGCAGTTACACCAGCATTATCTGCAGGAGGTGTAAATTCATAAGCTCCTATATCAGGATTTGCACTTCTTACAGCACCTGTTATATCTGTAGTTACAAAAGGCGAAGACATCGCTACATCATTTAATATTCCATTTCCTGCTTGATAATTCGCAGCGGCTGGATTTGTAAACATAGGATCAGCTTCAAAACTATTTGCCCCAAAACTGGTATTGGTTTGCCATGTAGCTAAATTAGCTTGATTAGAAGTAAAATATCCATAATCTTCGCTACCAGAACCACTACCACCTAAAAATACATTGTTGTAATTCACACTCATCGAAGTACTTGTATTGTTTAAGTAGATTCCATGCTTGGCTCCACTACCTGTTCTATTAATCGATATAATATTATTAATGAATGAAGAATTAGAAGAAGCAGAAGATTGATAAAAACCTCTTATTGTACCTCCGGTAGAATTATTATCGTCCAATACTATGGTGTTATTTAAATAGTTTGCACCATCTGCACCTAAATCATATACTGCGTAAACGGTACCATTGCTGTTAATGTCATAAACTAAGTTATTGGTAAAGTAATTTTCATTACCAGCTGTTGCATCAGAACTAACATATATCGCGTAAACGGCACCTGTTAATGAAGTAGCAGCTCCATGAGAATTGTGAATTCTATTCGCATTAACTCTCAAGTTTTTATTTCCAGTAGTAGCATATAGAGCATACATTGTAGAAACCGTCGTTTTAGTAGGTCTTGAAATGTCATTCCCATCAACAACTAAACTATCTTGATAAGCAAAATAAATAGAATAATAATATACATCTTCAATAATGTTGTTTACAATTCTATTGCCTTTGGGTTCACTACCACTTGTTCCATAAGCGGTAACCCCATAATAACCACCAACAATGGTATTGTTTTCAATACTAATATGATTCACCTGAGATGAAGTTGTTGGAGACGAAGTTGAACCAGTAAGAGCTACTCCAGTAAAAAACGAAGAAGTTGCTTGTGCACCAACATCAATTCTTGAGTTTTTATATGTAATGTATTCTGAAGTTCCAGTAATCACTACACCATAACCATAAGTACCAGAACCACCATTTACATTTAAACTATCAATGGTCATATATGTCATGCCGTCAATAGTAACTGCTCCTCTCTCAGATGAATTTGTGGATCCATATTGTATGGTATTTCCACCTCCATTGATGGTAAGGGTGTTTGTTGAACTTGTACCACTAATTCCTCTAAATATAACTTGCTCGTTATAAGGACCAGAATTCGGTGCTACATTAACAGTTATAGGTCCACATATTCCATCTGATACTAAATCATTAATAAAAGATTGAAAAGAAGTGTAAGTAGTAGCAGAAGCAGTACCGTTAGCATCTATCGTATAAACACCAGATTTAGCAGGACTTAACGATAAACTTAAAGTATCATTAGTAAGATCCCCATCAACACCTCCGTTTGGTGCTGTAGTGTACATCATTACTGAATTAGAACCAGCAGCAATCAACTGAGAACCAAAGGTTATAGTCGTTGATGCTCCAGGATATATAGAACCTGCATAAGTTACAGAATCAACTAAACTTCCATTATAGGCAAAATAACTTTTAAAGCTTGTCACCGTGTCAGTTCCCATATTTGTAACATCCAAAGCAAAAGGATAAGAACCTGCACAGGCAGGAATTGAAGGAGAAGACAAAGCTGTTGCTTCTAAATCTAAGCCTGAAATCGCTGAAATTGAAAAATCATCCAATGCCATATCACTTCCAAACCCAGTTCCAGAGATACCTCTAACCCTAATTTGCACAGAATCCTTTCCTACATAATTAGGATCAAATACTGAAATGGATTGCAATTGCCATACATCAAGATTATCTGTCCAAGAAGGAATAAAATCCATTTGCCAAGCACCATTACCCTGACGTATATCAAAGTGCATAGTTCCCATGTCGGCACCATACATATGATACCAAAAGTCAACTTTAACACCTGCCAAAGTTGACCAATTCATGTACGTACTTTCTAAATTCGTCGTTTTAGAATAGCAACCACTTGTTTCTATGTAAAGGTAATAACCAGCAGAAGTCCCTGGATTATGATCCGCTCCGCTATTAGCAGTAGGACCAGTGTTACTTGAACCGGTTCCACCTTTATCTGGGGACCAATCTGAATCGTCGCCTGTACCGTTTGAAAACACGGTGCTTGCTAAATTAATTGTTGTACTCTGTGCGCAGGATGTCGAACCTTGCGACTCTGACTCAAAATCTTCTGTCAATGGAAGTGTCGCTGTTTGCGAGAATCCTATTGTTGAAGTAAGAACGAGTGCAGCTAGAAGCTTGTATCTCTTTTTCATAAAGAATTATAATTGGTTAGTAAATAAATTTATTAATTGAGGCCTAAAATTAGACCTTTTATGTTAAGAAAACTAAAAAAAAGGCACAAAAAAAAAGTGAAACGAAAGTTTCACTTTTTTTAAAATTAATTAAGTACTTAATTTTTAATTAGTTTCTTGACTATAATTTCATCTTCTGTTCGAATTTTAACAAGATAAATACCTTCAGAAAGCCCTGTCAAATCAATTTCATAATTCGAATTAGAAATGGCTAAGTTTCTTTTTGACCAAACTCGTTTTCCTTCCATCGATTGTATTTGAATATCTGCGTTTATGACAGAATTTCCAGAAAACTTAATATTCACTCGTTCATTAGTTGGATTAGGATACAATTCAAATTGTTTTGCCAATATGGGTTCTTCTATTCCAACAAAACAACTATCAGAAATTGTAACATTAATTTCAGGTGAAATGGTTACGCATCCAAAATTACTCGTTACAGTTACCTTATACTTATATGTACTGTCTTTTTCAAGTTTTAATGGATTTATACCAATTGTTTGTAATTTGCTAGAATCTTTATATCCATTAGGGCCCCACATTCTCCATAAATAATCATAACCAAAACCAGCTCCTGCGTTTAAGACTCTATTGGTGTCTTGGCAAAGGGTATCTTTAATCGCTCCTAATTCAACTATTGGGTAAGGATTCACCACTGCATAAACAGCACTACGTCCTAAGCTAGTACAACTATCAATTACGCCTTCTAGCCAGAAAGTATCTGTAACACTGAAATTATCAGTATGCGTAAAAGGTGCATTAGTTGTAACTTTAAAAGGAGTGTCATCTGTTTCATTGTGATACCAATTTACTGCTTTCAAGTTATATACTGGCGCAGCATAAGCCTCAACAGTCATAGGGCCTCCTCCACATATAGTATCATGTATTGGGTCTGGGATTTTAACAACCGTCACATTTACTAAAACAGAATCGGAAACAACATCGGATCCACATATTCTAACTCTATACATTGCTGTAGTATCTGGTTGAACTGTGTAATTGGCAGCATCAGAACCAAAGCCAAATTCAGGTAACCAATATGAAGTTCCCCCAGGGCCATAATACTTTCTTTCCCATTTAGGCGCTCCAAAGAAATTTGATGCGGTTAATTTCACAATAGTACCGTTACAAATAGAATTATTGTCAACTACAACGTTTCCACCTGCAATTTGAGTTGTTATGTTTTTACTTAGGTCATCATTATTGCTAACAGAATCTCTAGGAGAGGACGTGTGAACATTAAAAGTATAAGTTGCCCCAACATCACTCATATCAAAAGTTGAACTTCCGCTTGCAGAATTATTTACCCAAACAACTAAAGAAGAATCACTTGGAAATGGTGTTTTTGTACCCCCTACAAGATTGAAAAATATATTTGTATTAATGTTTCTAAACATTGTAGCGTGTTGTACACCATTTTTTAAGATATCTACAGTAACCAATACACTATCAAATGTAAAATCTAAAGCATTTGCTCCATAATTTAACAATTTAACATGAACACTTTGAGTGTCTGAATAACAACTGAAATTATTATCTCCTGGAAGAACTAATTCAGTAGGCCCAACATCGTATTTCGATAAATCATATAAAAATAAATCATCAATGGCCATGTTGCTTGCCGTTCCGTCTCCACGAACACTTCTAAATCGAAATTTAGCATATTGACCAGCAAAAGCCTGTAAATCTATAGATGCTTTTTTCCAAGGACTTGCATTGTTAATTTGTTGTTCTCCGAAAATAGTATCAACTGGCACCCATCCTTTATCTGCATTTATGTCAACATAAAGTTCGCCCATATCTGCACCAAACATATGATACCAATAGCGAAGAGATGGCTTGTTCAATTGCGACATGTCGAAACAAGGCGTTTCAAGAATAGCAACTTCTCCAGCTTTTCCAACTGCCGAATTTGTAACAAAATACCTTCCCTGATTATTTCCTCTAGTGTGGTCTTTAGCTGGCCCAGTAGAACCTGCTCTATCCATTCCGCACTTAATTCTCCATTGATAGGTTTTATTTTCTCGTTTAAACCCATTGTTATAAATAGGACCTGCCGCATTACAAGGAATAGTTTCAAATCCATCTATATGTGGAAATTGAATTGGAGCCCTATGTATTACTTTATAATCTGTTATTTTATTATCAACAAGATCTAAATCTCCATTCAATATCAGTTCAGCTGTAATGTTATACTCTTTGTAATATGACATATTCACAGGAATAGGAACATTATATGTGTATAATTTTCCAGGAGCCCATGCTGGTGGAGTTGCTCCAGGATAAGCCCAAACTGTAGAATCTATTAATAAACCACTGTTTGCACCTCCAATGTTTGAAGTATCAATTTTTATTCGAACTTGTAATGAATCAATATTATTACTTCCGAGATTCTTCATTCGAACACGAATTGTTTCGGCAGTAGAATAAAAACATTGCTCTTGAATTGGGCGTAGAATACGCTCCATCTGTGCTTGATTAGGCGGAGGTGGAACCATACAGATATCATCAAGTGAATATGTAGCACCTGTTCTATAAGCTCTAAATCTCACATTTACAAAGTTTCCTGTATAATTCGCCAAGCTAATTCTTTTTAACTTCCAAGGTGAACTTGAATTTTGCTGTGGCTGACCTTTAATCGAATCAATTCTGTTTTGCCACAAATTACCATCAAAAAGATCAATATACATCGTGTTATTTTGAGCCGACCCACCATATACATGATACCAGAATTCAAGGTTGGCAACTGCTACTGTAGTTAAATCAAAACAAGGAGAAGTATATATTGCGATATTCCCTGGGTCTCCATTTGTTGGATTTACAGTCATATACCTTGTTGGACCTGTTGGGGTGTGGTCGTTAGTTGGACCAGGTGAGACATTGGAAGTATATTCCCAAGAAAATGCACCTTGATTTGTAAACCAATTGTTAGAAAATTTTCCACCCAACAAGTCTTCACCGGCATCTCCAATGTTATTTGTTAGGTTACTATAGTCTTCACAGCTTGGAAATAAAATTGTTTCATTTATTACAGTTTGAAATAAAGTATCGTTGTTTTTATTAGAATCTCCAGGTAAATCAGCCCAAATCTTAAAATTATAGCGACCTGGCGCAGACATATTTACACGATTAAGATTCATACAATAAGTAAAAGGAGCACCTGGTAGAATTGAAATAGCAGATTTAGATTCAAAAACAGGAGCACTGCCATTAACACTATAGCCAACTGTAAGGCTTGTAATGCTCTGAGTTCCAAAATTCTCTACAACAACACAAATCAATTCATTTGGTGTTAAATCACATCCAGATTCAGGAGAGATTAATGAGTCCATTTTAGCATCTTGTGGTAATGGCTCGTAAATCAATATATCATCAATAGCCATGTCACCTTCAAAACCATTTCCTCTTATTGCTCTAAACCTAATTGATATTTCCTGACCTACAAATTGACCTAAAGAAACTGTTCTTTCTTTCCAAGGGTCAGTAGGGCTAGTATGGGTTTCACCAGGTATAAAATTAATGTTGTTAATCCAGTTTCCAGAGCCATTTTGAACATCTACAAAAAGATTTCCCATTTGCGAACCATATTTATGGTACCAGAAATTTAAAATTGCCCCATTAACATTGGTTAAATTAATACAAGGTAAAATTAACTCAGCCGGCCCTCCTGAATTCGATGCTTCGGTGTAAACATACATACCGTTTCCAGTTGTGTGATCTCCTGCAGGACCTGTATTTAATGAACTTGTAGAGCTTCCAGATCCTCCAGAACAGGTCCCTGATTGGACTTGCCAACCATAACCAGTGCTAGAAGTAACATACCAGCCTCCTGTATATACATCCCCAGTTGCAGTACCGCTACAACTTCCGTCGGTAAACGAATCAAAATTATCTGAAAAACTTAATGTTTTTGTTTGGTTGGTAACAAACTCAATTAAGGTATCGTTCCCGTAATTGGAATCACCTGCTAAACTTGTCCAAGTTTTAACTTTATAAGTTCTATTTGGAATTGATAAATCCGCTGTACCAACAAAATTATGATTAGCATTACCACCCAATGGTAAGGCAACGGCTAATGTTTCTGATACAACAGGTCTATTATCTATTTGAAAGTTAACTTGAACTGAATTTGCAGAAATTGGTGAGGTTCCAAAATTTCCTACCTTTATACTAACTGGAGTTGTAGTTGATAAACCACATGCATTTCCAGGGGCGTTTAAGTTTAGCAATTCAGCATCTTGAGGTAGCGGTTCATAAACAATAACATCATCAATTGCCATATCTCCTGCACAGCAACCTTGACTTATAGCTCTAAATCTTACTTTAATACGTTTCCCTGCGTATGCAGATAAACTTATATTTACTTGCGTATATGGGCTTGTCCCCCCTGTTTGAGGCTTAGCTGAAATGGTTGAAACAGCGTTCGTCCATGAGACACCATCATATATATCTACAAATAAACTTCCCATTTGAGTTCCATAACGATGATACCAAAAGATTAAATTTGCTCCCTGAACTGCACCTAAATCCAAACATGGAGACTCTAGTGTTGCAACGTCTCCCGTTGAACCCGAAGATGCTTCTGTGTACATAAAATACCCAGTCCCTGAGGTATGATCAGCATCAGGTCCAGTTGATGAAGATCTATTTTGTGTTCCTTCCCCAACTCTCCATGTATATGAGTTTGAATTATTTGAATTTCTAGTCCACCCACCACTAATCGCATCGTTTGTGTTAGAAAATGTAGTACCAACAGTAAATCCATCAAAGTCTTCATTAAAAGGTGTTAACTTGATAGTGCTTAATGTATTCACCACCGTTTGACTAAGAATACTATCATTAACATTAAATACATCATTTGCAGCTGTACCCCATACATCTACATTATAATTTTTAATTGCACTAAAATTATAAGGAGTGGTAAACGTAAAAAGTTTAGTTGTATTAGGGGCAATAGTAGTTGTAAAGGTTTCGGTAACAGCAGCACCATTATCAACACGGAATCCTATTACTGGGTTTACAATAGGATTTGCTCCTTTGTTTTCTACTTCAACTATTATATTTTCGATTCCAAACCCGCAAAGTGGTTGCCCTGCAGCAGAAGGAAAAACTAAGTTCCGCAAACTTAAATCATTTGCTTGTGGTTCTCTTAAAGAAATATTATCGATACCTACACCTTCTAAATTGGTTGAACCATCTGAACTAAAAACAAAACGCAATTTCACTTGAGATTGGCCAGCTAGTCCAGTAAGTATATTTTCTACAGCAACCCAAGTATTTTTAACCCCTTGCCAAGTTTTTGTAGCTGTACTATTATACCAGTTTGTAGGATTTCCTGCTGCTAAAACCTTAGTCCAAGTAAGTCCATTATCTATAGAAGATTCCATCCAAAAGCGATCATAAGGAGCCTCTGTTTGGTGTATGAATGCAAAGTTTAAAATTGGGTCTCCAATTAATGTAGAGAAATTATAACAAGGAGAAGTTAAATAAGAAAGCTCTGAATTGTTGTAAGGCCCAGTTAAGTTAGTCACAAAAGCTTTCTGTCCACTATAAGCGCTATTAATGATACCGTTGTTTGGTGTGCCGTGTTGCCAAGAAGCATTTGTACCAGAAACAGTCCATCCACCATTGCTTGCTTCAAAATCTTGAAAATAAGGCGTAGTATATAATTGCTCGTTTTCTACTATTCTTAACGCTGTATCATTTGAATGATTTCCGTCTGCAGCATAAATAGTATAAGCTCTTATATTATAAACACCTACTGTAGAAAGGTTAGCATTAGTTGTAAAGGTATAAACCAAAGAATCACCTCCTGCAATTGTTGCAGAAATGTTTTCAGAAACTGGTGTACCGTTATTTAAGGTATAGGCCACATTAAAATTAGTAGCTGGTAAGGAACCGATGTTTTTAATAACAGCGGTTATCGTCTCAGAATTTGTAAGACCACAACCTGAAAAAGGACTTGTTAATCTTGAAACTTGAAGATCGTTTGCTAAAGGGGAAGAGATTTTAATATTATCTAAAGCAGCATACCAACCCCAATCGTTACCGTCGAAATATCTAAATCTAACTTTGCACGCTGCATTGGCATAAGCCCCAATATTAATAGAAGCGTGTGGAAAACCAGAAACACATGCCCCAAGATAGTTTCCGCAATTATCAACTACTACAGAATAAACTAAATGCCAAGAAGTGCCATCAAATACTTCTACAATTAAGCTATCATTTGCTGGCCCATATTGTCTAAAGTTAAAATCAAATTCTAAATTGGTAACGAGTGCGCCTGCATTGTTGAAAGCAGGAGTAACTAATTCCGCAAAGTCATTTGTTGAACTTCCCAAGTGTTTACTATCGTCAAAATAGGCCATTGCCGTGCCATCAATATTGTTATTTCCAGCATGATCAACCGAGCCATCTAGACCAAATTCCCAAACATGTGTACCAGTTACGGCATTGTTTGACCAACCGACTGGCAGGGCTGCACCATTAAAATTCTCATTCACATACACCGTTTGGGCGTAGGTAGAAAGGGCAAAAGACGTAATAAGGGATATAAACAGTAGTACTTTTTTCATAGTAGATTGCATAAAAAAATTCAAGTTCGAAAGTTAATAAATTTTAACTTTATAATTCGCTCTTTTCTTGACGTAATAAAAAGAGAAAAAGTTGCAAATAAAAAATGCACCTATAAAAAGTGCATTTTTAAAAAAGATATGCTCGTTAATGAGCTCCTATTTCTGTTAAATAACGTTCAGCATCTAGAGCAGCCATACAACCAGTCCCTGCAGCTGTAACAGCCTGACGATAAACCTTGTCTGCGGCATCGCCACTAGCAAAAACGCCTGGAATATTAGTTTTAGAGGTTCCAGGAATTACCTTTAAATAACCCACTTCATCCATTTCTAACCAACCTTTAAATATATCAGTATTTGGTTTATGGCCAATGGCTACAAAAAATCCTGTAACATCTAATTTTATTTCTTCATTGGTTTTGTTGTTGTATGCTAAAACTCCTTCAACAGCATCTTTACCAAGAATTTCTTTTGTTTCATGATTATAAAGCACTTCAATGTTAGGAGAATTTAATACACGATCGGTCATAATTTTGGACGCTCTAAATTCATCTCTTCTGACCAGCATGTAAACTTTGTTGCAAAGTTTTGATAAATATGTTGCTTCTTCTGCTGCCGTATCCCCTGCTCCAACTATTGCCACATCTTGACCTTTATAAAAAAAGCCGTCACAAACTGCACAAGCACTAACTCCAAAACCATTTAATCGCTCTTCAGATTCTATTCCCAACCATTTTGCAGCTGCGCCTGTAGATATAATAACTGCATCAGCTGTAATTTCTTTTTTGTCATCAACCCACACTTTATGAACAGGGCCTGTAAAGTCCACTTTAGTTACTAAACCAAATCTCACATCGGTGCCAAATCGTTCCGCTTGTTTTTGAAAATCCTGCATCATGGCTGGACCATTAATCCCATCGGGATAGCCTGGGTAATTTTCAACATCGTTGGTAATGGTTAATTGTCCACCTGGCTGTAAACCTTGATACATTACAGGAGACATATCAGCTCTAGCAGCATATATGGCTGCTGTATATCCAGCAGGCCCAGAGCCAATGATTAAGCATTTTACATGTTCGATCTCTTGTTTATTTTTTTCTGACATATTCTAAAAATTTGGATTGCAAAGGTATTGATAAGCTATCTAAAAAATACCATTTTATATTCAGATTTTTAAGCCTTTTTTCGTTTAAGTATTTTGCATTAATTGCTTGAAGGAATATATGTAGATTCACTTAATAAAACCCAAAATAGTTTATTCGGGATGTCACGCTGATGCGTTATAAATAGCTATCGATTTTAGTGCGCGCGTCTGAGGGGCGCAAGAGAGTCACGCCAAAGCGTGATCTTCCCGACAATCCATACTATGGAATATTGGACTTACATATTGTATAGTGAAACTCTAAATAAGTTTTATACCGGGCAAACAAACAACTTAGATGCTAGAATTGAAAGACATAATCTTGCTCTTGTTAAAAGCACAAAAAAAGGAATTCCATGGAAGCTAATTTACTCTACAAAACAAAGTTCTAGGACAGAAGCAATCAAGCTAGAAACAAAAATTAAAAAAAGAGGTGCAAAACGCTTTTTAGAAGATCTATAAACTTAATTTGCAGCCTATTCGGGATGTCACGCTAATGCGTGATAAATAGCTATCGATTTTAGTGTGCGCGTCTGGGGGGCGCGAGAGCGTCACGCCAAAGCGTGATCTTCCCGACAATCCATACTATGGAATATTGGACTTACATATTGTATAGCGAAACTTTAAATAAGTTTTATACTGGGCAAACAAACAACTTAGATGCTAGAATTGAAAGACATAATCTTGCTCTTGTTAAAAGCACAAAAAACGGAATTCCATGGAAGCTAATTTACTCTACAAAACAAAGTTCTAGGACAGAAGCAATCAAGCTAGAAACAAAAATTAAAAAAAGAGGTGCAAAACGCTTTTTAGAAGATCTATAAACTTAATTTTGCAGCCTATTCGGGATGTAGCTTAGTCCGGTTAAAGTGCGCGTCTGGGGGGCGCGAGAGCGGTGGTTCGAATCCACTCATCCCGACTTTATTAACCAAAACAACTATTATTTAACGTATGCTTGCTGTAAAGACACCATTCGTTACGTTAATTGTCCCACCTGACACTAAATTAGCTCCAGTAAACGAGAATGTACCTTCTATTAATTTAGCTGAATTGTCAACTCTTGAAATAGTCAATGTTCCACTTCCCGAACCTATGTTTGAACCGTAAGTATCAGGAGTACCTGAAGTCAAATTTTCAAAATATGAGATATAATTTGTATTATCTAATGTATAAGTCTGAACAGTAAGGGGACTTCCGAGCTGGATAGTTATCGATTTGGTTGCACCAGTATTTGTAGCAGTAATAACTGTTTGCCCTCCTGTACTTACTGCAACACAAGCATAAGACTGGAAGTTTTGCCCCCCAATAGTTGCAGTCATATTTCCAAAATTGGCATTCGAATTTTCTTGTACAAGAACGACATTATTAAACTTTCCATTAGTAATACGTTTCGTTTGTTGTGTTGATAGTAATTTAGCTGTTCCAGAAAAAGTACCAGATACAGTTTTTGAACTACTATTATAATTAGTAATATCAATTGTAGCATCTACTGGACTATTAAAGGTTGAAGAGTATGTACCATTTGATTCTGATAAATAGACACCATTTTTACCATCAACTGCACCTAAATAAGTACCAGGAGTAACATTTGTAGTTGATATCCAAAGACTATCATTTGCAGAGTATGCAACAACTCCCATTACATTTCCTATTCTACGTCCTCTAAAAGAAACTACATTAAATGTATTCCCATCTACTTTAGCGCTAAAGGAAGCATTTGAATTAACGATATCAGAAACATTCTGCTTTACAGTAGGGTTAAAATACTCATTAATAGTGTATGATTCCTCTTTGGCACAAGACGTTAATGTCAATGAGATAACAAGGATACTGAATAATTCAAAAATTTTGTGTTTTAATTTCATAAGGGTTTAGTTTACATTAATAATGGGAACAAATTTATAAATAATAAAATAAATAATTCAATCAAGAAATATAAAAGGGCATAAATTTATTTTTTTCATCCAAAAACTGATTCTCAATTGATTCTCATATTCAACCTAAATCTATTTCAACCTAAGTGATAGAGTGAAAAAAAATTACCCTGCCCAGCCTTCTCGATCTAAACTTCTATATTGTATGGCTTCGGCTAAATGGTTTGGCATGATGTCTATACTTTCATCCAAGTCGGCGATGGTTCTCGAAACTTTTAAAATTCGATCATAAGCTCTAGCAGATAAGCCCAATTTTTCCATGGCATTTTTTAATAAGGTCTGCCCTGCTTCATCTATTCTGCATATTGCCCGCAATTGCTTAGAACCCATCATGGCATTGCTGTGCATGCCTTCATTGTCTTTATATCTTTCCTCTTGAATTTCTCTTGCTTTAATTACTCGTTTCCGAATTTCTTCGCTTTTTTCTGAGAGTCGTTTATCCGAAAGTTTTTCAAAATTAACCGGAGTCACTTCTACGTGTAAGTCGATGCGATCTAATAATGGTCCTGAAATTTTATTTAAGTATTTGTGAACCATGCCTGGCGCGCACATGCATTCTTTGTCAGGATGATTGTAATAACCACATGGACAAGGGTTCATTGAAGCGACTAGCATAAAAGAAGCAGGATAGTCAACTGTAAAGCGAGCCCTAGAAATAGTTACTTTCCGCTCTTCCATAGGCTGACGCATAACCTCTAAAACGGTTCTTTTAAACTCTGGTAATTCATCTAAAAACAAAACTCCGTTATGCGCTAAAGATATTTCACCAGGTTGGGGGAAGCCCCCACCACCAACTAAGGCTACATCGCTGATTGTGTGATGCGGCGACCTAAAAGGCCTAAGAGTTACAAGAGAAGCATCAGATTCCATTTTTCCGGCAACGGAATGAATTTTTGTGGTTTCTAAAGCCTCATGCAAATTTAAAGGTGGCAAAATAGTTGGCAATCGTTTGGCCAACATGGTTTTTCCAGCTCCTGGAGGTCCGATTAAAATCACATTGTGTCCACCAGCTGCTGCAATTTCTAAAGCTCGTTTAATGTTTTCTTGACCTTTAACATCTTCAAAATCAAACTCACTACTGCTCAAGTTTTTATAAAACTCCTCTCTCGTATTGATGGTAATTTTTTCTAAATCAGATTTTTCATCAAAAAAATCAATCACTTCTTTTATGTTTTCTACTCCATAAACATCTAAACCACTAACTATGGCTGCTTCTCTTGCATTCTGCTTTGGTAGAATAATACCTTTAAATCCTTCTTTTTTTGCTTGTATGGCGATGGGTAAAGCCCCTTTCATAGATTGTAAACTTCCATCCAGACTGAGTTCGCCCATGATAACATATTCACTAACACGAATTGGATTAATTTGCTCTGAAGCGGCTAAAATTCCAACGGCAATCGTTAAATCATAAGCTGAACCTTCTTTACGAATATCAGCTGGTGCCATGTTAATTACCACTTTTTTCCCAGGAATTTTATAGCCGTTGTTTTTTAAGGCGGCTTCAATTCGTTGCTGACTTTCTTTTACTGCACTATCGGGAAGGCCAACCAGGTAAAAATTAATGCCTTGTCCAATGTTAACCTCTACTGTTATAGTAATGGCATCTACTCCTTGAACTGCACTTCCATAAGTTTTAACTAACATAATTCCGCTTGATTTATTTAACTTAGTGCCAAGATAACAATTCTTCTTCTTTATGAAATATTTAATTGCCATTTTAATCTTTGTTTATTCAGCTGCTTGTTTCGGCCAAAACTCCCACTTGTTTCGAACTATCTATTATCCAGCTGAACCTTTTGGAGGAGAAAAAGAACTTAAAACTTTTATAAAGCAAGAATTCGTTTATCCAGATTCTGCTTTGCAAAATGGACTAGAAGGAGAAGCCTTTATCACGTTTAAGGTCAACAGCAAAGGGCATGTAATTTATAAAGAAGTAGCTAAGAATGTTCCTCTAATTCTTCAAAAAGAAGCCTCTCGAATTTTTGATAAGATAGTTTGGGAGCAAGACCCATCACGATCTGACCCTGATTTGGGATTTGAGAAACTACGCATAGATTTTAAAATCAAAAAATACCAAAAATTGATTAAAAAAAGAGGTTACGAGCATTTACCAAACATCGATAATCCCTATGTCTTGGAATCCAACTATTACAACATCAATCAAGTTGATATTAAGCCAGAATTTAATGCAGCAACAAATTTTAATAAATTTCTTAAAGAAAACTTCAATTACCCTAATATTGCTTTGCAGCAAGGAATATCTGGAAGAGTAACTGTGGAATTTATTATTGAACCTTATGGCTTAGCTTCTAATATTCGCATTAAAGAAGCGGTTGGCGGTGGCTGCAATGAAGAAACAGCGAGGTTAGTTCGATTAATGAAATGGAGTCCCGCCTTGAAAAATAATAAAGCTGTGCGTTGTTTGTATGAATATCAGCTCAATTTTGTAAACCCAGGTGGTAGTGTTCGTTAGTTTTTGATATTCATTTCAACATAATGAATTAGAGAGTGTATAACTTTGATGTGAATCTCTTGGGCTCTATCGGCATATTCAGAATGTGGTGCTCTAATTTCTACATCACAAAGAGCAGCCATTTGACCTCCATCTTTTCCTGTTAAGCCAATTACTTTTATGCCTATTGATTTTGCAACTTCTATTGCTTTTATCACATTTTTAGAATTTCCAGATGTAGAAATCGCCAACAAAACATCCCCTTTAGTGCCAAGAGCACATAAATACCTCGAAAAAATTTCATCATATCCATAGTCATTTCCCACGCAAGTAATGTGTGAAGAATCTGAAATTGAAATGGCAGGAAGTGCTTTTCGATTATCTCTAAATCGGCCAGTAAGTTCTTCGGCAAAGTGCATTGCATCGCACATGGACCCTCCATTGCCACAAGAAATTACTTTGTTTCCTTTAGAGAAAGCTTCAACCAATAAATCGGCTGCTTCTTGAATTTTCTTTAGATTTTTTTTATCTGCTACAAATTCATTTAAAATGTTTTGTGCTTGAATAAAATTTTGTTCAATAGTAGAATAACTCATGCGATAGAATTTCAACAAAAATAAAAGAAGCAATGAATAGATTGGTTCTTAAAGTATTTTTATTTTAGCAAAAAATATAAAATGAAGAATCTACTAATTGTTCTTGCACTAATTCTAAGTGCAAATTTATCCGCTCAGTCGGATCAAACTTGTTTTCAAAAATACGCTAAAGTATTTGAAATGAGAGGTGCAGACCCAGTAAGCGATGGAACGTATAAAGATGTAATCGTAACGATACGAAAAGGCTCATTTGCCGATTGTTTTGTGGGAAAAGTAGTGGTAAAAAATGGCGCAATTGATCGAAATTCTATTGCGTTAAGTTTTGTTGACAATACTTTTGAGCCTTTAAGAAGGTCATTTAAGGATAGTGATGTGGTCAATATTATCAATGGAATGTCTAAAACCATGTTGACTGATGACGAGGAACTCATCAACATTATGTTTGTAAGTGCAATAAAACCTAAAAAGAAAGCCTTTAAGAAAGCGCCTGAGCCTTCTTTTGATTTATAATTATTTCTCAGTCGGAGAGATTATAATTTCATGGTTTGAATAAGCTGCAAGGCTTTCTAATTCTTCTTGAATTTTTGTGTCCCAGATTTCTTGCACGTCTTTTTTTATTGAATGGTTTGTAGCCTCGTCGTATTCGATTTGGAAGGCTCTCATCTCTTTATTTATATTGTTAACGATATCTGCATAGGTTTTTTTAATTTCTTCTACATCATTTGAAAAGTTTGCTTGCTGAAATCGTTTTCTCATTTTACGCGCATAAATTTCACCTACATCAAAATGCTTTTGTTCGTGTTTCAATAAGTAAATGTTCTTCTTAGTTTTAGTCCAGGATTCTTTGGGGACAAAGTAACATTTAACCACGATGTCTATCATTACTCGATCATAGTAAAAAGAAGTTTCTATACCAACTGCTGAATTTGCAGTTGAGTTATAATTTGCTTTTACTTTTCCTTTAAAATCGGCCCAAGACAACATTTCACTTTCTGTCCAGAAAATCTTTTCCGCTGGCTTTTTAATTGAGGAACTCAATAAAAACAATCCGAATACTGAAAGTAATAATAGCCTCATTTAATGGAACTCAAGGGTTTCCGTTATATTTTAAATTTACTGAACAATAATTTTTTCTTTAAAAACTCCTACTTCACTTTTAACTTGAATAAAGTAAACCCCTTTTGATTGGTTAGACAAATCCAATTGATAGTTTGTTGATTTTAATGCATTTTTATAAAACACGATCTTGCCTTGTATGTCCCTAACTTCCAATTGGGCGTTTTGCATCAAACTTGAAAAGGCAACATTAAATACTCCAGTAGATGGGTTTGGATAGATGGTAATGTTATTTCTTGAATTTGGCACTTCAATACCAACTAATACGGAATTAACACAGACATTATCTATTGCTGCGTATTTAGCTGCACTATTAACTGCTTTTAGCCTAAACCTAAGTGTAATGTAATTTCCGACAAAACTTGATAAGTTAACCGTTTTATTCCCCCAAGCTGAGGTTAATGTAGGATTTGTATTTCCAACAATTGAATCAACTCCTAATATCCAATTTGTGCCATCATATACATCAATAAATAGTGTTCCTGACATATTTTGATGATATGCAAAAACCAAATTTGAAGAAGCAGCAGAAGTTAAATCTATGCAAGGACTGCTTAATAAATGAACTGGTTCGAAAGCTAATTCATATGCAACAAAATATTTTCCAGTACCGGATGAGCTTGCATCAGCAAATGGGCCTGGAGCGGCATTTCCATCGCTAAGCATCCAAGAATACCCAACTTTGTTTGTTTTCCAATAGTTAGAAAACTTGCCATCTATTACATCTTGACCACTAGTATTTGCTATTTCAACTAAAGAGTCAAAATTTTCGCAATAAGGTGTTGCCTGAGTTTCTATTATTACTTTATAAAAAGTTGTATCGTTGACTACGCTAGTATCTCCTACTGCTTTTACCCAAAATTTAAAGTTATAAATACCGGGGTTTGATAAGTTAACTCGATTATTATTAAATGTATAATTTAGAGTAGCGCCTGGTATTATACTAATCGAATTTAGGGAATCAATTATTGCAGGATCATTATTCAGCTGATACCCTATGTATATTTTTCCTGAAACAGTTGAATATCCAACATTCTCTATGTCAATACCAACTAATTCATTCGAAGACAAGGAGCAGCCAGAATATGTTGATTTATAGGACTGTAAAGAGGATAATTTCGTCTCCAAATCAAATTGTGGGGGTAAAAAAATAGAAATATCATCAATGGCCATATCGCCTTCAGAACCATTGCCTCTAACAGCTCTAAATCGCAATGATATCTCTTGTCCAACAAATTGCCCCAATCTTACTTGTTTATATTTCCAAGGATCGATTGGACTGCTATGGGTTTCGCCAAGAATATAATCAATATTGTTTACCCAGACGCCTGCACCATTTTGTACATCAACATATAAATCTCCCATTTGAGCTCCATATTTATGATACCAAAACCCTAATCTAGCACTAGCGACATTCGTTAAATTAATACAAGGCAAAACTAATACAGCAGGCCCTCCAGTGCTTGAAGATTCGGTGAATAAGAAATTTCCATTTCCGTTAGTATGATCTCCTGCAGGTCCCGTATTTGAAGTAGGTGTACTACTTCCTGACCCACCTGAACAGTTAGCAGCATTTTGAATTTGCCATCCAAATCCTGTAGTTTGATTCACATACCAACCTCCTGTATATATATCACCAGTTGCACTGTTGCAATTACCGTCTGTAAATGATTCAAAATCATCAACAAAACCTGGTGTTTTCGTTTGATTGATTAAAAATTTAATTAAGGTATCATTGCCATGATTTGAATCACCAGCTAAGCTTGTCCAAATTTTTATTTTATAAGTTCTATTGGGTATCGATAAGTCGGCAGTTCCTATAAAGTTATAATTCGTAGAAACTCCTATAGCTAAAGCTACAGCTAAGGTTTCTGATACAATTGGTCTATTGTCTATTTGATAATTCACTTGAATCGCATTTGCAGCGATAGCAGCTGTTCCGGAATTACCAACCGTAATACTAAGGAGTGAAGTTGAAGTTAAACCACAAGGATTTCCTGGAGCAAGAAAAGCACTCAGCTCTGCATCTTGGCTTATTGGATTATTAATTACAATATCATCAATAGCAATGTCCCCAGTAAAACTAGTTGTTCTACTGGCTCTAAAACGGATTTTTATTCTTTTTCCTGCAAAAGCGATTAAATTTACATTTTTTTGAAGCCAAGAAGAAGATGTGGATATCTGTTGTTGACCTGTAATTGAATCGACATTATTTACCCAAGTTATGCCATCATAAATATCCACTGAAAGTGTTCCAATTGTAGCTCCATGCATGTGGTACCAAAAGGTTAATTCAGGGTTGTTTGCACCAGCTAAACTTATACATGGGCTTTCTAATTCAGCAGGAACTGTTGACATACTTGTAGAAGTTTCTATATACAAGTATTTACCTGTTGCCGTTCCTGTTGTATGATCAAAATCGGGGCCTGTAGCTGTTGAGGATGTAGGCCCTGCATTTACCCTCCAGGTTACTATATTGTTTGGGTTTGTTTGTACCCATCCATTCACAGAAGTATTTAAAGCTGATGCACTTTTTATATCATGCTCCCAGTTTTCTTTAAGTGGTAGTAAACTCAAACTTACATTTGTGTTTTGAACTAATGAAACCATAGTATCATTGACATTATAAATATCATTAGTTGCAGTTCCCCATACTTTTAAATTGTAGTTTTTAAGTGCTGAAAAATTATATGGTGTAGTAAAGCTGAAATTTTGAGTCGTATTTGAAGCTATGGTCGTCATAAATGTTTCTGTAATGGCCGTTGCTTGATCAACGCTATAAGCCATTATGGGATTAACAATGGGGTTGGCTCCTTTATTCTCTATTTGAATTTCTATGGTTTCTAGACCGTATCCACATAAACCTTGATATCCTACCGCCGGCCGTATAATTGAGTTAACACTTAAATCATTTGCTTGTGGTTCCCAGATAGTTATATAGTCAAACCCAATTCCCTCTAAGTGGGTTGAGCCATCTGATTTAAAGGCCATTCTCAATCTCACTTTACTTTGACCTCCTAACCCTGTTAAGACATTTTCTACATTTAACCATCCATTGGAATTCCCTGACCAATTACCAACTGAAGTATTGTTGTACCAGTTTTTCGGAAATGCACCACCTGCTAGTAGTTTGGCCCAAGTAATTCCATTATCTAATGAGTATTCCATCCATGCATAATCATATGGTGTTTCGGTTAGATAATATAAAGAAAAAGTAAGAATTGGATCTCCAACTGAAGTTGATAAATCAAGACAAGGTGATTCTAAATAAGAAATTTCTTGACCATTATAAACACCATTTAGATTGGTTATCCATGCGTTTTGACCATTTGTTGTCCCATTTATGCTATTACCATTTGGAATACCCCTCGCCCAAGAACTGTTTTGCCCATAAGTAAACCAGCCTCCAGTTCCTGTTTCAAAACTTTCGATATAAGGTAAGCCCATTAACAGCGTATTCTGTATTTGCGTTTTACTTGTATCGTTTTGGTTATTTCCATCTGTGCTTAAATTGGTAAACGCTGTTAAATTATAAGTACCAATAGCAGATAAATTTGCTGTATTTGCAAACTTATATGTCATTGAATCTCCAGCATTCAGACTCTTACTTATCGTTTCAGATATAGGTGAATTCCCATTTAAAGCATAACTTACCGAAAAGTTATTAATGGCATTTGCCCCATAATTATTAATTACAAGCTCAATGGTATCGGTTGCTGTGAGACCGCAACTAGTAATTGGTCGAATGATTCTTGAAACTCCTGCATCATAAGGCAAGGGAGAAGTAACCTTAACATTGTCTAGCCCCACATACCAACTCCAATTATTGCCATCGAAATACTTGAATTTTACCCGACAATTGGCATTGGCATATTGCGAAATATTAATGCTTGCCTTTGGAAAATTACCATGGCAAAGACTTGATATATAACTACCGCAATCATCTGTCGTTTTAGAAAAAACTTGCACCCATGTTGTTCCGTCAAACACTTCAACAATAAAGCTATCGTTGGCAGGTCCATATTGCCTAAAATTATAATCAAACTCTATGGTAGTATTAGCATTAGTCACGTTGTTGAAAGCTGGGCTTATTAATTCCGCATAATCGTTTATTGAACTTCCAGTGTATTGCCCATCATCAAAATAAGCCATAGCAGTGCCATCGATGTTATTGTTTCCTGCGTGGTCAATAGAGCCATCTATTCCAAAACTCCAAACGTGGGTTCCAGTAATGGCATTTGTAGTCCAGCCACTTGGTAAAGTTCCCCCATTAAAGCTTTCGTTTACATGGTATTGTTGTGCATTGACATTCAAGAATAGTATTCCGAGAATTGCCGTGATAGTAGTTTTGATTTTCATGGTTTTAGATTTTGATTACATTAATTTATTGTTTAAAAGCTGATAAACCGCATTCTAAAAACTCGGCATATTCTTCCACACTTGGAGTGTAACCTACCGGATTATTTAAAAGCTTACCTTTAGGACTCAAAATTGCGTAATAAGGTTGCGAGTTGTTATTAAATACTTGCGTTTGAAAGGTCGCCCATTTGTTGCCAATGGTTTTAATTTTCTTTTTCTTCATTTCGCCAGCTACCTCATATTCAAAGACGCCTTGCATTTCTTCTGGCAATAAAACTTTATCGTCCACATAAAGCGAGACCAATACAAAATCTTCCTCTAGGCTCTTCTTAATCGACTCAACTGTCCAAACCGATTCTTCCATTTTTCGGCAGTTGACACAAGCCCATCCAGTGAAGTCAACCAAGATTGGTTTGTTCACTTTTTGTGCTTCGGCCATGGCCAAATCAAAATCATCGAATGGTGCATGAAAAGTTTCTTTTTCGTACCAAGAATAAAAAGTCGGTGGAGGAAACCCACTCAATAAATTATGATTCCATGGTGGGTTTTTCAAAATACCTGGTGCCATATAAATAGTAAAAACAAGCACTAATAATCCAAAAGACTTTCTAAAAGGCGAAAGTTTTTTTATTGGCGAATCGTGTGGAAATTTAATTAGTCCAAACAAGTACAAGGACAGTCCACCAAAAATAATAGTCCAAACCAAAAAGAATGTTTCTCTTTTAATCAGACCCCACTGCTCGACTAAATCTGCGTTGGATAAAAATTTAAGTGCTAAAGCAAGTTCGATAAAACCCAACACCACTTTCACTGCATTTAACCAACCACCTGATTTTGGCAATTTGTTCATCATGCTTGGAAAGGCAGCAAATACAGCAAAGGGCAAGCCCAATGCAATACCAAAACCACTCATGGCTGCAGTAATTGGCCATGGCCCATTTTTAAGGGCGCTACCTAAAACAGTTCCTAAAATTGGCCCCGTACAAGAAAAAGAAACCAAGGCCAAAGTTAAAGCCATAAAAAATATTCCGATTGTTCCGCCAACTTGAGAGGCAGAATCCGCTTTGTTGGTAAATGAACTTGGCAAAGTGATTTCGAAGTAGCCAAAAAAGGAAATCGCAAAAACAACAAATACGATAAAGAATATAATGTTAAGTGCAACACTTGTAGCGATTTCGCTTAATACAGCAGGGTCGGCATTAAAATGAAAAGGAACACTTAAAATGGCATAAATGAAAAAGATAAAAAATCCATAAAGTACTGCTTTACCTAGGCCTTTACCTCCTCCATCGCCTTTAGTGAAAAAACTAACTGTAAGCGGAATCATTGGGAACACACAGGGTGTCAAAAGGGCAATTAAACCGCCAATAAAACCCATTAAAAAAACCACCCAAACATCATTGGTCGCTTCCTTTTCTTCTCCACAATTAGCTTCTGGGTTTTCTAAATCAACAAAAGGCAAATGTGGAATAATGCTTTCAACATCCAAATTGGCCACTTGGTCTGACTTTTCTAAAACATTAATTCCCTTTCCAGTTTTCAAATCAAATTCGACTTCAATCAATTCTGGTGGCAAACACATGGTGGCATTGCAAACAATAAATTCAAATTCAATGTTGTAGGTATCTCCACTAATGTTATCGAGTGTTGTTATAAATTCAACTTCATGCTCATAATAACTTAAGTCTAAATCAGCTGTTGGGTCAAAAGCGGTAATTATTTCTCCTTTTTCTTCAAAACCTCCACTTGGTTCTAAGGCTTTGTTCAAATAGAACTTCGTAGCCATTACCTGCTCTTCTTCGCTTTTTTGTTTTTGAGCATACAAGTGCCACCCTTCACCAATTTTTGCTTTAAAATGAAATTCATAACTTGAAGTACTGGCATCTTTTGAAACAACCGAGTACTCCCATTCTGTAGCATTGAGATAATCTTCGCTTACCTCAGATTCTGATTCTACTTGATTTGTATTGCTTTCTTCGATTGCAGCTGCTGTATTAGAAGTCTCTTTCTTAGATTCTTTTGGGGCTTCAATACTGCCAGATTCCATCGGCCGTTCTTGGCTTGTTGTGCCGTTTCCAACGATTTTAAATGCTAAATCAACATATTCGGGAGGCAGGCATTTTTCGGCATCACAAACCATGAAATAGGCTTCTGCAACGATGTTAATATCACCTGGATTTTTTGGTTTAACCTGTTGAATAAAAGTAACTGACTCCTTAAAGAAATTTAAATCCATGTCAAAATTAGGATCGTATTCTGTGAGTGCTTTAGGTTCTTTTACTTTTCCAATTAACTCGTAATTGGCGTTTTTCTTAAAGGTAAATTCTGTAGCGATAGGACCATCGTCGCTTGGTAAGTTTTGCGAATACAAATGCCAGCCTTTATCAATTTTGGCTTTCATTTCTAAATTAAACGTACCATCTTGGTTATTCACCACCTTGGTTGACCACGAAACTGGGTTAAAAATTTGGGCTGGTGCTGTAATCACTACAAGCATCAATAGCAGTGATACAATGGTTCCTTTTATTTTCATATAATCTATTTATTGGGAAACTCAAAAATAAGACTATCAATCAAATAAATCAATGAAACTAGCTTAGAATGCACCAAGGGTCAAACGCAAAATTAGATTCTAAAAATCAGTCTTTTATTTCTTCGTTTTCTTGCAGGTTTAGCTGTTTTCTTATAATGGCCACAAACAAATATAAAAAGGGAGTGTCTATGGCAGCAATAATTACTTTAAAAAGGAATCCACTAAAAAGTAAGACCCCAAATTTGTTCCACTCAATAGCACCAAAGAGGCACAGTAAAAACAAAACTGAGGATGTATCAATCAATTGAGAAGTCATGGTGGAAGCATTATTTCTCAGCCATAATTTTTTGCCATTGGTAAAATTTTTCCAAAAATGATAAATGCGAATATCAATCAGCTGAGCCAATAAATAAGCCAGCATAGATGCTGTAACTGCAACACCCGTTAAGCCAAAAACTTGGTTAAATGTAGTGTCGCCTACTGGCGACCAAGCAGTTGCCGAAACATGATTTGCAGCCAATACAATCCCCAACACAAAAATGATTGCAAACAAACCAGCAATTACAACTTGATTCGCTCTTCGCTTGCCGTATATCTCTGAAATTAGGTCAGTTATTAAAAATGTAAGTGGATAGGGCAAAATGCCCACTGATATTTCGAAGGTATAAATTCCAAAAAAATCCCAATAGAAAAACTTTTGAAAAATAAGGTTACCAGCAACTAAGGAGGCAATAAACAAGCCCGCTAAAATCAGATATATGCGCTCTGCTTTTTTTCCCATTAACTAGTGTTCTAATTCTATTTTTAAAACTTGGTTAGTATGCTTATTTACTTTAAACTCTTCGCTGATTTTATAACCCACAAGCCAAACTATTTTGCGGTTTGATAGTAAAACCCAAATGGAATCTTTTTGACTTAAAGGCACTTTTAAATCGATCAAAATGTCGCTTATTTTCTTTTGCCCTTTCATGCCTATAGGTTTCATTTTATCGCCTTTTTCCCATTTCCTCAATTGCATTGGAAAAGACAATTGGTCAAAATCAACATATTCTGTGCTACTGTTATTTACATAAGTTAAATCTAATTTACTTATCAAATCAAATTTGAGTTTTATGGGACTTTCCAATCGATTTTGATACCTAAAAATTTCCACTTCTTGAGCTAATGACTCAAGTGACAATTCTTTGATAAAAACAAGTTCACGATCAAGATTTAGCGAATAATTCGCGCTGTTAAATGTCAATCCTATTTGTCGGTTTTCGATGCCTTGTTTTAGGTTTTGAATCTGAGTTTCAGAAAAGCCATAAGCTCCCAAAAGTTCAAATAAACTCTCTTCTTTAAATTCCAATAAATGATAATTCTTTATTGAAAAAAGCCCCTTTTTTAATTCCAATCGAATGGCTTTCAAATCATTTTGTATGGCTTTTTGATATACGTTTCCAGCAGCAGCTAAATGCTCTAAATTTTTGGCCATCGTTTTTTCAAATGCCGGATTTCTGGTCTTCCATTCCTTCAACATGGTATTTCGAAACCAATTTCTCTGGTATTTGATATCTTCATTCGATGCATCTTCTCGATAGCTGACCTCATTTGTTAAGGCATATGTTTTTAATTCATCTTTCGCAAACGAAATTAGCGGCCTTAGTACGTTTTCTTGACTGCTGATACCCATTAACCCTTTTATACCAGTTCCGCGATCTAAATTGATAAAAAAGGTTTCTATGCTATCGTTCAAATGATGTGCTGTAGCTAAAAAATTAAGGTCGTTTTCTTGCATTAATTCTTTAAACCAATCGTAACGAATTTCTCTTGCAGCCATTTGAATAGAAATGCCTTGCTCTGTGGCAACTTGTTTGGTATCCGCTTGTTTTACAAAACAGGGAACAGCTCTTTTCAAAGCTGTCTCTCGCACTAGATTTTCATCGCCATCACTGGCTTCTCCTCTCAATTGAAAATTGACATGCGCTACCGCATAATCCAATTTAAGTTGGTGAAACAAATGCCATAAAACCATAGAATCTAATCCTCCGCTAACGGCCAACAAAAATTTTTGCTTGCCATTCCAGGCATTTTCTTTCAAGTGATTTTTTACAGCTTCTTTCATCTTATTCTTTGTCAAAAATAGCTTTTGCTTTCAACAAACACTCTTCGTATTCCTTTTCTGGGTCAGACATAATGGTTATTGCACCGCCAACACTCAAGGAAAGATATTGTTTTTGAGCATTATAAACCAAACTACGAATAACAACATTAAAGTCAAAATCGGCTTCTGGGCTAATGTAACCAAGTGCGCCAGAATACAAACCCCTCCTACTCTTCTCATGGGTTTCGCAAAGTTTCATTGCCGAAAGTTTAGGTGCGCCTGTCATCGAACCCATGGGAAAGGAGTTTTTAATTACATCGCTAAAGTGCAAGCCTTTTTTCAATTTGCTTTTCACCGTAGAAATGAGTTGATGCACTTGCGGAAAAGTATAAACGCCAAACAGCTCTTCTACCTCAACACTGCCTTTTTCTGCAGTTCGCGAAAGGTCATTGCGAACCAAATCTACAATCATCACATTTTCTGTTTGCTCTTTTAAATCATTTTTTAATTGGGTTTTAATGGCTTCATCTTCGACCTCATTTGAGCCACGTTTTGCCGTTCCCTTTATAGGCTGAGAGATTAATTCCTCGCCTCGTTTTGCTAAATACCTTTCGGGAGAAGCGCATAATAAATAGTCTTTTTTGTTTTTGTAAAAAGCCGAAAAAGGGGTTTTCGATTTAGACCTCAATTTTAAATATCCAGCATATGGGTTAAATTCAACTTGCTCTTTATAAAACTCTTGGCAATAATTAATTTCATAAATATTGCCATATTGAATTTCTGCTTTTAGGGTTTTAATTGCCGCCAAATACTCTTGATGACTCATTTTTGCTTGAAGCTTTGGAAATGCTTTTAAGGCCGTTTCCATTTCCTGAAATAAAGACACCAAGACAGACTCTGACACATGCTCATTTAAGTAAACACTCAAAACACCAGAATCCTTTTCTTGTATAAGTAGTACTTGAGGTTCGAAAAAACACAAATTATCTATTGAAAAATGATTGGTATGGTTGGATTCTAATTTCTCTAATTCATTTTTTAAATCATAGCTCAAATGACCAAACAACCAACTTGGTTTTTCTTCAAATTGCCTTTTCAAATTTTCAAATGGCTGTTCCTCGATCGCTATAATTCGATGCGCTCCAAAACCTGCAAGTATTTCATATTTGCCATACTTGTCTTTATACACATTACTCGATAATATGCTGGCATGAGAAAACTGTTTCGCAAATTCCACTAAACTTCCAATTAAGTCGGGAATTGATTCAACTTGGTATTCTCTCATTTTTTTCACCAAACAAAAGTAGAAGAATTTGAACAGATATAAGGTTTGTGTCAATCGCTAATATTAATATTGCTTTCACAACAAAAAATGATTGACAAAACAGCATATATCGACTCCATTATTCAGAAATTGAAACTGCAATTGGCAGAACTGGAAGCGGAACTCAATTCGATTGATGAAGAAATTGGCAATGAAACCAAAAGCAGTGCTGGCGATAAATTTGAAACGAGCCGCGAAATGATGAGTCAGGTTAGAGCGAGAGTTGGAGAGCGAATTGAAGCCATTGCCATGCAATTGAGAAACATCAACCAAGTTGAAAAGCAGCTGAATGTCGTTCAACATGGCGCTTTAGTAAAAAGCAATCGAGGATTTTTCTTTTTTGGCCTAGCCATTGAAAAGCATCATTTTGAAGGAAATCCAGTATTTAATCTTTCTATACATTCGCCAATCGGACAAGCATTTGCCAATAAAACCAAAGGAGATGAAATTGATTTCAGAGGCAATATGTATCAACTAATTGACATCGCATAATTCATCTGCTTTTAATAGTTTTGCAGCTTAGAAAAAAGACATGGGAACAAAAATTTTATATTACTTCATACTGATTCCCATCTCTAAATTGCCTTTTTTCTTCATCTATTTACTTTCCGATTTTCTTTACTTGGTTATTTACAAGCTGGTTGGTTACCGAAAAGCTGTAGTTCGCCAAAACATAAAAAATTCTTTTCCTGAAAAATCAGAATCAGAAATCAAAGCCATAGAATCTAAGTTTTATCGTCATTTATGCGACTTGGTTGTCGAAAGTATCAAGGCATTTACCATCTCGAAAGAAGAAGCACAAAAACGCATGGTGGACCGAAATATAGAATTGGTGAACCAGTATAAAAAGAAAGGGAAACATGTAGTTTTAGCCGGTGGGCATTATGGCAATTGGGAATTATTTGCCATAACGATTGGAGAAGCTTTAGACTATAAATCCATCGCTTTATTTACACCACTCAAAAATAAATTTATGAACGATAAAATCACATCTAGTCGTTCTAAATACGGTTTAGAAATGCTTCCCATTAAATCCATAAAAGAAAAGCTCTATCATTTAGATGGAGAGCTTTACACCATTATTTTTGGCGCTGATCAATCGCCAAGAAAAGGACAACGTGCCTATTGGATGACTTTTTTAAATCAAGAAACTGGGGTGCAGTTTGGCACAGAAAAATTCGCTGTGGAATTTGATGCCGTTGTGGTTTTTGCCAACATTTATAAAATTAAAAGAGGTTATTATGAAGTGGCCTATGAAGTGATTTGCGAAAATGCCAAAGAAACGGAATATGGTTTTATCAGCCAGGAGCATACAAAGCGTTTAGAAAAAGTGATACAAGCCCAACCAGAATATTGGTTGTGGAGCCACAAACGCTGGAAGCATAAAAGACCCGAAGGAGAGGTTTTGAATTGATTCATTTCTATTTATTCGCAACTCCATATATCTCTTTAATTCAACTTATTAACCCTTTTTTTGTAACAAAAAGGGGGTAAATTTCAGGGTTTCTTGTAATAGAATGGGGGTAAATTGGGGATTAGATTGTATTTGAGTAAAATTTTGGGACAGTGTCCCAAGAATGTTATTTATACTCTAAACATTTGAGTGCATCAGATTATCATCACTTCCAAAACAACTATTCTAAACCTTCTCAAATCCCTTTGAATTAGAAGTAACCTTATATGCAAATGGTCCCTTTTCCTTTTTAATTATGGTTAAAAGTTCCGGCCAATGTTTAACAAAAAGCTTTACGATAGACCAATAATCAAAACCTGTTTTTGAAGGTGGTCGAAAATAAAACATGCCTAACTTAAATTTTTCACACAGTTCTTTTTGATGACTAAATCTTTGTATATTATAATCTTGCGTCAATACAAAAGCCTTGTCTTTGCCAGCAAGTGGTACCCAATCTTCATCTTTTGCCCCTTGACCAAATTCTTTTTTTATCGACCTCAACTCTAAGCCAAAACCGTATTTTTTAGAAGGCAACAATTTCGATTGAAGCAAACTAAAAGCTTCTACTAATACAGGTGGTAAATTTTCGTCAATGTAAAGAATCATGCGGCTGTTTTACAATAAGCAATTGCATCCATAACTAACTTTTCGTCCACTTCATAAATGGATGCAATGTATTTGTTACTTTCTCCTGCTTTATGCAAACTGTAAAACGTTTCCGGATAAATATTGGTTTCTCCAACAACTGCACTTCCAAACTTTCTTTGAGGGTCAATTACTATAGCACTCTCTTTACCTCTTGGATAAAATCGCACAGCAATATTGTCATCAAAATCTATAGCCGGTATTAAGAAGGATTTTATAAAGTCAAAGTTCCATTGTTCTGAGCCATCTGCATTTATAAAAGACTCATTAATTTTAGCAATTAAACTTTTACCACTAACACTTAGTAGTTTCAATACTGTTTTGTCTGCGAAAGGGTGAGGAGAATTATATTGCTTACTTAAATAAGAATGTGTTTTTACAATTTGTTGTGTACTTGCGCCTTGCTCAGAAAGACGAAACATAGTTACCAACTCTAACATGGTTTGGAAGTTAACTGCCTTGCTTCGGCTACCTTCTATTGTCCAAGAGTAATTTCGTTTAAATTCTTTCGCAAAACGGTCGTCAAAAAAGGTAGTAATCCAACGATTAATTTTTTCAGCTGGCTGTTTTAAAATATGCGCTAATTCAGGAACGGTGTAAATTCCTTCGCCTATGGTTGCTTTTGTTTCGAAGTCTGTAAATTTAGATTTTATCAAAGTTATATAATTTGGCGGAGGTTTAATACAATTTTAAACAAAATTTGGCATTTCGGTTTTGGAACTAAACCCTAGCTCTCACCATATCTTCCAAGGCATCAATCCAGATTGGGTGGTCGTTTAAGCTTTCAACTAATTGCACTTTTTCGCCGCCATGTTCTTCAAAAATCTCTTGGTATTCCGAGCCTATTTCAACGGTTGTTTCTAAGCAATCAGCAATAAAAGCTGGGCTAAAAGCCAGAATTTTTTTATCGCCTTTTTTGGCTCTTTCTTCTACCACTTTATCTGAAAATGGCTCTAGCCAATTTTTATCTAAACGAGATTGAAAAGCTACGGTGTATTTTTCTTTAGGAATGTTCAATCGCTCTGCTAATAGTCGGGTTGTTGCAAAGCAAGTGGCTTTATAGCAATACTTGTTGTCTTCTGTTATTTCCGTCTCACAATCGTGATCATCGCATGGCTTTCCATCATCATATACCTTGTCCACTTGCCTCACTGGCAAACCGTGATAACTAAAAAGTACATGGTCGTAATCTTCAATTTTATACTGATTGGCTCTAGCCACAAATGCATCGATAAATTTCGGATGATCCCAAAATTGACTCATCATAGAGATTTCAGGTATAACCCACCATTTACTGATAATTCTTAAGGCTTTTTCCATGGCCGAACCTGAACTAGCAGATGCATAATGAGGGAATAAAGGAATGATGATGATTTTATTATAATTCAATAAGCGCATTTCTCCCAAAACTTTTTCTAAGCTAGGATTTTGATAACGCATGGCTAAATGAACGCCAAACTCACCGCCCAATTGATTTTGCAATTTCTCTTTTACACTTTCACCATGATACATCAAAGGCGAGCCTTTTTCTGTCCACAATTCTTTGTATATTTTGGTTGAACCCTTGGCCCTAAAGGGAACAATAATGAGGTTAACCAAAAGTTTTCTAGCTAACCAAGAAATGTCAATTACCCGAGGGTCATTTAAAAATTCCGATAAATATCGCCTAACGGCTCCTATTTTCGCATCGTCTGGCGTGCCTAAATTGATTAATAATACTCCCGTTTTTGACATTTCAATATTTTATATAAATACAGCATACTTCAGCAAGCTCAGTATCCTCTATACTCAAGTACAAGTTTAGCTTAGTAAACTATCTTCATTACAGAATGTTCAAGCTATTATCTAAAAAGTTTGTTTATTAGATATGAATTGCTCTTTTGCCAGTTGCGTCTAAGGTTGCTTCTCTAAATGCTTCTGTAAAAGTTGGATGCGCATGGCTCATTCTAGAAATATCTTCGGCTGTTGCTCTAAATTCCATACCTACAACTGCTTCTGCAATCATATCCGCAGCTCGTGGACCGCACATGTGAACTCCTAAAATTTCATCGGTATCTGCATTTGCTAACACTTTTATCAATCCATCGGTATCCATGCTTGCTCTTGCTCTACCACTAGCTTTAAACGGAAAAGAACCTACTTTATAATTCACCTTTGCCTCTTTCAACTGCTCTTCTGTTTTACCAACAGCGGCAACTTCTGGCCAAGTATAAACAACCCCTGGAATTAAGTTATAATCAATGTGAGGTTTCTCTCCATTCATCACTTCTGCTACAAATGTTCCTTCTTCTTCGGCTTTATGCGCTAACATAGCTCCTTTTATTACATCACCGATAGCATAAATATAAGGCACATTGGTCTGCAATTGCTCATTCACCTCTACTCTACCTCTGTTATCTAATTTTACCCCTACGTTTTCTAAACCCAGTTTATCGGTGTAAGGTATTCTGCCCACAGCTACTAAACAATAATCGGCTTCAAAAGAAACTTCCGTTCCTTTCTTGTCATCCGCTTTTACTAGAACTGTTTTGCCTTTATTGGTCACTTCTTTTACTTTATGGCTTAAGGCAAATTTCATCCCGAGCTTTTTCAAGGACTTGGTTAATTCTTTACCCATTGTACTATCCATGGTTGGAATAATTCCGTCCATATATTCAACTACCGTTACTTCCGTTCCTAATCGAGCATAAACAGAACCTAATTCAAGGCCGATAACACCACCGCCAATAACAATTAATTTCTTAGGCAATTCGTTTAATTCCAATGCTTCTGTAGAAGTAATTACTCTTTTCTTATCTATTTTGATAAATGGCAAAGAACCCGGTTTAGAACCAGTGGCAATAACAACCCTTGCGGCTTCTACTTTTGTTTCTTTAGAATCGTCACCTGTGATTTTAATCACATTAGCACTTTCGAAAGAACCCATGCCATGTAAAACGTCAATCTTGTTTTTCTTCATCAAATAATCGATTCCACCAACAGTTTGTTCAACCACTTCTCTTTTCCGCTGAACCATTTGCTTGAAGTTTACTTTCAAGTCTTTTAGGTCAATACCATGCGTTGTGAAGTCGGTTTTTGCTTTGTGAAAATGCTCTGAAGAGTCTAATAATGCTTTGGAAGGAATACATCCGACATTCAAACAAGTTCCGCCTAAGGCATTGTATTTTTCAATCAAGGCCGTTTTCATTCCCAATTGGGCACATCTAATCGCACACACATATCCTCCAGGTCCTGACCCAATTATTACTACATCATACTTTTCCATGTTGTCTTTCTTTTGTTATGTAAAATATCGCGGCAAATTTACCCAAACTTAAGCCTTGGTTTTAGTTAAATGCCCATCAGTTTTCTTCATTTTTCTCACTAAGGTTAATAGCAACAATAATGGAGCGACAAATCCCGCAGTTCGGCCAATATAATCGCCGTACTTAACATAAAAAGTTATTTTATCATTGCTCTTTATTTCGCCTTTTATTACTGCATTTGTCCACCATGCTGTTGTTTGGCTAATTTCTCCTTTTTGGTTTATAAATGCAGAAGTACCTGTATTGGCCGATCTCGCAATGCTTCTTCGGTTTTCTATGGCACGCAAACTAGCATAAGCTAAATGTTGTTTGTATCCTGGCGTGTCGCCCCACCAACCATCGTTGGTAATTATGGTAAATAAATTAGCTCCTTGAGAGGTGTATTGCGTCACATATTCTCCGTAAATGGATTCATAACAAATAATGGGAGCAATTACAGCATTGCTGTGAATCGACTTAAAAACACTAGGCTTTTCTTGCGAACCCAATTGACCAGATGAACCGCCTAGTTTTATCGATAGCTTTTTCATAAAAGGCAGAATGTCTAAAAAGGGAACTTTCTCAACACCTAAGACTAATTTCGATTTATGGTGAATTTGAATATGCTCAGAAGAATCTATGCAAATGGAAGTGTTGAAGTTTTCATAAAATCCACCTCCTGGAATGCTGTATGCGCCTTTCGGCAAATTGACATCGTTGGGGTAAAAAACTGAGCTCAACATGCCTATCTCTGCTGTTAGCTTTGGATAATCTGCTATCAATTTTCTAATTTCTTCGGTGGCATACATAAAGTCAATGGTATGCTCCCATTCTGGTTCTGGAATAGCTGTTTCGGGGAAAATCAGATAATCCGTTTCTGCGTTTAATTCCTGTTTTGCCAAGTTTATCATCTTGTCAATTTGGTCAGAGGGGGCTAAACTCCCAAACTTCTCATGATAAGGATCGATATTGGGCTGAACAACAACAAATTCATAAGATTCTCCATTTTCTTCATAATTGGAATAAATGTATCTCCCAATTAAAATAGGAACTAACATTAGTGTCAATGTCAAGCCAATGGATTTTACATTTACTTTACCCATTTCTCGATAGGATTTAAAATTTAGAAAAAGCAATACATTGACGGCTAAAACCCATAAAGAACCGCCTAAAACTCCTGTATATTCATACCATTGTATGCTTTTAATGGAAGTAGCGAATGCATTTCCAAAGGTTAACCAAGTCCAAGAAAGCTCCCAATTGAGATGCAGGTATTCAAAAGCTAACCAATAGATAATCAGCCCTATATAACCTTCCTTTTTCCCAATGTGCTTTTTGGTAAAATGGAACAACCAAAACACGGTAGCCATAAAAAAACTATTGCAAAGAATAGCCATGATGGCGCCCATCAAATCGGCATTCTTAATCCACCAAGTTGTGCTGATGTTAAACACAAAAAAGGCTAAATAAGCATATAAAAATACAGATAGGGCACTTTTGCCTTTTTCACTAAGTTGACTTTCAACCCATAATAAAGGAATAAAAGCGAAAAAAATCAAAAAGTTAAAATCTCCAATTGCAGGCCAAGCAAGTGTAAAAAGCACACCCGATAATATTGACCCAAATAATAAATTAACTTTTTTCACCGCTGATTTTTAAGGACAACAAAAATATTAATAATTAAGTTTGTACCTCATTTAAGATAAAGCATGAAAAATCTCCTAATTGCCCTGTTACTATTTCCCATAATTTTAACTGCACAAGCTGTAAAGCCAAGCACAAATCAAATCAATTTTGGCAATGTGTATGAAGGGACAACAGACAGTGTGCAAATTGTTTTACACAACAAAGAACCGAGAGATTTAATCATTACTGGGTTTAAGTTTTATACCATTTATAACAAAACGCCGTTTTTTGTCAAGCAAAATAATTTCACCATCCCTTTTCAAGGTTCTCAATCGGTGTGGGTTTATTTTTCGCCTAAGCAAAACATTTTACACAACAGTGAAATGATAATTATGCACAATGGAACTAGTGCATATGAACCAATTGATTTAATTGGCCAAGGAAAATTTTCGAATACCTATTATAATTCTACAGAAAATCTTAGCGAAGAAGCTTTGAAAACGGCTTTAAAAACACGTTTGGGCCAAGGATATAATTCTTTGGGATATAACAATGGCAGAGACCTCATCTTTATGACCATTGACAATAAGAAAACCAATGGTCAAGGAGCATCAGTCAATACTTTAGAGTGCGTTTATACAGGGACAACTATTACAGGTTATGCTAGTAGATCTGCAGCCCAAAGCGGCAACCCTCAGTTTAACACAGAGCATACTTTTCCTCAAGGTCATTTCAATTCAAATGAACCTATGAAGAGTGATATCCATCATTTGTTTCCAACAACTAATAATTCAAATTCGCAAAGAGGTAACAAACCTTTTGGGAATATTAGCGGTGGAACAGCCTCAGGTGGTGGTTCATTTTACAATAACACAACTTATGAACCTAGAGATGCACAAAAAGGGAGAACAGCTAGAGCACTGATGTATTTTGTTATTCGTTATCAAGATTATTCCAGTCATTTTGCAGGCTCTGAAACGGTTTTAAGACAGTGGCACAACGCTTTTCCAGTTGATGCGATTGATAGAAAAAGGAACAATGATATTTATGCAGCGCAAAACAATCGAAACCCTTTTATCGATTATCCGCAGTTTGAAGAGCGAATCACCAACTTTGTTAGCAATTCTGTAGCACCGCAAAGTTTTGGTTTAGATGTATTGCAAAGCTCCATCAATTTTGGAGCTGTAATTAGAGCACAAGCTGATACTTTTGATTATGTGTTGGTCAATAGAGGAAATAAAGACATCTTGTTTTCAAACTTTAGCCTAAGCAATACTTCCGACTTTTCTTTTGCTGCCAATTCAGGAGTTAATTCTACCTTGCTTCCTGGAGAAGCATTACAAATTTCAGTAATAGTTAATGCAGCGAATACCGGAACAATTACAGGCAATTTAAACTTCAACACGAACATACCTGGGGGTCAGTCTAGTTTTGTAATTCCCATTACAGCACAGTCAATTATTGTTTCTGTTGATGAGCAAAGTCTAAGTAATCAGCTTTCTGTATATCCAAATCCCATGCAAGAAAAACTGTTTATTCGATACGAAGGAAATGAGAAATTAGACATTCGTTTGTTAGACGCTATTGGAAAACAAGTAGAATTGGATTATGTGATTAGCAATGGATTTATTTCAACCAAAGATTTGCTTCATGGTGTTTACTTTTTAGAAATCAAAAAAGGAGATAAACGAATCGTAAAGAAGTTGGTTAAGTAAGGGGATTTTAGGAGTTATTCGGAATTCATAAATAAATGCCCAAGTCTTATTTTGACCATTCTCCTTCATTTTTGTTTTTATTAAACTTCCAATAAAGAGATTCATGTGACTTTAGCTTTCCATTTTTATAATATTTAATAATTGTTCTTTCATGGTTTGTTTCTAATATATCTATCTGCTTTATCTTCCCGTTTTTATACCAATATCTGGAATTTTCATTAACTATTTGATATTTGTAATTGCCATTTTTATAGAATTCGATTTTATCATTTTTGGGGTATCGAATTATTTTTATGCTTCCACTATGATAATAAGCAGTATCTATTGGGACTCCCTCCAAAACAAAAGAATCATTAGGTGGAATTTTGCTTAATAGGATTTCATGTGGATATTGAATCCCTTTTAATGAAATAGTCTTTGAAATATAATTTGATTGTGCGATATTCAGAGTAAGAGATTCATTTGAACATACCTCTATGCTAAAATTTCCATCAAAATCAGAAGTTGTCATGTATAGTGAATCTAAATATATTGTAGCAAAAGGTATTGGGCTTCTTTCGATACTGTCAAGCAAAGTTCCAATTAAGTATATCTTATCGACTTTTTCCTGGCTATAAGAATAACAACACAATAAACAAAGCATTAAACAGAAATGGGTTCTCATTTTTTAGGTACTTAAAAATAAACGTTCATGCGTATTTATTATATTTCATATCGACCAAATTAGTTAAATCTACTTAACAGTTTAATGAACGTGTGAAAAGTGAGCTATAAGTCTTCAAGCCTATGCGGTTCAGGTTGTATTATGTTCTTTTGGCTTGAACCAAAATGAACCAAAAATTCAAGACAAAAAAATGCTCGATAAGTTTATCCCGAGTTTATCGAGGGGCTTTTATGTCTTGCCGCCCCGACCTGTTTAATAATTGGACTGCAAGATTTTTGAGTTACTGGATTCTTCAATTGACAGTTTAACGTTTGTGATTTTTGAATTGTTGAAGAATATTAGGGAGGAATAGCCGCAGGGTTGCAAACCCATGCGGAGCGGGCAGACTATGCCCTAAAGGAGTTAGCAGATACATACGAATATTTGGAATTGAATTTTAGTCAAAAAGAATTAAATAAACTATCAGTAGAAATTGAAAGAGTCCTGAGATTAATATCTAAAAACCCAAAACTCTTTCCTAAATCTGAACCCAATAATATCAGAAGGATTGTAATTAAAAGGTTTAATACAATGTATTACCGTGAGGTTGGGTCAAGAATTGAAATTTTGTCTTTCTTCTCTAATAGACAAGAACCAAAGTAATATTATTGAATTTTGCAATCCGTCTTCATAACCATTAAAAACATTGAAATTCAAATCATTGTAAGCTGAAAAGTCCAACTTTTAAGAAAATTTAGCCTTGTAGGTTATCAATTTGAAATTCAGAAAATAGCTATTTTTTTTTTCTAAAAATCAATCTTTCCGAAATTGGCGTAGTCAAAAAGTAATGTAATCAATTTTAAAGCTGGGTAAGTTGTCAAGCCTTTATTTAAATGAGTTTAGAATAAAATTTAGTTATGATATACCATACTTACTTTTCCATTCATTTAAAGTATTGAGTAATTCAGTTTGATCTGTTCCAAAAAGATGTGGGAGAGCAGCATGACTGTTTGTTGGTTTTTTAGATATTTTTTTACTCAATTCATACTGTCGATGTTCATCAATAAAATCGAAGTAGATAGTCTTGTTTGCTCCTAAATACCCGCAATTAAAAGATTCGACTACGTCCCAAGATGTAAAGTGACTTCGAAAAAGTGTTGTTGTTGTAAATCCATTTTTTGATAATTTTAACTCAGTACAACCAGGAATTAATTGACAGACAAAAATCAAAAAACATAGTCCAAAAAAGATGATTGGGAAATAACCAAGTAGGTTATCATCCGCTACCATTAAAATGCTACCATAAATAAAGACACAACTAACGAGTAGATAAAATATCGACTTTGAATTTTTAGGTTTAATAATTAATTCGTTCATTTCAATGGCTTCACAACAATCAAATAAACACCCCAATACGTTTATTCATTTTCATATTGACCAAATTAGTTAAATCTACTTAACAGTTTAATGAACGAGTGAAAAGTGAGCTATAAGTCTTCAAGCCCATGCGGTTCAAGTTATATTATGTTCTTTTGGCTTGAACTGAAAATTCAGTCTATCGTCACGAACCTGAAGGGTTCGCAGTTTTATAAAAAAAAAGGAAACAAATAGAAACCGACTCTGGAGGAGACGCACTCTTTTTTAGCATGGTTTTATTCGTCCCATTGAGCACTTTTTGATCTCTGATTTATATAGTTGTTCAAATCCTTCAGGTTTTATTGACACGAATAGCACTTTGAAATATTGCTTATCTCCAAATTTGAGAATTTCTACTTGTATGAAGTACCGCCAAAACAATAATGTTGTTATGATCGACTAAATAATGAATCCCAAAATTAAAAGTTGAAGTTAATTCTAGTTTTTCGATAACGAATTTGAAAAGATTTAGGATTATTGAGGATTTCTTTTATTGATAAATCTATAGCTTCAAGTAAATCTTCTCCTAAGCCAACCTTTTGCTATTCATGCCAAACAAAAGGCTCAAGTATATCTTTTTCTGCCTCTGGCTTAAGATTTACATTCATTTAATTGAGGTAATTCCCTGTTTTACTTCCTTCCAATTACTTCCAGCATCTGGATTAGTATGATGATTTTTTATCCGTTCATCAATAATAGATTTGTGTTTTGCACTTAAAGTGAAAGATTCGTTATCTTTAATATTCTCGTCAACCTGATGCATTCTTTCATTTCGCAAAACTTTTATTTATTGATTATACCTTCACTAACCATTGAATTAAATCCAGTTTTTCTGCTTAACCATCCATGTCCTTGTTATTTTTCACCATTCAAATTTAAGCCTTCTTTAAAACTTACAATCCTATAGAATTGTAAAACTCATCAACTCCCTTACCTCAACAAATACATCTTCCCGAAATCTTTCACAAAAAACTGGTCGAGTTTAGAATCTCGTTTTTCTAAATTATTGCCATTTAGTTTCGCTCGAACTCGATACAAGTAAACGCCATTGGCCAACTGGTCGCCGTATTCGTCTTTGCCGTCCCAAGCATATTGGCTGATGTTGTTTCCAATGTGAATTGGACCTAATTCATACTGGTCAATTTCTTTGACAACCTTGCCAGTAACAGTTAAAATTTGAATTTGAATTTGCTCCGGAATTTCAGAACCAGTTAGGGTAAAAACAAATCGCGTAGAGGTTGAAAAAGGGTTGGGGTAATTCACCATGTTCGTAATACTCGACTTGGTGACCACTTCAAACTCAACTAAATAATCTTCTCCACCTGAGGCATTTCCCGACTTATCGTAGGCCTGAATTCGAATAGCATAAACTCCATCTTCAGTAAGATTAGGTTTTAATCTAGCCAAGGCAGTATTGTTGGGTAAACTAGCTGGAATAAATTCCATAGTACCAGCTGCTGAGCCAAAATTCATTAATTCCTCTTTCCGATTAGGATACCTCAAAAACACAGAAAAAACAGAGGTGTCATCTAAGGCTAAGTATTGGTTCTCATCTTTCAATTGAATCACAATTTCTGGTTGAGCAGATACGATTTCTCGATTCAAAATGTGACGACCATCAAAAGTGACATCAATCAAAGGGTTTAATCGATCTTCGATCACTTTAAAGTCCAGTTGCCCTATGTTATTAAAACTATGTTGTTCTGCTTGATCTTGATTTGGATTTACGGTAATAATCAATTTGTTATTGCCCGTTAAATTGCGAGTAGGAATAGCTATTTTGCTAATCAAGAGACTGTCCGCTTTCAAAGGAGCCTGACGCTTATATGGTAAAGTAATAACTTGATTTAAGCTATTGATTATCTGAAATTGCACCAACAAGCTGTCTCCATCTATTTCAGAACAATTTTTTATTCCAATTTCTAATTCAAGATTATCTCCTTCATTTAAACTTTCATTGTTTAATTTAAAATGCAAGTTTGGAGCTAAAGCAAAATCTGGGAATTCATCAAAACTAACTTGCCAACGTTCTAGTTGAGGCGGAGTTTGATGGGTTTGATCCTTGCCTTTAAAATCCATTTGTAAGCCTCGATAATTGTTGTTATTTACAACGTTCGCAATACTTGTATCGACTTTATAATCATAGAATTGCATTAAATATTTCAAAGCGCCGTTTTGCTCAATGGCGTTTAAAGTAACTTCAATCTCATCATCAGAATTGGCCTCCAATGATTTAAATGCATAAGCCAAGCGACTAAAATTTGTAGAAGGACCAATTTCTATACTCGTTATCTCTCCAAAATCTGCGCTGATGGTTAAGACCCTTCTCAATTCAATTTCTGAAGTTGTAGTAGCTCCTACAATTTCTTGCGCTGAATTTATTTTTCCTTTCTTACACGTAAAAATAAAGGGAATATGATCGTTTAATCCTGGTATTAAATTACTTCCCAAACTTTCAAAAGCTTTTAAAACTGTGGAATCTCTGTTTCTTATGGTCGAATAGTTTATATTTTGCCAAGAATAAGCGACGATATAACTTCCATCAGGGATAACTTGAGTTAGAAATTCTTTCATGCGCTGCATTTGTATGGAGTCGTTTGCTCTAAATAGGAAGAATTTTTCTGATCGAGTTCGATTTGTACCACAATAATTAAACTTATTATCCTGACCAAAATCATTTTGCAGATTTTCGTTTCCATAAGGAGTTTCCCATGATTCAAGCGTTAGAGAATCTAAGACAGCAATAAGAAATGCTGCACCTGGCCCACAGGCATTTCGCTCGCGAACATCGGCATCAATAGAGTATCGAATTTCAAAATTTTGACTCGTGCTAGGCGAACCAGCATTAAACACATAAAGCTCCTTTACGTTGTCAACAAATTCAAATTTTTTACTTGAGTGATTTTGAGAAATAAAAGAATACTTGTTTTCACTAAATTGATCAAAGTGATCTTGCGCCCAACCTGATTCGTTGGCAATGTATTGAAATGAAGATGTTCTCCAGTTGTAAGCCTCGCCAGCTTTAGGAACTTTACTCACTCTCCAAAAATAAACCATGCTATCAGGCATGTTATTCAATAAACTTGGAGCCCATTCTACAAGTCCTCCACTGCTTGAAATTGTAGTTGTTGGTTTTAAAAGACTATTAAATGCAGCAGAAGTGTCTAACTCAAAAACATAAGAATATTCCTTTTCTAAAGCAAAAGCAGTTGATGCTTTTAAAGTTATCCCTTGCTGTCCAACAATAGAATAATTATAAGGGTAAACTGGAATTATTTCTCCTGAGCGAATTAAGACATCAAAATCTAAGCGATTGTTTAATTCATTTAATTCGGGTATAGCATTGTTGGGGTCTATAATTAAACTAAAAGAGTTTAGCCCTGTTGAATTAAGTGCTGCTATGGGTATATTAAATGTCAGCAATCCATTAAATCCTATATAGGGAATTACTTTCAAGTAATTGGTATCTGGAGCTTGGTTATTGGGGAATTGACGTGTCAATTGAACTAAAACTTCATTAGGAACAGATTTTCCTAAATTATAACAATTCACTTTAATTTGAAACGAATCTAAATCAGTGGTAACATCATCTGGTAACACTTTTACGCTAGTTTGATCTAGCATATAATCAGGCAAAGCTTGAGAATTCAACTTTAATGCTGGATCTCCTTGCATAGTCATTTCCATACAGACCAAGCGTAAACTTGCATAGGGATTAGTACCTTGTATGTCTTTCACCGTCTGAACCATATTTTCAGCCATCGATCTACCATAATTATCATTGGCAACATTTCTATAAAAGGCATCTGAATATAGATTTAATGTGGAAGGGTATCCTAAGTTACCTGAAGCAATAAATGCTATTGCACCTTTATTTTTTTCCAAAACATATTGTTCTGCAACACTCAAGACACCCGATTGATGGTAATTTCCTGAAAAGCAAGAATTGGCCAAAATGGTCGGGTATTTTCCTTTGTTGTTTAATTTTTCGGGAGAATCAATACTGATATCAAATCCTCCAGTAGTTGAGGCATGACCAAAGAAAGTCATTAATGAAACCCCTGAGTTAATTAAGGTTCGTATCGAGTCTGAAAGCGTTGTTTGGATTGGTACAGAAGTACTTTTCTTAAACAAAAAAGTTTTACCACCCATGGGGTCTGAAACAAAATAATTGCTATAATTTCCAAGATAATTCTCATACCTATTCGACTCTGACAAGGACAAGCCGCCGGCAAAATGTAAGGCTTTTTTCATCCACAAAGCAGGTGGTGCAGATTCATATTGTATAACTTTATCTAAATAGTTACGCACCTCTATGAGGTATTTTGCACTTAATCTTCCAGTGGGAATAGCAGATTCTAAGCGTGTACCATTAAGACCGGAGGTTAACAAATTATCAACTGTTGGATTTCCAAATGAGGGTACAAGGTTTTCTGCATTTATAAGCGGATTTTTTCTTGCATCTTTTTGATTTACTGATTTTCCCAGCAAAAACAAATAACTCGGATTGGCAGTTTTAAAGGTTGTGGAAATAAAGTTTCGAATAGCCAATGGGTTTTTTGAAATACCAAATCCATATTGATGATACAGTTGCTCAATGTCAAGAATGATTGGATTATACCCTTTACTGGCTCGATAAGTAGCATAGCGTGTTGCTTCGGAGTACAATGAATTATGCGTAACAATAAGAAAAGCAGAATCTAAATTGTATGCCTGATAGTCGATAAATTGATGATTGTTTCCAATTGATTTTAATTGAACTGATTTCACATTTGATTCAGCCGTAATCAAACACTTTTTTCGACCATTAGCATTGGGAACCAAAGCGCGATAAGTAGTTAGGGTTTCAATTACTTTAATTCGTTTCCCATTGCTTAAATCATATAGTATGGGTGCATTACCGCCATTAAAATTAATTAAGTCGATGTAGCTTGCGCTTTGATTGATTTGGTCATCTAGTTGAAAATAAAATTCATTTGCATTGTTTAAGACCAAGGTATGCGGATAAGAGTATTTAATGTAGGCAACTGCCGAACGATCAACAGCGACATTTCTATCATTCACACTTTTATACTTTACAATAAAATCTCCACTAACTACTTCGGTAGGAGAAAAACTAGTGCTCATTTTTCGAAGCTTATAACCTTCAAATATATCGTCAATCTGATTGCCTCCAACTTCAATGTTAATGTGGTGGTCTCCATCGTTTCGCTGCGCCCAATCTGACTGGCCGGCATAAGCAATTTCAAAATTTACATAAGGTCCAGAATTATATCTATTCTTAAAAGAAATGGGATAATTGCTTGTTTTGCCCAAGGTTGTTGCCGAACTCATCCAGCCTTCTGTTGGAACATATTCTGGGTCGGTGGCATTACTCAAAATGGTTTGACCATCATAGTATTGATTATTGTAGGTATAAATATTCTCTTTCCAGATATAGTAAGCGGGAAAATAATTCCCAAAATCAACAGCATTTTCCTCTTGTATTCGTTTGTTGTTTGTTTTGTTATTCCATGTTAAGTAATAATTGATGGTATCACTCAAAATACTGTAATGTGGGTTGGGTTGATTGGCTCTGCCCTTATAAAATACTGAATCTATCCAGCCATCGTTTTTCTGACCATAAAACTCGATAAAGTCTGTTGCGTCAAAAACACCATCATTTTCTCCTTTTAAATAAATTGGAATTTCATTGCCCCTTGCAAATATTTGTAGGGTTTTAGGGTTAATGGTGGCAAGTGGAATATTTGCAGCAATTAGGTCTTGATAGCTAATTCGATAAATACCATTTTCTGAAATTTTAAAGCTATAATAGTTTTGAGAATAATCAATCCACTCATTTCCATTTGGTTGACTATACCCAAATTGACTTATAATCAAAAATAGAAATGGGATTAACTTTTTCACTATTTCCTAGTAATATCAATTCGCAAAGAAAACACATTAGAATACAAAGCAACAGAACGGTCTCCTATATCAGTTAAAGCATAATCTATTGAAAACCTGTTAAGCTTCACACCAATACCAAAGTTGGGTTGAAAGCTAGTAATTCGGTTCCCATCTATATCTGTTGTGACTTGGAAGTTGCCAATTCCTCCTCTTAGATAAATCACATCGGCATAAGTTGCTTCTATTCCTATACTCGGGTCTATTGAAATTGGATCAGAATTCACCAAAACATTTCTTTTTCCATCGAAGGTGTTTTTTAAATCTAACTCTGCTCGCATGCCTATTTTTTCAGAAAAAATAAACTTTCTACTTATTCCCAGCACCAATTCAGGTAAAGTAACCTCCACTGAGTTTTCTGGCAACTCATTTCCTGTTAAGATAAAAACCTCTTCAGTTTCTTTGTCTAAATTAGAACTCCAAGCGTTAAAGGTTGAAGTAATATCTCTTCCTGTTGCCGCAAAAATCCATTTATCTTTCACTAATTGTGTTCCCACATCAAAACCAAAACCCCAAGCTTTGGCAAAATCGCCAACTGATCTGTGAATTATTTTCACATTGGCACCATAACTCAACCCTTCAATTCCAGATTTTCTAGCGTAGGTAATTAAGCCGGCATAATCAGCTGCTGAAAAAGAAGAGACACGGTTGAAATCAATGTTTCCTTCAGCATCAATTAATTGGGTGGTGTTGGGTATATCGTCAACACCAAATCGAATAAATGAAAAACCAATTGCGCTATTGCTGTCTAACTTTGTTGCTAAAGCAGCGTAGTCGTAAGCTGCAATGCCTGCAAAGTATTCGCTATGCATTAAAGAAAATTGAAAATCGGAATTTAATCGAGTCAAACCAGCGGGATTCCAATAGCCAGAAGTAACATCGTCGGCAGAAGCCACAAATGCGTTTGACATTCCTAGAGCTCTTGCTCCTACTCCAATTTTCAGAAATTCATTACTGTATTTGGCTGTTTGAGAAAAACCAGAGATACTAATTGTAATTAAGGCGAAAAAGCCAGCTATTTTAATTTGATTCATAAGTGCTTTGCTTAATAATTGACTTATTAAACCGTAAAATTGTTTTATTATTTTCTCAAACATAGTAAAAGAAATAAAATTCGTTGTTTTTGTTCGATTTTCAGGAATTTAAAGAATGATATTTTTTAATGCTTTATTAATTTTACTTTTATCAAAATTTTGATTTGAAAAAACACATCCCTAATTTAATTACTTCTTGCAACTTATTGTGTGGTTGTATCGCCATTACAGAAATTGCTCAAGGAAATTTAATAACAGCATCTTTATTGGTTTTACTCGGTGCTTTTTTTGATTTTTTTGACGGTATGGCTGCAAGGCTTTTAAATGTTGGTTCACCCATGGGAGCAGAATTAGATTCCCTTGCCGATGTTGTAACCTTTGGCATAGTGCCGGCTTATTTAGCGCATATTTTCTTAATTGAAAACAACATGAGTGGAGTTTTAGCCTACTTCCCTTTTATTTTAGCAGCTTTTTCTGCCATCCGATTGGCAAAATTCAATATAGATACACGTCAAAGCACTTCCTTCATTGGGCTTCCAACTCCAGCAAATGCACTTTTTTGGATTTCAATTCCGCTTATAGGCTGGCAAGTAGAACAAAATATTGGAGTATTATCTGCAGATAATATTCTTGGCTTTTTATCAGCTCCTTGGTTCATTCTAACTGCTTCAGTGCTTTTCTCTTATTTGATGGTTGCTGAACTTCCTCTTTTGGCTTTGAAATTTAAAAACCTAAAATGGTCGAGTAATAAGTATCGTTGGATTTTAATTTTAAGTTCTGTGGTATTATTATCTGTTTTATTTTTCGCAGCTATTCCATTTATCCTAATTTTGTACATCTTATTATCTATAGTAGAAAACAAGCACATTACACAACATGAAATTCAAAGCTGAAATTGACATAATGCCATTAAAAGCCTTACTAGACCCTCAAGGAAAGGCAGTTACATCTAGTCTTAAAAATATAAACCTAGGTGAAATTGAAAATGTAAGAATTGGGAAACACATTACCTTAGAAATTGAGGCTTCATCAGAAGCAATAGCACGTGAAAAGGTAGAAGAAGCTTGTAAAAACTTATTAGCAAACCACCTGATGGAAAGTTTTGAGTTTACATTAGAAAAAATTTCTTAGGAAGTTTTTGTTCTTTTTAACTCAAAGTTTTTACCTAAATATACTTTTCTAACTTGTTCATCATTGGCAAGTTCTTCTGCTGTTCCAGCTTTAAGTATATTTCCTTCAAACAACAAATAGGCACGGTCGGTAATGGCCAATGTTTCATTTACATTGTGGTCAGTAATTAATATGCCGATGTTTTTGTTTTTCAATGTGGCTACAATACCTTGAATGTCCTCTACTGCAATGGGGTCAACTCCTGCAAATGGTTCATCTAGTAAAATGAACTTTGGGTCAGTTGCCAATGCTCTTGCTATTTCAGTTCTCCTTCGCTCACCACCAGACAGTAAATCACCTCTATTTTTGCGAACATGGTGCAAATTAAACTCATCTAATAAGCTTTCCAGCTTGGCTTTTTGCTCTTTTTTAGAAAGTTTAGTCATTTCTAAGATGGCTAAAATATTGTCTTCAACAGAAAGTTTACGAAAAACAGAAGCTTCTTGAGCTAAATACCCAATTCCCAACTGTGCTCTTTTGTACATGGGCATAGAGGTAATGTCTTGGTCATCCAAATAAATTTCTCCTTCATTTGGGGTCACTAAACCAACTATCATATAAAACGAAGTTGTTTTTCCTGCTCCGTTAGGGCCCAATAAACCAACTATTTCACCTTGACTAACTTCTACAGAAACTCCTTTAACTACAGTCCTTTTCTTGTATCTTTTTACAATATTTTCAGCTCTTAATTTCATAATCTTAAAACGAAAATTCAAATGATGCTCTAATTCCAAACTTAGCAATATCTGGATGATCTAAATAATTTAAACGCCACATAGCATCAATTCTTATCAATTTGAAAATATTTTCTATGCCTATTCCTGCTTCCATATAAGGTTGGTGCAGTTCAAAAATATTTGATGGAAAAACCAACTCTTTACGGTGTTTATCTTGCAATCTTCCGGCAACAGTTCTAAAGCTAGCTACTTCCCTCCACTTCAATTTGCGAAGTAAAGGCATTTTATTTAAAAAGAAACCGTCAAAATGATGAGTAAGCATCAAAGTGGCGTATTCATCACTAATAAATTCGAAGTAATTCATCAAATTAAAGGACTGTTTGTCGTAAAAATAAGATTCATTCCCATTGTGAATTTCTAATAATGCATAAGGTAAAGTTCCCAAGTATTTTCCTGCAGTTGTTCTAAATTCAGTTTTACCATATATTCCAACTTTAACGATGTCGCTAATGGCTAATTCAAATTTTTGATAATTATAATCGCTACCAAAGAAATCTTTAACTCCAAAACCTACCTGTAATTCTAATATTGGATACTTACTACCTAGGCTTATGCGCTCAAATTCACCTTCAACAAATTTCTCCTTGTGGGCAAACCTTGTGTATAAGCTTAGTTCAGTTGTTGTTAATTTGGGCACATCAATAAAACCAATCTCTGGATCGGGAATAAAGCTTTTATAATTTAAGGAGCCTAAAGGCATCATGCCCCTTCTTTTAAAAAAGAACTTACTAGACAATCCTGTTATCCATTCTTGCTCATAAGTTACTTTATATTCTTCTACATCTGTTAACTTGTTGTTTGGGTTTCTTCTTAAAAAAGAGGACAAAATATTGTCTTGAGAAAATGCATTTTGACTTAAGCCCAATTGCTCTACATCTCTAGTATATTGAGCTTCTACAAACCGTCTCGGATTTTGATTTATTTTATATTGAAACCCTCCACTATACTTAAATCTTTTATCTTTAAATCCGTATGCAGCATAGGCATTTAACTGCAAGTTCGTACTAAATTCATTGCTTGTTCTACCACCAAACCTTAGCCGATGCCCTTCAACTTGATTATAGCTATATAACTTAAAGTATGGGCCTATCTCAATTTTTCCAAATTCTTTATATCCAGTGAAAACTAATTTAATAATATCAACAAAGGTTTTAAATGCAGGAACATTCTTAACTGAATCTATCATTTCATAAATTCCCTTTTGGTTGGCAGTTAACGAGTCGTGTCTAACATTCACCCAGTAATCATGGTTTTTTTTATTGGCATTTTTTAATACCACCACATTGTCAATTCCTTGGTAAAGTGAATCAGGAAAATCTTTATTTACTTTTATATTTTTATATGAAGTTGCTTTTCTCCCATATAAACCCATTACTTTCTCGCCAATTTGAAAATCAACTATCAGTTCATCTTTTTTCAACATCCAATATTTTCCATCTACTTGGGTGTATTCTTGCTTGACTTCAAATCCGTTTACAAAATTGATGTTGGCTTGCTTGGCAATGTTAGCTTCTATTCTTTTAATGGCATAAGTGGTGTCGTTAATCCACATAGTTCCAGAAAAAACAGGCTCTTGAGGTAATTTTGGCACGAAATCAATTTCATAACAATAGCTTCCATCAATAATCACACTATCTTTCAAGTAATAGCGATAATAAATCAATCCAAAATCGGCAATTGGACTTACAAATGATTTCCCAAAAACATCGATATAATTTTCATATACATTCACTTTTTGATACATATCACCCATAAATTGGGTAATGCTTTCATTGGATGTTCCTGAAACCTGAACAGCTTTTATATATTCTTTTTCTGACTTCGGATTTCGTCTATAATATAAATCTGATAAAGACTCTGTCATAAACATCGGAAGGTATTCTTTTCCACCAGTGGTATCCGTATAATCAAATATAAATTGAAAGTTCTTAAACACTTTCTTATTCTTAAACTCCTCAGTAATGTTATTAATGTCGAATTCTACTTTATTATATACCTCATACCCATAAGAATCATATTTTTCTCGATTGTTGGCAGCTTTATTCCGTTTTACTCTTGCTAAAATTGCATGTGCTGGGTTCCCTTTATATTTTATTACAACCTCTTCTAAGTCAACTCCGCCTGACTGCAACTTAAAGTTTATTGTTTGGTCAATATCTTGTTTAACACGCATGGCTTTAGACTTATAGCCTAAATAAGATGCAATTAATGAATCGGTTGCATAGTAAGTTTCAATAAGAAAATTTCCGTTAATATCTGAAGAGGCTCCGACTTTTGAATCTTTAAAAATCAGGTTAACAAAAGGCAATGTTTCGCCTGTAGAAGCATCTGTAATTTTTCCACGAACTATTGTTTTTTGAGCCAACAGTAGTGCAGGACTGCAAAAAAGCATACATACAAAAAGGATTAAGTTTTTATTATTTCTAAGAATCAAGTTCATGGATTATCGATGGACTAAAATACTTATTAAGTCTATAACTACGTGTTTGAATTATTGAGAAGATTCATTTTTCTTTTGCACGGCTCTGGATATCCAAATACTAATCTCGTATAGCACAAACAAAGGCATAGAAACCAAAACTTGACTCATAACATCGGGAGGAGTTATGATAGCAGCTAAAATTAAAACAACAACCACTGAATGTTTTCGATATGTTTTTAATAATTGCGGTGTAACAATTCCCAATTTGGATAAAAAATAAACAACTATGGGTAATTGAAAAATAATACCACACGATAGTGTAATTGTAGTAATAGTAGAGATATATGAATTTAAACTAATCTGATTTTTAACCAAGTCGCTAACCGTATATCCACCCAAAAATTGAACAGAAAGTGGAGTGATTAAATAATAGCCAAATGCCACTCCAGTCAAAAACAAAAATGATCCCCAAAACACGATTCCCCTTGCAAATGAGTGCTCACTTTTTTTCAAAGCTGGTTTTAAAAAGCGCCATACTTCAAAAAGTATATATGGAAAAGCGAGAATTATACCTGAAACTATGGATACAATTAGGTGCATAGTAAACTGGCCTGCCATACTTATATTGATGACATTAAATTGCATAGAATCAAAGCAAAGTTTATCACCAAAGCCAACAAAATAGGAGAATTTACAAAAATACAAGTAGGTGATAAACGAATCATTAGTTGGTGCTAAAACGATGGTATCAAAAACTATCGATTTAAACACAAAAGCTAAGATAGTTCCGATGAAAATAGCTATTACGCTACGAATTAAATGCCATCGCAGCACTTCTAAATGATCTAAGAATGACATTTTTTTGTCATCCTCTTCAAATTGTTGATCTAAGCTCAATTTAAATTAGTCCTTCTTTTAATAAATCGTGAAAATGAACGATACCTAAATATTTTTTATTTTCTGCTACAATCAATTGAGAAATATTATTGCTTCGCATTAGTTTAACTGCTTCAACAGCCATAACTTCAGGCCCAATTACTCTCGGACTTGTAGTCATAATATCTTTTGCGTTTACGGTATTAAAATCTAAGTCTTTCGATAACATTCTTCTTAAATCTCCATCGGTTATAATTCCAACCAATTCCCCATTTTCCTCAACTGCAGTTACTCCCATTCTTTTACTAGAAATTTCAACTATCACTTCTTTTAGTGAGCTAAATGTATTAACACTTGGTCTTTCATTATTTGGATAGATATCTGAAATTCTTAAATACAACTTTTTGCCTAAAGCTCCACCAGGATGATATTTTGCAAAATCTGCGCTTCCAAAATCCCTACATTCAATCAAGCAAACAGCAAGGGCGTCTCCCATAACCATTTGTGCAGTTGTGCTATTTGTTGGTGCTAAATTATTTGGACAAGCTTCTTTATCTACCGCACAACTAATTCTTAAATCGGCATATTCTCCTAGATAAGAATCAAAGTTTCCTGTTAAGGCTATTAATTTATTACCCATATTTTTTAAAAGTGGAACAAGCACCTTAACTTCTGGTGTATCACCACTTTTAGAAATTAAGATTACGACATCGTCTTGTTGAACCATCCCAAGGTCTCCATGTATGGCATCAGCAGCATGTAAAAACAATGCAGGAGTGCCAGTAGAATTAAAGGTTGCAACAATTTTTTGTGCAATTATAGCACTCTTGCCGATACCACTCACTACAACTCTTCCCTTAGAGTTATAAATTGCTAGTACAGATTCAGCAAAATCATCATCTATTGAATTGATTAGTTGATGAATAGAATCACGCTCAATTTCTAAGGTTTTTCGAGCTATTATTTTAATTTCATTTGTATCTTTCAAAAAACAAAAATTTATTTTTTTAACTGTGAATTTTTCCTAAATTAGATTCAAATTCTGGAAGTAAAATTCCATCACAAAAGTAACTGAAATAAAGTAAAAGACAATTAATGGAAATCGCATCTATGCCATTAACCGACCATCTGAAAAAGTTTTTCGGTTTTAATAGCTTTAAAGGAGAACAAGAAGCTGTTATTAAAAGTATTTTAGAAGGTACAGACACCTTTGTAATCATGCCTACTGGTGGCGGAAAATCTATGTGTTATCAATTGCCAGCACTAATCATGGATGGTACTGCAATAGTAGTTTCTCCATTAATTGCGTTGATGAAAAATCAAGTTGATGCCATTCGAGGTTTTTCCTCTGGTAATCACATTGCTCATTTCATGAATTCTTCATTAAATAAAACCGAATTAGGTATTGTTAAAGAAGACTTAGAGAGTGGCAAAACGAAACTATTATATGTAGCACCTGAAACATTAACCAAACAAGTAAATATTGATTTTTTCAAAACAATAAACATTTCGTTTTTTGCAATTGATGAAGCACATTGTATTTCAGAATGGGGTCATGACTTTAGACCTGAATATAGAAGATTAAGAGAAATTATTGAAGCGATTGACCGAGTTCCAATAATAGCATTAACTGCTACTGCAACACCAAAAGTGCAGCAAGACATTCAAAAGAATTTAGGAATGGCTGATGCGAATGTTTTCAAAGCTTCATTTAATAGACCAAATTTATATTATGAAGTAAATCCTAAAAAAGAAGCAAATTCCCAAATCGTTAAATGCATCAATCAATACAAAGGAAAATCTGGTATTGTTTATTGTTTGAGTAGAAAAAAAGTAGAGGAATTAGCTGAAACACTTCAGGTAAATGGAATAAAAGCATTGCCATATCATGCAGGTTTAGATGCAGCCACTAGAGCGAAACACCAAGATATGTTTTTGATGGAAGATGCTGATGTTATTGTAGCAACCATCGCTTTTGGGATGGGAATAGATAAGCCTGATGTACGATTTGTAATCCACCATGATATCCCAAAAAGTTTAGAGGGATATTATCAAGAAACTGGTAGAGCAGGTAGAGATGGTGGCGAAGGTAGATGCATAGCTTTTTATAGCTATAAAGACATTGAGAAGTTAGAGAAATTTTTACAAGGCAAACCCGTAGCAGAGCAAGAAATTGGAAGGCAATTGATTTTTGAAACCGTTTCTTATGCTGAAACAGCTGTTTGCCGAAGAAAGCAATTACTACATTATTTTGGGGAAACCTATCAAGAAAACAATTGTGGATGTTGTGATAATTGCCTAAACCCGAGGACAGAATTCGACGCAAAAGATCATGTGAAATTACTTTTAGAAGCAATTCTTGATTTAAAAGAGAACTTTAAAGCTAATTATATTTCAAATTTCTTGGCTGGTAATGTGACTAGTGAAATTAAAACGCTTCGTAATGATGAACATAAATTATTTGCAGCTGGTAAAAACACTGAAGAGATTAAGTGGAACTCAATTATTAGACAAGCAATTATTAATGACATTATAATTAAAGAAATTGAAAACTATGGCGTTTTAAAGGTTAGTGAAAAAGGGAAAAATTTCATTAAAAACCCTACTTCTATCATGATGGTAGAGCCTAAAAAATACGATGCAAAGTCGAGTGCAGAAATCGCTTCTAATAAAGGAGGTGCAGCAGCCGATGAAGAGCTTTACAAAATATTAAAAGAGCTATGCCGTGAAGTTGCCAAAGAGGAAGATTTACCTCCCTATGTGATATTCTCTGAGCCTTCTTTGCAAGATATGGCAACACAGTATCCCATCAATATGGAAGAGCTGACTAATATTTCTGGTGTAGGGCAAGGTAAGGCTGAAAAATTTGGTGAACCATTTCTAGCTACCATTCAAGAATATGTTGAAGAAAACGAAATAGAAAGACCTAATGATTTAATAGTTAAATCGGTAGTTAACAAATCTGGCTTAAAGGTTTTTATCATACAAAGCGTCGATAGAAAACTACCATTGGAAGACATAGCACGTTCTAAAGGAAAAGATGTGGACTTCGTTCTTAATGAAATTGAGCACATTGTAGCAAGCGGAACTCGCGTTAATTTAGATTATATTATAGATCAGCTTCTGGATGAAGAATACCAAGAGGAGATATTTGATTATTTCAGAGAAACAGAAGAAGACTCATTAGAAGATGCTCTTGAAGAGTTTGACGGTGTTTATTCAGAAGAAGAATTGAGAATGATGCGAATAAAATTCTTATCCATTATGGGCAATTAATCCAATTCGTTTAGTTTTTCTTGACTTTCTTCTAGTTCTATAGCAACACTTTCCCACTTTTTCATATGTTGTTGCAATAAATCATTGGTTTGTTGCCATTTTTCTATCATATCTCTATTGTTTGGATTGCTGTAAGCTTCTGGCTCCTTTAATTTTTCATTAAAGACCTCTAACTCTTTTTCTAAATTTGCAATTTTCTTTTCAATAGTGTTAAGCGAGTTTTGTATTGTACGGACTTCCTTTTTTAAGTCTTTTTTAACTTGATATAGATTTATATTAGCGTTTTTATCATGGGGTTGTTTTTCGACTTTTGGTTTCTTCTCTTGTTCCCATTCTTTAAAATCTTCAACTGATTTTTTCTTTAAAAATGCCTCAATACCACCTAAGTGCTCTTTTACATTTTTATTAGAAAATTCATATAGTTTATCTGTCAATCCTTTCAAGAAATCTCGATCATGTGAAATAATAATTAATGTACCATCATATCGCAGCAGAGCATCTTTTAAAATATCTTTCGATTTTATGTCTAAATGATTAGTAGGCTCATCAAGGATCAACAAATTAATAGGTTCTAACATGAGTTTACATAATGCTAAACGCGCCCGCTCACCCCCAGAGAGCACTTTAACCTTTTTATCTACTTCTTCTCCGCTAAACAAAAATGAACCCAATAGAGCCCTTACTTTAGTCCTCACATCACCTCTTGCTACATCATCGATTACTTGAAAAACAGTTTTTTCCTTGTCAAGAATTTCTGCTTGGTTTTGAGCGTAATATCCAATTTGAACTTGAAACCCTAAATCAATTTTCCCTTGAGTTAATTTTTCGCCTATTATTAGTCTTGAAAAGGTAGATTTTCCTTCACCGTTTTTACCTACAAAAGCTACTTTTTCTCCACGTTCTATACTAAGATTTACATTCGAAAAGACCTCTTTATCTCCATAGAATTTCCCAACATTTTCTGCTAAAAGGCTAACTTTTCCACTATGTGGAGCAGGTGGAAACGAGAAGCGCATAGCCGAAGTATCTTCGACTTCAATTTCTATTCGATCTAATCGATTTAACTGCTTGATTCTTGATTGAACCTGAACTGCTTTTGTTGCTTTAGCACGAAAACGATCGATAAATTCTTCTGTTTGTTTAATTTGTTTCTGCTGATTGGAGTATGCAGCTAATTCTTGTTCTCTTCTTTCTTTTCTTAATTCCAGGTATTTAGTATAAGGTGCAGGATAATCATAAATTCTACCTAAAGTTATTTCTATAGTACGATTAGTTAAGTTATCTAAAAATGCACGATCATGCGATATTAATACGACAGCTCCTGGGTAGGATTTTAAAAAATCTTCAAGCCATTGAATAGATTCTATATCTAAATGATTTGTAGGCTCATCAAGTAATAATAAATCAGATTTCTGCAATAAAATTTTGGCAAGCTCTATTCTCATTCGCCAGCCACCGCTAAACTCATCAGTCTGTCGTTCAAAATCTGCATTTGTAAACCCTAAACCCAAGAGTATCTTTTCGATTTCTGCCTCCATGGTATCAATCCCGAGCAAAATCAATTTTTCGTTTAATTCAGATAAATCATCCAATAGTTTTAAATAAGATTCAGACTCATAGTCTTCCCTTACAGCCAATTGATGATTAATTACATCTATCTTATTCTTTATACTTAAAGTTTCACTAAAAGAAGTTTCAGTTTCATTCCAAACGGTTCTTCCGGACACAAAATCCATATCTTGAGGAAGATACCCCATAGTTAAACCAGTAGGAGTAGAGATTGTACCAGAATCTATTTTTTGAATTTTGGCCAACGCTTTTAGCATAGTAGATTTACCTGCACCGTTTTTTCCGACTAATCCTATTCTATCTTGCTTATTTATGATGAAATTGATATCATTAAATAGCGCTCTATCTGCAAAAAATAAACTGACATTATTCACTCCAACCATATTGCAAAAATAACAATTCTAAACCCCTAAAAATTTATCTTTGGTATATGTTAAGAAATGAAATTAAGGTTACAAAAACTGCACATTATTATACTTTTAATGCAGATAAAAACATTGATACAATCTTGTATGTTTTTCATGGGTATGCCCAATTAGCATCCATATTTATTACAGAATTTGATTATTTAAAGGAATCTAATGTCTTGGTTATTGCACCTGAAGGCTTGTCTCTATTTTATGGCCGTGATAGAACTCCTGTTAGCTCTTGGATGACTAGCCATGAAAGAGAAGATGAGATACAGGATCAAATTGAATACCTAAATAATTTACATCTCCGAATAAAAAGCCAATTTCCAGATAAAAAACTTGTGATGCTTGGTTTTTCTCAAGGTGTTTCCGCATTAATGCGTTGGTTAAATCAACTCAACGAAAAAAATGTCGAACTCCATCTATGCTGTGGTAGTATTCCGCCTGAGATAATCCGAAATGAACTTTTCTCTACTAAGATAAATGAAGCATACTATTATTATGGAAGCAATGATCGACTTATGAAAAGAAATCAAGCGGAATCGGCTTTACTAAAAATGAAAGAATTATCTATTAATCATACTTACATTCCGTTTATAGGAATACATGAAGTTCCCTATGAAACACACAAAAACCTCGAAAAACTAAACAAAGGAAAATAAAGCAAAAAAAATCCCGCATTGAAGTTCAATGCGGGATTTTTTATTGGATTGTATAATTTTAATACTGCCACATATCGTGCTCAGTGTTTATTATTTCTTCTTCAATTCTTCTTGATTCTAGCAACATATCAATACCAGTGGTATAATCCATCAATAAACGATTTGAATATACATTCGTTTCTGAAGTGACATAAGAAGAGAAGATTCTTTTTCTAAAATAGTCTTCAAAAGTTAATCTCGCCCCATCATTTCCAGGGTTATAAACTTCATGATTTGCAAAAACAAACCGAGCTTCAGGAAAATATATCCAATATGAACCAGCAGGAGCTCTATCAGTTCCATCATCATTCATTGACATATAAATCGGTTGTAATCCAATAATTCTAACTTCCATCACCGACCTTTCACGATCAAAAAACCAATCCTCCTTCAATTCATATCCTATAATACGATCTGCAGTAATTGGTTCATTTTTTGTTTCTGTTATAAACTCTCCAGTTACCGGATCCTCTCTATCAATAGTTATTTCTTGAGCTAACTTACCTTCAGCTTCGCTCTTAGTGAGCGGTTGTTGAAAATCTTCATTTTGATATGCAGTTAAAGTCCCTTCGGTTACACCTTGTTGAATAATATCAATCAAAGGCATTCTAACATAACCAATCTCTTTAATTGCTTTATCTGGATAATATAAAGGAAAATTTAATTTTTGTTTTAAATCAATTCTACGAGTCAAACGTTTGTAATACATTACATCTGCCTCTCTAACGTGAGTATATGGCACAACTCTTTTTGTTGGAGCTGTTTGTTTAATAAATACCCCATCCAATACTTTATTCTCTTGCGCATCTACATGAGCAAAACACAACATTAAAAATGCAATAGAAAGTATTTTAAATAAATTTTTAAGTGCCATAATAATAAATATTAAAGTAATTTAAAACTAACAGTAGGTAATGTTCTAGTTGTTCCGTCTGGTAACCTTGCTTTGATATTATCAAAGTAAATTCTGTCTCCAACACGAGCATCTCTAATTACATCCTTAACAAGATTTGTTAAATTCCCGCCGTTAATATCTTCAGTAGCTAATAAGCCTCTTTTCACATAACTAATTGAGTATGAAACAACTTCTGCCTTAACATCAAAGTCGAAATTTTCTAATTCTGCTCTTACTGTAGCAGCGGCTTGTAATTGGGCTTTTCGAATCGTCCCTCCTGTTTGTCCACCAATTTTACCTATAGGATCTGGAATTTTCTTAACTCTAAATTCCATTTGTCCCATATTTTGAGATCCCCCATCAACTTCAGCTGCTACTTTTATAATAGCTGTACCAGGTGAAGTTACTCTTACTACCCAATCGCCACCAGAAGCTTTTGAAATAGAACCACTCGAAATAGAAGGTCTTATCTTATCTTTCGCAACTCCAGGTGCTGAAATATCTACTGGATTATCAACTCCTATGTAAAACACGTTCATTTTAGTAGCAGATATAGTTGTACTTGGTTTTGCTACTTTATACTCAGTAGTAAATGGATAATAATTAAATTCTCCAGAAGGTCCTTTATATTTAATTACTCCATTATAGGTAAAATCTCCTTCACTTCTTGCTGGAATTTTGATATAACCTTTTCCTAATTGAATGTCAACTGGAATTTCATTCCCACCAACCTCATGACTGATTGAATCATAAGTATCTCCTAAGAATATTTCAGGATTTTTAGTATCATCAAATGCAGCTAAGAAAACTTTTGCATAAAATGTATCTCCAACTAACACATAATTAGATGGTGAAATAACTGCAGATTCAAGTACATTAAATTTATACGATGCTGCATCAACTTGAGAGTATAGGTATTTTATTACATCAGACTCCGCATTTCTAACATCTGTTTGTATTTTGGTTAACAAAGTCAATGTAGCAGCTGCTGGCACTCCATAAAAATTATAAGCAGGCCAATTCTCAACAACACCAGATGCGTTCTTTTTGTCTTCGAAGCTAAAGGTTTTATCTAGAGATCTATAGATAGAACCGTCTTTTGCGACATTCCCTTTTAAATCCTCTCTCAATGCCTCTAACTTTGTTTTTAATTCAATAGCAGAATACTCTCCATCCTTTGGAGATCCTGGTTCTGGCCCAACTAACAATGCAGTTGAAAAGATATAATTATCCTTCACCTTTACTTGCATCATATTTAAAATTGTGTCAACTCCATTTTCATCTTTCCCTCTAATTTGGTCTTTAGGGATAGTATGTTCAATACCCCCGATAATTTCAACTTTGATATCATCGATGTATTTCACTAATTCATCTGCTCTTTTTTGAACTTCTTGTGCTTTTGTCCAATATGGGCCAACTTTCACTTTATTTTCTGAGTAAGCACTTGCAAAATCATTATACTGATCCTGATTTTTTGCTCTAAAGTTATTTTTGGTTCTTTCTAAACCATCGTTTACAGTAACGAAAGCATTCAAGATATCCTTTGATACGTTCATCGCTAATAGCGCTGTTAGTACCAAGTACATCATCCCAATCATTTTCTGCCGTGGTGGTAATTTGCCTCCTGCCATTCTATCTTAATATTTGAATTATTAAATAATTGGATTATTATGCATTATTTCTATTTCCCATGCCAGCATTCATTGCATTTAGCATATTGCCATAGATGGTATTTAGTGAACTTAAATTCTTAGCTAATTCTGTGATATTTTCTTTGTACTCTTCTGTACTTTTCACTGAGCTTTGTAAATTATTCATTAATGAGTCCATACCAGCAAAAGCTTGATTACTTGACTCCATGTGCTCGCTTGCTGCTTTTAATTGCAATTCATACACATTGTTTAATTCACTTAGTTTAGAACTAATACTTTTTAAACTTGATGCGTAAGAATTACTATCTTCACTAGATATAGACAAACCAGTTAAAGTTTCAGATGCTTTTTCATAAGAATCAGACAATACACTCATTTTACTAGACGCAGATTTTACATTTGTAACATATTCTTCAGTTGCAACAGAAGCGTCTGAAATATTATTCAATTTAGCTGTGTGCTCCGATAAATTCTTAAAGCCTGATCCTAAACTTTCAATTAATTCGGGGCCAATTTTAGCTTCTTCTAACATTCTATCTAATTCTTGTGAAACGGCATCACCTGAGCCAACCTTCTTTCTTGTTGCTGCAGTTAATTGATCTTCTTCAATTCCAGCCAATTCAGGATAAGCTAGAGTCCAATCTACATCGGTATGGGGGGGTTCAAATGCTGAAACAGCAAAAATCAAAGCTTCTGTTCCGAGACCAACAATTAACATTTCTGATGCTCCAGGCCAGTGTTCAATCTTAAAAAGTGCACCAATAATTACAACTGCTGCTCCTAGACCATATAGAAGGCCCATTACTTTTTTCCCTTTTTTTGTTTCAAATAAAAATTCTACTATTCCCATTAGTTTTTGATTTAATTAATTAATTAGTTATTGAAGTTAAAATTATAGTTAAAGTTCTTCGTTATTTTCAGGTCTTCCTAAATATGACATTACATTACGGAATCCAATATAACATTTTGCGGTATCTTGATATTCAAAAATTCTTGTTCCATTATGTAAGTAATAGGCTACATCTTTCCATGAACCACCTCTTATTACTTTTCTTTTTAAAGCTGGAGGATCTGAATCTTTCGCTTCATATGTATAGTCAGCGTTTAAATCATGTTGGAAGTCATAAGCAGCTTCATCAAAAGCGTTGCTAGTCCATTCTGCAACATTTCCAGCCATACAAAATAAACCGTAATCATTAGGGTTGTATGCATATGCCTTAACAGTTTGCAAGCCACCATCGTCAACATAATTCCCTCTTAGTGGTTTAAAGTTTCCTAAGAAACAACCAGCGGTATTTCTAATATATGGTCCACCCCAAGGATATTGATTGTTGTCTAAACCTCCACGAGAAGCCCATTCCCATTCAGATTCAGTTGGTAATCTAAAATATTGAACATCGGTAAGTCCTCTTTGTCTTAAAAAGTTATTCATCAATTGCGTTCTCCAAATCGAAAAAGCTCTTGCTTGTTTCCAGTTGACACCAACAACAGGATAATCATCATATGCTGGGTGCCAAAAATATGCGTTTGTCAACGGCTCATTAAATGAATATGTAAAGTCATGAACCCATGATAAAGTATCTGGATACACATTGATGATGTCATCTTTAATAAAGACTGATCTATCTAGCTGACCTTGCTCTCTTTGAAATCTAGAAGCAGCTGTTTTATAGTCAATCCAGAAATACTCAAACATTAATTTACGAGTATCGATTTGCTTCGCATTGTAAAAACGCTCATAATCCGGTAAAAACATTACTTCTAATGCTTCTCTTTCTTCTTCACCATTCCAATTAACCTTTGCATACCAGTTAATTGTTGGAGGATCGATGTCTTCTCCGTAAGCATTCACTGTATTTAAATACTCTTCTTCACTTACTTCCTCGCCTAAAATTTTACGAGCGATTGAATCCCTTACCCAATATACAAATTGGCGGTATTCATTATTTGTAATCTCTGTTTGATCCATATAAAATGAAGCAACAGAAACTACTTTCGTTTTGGATAAACGGGCATTTGGAACATCTTGATCAGTATTTCCCATGGTATAACTTCCTTGAGGAATTAATAACATACCATACGGGACAGGCTGATAAAACTCCGGTCTTCCCATTACTCCGATTAGCTCTCCATTGCTCTGATCACAAGAGCTAAGTGCTAATACTATCATTGATATTATAAAGGTCAACTTTCTCATGGCCTTGAATTTTAAAATCACAAAAACAAGATTGTGATTACATTCGAACTTGCAATTATACTTTATTTTTTTCAAAATGTTGCGATTTCTTAAAATTTACAAGAATCGAACACTCTTATAACGTTGTATTTTTTCTTTTCTTACTATCTTATAGCAATAATTTATCATAAACTCTAAACTGCCATCATTATAGTCGCTTAATGCAGATATATTATAGTCATATGCCATACCAACTCTTAAACCTTCGAATCTAGGCACATTCACACCAGCTAAAAAGGCAACCGCATCATTTAATCTATAGCTTAATCCAGCCCAAATCAAATCATTGTACAGCACATTTGCATTAATATCAACCTGTGTTGAGATAGCATCTGTTTTTGTAAAGATAGAAGGCTGAAGGGTAAACATAGAGTTCAATTCATAATCGTAGCCCGCCATAACGTAATAATGACGCACTTGTTTGAATACATATTTATCATCTCCACTCCCCTTTCCATTGATTAATGGTTGATTTAAATGGGTTGATGATAAACCGACATATAATTCTTTGGTATAATAATAAATTCCACCACCTAAGTCAAATTTGTAGCCACCAGCATCTGAATTTGGAATAGCAGCATCTTCAGTCCCGTCAAAATTCCCACTTGAAGTTCTCCACTTAGCTGTAATAGATTGATTGGCTATTCCAGCATCAAAACCTAGTGCTAAAATTCCTTGTTTAATTCTATGATGATATGATAAGCCCAATTTTGCGTTTGTCGTTTGAATAGGACCAATTTCGTCTTGAATAACAGTAAGACCTGCTCCAAATTGATATTGTTGAGCAATTTTAAATGCTCCATCTGCACTAAAAACAGTAGTTCTTGGGTTCCCCTCAAATCCCATCCACTGCTCTCTAGTTAATAATGTTCCACAAATAGACCCATTTGAACCAGCATAAGCAGGATTAACTGCCAAGCGATTGAACATATTTTGTGTAAATTGAGGGTCTTGTTGTGCACTTAGCTCACTTAAGCAAAACAAAGACAAAGAAATTAATAGAATTCTTTTCATATTAAGGGATTCAGAGAATTTTATACTTTTTTAACACTAAATTAGTGGCCTAAAATAATCAAATTTTCATTTATTCAAGTTTTTTTTAACTGCTTAAATTAAAATTTTAACAAAGCTACTTTAATTTTTTAAAGGTTTGAAACCATCGTTCAGGAATTTCATTTTCTGTAGCTATCAGATAATCAGCATAACTACAGGGCAACATTAAATGTCTTTCATATTTTTTTCTATAATTGTGGTGATATGGAACGTCCATCCACCAACGATCGCTCTTTGGACTCTTGTAAAAAGTTAATTCTTGTTCGCCATCGTCAATAGCTACTGTATATTTTATGTATTCATTTTTATTACAAGCGGGAAAATCTTGTTTTCGGTTGTAAAAGCCATCCACAAAATACCATAACATTTGTGCTAATAAATGCGCTGTTTGATCATTATCATTAACCAATGGGTTAAATTCGTAAAACCCAATTGAGCTTAATTTATCACTCATGCCAGCATATCGAGCCATTTGACATGCTTGCTCACCATTAAATCCATTTGGAGAAGCATTCTTATTGGCTGGAGCATGCACTTGCGAAATGGCATCCATTGAAAAAGAAATCATATCCGCATTGCGAATAATTGGCTCTGCAATTTGAATATTAGATTTAATTAGTCCCAAGCGATAAATGTCAAAAAATAATTCTTCGATTAAACTTAGTTCAGTTTGGTCAATAAAATAAGTTTGATATCCTATGTTGCTATAATTGAATAAAATATTGGGTTGGTGAAATAAAATCTTACTCAAATAGTTGTGAGCATTAATTACATCATCGGTATTGCCCAATGAAAATTTAGAGTCAACACTAACGATGTTGACAGTTTGTTCTTGTTTAGAATAAGCGGCATAATTAGCGTAGGTTAAATCTTTGCTTCCTCCAATAATAATAGGAATTACTTTATTTTTAATCAAATAATTTACGCTTTCTTGAACTGCAAAATAAGTATCTGTAATTGATTCTCCAGGTTGAATTGAACCTAAATCTGCAATTTTAACTGAATAGTTGCCTTGCATTAAATCATATAAGTATTCGCGAACTAAATTTGCACCATTAGCACTGCCTTTATTAGTTGCTGAACCTCTGTCATCATGCACACTAAAGATAGCCAAATCTATATGATCAAGTGATTCGGGGCTGAAAACTATTTTTGAACCCAACTGACGTTCTTGATATACTTTACCTAATGCGATTCGCTCTAGGTCAACTGGTTGGAAGAAATCAGCAATTTCCATCTCTTATTTCTTAGTTTTTGTTTTCGGTTTCGCTTTAGCTTTTGCCTTTGGTTTAGCCGCCGATTTTGCTTTTCCTTTTTTTTCAGGTGCTGCAGCTGCAAGTTTCTTACATTCCTCAAGTGTTAAAGACTCAGGTTCTACATCTTTTGGAATCTTAATGTTCTTCTTGCCAAACTTTATATATGGCCCATATCGACCATTTAGAACTTGAATTGTTTTATCTTCTTCAAATACTTTTATGTATTTGTTCTTTTCTTGTTCGATTTTTATTTTTATTAGCTCTTCGGCTCTTTTCATGTCAACGGTCATTGGATCATCACCTTCAGCTTTTTTCAACGAAACAAATAAATTGTTCCAACGGATATAAGGCCCAAAGCGACCAATTGCAGCAACAACTGTTTTGCCTTCATACTCACCTACAGTTCGAGGTAGCTTAAACAACTCTAATGCTTCTTCTAGTGTAATGGTTTCTATACTTTGATCACTAAGTAAAGATGCAAATTGAGGTTTGTCCTCATCATCTGCTTCTCCTATTTGAGCCATAGGGCCGAATCGTCCAATTCTAACTATTAAAGGCTTTCCAGACGCAGGATCTATTCCAAGTTTTCTTTCACCACTCGCTCGTTCAGCGTTTTCTAAAGTATTTTCAACTGATTTATGAAATGGGTTATAGAAACTTTTAATCATTTCAGTCCATTTTTTTAAGCCATCAGCTATATCATCAAATTGTTTTTCTACATCAGCAGTAAAACTATAATCCATGATGTTTTCAAAGTGCTCAGTCAAAAAATCAGTAACAACCATGCCTATATCGGTTGGAAATAATTTATTTTTTTCAGCTCCTGTTTTTTCTACTTTAAGCTCCTCTTCTATTCCAGATTCTGTTAAGTTTAGCACTTTATAACTTCTATCCTCGCCTTCTCTTGACTCTTTAACAACGTAGCCTCTTTTTTGGATTGTAGAAATTGTTGGCGCATATGTTGATGGCCTTCCGATACCAAGCTCTTCTAATTTTTTTACCAAAGCCGCTTCTTGATATCTTGCAGGTGCTTTGGTAAATCGTTGAGTTGATGTAATGATTTGACGATGCAACTCATCTCCTTTTTTCATAGCTGGCAACATGCCTTCTTGTTCTTCATCATTTTCATCATCTGTAGATTCTAAATAAACCTTTAAGAAACCTTCAAATTTAATAACCTCACCTTTTGCAACGAAGTTATATTTAGATTCAGAAACAGCTATTGTAGCCGTTGTTCTTTCAATTTTGGCATTGCTCATTTGAGAAGCCAAAGCTCTTTTCCATATTAAATCATACAAGCGAGCTTCTTGGCCAGAGCCAGTTGAGGATACACTCATATTGGTAGGTCTAATGGCTTCGTGCGCTTCTTGTGCGCCCTTGCTTTTATTGGTGAAATTTCTAGGCTCAGAATACTCTGTTCCAAAAGTAGCTACGATATGAGATTTGGCTTCATCTTTCGCAAAATCAGATAAGCTTACTGAGTCAGTTCTCATGTATGTTATTTTCCCAGCCTCATATAGTTTTTGAGCTACCATCATAGTTTGTGCAACAGAGAACCCCAACTTTCTACTTGCTTCCTGCTGAAGCGTAGAAGTTGTGAAAGGAGCTGCAGGGGATTTAGTAGCTGGTTTTTTTACTACATCAGAAACTGAAAAATTTGATTTTTGACAATCTTCTAAAAAACTTTTTGCCTCTTCATAAGTATCAAAACGATTAGAGACTTCTGCTTTAAAAGACATGCCATCTTTAAGTTTGAAAACTCCTACTATTCGATAAAAGGCATTTGAATTAAACTCAGAAATCTCTCGTTCACGTTCAACGATTAGTCGAACCGTAACCGATTGCACACGACCTGCGGATAATGAAGGTTTAACTTTTTTCCATAAAACAGGAGAAAGCTCATAACCAACCAAACGGTCTAAGATTCTTCTGGCTTGTTGTGCGTCAACTAAATTCTTGTTTAGTTTTCTGGGGTTTTCGATAGCACTTGTAATAGCTTTTTTTGTTATTTCGTGAAAAACTATTCGCTCTGTTTCACTTTCTTTAAGCCCCAAAGCTTCAATTAAGTGCCAAGAGATTGCTTCTCCTTCTCGATCCTCATCCGTTGCTAACCAAACCTTATTAGCCGATTTTGCACTCTTCTTTAATTCTGCTACTATTTTCTTTTTATCGTCTGAGATAACATAGTTGGGTTCAAAATTATTTTCAATATCGATTGAAATATTTTTTCCAGGAAGATCCCTTATGTGTCCAAAACTCGATTTTACTGTGAAATCTTTACCCAAAAAACCTTCTATTGTCTTAGCTTTTGCAGGTGACTCAACGATTACTAAATTCTTCGCCATTTATTTTTTATTATTTGATTGAATGTCTTCAATCAAAAATTTCGGGGCAAATAAAGTCATATTTAAGACTGTTTCATAATTGTTGCACAAAAAATAATTTAAAATATTCTCTATATTAT
>JABFGJ010000015.1 GCA_013112545.1 Bacteroidota bacterium
CTTAACAAGCTTGCGTCTTACTAATACTTCCCCAACGTTACTCGGGGCGTATAAGGGACTTACACCCTTTGGATTAAATTCAATATTTAAAAGAACTTATTTATATTTACCATTCAAGGCACACACAAAACCTAAAAGTAAGCGGGCTGAAAGTGCTATATTTGAAAACACTACAATTAAAAAAACTCCGTAACGGTTGACAAAGACTCGGGTTCCAAAGCCCGCCAGCTTTTAGCCAAACCGTTGGTAGCAAGCCTAAAAGAAGAGAAACCAAAAAACTTTGTTCGGAGAAAAAAACTAAAAAATCAAGTTGAAAAAAATGAAATTAGAGAGAACTGAAATGTTGAAAATAGAATTAACGACAGACTAAAACTGTTGTGTTTTTCAAGGCGAAATCGTGAAAAGTAAGGTTCCAGAAAAAATGAAAATTCTAAGAAAAACAAAACACGAATTTTTCAACTGTTGACTTTGGACTTTAGACAAAAAAGAAACAATGAAAATTTGCCTTAACTTTATCAACTCGGGTTTCAAAACTTCTTCTTTCGGCTAGACTTTTAGTTTAAGAAATGAAAGAAAAAAAGAATCGTCGTTCAAACATTGAAAAACGAAATAACAAAGTTTGTGGGAAAAAATTAAACCAAGACAAAGAACCATAGAGAAACGAAATACTTTGAGAAACCAATGAAAAAAATAAGGCCAGCTACCAACACAGGCGAATAGGCAATAGCGGGTTCAGTGTTTCAGTTGAAACCGCAGATTTCAGTAGAAAGCCCTGTCCTTCGGACAGACCATTTCGACGTGAAATCCGCTACTGCCCATCGCCAAACCGTTACCTGCAAGCCTAAAGAACGAACAGAGCACAAATGACAGACATAATGAAACAGAAAATAAGGACAGAAAAAGTGAACATTCAGACAGCCGACCCAAAAGCCAACGCTTCTGTATTTTTATTTTTTCCCACCGCACATTTTTTAAAAACAATTTTAGCCAGCCGCACAAATGGCACATTTGGTTTTGCCCGACACACAAGCCAACGCTTCGCAAAACCAAAAGAGCCATTTTTTGCCAACGCTCGACAGAACCAATTGAATACCATAAATAAGATGTAAATGAAACTAATTCAAGACAACCCATATCGAATAGCGGGCATTCTTGCTAACTCTTCTGAAAAAGAACTTCAAAAGCAGAAAAGCAAAATCACCAAATACGCCAGTATAGGTAAACAAGTAGATTCTGAATTTGACTTTTCCTTTTTTGGGAAGGTTGACCGTTCTGAAAATTCTATCAATAAAGCATTTTCAGGAATTGAACAGAATCAGGACAAGGTAGTCCATTCGTTGTTTTGGTTTCTTAAAGCCAATTCTTTTGACGAAACGGCTATCAATTATTTAATTAATGGTGACAAGGATAAAGCTATTGAAATTTGGGAGAAAGTAACAGAAGGCAAGGAAGTAACTTCAAAAAACTTTTCTTGCTTCAATAATATTGGAACACTCAAATTGCTTGGCAACAGTAAAGAAGAATTAAAAGAAGGAATAGAAGCCAAAATCAAATTGATTGCGTCAACAAGTTTTGCTGACTTCGTCCACACAGTGGCAGACCAGACTTACACAATTGATAATCTAAAGCAAGCAGAAAAATTTGTTGATGACATTTTGAAGCAGGTCAACGGAAAATATTCTAGTGCAGACACATTAAATTTTTTCAGCAATTGCAACGGCACCACTCAAAAGTATTTATCAAAGAAATTTACAGAAGAACCACTTCATAAAATCGAAGCCCAAATTGAAACCAGCAAAAAGAATCGTAAAGTAAACAAAGGCAAAGCATATGAATTTGGTTTAAAGCTTTTCACAAATACCAAAGATGATTTATCGCTACTTAAATCTTTACTTGGAACAAACGATTTAAAATACAAATCACTTGCTGACCAATTGGCAAACGAAATAATGCAATGTGGAATTGATTATTTTAATCAATGTCAAGAGAGCAACTCGAATGAAAATTATCTAGAATCCTCTCAAAAGCTAACAAAGTTAGCAGATTCAATTGCTGTTGGAAAATTAGCAAAAGACAGAGCAAAAGACAGTCTTGCAACTCTTGAAGATATGAAAGACCGAGAGATAAATAAGGCTATTGCAATATTGAGTTCTATTAAAATGGCTTACGAAACGGCTTTAAGTGAAATTGATGCCCAAGTTGCTAAGATGAGAATGACAATGTCTTACAATCAAACAATCAATTATTCCAAAGTGGATAAAATGAAGGAAGACTGCTTAAATTGGAATAAAGTTGTTGAAGTTGTTAGTGACGGAATAAGTATAAATGACATTGAAATAATACAGCGTTGCTCAAATCAAAGCAAAGTTTCAGAATATAAAAACCTAGTAGATTTCTTGATTGGCAAACTTGGCCCAATTCAAATAAACCAAATAAAACACATTTGCTATTGGAAAGACGTAAGAGCAGCTCAAGCAAAATCTACAGCAAAACAAGTTGGTAAATCTATCAGCACAGCAACGGATGGATGCTATATCGCAACTATGGCTTATGGAGATTATGAGCATCCTCAAGTATTGAAGCTAAGAAAATTCAGGGATGAATTTTTACGCAAATCTTACTTGGGGCGTAAATTTATCAAATTTTACTATAAATATTCCCCTCTTTTAGTTGAAAAGCTAAAGGATAAACCGAAAACAAACGACATAATTCGTACACTTCTAGACAAGTTAATCAAGATAATCAGAAAATAATGAAAAGAACAATACTAATAGTTGCCTTGATCGGTACAACAAATCTTTTTGCTCAAACGCAAAATGATAATCAGCTTGTTAATGAGATAACCGCAATTCAAAAAACAATTGAGAAGCAAAAGCAAGAAATTGACGCATTAACATCAAAAATCAGCAATCAGCAAACCACAATAAACCAGCAACGAAATTCTATAAACGATATAAGCAGTAAAGCCAGTATGCTTGAAAGCATCACTGACAGTTTAAGCGGACTAATTGAAACTAATCGTATTAATATTACTTCAATAGCAGATGATTTAGGAACGAAAATACAAGAAACAGGTCAGCAAGCCGAAACCAGAATTTCGGAACTTGGTGGTGATGTAGAGAAAAACAGACTTTATTGGATTATTGCTTCTTTAGTAACTCTTCTTCTCGGTGCATTGATGTATTTGTTCTTGGGTAAGCGAATAAAGTCAAGTCAAACTGACGTAGAAACGCAAATTAGGAATACCAAAAAATCATTGGAAGAAGAAAGTTTGAAGCTTGACAACAAACTTATTGAAGTCCTTGAAACACAAATGAAGGTTCAACAAGAAGAATCAAGAAACCAACCAATTGCGACAAACGAAAAAGCAGACCATTCACTTGCATTAAAAGTAGCTGATGAAATCGTAAGAATGCAAAAGAACATTTCAAGGATGGATGCAGACATAAAAGGACTTAAACCTTTGGAGAAAGGAATTGAACGTATTCAAGCAAATTTCGCAGCCAATGGTTATGAAATGGTCAATTTGCTTAATAGCGAATATGACGAACGAATGAATATTGATGTTATCAACTTTGTTGAAGACGATACCTTGGAATCAGGCAAAAAACTTATTTCTAAAATTATAAAACCACAAATAAACTTTAACGGTATCTTGATTCAAAGAGCACAGGTTGAAGTTTCTCAAAATTAAACTTTTACAAAATGGCAAGAACAAAAATTGACTACGGCATTGACTTGGGTACTACCAACTCTGCAATTTCACGAATGGAAAACGGTGAAGCAAGAATCATCAAATCTCTTGATAAACAAAAAGATACAACACCGTCTTGTATAGCCTTTAATCCCAAAGGCACCTTATTCGTTGGTGATAAAGCCTATGATAGTTACAGGTCAAACAGTCTTAAAAGCCTATCACATCAAACACCATTAAACGCATACGTTGAGTTTAAGCGTACTATGGGGACTGATAAAAAATATAATAGTACATACGTGAATAAAGACTTTACTTCCGAAGAATTATCTTCCGAAGTTCTAAAAAGGCTCAAAGAATATGTTCAGGATGAGAATATTAACGCTGCTGTAGTTACTGTGCCTGCTGCTTTTAAGAATAATCAAATAGATGCGACAAGGCGTGCAGGTAAGTTGGCAGGTTTTGACCACGTTGAAGTTCTTCAAGAACCAGTTGCTGCATCAATGGCTTACGGTCTTGACAGTAAAAAGAAAGATGGGTTTTGGCTTGTATTTGATTTTGGTGGTGGGACTTTTGATGCTGCATTACTCAAAGTAGAAGACGGAATAATGAAAGTAATTGACACCGAAGGTGATAATTACTTAGGTGGTAAAAATTTGGACTATGCAATTGTTGACCAAATAATAATTCCACATATTCAAGAAAGGTTTAACATTGATGATTTACTTTCAGATGAAGTTAAGAAGGAAGAATATCGTAGTGGTTTGAAGTTTTTTGCAGAAGAAATCAAAAACAACCTTTCTTTCAATCCATCACACAATATTTATGTTGACCCAGGAGAATGTGGAGTAGATGACGAAGGTGAAGAAATTGAAATCGACCTTACAGTATCTCAAGAGCAATTAAAAAGTGTTCTTGCTCCAATTTTTCAACAATCAATTGATTGTAGTTTAACACTCTTGAAAAGGAACAATCTTAAAGGTAGTTCTTTAGATTCTCTCATCTTGGTTGGTGGCCCGACACTATCACCAACTTTAAGAGAAATGTTAGAAAAGCAAATATGCAAGCCTGACACAAGTGTTGACCCAATGACAGTCGTTTCAAAGGGTGCTGCATTGTATGCTTCTACCGTTGAATTGTCTGAAGAAATCAAGGAACAAACAAGAGACAGAACCAAAATTCAACTTGAAATAGGTCACGAAGCATCAACCGTAGAAACAGAAGAATTTGTAACACTCAGAATCCTTGAAGATAAAACTGAAGGAGAGATTCCAGAAAAGGTTTTTGCTGAAATCAAAAGGGGTGATAATGCTTGGTCTAGTGGCAAAGTAGAGATAAACACAATAGGTGAAGTAATAGACGTTCAATTGAACGAAGGAAAAACCAATGTTTTTGGAGTTACCCTTTATGACGACAAAGGAAACCTGCTTGAAAGCGAGCCAAATTCATTTAGCGTTATTCAAGGTTCTAAAATTGGTAGTGCAACTTTACCATATAATATAGGTATCGAGATTAAGCAAAAGACCACAGGAAAAATTGTTTTCACTACGGTCAAAGGATTAGAGAAAAACCAATCTTTACCAGCAACGGGAACTTTGAACGGACTTAAAACCCAAAAGCAAATACGCCCAGGAATGGATTCCGACTTCATCAAGATTCCAGTTTATCAAGGGGAACACGGTTCGGAAGGAACAAGAGCAATTTATAATGAACACGTTTATGACATTATTATAAGTGGTACAGATTTACCCGCCCTATTACCTGAAAATTCGGATGTTGATTTGACCATTAACTTGGACAAATCACAGCAAATGACTATTCAAGCATACTTCCCTTACTTAGACCATACTTCAGAAATTGAAGTGCCCACAGACACTGTTCAATCTGTTGAAACAAGTTGGTTATCAAATGAAATAAGAAAAGCAAAAGGTGCAGTTTCAGAACTAAAAAGAGATGGTGACCATTCTGATGATGCTAAGCTAAAAAAAGCAGAATCTGAGTTAGACAAAATTGAAAAGTCATTTGAAAACAACAAGAATGATGTTGACGGTAAGCAAGAAGTATTAACCAATCTCCGAAAAACACTAAAAACTATTGACGAACTTAACGAGACAACAGAGTGGCCAAAATTGGAAGCCGAATTAAAAGAAGAATATTACAGGCTCGAAAAAGCCAATAAAGAACTCGGTAATGAAAAGACAACGCAAGTTGTCAACCAAATCAAAAATCAATTGGAAGAAGTTATCAAGCTTAAAGATGTGAAGCTTGGTAATGTGCTTCTTGATGAAATAAACAGCTTTTTCATTCAATTGACATTCATTTATCAATTGATTGGTTTTATCCGTCAACATAATCAAAACTTTGGCTCATATAGATGGAGAGATGCAAATAAAGCAAGAACACTTTTAAATCAAGGATTGCAAAAAATAGGTGAAAGTCCTGATGTTGATGAATTGCATCCAATAGTCATTTCATTAATTGATTTATTGCCAGTAGAAGATAGACCAAGTGGTGATGATTCGGTCTTAGTCGGATAAAATTATGAATAATCAAAATCACATATTAACCAAAGGTCAAGTCATTGATGACAAGTACACCGTAACTTTCTTTTTGAAAAAAGGGAGTTATGCAGAGTCATATCGAGTAAAAGACAAAGAAAAGACGACAAAGCTTTTGAAAATTTTTTCTTATTCGAAATTGCATAGAACACAGTTTGACCAAAGTGGAGATGTGCTTGAAATTGAGATTCTGAAAAAGTTAAAGCACCCGAATATTGTCAAACTCATTGACAGCGGTAATCTTTTGTTAGAAAATCAAAAATACGCTTATGCCATTTTAGACTTTATAAGTGGTGAAACCCTTGCAGATAAAATGAAAAGGGAACAAACCTTTAATCCTTATGAAGCGAAAGACATCATTCTTGGGGTGCTTAACGGACTTAATTATTTACATAATCAACAAAACCCAATTATCCATAACGACATTACCAATTTGAATGTGATGTTGGATTTGTCGGGACAGGTATCCGTTCCCAAAATAATTGATTTTGGCTATGCAAGATTTTTGAGTCAGTCACATAAAGATTTTCAAAAAGAAGGTTTAAATCCTTTCTATTCAGCCAACGAAACATTTAACAAAGTCTTTTCGGTTCAAAGTGACATTTTCTCAGTAGGTGCCTTGTATTATCATCTATTGGTTGGCCTCCCACCTTGGTTTGTGGAGTTGTCCAAATTCAAATCGGAATCAGTGAAATTGGAAGATGCAATTTTGAAAGAGCGAGAAAAGCCTTTACAGGTTGTTAGTTCAGATTCCAAGATTGAAGCCAATACTTTTAACATAATTGCAAAAGCGTTACAACCTGATGCAGAGAATAGATTCAAGAACTTGAAAGAATTTATTCAGGCTGTTAATGGTGAAATTGTAGTTGACAATCCTGTGCTTGAAAAATCGGCACAATCAACCCAAACTTTGAAGTCAGTTAAAAAAGGCGAAGGGTTCAAATCAATTGCAGGAATGCAAGAACTTAAAGACACTATAAAATTAGATGTTATTGACGCTTTGAACGAAAAAGAGAAGTATGCTGAATATGGGCTTACAATACCAAACGGAATGCTTTTATATGGCCCCCCAGGTTGCGGGAAAACATTCTTTGCAGAAAAAATGGCAGAAGAAATTGGATTCAATTTCTATCAAATTAAGCCTTCTGACATTCAGAGTAAATGGGTGAATGCATCACAAGAGAATATCAAAAATCTATTTGACGAAGCTAGAAAAAACGCACCAAGTATAATTTTCATTGACGAATTAGATGCTTTAGTTCCAAACCGTGACAATTCGAGTGTCAACCATATGAACACTAGTGCTGTGAACGAATTTTTAGCACAAATGAATAACAGCGGAGATGACGGAGTATTTATAATTGGAGCGACAAATCGACCAAATTCAATAGACCCAGCAATTTTACGAGCAGGAAGATTAGACAAGCACGTTTATTTGCCACCACCAGACTTTGAAGCAAGGGAATTGATGTTCAAGCTCTATTTAGAGAAAAGACCCACCGAAATAGGTTTAGACTATGCTGACCTAGCAAAAGCAACTGAAAACTACGTTTCAAGCGACATCAAATTTTTGTGTGATGAAGCTTCAAGAATAGCATTACGTTCCAAATCAAGAATCACCAAAGAAATTCTGATAGAAACAATAAAAACGAACAAACCTTCAATCACTCTTTCAGAACTTAACAGTTACATAGAAATCAGAGCAAAAATGGAAGGTCAACAATCCAATACTAACGAACGACCAAGAATTGGTTTTAAAAACAATTAAAAAATGGAACAGATAAGATTTAACAAACTTCTTTTAAAGACCGCATTTTCTTGTATGGCTTGTGATGGAGACATTGACAAAAGAGAAGTCATCTTGATTAAAACAATGCATCAACAAAAGAAAATTTTTGGTGAAATAGATATTAACCAAGAACTTGACAATTTGCTTTTGGAAATCAACCGTGATGGTCACAAATTCCTGCGAAGTTATTTCGATGAATTAACTTCAACAGAACTATCAGAGCAAGATGAATTAAAACTTATTGAAGTTGCAATTGATACTATCAAAGCAGATGATAAGGTTGAATATAGTGAAGTAAAATTCTTTAAAGTCATAAGGAGCAAACTGAAAATAGAAAATGAACCAATTATAGCGATACATCCTGATTTTGAATATTATTTAGAGCAGGATATAATAAGCGAATCTTATTTGGCAAGACTACAAGACGACTTTTTTGATACCCAGACTTTGCCTGAATTTGAGTTAATCAGTTCGATTGATGATGACACTTTAAAAAATCTTACAGAAAACAAAGATGAATAACGCAATCAAGATAGTTTTAGCGATTCTGTTATTTCTCTGTTTAGCTGATATGCCTTACGGATTTTATCAGTTTGTAAGGTTTGCAGGACTAATTGGCTTTGCCGTTTTAGCATACCAAGCAAACCAACAAGGCAGACAGACAGAAATGATTATTTACGGTGGACTTGCTTTGTTATTCCAACCGTTTTTCAAAATAGCACTTGGCAGACAAATGTGGAACATAGTTGACGTAGTTGTAGGAATAGGACTTTTAATATCAATATTTATGAAACCAAAGGAAAGCCAACCCTAAAAGCAAGCACATTTGCAATTCGCACAAGCCAACGCACAGACCAAAAATTGCAAAAGAGCTTGCTTTGCCAACGTAGACAAAATTGTTTTTAAAAAATTTCCCAACGCTTCAAAAAAAATAAAAATACACCAACACACAGCCCGACAAAGACAGCAGACAATGACACAAAAACTCAACACTGATAAAACATACAACGACACGGAAGAAAGAAGGCCAGCAGGTAACAGCACCTATAAGAAATTGGCGGTTCAGTGGTTAAATGAAGTTCAGTTTTTCAATCAAAGTTTTGTGCAGTTTGACAGTTTTGTGCTTCGAAATCGCCAACTTCTTATAGCTGCAAAACGTCAAACTGTCTAAAAACCTCTCTACTTTTTCAACATTAAATTTTTGATAAACCTTTTAGTTCTTTCAGCTTTAAAAGAGAGGTTTAAGTACCTTTAGGTATGAAATTCATCAAAGGAAAAGACCGCAATCAAACTGAGTTCTTTTGTTTAGATCAAACCATTGAGCAAGACAATGAAGTTCGTTTAATTGATTTGTTTGTCGGGAGTTTAACTCTTAACGACTATGGGTTTAAAACAGAGTTTATAGAAAATGGTAGGCCTGCATATCATCCATCTGATTTGCTGCGATTGTTCATTTACGGTTATTTGAATCGCATACGTTCATCACGGCATTTGGAAAGGGAATGTAAACGAAACTTGGAAGTTATGTGGCTGATGTGTGGACTTATTCCCGATCATAACACAATTGCTAATTTTAGAAAGAACAATTCCAAGTCCATTCGCAAAGTGTTTCGTGCAACGGTTCAATTGGCCAAACATTTTGATTTAATTGGTGGTAAACTTATTGCCGGTGACAGTACTAAAATGCGAGCCCAAAATTCAAAGAAAAACAATTTTAACGAGAGAAAAATTGAACGACATCTCGCTTATATTGATGCAAAGGTAGAAGAGTATTCAGCTATTTTAGCAGCAGAAGATGGCGATAATTATAAAAAACAAGAAGCTCAAAACAAGATACAAAAACATCTCCATCAGCGAGCTAAATATGAGCAATTGCAAGAGGAGTTGAATCAGAGCGGAGAAGTACAAATTTCCACCTCTGATCCCGATAGCCGACAGCTCATTACACGAAATACAATTACAGAGGTAGCATACAACATTCAAACCACTGTGGATGCCAAACACAATATTCCTATTGATTTTAAAGTCACTAATGAAAATGATTCTAAAGCTATGGGGCGTATGGTTCGCAGAGCTAAAACAATTTTAAAGAAATCAGATTTTACAGCACTTTATGATAAAGGGTATCACACAGGAACAGAGTTTGACTATGCGCACAAACAGGGCGTAGAAGTTATTGTAGCATTTCCGGGAGTTGCTTCGCATGCTCCCGATATGACTTTTGATGTAGAGCATTTCACATACGACAAAACACTTGATGAATATACTTGCCCTGCCGGAGAAAAACTTACTAGCAATGGTAGTTGGTATAATAAAAAAAGTGGCAAGACGATAAATCGTGTTAAACACTACAAAACAAAGGCTTGTAAAAGCTGTGATTTTTTTGAACGCTGCACAAAAAACAAAGCAGGAAGACTTATTGAGCGTTCTGAACACATGGATTTAATAGAAGCTAATAAGAAAAGATTAAACGAGCAAATGGAGCTTTACAGAAAAAGGCAAGCTATTGTAGAGCATCCTTATGGTGTGATTAAACGACAGTGGGATTTCTATTACATCATGACTAAAAAAACAATGAAGCATGCTGTAGCAGATGTAGGAATGATCTTTACGGCCTACAACCTCAGAAGGATTTTTAACCTTGTAAGTCAAAATGAGCTAAAAGCCCACTTCAAGCATATTGGGCGTTGTTTTTATACCTTTAAAAGGCAATTTGCAGTAATTGACGCTCTTTTAAGTTCCAAAACTGGTAATTACAGACTGATTTTACAAATAAGCTAAATTGCTTAAAAAGTGCTATTTTTAACCAAAACTAAAGTTTTACTAAAAATTTAGAAAGGGTTTTTAGACGAACTGACGTTAGCAAGCATTAAGACTAATGAAAAAAATAATCTCAATTTTTACTTTAATAATTCTCTGTTCTATAAGCTATGGACAAGACCAAAAGGAAGAGTTCACTATTGTTGAGAATATGCCAATCTTCAAAGGCTGCGAGAAAAAGAAAACTCAATCAAAAAGAGACCAATGTACAAATGTTGAGCTTTATAAGTTCATTGTAAAAAATGTTCGCTACCCAAAGGATTTATTTGGACAAGGTCTAAGCGGAACGACATATGTAACTTTTAGGGTTGACACAACAGGGAAGGTTATAGATGAAAGAATAGAAGGAAAATTTCCGGGAGAATCTGGATATAAATTTGATGAAGAAGCTTTAAAAGTTGTAAGACAGATACCTACAATGACGCCAGGAATGACAAAAGGAGAGCCACAAGCAGTTCAATACACAATTCCTGTAAGGTTTAGTGAAAAATAAAAACGACTTGCTAATCGAGTAGATGGCTCCGCCCCTAAATAGGGACGGAGTTCGCCTCTCACACCATCCCGCCTTTTGCGTGACGGTTCGCAACCCACCTTGTCAATCGCACTTTACAGCAATTGAAACTATTTTATACTTTCTGAAAAGGCTACAGTTTTCTTGAGAGCCAACCATCATAGCTAAAAGCGAGATTGGTTAATCAAGTCTATGCTTCAATCTTTGACAAAATACAAACTCTGCACCAATTTCTCCAAGTGGACTTCCCCAACATCATTAAATTAGATTTTTAATCAAACCAATCTGGCTAACAAAAAAGTAATTTACAATTGATTCTCAATTATTTGCTTAATCTAGGCCAGACCTCCAAGGTTTTGAAAACCTTGGAGGTCTTCTCCTGTGAATCTAAATGACAGATAAGCTTATGTGAAAAATAACTAATTTGGGCTATGTTTAAACGCGGATTAAGCTACCGTTGGTATGCTTATGTTTGGTTGTTGTAACACTTCTAATTATGAGAAACATAATTAACATAATCAACATAGAAAGACAATCTCTATTGAAGGGATTAGCAATTTCATTTCTCCTCACCTTACCTTTTACTTTTCTTCCGACGATAATTAAACATGGGCTTTCAATTAGAGCTATTGTAGAGAGATTTAATGACTCAATTCTATACTCCTTTGGGTTCAGTCTAATTGTTGTCATTGCTGCGATTATTCACAACTACAATGGTCTTGTTGACAGAAAATGGTATTTTGATAAACCTGCTTTCAAAGATTTAGAATTCTACGGCAGAATTGACGGAGTGAACAGTGTAGTTCATGATCTGGAAACTGTGCTACTTGGAAAAATTGATAACTACTTCTTTAGACTAAATTTGGTTGGCATAGATAAAGCAAATCCATATTTAGAAATTGTGCCGCTAATCGACTTAATTGAAAAAGAAAAAGAAATAGATGAATTGAAATTGGAATATAATTTTCAAAAAAATTTTTTCTTTGGTATGAGAATAAAGTTAAGCGAGATTGACCTTGCAGACTCAAAGGCAGTTCGAATTATATTAACTAAATTGGCTAAGAAATTCAATGAGCTGAATTTTGAAAGCTTAGAACTGGATGAAAATGAATTAGAAAATGGTTTATAAACTGTACTATTTTTTGGTGAGCATTCACACAGCCATTCTAAGAAAACAAAAAAGGCAGCTTTTCAGCTGCCTTCATAAATCAAATTAATTTATTCTATCGCTTATCTAGAGCTACAAATGGTCTTAAATTCATACCGGTATAAACCTGTCTTGGTCTTCCTATCGGTTCTTTATTTTCTCTCATTTCTTTCCATTGTGCAATCCAGCCTGGTAATCTACCAATTGTAAACATTACTGTAAACATAGAGGTTGGTATTCCAATGGCACGATATATTATACCAGAGTAGAAATCTACGTTTGGATACAATTTGCGCTCTATGAAATAAGGATCGTTCAATGCAATTTCTTCTAAACCTTTTGCAATTTCTAAAATTGGGTCGTTTACTCCCAACTGAGCCAATACATCATCAGCAGCTTTTTTAATTATGGTTGCTCTTGGGTCAAAATTCTTATACACTCGATGTCCAAAGCCCATTAAACGGAAAGGATCATTTTTATCTTTCGCTTTAGCCATGTATTTTTTTACATCACCACCGTCTTTTTTAATGTTTTGCAACATCTCAATTACTGCTTGGTTTGCACCACCATGCAAAGGGCCCCAAAGTGCTCCAATACCTGCTGCTACAGAAGCATACAAACTTGAATGAGATGAACCTACTATTCTTACTGTAGATGTAGAACAGTTTTGTTCGTGATCGGCATGAAGAATTAATAATTTATCTAATGCGTTTGCAACAACTGGGTCAACTTCATAATCTGCAGAAGGTACAGCAAACATCATTTTCAAGAAATTAGAACAATAATCTAATCGATTGTCTGGATAATTTGCAGGATGACCTATTTCATTTTTATAAGCCCAAGCAGCCATAGTTGGCAATTTGGCTAACAAGCGTTTGATACTTAAATCTACTTCAGCTACAGAACGATTAGGATCTAAAGATTCAGGATAAAAAGCAGTTAAAGATGAAACCAATGAAGATAAAACACCCATAGGATGAGAATTAGAAGGAAATCCTTCTAAAATATTTTTAATGTCCTCATGAATTAGGGTATGTTGAGTAATATCTTTTCTGAAAGAATTAAGAGTTTCTGCATTTGGTAACTCACCATAAATTAACAAATGTGAAACTTCTAAAAAAGTTGATTTCTCAGCGAGTTCCTCAATCGAATATCCCCTATACCTTAAAATCCCCTTTTCGCCATCTAAAAACGTAATTGCACTTTTAGTTGAGCCCGTGTTTTTATATCCAGGATCAATCGTTATTAAACCAGATTGCCCTCGTAAGGCACTAATATCAATAGCTTTCTCGTTTTCTGTACCTTCAATTATAGGTAATTCATAAACTTTGTCTCCGATTTTTAATTGCGCTGTTTCTTCCATTTCTTCTTCTTCTTTTTAAGGTGATATACTCAAATTGGATTTTTTCATCCATTTTGTCGAATTGCAAAAGTAATCAAGTAGCAATCACTTTCAAAATTCTTATGTTAAAAGAAAATTAAATATATTTCCTTTTGTATTTATTTTTTACCAAATAAATGATTTGGGTAAAAAGCAGTATTACCCAACATCTCTTCTATTCTCAATAATTGATTGTATTTAGCCATACGATCAGATCTTGAAGCCGAACCAGTTTTTATTTGTCCTGTAGATAGTGCAACTGCTAAATCTGCAATTGTACTGTCTTCTGTCTCTCCAGAACGGTGACTCATTACCGAAGTATAACCATTTCTAGTTGCCATTTCTACCGCTTGAATTGTTTCGGTTAGCGTACCTATTTGATTCACTTTAACTAAAATAGAATTGGCAATATTTTCATTTATTCCTCGCTCTAATCGTTTAACGTTAGTTACAAACAAATCATCCCCAACCAATTGCACTTTATCTCCAATTGTTTTGGTAAGCTCTGACCAACCAGCCCAATCATCTTCCCACAATCCATCTTCAATTGAAATAATCGGGTACTTATTAGTCCAATCTTTCCAATAAGAAACCAAATCTGAAGCGCTTAATTTGTCGCCTGAAGATTTGTGAAAATGATAGACTTTTTCTTCTTCTAAATAGAATTCAGAAGCCGCTGCATCCATGGCAATAAACACATCTTCCCCTGGTCTATAGCCTGCGGTTTCGATCGCTTTCAATACATATTCTACTGCTTCTTCATTTGAACCCAAATTCGGTGCAAAACCACCTTCATCTCCAACGTTTGTTGAAAAGCCTTTGCTTTTTAAAACATTTTTTAAGTGATGAAAAATCTCGGTTCCCATTCTCAAGGCATGGCTAAACGATTCTGCTCCTACTGGCATTACCATAAACTCTTGAAAATCGATGCTGTTGTCTGCATGGGAACCACCGTTCAAAATATTCATCATGGGTATGGGCAATGTATTGGCATTGACTCCTCCAATATAACGATACAAAGGCATTCCTAACTCATTAGCTGCTGCTTTAGCAATTGCTAAAGAAACCCCTAACATGGCATTAGCTCCAAGATTTGACTTATTTTCTGTTCCATCAAGTTGAATTAAGAAATTATCAATAGCTGTTTGATCGAAAATATTAATTCCGTTCAATTCATCATTGATGCTCTTGTTTACATTTTGAACGGCTTTTAAAACCCCTTTCCCCATGTAAATTCCTTTGTCGTTGTCTCTTAATTCAACTGCTTCATGAATACCAGTAGAAGCACCAGAAGGTACTGCAGCTCTTCCTAAAGTCCCGTTTTGTGTGGTTACATCAACTTCAACAGTTGGATTTCCTCTAGAATCTAAAATTTGTCTTGCGTGAATATTGGCAATATAACTCATTATTTATTTTTTATGTTGTGCAATAATTTCAATAAAGTTGTCGAACAAATACCTCGAATCATGAGGGCCTGGAGAAGACTCTGGATGATATTGTACAGAAAAGATTGGTTTTGTTTTATGCTTAATTCCCGCAACTGTGTCATCATTTAAATGAACATGAGAAATCTCAACTTGTTCAGATTTTTCAGCAGATTCTCGGTCAACAACAAAACCGTGATTTTGAGAAGTCACTTCTCCTTTACCAGTCAATAAATTTATAACCGGATGATTGATACCTCGATGTCCATTGTGCATTTTAATGGTTTTAAGACCATAAGCCAAGGAAAGCAATTGATGTCCTAAACAGATGCCAAAAATGGGTTTTCCGGTTTCTATTAAATCCTTAACAATTTGAATAGAGTCTAACATTACTGAAGGATCTCCTGGGCCATTACTCAACATAATACCATCGGGAGACCAAGCCATAATCTCATCTTTAGTAGCGCCCATCGGGAAAACTTTCAGATAAGCATCTCTTTCATTTAAACATCTCAAGATGTTCTTTTTTGTGCCATAATCGATTACAGCAATTTTAAAGGCAGCATTTTCATCGCCCAAAAAGTAAGGCTCTTTTATAGAAACTTTAGAAGAAAGCTCTAAGCCTTGCATAGATGGAACTTTTGATAATTGTGCTTTCAATTTATCAATATCAAATTCTTCAGAAGAAATGATAACATTCATGGCGCCTTTATCTCGAATTAATTTCACCAATGACCTAGTATCAACATCGGTTAATGCTACTATTTTATTTTGTTCGAAGTAATTTTGTAAAGAGCCATTAGCCATTGGTCTGGAATAACCTTCCGAAAACTTTTTACAAATTAAACCAGATATTTTCACGCTATCAGATTCTACTTCTGTGTCAACAACTCCATAATTTCCTATATGAGCAGTAGCACAAACCATTACTTGCCCATAATAAGAGGGATCCGTAAAAATTTCTTGATAACCCGTCATACCTGTATTGAAACAGATTTCACCGGTGCTTGTTCCTATTATTCCTGCTGAGTATCCATGAAAAACTGAGCCATCTTCAAGTACAGCAATAGCCTTCGTTTTTGATTTATATTTCATACCTTAAATTTTGCACAAAAAAAAAGATAAAACATGATGTTTTACCTTTTTTTATTTAAAAATTATACACTTTCTATCAACGAATTAGTCCTTTTTATCAGCTGGAGCCTCATCCGTGTTTTCAGCTTTTGGCTCTTCTGTTTTTGGGGTTTCTGCTTTCGTTTCAACTTCAGTAGTTTCAGCTTTAGTAGCACTTGCTCCACCGCTTCTTCTTCTTCTTGTTTTCTTTTTCTCTACTTTGGCTTCAGAAACATAGATTTCATTAAAATCTACTAATTCCATCATACACATTTCAGCATTATCTCCAAGTCTATTTCCTGTTTTAATAATACGTGTATATCCACCTGGTCGATCAGCTACTTTAGGAGCAATTTCTCTAAATAATTCAGATACAATGTGCTTGCTATTTAAGTAACTAAATACTACCCTTCTTGAATGTGTAGAATCGTTTTTCGATTTTGTAATCAAAGGTTCTACAAAGCCTCTTAATGCTTTAGCTTTTGCAAGAGTTGTATTTATTCTCTTGTGCTCAATTAGTGAACATGCCATGTTAGAAAGCATCGCTTTTCTATGTGACTTCGTTCTACCTAAATGGTTAAATTTCTTTCCGTGTCTCATTTCCCTTAGTCCTTATCAAGTTTGTATTTAGAAACATTCATTCCAAACGTTAAGTTTTTGTTTTCAACTAATTCGTCTAGTTCAGTTAATGATTTTTTACCAAAATTTCTAAATTTCAATAAATCATTTTTGTTGAATTGTACAAGTTCACCCAATGTTTCAACATCTGCAGCTTTCAAGCAATTTAATGCTCTTACAGATAAATCCATATCGATTAACTTGGTTTTTAACAATTGACGCATGTGTAATGAATCTTCATCAAATTCTTCAACTGCTGATTTAACTTCAGTCTCAAGAGCTATTTTCTCATCAGAAAATAACATAAAGTGCTGAATTAAAATTTTAGCAGCTTCTTTCAATGCTTCTTTTGGATGAACAGAACCGTCAGATTCTATGTTCATAATTAACTTTTCGTAGTCAGTTTTTTGCTCTACCCTATAGTTTTCAATGCTATAATTTACATTTTTAATAGGAGTATAAATTGCATCAATAGGAATAAATCCAATAGGAGCATCTTCTTGTCTGTTTTCATCAGAAGGAACATAACCTCTACCTTTGTTTATGGTTAATTCCATTTGTATTTTCACTGAAGTCTCCATGCTGCAGATTACCAAATCAGGGTTTAAAACCTGAAATGCAGAAGTGAATTTTCCAATGTCTCCAGCAGTCAATGTATCTTGTCCTGAAACTGATATTGTTACTTTTTCTGAATCTGAACCTTCAATTTGTTGTTTAAAACGTACTTGCTTTAAATTTAGGATGATTGAAGTTACATCTTCAACAACACCGTTGATTGAAGAAAATTCATGATCTACACCTTCTATGCGGATACCAGTAATTGCAAAACCTTCTAAAGAAGAAAGTAAAATTCTACGAATTGCATTTCCGATTGTAATTCCGTAACCAGGCTCTAATGGTCTAAATTCAAACTGACCATTAAAGTCATTTGATTCTATCATTATAACCTTGTCAGGTCTTTGAAAATCTAATATTGCCATAATTAATTCTTTTTTACCAGTTATTATTTAGAGTACAATTCGACGATTAATTGCTCTTTAATGTTTTCAGGTATTTGAGTTCTTTCAGGAGCATTAACAAATTTACCTTTCATCGTTTGTGAATCCCATTCTAACCAATCGTAATTCTCTTTTCTATTTGCTAATGTTTCGTTGATAATCTCTAAAGATTTTGAACGTTCTCTAACTTCAACAACATCACCAGCTTTCATGTGGTAAGATGGTATGTTCACAACAGAACCATTCACTTTAAAATGTTTATGTCCAACCATTTGTCTAGCTGCTCTTCTTGATGGAGCCATTCCCAAACGATACACTACATTATCTAACCTTGATTCGCAAAGTTTTAACAAGTTTTCACCTGTAATACCTTTGGTTCTTGAAGCTTCATGAAACAAATTCGCAAATTGCTTTTCTAAAATACCATAAGTGTATTTTGCTTTTTGCTTTTCCATCAATTGGATAGAATACTCTGATTGTTTACCTCTTCTTTTATTGGGTCCATGTTGACCTGGAGGGTAATTTTTCTTTTCTAAAGCTCTATCAGGTCCAAAGATTGGTTCTCTAAACTTTCTTGCAATCTTGGATTTGGGTCCTCTATATCTAGCCATTTCTTATTCTTTAACGCTTATTATTTTAAACTCTTCTTCTTTTTGGAGGTCTGCAACCGTTGTGTGGTACAGGAGTAATATCTACAATCTCAGTTACCTCAACTCCATTGTTGTGGATAGTTCTGATTGCTGATTCACGTCCAGCTCCTGGTCCTTTTACATAAACCTTTACTCTTCTAAGGCCTAAATCATAAGCCTCTTTAGTACATTCAGCAGCTGCCATTTGAGCTGCATATGGGGTGTTCTTTTTAGAACCTTTAAAGCCCATTTTACCAGAAGAAGCCCATGAAATTACTTGACCAGTTTTGTTGGTCAATGAAATAATGATGTTATTGAATGAGGCATGTATATGCGCTTCTCCAATGGATTCAACTTTTACGTTCTTCTTCTTCTTTTGTGTAGATTTTGCCATCTTAGAACTCTTTTTTTACTAATTATTTAGTAGCTTTTTTCTTATTTGCAACAGTTTTCTTTTTACCTTTTCTGGTTCTTGCATTATTTTTAGTCTTTTGACCTCTAAGTGGTAATCCACTACGATGTCTAACACCTCTATAACAACCAATGTCCATTAAACGTTTAATGTTTAATTGTACTTCAGATCGCAATGCACCTTCAACTCGATATTCGTCATTTAAAATTGTTCGAATTTTAGACAACTCATCATCATTCCAGTCTTGTACCTTTTTATCAAAGTCAACTTCTGCTTTTGATAAAATATTTTGAGCGGATCTTCTACCTATTCCATAGATATAAGTTAATCCTATCTCTCCTCTTTTGTTTTTTGGTAAATCAATACCTGCTATTCTAGCCATAAATATTTGTATTTATTAACCTTGTCTTTGCTTAAACTTTGGGTTTTTTTTATTAATCACATACAAACGTCCTTTTCTTCGAACGATTTTACAGTCTGCACTTCTTTTCTTAATAGATGCTCTAATTTTCATTTCTATTGTATTTTACTTATTTATATCTGTAAGTAATTCTTCCTTTTGATAAATCATAAGGAGACATTTCAACTTTTACTTTATCTCCTGGCAGCAACTTGATGTAATACATTCTCATTTTCCCTGAAATATGAGCGGTTATAACATGTCCATTTTCCAATTCTACTCTAAACATCGCATTAGATAATGCTTCTGTTACTGTACCATCTTGCTCTATGGATGCTTGTTTTGCCATTTATTATTTATTCTTTTTTTTATTTAATACTTCTTCAACATATTCATGTGTTGATAAAACTTCAGCTTTGTCTTTTCTTATAACAATATCATGCTCAAAATGAGCAGACACTAGTCCATCAGCAGTAACTATTGTCCAACCGTCTGCATCTTGCTTTACATTCTTTTTTCCCAAATTAATCATTGGCTCTATCGCTATAACTAATCCTTCTTTTAACTTCATTCCTGTTCCTCTTCTTCCATAATTCGGAACTTCTGGTCCTTCGTGAAGGTTTTTACCCAAGCCATGTCCTACTAATTCTCTTACTACTCCATATCCGTTTTCCTCGGCTAATGATTGAATAGCAAAACCGATGTCTCCAATACGGTTACCAGCTTTTGCAGCTTCTATCCCTTTTTGTAAACAGGCTTTAGTAGTCTCAAGTAGTTGGTGAATTTCTTCACTAACCTCTCCAACTTCAAATGTATAAGCAACGTCACCATAAAATCCGTTCATTACGACACCGCAATCAACAGAAATAATATCCCCATTTTTTAATGCTTTAGAATTTGGTATTCCGTGTACAACCTGTGAATTCACAGAGGTACAAAGCGTATTAGGAAAATCGTTATATCCTTTAAATCCAGGGACACCACCATGATCTCGAATAAATTCTTCCGCAACGCGATCCAATTTTAATGGGTCAACGCCAGGTTCAATTAATTTAGCAACTTCCGCTAAAGTTTTTCCAACAAGTAAAGAACTTTCTCTTATTAATTCTATTTCTTCTTCTGTCTTTAAATATATCATGCTTAACCAGCCATATTTATACTAGACCTTCCTTTAATCCTTCCAGTTTTCATTAGACCGTCATAATGTCTCATCAACAAGTGACTTTCTACTTGTTGTAGCGTGTCTAATACTACTCCTACCATAATCAATAATGATGTTCCACCAAAAAACTGTGCAAATTGTCCGTTTACTCCAAATTTTGAAGCAAATGCAGGCAATACGGCAACTATGGCTAAGAATATTGATCCTGGTAAAGTAATTCTAGATAAAATTGTATCTAAAAATTCAGCAGTCTTTTTTCCAGGCTTAACCCCAGGAACAAAACCACCATTCTTTTTCATATCTTCTGCCATCTGATTAGGATTTACAGTTACCGCTGTATAGAAGTAAGTAAATGCAATAATCATGAGTCCAAAAATTAAATTATACCAAAACCCTGTATAATCGCTTAATGCTGCTGTCAGACCTGTTAATGAATCTGAATTAGCAAATCCTGCTAAAGTAATAGGAATAAACATAATTGCTTGAGCAAAGATAATAGGCATAACTCCCGCAGCATTTACCTTTAAAGGAATATACTGTCTTACTCCACCGTATTGTTTGTTTCCAACAACTCGCTTTGCAAATTGTACTGGAACTCGTCTTGTACCTTGCACCAATAGGATAGTAGCTATTATAACAAGCAGCAATAGTACTAGTTCAACAAGTAAAATCACTAATCCGCCGCCTTTTATTCTCGAAGCAAATTCTGCCACAAAAGCAAAGGGTAGGTTTGCGATAATACCAATCATGATTATGAGAGATATTCCATTTCCAAGTCCTTTCTCAGTTATTCTTTCTCCTAACCACATCACGAACATGGTTCCTGTTATAAGTATGATTACTGTCGTAATCCACCAAAACAAGGTATCTGGTCTAACCATTACACCGCCTGCAGCTAATTCTGGTACTTGAGAAGCAATGTATCCTGGTGCTTGAAAACCAACGATAATGATCGTCAACATTCTAGTAATTTGGTTTATACGTCTTCTACCACTTTCACCTTCTTTTTGAAGTTTCTGAAAGTAAGGTATTGCAATTCCTAAAAGCTGTACCACAATAGAAGCAGAAATATAAGGCATAATACCCAGTGCAAAGATTGAAGCTCTTGAAAAAGCTCCACCTGCAAATAAATCTAACAATCCTGCGATACCACCAGTATTACCTGCGTTAGCTGCTTCTAAAGCAGCTGAATTAACTCCAGGTAAAACGATATAAGAACCTAACCTGTATATAAGTAAAAGACCTAAGGTGTTAATAATTCTAACACGTAAATCTTCTATTGTCCAAATATTCTTTAATGTTTCGAAAAATCGCTTCATTTCTATTCTATAATTTCGGCTGTACCACCTTTTGATTCTATCGCTTCTTTAGCACTTTTTGAAAATGCATGAGCTTTAATTTCAACTTTAGAATCTAAGATTCCACGACCTAATATCTTAACCAGTGAATTTCTGCTTGCTAAACCATTATTAATTAATACATCAATATCAATTAATTCTATATTATTTGAACTAGCAATAGATTGAATTGTATCTAGATTAATTCCTTTAAATTCTTTTCTATTAATGTTTGTAAAACCAAACTTAGGTACTCTTCTTTGAAGAGGCATTTGACCACCTTCAAATCCTACTTTTTTAGAATATCCTGATCTTGATTTAGCACCTTTATGTCCTCTTGCTGCAGTTGAACCTTTACCAGAACCTTGGCCTCTACCAATTCTCTTTCCCTTATTTTTTACAGAACCAGCTGCAGGTGTTAAATTACTTAAATCCATTTCTTAACAAATTATTTGATTAAGCCTTTTCGACTTGTACCAAGTGTTTTACCTTATTAATCATTCCCAAAACTTGTGGTGTATCTTCATGCACTACCGTTTTTTGGTTTCTAGTTAACCCTAAAGCATCCAATGTTAATTTTTGCTTATTTGGTCTTCTAATTCTACTCTTTACTTGAGTTACTTTTATTTTTGCCATTATCTAGAAGATTATCCGTTAAAAACTACATCTAATTCAACACCTCTGTGTTTTGCAACAGTATAAGCATCTCGCATACTTTTTAAAGCTTCAATTGTTGCCTTAACAACGTTATGCGGGTTAGACGAGCCTTTTGATTTTGCTAATACATCACTAATGCCAACGCTTTCTAATACCGCTCTCATTGATCCTCCAGCAATTACACCAGTACCATGAGAGGCAGGCTTTACAAATACACGTGCACCACCATACTTTGCTTCTTGTTCGTGTGGAACTGTACCATTAATAACAGGAACTTTAATTAAGTTTTTCTTAGCGTCATCAATTCCTTTAGCGATAGCTTCAGTTACTTCATTTGCTTTACCTAATCCGTGTCCAACAATTCCATTTTCATTTCCTACAACAACGATTGCTGAAAAACTAAAGTGACGACCACCTTTTGTTACCTTGGTAACTCTTTGGATACCAACCAACTTATCTTTCAATTCAATCTCGCTAGACTTCACTCTTTTTGTGTTTGCGTTAGCCATTTTATACTATTTTTCTAAGTCCTAATTAAAATTTCAATCCTCCTTCACGTGCACCGTCAGCGATAGACTTTACTCTTCCATGATAAAGGTAACCGTTACGGTCAAATGCTACATTATCAATCCCAGCTGCTAAAGCTTTCTCAGCTAGCAATTTTCCAACAATTGCAGACTTTTCTACTTTTGTTCCTTTTGAAGATACTACTACCTTTTCTAATGATGAAGCAGCTAATAATGTTTTGCCTGTATTGTCATCAATTAATTGAGCATAAATTTCTTTATTGCTTCTAAAGACTGACATTCTTGGTCTTTCAGCAGTACCTTTTACTACTTTACGGATTCTTCTTTTAATCCTAAGTCTTCTATCTAATTTAGTTAATGCCATAATCTATTATTTTGCAGCTGATTTACCAGCTTTTCTTCTAATGTATTCACCAACAAATCTTACTCCTTTACCTTTGTATGGTTCAGGTTTACGTAAAGATTTAATTTTTGCAGCCACTTGGCCAATCAATTGCTTGTCGTAAGATTGTAAAGTTATGATTGGGTTTTTACCTCTTTCTGTTTCTGTGTGAAGAGTTATCTCTTTTGGTAATTCAAATACGATTGGATGAGAAAAACCTAAAGATAAAGTCAATATTTGACCTTGATGCGATGCTCTAAAACCTACACCAACTAATTCTAATTTTTTAGAATAACCATTGCTCACTCCTTCAACCATATTGTTGATTAAAGAACGGTATAAACCGTGCTTTGCTTTATGGTCTTTTTGTTCAGTGTGTCTTACAACCTTTAATACTCCATCTTCAATTTCAATTGAAAGATTTGGATCAATGGCTTGAGTTAATTCTCCTTTAGAACCTTTTACTTGAACAACATTTTTATCAGAAACTTTAATTTCTACTCCTGATGGAATGCTGATGGGTGTTAAACCTATTCTTGACATAAATTTAAATCTTAACTAGTTATTAATATACGTAGCACAATACTTCACCACCTACTTTTTCTACTTTCGCTTCTTTATCAGTCATTACTCCCTTTGAAGTAGAGATAATTGCTACACCTAATCCATTTATTACTCTAGGCAAGTTATCAGACTTAGCATATTTTCTAAGACCTGGTTTACTGACTCGTGTTAAACGCTTAATTGCTGATACTTTTGAAACCGGATGATATTTTAAAGCGATTTTAATTACGCCTTGTGGGTTTTCACCTTCTACAAACTTGTAATTTAAAATATACCCTTTTTCAAAAAGGATTTTTGTTATCGCCTTCTTCATATTTGAAGCCGGAATTTCTACAATTCTATGCTTTGCATTTGCTGCATTTCTAACTCTTGTTAGAAAATCTGAAATTGGATCTGTCATTGTTCCTTATTTATTTACCAACTTGCTTTTTTAACTCCAGGAATTAAACCTGAACTTGCCATTTCTCTAAACTTCACCCTTGAAAGTCCAAATTGTCTCATATAACCTTTTGGTCTTCCAGTTAGTTTACATCTGTTGTGAAGTCTTACTGGAGAAGAATTTTTAGGTAATTTTTGTAAACCTTCAAAATCGCCAGCTTCTTTTAAAGCTGCTCTCTTCTCAGCATATTTTGCTACCATTTTCTCACGCTTTCTTTCACGCGCTTTCATTGATTCTTTAGCCATGCTTATTGCTCGTTTTTATTTTTTTGAAAAGGCATTCCAAACTCTTTCAACAGAGCTCTGGCTTCCTCGTTAGTGTCAGCTGATGTAACAAATGTAATATCCATTCCACCAATTCTATTTACTTTGTCAATATCAATTTCTGGAAAAATAATTTGTTCTTTTACACCTAATGTATAATTCCCTTTTCCATCAAATCCTTTATTGTTAACTCCTTTAAAATCTCTTGTTCTAGGAAGCGACACAGCAATTAAACGATCTAGGAATTCATACATCCTATCTCCTCTAAGTGTTACTCTAACTCCAATTGGCATTCCTTTTCTTAACTTAAAGTTCGAAATATCCTTTTTAGAATAAGTTGCTACAGCTTTTTGTCCTGCGATTAAAGTCATTTCTTCAATTGCCGAATCAATTAACTTTTTGTCAGCTACTGCTGATCCAACTCCTTGGTTAAGACAAATCTTTTTAAGTCTTGGAAGCTGCATTGTGCTTTTATAGTTGAAGTTTGACATCAAATTCTTTGTGATGTCTTCATGATACTTCTGTTTTAATCTAGGTGTGTTCATTATTTAATTACCTCCCCTGATTTTTTTGAATATCTAACTGATTTATTATCTACTTGTTTTCTTCCAACTCTTGTTGGTTTACCAGATGTAGGATCAACTAACATTACATTACTAATGTGAATTGGAGCGTCTTGTTTAACAATTCCACCATCTTGATTATTCGCATTAGGCTTAGTGTGCTTGCTATTTTTTCTAATGTCTTCTCCTTCAACATAAACTCTGTTCTGAGATGGCATTACTTTAATAACCTTTCCTTCTGCTCCTTTAGAAACTCCAGCAATCACTATTACTGTATCTCCTTTTTTAATATTTAATTTCTTCATTGCCATTATTTATTAAAGTACTTCAGGTGCTAATGATACAATTTTCATAAATTGCTTTTCTCTTAATTCCCTTGCAACAGGCCCAAAAATACGTGTTCCTCGCATCTCTCCCGCTTGATTTAATAATACAACTGCATTGTTATCAAATCTTATGTATGAACCGTCTTGTCTTCTAACTTCCTTCTTAGTTCTAACAATAACTGCTCTTGAAACAGCACCTTTTTTAATGTTTCCTGAAGGCATTGCAGACTTTACTGAAACTACAATTTGATCTCCAATAGAAGCATATCTCCTTTTTGTTCCACCAAGTACTCTAATACACAAAACCTCTTTGGCTCCGCTATTATCCGCTACTGATAATCTTGATTCTTGTTGTATCATAATTACTTAACTCTTTCTATTACTTCTACTAATCTCCAATTCTTATTCTTGCTCAATGGTCTTGTTTCCATGATTCTCACGGTATCGCCAATATTGCAATCATTCTTCTCATCATGTGCCATGAATTTTGAAGTTTTCTTAATAAACTTACCGTACATCGGATGTTTCACTCTACTTTGAACAGCAATCGTGATACTTTTATCCATCTTGTTGCTTAAAACAACACCGATACGCTCTTTTCTTAAGTTTCTATTATTTTCCATCTGGATAATTATTTCTAAGCTTCTGCAAGCTCTCTTTTTCTAATTTCTGTATTCAAACGTGCAATTGTCTTTCTTACCGTTGCGATTTGCTTAGGGTTTTCTAGTGGAGAAACTGCATGATTCATTTTCAATTTAGCAAACAATTCTGATTGCTCTGCTAAGTTTTCTGACAAATCGTCGTTGCTTAAATTCTTGATATCTTCCTGTTTCATTAGTTATGCTTTATAATCTCTTCTAACAATAAATTTAGTCTTTACTGGAAGTTTTTGAGCTGCCAATCTCATCGCCTCTTGTGCAATGTCTAATGGTACTCCATCCGCTTCAAACAAAATTCTACCTGGTCTAACAACTGCAACAAACAATTCCGGAGCTCCTTTACCTTTTCCCATCCTAACTTCAGCTGGTTTTTTGGTAATCGGTTTATCTGGAAATATTCTAATCCAAATTTGACCTTCTCTTTTCATGTATCTAGTTACCGCAATCCTTGCAGCCTCTATCTGACGAGCTGTCAACCAAGACTCTTCTAGTGTTTTTATTGCAAAACTTCCGAAAGCAATTTGAGTTCCACGTTGGGCATTACCCTTCATGCGACCCTTTTGCATTTTTCTAAACTTTGTTCTTTTCGGCTGTAACATCTTTCCTAAATTTTCTTCTTAAAAAAATTAATTTCTTTTCTTCGTTCCTCTGAATCTTCCTCCAGCTGGTTGTTTTGTTGGTTTGTTTGAAACTATGTTCGGAGATAAATCTCTCTTTCCATAAATTTCACCTTTGCAAATCCAAACTTTCACACCTATTCTACCATAAGTAGTGTGTGCTTCTGCTAATGCATAATCAATATCAGCTCTAAAGGTGTGCAATGGAATTCTTCCCTCTTTATAGAATTCAGATCTTGCCATTTCAGCTCCACCTAATCTTCCACTTACCATGATCTTAATTCCTTCAGCTCCCATTCGAATGGTTGAAGCTACAGACATTTTTGTAGCTCTTCTAAAAGAAATTCTACCCTCTATTTGTCTAGCAACGCTATCCGCAACTAATTGTGCATCGAGTTCTGGTCTTTTTATTTCAAATATGTTGATTTGAACATCTTTCTTGGTCAACTTCTTTAACTCTTCTCTTAATTTATCAACCTCACTTCCACCTTTACCGATAATGATACCTGGTCTTGAAGTATTGATTGTTACAGTAATTAATTTTAGAGTTCTTTCAATAACTATTTTCGAAATACTAGCTTTTGAAAGTCTAGCCATTAGATACTGACGAATCTTATCATCTTCGGCTATTTTATCACCGTAGTTTCTTCCACCATACCAATTAGAATCCCATCCTTTGATGATACCTAATCTATTTGCTATTGGATTTGTCTTTTGTCCCATTATTCAGTATCCTTATTTTGTAATGTTTTCAACACTTAATTTATCTACAGCAAGAGTAACATGGTTAGAACGTTTGCGTATTCTATGACCTCTTCCTTGTGGAGCTGGACGCAATCTCTTTAACATTCTTGCACTGTCCACTTTTACCTCGCTAACAACTAAATGATTGTCTTCAGGTCTTTCTCCTTCATTTTTAGATTCCCAATTAGCTATTGCTGAACGCAACAATTTTTCCATTCTCCCAGATGCTTCTTTACTGCTATATTGCAATAGAGAAAGTGCTTTTGACACTTCTACTCCACGAATCATATCAGCTACTAATCGCATTTTTCTTGGCGAAGTTGGGCAATTTTGCAAAGTCGCAAAACAATATGTCTTTTTTGCCTCTTTTGCTGCTTCGGCTGTATTTCTTTTACGTGCTCCCATTATTCAGTTATTATCTTTTGCCTTTATCTTTTTTACCACCATGACCTCTATAAGTTCTGGTTGGTGCAAACTCTCCAAGTTTGTGTCCTACCATGTTCTCTGTAACATACACAGGTATAAACTTATTTCCATTGTGAACAGCTATTGTCAATCCTACAAATTCAGGAGTAATCATTGATGCTCTAGACCAAGTCTTAATTACATTCTTCTTAGCTGATGCTTGAGCTTCTTCGACTCTTTGCGCTAGCTTGTAATGTACAAATGGTGGTTTTTTAAGTGAACGACTCATATTAATTCTTTATTTCTTTCTTCTTTCGATGATGTATTTACTAGATAATTTTTTTGGTGCACGAGTTTTATATCCTTTAGCCGGCATACCATTTCTTGATCTTGGATGACCTCCTGATGATCTACCTTCACCACCACCCATTGGGTGATCTACTGGATTCATAACAACACCTCTCACTCGTGGTCTTCTTCCCAACCATCTAGACTTACCAGCTTTACCTGATCTCTCTAACATGTGGTCAGAATTTGAAACCGTCCCTACTGTTGCTAAACATGTTCCTAAAATTAATCTTACTTCTCCTGAAGGCATTTTAATACCTACATACTTACCTTCTCTTGATACCAATTGAGCATAAGATCCCGCACTTCGCGCTAATTTTGCTCCTTGGCTTGGTCTTAATTCTAAGTTGTGAATTAATGTACCCATTGGAATTTCAGATAAGTATAAAGTATTGCCTATTTCTGGTTCTACTCCTTTTCCTGACTTAACTACTTGCCCAACTTCTAATCCTTTTGGAGCAATAATGTATCTCTTCTCTCCATCTGCGTAGTTAATCAAAGCTATTCTAGCTGAACGATTTGGATCATATTCTATTGAAGCCACAGTTCCTGGAACTTCAAATTTATCTCTTTTAAAATCGATCGCTCTATACTTTCTTTTATGACCACCACCAATATATCTCATGGTCATTCTACCAGAATTATTTCTTCCTCCTGATTTGCCGATACCTTTCAATAAGGACTTTTCAGGTGTTGAAGTAGTAATCTCTTCGAATGTAGAAGCAACTTTATGTCTTTGCCCCGGAGTTGATGGTTTTAATTTCTTTACTGCCATTACCTATTTCTTTAAATATTGCTGTAAAAATCAATCGTATCTCCATCAATAAGAGTTACAATTGCTTTTTTAAATTGGTTAGTGCGTCCTTCTACCCAGCCTGTTTTTGTGTATCTAGTTTTATGCTTTCCATTATAGTTCATCGTGTTTACACTATCAACAGAAACGCCATACAATTTCTCAACAGCCTGTTTAATTTGAATCTTATTAGCATTGCTATCTACAACAAAACCATATCTGTTTGACTTCTCTGTTAGAGCGGTCATTTTTTCTGTAATAACAGGTTTTTTTATTATACTCATGACTAATAATTTAACTTAATATCGCTTCAATTTTCTCTAAAGCTCCTTCCATTACCAAAATACTTGTCGAATTCATTAAATCGTAAGTATTTATGTCAGAAGCAGATACAACTTTCGCACCCTTCAAATTTCGGGATGACAAATATAAGGTATTATTTAAATCTGACACAACCATTAAGGTTTTTTTATCGTTACTATTTAAACTTTTTAATATCTCATTGAATTCCTTTGTTTTAGGAGTTTCCATTTCGATATCTTCTACCACTTTTAACATTCCGTTTTGTGCTTTATAAGATAAAGCAGAACACCTTGCTAATACTTTTAACTTCTTATTTAACTTAAAAGAATAGTTTCTTGGTCTTGGTCCAAAAATAGTTCCACCACCTCTAAAAACAGGTGATTTAATACTACCTGCTCTTGCAGTTCCAGTTCCTTTCTGTTTTTTAATCTTTCTAGTACTTCCTGCAACTTCAGCTCTTTCTTTCGACTTACTGGTTCCTTGTCTTTTGTTTGCTAAATATTGTTTAACATCAAGGTAAATTGCATGATCATTTGGTTCAATACCATAAATAGCATCTGAAAGTTTCACTTTCTTTTTACTATCCTTACCGTTTTTATTTAATACGCTTAATTCCATTTTCTATCCTCCGGTATTTTAATTATTGATAAGAACATAAGATCCTTTAGCGCCAGGTACAGAACCTTTAACTACTAATAAGTTTTTCTCAGGATAAACCTTGATTATTTTCAGGTTCAGTATGGTTGACTTAACGTTACCCATTTGACCTGCCATTCTCATTCCTTTAAATACTCTTGAAGGATCAGAACCTGCTCCAATTGACCCTGGAGCTCTTAATCTATTGTGTTGACCATGAGTAGCATCGTTAACACCGCTAAATCCGTGTCTTTTTACTACACCTTGAAATCCTTTACCTTTTGATGTGCCCGTTACGTCAACCCATTGGCCTTCAACAAAGATATCTACTTTCACTTCATCACCGACTTTTTTGTCGTTCAAGCCATCTACTTCAACCAATTTTGCTTTGGGTGTTGTATTTGCTTTTTTAAAGTGACCTTTCATAGCTGAAGAAGTATGTTTTTCCTTCTTTTCGCCATAAGCGATCTGAACTGAATCATAGCCATCCGTCTCCTTTGTTTTGACTTGTGTAACTACACAAGGACCGGCTTCCAAAACTGTGCATGGAATACTTTTTCCCTCGGCACTGAAAACACTGGTCATTCCTATTTTTTTTCCTAGTAAACCTGGCATTTTATTTATTTAATTAATTACTATACTTTAATTTCTACATCTACTCCACTTGGCAATTCTAGCTTCATTAGAGCATCTACTGTTTTTGAAGTAGAGCTATAAATGTCTAGTAGCCTTTTGTAAGAAGAAAGCTCAAATTGCTCTCTAGCTTTTTTATTTACGTGTGGTGATTTTAACACAGTATAAATTCTTTTGTGAGTTGGCAATGGAATTGGTCCACTAACAACAGCTCCTGTTGACTTTACTGTTTTTACAATTTTCTCAGCTGATTTATCAACCAAATTAAAATCGTATGATTTTAGCTTTATGCGAATTTTCTGATTCATAATTTCTTATTATTAAGCTACTAGCTCTCCTTTTGCTTTCTTAATTACTTCGTCTGCAATGTTTTTTGGTGCTGCACTAAAGTGTGAGAATTCCATACTTGAAGTTGCTCTACCGGAAGACATGGTTCTCAATGCGGTTACATAACCAAACATTTCCGATAATGGCACTTTTGCTTTAATCACTTTTGCGCCAGCTCTATCATCCATACCATCAACTTGGCCTCTTCTTCTATTTAAATCACCTACGATATCACCCATATTTGCCTCAGGAGTAACTACTTCTAATTTCATAATTGGCTCCAATAATACTGGGCTAGCTTTTGGTATTGCAGTTCTAAAGGCAAGCTTAGCAGCCAACTCAAAAGATAACTGATCAGAATCCACTGCGTGGAAAGAACCATCTTTTAAAGTTACTTTCAAACTATCAACAGGGTATCCTGCCAAAACTCCATTTTTCATGGCGTCTTTAAAACCTTTCTCAATCGAAGGAATGAACTCTTTAGGAACGTTACCACCTTTGATTTCATTAACAAACTCTAATCCTGGTTTTTCTTCGTCTTCAACTGGCTCTATCGTTACTACGATATCAGCAAATTTACCACGACCTCCTGATTGTTTCTTATAAACTTCTCGATGATCTACAGTACCAGTAATCGCTTCTTTATAAGCAACCTGAGGAGCTCCTTGATTACACTCTACCTTAAATTCTCTTTTTAATCGATCTAAAATAATATCTAAGTGTAATTCACCCATTCCACTCAATACAGTTTGTCCTGAATCTTCGTCTGTGTGTATAGTTAAGGTTGGATCCTCTTCAGATAGTTTTGCTAAGGCCATACCCATTTTATCAACATCTGCTTGAGTTTTAGGCTCAATTGCTATTCCAATAACTGGATCTGGAAAATCCATTGATTCTAACACAATTGGTTTTCCATCTTCGCATAATGTATCCCCAGTTTTAATGTCTTTAAAACCAACTAGGGCTGCAATATCTCCTGCATGCAATGAATCAATTTGATTTTGCTTGTTTGCGTGCATTTGGAAAATTCTTGAAATTCTTTCTTTCTTGCCAGTTCTAGAATTGAATATATAAGAACCTGCGTTTAACATACCTGAATATGCTCTAACAAAACAAAGACGACCAACAAAAGGGTCTGTTGCAATTTTAAATGCTAAACCTGCAAAAGGCTCATCAACAGATGGCTTTCTAAATTCAGGCTTTTCAGTTTCAGGGTTAATACCTTCTATCGCTTCTTGATCCATTGGTGAAGGCAATAATTCCATCACATAGTTCAACATGGTTTGAACCCCTTTATTCTTAAATGAAGATCCGCAAACCATAGGTACAATTTTCATTGATACTGTAGCTTCTCTTAATGCAGCTAAAATTTCTGCTTCAGAAATAGAATTTGGGTCTTCAAAATATTTCTCCATTAAAGTATCGTCGAACTCAGCAATTTGCTCTAATAAATTCTCTCTATACTCAGCAGCTTCTTCAATCAAATCTTCTGGAATTGGAACTTCTTCATAAGTCATTCCAAAATCATCTTCATTCCAAATAATTCCTCTGTTGTTGATCAAGTCAACCACTCCTCTAAATGTATCTTCAGAACCAATCGGCAATTGAAGTGGAACAGCGGTGCTACCTAACATTTCTTTTACTTGCTGACAAACTTTCAAGAAATTTGCACCTTGACGATCCATTTTATTTACGAATCCAATTCTAGATACATTGTAGTTATTAGCAAGTCTCCAGTTAGTTTCTGACTGTGGCTCAACACCATCAACCGCACTAAATAAGAACACTAAACCATCTAATACTCTCAACGACCTGTTAACCTCAACAGTAAAGTCAACGTGTCCTGGAGTGTCGATAATATTTACGTGGTAATCGTTACCTCTATATTTCCAATTTACAGTAGTTGCAGCTGAAGTAATAGTTATACCTCTTTCTGCCTCTTGCTCCATCCAGTCCATGGTAGAAGCACCATCATGTACTTCCCCAATTTTATGATTTACACCACCATAAAATAAAATTCGCTCAGTTGTTGTTGTTTTACCAGCATCAATGTGAGCAGCAATTCCTATGTTTCTTGTGTATTTTAAATCTCTTTTAGCCATTTTATAATGTCTTCCTAATATTAAAATCTAAAATGAGAGAAAGCTTTATTTGCTTCCGCCATTCTATGAGTATCTTCTTTTTTCTTGTGAGCAGCACCTTCTTCTTTAGCACCTGCCATAACTTCAGCAGCTAATTTTTGAGCCATGGTTTTTTCGTTTCTTTTCTTAGAATACAAAATCAACCACTTCATTCCCATGGACGTCTTACGGTCATCGCGAATTGGCTGTGGAATTTGAAAGGTTGCCCCTCCAACTCTTCTACTTCTAACCTCAACAGCAGGAGTAATATTTATTAATGCTTTTTTCCAAGTCTCTAAACCACCTTCTTCTACTTTCTCGTCAACGATAGCCATTGCATCATAAAATATTTTATAAGCAATACTTTTCTTTCCGTGCAACATCAAGTTGTTTACAAATCTTGTTACTTCCGTACTTTGAAATTTCGGATCTGGAAGTAAGGGTCTTTTTTTCGCTCTAGCTTTTCTCATCTTTTTTAATAACTAGGATTATTTTTTAGGTCTTTTAGCACCATATTTTGATCTTCTTTGAGTTCTGCCAGCTACTCCAGCAGTATCTAAGGCACCTCTTACAATGTGATACCTTACACCTGGTAAATCTTTTACTCTCCCACCTCTTACAAGTACAATCGAGTGCTCTTGTAGGTTATGACCTTCTCCTGGAATATAGGCATTCACCTCTTTTCCATTTGTCAATCTTACCCTTGCAACCTTTCTCATTGCCGAGTTTGGCTTCTTAGGTGTGGTTGTGTAAACTCTTACACATACACCTCTTCTTTGTGGACATGAGTCCAAAGCAGCAGATTTACTCTTCTTTTCTAATTTAATTCTACCTTTTCTTACAAGTTGTTGTATCGTTGGCATAAGCTCTTAAATATGTCAATAAAATATTCTCCCAATTTTTTTGGGGTCGCAAATGTACAAGATTTTTTATTTATTTCAACTGCTACTTTCTTTTTTTTTACAAGAAAGTTAAAACTGTTCGGAAAGTCGCCCTATATTTATGATTGCGAGCTTTTCATTTTTTAATTTCAACAGCTTTTTATGTGTTTAAAATTGTTTTTTTTACTCCTAAAATTAATTTGTATTGAAGTTTTAAAAAATGAATTGTTTAAATCTTTATAAATTACCTCAATTTTAGGAGAAATCACAATTTTGTATTTCACTTGATTTAAGAGTTGTTTGAATTGGATAGTTCTGCTTGACCAAATTATGAGCTCATTAGAAATACAAAATACAACAATTTGGCATTTTTCTTATCAATTAATCAACGATTATTCAATATAAGCCTCAAACCAAGTTTTTAGATTATAAATCTCATCTTTATCATAGTCAAGATGTTTCAATTTGGAATCTCCTCTTTTCTTTATTAAGGTAACATCTACTTTATTCTTTTTATTAAGCGCTAATGCTAGGTATGATTTTTTATTTAAGGGATAGTATTCTAAAGAAATAAAGTATCCCCCTTCAGGAATCTTCAAATACGAATTAAGTAATTTAAATTTTAATTGGTTCGCCTTTTCATAAAAATCAGAAATTGTTCCGCTAAATTTCAAAATTACATCATCCGGCTTTAACGAGTCTTTGCTTATTGTAAACAACTTCACAATAATACTATCTTTAGTTGAAGTGTTTCTCAAAAGCGTGCTTATTGTTAAATTTCTCAAGAATAAATTTGTATCCTTCGTTTCTACCAATGTTATTAACTGCATCGAGTTTTCAAGAAGGAAATAGTTTGTTGTAATTCCACTATAATTCCCAATTTTTTTCGTTTTTATTTTATTGTTAGATTCAATTTTTACTTCTTTGATTTTTTGAAAAAATATTATTTCCTGAGCTTCCGTATTAGTACAAGACATTAAATATATTGCGAATAAAATCATCCTTACCATTTCCCTAAGTTTTGTATAGTATATAAACAAATCTGTAACATAATTCAGAAAATAGAAAACTTACTTTTCTCGATACAACTCAACTTTATAATCTTCCTTCTCTTTATAAATTAGAAAAACATCTTTTTGTTTTATATTTTTCAACACAAATGCCATCGGATCCATAAGTTTTTTTGACTTTATTAAATGGCATTTATCGCAATTTACTATTCGAAAAGCAGCTTCTTGCATCCTTTCTAAATCACTAGACTTCTGTCCTATATTTAACTTCATTTCATAATTTTCTAAAGCACTTATAAAAAAATACTGATTTGAGTTTTCAATTAAACCAATCTTAAAAAACATCTTTACTTCACCAAAATTATCCTCATAACTCTTTTCTTGAGCCATTGTATAACTTGCAATTAGAAATAAAACTATTGTTATAATTCTTCTTTTCATCTTAAATCTATTTTAATTGGTTTAGGGTATAAAACCCTAAACCAATTATTAAAACCTAACAACTTAAATTTACTGCAGCCATTCCATAACCTACTGTTACATCAACCCAACAACCTGTAGATAAAAATAAATATATCTCAGCCCAAGCTTCATCCAATTGATCGGGAATTACCCATACACTTGCTTCAATATCAAAATCATCCTCATTATATGGAATAGAAATTACTGTATAGCTTCCTGATGATTCCTTTACTTTTACCGAGGTTTCTGGATCCAAATCTTTTAAGTATGTTTCTAATTCACTTAAGCTTTCAAAAGACATTGGTTCACTCTTATTAACATTGACTTTTTCTTTTTTTACTGCAGTTAATTCCGCGTTATTTACAAAGTTAGCATCCTCTTTTTCACATGCAGTAAAGCACAAACTAGCCGTAAATAAAGCTAGCATTATATTTAATTTTTTCATTGTATTTTGTTTTAAATTCATCTTTTGTTTTTGTTCATATTGAATTATTCTCCTTTTAGAGAACATACTAAAACTTGGAGTTACCAAAAACTTGCTCTTGATTTAAATAAATAACGAACTACACTTCTATATTTTGTAGAGAGAGAGAGCCTATATCATTGAATATACTAGCCATTTGTTGCTTATAAATCAAGTATAGCAACCCTACTCTAGGTAGAAAATGGAATGGAAAATATGATTTTGTTCTGTTCAATTGAATTTCGGTTTGAAGCAAATTCGAGTATAAAAATAAAAAAACAAATCCCACAAAACCAAATACTTGCCAATTATTTTAAAAATCAATATGGAAATGTAAAATGAGCTATTTAGATTGCTTTGCTAAATCACATCTCGCCTAGACATGCATTGCTTTATTTAAGTTTTAATAATTTTCCTGATGTTGTGTTTCCGTATGAATCCTTAACAATATAAAAATACATCCCGCTTTGCCAATGCCTTGTTGATATGTTCATTTTATCATTTGACCAATTGCATTGATAAACACTTCTACCTAAAGCATCTACAATTTCTACTTTATAAGGAACAAAATAATTTAGTTTTAAAAGATTTATGCTTTCTTTAAATGGATTCGGATAAAAAGCCACATACTTATCTATGTTTTTTCTTTCATTTATATTACTTCTGATGTAGTTACCCAAAGAATCTACCCTCAATACATAGATATAACGATCTCCGTTTTGTCTAGCAACACTATCTTCTAATGTGCCTGCCATGGTTATGTTGCCATTTTTATCACTCGTTAAATTTTCTAGCTGTATGGTATTCTGGTTATAATATACTTTTTCCCATTTAACATTCAAGTTTTTATCGAATTTTATCAATCTAAAAGCAGTAGGATCTTCAGTGTTAAATGGGTTACTATATTTAAATTTTTTTAATGATTGAGTTGTCCCAAAGTAATAATAACCACTGATAGAATCATAAACTAAGGAATTACCAATGCTTTGTTGGTTTGTATCTATTGAGTTTATGCGTTTATAATTTAATTGCTTCAAAGACGTATCGTATAAAAACAAATGAACATCTCCTTTTTTTGTATCTATATTATCATAAAGGGCATAAGCGATTATAAAAGTACTATCAGTTACCCAGCTTACATCAGTAGCATAAGTCACTATAGAACTATCGTTAGGAAATGGTTTTGAAGGTAAACTTATAATCTGCTTTTGAATCGGCTGAAAATTCGAATCTAACTTATTGATTTGCATGAATGTTAAAAAAAAGTTTGGTGGCCCAAAATAACCATCAGAGAACGTGTAATAATGCCCGTTTTTGTCTTTTAAGGCATGGAAGATATTTGATGTATAAATACTATCACGATCATTAAACAATGATTTTTCATAAATTAAACTGTCTTGATATACCTGAAATAAATGTCCAAAGTCAATTCCATTATTGTAAGCTGATAATGAGCCAAAAAAAGTAAGTGTATCATTTTTAACAAAAAAATCTTTTATGAAAATAGATGAGTCCTGTTTTGTTACAAAATAATGTTTGTCTAACACATCAAAATTATAATTGGTTTTTAAATGAATTCCATTAAAATCATAAGGAAAAGATTTCCGAATGCTTCCATATAAGTCAAAACCATTGCCATTGTCTATGGTAATTTGAATATCCAAGTGATTTATGGAATCTATAAAATTAGAGTCTAAGCTGCTAGGTACAATTTGTTTCACCATTTGTTGATTGCCCATAACATCTATTTTAAGAAAAAAAGGCTGACTCGTAAAATACAGTGAATCATAGGACTGTCCACCATTTTTAATCGTAAAATAGGAGTTTAATTGGTCGTCAATCCAAACATTGTGTATGTAGTTCTTATCAGAATTTATGTGATATGTTTTTTCAAATGTTTGGGCAGCAAGCTGCCCAAACAAAAGATAGAATAATAATGAGAATTTAATTTTCATAGCATACCTTTTTAAAAAATTGGTCTTGGTCGTTCTGAAGTAGGACAACCTAATGGGTAGTCGCATATCTTTTTGCAAGCTGAAACTGTATATACATTAGCAAAATGATTTGCAGTATGATTTGGGATTGGATAATATGGTTTTGTTCTGTTCAATTGAACTTAGGTTTGAAGCAAATTCGAGTATAAAAATAAAAAAACAAACTACACAAAACCAAACACTTGCCAATTATTTTAAAAATCAATATGGAAATTATTCAAAAGCAGTTATTTTGTATATAGAGATAGTATTTTTGTAAAATGAGTTATTTGGATGAATTAAACCCTTCGCAAAGAGAAGCTGTTGTAAACACGGAAGGTCCTGTTATGGTAATTGCAGGTGCTGGTTCTGGTAAAACCCGCGTGTTAACTTATAGAATAGCTCATTTAATGAGTAAAGGAGTTGATCCATTTCAAATTTTAGCTTTAACGTTTACCAATAAAGCGGCTAAAGAAATGAAGGAAAGAATTGGAAAAATTGTTGGTGCGGGAGAAGCCAAAAATCTTTGGATGGGTACTTTTCACTCCATTTTTGCTCGAATTTTGAGGTCTGAGGCTGAAAAACTTCATTACCCCTCCAACTTTACCATTTACGATTCTGCCGATTCTAAAAGTTTAATCAAGTCTATTATAAAAGACCTCGGTTTAGACGATAAAGTCTATAAACCAGGCTTAGTTTTAAATCGGATTTCAGCTGCTAAAAACAATTTGCTTTCTGCTACAGCATACACCGCCAACACCACCATAGTAGCAGAAGATAGGCAATCGGCAAAACCCCGTATTGGCGATATATATAAGGCTTATGAGTCTCGTTGTTTTAAATCTGCCGCCATGGATTTCGATGATTTGCTATTTAAAACCAATATATTAATGCGTGATTTCCCTGAAGTATTGTATAAGTATCAGCATCGATTCAAATACCTTTTGGTTGATGAGTATCAGGACACAAATTTTTCGCAATACTTATTAGTAAAGAAACTCGGTGCTTTAAATGAAAATATCTGTGTAGTAGGTGATGATGCTCAAAGTATTTATTCTTTTCGAGGAGCCAACATCCAAAACATTTTAAACTTCCAACAAGATTATAAAGACACCAAAGTATATAAGTTAGAACAAAACTATCGTTCTACGAAGAACATCGTAAATGCAGCGAATCATGTCATTGGTCACAACAAAGATCAGTTGCAAAAAGAAGTGTGGACTGATAATGGAGTAGGAAATAAGATTAAAGTCAGCAAATCATTAACTGATAATGAGGAAGGCAATCAGGTTGCAAATAGCATTATTGAAACCAAACACAACAACCAAGCGTTAAATAGTGATTTTGCGATTTTGTATCGAACCAATGCTCAATCTAGAGCGATGGAAGAAGCGCTTCGAAAAAAAGATATTCCATATCGAATTTATGGAGGGCTTTCTTTTTACCAACGAAAAGAAATTAAAGACATCTTGGCTTATTGCCGATTGGTTATCAACCCCGATGATGAAGAAGCCTTAAAACGAGTAATCAATTACCCAACGCGAGGAATTGGCAAAACTTCTTTAGATCACATTTCTTTAATTTCTAATGAACAAAACATTAGTATGTGGAAGGTTATTTCTTCCAACATTTTGATGAACTTGCCAATAAATGCTGGTGCAAAAAATAAAATTAGAAGTTTCGTTGACATGATTCGAAACTTTCAATTGATGCAGAGCAAAAAAAACGCCTATGAATTAGCGGAAGAAATTGCAAAGTCTTCAACTATTTTGTCGGATTTGTTTAGTGATAGAACTCCAGAAGGAATTGCGCGGTATGATAATATACAAGAATTATTGAATGGTATAAAGGATTTTGTTGATCATTCGGAAACAGAAAATGAAGACAAATCGCTTGCTGTTTTTTTGCAAGACATTGCCTTATTAACCGATGCTGATAATGACAAAGACAATGATCCCAACAAAGTAACCCTTATGACTATACATGCAGCAAAAGGATTAGAATTTCCCTATGTATATATAGTAGGTTTAGAAGAGAACTTATTTCCATCTCAGATGTCTTTATCTTCGAGATCTGATTTAGAAGAAGAAAGACGTTTGTTTTATGTAGCTTTGACAAGAGCTGAAAAAGAAGTGAACCTATCATTTGCTACAAGCAGATATAGGTGGGGAAACCTGATTTATTGCGAGCCTAGCCGCTTCATAGAAGAGATTGATGAACAATTTTTGGACTACACTGAGGCAAAGGAAAAAGCAATTAGTACATTTGACAACGAAAGAAGCTCATATTTCAAGACTAATAATACATCGAATTCTAAATATAATAAACGCGTTGGCATGTCTAAAGTAGCAAAAAAGGATACCAAAACCCCTCCTGAAAAAATTATTCCTCCACATAAAAAAATGGTGAGCATAGATAATGCAAATAGGCCTGTTGACCCTTCATTTGCTGCAACGGCAAGTAAAATTGAAAAAGGGATGCGAGTAGAACATCTTCGATTTGGAAAAGGAGAGGTTACCGAAATGGAGGGAAAAGAACCAAATATAAAAGCGACTATACAATTCGACCAAGGTGGTGAAAAGCAGCTTTTGCTGAAATTTGCTAAACTTAGAATCTTAAAAAATTAAAAATACCCTAAGAAATATATTTAAAATCACTAAATGAATTACAATACAAGTAGGCCAAAAATGATTATTCCTGAATATGGCCGACACATTCAAAGTTTAATAGACCACGCCGTTAAACTAGAAGATAAAGATAAACGAAATGAAATGGCATTAGCCATCATAGATGTAATGGGGCAATTAAACCCTCACCTGCGAGATGTACAAGATTTCAAGCATAAGCTATGGGATCATATTTTCATCATGTCGGACTTTAAATTAGAGGTTGATTCACCCTACCCTGTTCCAACTCCTGAGCATTTTACTGAAAAGCCCAATAAAATGTCATATCCTCAAAACAATACGCGATTTAAACACTATGGAAAAGGTGTTGAGAATTTAGTAAAGGCAGCAATTGCTATGGAAGAAGGAGAAGAGAAAGATGAGCTTATAAACTCCATTGCCAATTTAATGAAGAAGCATTACATTACTTGGGGTAGAAGTTCGGTTAATGATGATCAAATTATTTCTGATTTAATAAAAATAGCCAAAGGAAAATTAAAAGTTCCTACAAGTATAGAATTGATTCCTACAAAAGAAATAGCAACCAGAAATACAACAACCACCACAGCACAAAAAACAAATAAGAAAAAAAATCGCAAATCAAAGTCTAGAAAAAAATACTAAACGACATTATTAATGGGAACATTTGAAATTAACGGAGGTAAACGTTTATCTGGTGAATTAAAACCTCAAGGTGCTAAAAACGAAGCATTGCAAATATTATGTGCAGTTTTATTAAGCCCAGAAAAAATTACTATCAAGAACCTTCCAGACATTATTGATGTCAACAAACTAATTGACTTATTAAAAGACCTTGGTGTTAAAGTAGAAAAGCTTGATAGTGAAACTTATAGTTTTCAAGCCGATGATATTGATATCGAATATTTAAACACGCAAAAATTTAAAGAGAAAGGTTCCAGTTTAAGGGGCTCGGTTATGATTTTAGGCCCACTTCTTTCTCGATTTGGAAAAGGGTATATTCCTAGACCAGGTGGTGATAAAATTGGAAGAAGAAGATTGGATACTCATTTTATTGGTTTTGAAAAGTTAGGCGCAAAATTTATCTATAACGAAGATAATAAGTTTTATAAAGTTGAAGCAAGCAACTTACAAGGAACTTACATGCTATTAGACGAAGCATCAGTTACAGGTACAGCTAACATTATAATGGCTGCTGTTTTGGCTAAAGGAACTACAACAATCTATTATGCTGCTTGTGAGCCTTACATACAACAACTTTGTAAAATGCTAAATAGCATGGGAGCAAATATTACAGGCATTGGTTCTAATTTGCTAACCATAAACGGAGTAGAATACTTAGGAGGTTGTGAGCATAAAATCTTACCTGACATGATAGAGATAGGTAGTTTTATTGGTCTTGCAGCAATGACAGGGTCAGAAATTACCATCAAGGATGTGTCTTATGAAAACTTGGGAATTATACCTGATACCTTTAGAAAGCTCGGTATTCAGATAGATTTAATTGGCGATGATTTATATATACCTGCTCAGGACCATTATAGCATAGAAACTTTTATTGATGGTTCTATCATGACCATTTCAGATGCACCATGGCCTGGATTTACACCTGATTTATTGAGCATTATTTTGGTTGTTGCCACACAAGCAAGGGGCTCTGTTTTGATTCATCAAAAAATGTTTGAAAGCCGCTTGTTCTTTGTCGATAAACTAATTGATATGGGAGCCCAAATTATTTTATGTGACCCACACCGAGCAACTGTAATAGGCCTAGATAAACGAACAAAATTAAAGGGCATTCAAATGACTTCACCTGATATTAGAGCTGGAGTTTCCCTTTTAATTGCCGCACTATCTGCTAGTGGAAAAAGCACTATTCATAATATTGAACAAATAGATAGAGGGTATCAAAACATTGATGTTAGACTTAATGCACTTGGTGCAGATATCAAACGAACTTAGTTTGGAACTAATCTTGTTAACTAAGCAATAAAATAAAAAGATGAATAAAGTAATTTGCATATTAATCGTATTAATAGGTTTTAATTTTAACAATAACCTAAACGCACAATCCAAAAATGAAGAAGTAACAGTTGGGCTAAGAATAGGAAATAAAGCACCTGAACTAAAGTTTGCAGACCCAAATGGCAAGATGATAGCACTCTCTGATTTAAAAGGTAAAATGGTGTTAATCGACTTTTGGGCTTCTTGGTGTGGCCCTTGTAGAAAGGAAAACCCCAATATTGTCAAAACTTACCACAAATTTAAAAATGAAAAATTCAAGAATGGGAATGGATTTACTGTTTATTCTGTTTCATTAGATAAAGCTAAAGGAGCTTGGCAAAACGCAATCATGCAAGATGGCTTAGCTTGGCCTTATCATGTTAGCGATTTAAAAGCCTGGGCTGCTGAAGGCGCACGTATATATGGAGTAAGATCCATCCCCTCAGCTTTTCTTATCGATGGAGATGGAATAATAATAGGTAAAGGCAATGCCATCAGAGGTGGTGGACTTGGCGCAACTTTAGATGCCTTTAAGAAATAGAAATTGGCCATATAATCTTTTCATGTCTAAGCAACACCAATTGTAGCTTTAACTCAAAAATACAGAATCTTAATTTTCTTAAAAAAGATACTTCTAAGTGTTTTATTTTAGCTGTCAATTTGACAAAAAAGAACATTGGCAAACCATTTGAAAAGCCGATTTAGAATTAAATTTATCACGCATGAAAGAAGAGAATAATACGATTGATGAGCAGGAAGGGAATATTGAAAACTCAACGTTCACCGAAAATGAAACGGATAACAATACCCAAGATCAGGAGCGAGAGCTATCGGACATAGAAAAGAAAGACCTTGAGATTCAAGCTTTAAACGACAAGTACATTCGACTGTATTCTGAATTTGATAATTTCCGTAGAAGAACTCAGAAAGAAAAGTTAGAACTATATAAAACAGCTGGTGAGGATATTTTTAAAAGTTTACTCCCAGTAATGGATGATTTTGAACGTGCCAAAAAGTCCATGGAAGAAACCAAAAACTATGACAGTTTGAAAGAAGGCATTGATTTAATCTACAATAAGTTTTTAAATGTGTTTAAATCCAATGGTGTTGAACCGATGAATTCTGAAGGAAAAGAATTTGATAGTGAAATTCACGAAGCAATTTCGCAAATACCTGCTCCTTCAAAAAAGATGGTTGGCAAAGTGGTTGATGTTATTGAAAAAGGTTACATCTTAAAAGAAAAAGTAATTCGCTATGCTAAAGTTGTAGTAGGGAAATAATAAAACACTATGGCAAAAAGAGATTATTACGAGGTTTTAGGCGTAGATAAGAATGCAAGTACTCAAGAAGTAAAAAAAGCATATCGGAAACTTGCAATAAAGTATCACCCTGACAAAAACCCTGACGATAAAGCAGCTGAAGAGAAATTTAAAGAAGCTGCAGAAGCTTATGAAGTTTTAAGTAACGAAGAAAAGAAAGCTAAATATGACCGTTTTGGTCATGCTGGTATGGGCGGTGGCTCAGGATTTGGCGGTGGCGGTATGAATATGGAAGACATATTCTCTCAATTTGGAGACATTTTTGGCGGAGGCGGCGGTTTTAGCGGATTCGGTGGATTTGGCGGCGGAGGTCAACGAGGTCGTCGTGTGAATCGAGGAAGTAATATACGTGTAAAAGTAAAATTGACTTTAAAAGACATCGTCAATGGTGTTGAAAAGAAAATTAAAGTCAAAAAATACATTTCTTGTAAAACATGTACTGGTTCTGGTGCAGAAGGAGGCAGTGGTTTTAATACTTGTGATCAATGTAATGGAAGTGGTCAAGTTACTCGAATCACGAATACGTTTTTAGGACAAATGCAAACCGCTTCTACTTGTCCAAAATGTGGTGGAGACGGAAAAATAATCACCAATAAGTGTAACACTTGCCATGGCGATGGAATTGTAAAAGACGATGAAACCATTGACCTAAAGATTCCAGCTGGTGTGGAAGATGGCATGCAACTTTCAGTAACAGGTAGAGGAAATATGGGCGCCAGAAATGGTGTTGCAGGAGATTTAATTGTGTTGATTGAAGAAGAAGAGCATCCTGAATTAAAAAGAGATGGCAACAACATCCTTTATGATTTATACATTCCATTTCCAGATGCAATTTTAGGTTCTGAAGTAACAGTGCCAACCGTTAATGGAAAAGCAAAAATAAAAATTGAAGCTGGCACACAAGGTGGAAAAGTACTTCGACTTAGAAACAAAGGTATTCCTGATGTTAATGGGTATAGAACTGGCGATCAGTTGGTCAATATAAATGTGTGGACTCCTCAAAATTTGAGTAAAGAAGACAAAAAAATTATTGAAAAACTACGTGGTTCAAAAGCTTACGAACCACAACCAACTGCAGATGATAAAGGTTTTTTTGAACGAATGAAAGATTATTTTAGGTAATTTGACCCACTAAAACCTAATTTATTTTGTTTCAATTCAAATTATATAAAAAAGCTATCCGATTGGGTAGCTTTTTGTTTGTGGTATTATGTCTTAATATTAATACAAGCGCTCAAGACTCCATTGCTCACAACCTCAAAATCTTAGAAGACTTTAACACTGATTCTAGGTCAATACCACATAGCTATTTGGGGAAAAATTCAAAGGGGAATTATTTTTTATTTTCTGAAGGAAAATATGCACAAGGCAGCACTTATTTTATAAAGACAAACCATGATTTTACGGAAATATTAGGCAAAATAAAACTTACTGATTATATAGAGGGGAATGAAACAGAACAATTAGGGTATTTTTTTTCTAGAGAGAAAGTATATAATTTTAGCTGTACCGAGAATCGAACTGTCAGAAAGTTTTATTATCAAGAGCTTAATTTAGATTCGTTTTCAGTTAATAAAAAAATTTTATTGGATAGTATTCACTCCGAAAAGTATAATATTAAAAAATCATTTAGTGCATTTATTAACAATAGCGACACCTCAACTTTAGGGTTAATTTATGATTATCACACAAGATCAGAAGATACAACTAAGTTTTGTATAATCTCCTTCGATCAAGACCTAGTAAAAGTTAATCATCATGTATATTCCATTCCAAAAAAGCAAAGAAATTTTATAATATACTCTGCACTAATTCATGGAAAAAACGAAACATATTTAATTACTGCAGATGAAAGTAAGTTAAACTTAAATTATAAGTCAATTCCGTTTGACATAGATTATCATATACTAAAGCTCAAAGATGGGTTAATAGATACTATTGCCAAAATAGACAACCAAGACAAATGGATTAGGCAATTTAAATTTGAATACTATAAAGAGAAGCTGATTCTAACAGGAATCTATTCAAATCATGGAAAATTTGATCTACACGGTACTTTTCAATTCCAATATAATTTAAAGGAGGATAAGTTAACTACTTTAAAGTTTAAGCCTGTAAATCCAGAGCTTTTTAGATTTCATCAAACCTCTAAATTGAATAGGCCATTAAGGTATATGTATTCAAAAAACAAAGTTATAAAGTATCAAGAATTGCCATTATATTTTTTAAATGACGTTTATGATTTTGAAGATGGCTCTAGATTACTTGCTGCTGAACAGCGCTTGCTTATTAATTCAAATGTCGATGTCTATGTTTATGGAAATATATTTTTAACTATGCTAGATTCTTCTGGAAATGTATTATGGGAAGATATTATTTTAAAGAATAATACTAAGAATTTCACCCCAGTCTATTCAGGTTACACATCAATTCAAGATTCAAATAAAATTTGGTTTGTATATAATGACAACATTAACAACTTAAGAAATATACCATTAAGAAAAAGGTACAATGCATTTACCCCAGCTTTAAACAGTGCTATAATTCTAACTGAAGTCAACTCTAAAGGACTAATCAAACAAGAAGTAATTTATAAAAATTTAAAACTTCGTAATAAGTTATTAAGGCCAAACCCTTCTTTTGAGATTGGTAAAAATAAATTATTATTATTTAGTCAAAACAAAGCAAACTTGAAGTCTCAGAAATTTTTCATTTTAGATTTAAACAAATAGTTATACTGTTTAATAACATCTCGCTTAGTTTCTAAACACAAGAAATCAATTAAACACTTGCTCTAATTTCTTGTCCTCTAAATAATATAAATAACCTTCAATTTGTTTTTCGCTCATTGCTGTAATTAAGTTCATGTAGTTTTGGACTTGCTTTTTGTGTGCTTCTTTTTCTTCTCCTGTTTTGTATTCTAAAACCATTATTTTATCCGAATTAAATACCACTCGATCTGGACGCCATACTTTACCGTTCTTCTCAATTAAAGTAGCTTCGTTTAATGTTTGTTTATTATTGGAAAAAAACGGCGCACAATCTTCCGAAAGTAGTATGGAGTTAATTTCTTCAGTTAATATTTTCTTCTGTTCTTTTGTCAATTGCCCATTTAAAAAATATTGATTTACAACTTCATCTATATCTTCTGCCTTATCTATTTTCGACATAATTTCATGAAATAAGTTTCCAAATCTTTGAGCGTTTAATTCATCTTCATTTAATTCATGTTTAGAGTTTTGACCTAATTTTAATTTATTATCCCAAGCTTCTGAATGGTAATGAAGGTCAAAGTCTATTGCAGTTTCCATTTTCACTGCCGTTGTTTTTTTACTTGCCAGACCAATTGAATATCCTTCGTCATTTATAGTAGCGTTTATTGGCCTTCCAATTTCAAGTAAGCGTGCTAGATTGTAATTCTCAAGTTCATCTAGACTCTTTTGCGCTGATGGTTTTTTAGTCCGAATATATAAGCGATCAGTTGGCCTAGTAAAAGCCACATAAGTGTCATTTACTAAATCCATAAATTTCTTTTCATACTCTATTTCAAACTCCTTAGTATATGTTGAATTAAACATATCTGAGCCATACTCAACTAAGGTGTTACTTGCTAATTCAGGGTATTCACGCTGCTTAACCCATAATAAATCAACATGTTTGCCTTCACTAATAGATTGCTCGGCAAATGGATATATTACAATTGGGAATTCTAATCCTTTTGATTTATGTATGGTTAGAACTTGTACAGCATCCATTCCTTCAGGTGCTTCTATCGACAACTTATCGCCTTTGATTTCCCACCATCTCAAGAAGTCCATCAAGCTTTTAGATTCCGATTGACTAAAGTTTAAAACCGCTTCCATAAAAAATTGCAAGTAGATGTCAAATCCTTCGTTCAATTTAAAAATTCGAATCAGCGATTCAAAACATTCATAGCTCGTTTTAGCCCTATGTTCAGTTACATCAACCTGATAACCTAGTTGTTTTAGATTATTTTCGAATGATTCATTATTCAAAATCATCTTTTGAAAACGTTCATCTAATTCACCATGAATGCGCTTTGTTTTAACCAAAAACTCAATACAATTTTTTTGATAATTCTTATTATCTGGCTCATTTATCCATAAAGCCATATCAATCAAAAATAAAATGTGCGGCATTGTTATTAGCCTTAAACTTTCAGAAGATAAGATAGGTATATCATTGACTTTTAAAAATTCAGAAATTTCTATGGCATGATTTCTTGTTCGACATAAAATTGCAATGTCTTCATGCGAATAACCATCTTTTATGCAATCTTGTATGTCTGAAAATACCTGTTTCATATAATTAAACTTTTTATCTTCATGTTTAAAAAATTTTACATCAACAAAACCTGTATTATCATTTTCATCGTACTCCTGTCGATGGCCGTCAAAAATGTTTAAAACACGAGCAGGCATCAAGGTTTTTAAGTTTTCAAACAATTCATTATTAAATGCTACTATTTTAGCTTTTGAGCGATAGTTCTTAATCAGATTGTCAGGATTGTATTGACTTTTTAAGCTCAATAAACGATTTATTACAATTGGATTATCAGAAAATTGCTCTGGAACATAATCTGGCATCTCTGAAAACTGTTCTACCTCTCCCCCTCTGAATCGGTAAATTGCTTGTTTAGCGTCACCTACTATCATGTTAAATTCACCTCTTGCAAGAGATTCTTCGATAAGGGGCATCAGATTCATAAACTGCAAAATAGAAGTATCTTGAAATTCATCAATCATGATATGATCGTATTTCTCACCCAATTTTTCATACACAAAGGGCATTGGCTCGTTTAAAACTACTTCGCTAATTTTTTTATTAAAATCAGAAATCGGAACTATTCGTTGTTCTTTTTTAAGTGTAGAAAGTCTTGATTCAATTGCTTTTAGCAAAGCTACTAACCTCAAGTTCTTAGAAATTAATTTTTTCGAAAGGTAAATTGCCAAACCAGCTTTAATTTCTTCTTGAGCTAGATTATAATAATCTATTAACTGAGATTTAATATTATCAATAGCCAACTTATCCGTTGAATTAACTTTTCCTGAAAACCATTTATCTTCTTCTATCGTTTCTAAAACTCGTTGGGTAGGTTTAAACGATTTATAATCAAATGAGACAAGCTTTTTATAATAACTAGGCAAACCACCTCCATTCTTATTTCCATATCTAAAACTTTCGCTATTAATGCTATTGGACTTAATTAGATTTAGAGCAGCTTCTCCAATTCCACTAATCTTTTGTTCATATACTTTGTTCTCTTTCCAAATGGTTTGTTGAATTTCTTTAATTTTTTCGATTTTCAATTCACTCATTTGAGCTAATCTTAATGCGCCATCTTCGGCCAATAACTTTTTAGCTACTTCAAAAATATCTTCTATCGGGTTCCAAGAATCTCCTTCTTCAACTTTTGTTAGGGAGTGATTAATTACTAAATCTGATATTTGTGGGTCTTGACCAACTACAGAGATCATCAAACCAATCACTTGTCTTAAAATGGTGTCTTCATCTAAATCAACTTTAAAATTGACCGACAAGTCTAAATCTTTAGCAAAGGTGCGTAATAAGCGATGTGAAAATTTATCAATGGTGCTAACATTAAAATCTGCATAATTATGCAAAATCGTTAAATGTGCTTTTTGACATCTAACTTGAAGTTCTTCCTCTTTTATTTCAAGTTCTTTTTTCAAGTCTTCTTTCAAGTAATAGGATGTTCCCTCTTCTGCAATGTTGCCCCCTATTTCTTTTAATGCTTTTAAAATACGTTCTTTCATCTCTGTGGCAGCCTTGTTTGTGAAAGTGATTGCCAATATTTTAGTAAAAGCATAGGGGTTAGAGTCTTTTAAACTTAATAGCAGAAATTCTTTCACTAAAGTGTAGGTTTTTCCAGAACCAGCAGATGATTTATATACTTTAAAGTTTTTCATTCAATTTTTGTTTTATGATATTTAGTTTCTTTTCCAATGGAATTTCTGCTTCTATCCAATTGATTACATAGCCCATTTTTTCCATTCTTCTATACCAAGTCATTTGCTTTTTAGCAAATCGTCTGATTGCTTGCAATAAATCATCATACATTTGAGTGTAGCTAATTTCTTTATTCAAATAAAGCGCAATAAATTTATATTCTAAACCATAATACGTTAGTTTTTCAATGCTAATACCATCTGCTATTAGTTGGGCAACCTCATCTATCATTCCTTCATTTAACCTTGAATCTAAGCGCAATTTAATTTGATGCCTTAAAATTGACCGATCTATTTGGATTCCAAAAATGACATATTGTTTAATTGGATTTAACTCTTTTTGGCTTACTTGCTTGTATTTCTCAATTTCTATCGCTCGTATTGTTCGTTCTCGGTCGTTTAAATCTGTTTGGTTGTGCACATTTGATTTCATTTTTTTTAGCATATCATTCAATTCCAATTGATTCAATGCATATAATTCTTCTCTTAATTTTTTGTTATGGGGAACTTTAAGCATTAGTTCTGGCTGAAGAGCTGCCTGTAAATACATTCCGGTTCCACCGCAAAGTATTGGTATTTTATCATTTTTAATAAGGGTATCATATGCGGCCAAAAAATCTTGTTGAAATTCAAAAACATCATACTCATCTCCCGGGTCTTTAATGTCGATTAAATGATGTTGAATAACTTGGTCATCTATAGTAAAGTCTGCCAAGTCCTTCCCGGTTCCAATGTCCATTTTACGATAAACTTGTCGGCTATCAGCACTAATTATTTCTCCATTCAATTCCTTAGCTAAATGAACAGCGAGTTTGGTTTTACCAACCGCAGTAGGTCCGAGAATGACAACAAGTTTATTTAATAATTCCAAGGCAACTTAAATTATGCAATTTCGTCTAAATTATGTACTACTATTTAAACATTTTCAATTATTTGAATCTTATCTTTGTAAGGTGATATCAAAGTTAAATACATTAGGAGCTATATTCTTGCTTATTGTCGTTTTATATGGCACTACGCATAAGACATGGATTCGTATCTCTTATGAAATAAATAAGTTAGAAATCATCGATAAATTTTGTATCAATAAAGAAGTTACTACTTATAGCTGCGACGGTAAGTGTCACCTAAAAACACAATTAGAAAAAGCAGATGAACCTGCAAGCAACAAACCAAGAGTCATAAGCGAGGAAAATATATTACTTTTCAATTTTACGTTTAAAGAACTTGAAATTTTAAGCCCAGCTTCAAAACATATTTCCTTTAACATTATAAGAAATAATTACTCTTATATTTTCGCTCAAGCCGTATTAGACCCTCCTAAGTTTAGTTGAATCAATTTTTTAATTATTCAATAAACTTATAACTATGAAAAAAATAGTATTCCTTTTAATGGGAATAATGTTGACTTCAATGGAGATAAAAGCATGTGACCTATGTTCTATTTACATGAACTTAGAGCCTAATGACCTTAATAATTCTTTTGGATTCAACTATCGATACAGAACATTTTCTGCATCTAGAATTGATTATTCGGTGCTAACAACTAAAGATAAACATGCGATTGGCAACACGGTACTTTCTAATGCAGTAAGTCAAGAAGAAAGATTTAATGCTTATGATGTTTGGCTTAATTACTTCTTAAGTAATACATGGCAATTAAATGCAAGCATTAGCTTTTCAGACAATTACTATCTTGAAAATGATAGCATTATACATTCAATCGCTGGGCCTGGCGATCTAACTTTAGTATTTAAGCACATGGTTTACAATACTAAAGTAACAGATTCGTCCAACTGGGCTTTTCGGTTACTCGCTGGTATAGGTGGAAAACTACCAACAGGTAAATACAACCAGCCCTATGTGGTAAGTCCAGCATCTAATCAAAAAGGGAACATAGTATATGGCGTACCCTATAGCGAATTAGACCCTCATTTACAAAGTGGCACTGGAAGTTACGATTTAATTATGCTAACAGAAGCACAATTAAAATTTAAAACATACGGCCTATCAAGTAATGTAAGCTATCGTATTAATTCTGAAAATAGCAATCAATTTAGGTTTGCTAATCGATTAAATCTCAATTCATATTTCTTCAAAATAATCCAATTTGGTGAGCAAAAAATTGCGCCAAATATTGGTTATGGTTTTGAATATAGTGAAAGAGATACCTTTAAAGGAGAAGAATATTTAAATTCAGGAGGATTTGCATCCTTCTTTACTTCAGGTATTAAATATTACTTGAAGAAATCGGGTATTGGTATAACTTATTTTATGCCCTTAACTCAAAACTTAAACGACAAGCAATTGCAAAATGACAAACGCATTACTTGTGATTTAACATTTTATTTTTAACTAACTTTATAAATAATATATCATGAAAAATAAATTCAAAACAGCGCTAATAGCTTTAATAGCTCTTCCGCTACTATCTCTATTTTTAGTGTCTTGCGAAGACGATGAACCTAAAATAGAAACAAAAATTGTAAAAGAGTTGGTTGACCCAACCAGATATACCATCAGCATTGATATGAAGCAAAAGGTCAATGGTAATGACTTGGTGTTGAATACTGCCAATAAACCTTATACTACAAAAAATGGTGAAGCATTTAATGTAACTAAGCTTCGATACTTAATCTCAGATATCACCTTTAATAAGGCTGATGGTTCTAGTTTTACCATTAACGAATACCATTTAGTTGACATTTCAAACTCAACAACTTTGCAATTCAATCCTACAACTAAAGTTCCAGCAGGCGAATACACTTCCATTTCATTTAATTTTGGATTTGATCGAGAGGATAACATAACAAATGGTTATTCTGACCTAACAACAGTGCTTTGGAATTGGCCCATGCCTTTAGGTGGAGGATATCACTTCATGCAACTAGAAGGAAAATTTGACTCTCTAGGTACTGAAAAAGGATTTGCTACCCACATGGGAACAGCAAGAAACATAACTCCAACAGATACCACATTTGAAGATAATCATTTTGTTGCAAAACCTATTGCATCAGCTATTACAATTGATGGTGAAGAAAGCTTTTCTATCATTATGAATGTGGAACAATGGTACGAGAATCCATATACTTGGGATTTAAATAAATATGGGCTAATGATTATGCCAAAGTATGATGCACAAAGAAAATTAAACTTAAATGGCCCTTCAGTATTCACAGTTGAAATATAGAAATCATGGTAAAATCTATATTAAAACTTTCATTTATTATCCTTTTTCTTGCTGCATGCAAGAAAGAGGATAATTCTGATATTATTAATGAACAGAAAACGGATAAGCCTATCACCCAGACACCTTACGCCTTAAATCTGCCGCCACATTTTGTATATATCGATCGACCACAAATACCAATTGATAATCCTTTGACTGTGGAAGGTATTGCCTTGGGAAAGAAACTATATTATGAAAAAAAGCTATCAAAAGGAGGCGCATTTGATGGTTTAGCTTGTGCCTCTTGTCATCTACAATCACAAAGCTTTTCATCTAATGGAGGTAACAATACTCAGGTAATTCCACACTTTAATCTTGCTTGGCCAAATCAATTTTTATGGAATGGCAAAATAAAAGGAACTCTTGAGGATGTTATGCTATTTGAAGTTGATGACTTTTTTCAAGCTAATTTATTGGACATAAAAAGCGATCCTGAGTATCAGAATATGTATAAATCAGCTTTTGGCAACGAAGCGATAGATAGTAAACATACAGCTTATGCACTGGCTCAATTTTTAAGGACATTAGTAAGTGGTGATAGCAAGGCTGATAATGAAATCAAGAAGAGGAATGGAATTGCATACACTGGTCAGGCATTAAATGCACAAGAAAAGAGAGGTTATGAATTATTTATAAGCGAAGGAAAAGGTGATTGTATGCACTGCCACGGAATTTTTCCTAATCCACTTTGGACAGATTTTGAATATAGAAACAATGGCTTAGACGCCAATCCAGATTCTGGTTTGGCTCAAACTACCAGAAGAGCTTCTGATGTTGGAAAGTTTAAAACTCCTTCTTTAAGAAACCTTGTTTTTACAAGCCCTTATATGCATGATGGTCGCTTTCAAACACTTGAAGAAGTTATCGATTTCTATACCTCTGGAGTACGAGTTTCGCCAACTATAGATCCAACTTTGCTAAAAAATAGAAATTTAACTCCCACTGAAAAACTTGATTTAATTGCATTTTTAAAAGCCATTACAGATAGTACTTTTGTGACTAACCCAGCTTTCAGCGAATAAAAACTAAGAATGTACTTCAGGATTTGTCTTGAAGTACATTTTTTAAACTTGAGCAAAGTTTTAAGAATTCAACTTAACTTTTCGAGTTAAGAAAACATATCAGCTTAACTGCAATTTAATTTCCACAAATTCAAGTACAATAACTGGATGACTTATAACCAATTTTCAAGATAACGTTCTATTTTTAACTAACTTTATATCACTTTTATAATATGAATTTTAATATCGCATTTATCTCTTTTCATTATTTTCTGTTTTACATATTTGGGAAATTCTATAAACTGATAAAAATCGATACAAATAATTCAAAAGAATTGGTTGAACTTATAACATATAACCTGAATCAAATAGTAATTGAGCCTACTTTATTCACGTTAGAAATATAAACTCATGATAAAAACAGCATTAAAATTTTCATTTATTATCATTTTTCTTTCATGTTGTAAGAAGGATGACAATTCAGACATCATAAACAATCAGAAGCAAGATGACCCGATTACACAAACACCTTATGTTTTAAGTTTACCCCAGCATTTTGTTTACATCGACCCGCCTCAAATACCAGTTGACAATCCATTGACTGTTGAGGGCATTGCCTTAGGTAAAAAGTTGTTTTTTGAAAAAAAGCTTTCTAAAAACAATGTTTTATCCTGTGCCTCATGTCACAAACCAGAAGACGCTTTTAATGATAAAGGACTTGCTTTGAGTATTGGGGTAGATGGCACACCAGGGTTAAGAAACGCTATGCCGCTATTTAACTTGGCTTTTAATAAAACTTTCCCAGATCATGGTTCCTTTAACTGGCATGGAGCCAAATTAACTATTGAACAACAAGCATTTGGACCAGTTACAGACAAGCTAGAAATGGTAGAAACATGGCCAAATGTTGTTTCTAAACTTCAGAATGACCCTGCTTACCCCCCTTTGTTTGAAAAAGCATTTAACACTCCCATTGTTGATTCTAATTTGGTTGTTAAAGCTATTGCACAGTTTGAAAGAACGTTAATAAGTGGAAACAGCAAAGCTGATAATGAAATCAAGAAAAGAAATGGCATTGCTTACACTGGTCAGGCCTTAAATGCCCAAGAAAAAAGAGGTTATGAGTTATTTATTGGTGAAGGAAAAGGTGATTGTATGCATTGTCATGGAATTTTCCCAAATCCGCTATGGACCGATTTTGAATTTAGAAATAATGGCTTAGATGCAAACCCAGACTCAGGTTTGGCACAAGTCACCAAAAGAGCATCTGATGTCGGTAAATTTAAAACTCCTTCTTTGCGTAATTTAGTTTTTACTGACCCTTATATGCACGATGGTAGGTTTCAAACCTTAGAAGAGGTTGTAGATTTTTATGCATCAGGCATACAATCTTCTCCAACTATAGACCCAACTATGTTAAAAAACAGAAATTTAACTCCTGCTGAAAAAGTTGATTTAATTGCATTTCTAAAAGCCATCACGGATAGTACTTTTGTAACAAATCCAGCATTTAGGGAATAAACTTGTATTTCAAAAATTATTCTGGTTATGGTTCTAAACTCTTTCTAAGTTTTTTTGATCTGAAGTTAGCTCCTCATGTAAAGGAAGGATTTCGCCACCAACAGTTCTCCGGTAACATTTGAGTTTGTCTTTAAAAATGGATGACTTATATACCGATTTCCCAATTAACATTCTCACACACTCTTGAATACCTTCCACAATAGAAGGATGCGGATGTATCATGTGTGCTATTTCATCAATCCCTTTATCCATATAAATAAGTAAAGCCATTGCTTGAATTGCACTTGATGCATGTTCTCCAACTGCTCTCATCCCAAGAACTTTCATCTCATCGTCATCAGAAACAATAATTTTAAAAAAGCCATTGGTTTTGCGCATTGCAATTGCTCTGGCTATAGTGGAATAATCAACTTTAGAAACCCTAATTGGAATTTTCATTTCTGCAGCGATTTGTTCATTTATCCCCACTGCAGCAACTTCTGGGTTTAAAAACATTATAGTCGATATGTTTTCATATCGAATGGGTTTGACTGGAAAGTCAGCAAAAATTCGAACAACTGCATGTCTTGCCTCACGTTCACCAACATTTACTAATGCTAAATGCCCCGAAACATCGCCAACTGAATATATATTTGGGATATTGGTACGAGTATCTTCATCAATAATATGAACCCCATTTGTGTTCATTTTCACCCCCGCATTTTCTAGGTTTAACTGTTCTACATTGGACACCCTTCCAATAGAAAGCATTGCTTTTTCTACTTGCAACACTTCTCTAGTTCCATCGCTATTTTCTATTTCATATTCAACAATATCGCCTAATTGCTCCATACGAATCAATTGGCTTCCCTTGTGAATTACTACTCCATTTTCTTCTAAATTAGTTGCAACAACATCAGCAACATCTTGATCTTCAAATGGTAAAATTCGATCTGCTTTATCAATTAAATAGACTTTAGTTTGCCCGAAATTAGAAAACATGGTTGCAAATTCACAACCAATGATACCAGCTCCTAAAATCACTAAGCTCTTTGGAAATTTATCGAGATGCAAAATCCCATCTGAGGTTAAAATTGTTTTTTCATCAACTTTAATATTGGGTAGTGTTCTTGGCCGGCTTCCTGATGCAATGATTGTATTTTCGGCATATACAATAAAGCTTGAGCCATCATCTTTAGTGACTTTTACTTCATGAGCACTGACAAAACTCGCAGTGCCTTTTTCATAATTAATCAACCCAGTCTCAGCATGTATAATTCTCAAGTGACAAGAAAGTTGGAATTTACGTTCAAAGAGTGCCTCATTGATTATTTCTTTCACTTTCGAAAAGGAAATATCCATACGCTTATCTTGCCCGATTTCCTCTTTAACAGTCTTGATTCGTGTTGAAAGTTCCCACATGGTTTTTGACGCTAAAGCACCGTCGTAAATACCATAACCTCCTAATTTAGCCTTTTCAACAAGCAATACACGTTTACCAAAATCTATTGCGCGCATAGCTGCTGCATAACCTGCAGGCCCACCACCAATAACACATAAATCGTATTTGTCCATAAATTAAGTATGATACTGAAAATTCAACTTTTATTTTCAAAAAACCAAATGGTTCTATCTAAGTTTCAATTTGAAATAAAATTATCATGTTGAACGATAGCAAAAAAAATCCTCAATTTTCATTGAGGATTTTCAAAGATTTTTAATCTAAAACTTCAACCAATTCTACTTCAAAAATTAAAGTATTAAAAGGTTTAATTACACCACCTGGTCTAGGATTTGCTCCATAACCAATTGACGAAGGGATAATTAAAGTTGCTTTGCCACCTTCCGATAACATGGCAATTCCTTCATCCCAGCCTCTAATCACTTGCCCTTGGCCTAAACCAAACTCAAACGGTGCATAAGTTCTTCCTTCATTATACAATCCTTGCGCTTTAGCTACTTCTTCAACACTTGTATCAAAGTAAGTTCCATCCAATAATCTACCTTCATAATTTACTTTAACATTTTTTCCAGCTACTGCTTTTTTTCCGGTTCCTTTCTTTTTAGAAATAAAAATTAAACCTGATTCTGTTGGTTGCTCAGTTATGTTATTCTCTGCTAAATAATTTTGTAAAGCCTCCATCTCTTTTGACGCTTGAGCAGCATTTTGTTGCTGTTGTTGAGCCATCAATTCTGCTTCAGATATCGCTTCTAAAATCTTTACTTCAAAATACAACATGCTTGTAGAGTCCACAAAATAAGGACTTTCGGGAGCACCAGCTGATTTAATGTAAAACGTATCTGCATTTACAATAATAGAAGCACTATCTCCTACATGCATTCCAAGAAAAGCACCAAACATATCTCCCTCAAACTTTCCTGTGTCGGCTCTTAATTTTACAGGCATTCCAGTTTCTCGAGTATCTAACAAAACAGAATCTTGATCGATATTATAAATCATAGACATTGAGACTATATCACCAACTTGAACCATTTTGCCAGTGTCATTCTTCACATGGTATTTGATAAACAATCCAGTTTCTACCTCATCATATCCAGGATACTTACTTGTTATTGCTTTATTACATGCAAATAAAACACTAAGAATTGTTACTAATCCCAATCCAAAAATTACTCTTTTCATTATTTTTTTGTTACTTTAATTATGTTAATTTCAAATATTACTGTGGTAAATGGAGGAACAATGCCTGCAATAGAACCTTCCTCTCCAAAAGCACGGCGCGAAGTTAATATAATTTTCACGCTTTCACCTTCTTTCATTCCAATTAATCCATAATGAATTCCATCTATTAATTGATAGTCCTTTCCATAGATAAAACTAGGTGCTCTCCCTTTTAAGTAAGTATTATCAAACACATAGCCATCAAGGAATCTTCCAATATAATTTATGGTTAATTCATCACCATAAGCAATAGGAATTCCATCAGTTTTATGTGTTATTTTTCGATAAACACCTCTGATATTTTCAAAATCAGTGAAATTAACTTTCAATAATTTATTTAGAGCGGCTTGTTCATCTAGTTCTCTCTTCGATAGTAACTTAAACTCAGCATCCTTTGCTTTTTGCTCATCACTAAAAATTTCATTCAACTTTATGTTTAAAATGGCATTACCAGAATCCGATTTTAGCAATTGATAAAACTTAAAATATTCATTTAACAATGCTCTTTTAACCTTAAAACTAATGCTATCCCCTGCCTGCATATACATAAAAATGGAATCAACTTTAGAATTGCCTATTTTGAAAAAATAAGGATAGTCGGGTACATAATGTATGGTATCCATATTTTCATTTGTTATTAATATGGATGCGCTTATCACGTCATTTTGTCTTGGAAACTCCCCTTCTCCTAATTGGTGATAGCGAACTTGTACATCACCTAAAATAATTTTTTCATTTTCTTTTTTAGTACTGCATGAATAAAATAAAAGCACAAAAAAAATGAAGCTGATTTTTTTCATTTTTTACCAACGATGTTTAAGTAATACACTAAAGTAGTTTGGCTTGGAATTGCAGCTTGATCTCCAGTAATACCGAAAGCTAAATGAGCCGGAAGTATTATAATTGCTCGTTCACCAACTTTCATTTTTTTAATTGCTTCATGCAAACCTGTTTCAACATCATCATAATCTACCGCAAATTCTTGTGCTAATTCCGGGCGAGTTTCATAAAGCAATTCCCCTTCAATGGATTTTAGCTGATAGCGAATAACGGCAATATCTCCAGTTTTAAATGTATCTCCATTGCTAGAGTCTAGTATAACATAGTGTAATCCAGTTCCAGTTTTCTGAAAATCCAAATGACTGCTATCGATATAGTTTTGAATTTTTTCTTTTTCTTTTTTCAAAAAAAATTGATGCGAATAAATATTAATTTCTTCGTATTCCTGTTTGGATTCAAAAGGCAAAGCTTTCTTTTTTGGCTCAGCTTCGCATGAAACGAAAACAGCAAAAAATCCGAAAAGCAAAATATAACTAAATCTTACTTTCATCTAGCTTTTGTTTGTAATCAGGTAGAATTGATTCGAGCTGCTTTAAGGTTTCTTGCATGCTTAGTGTGCTCATCCCACCTGAAGCATTTTCATGACCGCCGCCATTAAAATGGTTTCTTGCTAATTCATTTACTGAAAAATTACCTTTAGAACGGAAAGACATTTTAACAATTCCATCTTTTTGTGTTAACAATACAGACATTTTGACCCACGAAATGCTCAATGGAAAATTAACAATTCCTTCAGTATCTCCCTTTTGAAATTGAAATGAATTTAGCTCTTTTTCACTTAAATCAATGATTGCAGTATGGTATTCAGGGTATAATTTAAGTTTGTCTTTTAATGCAAATCCCAACAATTTAATTCTGTCTTGTGAATAATTATCATAAATTTTCTGATAAATGGCATTTACATCTATGCCAGTTTCTAATAAATCAGCAACAACTCGATGGGTGTGGGGCGAAGTGCTTGAAAACCGAAAAGACCCAGTATCAGTTAATATTCCCGCATAAAGACATTGAGCTATTTGAGCATCTAATGCTGTTTTGCCTTTTGTTTTGATGATAAAATCAAAAATCAATTGGGCAGTGGAGCTAGCAGAAGTATCTGAAATTTGAAAATGGGCAAAATTATCTGGTTGTTGATGATGATCAATATTAATTACGTAGGCATCCTTAGATCTTCTGTCGAAAGCAAATTCCATATTGCCCATGCGAGAAGGAGTATTAAAATCTAAGCAGAAAATAATATCGGCAGCTCGAATGGCATCAAAAGATTCATCTTTTTGTTTTTCGTAATTAATCGCAGTTTCAAATTCTGGTATCCAATGAATAAATGGCGGCACAGGGTCTGGTGTAATTACCTGAACATGATGATTAAACTTTTTCAGAAAATGATAAAGCCCAAAAGATGAACCAACAGAATCGCCGTCTGGTGAACGATGAGATAAGATGATAACTCGTTTAGAACTCGTGAAAAGTTCTTGGTTTAATTTTTCCCAGTTGTTTTGCATGGCTCAAAGATATACATTGTGTGTTCAATCAAAAATTCTAAAGAAGGACATTTTTACATTTTTAACACCATCTTAAGAGTTCAATATCCTATTTTTGACGCTTTATTTAATCAAGATTATGAATCTTATACAAACTATTATAATTGCAATCATTGAAGGCTTGACCGAATTTTTGCCAGTTTCTTCTACAGGTCACATGATTATAGCCTCCTCATTTATGCGAATTGCAGAAGATGACTTCACGAAGTTATTTACCATCGTTATCCAGTTGGGCGCAATTCTGTCTGTTGTCGTTTTGTATTGGAAACGTTTTTTTCAAAGCTTAGATTTTTACTTTAAATTATTTGTGGCCTTTATTCCAGCTGTAGTTCTGGGTTTACTCTTAAATGATGTAATCGATGAATTGTTAGAAAGTCCAGTAACGGTTGCTATTTCACTTATTATCGGAGGTTTCATACTGTTAAAGGTTGACGACTGGTTCAAGGCCAATGAACTAATAGATGAGCAAAACCCAAAAGCACATACTGAGATATCTTATTCAACAGCTTTTAAAATAGGCTTATTTCAATGCCTAGCAATGATTCCAGGGACATCTAGAAGCGGAGCAAGCATAGTTGGAGGGATGACTCAAAAAATAAATCGCAAAACAGCAGCCGAATTTTCTTTCTTTTTAGCTGTTCCTACCATGTTAGGAGCAACAGTAAAAAAGGGATATGACTATTACAAAGCCGGATTTGAGCTAAGTGGCGACCAAATCAATTATTTAATACTCGGAAATGTAATTGCGTTTATAGTTGCTTTAATCGCCATTCGGTCTTTTATCGATTATCTAAGTAAAAAAGGATTTAAGGTTTTTGGCTATTATCGTATTGTGTTGGGTTTTGCACTTTTAATCATCCATTTCTTTATTTATCAATTGTCGGTTTAACAATGGTTTTAAAACCATTAACCGCATCAATCTGTGCGATCTGCTGAAGAAATTTTTCTTCAGTTTTTTCATGCTTAATCCTATTGCTTCAACACTTTTTTATTTATACTATTCCCATTTTCTAAACTGATTTTCAATAAATACAAGCCTGTTTCTGTTGGTAGTTCTAACTGTCTCAGGTTTCCCTTAATTTGTTTTAATACCCTGCCTTGCATATCATAAATACTTATCCGCTTTATTTCTTCTTCACTTTCTATGTTTAATATACCAGTACTTGGGTTTGGATATACATCTATTGTCTTTTTACTAAATTCTAGATTTTTTATACCCACACTACAATTACTTAAAATACAGCCATTGCTATCCACCCGAATTACCCAAGCATCTTGGCGATAAGTAGAAGATGGTGGCAAGCCAATTACTTCGCCAACGGCCATAAATCCTTTGTCGGGCATTTGAACTACATCCCACAAATAATTTTGATTATCAACTCCATTGCTATCATTTTCGTAGGTAGCTACAAACAAGCTATCACCACGTTGATTGGTGTGCACCATTAGGCCTTTGAGGTTATACCTAAACCAATTCTACCTACGGCAATTAGACTGCTATCTGGTAGTTCTTTCACCATCATAAGCCCAGTATTTGAGCCTGTAGGACCATATTTTTTGACCCACATTAAATTACCCGCAGGGTCTAATTTAAATAAGGCAGGATGGCTATACGCGGAGCTACCTTTTGTAACAGAAATACTTGCACTAAAAACGTAATTACCATCCATGGTTTGGATGGCATGCGCAGATACGTCATCATAAGGCGTATCATGCCAATAAGACCATTGTACAAGACCTAAAGAATCTACCTTATAGATTATTGGGTCTGTATTTCTATTCGATGCAACTCGATCATCTCTAAGGATACCACCCATAATAAGACCCCCATCTGTAGTCTGAAAAACAGAAGAAAAACGCTCCAATTTATTAACATCACCATAAAATTTCTGCCAAAGGAAATTACCATTTGAGTCAGTTCGTACCAACCAGGGGTCTGATAGTTGACCATTTCTTTGGTTACTCTCTCCAACAGCAACAAATCCACCATCTTTGCATTGTCGTGCTTGCCGAAAGGTATCAAAAAAGCCATTTGCGCCATGCCTTTTAGTCCACACTGTATCTCCCTGCGCATTAAACTTCACCAAATAACCATAATCAACGCCATCGTCAATTCCGCCACCCATGATATAACCACCATCGCGTGTGGGGTTGGTTGAGTTTGCCCAGCCAACTGCAATTTGGGCTGTTGGATTGAAAAGAAAATTAGAACTTATCGGAATTCCAGAACTTGTTAATTCTAATACATATACACCTATACGGTTGTTATTAGAATCTAAAGACCCACAAAACAAAACGTAATTTGTATCTTTTATTTCAATATCCCAAGCTACTTGACTAACATTTTTCCAATCATAACTATTATTAAAGTTTTGTGTTGTGCCAGAGTGGCACAACACAAAACATAATATAAATGCAGATAATTTCATTTAATGCTGTACAGTAATTTTCTCACTTGCTATTTCCTTCCCATTTTCAATTATTCGAAGTAAATAAATTCCATTTTTCAATTCACTTACAGAAAGTCTCTGAGTATTAACTTCTACATTTAAAATTAGCAATTTTATTTGGCTCCCTTTCATATCAAACACTTGCACTTGTAATTATCCATTTCTTTATTTATCAATTGTCGGTTTAAAGTTTAATTATCATGGGAGTATTTTAACTTTATAAGAACTCATATCAAGTTGCTTTAAAAAATTAATACAACTACTCTACATGCAACTACTGATTGATAGTCTGTATTCTATAATTTTTTCTTTACTTTGAATTATGAAGAAAATACTATTCATAGTCTTTGCTTTTTTCCTATGCACGAGTGCTGTCAATTCGCAAGATGCACTGTTAGACAAGTTGCGTCCTGAATACATGAAAGCCTTGCATGATATTGATTTGGCACCTGCTGTTTACTTAAAATTTGAGGCGATTGAAAACCCTAGCGCAAAAATACTTGCCTACAAAGGTGCATTAGAAGCAATAATGACTCGAACTACTTGGAATGTGTTTAAAAAAATTGGCTATTTAAACAAAAGCCAACTATCTTTTAACAAGGCTGTAGAACTTGAACCCAATAATGTAGAAGTTCGCTTTATGCGCCTTTCAGTAGAACATGAAATTCCTAGTTATTTGGGATATAGTACTCACATGGAAGAAGACAAAGCATTTGTTGTTAAACATATAGCTAAATTTAACCCCATGAATTTAGACCAACAAATCATGAAAGAAATTCTGGTTTTCGTACAAAAAAGTGGAAGGTTTTCACAAGCTGAAATCTTACTTTTTGAGAATGTATTTGCCAGTCTTTAACATTATATTATGAAAAGAATTGCTTTAATTACCTTACTGCTAGCATCTGTAATTTTTATAAATGCAAAAATCAATTGGAAGGATTGTGAAAAAGAAAAAGGTTCAATTGTTAAACAAGAAATCAAAATTGATCGTTTTGACAAGATACAATTGTTGGGCTCTCACAAAGTATATTTAACAACAGGGAAAGCACAAAAAGTCACCATAGAGACAACGCAAAACATCATTGATTTATTAAAAAAAGATGTTGAAAATGGTACATGGAAAATCAGTTTCGAAAAATGTATAAATACAAAAAATGAAATTGTTTTTTATGTGGATGTTGACCAAATTCAAGAACTTGCAGTAATTGGTTCTGGTGATATCATCGGAAAAAATAAAATTGAAACAGAAGAACTTACATTAAACGTAAAAGGCTCAGGAGACATAAAGCTAAACGTAGGAGTATCTAAACTTCATGCCAAAATTCAAGGTTCAGGTGATATCGAATTGACTGGAGAAACTTCATTTCAAAGCATATTGGTTCAAGGTTCTGGAGATTATGAAGCCAATCATTTAACTTCTCAAGAAGCTGAAGCAAATGTAAATGGATCTGGAGATATAGAAATAAATGTAACTCAGAAAATTACAGCTAATGTTAATGGTAGCGGAGATATACTCTATTCTGGGAATCCAAGCGAAGTAGAGAAAAAGGTGAATGGCTCAGGCGATATAAAAGCCCAATAGTTGTTTTATTCAAAGTCAGGATACAATAAATAGTCTTTCCTTTTCAATTTAAAAGCAGTCAAATCTGGCTGCCAACTTGCTCTTATTTGATTCTCATTTTTACCTGCTTTAATTTGGTTTTGTAAAGTTGAATTGCCCGCTAGCAGATTAAAAAAGTTATCGAAGAATTTATCCTTGTCTTTAAATAGTTTATAAAAATCAATTAAATATTGAAGATTAAGTTCGCTTCGTTTTACTTCTTTCTGCAAATTTATACCATAGCATTTCTTGCCATTTAATCTAGGATTTTTAGCTCCAAAACTAGGCTTAGGTATAAACACATAGCTATAGTTTTTAAAATCGGGATAACCAATTTGCTGAAAAGGTTTATCCGTTCCTCTACCCACACTTATTGGTGTGCCTTCAAAAAAACATATTGAAGGATAATTGTAAATCGCGCTTAAATTAGGCAGATTGGGTGAAGGAGAAATTGGCAAGCGGTATTCTGTTGAATGATTATAGTTTAAACACGTCACTATCTTTAAATTACATTGAACGCCACCTTTAAGCCAAGATTCGCCATTAATCATTTTGGCATATTCTCCAATGGTCATACCGTGTACAACTGGTATCGGGTGCATACCCACAAAAGATTTGAATTTTTCTTCTAAAATTGGCCCATCAACATAATGTCCATTTGGGTTTGGGCGATCTAAAACAATAAGCTGAATATTGTTTTCTGCTGCTGCTTCCATGACATAATGAAGGGTAGAAATATAAGTGTAAAACCGCGCCCCAACATCTTGAATATCAAAAATCAATACTTCTATGCCTTGAACTTGTTCAGGGCTTGGTTTTTTATTGTTTCCATAAAGTGACACAATGGGTAAACCCGTTACTTTATCAATTTGGTTATTCACTTTTTCACCAGCGTCCGCATTTCCTCTGAAACCATGCTCAGGACTAAAAATTTGTATCACATTTATTTTTAAACTCAGCAAAGTATCCAATAAGTGCGTTTGATTTATCAAAGATGTATGATTGGCTACAAGTGCAACTTTCTTGCCTTTTAGGTCATCTATATATTCATCAATACGTTGATTTCCAAGAATTATGTTATTCTGGTTTTCAGTAGAGATCTGAGCTTTTAATTCAGCTGAATCTAATCCAAACAGCATTAAACAAAAAATCAGGGCTTTAATCACAAATTGTGAAGGAAAATCAATATTCAATTTCATACTTTTGTTTCTTACCAAAGGTGTACCGTTTTTGAACTTCGAACTATTTATTGCAAAAAAAATCGTCAAAGGAAAGGAAAACTCCTTTTCAAGGCCAATAATACGAATTTCAATTGTAGCAATTACATTAGGCATTGCTATGATGACATTGTCATTGGCAATAGTACAAGGTTTTCAAACTGAAATCAAGAAAAAGGTAATAGGTTTTGGCTCACATATACAAATCACAAAGTTTGATTCTAAAAACCAAATTGAGGCTTTACCCATTTCTATAAATAAGGACTTTTATCCCGACCTAAAAAACGAAAAAGGGATAAAACACATCCAAGTTTTTGCTAATAAAGGAGCCATTTTAAAAACAGATGAAGATAATTTAGGTGTTATCATCAAAGGGATTGGCAGCGATTTCGACTGGAGTTTTTTTGAAAACTATATAGTAGAAGGTGAAAAGTTAAACATAGACTCTACTAAAAAAACAAATCACATACTAATCTCTGAATCCATAGCTAAAAAGCTACATTTAAAATTAAAGGATGAAGTTCTTTGCTATTTTATTCAACAACCCCCAAGGTATCGAAAGTTTGTAATTAGCGGAATTTACAATACAGGATTAGGTGAAATGGATGAAAAGGTTGTAATTGCAGACATTGGCCATATTCAAAAAATAAACAATTGGGAAGACCATCAAGTGGGCGGCTTTGAAGTACTGATTGATGACTTTGACAAAATTGATGAAATGGATGAACTGGTTTACAATAGAATTGGTTATGACCTTGTTTCCACTTCTATAAAAGAAATTCGATTGGATATCTTTAATTGGCTTGAACTACAAGACATGAATGTAATTGTAATCATCAGTTTGCTGATTTTAGTTTGCGGAATTGACATAATTTCTGCTTTATTAATCCTGATTTTAGAGCGAACCAACATGATTGGAATATTAAAAGCTTTAGGTTCTAGAAATAAAAGCATACGCAAGATTTTTATTTATAATGCTGGCTATTTGATTTTGTCTGGTTTGGTATATGGAAATATTTTAGGAATTGGATTATCGCTTCTACAATTAAAGTTTGGCTTTTTAACTCTTCCTCAAGAAGCTTATTTTATTGATGTAGTTCCTATAGAACTCAATTTTTTAAACCTCTTATTATTAAACATTGGAACACTAATTACTTGTTTATTAATGCTCATTATTCCATCAAATATTATCGCCAACATAGATCCCATAAAATCCATACGATTTGATTAGTTTATTCAAGGATTTTAATTCTATTAATTCATAGAAAGCGATAAGCTTTTAATAACTTTGAAACTGCAAAAAAGCACTTATGAAATATTATAACAACATCTTAGAAACGATAGGAAATACTCCTTTAGTAAAATTCAATAAAATCACGAAAGACGTACCTGGATTAATCCTTGCAAAAATGGAGACCTTTAATCCTGGGCACTCTATAAAAGATAGAATGGCTTTAAAAATGGTAGAAGATGCCGAGAAAGATGGCCGTTTAAAACCAGGAGGAACCATAATTGAAGGTACTTCAGGTAATACTGGTATGGGCCTGGCATTGGCAGCAATAGTAAAAGGCTACAAATTGATATGCACCTTAGCCGATAAGCAATCGAAAGAAAAAATGGACATCTTGCGTGCTATGGGTGCTGAAGTTATTGTAACTCCTACTAATGTGTCATCCGACGACCCTCGTTCATACTATTCTGTAGCTAAAAAATTAAACGAAGAAATTCCAAATTCTTTTTATCCAAATCAATACGATAATTTATCTAATAGAATTGCTCATTATGAGCAAACAGGTCCTGAAATTTGGGAGCAAACTGATGGAAAAATAACTCATTTAGTAGTTGGTGTTGGCACAGGCGGTACTATTTCAGGAACTGCAAAATTTTTAAAAGAAAAAAATCCAAACATTAAAATTTGGGGAATTGACACTTATGGATCTGTGTTTAAAAAGTATCATGAAACTGGTATTTTTGATGAAAGTGAAATTTATTCTTATATCACCGAAGGGATTGGAGAAGACATTTTACCTGAAAACGTTGATTTTGGTTTAATTGATCATTTTGAAAAAGTGACTGATAAGGATGGCGTTATCATGACCAGAAGATTAGCCAGAGAAGAAGGTTTTTTCATGGGAAATTCTGCTGGTTCGGCAGTTGCAGGATTATTGCAGCTAAAAGATAGGTTGAAAGAAGACGATGTTGTAGTTGTAATCTTTCACGACCATGGAAGTAGATATGTAGGTAAAATGTTTAATGATGACTGGGTTAGAGATCGCGGGTTCATGGATGCTGAAAAACCAAATGCAATCACCTTGGTAAAGAACCATAAAAACAAATCATTGATAACAGCCGGTCCTGATGAAAACCTATGCGATGTCTTAAATAAAATGACGCAATACAATATATCTCAAGTTCCTGTTGTTGAAAATGGCGAATATGTTGGCTCTCTAAACGACTCGGAAGTGTATTCGAAAATTGTTTCAAATCCTGAATTGAAAGATGAACCAGTAAAAAAAGTAATGGACGCACCTTATGAATTCGTTGACGGAAATGCTTCATTAGAGGAAATTGCTAAAAAAATTGACAAACACAATAGAGCTGTTTTGGTAAAGAATAGAGCAGGCGATGTTCACATAATCACCATACATGATATTATAGAAGCCATTAATCCTAAAAAAGGATAAAATGATTAGCCTAGTCGATCAGCTTAATCGACCAATAGATTTGAAGGAACCAGCAAAACGTATTGTTTCGCTGGTTCCTTCTATTACAGAGTTTCTGAATGACATTGGACTAGAACAAGAAGTTATTGGAATAACTAAATTTTGCATTAAACCAGAGCACTGGTTGAATGAAAAACAAAGAGTTGGAGGCACTAAAACGCTTGCAATTGATACAATTATTTCGCTAAAACCCGATTTAATTCTAGCCAATAAAGAAGAGAATACGCAAGAGCAGATAGAACTTTTAGCAGACCTATTCCCAACTTATATTTCTGATATCAACAAGCTAGAAGATACATACCTATGTTTGACTGACATAGGAATTTTATGCAATAGAAAATTTGAAGCAGAACAAATGAACAAAAGCATAAAAGAAGGCTTTCATCAATTAAAAAATCGGGTTAAAGGCAAAGGTGTTTATTATTTTATTTGGCAAAACCCCATTATGATAGTTGGCTCAAATACCTTTATAAATTCGATTTTAGAATATTTCGGCTTCAATAATCTTGGAAAGTATAAAGGAGAAAGATACCCAGAAACAAGTTTAGCTGAAATTAAAAACTCCCAAGCAGACTATATCTTTTTATCTTCTGAACCTTATCCATTTAAGAAGAAGCAACAAAAAGAAATACAACTTGAATTTCCAAACACTAACGTAGTATTAGTAGATGGAGAAGCTTTTAGCTGGTATGGTTCTAGGTTAAAACACAGTTTGCCTTATTATAATAGTTTACTCAATTCATTAACTGTTGATTGTCAATAAGAATAATATATGAATCAATATCTAAACTCATTTTTTATATCTTTACTCACAACCTAAAAAACAGGATGAAATACCAGCTTTTAACATTTTTCTTTTTCATTAGCATCTTGTTGCCTGCACAGCAAAAAATAGGAGTTGTATTGAGCGGTGGAGGTGCTTCTGGAATGGCACACATTGGTGTTTTAAAAGCTTTAGAAGAAAACCAAATTCCAATAGATTATATCACTGGAACTTCCATTGGTGCATTAATTGGTGGATTATACGCTGCGGGTTATTCTCCGGAACAAATTGAGAGAATGGCAACCTCCAAGCATTTTATAGATGCAGCCAATGGGATTGTGGATCATCAATATGAATTTTATTTTAAAAAAGAAGAAAACAATGCCGCAGTGGTCAGTTGGAGTTTTAATTTAGATTCGACTTTTGCAACCAATCTGCCTACTAGTTTTGTCTCTTCTACTCCTATAGACTTTGGTTTGATGAATTATTTGTCTAGCGCAAGCTCTCTTGCAAAAGAAAATTTTGACAGCTTAATGATTCCATTTCGTTGTATTGCGTCAAACATAACTGAACGGAAGCAGATGGTTTTTAGCTCGGGCTATTTACCCGCTGCAATTCGAGCTTCTATGACTTATCCTTTTTATATAGCCCCCATTCAAATAGATGGAAATGTTATGTTTGATGGAGGTTTGTATAATAATTTCCCTGCCGATGTATTGTGCAAAGAGTTGCAACCAGATTTTGTAATTGCCAGCAACGTTACAGCCAAAATACCACCACCAAATGAAGATAATTTGCTTTCGCAAGTAAAAAGCATGTTGATCAAAGAGCCCAACTTTGATATTATTTGTTCAAAAGGAATCATAATAAATTCTGAAGTAAACGATATCTCTACATTCGATTTTGACAGAAATAAATTAGCCATTACTCGGGGTTATGAATCAACCATAAAAATGATTGATTCTATAAAATCTGAAATAACAGCACGACGGCCTATCAGTGAAATTCAAACTAAAAGATATCAGTTCAAGTCAAAACTAAAAGATTTATATTTCGAGGATATCAGTTTTTCAGGTATTCACCCAAACCAAGTAAAATACTTGAAACAAAAACTTTTTTTACATAAAACAGAATTTGATTTAGACGACTTAACCAAACTCTATTTAGGCTTAGCTTCTGATGCAAAGATTAAAAGCTTATACCCTATTGCGAAACTTAATCCTGAGACAGACAAATACAAATTGCATGTAAAAGTGAAAGAAGAAAAAAATTTTAAAGCTTCTTTTGGCGGTGTAATTTCTACCAAACCTTTCAGTACTGGTTTTTTTGAATTAGACTATAAGCGACTAAGAGCCACCGAACTAAATTTAAATGGAAACATTTATTTTGGTCGATTTTACAGTTCTGTATTAGGCAGTGCTCGATGGGACATTCCCTTTGATATTCCCTTCTTTATAGAAGGTCAGTTTACTATTAATCAGTTTGATTACTTCAACAATCAAGCAACCTTTATTGACAATATAAAAACAGCCTACATCATTAATTCAGAACAATATGTAGAAGGTAAAATTGGCTTACCTGCTCTTAATAAAGGAAAATTATTGTTTGGTGCTTCATATAGCTGGCAAGACTATGAATATTATCAAAACGCGAACTTTCAGCGAGGGGATACTTCAGACATTACAAAGTTTGAAGGTTATTCAACATATGCAAAATATCAAATAAATTCTTTAAACCGAAAGATGTATTCCAATAAGGGTGGAAAAGTTGAAATGATGGTTAGACATATACAAGGTAGAGAAGAAACGATTCCTGGTAGCACATCAAATTTTAAAAAAATTTATAAAGAAGATCATGATTGGTTATTATTAAAATTTAACCTTGAAAAGTATTTCTTCCAAAAAGTGAAGTTTAGATTGGGAACGAGTGTAGATTTAACTTATTCTGATCAGCCTGTTTTTCAAAATTATACAGCCACTTTATTAAACGCCCCAGCTTTTCAGCCATTGCCTGAAACTAAAACCATTTTTCAAAGTCAATACCGAGCATTTAGCTATTTAGGAGTTGGGTTAAAAGCAATATATAGCCATCGAGATTTTCTAGATTTTAGATTAGAGGGTTATATTTTTCAACCCTATGAAAAACTAAACAGCAATAATTTAGGTGAAACTGAATTTGGGAAAGAAATTTCAAATCGGAATTTTATTGGCTCTTTCACAACGGTTTACCAAACTAGAGTTGGCCCTTTGGCAGCAAGTATAAATTATTATGGCGAAGGAGAACAAAAACTAAGCTTTTTAATTCATTTTGGGTATATTATATTTAATAAAAAAGCTAGAGAATAGTTCAAGCTTTTTTATCATTTAACAAAACACAAAGATTTATGAATCCAATATATAAAGCGTACCTAGAAGGTTATGAGTTTCAATTAAATTCTTATTTCAGCGAAGCATGGAGGAGATTTAAACACAATGCTGGACCTTTTATAGGAATGGGATTACTGTTTTTAATCATCAACATTTTTATGAGTTATCTCCCCTACTTTAACTTTTTGAATGGATTCATTACTACGCTACTTTTTTCAGGGTTTTATGTTTTTTGTAGAAACATGGATTTGCAAACACAAACTGGAGCAGATTTTTTGAAAGGTTTAAATTATACGATACCCATTATGATGTATCAAGTACTTGTCTTTTTGATAATTGCTCCTTTATTTTTAATTGTTTTTTCAAGCATAATGCCCACTTCTACCATGTTTGAATTGTTTTCTGGTAACATCAGTCCTAGCGATATTAAAGAGCACATTCAACTAGATTCTATCCAAAACACAGGCTTTTTTATGCTTCAAGTATTACTTGTTTTTGGAATAGCCATTTATGTTTCGGTTTCTTATTCGCTGAGTATTCCTTTGATTATAGATGCAAAGCTCGGTTTTTGGGAAGCCATGGAACTCAGTAGAAAAACGATAGGCAGGCATTTTTTTAGTTTCCTTTTCTTTTGGATTTTATATGCTTTTTTTATTGCATTTGCCACCATCCTTACGCTTGGTTTGGGCTTAATCGTACTAATCCCTTTTTCTTATGTCTTGCTCTTTGAAATTTATGACCAAATTTTTAAACCTTTGGACGAATTAGAAAGTATAGACTAATGTTCTGCTAGATTTAAAACTTTATGTGGGCTTTTTGTTCCATTTAGCCTTTGTATTATAACAAAAAAACTCCCTAAAACTGAAAAATCAGTTATTAGGGAGTTGAAATAAGTTTAATTTGAATTAAGCTTCAGCAGTAGGGCCTCCAAAGTTCATTGGAAAACTATTGCCTTCAAGTTCTTGAATTTGTCCAAACTGTGATTCAAATTTTTGAATGTTATCTTGTAATGCACGCATCAATCTCTTGGCGTGTTGTGGTGTCATCATAATTCTAGACTTCACTTTTGCCTTTGGCAATCCAGGCATAACTTTTATAAAGTCAAGTACAAACTCTGAATTAGAGTGACTAATAATGGCAAGATTTGAATAAATGCCTTCTGAAATTTCTTCAGACAACTCTATGTTTAGCTTGTCTTGTTTTTGATTTTCTTCAGCCATGTTTTTTTATTTTAAAAAAAAGTCGCCAAAACCCCAAATACGATTCAGAATGTTGGCGACCTTAATTAATTTATAATTATCCTTCTGCTTCTATCTCTTCTTCTACATTAATTACATTGCTATTTGATCTAAGTTTTTCATATTCCTCTTTCGATCCTATAACATAATCTTGGTAGTCTTTAAGTCCAGTTCCTGCAGGTATTAAATGTCCAACAATTACGTTTTCTTTCAATCCTTTCAAGTCATCTTCTTTTCCATTAACAGCTGCTTCGTTAAGCACTTTAGTTGTTTCTTGGAAAGATGCCGCTGAAATAAAGCTATCTGTTTGTAGAGAAGCTCTAGTAATTCCCTGAAGCACTGAGTTTGAAGTTGCAGGCACTGCATCTCTCGACTCAACTACTGTCTTATCTTGACGTTTTAGCTTAGAGTTTTCTTCTCTTAAAGTACGGGCTGTTACGATTTGACCTTCTTTCAAAGTATCCGAATCACCAGCACTAACAACTACTTTCTTTCCGAAAATCCAATCATTTTCTTCACCAAACTCAGTTTTGTTTATAATTTGTTTTTCTAAGAATCTAGTATCACCTGGATCTTCAATGATAACTTTACGCATCATTTGTCTAACAATTACTTCGAAGTGCTTATCGTTGATTTTTACGCCTTGTAATCGATAAACTTCTTGTACCTCGTTTACCAAATACTCTTGTACTTGAGTTGGTCCTTTAATTGCCAAAATATCAGCAGGTGTAATAGCTCCATCAGATAATGGAACTCCAGCTCTTACGAAATCATTCTCTTGAACAAGTATGTGCTTAGATAAGTTAATCAAGTATTTCTTAACCTCTCCAGTTCTTGATTCAACAACAACTTCACGGTTACCACGCTTTATTTTTCCAAATGAAACAATACCGTCTATTTCAGATACAACCGCAGGGTTAGAAGGGTTACGAGCTTCAAATAATTCTGTTACTCTAGGTAAACCACCAGTAATATCACCAGACTTACCAGAAGTTCTAGGGATTTTCACAATTGTTTTACCACTTTCAATTTTATCTCCTTCTTTTACTACGATATGTGCTCCAACAGGTAAGTTATAAGTTTTAATAACTTCTTTCTTAGCGTTTATCAATTTAATCTCAGGAATTAATTTTTTATCCCTAGACTCAATAATTACTTTTTCAGTAAATCCAGTTTGTTCATCAGATTCTTCTTTGTACGTAACACTATCAACTAAATTTTCAAATGCAACTGTACCAGCTGTTTCAGCAATTATCAATGCGTTGTATGGATCCCAATGACAAATTAAGTCTCCTTTTTTCACTTTATCGCCTTCCTTAGCAACTAAAATTGAACCGTAAGGTACAACATTTGTCGTTAAAGCAATATTCGTTTTAGGGTCTAAAATTCTTGCCTCAGCAGATCTTCCAACCACAATATTAACTTTATTGCCATCTCTGTCTTCACCTGCTACAGTTCTTAACTCGTCAATTTCTAGAACACCATCATATTTTGCTTCAACTCTTGAGTCATCTGCAATTTTAGAGGCTGTACCACCAACGTGGAATGTTCTTAATGTCAACTGAGTTCCAGGTTCACCAATAGACTGTGCTGCAATTACACCTACAGATTCACCTCTTTGAGCCATTTGACCAGTAGCCAAACTTCTACCATAACATTTAGAACAAACACCTCTTTTCAATTCACATGAAAGCACCGATCTCATTTCAACTTCATCAATTGGTGAGTCAGTTATAATTTTAGCAATTTCTTCAGTAACCTCTTCTCCAGATGCAATGATTAAATCTCCTGTATTTGGATGATATACATCATGTACTGTTACTCGACCTAAAACACGATCATATAAAGATTCTACTTCCTCATCATTTTTCATTAATGCAGAAATAGTAACACCTCTTAGTGTTCCACAATCAACTTCAGAAATAACAACATCTTGAGAAACATCTACCAATCTTCTAGTCAAATAACCAGCATCAGCAGTTTTCAATGCTGTATCGGCCAAACCTTTACGTGCACCGTGAGTTGAAATAAAGTACTCCAAAATTGAAAGTCCTTCTTTAAAGTTTGAAAGAATTGGGTTTTCAATAATTTCTTGCCCTGATGAACCAGACTTTTGTGGTTTTGCCATCAATCCTCTCATTCCTGATAGCTGACGAATTTGCTCTTTAGAACCCCTTGCACCAGAATCAAACATCATATAAACAGAGTTGAAACCTTGGTTATCGTTTTTCAAACGATTCATAACCGTATTGGTCAATCGAGTGTTAGTATGTGTCCAGATGTCAATAATTTGGTTATAACGCTCGTTATTCGTAATGAATCCCATGTTATAATTATCCCAAACTTCTTGAACTTGTGTATTGGCCTTTTCCATCATTTCTTCCTTTTCAGGTGGAACGATTACATCTTCTAAGTTAAAAGACAATCCTCCTTTGAAAGACATGTTGTATCCAAGGCTTTTTATATCATCTAAGAAATTGGCTGTTTTAGCTGTACCAGCACTTTTTAAGATATCTCCAATAATGTCTCTTAAAGACTTTTTGGTTAACAATTCGTTAATGTATCCTACTTCTTCAGGCACAACTTGGTTAAATAATACTCGACCGCATGTAGTTTCTATCAGCCTTTTTTCTCCTTTGTCGTTTACTTTAACTTTAATCTTGGCATGAAGATCAAGTTTACCTTCGTTTTTAGCAATAATAACTTCTTCAGGAGAATAGAATGTCATTCCCTCTCCTTTTATCGTTTTAGTTTCATCGCTAATTCTTTCTTTGGTCAAGTAATATAGACCAAGAACCATATCCTGAGAAGGTACTGTAATTGGCGAACCGTTTGCTGGATTCAAAATATTATGTGAAGCCAACATTAGCATTTGAGCTTCTAATATTGCAGCGTTACCTAAAGGTAAGTGAACTGCCATTTGATCACCATCAAAATCCGCGTTAAATGCAGTACAAACAAGCGGGTGAAGTCTGATTGCTTTTCCTTCGATTAATTTAGGCTGAAATGCTTGAATACCTAATCGGTGAAGCGTTGGGGCTCTATTCAAAAGAACAGGATGTCCACGTAGTACACCTTCTAAAATATCCCAAACAACTGGTTCTTTTTTATCAACTATTTTTTTCGCTGATTTAACTGTTTTTACAATACCTCTTTCTATCAGTTTTCTGATAATAAATGGTTTGTATAATTCAGCAGCCATGTCTTTTGGTAAACCGCATTCGTGTAGTTTCATTTCAGGCCCGACAACAATTACGGAACGTGCAGAATAATCAACACGTTTTCCCAATAGATTCTGACGGAATCTACCTGATTTACCTTTTAAACTATCACTTAATGATTTTAAGGCTCTATTAGAATCTGTTTTTACAGCAGATGATTTTCTCGAGTTGTCAAATAAAGAATCAACTGCTTCTTGAAGCATTCTTTTCTCATTTCTCAAAATAACCTCTGGAGCTTTAATTTCCATTAAACGTTTCAATCGGTTATTTCTAATAATAACTCTACGATATAAATCATTTAAATCAGATGTCGCAAATCGTCCTCCATCCAAAGGAACTAAAGGTCTTAATTCTGGTGGAATAACTGGAACAATTTTTACAATCATCCATTCAGGACGATTTTCTATGTGCTCATTTGCTTGTCTAAAAGCCTCAACAACTTGAAGTCTTTTTAGAGCTTCATTTTTTCGTTGTTGTGAAGTTTCAGTATTTGCTTTATGTCTTAACTCATAAGATAAGCTATCTAAGTCTAATCGTTTAAGTAATTCATATAGTGCATCAGCTCCCATTTTAGCGATAAACTTATTGGGGTCTGAGTCATCCAAATACATGTTTTCTTTTGGAAGAGTATCCAAGATGTCTAAATACTCTTCTTCAGTTAAAAATTCTAGATATTCGAGAGGTTCGCCTTCTAAATTCTTAGCAATACCAGCATTTATTACAACATATCTTTCGTAATAAATAATAGTATCTAATTTCTTAGTTGGCAATCCCAACAAATAACCAATTTTATTTGGTAAAGATTTGAAATACCAGATATGAGCAACAGGAACAACCAATGCGATGTGTCCCATTCTTTCTCTTCTCACCTTCTTTTCAGTTACTTCAACACCACAACGATCACAAACGATTCCTTTATATCGGATTCTTTTGTATTTACCACAATGACATTCGTAATCTTTTACAGGCCCAAAAATTCGTTCGCAGAATAAACCATCTCTTTCTGGTTTATACGTTCTGTAGTTAATTGTTTCAGGCTTCAATACTTCTCCATGAGATCTTTCAAGAATCATTTCTGGTGAAGCAAGGCTTATTGTGATTTTAGAGAACCTGCTAGTCTCTTTATTTTCTCTTCTAAAAGCCATATTTATATTATTATGTTAATAATCTAATTAGTTGTGGTTGAATTAAACTTTTGCTTTCTTATCGTCCAAAGTAATGTTTAGACCCAAGCCTCTTAATTCATGTAGCAATACATTGAAAGATTCAGGTATTCCTGGAGTTGGCATAGCCTCTCCTTTTACAATTGCTTCATAAGCTTTTGCTCTACCTAAAACATCATCCGATTTAATCGTCAAAATTTCTTGCAAAATATTGGCTGCTCCAAATGCTTCCAAAGCCCAAACTTCCATTTCACCAAAACGCTGTCCACCAAATTGAGCTTTACCACCCAATGGTTGTTGTGTAATTAATGAGTATGGTCCTATAGACCTTGCGTGCATTTTATCATCAACCATGTGACCAAGTTTCAACATATAAATCACTCCAACTGTAGCTGGTTGATCAAATCTTTCTCCTGTGCCACCATCTGTTAAGTAGGTTCTTCCTGACTTTGGAACACCTGCTTTTTCAGTATATGCATCAATTTCTTCATTGCTTGCACCGTCAAAAATTGGAGTTGAAAATTTAACTCCTAATTTTTCACCAGCCCAACCAAGAACCGTTTCATAAATCTGACCAAGGTTCATCCTTGAAGGTACACCAAGTGGATTCAATACGATATCTACTGGAGTTCCATCATCTAAGAATGGCATGTCTTCTTTACGAACAATTTTTGCAACAATACCTTTATTACCATGTCGTCCGGCCATCTTATCTCCAACTTTCAACTTTCGTTTCTTTGCAAGATATACTTTAGCCAACTTGATGATACCTGTTGGTAACTCATCACCAACAGTTAAAGCAAATTTCTTACGCTTATATTTTCCTTGTATTTCTGTTGCCTTCATGTTGTGATTATGCAACATGGTTTTAATCGTGTTGTTTAATTCCTCAGAAGTTGTCCAGTTTTTATAGTCAATAAACGCAAAGTCATCAATTTTTTGAAGAATCTTTTGAGTAAATTTTGTTCCCTTAGGAATAATTTCCTCATTGTAATAATTGGTTATTCCTTGAGCGGTTTTACCATTAACTACTACATACAATTTATCAACTAATCTTTCTTTTAAAGCAAGCAATTCTTTTGCTTCTTCAGCATCCAGTTGCGCTATAATGTTCTTCTCCTCTGCTCTAGATTTTCTATCTTTTACAGCTCTTTCGAATAATTTTTTGTCAACAACAACACCTTTGGTTGATGGTGGTACCTTTAAAGAAGCATCTTTAACATCTCCAGCCTTATCACCAAAAATTGCTCTCAATAATTTCTCTTCTGGAGTTGGATCAGATTCTCCTTTTGGAGTAATTTTTCCAATTAAAATATCACCTTCTTTTACTTCGGCTCCAATTCTAATTAATCCATTTTCATCTAAATCTGCTGTTGCTTCCTCGCTCACGTTTGGAATATCTGCAGTAAGCTCTTCAACTCCTCTTTTTGTATCTCTTACTTCTAAGGTAAATTCATCAACATGAATTGAAGTAAAATAATCCTCAGATACTACTTTTTCAGAGATTACAATTGCATCCTCAAAGTTATAACCTTTCCATGGCATAAATGCCACTTTTAAGTTTCTACCTAATGCCAATTCGCCATTTTGTGTTGCATAACCTTCACAAAGAACTTCTCCTTTAGTTACTTTTTCACCTTTAGAAACAATTGGCTTTAAGTTAATTACAGTACTTTGATTCGTTTTCTTGTACTTCGTTAAGAAATAAGTTTTAGTTGCCTCATTAAATGAAACCAATTCTTCTTCTTCAGTTCTTTCGTAAGTTACTACAATTTTATTAGCATCAACATAATCAACTACTCCATTTCCTTCAGCATTGATTAAAACGCGAGAATCTATAGCAACTTGCTTTTCTAATCCTGTCCCAACTATAGGAGACTCAGGAACCATCAATGGAACCGCTTGACGCTGCATGTTAGATCCCATTAGGGCTCTGTTTGCATCATCGTGCTCTAAGAATGGAATAAGTGAAGCCGCAATAGAAGCAATTTGGTTAGGAGCTACATCCATAAGTGTAATACTTTGTGGCTCAACAACCGGGAAATCTCCTTCGTATCTTGATTTTACTTTCTCTGATTCGAAATGTCCTTTATCATCAATAATTGCATTTGCTTGTGCTATAGTTTGTTTATCTTCTTCTTCAGCACTTAAATAAATTATATCATTATGATCTAAACTTACTACGCTGTTTGCAACTTTTCGATAGGGAGTCTCAATAAATCCTAATCGGTTTACTTTGGCGTAAACACATAATGAGGAAATCAAACCAATGTTTGGTCCCTCTGGTGTTTCAATAGGACAAAGTCTTCCGTAGTGAGTATAGTGAACGTCACGTACCTCAAATCCAGCTCTTTCTCTAGATAAACCACCTGGCCCTAATGCCGATAGTCTTCTTTTATGAGTTACCTCTGAAAGTGGATTTGTTTGATCCATAAACTGAGATAACTGGTTTGTACCAAAGAATGAATTAATTACTGATGAAAGCGTTTTAGCATTAATTAAATCGGCAGGAGTAAATACTTCGTTATCTCTAACGTTCATTCGCTCTCTAATTGTTCTAGCCATTCTAGCTAAACCAACACCAAATTGATTATACAATTGCTCACCAACTGTTCTAACTCTACGATTACTCAAGTGATCAATATCATCAACATCTGTTTTCGAGTTGATTAATTCAATCAAATATTTTATGATAGAAATAATATCTTCTTTGGTAAGAATTTTTACCGTTTCTTCGATATTAAGACTTAATTTTTTGTTAATTCTAAACCTTCCTACCTCACCTAAATCATATCTAGTTTCAGAAAAGAATAATTTATCAATTACACCTCTTGCGGTTTCTTCATCTGGTGGCTCAGAGTTTCTAAGTTGTCTATAAATATGTTCAACAGCTTCTTTTTCTGAGTTTGAAGGGTCTTTTTGCAGAGTATTGTAGATAATAGCAAAATCTGCAGAGTTGATGTTTTCTTTGTGGAGAATGATAGTTTTAGTACCAGAATCGATGATAGCATCAATATGTTCTTTCTCTAAAATTGTTTCACGATCAATAATGACCTCATTCCTTTCAATGGAAACAACCTCACCTGTGTCTTCATCTACGAAATCCTCTATCCAAGTTCTTAAAACTCTAGCAGCTAATTTTCTGCCCAATGCTCTTTTCAAAGCAGCTTTACTAACTTTAACTTCATCAGCTAAATCGAAAATATCGAGAATGTCTTTGTCAAACTCGAAACCGATAGCACGCAATAAAGTTGTTACAGGAAGTTTTTTCTTTCTATCGATATAAGCATACATCACATTATTAATGTCGGTAGCAAACTCTATCCAAGAACCTTTAAAAGGGATTACTCTTGCAGAGTATAATTTTGTACCGTTTGCATGTCTGCTTTGACCAAAGAAAACACCAGGAGATCTATGTAATTGGGAAACAATTACACGTTCTGCGCCATTAATCAAAAATGTACCCTTAGGGGTCATATAAGGAATAGTTCCTAAATAAACATCTTGGACTATGGTTTCAAAGTCTTCATGTTCAGGGTCTGTACAATATAGTTTCAACTTAGCCTTAAGTGGTACACTATAAGTCAAACCTCTATCGATGCATTCTTCAATGCTATATCGGGGAGGATCTACAAAGTAGTCTAAAAATTCTAATACAAATTGATTTCTCGCATCTGTAATAGGAAAGTTTTCGCTAAATACTTTATATAAACCCTCAGAGTCTCTAAACTCAGGGGAAGTATCTAATTGGAAAAAATCCTGAAAAGATTTTAATTGAATATCGAGAAAATCTGGATAGTCCAGTTTATTTTTAATCGAGGCAAAATTCACTCGATTTTGTTTTTTTGAAATTGATGCGTTCGTCATCTCAAGAAAAGATTAATTAATAACTAGATACAAACAAGAAAGGGTTTAGACCCCACTCTATCATGGGATCTAAACCTAAAAAAATTTAGTTGTGCTTTCTATTACTTAAGCTCAACTTCAGCTCCTGCCTCTTCTAATTGAGATTTAAGAGATTCCGCTTCGTCTTTAGAAACACCTTCTTTCAATGGTTTTGGTGCTCCGTCAACTAATTCTTTAGCTTCTTTAAGACCTAAACCAGTCAATTCTTTAACTAATTTTACTACTGCTAATTTTGAACCACCAGCTGCAGTTAAAATTACATCAAACTCAGTTTTTTCTTCAGCTGCAGCAGCTTCTCCGCCACCTGCAGGTCCAGCAACAGCTACAGCAGCTGCTGCAGGCTCGATACCGTACTCATCTTTAAGAATTCCTGCTAATTCATTTACATCCTTTACTGTCAAGTTAACTAACTCCTCAGCAAGCGCTTTTAAATCCGCCATTTTATTTTAATTTTAATTTTTGTTATTTATATAAGTTGAGAGTGCGTACTAATTTATGATTTCCTTTCTTCAAGGGCTTTTACTAATCCTGCTATTGTATTTCCACCTGATTGTAGTGCAGACAATACGTTTTTAGCTGGAGATTGAAGTATTGCAATAATATCTCCAATAAGTTCTTCCTTAGATTTGATTTGAACAAGTGCATCAATTTGATTATCGCCAATATAAATTGCTTCTTCAATGTAAGCACCTTTTAATATTGGGCGATTGCTACTTTTTCTAAAATCTTTAATCAATTTTGCAGGAGCATTTCCTACTTCAGAAAACATGATTGATGTATTTCCTTTCAATACATCATAGAATTCATCGTAATTTCCTTCTGCAGCTTCTAAAGCCTTTCTTAATAAAGTGTTTTTTACAACGTTTAAAGAAACTTCTCTTTTAAAAGCAAGCTTTCTTAATTTAGTTGAGTTTTCTGCATCTAAGTCAGAAATATCTGCTAAATAAAAAATTGAATTTTCATTTAATTTTGCAGAAAGGTTTTTTACTACTTCGTCTTTTTCTTGTCGTGTCATTGCTAATTGTATAGAATGAAAAATTAATCTTCAATAAATCTTTTTGGATCTACATGTATTCCTGGAGACATAGTTCCTGAAATACTAATACTTTTAATGTAAACTCCTTTTGCTGCTGCAGGTTTTAGTTTAACAATGGTTTGTACCATTTCTCTAGCATTTTCCAACAGCTTTTTAGCGTCGAAAGATGCACGACCTACAGAAGTATGTATAATTCCGTATTTATCAACTTTAAAGTCAATTTTACCAGCTTTTACTTCAGCAACTGCTTTAGCAACATCCATAGTAACTGTACCTGATTTTGGATTAGGCATCAAACCTCTTGGGCCTAATACTCTTCCTAATGCACCAACCTTGCCCATTACACTTGGCATCGTAATGATCACATCAACATCAGTCCAGCCACCTTTTATTTTTTCTACGTATTCATCTAATCCAACATAATCAGCGCCAGCTTCTTTAGCCTCTGCTTCTTTATCAGGAGTAACCATTGCTAATACACGAACTGTTTTACCAATTCCGTGAGGTAATGAAACAGTACCACGCACCATTTGGTTTGCTTTTCGTGGATCTACGCCTAATCTAACGCTTATATCTACTGAAGAATCAAAATTTGTTGAAACAACTTCTTTTACTAATTCTGTTGCTTCTTTTAAAGAATATAGCTTTGCGCTATCGACCTTTGATAAAGCCTCTTTTCTTTTCTTTGTTAATGTTGCCATAATCTACTTTTAAAAACCAATTAAAATGGTTTTGTACCTTTAACTGTGATTCCCATACTTCTAGCTGTACCTGCAACCATTGTCATTGCTGATTCAACTCTGAAAGCATTTAAATCTTCCATTTTATCCTCTGCAATTTCTTTAATTTGATCCCAGCTTACTGAAGCTACTTTCTTTCTATTTGGCTCTGCTGAACCAGACTTTAATTTTGCTTTCTCTAATAATTGAACAGCAGCCGGAGGTGTTTTTAATATAAAATCAAAAGACTTATCTCCATAAACTGTGATTACTACTGGAACTACTTTACCAGCTTTGTCTTGAGTTCTACCATTAAACTGTTTGCAAAAGTCCATGATGTTCACACCTTTTGCTCCTAAAGCAGGCCCTACGGGTGGTGATGGATTTGCAGCTCCACCTTTAATTTGCAATTTAATTATTGCGCTTACTTCTTTAGCCATTTCTTGCTATTTAAATATCAATTAAGATTCTTTTTCAACTTGTAAGAAACTAAGCTCTAGCGGTTGTTTTCTTCCGAAAATCTTCACCATCACTTTTAATTTCTTTTTCTCTTCATTTATTTCTTCAATTGTTCCGTTAAAACCATTGAATGGACCATCGATAACTTTAACAGACTCTCCTACAATAAATGGAATGTTTAATTCCTCATTACTTTCTGCTAATTCATCAACTTTGCCTAAGATTCTATTCACTTCTGATTGTCTCAATGGAAGTGGTTCACCACCTTTCTCCGCACCTAAAAATCCTATTACATTTGTGGTTTTTTGTACTAAGTGTGGAATTTCACCTACAAGGTTTGCTTCTATCAACACATAGCCTGGGAAAAAGTTTCGTTCTTTACTAACCTTTTTACCATTTCTAATTTGATACACTTTTTCAGTAGGAATCAAAATTTGGCTAACGTAATCAGACAAACCTAATCTGCTAATTTCGTCTTCAAGATAAAGCTTTACCTTTTTCTCTTTGCCGCTTATTGCTCTTACAACATACCACTTTTTAGTATTTTCAATCATCTTTACCGTAGTATCAGCCATTAAAACAAACTATATATATACTCCATCAATCTACTGAAAGTAGTGTCCATTAAAAAGATAATGAGAGAAATGATGATTGATGCAATCATTACTACTACTCCACTGCTTTGCAATTCGCTCCAAGTAGGCCAACTCACTTTGTGAATTAACTCATTTGAAGACTCTTCAATGTATGTTCTAAATTTTGACATCTTATTTCCTTTCTCTGCACGGGTGGAGAGACTCGAACTCCCAGCCAATGGTTTTGGAGACCACTACTCTACCAATTGAGCTACACCCGTATATTTTTATAAAGTCAAGAAAAGGTATCACGCAAACGCGTGACACCTTTCAAAGACTTCTTCTTTATTGATTACTCAATGATTTCAGTAACCTGGCCTGCACCTACAGTTCTACCACCTTCTCTAATTGCAAATTGCAATCCTTTGTTGATAGCTACTTTATTAATAAGGTTAACAGTAATTGTTACGTTATCACCAGGCATTACCATTTCTCTTCCTTCTTCTAAGAAGATTTCACCTGTTACGTCTGTTGTTCTTAAATAGAATTGTGGACGATATTTATTTTGGAATGGAGTATGACGTCCACCTTCTTCTTTTTTCAAGATATAAACCTCAGCTTTGAATTTAGTATGAGGAGTAATTGAACCAGGCTTAGCGATAACCATACCTCTTCCAATTTGACTTTTCTCAATACCTCTTAATAAAAGACCAACATTATCTCCTGCCTCACCTCTATTAAGGATTTTTCTAAACATTTCAACTCCGGTTACAACTGATTTTAAACCTTCAGCACCCATACCCATGATTTGAACTTCTTCACCTGAGTTAATGATACCTGTTTCGATTCTACCTGTAGCAACAGTTCCTCTACCAGTAATTGAGAATACATCCTCGATTGGCATTAAGAAAGGCTTATCAGTATCTCTTGGAGGTATTGGAATATAGCTATCAACAGCATCCATCAATTCCATAACTTTTTCTTCCCATTGAGCTTCACCATTCAAAGCACCTAATGCAGATCCTGAAATAATTGGAGTATTGTCACCATCAAAATCATAAAAGCTTAAAAGCTCTCTAATTTCCATTTCAACTAATTCTAACAATTCTTCATCATCAACCATATCGGCTTTATTCATGAATACAACAATTGTTGGAACACCTACCTGACGAGCCAATAAGATGTGCTCTCTAGTTTGTGGCATAGGACCATCAGTAGAAGCTACTACTAAGATTGCTCCGTCCATTTGAGCGGCACCCGTAACCATGTTCTTAACATAATCCGCGTGACCAGGACAATCAACGTGAGCATAGTGTCTATTCGCTGTCGAATATTCTACATGCGAAGAGTTAATTGTTATACCTCTTTCTTTTTCTTCAGGAGCGTTATCAATTTTATCAAATGCTACTTGTTCAGAAAAACCTTTTTTTGCCAATACAGTAGTAATGGCAGCAGTTAAGGTCGTCTTTCCGTGATCTACGTGACCAATAGTCCCGATGTTTAAATGCGGTTTTGAACGGTCAAAATTTTCTTTAGCCATGGCTTATTACGATTTATTTACTTATTTAATTAATTAATATGTTAACATTTACATCTAGAGCCAATGAGGGGAATTGAACCCCTGACCTCTTCCTTACCAAGGAAACGCTCTACCCCTGAGCTACATCGGCAATGATTAATACTTTATAATATGTAAGAAAAAAAAGAGCGGGAAACCGGATTCGAACCGGCGACCCTCAGCTTGGAAGGCTGATGCTCTAGCCAGCTGAGCTACTCCCGCTTTTTTGGCTTACATATTTTTGTTGTGGGGAGAGCAGGATTCGAACCTGCGAAGACATAGTCAACAGATTTACAGTCTGTCCTCGTTGGCCGCTTGAGTATCTCCCCAACTTAATTTAAATACTTTTAAAGAACGTGAGCCGATGGAGGGATTCGAACCCCCGACCCGCTGATTACAAATCAGCTGCTCTGGCCAACTGAGCTACATCGGCATTTTTGTTAAAAAACAATCCTCTTTCTAACAACTAAAAGTTGCCCCGAAAAAGGAATGCAAATTTATAAAAGATTTAAATATCCTAAAAAATTATTTGGCTTTTTTTTCAAAAGAGTTTACACTTTTGCTGAAGCCCTTGATTATACTCATATTATCAAGCATTTCTAATCTTTTCTTTACGCTTTTTTGCCTGTCTTCTGAGTGCTTCGGTCACTTCATCTGTAGCTGCTTCAAAATTTTTCGACGTTTTTTTGGCAAATAAGTCATGCCCTGGAATATATAAGCGAATCTCTACTACCTTATTTTCATTCACGTGATTATTGTCAACCTTCAAGTAAACATCAGCCTCGATAATTTTGTCAAAAAACTGTGTTAATTTGTCAATTCTTCCTTGAATAAAATCTACTAATTTTTGATCTACGTCAAAATTTACTGATCTAACATTAAGCTTTACATTCATCTTTCATCATTTTTTACGCTCTAGGATGAGCTTGTTTATAAATATTTTTTAGTTTTTCTATTGAATTGTGTGTATAAATTTGAGTTGCCGATAGGTTTGAATGGCCCAAAATCTCCTTGATTGTATTTAGTTCAGCACCATTATTTAGCATATGCGTTGCAAAGGTATGTCGTAATATATGAGGACTCTTTTTTTGCAGTGTTGTCACTTGTCCAAGGTAGTAATTAACCTTTCGATAAACAAATTTTGGATAAAGTTTTTTGCCTGTGTCTGTCAATAAAAAATAGTCAGAATCAACTGGATTTATTTCAGACCTGAATGCTAACCAAGTTTTAATCTTGGATAATAAGTTCAAATGGATTGGTATAAGTCTTTCTTTATTTCTTTTCCCTAATACTTTTATGGTTGATTCTTCAAAATTAATATCTTCGATTTTTACACCTATTAATTCAGATAACCTCATCCCCGAGGAATACAATATTTCAACAATTAAAAAATCTCGAAGACCTTCATAATTTTCAGGAAATGTTAGATTTTGAAACAGGTTTTCCATTTCGTTTTCCTTCACAAACTTTGGCAGTGCTTTTTTTACTTTAGGAGTACTTAGTTTGGACGTCGGTAGGTTCTCTATTTCATTATTCCGAAGTAAAAAAGTATAAAATGATTTACAAGTAGATATTTTACGATTTATACTTTTTGCACTAATTCCGGATTCAAGTAAAGCAACCATCCAAGAACGCAAGATAGCAAAATTAACTTTTCTTAAATCTTCAATTTCAAATTCACTTTTAGCGAATAACTCTAATTGTTCTAAGTCGTTTTGATATGCTATTATGGTGTGATTTGAATATCTACGTTCTGATTTTAAGAAATTTAAAAAGCTGGATTTAGGCATAAAAAAACCACGTTAATTCATTGCAATTTAAACAATAAATCAACGTGGTAAATATTTTTAAATGGGCTTTTTTTAAGCTTCTTCTTCTCTTTGTAGTTTTTCTTTGTAGATTGCCTTTTTAAGTTGCTCTCTTTTTAAAACCGAAGGTTTAGTAAACTGCTGTCTAGCTCTCAATTGTTTTACAGCACCTGTTCTTTCAAATTTCTTTTTGAACTTCTTAAGTGCTCTTTCAATGTTTTCTCCTTCTTTTACTGGTACTATTAGCATTTTCTATTTTTTAAATTGGGTTGCAAAAGTAAAAATAATTTTTAGAATAACAACACTAATTTTTAATTCTAATAAAATATCTGACTTTTACTTTTATTTCATATTAATTGACAATAAAAAACTCTGAATTACAAGCTTTCATGATGTGTTTTTAGCAACATTTATCTTCAGAATAACTATATGTTTCAAGAGTCTTTAGTAGTTATGCAAAAAAGGAAGCCGTCTCATAACTGAGGCGGTTTTTTATGTTCAGAAGTTTGATATTTAGTTCTTTTTGTGTAATTTAATGGCTGAATATCAGAGTTATGGCACACAATTTTAAGACTTACAACCAACAACAGAATTGGCTTTTTCCACCCTCAATTGAAGAATTAATACCATCCGATCATCCTGTTCGTATAGTAAACGGAGTCATT
>JABFGJ010000016.1 GCA_013112545.1 Bacteroidota bacterium
TCCGATTAGGAATACCCCAAGGACAAGCGTATGCATGGAGTAGGACAAGAATGGGAGGATGGGCAGTAGCTCAGAGTCCAATTTTAGGAACTACAATAACAATCGAACGGTTGAAAAAGAGAGGTTACATTAGTTTGGTCGAATACTACAAACGTTGATGCATCATTATTGAACCGCCGTATACGAGACCCGTACGTACGGTGGTGTGAGAGGTGAACTCCGACTAATCCCGCAGGATTAGTCGGAGCCATCTACTCGATTAGCAAAAGTTATAGTTCTCATTTTCAAATACTAACAAGAAAATACTCACAGAAAAATACTCGAGTCAAATACTTAGTCCAATTACACAGCAACTAAGCGATAAATTGAAAGTTTAATGTTTGTGATTTTTTCTGCTAAAAATCTAAATTGATGAAGTTGGCGAAGTCAGTTAGTCTTGTACTCGAGTCAAGTAAACAGTCCATTTACACAGAATGTAAGCGATAAATTGGAAAGCTAAAGTTTGCGATTTTATTTGATTAAAATCTACACCGATCATGCTGGTTTAGTCAACGAGTTAAGTAAGGTTGGAGTTTGAAAATCAGTCAAAACGCCAATGCGAAGTAAAGTAATGGTAGTTTAGCAGAAATGAAATATTAGTTTGATTTTCTGAAGAGATTTTTTACTTTCCATTTAGCTTTTTGGAAAAAATTAGGTTCAGTAACATAGAAAGCAATTACATTGTCCATTGATTGATTCATCTCAATCTCAATTAATATTGAATCTTTTGGCAATACACTAAATACAATACTTTGAGATTGATAGCCAACTAATCGCACTGTTAAAGTGTCGGGGTTTTCATTGAATTGATCTTTCGGAATTTTTATACAAAATTTACCATCAAAATCTGAAGTTGTCCCAAGTTTATGATGTTTTAAGAATAAATTAACAAAAGGAACAGGAGTTTTATTTCCAATACTATCAATTTCATATACTAAGCCAATAATTTCAACATTTTCTATACTATCAGAAATTTCAACAACCTCCTTGGTTATTAATTGATTTTCAATTATTGACTGTTTATATATTAAGGGTTTTAAAATTTTGTTATTAGCTTTAATTTGTGTTAAACCCATAATTAAAGTTGAAGCTGCCACCAATAATTTATTAGGAATTGAAGTTGTGGTTTCAAGCTTATCCCATTTTTTTAATTGTTTGCTTGAGTAAATACCGCAAATTGAATTATTATTTGCCTCTTGAATTTTAGAAATTTCGTCGAATTTTTTTTTTGAAAAATCAAAAATTACTTTATCACATCCACCACAGATTCTACCATTTTCTGTAGGTTTCATATCTAACCAATTCTGTCCACAAAACTTTGGTTTCGGTAAGTTCATTGTTTTTTCAATTTTTGCTAACAATTGAATAAACGTACTTCTACGTTTATTTCTATTATATATAGACTAAATTAGTGAAATCAATTGAATGAGTAGGTAGATTTATTTTAGGTAATGGAAATTGCAGATTCTTTAATTGTTTACTTAACGGCATTGATTCTTGAATTGTTGAAGAATATTAGTGAAGAGTAGCCGCAGGCTTGCAAACCCATGTGGAGCGGAGATTTGGACTTGTGCAACGGTTACCCGTGTAGCTGAAGTGCGTTTTTGTTTTATACAATCTTCTTAATCGTATTCATTGGAAGGAACATTTTATCACTATCTGGTAGCTTTTTAAATCCGAACTTTTCATAAAACTTCACGGCATATTCATTAATTGGATCAACCACCACAGCCATTGCACCAATACTTTCTTCGGATATGGTAAAAGCTCTAAATAGTGCATCTAGCAAAAGGTGTTCTCCTAGACCCGACCCTTTTTCCTTAATATCCCTGGCTAATCGACCGAGCAGGATTACAGGTGCATTATAGTTCTTAGGAACTTTTTTGAGATATTTTTCAGGTATTAGCTCTCTACCAAGGCTTTCGCTGGTAAGAGTATAATAGCCTGTCACATTATTATCTTTGTCTGTAGCTACAAAGCAAATTGCAAGTCTTTTTTTTACATCTTGACTAACTTGTCTTTGGATATAGTCTGTTAGTGATTGCTCTTCACATTCAAATTTCTTTCTATTGTGAGTCTTGTCTAGTATAGAAATGTCCAATCTTAGGCTTTTTTTGATTTGTATCTTTTAGCAGCTGCTACTAAACTTTTATTTGGTTTTGTATTGCTAAAGACGGCATCAAAAAAAACTTGACGATCATTTTCAGTAGTAATAATCCTATCTTTTTCAGCAATAATTTCTTCTGCTTTCTTTTTAACTATACGGACAACAAAGCTGCTGAATGACTTATCTCCGCTAAGCTTTTGAGCTCTTTTGAAAATTCTTTTGTCAGTAGAGGAAACTCTTAACTCTATCCGTTCGTCTTTGCTTATTTGTGCATCCATGATAAATTTATTTGATGCAAATGTACGGCTATTTGCCGTACAATTAAAATTTTATTCAAATGCACCACAACGGTTGAATATTCTTACTTCTACGTTTATTCCTATTATATTTAGACTAAATTAGTGAAATCAATTGAATGCGTAGGTAGATTTATTTTAGGTAATGGAAATTGCAGATTCTTTAATTGTTTACTTAACGGCATTGATTCTTGAATTGTTGAAGAATATTAGTGAAGAGTAGCCGCAGGCTTGTAAACCCATGCGGAGCGGTGTTGCCTACAACAACCAAACAACCACAGCAACTGTAGCTTATTCAGCGTTTAAACTTAGCCCAAATTAGTTGTTATATTTAAAATTTAACTTGCAGTTTCAGGTTGACTTGCCTCGATGTTAAGAAATTTGGGACGGCATATTGGCGGTTCGTTACATCTGTTACCCACAAATAAGAAAGGGTATTATTTCGTTGCAGCAAATTGAAAACATCTAATCCTACCCAAACGGATTTGAAATGCCTCAGGGGATTTTTAGGGGAAAGTTTTGTTTTTTCGCCAATCAATTCTTTAGATATTCCTATGTCAACTCGTATATAAGCCGGAATTCTCAATGTGTCTTTGTAACGCTCGTTTGAGGGTGGCCCAAAGGGCAATCCGCTACCATAATGGAAGGTCATGTGTAGTTTATAACTCGGGTAGCTTGGTAAATAATCTTGAAAAAACAAACTGAAATTGATACGCTGATCAGTAGGTCTAGGAATGGAACCAGGTTCTGTTTTAATGCTATCAGTGACCGTATTATTACGTGTGAAACCCGGAATTATTTTAGCTCCTTCATCGTTATAATAAGTATAGTAATAATCGTCTTTAATGTCTTCTTGCACACTCATAACACCAATGTTTATCCAGGAATCAACTCCTTTAACAAACTCGCCATTTATTTTAAAATCTGCTCCTACAGCATAAGCTTCAGCGTTGTTTGTTGCATAATAGCGAATCCGAACATTGTCAATCTCGTATGGAATGATGTTGTCCATTTTTTTGTAATAAGCTTCGCCCACAAATTTGAATGGTCTTTTCCAAGCTCTAAAATTATAATCAGCAGCCACTACATAATGGATGGAGCGTTGTGCTTTAATCTGCTTGTTTAGTGCGCCATCAAAATTTCTTAATTCTCTATAAAAAGCTGGTTGATAATATACTCCACTGCTAATTCGGAAAAGAAAGTCTTTTTCCCAATCTGGTTTTATCGTAAAATTCAGCCTTGGACTAAATACTGTTTCTTGATTTAAATCCCAATGATTTACTCGAATTCCACCAGTAAAAGTGTAGGCTGTATTCTTTTTGTCATCCCAGTTAAAGGTTCTCAATCCATATCCCATTACACGATTAGAGCTCAAGGTGTTTTTAGCCCTAAAGCTATTAAATAAGGCGAGTTCTATGGGATATACTGGTTTTTGTCCTGGGCTTAATTTGGGTTGCGGAATGGAATAACCAGCCGAGTCGATTAAATCCCATTCATTCAATTGGTCAATAATTTTTTCATGTTGAAACGTTGCACCCCATTCTATTTTTCCATTTTCTCGCAAATACTCGCCACGGTGTTGGGCATTCAGTACAGTTGCATCCAAGTAATTTCTTGCATGATTCAAATAAGAGCCGATTCCACGATTAAAGGCAACATCCCCAAAATTAGAACTGCTTAAATCTCGTTCCAATTCATCAATAAAATACTGTCCTAAAATGTCGAAAGTCTCTGTTTCGAAAGAGCGGAAAGCACTAGTTGTTAAAGTCAATTTCAGCTTTTCATTTGGACGATAAGTATTGCTGATTGCTCCAAAATATGTTTCAAAATCGGTAACTTCTTGTCCTTCAAAGAAAATGGTTAAGCGCAAAGCTTGTTGAATTGTACCAAAATTAGTTTCTCGATCTTCAGGTATAAAATTGTATTTGTTTCGAGCATAATTTCCCAAAAAACCAATTTGCCATTTTTCACTTATATCATAAGTCATGTAGGTTTGCACGTCGGCAAATTGTGGTTTATAATCTCCATCGGTGTCTAAACTTCCCAACACATATTGATTCGAATGATACCTAATTCCGCTTATGAACTTGAAACGATGATTTTTTGGTGAGCCTTCCACGTGTACAGAACCACCCAATAAGCTAGCGGTAAATGAGCCTGCAAATTCTTCTGGTTCTTTGTATTTTACTGCTAATACAGAAGACATTTTATCTCCATAACGGGCAGAGAAGCCTCCAGCTGAAAATTCAATATCGTCAACCAAATCAGAATTTATAAAACTTAAGCCTTCTTGGTTTCCGCTACGGATTAAAAATGGCCTATAGATTTGAATATCATTTACATAAACTAGATTTTCATCGAAATTTCCACCCCTTACATTGTATTGCGAAGTAAGTTCATTATTGGATGAAACACCCATTTGGGTTTTAATAATGTCTTCGAAATTGCCAGTTGCAGAAGGAATGAATTGTATGTTTTTAGGATCAATCTTTTCCATGCTATTGGTACGGGTTTTTTCTTCTCCAATTTCTACCGGATTTAACTCATAAGTACTGGCTTTTAATACAACCTTTAGGTTTTTAATTTCATTTTTTTCTAAAGTGAATTTATACTGTTTGGCTTGAAAACTTAAATGAGTGATCGAAACGATAATTTCTTTGCCAGCAGGAACATCCAAAGAGAAATATCCTTTTCGGTCTGAAATGGCTCCTCCTTTTTCGCCTTCTACTGCTATAGTTGCTCCCTCAATGCTTTTGTTTTCTTCGTCAAGAATTTTTCCTTTGAACAAAGCCAAGTCTTGTGCGTTCAGAAAATGAGCCGACAAAGAGGTAATGAGTAGTAAAATAAAGTGTTTTATTTGCACGGCGTCAAAAATAGTAAAATTGTAGCCTAAGAGCTTAGCTGTTATTAACGAGAATGCCTCTTTTTATTGTATGGGATTAAATTATGGAAAAACGTTTTAATATTAGAGTTTATGGTATTTTGATTAAGGATCGAAAGGAGGTCTTAATTTCAAAAGAAAAACGATTTGGAAAAAGTTTTACCAAGTTTCCAGGTGGTGGGCTAGAGTGGGGTGAAGGGCTTATTGATTGCTTGAAACGAGAATTTAAAGAAGAATTGGGTATAGACATTACCATTGAGAAACACCTTTACACTTGCGATTTTTTTCAAGAATCCGCTTTTCGAAAGGGCGACCAGCTGGTTTCTGTATATTATAAAGTCAATTCTCAGCAGATTCAACAAATTGAAAATGGGTTTAAAGCCTTGGATTTGGAAATTAATGAATCCAATCATTTTTATTGGCTTCCACTTGAAAATTTAACAGAGGACGATGTCACCTATCCAATTGATAAATTGATAGTAAAGAATTATCTAGAGTTGAGTTTATAGCGAATTAACTCATCCTATAGTTTGATGATTTTTTTTACGATTAAATCATCTCCTTGGTGTATGTATAAAATATAGATTCCTTTTTCAGAAGGCATTTGAATTTCCGTGTTAGATTGCAAAATTTGCGTCTCAAAAAGCGTTTTCCCGCTTGTGTTTTTTAATTCAATAAAATTGTTTTCATCTACAGGGTTCATGATGATGTTCACCACATTGTTTGTTGGGTTAGGATAAACTTGAAGTGGAACCGAAGAGATAAATGAAAAATGAATGGCTTTCGGTTCGAAATATTCATAATGGCCATTAAAATCTGTTTGTTTTAAACGATAATAGGAAACTCCAACATTTGGGTTTTGATCATAAAAGTGATAATTCAATTCTCGGTTGCTGTTGCCGCTTCCTTCTACATTGCCAATAGGATAAAAAGGGCTTCCATTACTAGATTTTTCGATGGTGAAAAAGTTATTATTTATTTCAGATTCAGTTGTCCAGGAGATTAAAACTTGATTTTTTATAGCCTGAAGGTTAAATTCACCTAAAGTGATGGGCAAAAAGTTTTTATCATCTGAAAGTGACCCAAAAGTAAATGGGCTAAAACTGCTAACTCCACTAACAGTAATGCTACCTGAAGAAGATGAAACGATAGAGGACTGACCTAAATTTTCCCAATCTGAACCATCATAATGTGCTATTACTAAATCAGCATAGTCAGAAATTTCACTTCTAGCTGCTGACTTCCAATGCAATGTGACATCAGCATTTGAAGCAGTTCCTGTATTATCTATAGTCCAATATTCTAAAATAGAGGCATTGTTTAAAATACCTGTAACAGAGTTATCTCCAAAATCTTCGAACAAATACTGAGCTGTAAATTCAGTAGCAGCATCTCCTGTTAAGTTTTTTAGTTCCAAGGGTGCCCAAACTTCACCATCTCCAATAGGAAAATTGGCATTTGAGTTTCCAACAATTTTTAAAGCCCCATCGATGTAACTGGAAGCATTTCCACTGGAAATGCTAGCCCCTGACGGTATAGTTATGCTATAAGAGTTTCCGTCTATTACTCCTTTTGTTAGTGTTAAAGAAGTTCCAATAGTGATGTCATCAGTTAGGCTGAGTTGTGGAGCAGCACCAAAGGTATTGTTAATGATAATTCGATTGACATCAAAAAAATCGCCAGTTCCACTTCCATCAAAAGAGGGTAAGGATTGTATGTTTGTTCCATTAAATTCTAAAGTGGAAGTATTGTTAAAATCCATGATGCCATAAGCTGGAGAACCAAGATTAAAACTTCCTTTAACCTTCATTTGTGCCGAATTATTCAGTTCAATTTCTACACGATCATCAGTTGTTGCAGTAAAACTAAGGTCTTTGTCAACTAATATTCTTGAAGTAGAATTCGCTGTAATTTGACTTTTTATTCCACCAGTGTGATTTAATTCTAAATCCTTTCTAATGGTCAAAATTGCATTGCCATTTAGGTTTATTTCATTGTTGTTGATAGTGCCTGAACTTGAGTTTATCGTTAAATCTTTATTAACTGTAACTGTGCTGCCATTTTCAATTTCAATTTTAAAAGGGTTTGCGCCTCCATCCCTTGTCATAGTCAAAGCATCGTTTATGTATAAAGTGCCAGCGTTTTGCAATTTTATTTCTCCATCAAAATCATTCCCAGAATTTGTCATATTAACCTGACCTGCCACATTAAATGCTACGCCATCTATAATGAGTTTAGAATTATCATCAGCTATGTTCAGGTTTATTTCAGCACAGTTTTGAGCCACATTTGCTGTTATTTGATGCCCTTGTATATATGCTACATCCCCATCTATAGGGTAAGAAGCTGCTGCGGCACCAACATGGCTTACTATAGACCAATTGTTTACGTCGTCCCAGTCACCGTCAGAAATAGAATAGTATTCTGTGTCAATATTGTCGATACACAATTTAAAACTACCATAATATCCAGAATTGTATGTATCAACAGAAATATAATATTCATTTCCTACCACAAGTGTAGCGTCAGATAAAGCAACATCATCAGAATTACTAATGTATTTATCACACTGAATTTGGGTAGTTCCATCACTTTCCCAAAGCGCTAGTTGAGTTCTTTGTTGAGTGCCGTCACTTCCTCCAACTTCTACAGAAATAGTAACATTGTTTGTAACTGCTGTAAACTTAAACCAACGATTATAACGAGGTCCAGAATTGTTCCAGCACGAGCCTTTATTTTTATCAGCCGTTCCTCCAACTGTAGAGTACTCTCCATCTGCAGAGCACCAATTGTTTAAATCAGTTAGTTCTATGGCTCCTTCAAAATAATCATAACTAGGTTTGTCTTCTAAGCATAATGAGAAACTTCCATAGTATCCCGAGTTATATGTATCAACTGAAAAATAATAAACAGAACCTGGAATTAAGCTTGTAGCGCCTACTTCGACATCTTCATTATTGAAATTATAAATATCACATGCAATTTGAGTTGTTCCATCATTTTCCCACAAAGCCAATTGGGTTCTTTGTTGTGTGCCTTTAGATCCGCCGATATCAACAGTTATATTAATCATTCCAGATGCAGGAGCAGTAAATTTAAACCAACGGTTATAACGAGGCCCAGAATTGTTCCAACATGTGCCTTTGTTTAAGTCACCACCTGCTCCAACAGTCGTGTAGGCTGCATTAGGTGAACAGCCACCAATATAAGCCGTCACGTCTTTAGCGCCTTCAAATAAATCATAATCAGGAGCGTCGGCAAGGCATAAGGTAAAACTCCCATAATAACCTGAATTATAGGTGTCAACAGAGATGTAATAAGTGCTGCCTGGAGTTAGTCCTGTAGTATTGAGGTTAACATCTTCGCTGTTAAAATTATATATATCGCAGTCAACTTGAGTTGTGCCATCACTTTCCCACAAAGCCAATTGGGTTCTTTGTTGTGTGCCTTTAGATCCGCCGATATCAACTGTTATATTAATCATTCCAGATGCAGGAGCAGTAAATTTAAACCAACGGTTATAGCGAGGCCCAGAATTGTTCCAACATGTGCCTTTGTTTAAGTCACCACCTGCTCCAACAGTCGTGTAAGCAGCATCAGGCGAGCAGCCACCAATATAAGCAGTAACATCTTCAGCACCTTCGAACAAATCGTAATCAGCGGCATCGTCTAAACATAAAGTAAAACTCCCATAATAACCTGAATTATAAGTATCAACAGAGATGTAATAAGTGCTGCCTGGGGTTAGTCCTGTAGTATTGAGGTTTACATCCTCGTTGTTATAATTATAAGCATCGCAGTCAACTTGAGTTGTGCCATCGCTTTCCCACAAAGCCAATTGGGTTCTTTGTTGTGTGCCTTTAGAACCGCCGATATCAACAGTTATATTTATCATTCCAGATGCAGGAGCAGTAAATTTAAACCAACGGTTATAGCGAGGTCCTGAATTGTTCCAACAAGAGCCTTTGTTTAAGTCGCCACCTGCTCCAACAGTCGTGTAGGCTGCATCAGGCGAGCAGCCGCCAATATAAGCAGTTACATCTTCAGCACCTTCGAACAAATCGTAATCGGCAGCATCGTCTAAACATAAAGTAAAACTCCCATAATAACCTGAATTATAAGTATCAACAGAGATGTAATAAGTGCTGCCTGGAGTTAGTCCTGTAGTATTGAGGTTTACATCCTCGTTGTTATAATTATAAGCATCGCAGTCAACTTGAGTTGTGCCATCGCTTTCCCACAAAGCCAATTGGGTTCTTTGTTGTGTTCCTTTAGAACCATCAATATCAACAGTAATATTAATCACACCAGAAGCAGGAGCAGTAAATTTAAACCAACGGTTATAGCGAGGTCCAGAATTGTTCCAACATGAGCCTTTGTTTAAGTCGCCACCTGCTCCAACAGTCGTGTAAGCTGCATCAGGCGAGCAGCCGCCTATATAAGCAGTTACATCTTCAGCACCTTCAAACAAATCGTAATCGGCGGCATCGTCTAAACATAAAGTAAAACTCCCATAATAACCTGAATTATAAGTATCAACAGAAATGTAATAAGTGCTACCTGGGGTTAGTCCTGTAGTATTGAGGTTTACATCTTCGTTGTTATAATTATAAGCATCGCAGTCAACTTGAGTTGTGCCATCGCTTTCCCATAAAGCCAATTGGGTTCTTTGTTGTGTTCCTTTAGAACCGCCAATATCGACGGTTATATTAATAATGCCAGAAGCAGGAGCAGTAAATTTAAACCAACGGTTATATCGAGGTCCAGAATTGTTCCAACATGAGCCTTTGTTTAAGTCGCCACCTGCACCAACAGTGGTGTAGGCTGCATCAGGCGAGCAGCCGCCAATATAAGCAGTTACATCTTCAGCACCTTCGTACAAATCGTAATCAGGAGTGTCAGCTAAACACATTGTGAAAGTGCCATCAAAACCAGAATTGTATGTATCAACAGAAATGTAATAAGTACTCCCGGGGGTTAAACTTGCAGAAGCTACAGTTACATCTTCACTATTAAAATTATAGGCATCACAAACAATTTGAGTTGTTCCATCGCTTTCCCACAAAGCTAATTGAGTTCTTTGTTGTGTCCCTTTAGAACCGTCAATATCAACGGTTATATTTATCATTCCAGATACAGGAGCCGTAAATTTAAACCACACATTTTGCCTAGGTCCTGAGTTATTCCAGCAAGTCCCTTTGTTTAAATCACTTGTTGCACTAATAGTGGTGTAAGCTGCATCGGCAGAGCAAGAACCAATGATGGCTGTTAAATCAATAGCCGAAGCATAATTATCGTTTGCTGGTTGTGCTAAAATAGAATTGCTTGAATTAAAAAGCCAGCAGAAAAGTAAAACCGTTATGATTAGATGAGGTTTGGTAGAGCTCTTTGATTTTATGCACATCTCAAAATTCAATTTTAAAACCCAATATATTAGGTTGAAATATAGATTTCTGTGCGAATATAATGATTTTTACTTCCCTTCAAAGTAGAGATAATCGAAAAAACTAGGGTCGAGATTTTCTGCAGCTATATTTAATATTTCATCAGCTGATATAGCATCAATCTTTCGGTGTATAGTTTCCAATGAGTCGATTCGATTGTAGCATAATAAATTTTTAGCATTCGATAGCATAATATTGCTATTGCTTTCTCTTGAAATGGCTAACTGACCTTTTAATTGTTGTTTTGAAGAATGCAGTTTGGCTGGGCTAAGTTTTTTGTTTCTCAAAAGTTTAAGTTCTTTTAAAACTGCATTGACACATTTTTCCATGAATTTAGGGTCGGATGCTAAATAAATAGAAAACAGACCACAATCTGTATAAATAGAATAATTAGATTCTATATTATAGGTAAAACCGTATTTCTCTCTAATCTTTAGATTTAAAATCGAATTCATGGCAGGTCCACCAAGGATATTATTAAGTAGAATTAATCCAACTCGATTTGGGTTGTTTGCTCCATAAGCTGCCTTTCCAAAAATGCAATGTGTTTGGAAAGTGTCTTTTTTAAGCTTTACCTTAATACCACCATTAGGAATAAATGGAACTCTATTTAAATTAGATGCTGCTGAATCTAGCCCAGAGAAATATTTTTCAAGTTTGTTTTTAAATCGATTGGGCGAAATGTTGCCAACACTTGAAAAAACCATATTAGAGGTCGTGTAATTTCTGCGAATAAAACCCATAATTGCTTCTTTGTTAAAGCTTTTAACACTTTCGGCGGTTCCTAAGATAGGGTTTCCAAGAGCATGGTTTTTAAAAACTTGAGCTTCAAAGTCATCATAAATTTGATCTGAAGGACTATCTAAATAAACATTAATTTCATCTAGCACCACTTCTTTTTCCTTTTCAATTTCTTTTTCAGGAAACTGACTGTTAAGGATAATGTCGCTAATTAAGTCTATGGTTCTTTCATAATATTCTGGAAGAAAAGAACCATAAATACAAGTTGTTTCTTTAGTCGTATAGGCATCAATTTCACCGCCTACGCTGTCCAATCGATTTAAAATGTGGTATGCTTTTCTTTTCTTAGTTCCTTTAAAAATAGCATGCTCTATAAAATGCGCAATACCTTGTTCATGTTCTTGTTCATCACGTGTTCCTGCATTTATCATGATACCACAATGGGCAATTGGTCGGTTAACTTGCTTGTGAATTACGCGAAGTCCGTTAGAAAGTGTAAAAATAGTATTGTTGTCTATCAAGCTTGTTCAATTTTTAAAAGGTGTAAAGATAGTGTAAAGGCGAAGTAAAACACTTCGCCTTATTTCACAAATTATTTTATTTCAATTGGAACACTGACACTAAATGTAATGTTTAATCCTGGGCTTATTATATCATACGATCTGAATCGAGAAAGATGATCTAAATATTTACGATCAAATATATTGTTAGCAGAAAGGTTTAGATTCAATTGTTTTACCTTAGCACTCATCGCCATATTAAATAATGTGTATTCAGGAGTTTCTAATTCGTTGGGTGCTACTTTAGTTTGCTTAAATACAGTTTTATTGCCAAAAATTAAATTAAAATCTTTAAATGGTTTAATATTTCCAAGATAAAAAATAATTTTATTAGAAATTTGATTACTAGGCATCATGTAAAGGTGTTCAGTACTTGCAACTAGTTGTGCAGTGAGTGTAGATGCTCTAGTTTCAAATTCAAGAAAAGTAAAAGTTCTAGGATGAATTCTCAAAATAAATTCTCCTCCATAGATTTGAGAATCATCTTGCTGAAATTTGTATTCTGGAACTAAACTTTTGTTATCTAAATTGCTTTTAACTAAATTTCCTGTAGGAGAGATATGTATATAGTTTTGGATTTGATTAAAATAGCTTTGCGTTTCAATACTAAGGTTCTTCCCTTTATATTCTATAGTTAAATCTATTTCTTGGTTAGTTTCTTTTTTAAAATTGGGATTGCCAATTTCAAAACGCTGAGACTCAAGTTTAAATCCATTAGAGCTTAATTCATTTAAATTTGGTGAACGATAAGCACTAGCAATATTGACACGGAATAAAAGAGCTTTTAAAGGTGTGTAGCTTGCGCCAAAAGAATATGAAACATTTTCATAGTTTTTATCTAGAGGGGTAAACTTGCTAGCATCTATTTGTTTTTCTTTTTTAGCAGTTAGACTTCTAGTGTCATATCTAGCTCCTATACTAAAACAAATATTATCTTTTTGATACTTACTAAGTAAGAGAATTCCAAAGTCCATAATTTGTGCATTTGGAATTAGTTGAGTTGTAGCAGATGGTTTGTTTTGATTCTCTTCATACATAGCTTGCGAACCAACAATCGTTTGGATGTTTTTCCATTTGGGCAGATACCATTTTAAATTGTAACTACTCGATTGTAAATTCATATTTAAATATTCATAACCTTTCTTTAATCCAGCTTTCTCTTCATTTTCTTTTCTATGATTATTTTGAAATCCAAAGATGAAATTAATTTTTGAACGTTTTAGCAGAAGGGTAGTGTTTGAATTTATTCGATGATTACTAACAGAGTGGAATGGAGCTTCAGTTTCAAATGGAAATTTTTCTTTTTCAAGGCTATCTGTGTTAACTATGCTACCATCAGGTTTTTTAACGATATCTTTTCCATCAAGAATCCCATAATATGCTTGGCTATACAAGTATGATATTTTTGTAGAACCCCATGCTCGATTTACTCCGATATATCCCTTTGCTCCAAACTCTGCAAGGCGGGTATTGGGTACCCTAAAGTCATATAAATCATAAAAATAGTCCGAAGTTATTCTACCTAAGGTATTTACTCCCCAGTTATACTTCTTATTTGCACCTTTTAGATTTAAATTACTGTGAAAACCCAAGTTATTGCTGTATATCTTGGTTAGAATGTTCCCTTTCTTGGTGCCAATTTCAGCAGGTTGCTCTTCAACAAAATGAATAACTCCACCCATAGCTTCTGGACCATATAATAAACTTGCAGGGCCTTTAATAATTTCGATACGATCAATACCAAGTTCGTTTACTCCAATTCCATGCTCATCATCCCATTGTTGAGTTTCAAACCTTAGGCCATCTACGACAGTTAATATACGATTCCCTGATAAACCCCGAATCTGTGGCCTATTTAATAAAGGACCTGTACTAATGCCATTTACACCTGGTGTTTGAATAATTGCATCCATAATGGTATGACCTGCACTTTGCTCCATTTCAGTTTTTTTAATTACTGAAATTGATTCTACATTTTTATCTTCTGTGGTTGTATAGGCACTAGATATTACTACTTCTTCTAACTGATAACTTTTTTCATCCATCTTTATGACTAGGTCGTCTATTGGATTACTTAAGTTTAATTGATAGATTTCAGATTGAAATCCAATGTGAGAGGTATGTAAAGTGTAATTAGCTTCTTTTAAATTAGCTATTGTGAAATAACCTAAGCTATCACTTAAAAAACTTGTGTTAATTTCTAATACATAGATACTTACATTTGGTATCCCTTGATTGTTTTTTGCATTTTTTATTTGTCCACTTATGCTTTTTTGACCATAGCAGAAACCTGCAAACATTATGCTTGCAATTACATATATAAATTTCATAATAAAGATTGTTTAAGATTTAGGAGAACCAACCTTTTGTTGGTTGGTCTTGAGTTGATTAATTCTTAAACTCTTTTTGGAGGGGGCAATATTATGCTTAAACTTCTTAAAGAAACGTTTCCCTTTTTATAAGGATAATGAATAATTTTTGAATCTTGGAATAATATAATTGATGTATTGCTTAAATAGTACTTTAGAAAGGTATAGTTTTTTTTATGGTTGGTTTTTTTCTGTTGGTTATTATCTTTTTGTTGATTTATTAGCAGAAAAAAATATTCAATAGTTTCGTCAAAATGATCATAGATTAATTCTAATTCAACATGATTACTGTCAACTTTTATAGCGTGAATATCATAATAACTCCCATGAATTTTAATTTCGTTTTCACTGGTTTTTAGTTTATTAAATTGCTCAATAGAAATTGATTTATGAACATAATACTTACGATTAACTTTAGAGTTCGTAATGTTGTTGAGTTGTGTGATCTTTCGAATTGTTTGCTTTAAACTACTATAATCATTTAGCTGAAATAAAATGATTATAACAAGCACAATACTAGTAAAGGCACAAATGGTTTTTTTATAATTTGAATTGAGTTTCAAAATTAGAGTTTACAATATATTAAACTTGATTTAGATTTTCTATTCTGTAAGTTTATTATTTGTGGAGCTAGTTATATTCTTATAATGTTCAAATCTATCCAAAATTTCCTTTACATAATCATATGGTTCACTTCCTCGACAATAGCCATAATAAACAACTTCGTCTTTATAATACTCAGGGATTGATTTGTTTTTAAGCATTTCGGCAACATTGTCTTCCCAAATTTGAGGATTTAAATGATATTTTTCTGCCAAGCGCATGGCATCAAACACATGTCCTAATCCTACATTATAAGCCGCCAATATAAATTTAATACGTTCTGTACTATCAGTCACTTTTTCTACAAACTGTTTGTCGAGCCAAGAAATGTACTGGATTCCTGCTTCTATGTTGTCTTCAGGGTCAGAAAGCGAATCAATTCCATAAGACTCGGCTGTGTTGGGCATTAATTGCATTAAACCAGAAGCGCCTGTCCATGAATTTGAATTGGGGTCAAAACCAGACTCTTGGTAAATGAGCGATGTTACTAGTCGCCAATCCCATTTTATAAAACTAGAATATTCTTTAATTGCATCATCATATGGACTAAGGGTACCACTTTTTGGTGTAAATAATTCACTATTTAGTCTAGAACGGTATAATTGAGTGTTTCCAAAGTACTTTAGATAAAACATTCTAAATTCTAAAGTGTGTTTGTATTTATTTAACCAATTATTAATTGAATCTAAAAGTACCTTCGATTTTGGTCTAACAGCCCAAGCAAGTTTTTGCTCTAAGCTAATAGCGGTCTTAATGTCTATATTGCGATAGAAAGCTTTATTTATTTTAGCAACATGCTCATCGGCTACAGTGAAGGCTATTTCTCCATCATTTACTTTTTTTATCAGCTGCTCAACTGTTACATTCCCCGGTACAGTCTTTATTTTTAAGTTACCCCCTATTTCTTCAGATAAGTGGACAAGCCTTTGATAAAAAGAGGACGCTTTCCTAACATAGATAGTGCTGTCTATTAATTCACTTGGTGATTCAATAAGTTTTCTTGATTTATTTAATTGCTGAACCAATACTTGTTTTGATGCAAGAATCTGATTTGAGAATGATAAAAACTTCTTTCTTTCTTTAGTTACAGTTAGGTTTGCAGCGATTATATCAGCTTTTTTTAAGAAAAGTTCATTTGCTACAGAGTCAAGGTTCGAAATAAATTTAACCTCTAATTCTAGGTCAATATAATCAGCGAATTTTGTTAGCAAATCATATTCGAACCCCATGGGTTTACCTTTATATACAAAGTAACTTGTAGAGCTATTATCAACTAATGCGATTAATTTCCCACGTTTTCGAATACTGTCTAAGTCAAAAGCTGTTTTTTCTTTTAATTTACTTGCATTTTCAGTTTCAGTTGGTTGACAAGCAAATAATAGATAAAGACAGCAAAAAATAAGACTTAAATATTTATTCAATTTCATTCGTTAATAAACGCACTAATAATTGGAAAAGATAGAACTATTGTTTTAATAATTTTGTTTTTGAAACTATTATATGAAAAAATCCAAGTTTTTAGCAGTTTGTATTCTTCTTCCATTACTTGCAATTTCTGGAAAAATAGATCGAGGTTTTGAAGCACTTTCAATATATGATTATTTTAAGGCAAAAAAACTGTTTTACAAATCGCTTAAACGAAACGAATTAGCATCTGCCTACGGCTTAAGTCTTATTTATGGTAGAAATGACAATCCTTTTTACAATTTAGATTCTGCTTATAAGTATGTAGCTTTAGCTGACACTTTATTGCTAAATATTGACGAAAAGCTTAGTAAAAAATTAGTCAAATTGAATGTTGACTCAAGTGCGATAGTCTCATGGAAAGACACAATTGACTTTAAGGTTTTTAAAAAAATAGTAAAAACAAACACAATTGAAGGATTTCAGTACTATATAGATAAACATGATGATTCCAAGCAAAAGAATATAGCTATACATAAAAGAGATAGTTTAGCTTTTTTAAATGCTAAGAAAAACAATACATCATTTTCTTATTACACATTTATGGAAACATATCCTCAATCTATTTATAAAGTTGAGGCTAAAAATAGATATGAAGAAAGACTGTTTTATGAAACAGCAAGTTTAAATAGTGAGCAGCACTATTATCAATTTATTCAAGCTCATCCTGAAAATCCATACATTAGTCAAGCTCAAGATTCTATTTACAAAATAAGAACATCAACTAATAAAATTGAAAGCTATTACTCATTCATTAAATCATATCCTGAAAATAGAAATGTTATTAAAGCGTGGAAAACAATTTATAAACTTTATACCACCGATTTTAGTGCAGCTAGAATAGTTGAGTTTCAAATTGATTATCCCGATTATCCTTTTATTGAAGACCTTAAAATAGACATGAAATTGGCATCTAAAAAATTCTATCCTGTCAATCAAGCTGACCAATGGGGTTATATGGATCAAGAGGCTAATATAATGATCGAATATTTATATGATTTTGCTGAGCCTTTCAAGGAGGGTTTAGCTTTAGTTATGCTAGATAAAAAAATAGGATTTGTAAATAAGAGTGGTCAAATAGCTGTGCCATTAGAATATGATGATGCCGAATCATTTCAGAATGGAATTGCAATAACCAGTAAAAACGGTAAATATGGTATAATTGATAAAACCAATAGGGTTATAGTTGACTTTAAATATGAAGAAATAGGACCCACTACAAACGAATTGATTTTAGTAGCCAATGAAAATGCATATGGCTATATAAATAAGAAAGGCAAAGAAATAATACCATTAAAATATGAAATTGCTTATGATTTTAAAAATGGATATGCCATAGTGAAAGATTCTTCAAAATATGGCATTATCAATAAGCATGGAGATTACGTAATTGAAAATAAATTTTCTTGGATTGAGCCTTTCGATGAATTAGGCAGATGTAAGGCTAAGTATGATAGCCTTTTTGGAGTGTTGGATGCAAATGGAGGGGTGGTATTGCCTTTTATTTATGGTTCAATCGGATCGTTTAACGATAGTTTAATATTAATTGCAAAAGATGAAAAGTATGGTTTTGCAAACTATAATGGTGAAATTGTTATTCCAATTGAATTTGACTTCAATCCAAATGTCTTGGTTTATGCCCAGTTTAATAATGGCTTTGCAAAATATTTATTAAAAGAAAAAATTGGCGTTATCAATACGAAAGCAGAAAAAGTGGTTCCTGCTATTTTTGAAGACATGGATGAGTATAGTGATCTTACTTTTTTCGCAGTCAAAAAACGTGGGAAGTGGGGTTATTCAGATCAGAATTTAAGGTTAGCAATTCCGTATAAATTTCAATATGCTAAAACATTTAAAGAGGATATAGGTATAGTAAAAGAGAAAGAAAAATGGTATTTCATTAATAAAGATGGCCAACCAATTAATCAATATAAATATGATAATATTCTTTATTTACTAAGCAATTATTATTTAGTTGAAAATGAGAATAAAAAAGGACTCTTAAACAATCAACTAGAAGTAGTTCTTCCTACCAAATATGAATTAATTGAAGAATATGATTCAGAAACATTAAAGCTTGAATTAGAAGGGGAGGTCATGTATTTTGATCGGGTAACTAACAGAGTGATAAAAGCAAATAGGTTTTGATTTCATTGGAAAAAAAGATTAGAGAAGGGCTTACAAAGGTTTTACCTGGATCAACTGCTCATCAAAAACTAATGAAGCTAAGAAAACCTGTTTCTGACATTAAGAACATTGAAAAAGCTAAAGTTAGCGCAGTTTTAGTTTTAATATATCCAAGACATAACATCCCACATATTGTTTTAATAAAAAGGCATATCTATAATGGAGTCCATAGCGGGCAAATCGGACTACCTGGAGGAAAAGTTGAAAAAGAAGATGCTAACTTAATTGATACTGCTTTAAGAGAAGCTCATGAAGAGTTAAACATAGATTCTAACAAAATTGAAATTCTTGGAAAGCTGACTCCTTTATATATTCCACCAAGTAATTTTATTGTAAATCCTTTTGTGGCAATTCAAAAAACTAGCCCTGTTTTTGTGCCAGATCATTATGAAGTAGAAAAAGTAATTGAGATATCTCTCGATCAATTTTTGAATCTTGACAACTTAATTTATACTAAAATAAAATCTGGTAATTACAATAAGAAGGCTTGGGCTTTTCAAATTGATAACCATTTTATTTGGGGCGCTACAGGCATGATATTAAAAGAGCTGACTGAGTTGATTGCCAACGACTAGCTAATAAAATATACGTGTTAATATAAAATAACAAAGATAGATTCCAATTAGAGCTAAGATTATTTTATAAGAGCCTTTGAAATAAGTTGGATTTTTTTTGATATCCTTTCTATATGCATATATTAGGTATCCAATAAATAAAATTAGAAAGAAAATTATAAAAGCTATTCTTCCAGAAGTAAACATGTTCTTGATTTTATTTTACAGAAGCAAACGTACTCATTAAACAAATAGTTATAATTACAAGTTAAACTAATTATGATATAAATTACATTAAATACATTAAACATGAACATTGTCATTAGTGGAGCAAGTAAAGGTATAGGGTTTGAAGTAGCAATTAAATTTGCAAATCTAGGACACAGGGTTTTGGCTTTAGCAAGAAACTCTGATAAATTAAAACAACTTCAAAAAGCCAGTCCTTTAATAGATATTTTGTCTATTGATTTATGTAATGATTTAGGGGGTGATTCAATACAAACTAAATTAAACGCTTTTTCGAAAGTTGACATATTAATAAATAATGCAGGACAATTAATTAACAAGCCATTTTTAAACACCAGCATTGAAGAGTTTAATCTTCAAATAAATGCTAATTACTTATCTTCAATTCGATTGATACAATGGACATACCCTTACTTACTTAAGTCTAAAGCCTCTCATATTGTTAATATTTCAAGTATGGGCGGATTTCAAGGCAGCAGTAAATACCTAGGTTTATCTGGATATAGTGCTTCTAAGGGAGCATTGATTACGCTTACTGAGTGTTTAGCAAATGAATTTAAAGAAGATGACATCAGTGTCAATGCTTTAGCTTTGGGTGCAGTAGGGACCGAAATGCTTGCAAGTGCGTTTCCTGATTATAAAGCGCCACTTACTCCTAAGCAAATGGCCCAATACATAGTAGATTTTAGTATAAATGGCAAGCAGTATTTTAATGGAAAAATCCTTCCTGTAGCACTAGATAATCCTTAAGTATTTCAATTTCAATAAGTAGAAATTTAATGTAAAAATATTTTCAAAAGGTACTTGCAAATGAAAGAATCTTATGTACCTTTGTCGTCCCGAAAAAAAGGGGTGGTGGTGAAAGAAAATTTTATATAGAGGTTATAAATTAACTTTAGTTAAAATAAATTTTTTTCTTTTATAAATTAATGCTGCAATTAAAAAAGTTGTAAGTTTGCGCTCCCGAAAACGGGGGGTGTTAAAATTGGGAATTTAGGTTAGATAAGAAGTCAAAAAATAAATTTTCAAAAAGACTTGCAGGAATAAAAATAGTTGTAAGTTTGCGT
>JABFGJ010000017.1 GCA_013112545.1 Bacteroidota bacterium
TATTGTCTGACTTAACAAAATAAATAAATCAAAAAAGAGAGCATAAAAAAACCTCGTAGTACTTAAACTACGAGGTTAAAAAAATGGCGATGATCAGCCTAGGCTAGACAGGCATACTCTCCCGAACACCTAGTACCATCCGCATCAGCGGACATGGTCTGCTCCGCCGCGGCGGATTAACTTCGCTGTTCTTAATGGATAGAGTGAATTTCAATGCAATTATTACTTATTTGACTTAACAAAATAATTAAATCAAAAAAGAGAGCATAAAAAAACCTCGTAGTACTTAAACTACGAGGTTAAAAAAATGGCGATGACATACTCTCCCGGTTACCCAGTACCATCTGCGCTGTTGAGCTTAACTTCTCTGTTCGAAAAGGGAAGAGGTGAACCTCAACGCAATAATCACCATAAATCATTGTCAGCAAAAGCCAACTATTTTATTATGACATCAAAAAGAAAGAAAATACAAGATAATATATATAAGTTACAACTTTAGTAGAAAACTTACGGGTAATTAGTATTGCTCAGCTTTGACATTACTGCCTTTACACCTACAACCTATCAACGTCATCGTCTATAACGACCCTTAAAGGAAATTTCATCTTGAGGTAGGCTTCGCGCTTAGATGCTTTCAGCGCTTATCCCTTCCGAACGTAGCTACTCTGCAATGCTCCTGGCGGAACAACAGATACACCAGAGGTTCGTCCAACCCGGTCCTCTCGTACTAGAGTCAGATCCTCTCAAATTTCCAACGCCCACAACAGATAGAGACCGAACTGTCTCACGACGTTCTGAACCCAGCTCGCGTGCCACTTTAATGGGCGAACAGCCCAACCCTTGGGACCTTCTCCAGCCCCAGGATGTGACGAGCCGACATCGAGGTGCCAAACCCCCCCGTCGATGTGAGCTCTTGGGGGAGATTAGCCTGTTATCCCCGGAGTACCTTTTATCCTTTGAGCGATGGCCCTTCCATACGGAACCACCGGATCACTATGCTCTACTTTCGTACCTGCTCGACTTGTCAGTCTCACAGTCAAGCGCCCTTGTGCCATTGCACTCTGCGCACGGTTACCAAGCGTGCTGAGGGCACCTTTAGAAGCCTCCGTTACTCTTTAGGAGGCGACCACCCCAGTCAAACTACCCACCAAACATTGTCTCCACCTAAGGCGGATTAGACATCAAGCAATTTAAGGGTGGTATTTCAAGGACGACTCCACAACACCTAGCGATGCCGCTTCGTAGTCTCCCACCTATCCTACACATAAATTACCCAATATCAATGTTAAGCTATAGTAAAGGTTCACGGGGTCTTTTCGTCCCGTTGCGGGTACCCGGCATCTTCACCGGGATTACAATTTCACCGAGCTCATGGTTGAGACAGTATCCAAATCGTTACACCATTCGTGCAGGTCGGAACTTACCCGACAAGGAATTTCGCTACCTTAGGACCGTTATAGTTACGGCCGCCGTTTACTGGGGCTTCAATTCAATGCTTCTTCCGATAAATCGGAATAACATCTCCTTTTAACCTTCCAGCACCGGGCAGGTGTCAGGCCTTATACATCATCTTTCGATTTAGCAAAGCCATGTGTTTTTGATAAACAGTCGCTTGGATCTTTTCACTGCGGCCCCCGTTTTGAAGCGGGGGCGCCCTTTCTTCCGAAGTTACAGGGCGATTTTGCCTAGTTCCTTAACCATGAATCACTCGAGCACCTTAGGATTCTCTCCTCGACTACCTGTGTCGGTTTGCGGTACGGGTACCAATAATCTGAAGCTTAGAGGGTTTTCTTGGAAGTCTGATTAGGGACATTATCCACTTGCCCGAAGGCTCGTGGTACTATCAGGTTCAGCTGGATCTGCGGATTTGCCTACAGTCCCAATACCTACACCCTTTAACGTGCTATTCCGTCAGCACGCAGTCCTTTCACTACTCCGTCACCCCATCGCAATTATTGCTAGTACAGGAATATTAACCTGTTATCCATCCACTACCCCTTTCGGGTTCGCGTTAGGACCCGACTAACCCTGATCCGATTAGCGTTGATCAGGAAACCTTAGTCTTTCGGTGAGCGGGTTTCTCGCCCGCTTTATCGTTACTTATGCCTACATTTTCTTTTCTAACTGCTCCAGCATACCTTACGATACACCTTCTGCGCTGTTAGAATGCTCCCCTACCGATCTTTCGATCTCATAGCTTCGGTAGTATATTTTATGCCCGATTATTATCCACGCCCAATCGCTCGACTAGTGAGCTGTTACGCACTCTTTAAATGAATGGCTGCTTCCAAGCCAACATCCTAGCTGTCTAAGCAATCGGACCACGTTTGAACAACTTAATATACATTTTGGGACCTTAGCTGATGATCTGGGTTGTTTCCCTCTCGGACATGGACCTTAGCACCCATGCCCTCACTCCTGAGGAACAAGATATAGCATTCGGAGTTTGTCAGGGTTTGGTAGGCGGTGAAGCCCCCTAGCCCTATCAGTAGCTCTACCTCTATATCTCTCTTTACTCAAGGCTGTACCTAAATACATTTCGGGGAGTACGAGCTATTTCCGAGTTTGATTGGCCTTTCACCCCTACCCACAGTTCATCCAAAGACTTTTCAACGTCAACTGGTTCGGTCCTCCACTCTGTGTTACCAGAGCTTCAACCTGACCATGGGTAGATCACACGGTTTCGCGTCTACCCCCACTAACTATACGCCCTATTCAGACTTGCTTTCGCTTCGGCTCCGATCCTGAAGATCTTAACCTTGCTAGTGAGGAGTAACTCGTAGGCTCATTATGCAAAAGGCACGCAGTCATAACGCACATGGCGTCACTCCTACAGCTTGTAAGCGTATGGTTTCAGGGACTATTTCACTCTCCTGTTCGGAGTTCTTTTCACCTTTCCCTCACGGTACTAGTTCACTATCGGTCTTTGAGGAGTATTTAGCCTTACCGGATGGTTCCGGCTGGTTCACACAAAATTTCACGTGTTTCGTGCTACTCAGGATACTACTAGGTATAACATTTATTTCGTCTACGGGACTATCACCCTCTATGGTTCAACTTTCCAATTGATTCTACTATAAATATTAAGTCCACATTGTAGTCCTACAACCCCAATATTGCCGAAACAATATTGGTTTGGGCTCTTCCCCGTTCGCTCGCCGCTACTAGGGGAATCATTATTATTTTCTCTTCCTCCGGGTACTTAGATGTTTCAGTTCCCCGGGTTTGCTTCCCGATTAATCGGGATAATACTGCTTCACAGTATTGGGTTGCCCCATTCGGAAATCTACGACTTACAGGTTATTTGCACCTAATCGTAGCTTATCGCAGCTTGTCACGTCCTTCATCGCCTCTCAAAGCCAAGGCATCCGCCATACGCCCTTAGTAATTTTCTTACTAATTTAATTTTATTAAAAATCTTGAATTGCATAAATTCAAGATTGGTTCTAACTTTTACAATTATATTGTATTTTCTTTCAAGATGTCAAAGAACTGTTCCATTTTATCTTATTGATAAAATTGACTACTCGCCGCATAGTGTGTAACTATTGGGTCAAGCTTATGTGGAGAATATCGGGGTCGAACCGATGACCTTTCCGAGACTAACTCGGAATGCTCTAGCCCTTCACATAATTTGTGAATGCTAATATTCCTTTTCTATTTAAAGAACGATCACTTATTATAGTGATTTTGTAGAGATTATCCCGATTTATCGGAATGACCTCCTCTGTGGAGAATACCACGCCATAGCGTGGTGACCTCCTCTGTGGAGAATATCGGAGTCGAACCGATGACCTCCTGCGTGCAAGGCAGGCGCTCTAGCCAGCTGAGCTAATCCCCCGAGCTTTTTCTTGGGGTATTAACTTACCTTTAGAACTCATCGAACCGATGTCCTTCCCGATACAAATCGGGACGCTCTAGCCAGCTGAGCTAATCCCCCAATTCTATAAGTAGTCCCACGCAGATTTGAACTGCGGACCTCTACATTATCAGTGTAGCGCTCTAACCAACTGAGCTATGGGACTGTGTTAATCTCCCATTAGATAATTTTTATCTCATCTAATCATGCTGGTTCCTTATAGGACTAATATAGCTTGGGAACAATTTTTTATTAATTAAAGTAAAGAAAAAAGGAAATACCTTAACCTGATAAATCAGATTTGAGAAAGTCCAAAGTCTCTAAAAAGGAGGTATTCCAGCCGCACCTTCCGGTACGGCTACCTTGTTACGACTTAGCCCCAGTTACCAGTTTTACCCTAGGCGGCTCCTTGCGGTTACCGACTTCAGGTACCCCCAGCTTCCATGGCTTGACGGGCGGTGTGTACAAGGCCCGGGAACGTATTCACCGGATCATGGCTGATATCCGATTACTAGCGATTCCAGCTTCATGAGGTCGAGTTGCAGACCTCAATCCGAACTGAGATAGAGTTTTAGGATTAGCTCCTCGTCACCGAGTGGCTGCCCTCTGTCTCTACCATTGTAGCACGTGTGTAGCCCTGGACGTAAGGGCCGTGATGACTTGACGTCGTCCCCACCTTCCTCACCGCTTGCGCGGGCAGTTTCTCTAGAGTCCCCACCATTATGTGCTGGCAACTAGAAATAGGGGTTGCGCTCGTTATGGGACTTAACCCGACACCTCACAGCACGAGCTGACGACAGCCATGCAGCACCTTGCATTCTGTCCGAAGAAAAACTGATTTCTCAGTCTGTCATTATGCATTTAAGCCCAGGTAAGGTTCCTCGCGTATCATCGAATTAAACCACATGCTCCACCGCTTGTGCGGGCCCCCGTCAATTCCTTTGAGTTTCAACCTTGCGATCGTACTCCCCAGGTGGATTACTTATCACTTTCGCTTAGGCACTAACAGTATATCGCTAGCACCGAGTAATCATCGTTTACGGCGTGGACTACCAGGGTATCTAATCCTGTTCGCTACCCACGCTTTCGTACATTAGCGTCAATAATAGCTTAGTAAGCTGCCTTCGCAATTGGTGTTCCACGACATATCTATGCATTTCACCGCTACATGTCGTATTCCGCCTACTTCAACTATATTCAAGAAATTCAGTATCAATAGCAGTTCCATCGTTAAGCGATGGGCTTTCACTACTGACTTAAACTTCCGCCTACGTACCCTTTAAACCCAATAAATCCGGATAACGCTTGGACCCTCCGTATTACCGCGGCTGCTGGCACGGAGTTAGCCGGTCCTTATTCTTATAGTACCGTCAGCCCTCTACTCGTAAAGGGGTTTCTTCCTATATAAAAGCAGTTTACAACCCATAGGGCAGTCATCCTGCACGCGGCATGGCTGGTTCAGACTTGCGTCCATTGACCAATATTCCTCACTGCTGCCTCCCGTAGGAGTCTGGTCCGTGTCTCAGTACCAGTGTGGGGGATAACCCTCTCAGGCCCCCTACCCATCGCAGTCTTGGTGAGCCGTTACCTCACCAACTAACTAATGGGACGCATGCTCATCCTTCTCCGCCGAAGCTTTAATAACATTATCATGCGAAATTGTTATACTATGGAATATTAATCCTCATTTCTAAGGGCTATCTTCCAGAAAAGGGTAGATTGCATACGCGTTACGCACCCGTGCGCCACTCGTCAGCATCCGAAGACCTGTTACCGTTCGACTTGCATGTGTTAGGCCTGCCGCTAGCGTTCATCCTGAGCCAGGATCAAACTCTTCGTTGTAATTAAAAGTTTAATGTTTTGCTTTAGGATTCGTTTCTCAAAGTCTATTATATATAATATAATTTATTAAGGTATTTTCCTTTTTTTCTTCTTTACTTCAATCTTTTCAAAGAACAATCAACTTTACGTTGATACTTTATTTCTTAAAGCTCTCGCTTTATTTTTTATCTCTATACTATCCCGCTTTTTTGGGGACGCAAACTTACAACTATTTTTATTCCTGCAAGTCTTTTTGAAAATTTATTTTTTGACTTCTTATCTAACCTAAATTCCCAATTTTAACACCCCCCGTTTTCGGGAGCGCAAACTTACAACTTTTTT
>JABFGJ010000018.1 GCA_013112545.1 Bacteroidota bacterium
TCCGATTAGGAATACCCCAAGGACAAGCGTATGCATGGAGTAGGACAAGAATGGGAGGATGGGCAGTAGCTCAGAGTCCAATTTTAGGAACTACAATAACAATCGAACGGTTGAAAAAGAGAGGTTACATTAGTTTGGTCGAATACTACAAACGTTGATGCATCATTATTGAACCGCCGTATACGAGACCCGTACGTACGGTGGTGTGAGAGGTGAACTCCGACTAATCCCGCAGGATTAGTCGGAGCCATCTACTCGATTAGCAAAAGTTATTGTTCTCACTTTCAACTACTCACAAGAAAATACTCAAGTCAAATAAGTAGTCCAATTACACAGAAACTAAGTGCCAAATTAGAAAGCTGAAATTGACTGATTTCATTTGATTAAAATCTAAACCGATGAAGTTGGCGAAGTCAATTAGTTATGAATTTGAGTTAGGGAAGAAGTCCATTTACACAGAAACTAAGCACCAAATTTGAACGCAAAAGTTTGCGATTTTATTTGATTAAAATCTACACAGATGAAGTTGGTTTAGTCTAACGATAATGTAAGTTTTGAGTCAAATACTTAGTCAAGACGTTGGTATGGAGTGGAGTAGTTGTAATTTTGTAGAAAAGGAATATCAGTTTTGAAGTTAAGTACATAAACTAATATTATATAACTGGAATTAGTTTAATGGCGGCAACGGTGGTGCAGGTGGTGGTTTAAAGTATTGTTTATTGGGATTAATCAATATTCTAATAGGATGTAATTGAGTAATTGCTGATTTCTGCTTAAAATTTAGCATTTCAAATTTTAACCCCCATAATTTAATAGCAGCCTCATCTCGAACTTCTTTGTAGGCGGAATGAATATTTTTTATAAATGGTTTTACAGTTTTCCAATTGGTAATAGAAACTGATGTGTCGGTAAAAAAATGACAATCAATATAGAAAAATTGTTTAGAAACAACTGTATCGTTTAATTCATCTATAAATTTTCTTTTAAATTGAGGAAACTCTTCTGCATCATCTGCATTAATAGGATGATTTATAAAATTTTTGATAGAATTGATACTTACTTTATTGTCTTTCTTATATTCTTTATTAATTAATGTTGTATCATCGTTGATAAAAGAATATTGAAATATATTTCTTGTCCAAACACAACTTATAGTATAAGGGTCATCTTGATAAGATTCAAAAGTCAAATCTATTTTTTTTGAAATAGTGTCTATTGTTTCAGCGGTTATGAATTTATAATTTTTAAAATAAATTAATCATTTAAACTATTAATAACTGAATCTTCTTTAGGTGTGTCTATCTCAAAAAAGTAGTAAGCGAGCAAATTTTGGAAATTTAGTTTCGTAAAATCTTTTTCAAGAATCATTTCTTTGTTTTCATTCGCTTGTTTTTTTTCGGAACAAGAAATGAGAAAGACTAAACATGCGAAAAAATATGAGCTTAATTTCACGTTCATTTGTCAATTTTTGCTAACGTTTACTGTATGGTGCGTTGTGGTTTTGATAAAGATACAATTTCAGTTTAGCACTTAGCAAAAACCGCTTTGCGGTTTTGTAAATTGCTTCACAAAACAAAATCCGCTTGCGGATTTTGTGAGATTTCAAATATCTATTCAACTTTCCAAACTGCTTTAACCACAATGCACTATACAGCGTGTTGTAGCAAGTTATTTTTTCTTATAATTTTTATCAAGCCATCTACTAACTCTTCCACTCTTATCATCATCGGCGAAAAATTTGCCATCAGGTGTAATACCGCAACGGCAATTTTCTGTTAGTAACAGAAGTTTATCATTTTTAAAGTATACAAGGCCTGTTCCCATCAAATCTTTTTTAAATTTATCAACAGTTTCTCCATCAGCTTTAATTAAGTTAAGCATGAATAAATTACTCTTTAAACATAGTTCAGATTCTCTACACAAGATGTTGAGAGCTATAAATTGAGTTTGAGTTAAGAAATTTGGCTCCCAATCTGGTTGAGTAACTTCTATTTTCGATAGCTCGTCTTCATTTAGGTCAACATGAAAATATTGCCAACCTTTTAATTCTTTCATCTCACGAAATCTACAGCAAAGCAAACCATGTAATTTGTCGTAGGTTAAGTCTTCTCCAAATATGTCAGATGAAAGGTCAAACATATATTGTAGTCTTGACCAAATAATTTCTAAAAAATAGTAGACCGGGTTTTTATTGGAAGAAGCAAAGAATGACCACCAATCATCAATATCTATTGGCGTACCGAATGGCATGCCATTAGTTTTGATTAATGAATTATCTTTACAAATAATTAGGTTAGGGAAGTTCACAGGGCCATAGCCCTTCTTTTTATTTTTAGGATCAGTTGTAATATTCTCTTCTATCAATTTGACATATTTATTTCTTAAAGAATATTCACTTTTTAATCCATTATAAGCCCAAACAATTCTAATGGGATAATAAGCATCAAGTAAAATTGAATGGTAAACCATCTGTCTATCAATAGGGTATTGGCTCAATTCTTCCCTTTTCGGCACTTCATCTCTACAAAGCTGACTATAGATATCTCTAACCAATCTTTTATGATATGGTTTTCCTTCCATATCATCTGTAATATCAATAACTGATTTTAGATTGTGATAGGAATCTTTAAGATCCTTCGAATACAAGTTTTTCTTGACTTGTATTACTACAACTACTTTTTCAATATCATATATATACTTGTCAGTATGTGGAATTTGTTCTCCATCACCAATAACTAGCATACAATCTATTTCTCCGCTGAAATTAGTCGGAGAACTTCTTATTTTTCCTGAAGAAACTTTAAGGTCAAGTCCTTTAAATAGACTTTTTTTTAAAATGTCTTTTGTTAATCCTTCATACATATCTCCTATTAGTCCTGGATGTTTTACTATTTCGTATTCTTTAAGAAGTTGTACTTCTTTCTCTTTGAATTTTTGAAGTAAGTCTGAAACAGTTTCAATCATGTATTATGAAAAATTAATAATTTGGGAATTTGCTACAACGTTTCGGATAAAAAACGGTAGGGGTTTCAGCGTGCGTTTCTGTCCGCAGGACATGAAACGAAGTTGAAAGCCCGAGGCAAGCGAATTTACGCAACGCCCCTATGTTTTTTAACCATTGTTGGTTGCAGTTTTTTATTTTTTCAATTTCAAGTAATAGTCCCACTCGTTAATGTCTTTTACTTGTCTGTCTTTCTTTTGCTTAGCGAACTTGGTTAATATTTTTTTCGCCTGTTCTAAATTTTCAGCAGTACATCGTCCTTTTCTCCATTCAGTATTATTGTCTGCTGATGACCAAGGAAATTCTACTTTTTGATTATAGTCTTTAAACCAATCGAGAAATTTGAAGTAATCTCTCGTATCTGGAATAATTGCTTTAAATGTGAAAGTTGGAATGTTGGAAGCTTTGTGTAATTCAATCACTTCGTATTCATCTATTTCATCGTCACGAAACATTTGTGTTCCTGTCGGTCCATTAACTCTTACTACGTCTTTGTAGAAAAAACCTGTTTCTGGTTTTGGAATTCTTTCAAGAAGTGCCAAATCATTTTTTATTATTCCACAAACCTGTTCACGTTCATTATTTAAAATTATTGCTGCGAGGTAAACGTCTGGATTTCTCCAAAAGATATCTTCTTTCTTATTCCGAGTAAGGGTTAATATGGATTTCCAAAGTTTCATTTTTCAAATTGCAACCAACGTTACTGTATGTAGCGTAGTGGAATAGATAAAGATACAAATTCAGTTTAATAATTAGCAAATAACAAAATTGAAACAAATAGACAACACTTTTGCGGAGTATCAGATAATGGAAAAGACAGCCGAGCAGCCAAGCCCACTATGCTATATACAGCGTGTGTGTGCCTTGAATGGTAAATATAAATAAGTTCTTTTAAATATTGAATTTAATCCAAAGGGTGTAAGTCCCTTATACGCCCCGAGTAACGTTGGGGAAGTATTAGTAAGACGCAAGCTTGTTAAG
>JABFGJ010000019.1 GCA_013112545.1 Bacteroidota bacterium
TAACAAGCTTGCGTCTTACTAATACTTCCCCAACGTTACTCGGGGCGTATAAGGGACTTACACCCTTTGGATTAAATTCAATATTTAAAAGAACTTATTTATATTTACCATTCAAGGCACACACACGGTGTATAGTGCATACCCTGCGGGACACGCACCATACACTAAACGTTGTAGCACATTAACAAAGAACCCTGAAAACAAAACAACTATGAACAAAACACAGACACACGGATACAAATTAGCTTCAAAAGGAAAAAGGCTATTAGCAACAATTGTTGAATCCATAATTATAGCAATATTTGTATATATTCTTCAATCCCTGAACCATGCTGGTTCTATAGGATTACTTGAAAATGGACTGAAAGGAGAACTCGTATATTACGGATTTATTTCAGTAGTAATTGGTAGTTTTTATCCTCAATATATAGGAAATATTGGACATGCAATATTTGGTTTAAAAGTAATTTCTTCTGAAAATGGAGAAGATTACAAAACAAGTTTTAAAGGTATTATCCGTGAATTGTTAAAATATGTTTTGTCTTTTTTAATTATTCCAGCAATTTGGATATTATGGGATGAAAAAAATCAAAATTTATATGATAAAATTACAAACACACTAGTTGTAGAAAAAAATGAAAAAATAAAAAATACTGTAGAATCAAAGTCTGATAAAATAGAATCAGATTCTAACAAATATGAAGAATTAAGTAAACTGAAGAAATTGCTGGATAATGAAACTTTAACAAAGGAAGAATACCAAACTGAAAAAAAGAAAATCTTAGATAAAAACGATTAGAAAAAACGTGCTACAACAAAGTATAAAAAAAATTGCTAGTTTTAGCTAAACCAAAGTTAGTTGCTTGTTTGCTAGCTTCTGATTTTCCTTCGGAAAATCCTCGCACACAAACACGCAACTTTCCTTATACATCAACGTTAGGCACAATTAAATTATACAATATGAATTGGAAATTTTGGAAATCCCAGATAGAACCTTTGAAGGAAAGAAATATTGAAGAGATTAAAAGAATATGCAAAATCCTTTTTATTGATGACAAGGCTTTCCCAGTAGTTGACATTGTAAAGGATGCTGGATGGGTTAATACCATTCGAATAAAAGATGCTTCATCATTGGAACAGATGGAAATTAGAGAAGCACACATTTTAATTGTGGATATACAAGGAGTAGGTAAAAAGTTAAAATTCAAAGATGAAGGTTTGGGACTAATTCTAGCCTTAAAACAGAAGTATCCTAACAAGAAAATAATTGTTTACAGTGCTGAAGACCAAGGAAAGATTCAAGCTTTTCACGAAGGGATTGATGCAGCTGACAAAAGACTTAGTAAACAAGCCGACCCATATCAATTTCAAGTTGTAATTGAACAATATTCAAGAGAATTATTCTCTTTAGATCAATGCATAAAACGAATCCAAAACCAAATAATTAAGGAATTTGGGAGAACAATGGAAAGTGAAAAAATTGTGTCTAACATGAATAAACTATACCAAAAACAGGACTATTCGACCGAAAAGATATCTAAAGTGTTTAATGTTCAAAATGGAGCAGCTATTTCAAATATTATTCAACTCTACTTTACAGTTGCGGGATGAAATATTTAATCTTGAATAATAATAACTCAGTCGTTCTTACTAATATTTCAGACCATGGCTTTCTCTCTGAACTTCAAAAATGCCAAAAGGATTATGAAAGGATAAATTGTCCTGTTACAAAAAGCTGGAGACGCCAAGGTCGTATTCAGCTATTGAATCATATTATTTTTGTTACGACTGAAGAAGAAATAACTAACAAGATTTTTAAACATAAATTATCTGGAATTAGAATTTTAGGTGACCTTTTAGATTCTAGTTTGAGTAAAATAAAAGACACTGAAGGTCAAAAAACTAGACGGCTTAAACACAATTTAATTAATCACAATTCTAAAGTATTACAAGAGCTTTTTAAGCTAATTCCGCAGGATAAGTTTAAAGCAGATTCGAATCATGTTGATATTATTCAGCACTTAATAACTTCAAACCCAAGAAAGGCAGCTTTTACTTATTTAAAAGTCCTTAAAAGCGCCAACTTGATGAAGGCGGAATTTGAGGTCTATGAGATGTTTAATACAGAGAAACCGTATTTGGATTTTTTAGATCATCCGATACATAAAATTTTAATACTAACTCTAAACCCATTTTGGTTGGACTTAGTTGAAAAGCACATTGATATAAAAATCGATTCGTGTTTTGATAGAGTGAATATTGATTATAAATCTATCTCTGTAGCCTTTTCTCATATTTTCGATAACACTTCAAAATACATAATGCCGCACTCATATTTAAATATTTCATTTGGTAGTGATGGGGATGATGTTTGTGTCCAGTTTGATATGAAAAGTCTTAAGGTGGAAGAAAATGAAGTCCCAGATTTGTTTAAAGAGTCAAATTCAGGAAAGTGGGCAACAGAATTAGATTTAAATGGAGACGGTATAGGAATGTTTGCAATCAAGAAATTATTAGAACTGAATCATGGTTCTATATATTTCACAAAGGATTTCAATAATAGTGGCGAACTATTACTTGATGGAATACCATATGAGAACAACAGAGTAGTCGTAAAACTAAAAAAAAAAGTGCCTAATCGAGTAGATGGCTCCGACTAATCCTGCGGGATTAGTCGGAGTTCACCTCTCACACCATCCCGCCTTTTGCGTGACGGTTCAATAATGATGCATCAACGTTTGTAGTATTCGACCAAACTAATGTAACCTCTCTTTTTCAACCGTTCGATTGTTATTGTAGTTCCTAAAATTGGACTCTGAGCTACTGCCCATCCTCCCATTCTTGTCCTACTCCATGCATACGCTTGTCCTTGGGGTATTCCTAATCGGA
>JABFGJ010000020.1 GCA_013112545.1 Bacteroidota bacterium
GCGACCTTAGAAGTGAAGTAAGCGAAACTACAAAAATCTGAACCGACGAACAGGAACAGGATACGAGGCATAATAGCTCGGGTAAGCAACCACATCATTGCAAAGCCCTAAGAATACCAAAAGAGCCATTATGTAGATTCTGCGGGATTAGATGGAAGGATATTTATCTTACCAAGGGAGATCTCTGAAGCCACGAGTTGACAGAACAGAGAAGTCAGCCGAAGTCATAGTAGTTAATGAGCTGAACATTAACGAAGGACTGAACAATAATGGTCTTTAATAAACAATGGAGCATTGGTGCGATTTAAGGGCAGTTGCCTAGTACTAAAGTAGCCATCGATTAAGCGAGACAGCAAAACGAATGAAGTATTAATGATTAAACATTTAACATCAAAAGAGAATCTGAACGCAGCCTATTTGCAGGTGTATCGCAACAAGGGAGCAAGTGGCGTAGATGGTAAAAGTGTACAAACACTTAAATCTACACTACAAGCAAACGGGAAGCAATACATTAAACAAATCGAAAGTGGAGTTTATCAGCCATCGCCAATACTAGGCATTGAAATCCCTAAAAGTAATGGTAAAACGAGGTTGCTCGGAGTGCCAACAGTTACAGACAGAGTTTTTCAACAAGCACTACATCAAGTACTGCAACCTATATTTGAGGTAGACTTCCAAGCGCACAGTTACGGATTCCGCCCACAGCGCAATGCAGGACAGGCTATTGCACAAAGCTTGAAGTACATCAATTCAGGATATCAACATATTGTAGACATTGATTTGAAGTCTTTCTTCGATGAAGTAGAACATTATGTGTTGCTAGAGTTGATTTACAAGAAAGTGAAATGTAAGCAAACCTTAAAGCTATTACGTTCATTTCTTAGAGCACCAATACTCATCAAGGGTAAACTACAAAAACGTAGAAAAGGAGTTCCGCAAGGCTCTCCTCTAAGTCCTCTGCTGTCAAACATCTTGCTCAACGAGCTTGATAAATTACTTGAAAGTAGAAATTTACGTTATGTAAGGTATGCCGATGACTTTAGTGTGTACGTTAAAAGTAAGAAAGCTGCAAAACGAGTAGGAAATAATCTCTACTTGTATTTAAAGCAAAAACTTCGATTACCAATCAATCGAGAAAAGAGTGGCATTCGTCGTCCGTTAACTTTTAGTTTATTAGGACATTCCTTTGCATCATCCTATAAAAAGGGGGTGAAAGGGAAATATCAATTGATTGTAGAAAAGTCTAAATGGAAAACCTTTAAAGCAAAGCTTAAAATGTTAACCAAAAAGACCATTCCGATTGACTTTGATGAACGAATCCACCGCATCAATCTATTGGTTCGAGGTTGGATAAATTACTACAAACAAGCATCCATTCATGCCAAACTTAAAAAGTTGGAAGAGTGGCTAAGAAATCGATTGCGATATTGCATTTGGCATCATTGGAAAAAGCCCGAACGGAAAAGAAAGAATCTAATTCGATTGGGTGTAGAACAAGGAAAAGCCTATGCTTGGAGTAGAACGAGAATGGGTGGATGGGCAGTCGCTCAAAGTCCTATTCTCAGAACTACAATCACAGTCGAACGATTGAAAAAGAGGGGTTACATTAGTTTGGTCGAATACTTCAAACAGTAATGTTTCATTATTGAACCGCCGTATACGAGACCCGTACGTACGGTGGTGTGAGAGGCGAACTCCG
>JABFGJ010000021.1 GCA_013112545.1 Bacteroidota bacterium
CTTAACAAGCTTGCGTCTTACTAATACTTCCCCAACGTTACTCGGGGCGTATAAGGGACTTACACCCTTTGGATTAAATTCAATATTTAAAAGAACTTATTTATATTTACCATTCAAGGCACACACATAATGTAAAATTCATTGGGCGGTTGGTAGGTCACGTAAGTTTTGTGCAATTTGACGCCCCACAAAATCCGTCTCGGATTTACGGGACGACAAAAAAATCTTGCAAATCCCAGCCGGTTTTTGCTACTTAGTAACTTGAAAATATTACTTTTACTTAGCTCCCAACAAATCTTACATGGGCGTTAGCAAAAATTCCAAAATGAAAAAAATATTATTTCTTATTTCACTTTTTATAGCTTTTAACAGTCTAATGGCTCAAGAAGTAAAACTTTCTAAAGTAAAGGAAAACACTCGCTATGGAAAAGCTATCTATTATGTGCTAAAAGAAAAACCTGAAGTTAAAAATGGAAAGTATGTAATCAAATCATGGGGTGGTAAACACTTGCTGATCGAAGGTAATTACGAAAATAACAAGAAAGTAGGAACATGGACTGAAAGATATTCGGGAAGAGATATTGCAGGAAAACTTAAATCACAGGGTGATTATAAAAATAATACCAAAGTTGGTATTTGGAATTATTATGACACCCGAAATAATAAAGTACAAACCTATGATTACGACAAGGATGAACTTGTCTTTTCCATTAATAGAATTGACTCGTCCTTAAAAATGCCAGCTGAATATGTAAGTGGCTTTAACGCACTTTATTCGAATATAGAAAGCCAAATTAATTGGCCTTCAGAATTAAATACAAAAGGAACAAACACCTTTGATGTTGATACTAAAATCAAAATAACTATTGATACAAATGGACTTGTAAAAGATATTAAATTCTCAAAGGAAATTGGATATGGCAATGATGAGAGAGTGAAAAATTGGATTTTAGAAGAAAATAATCTATGGATTCCAGCCTATGTTGAAGGTGAAATAGTTGAATCATCAATTACGGTCCCTCTGAAATACAGAATGATGTTTTAACTAAAAATATTATCTTGAATTTCATAATAATATTTAAAAACTCAAACTTGCCCATTCGTATCGACAACAAATTAATAATCCATTTCTGCTAAATTACCACTACTCCACTTCATACCAACGGTTAGACTATGTGCCTAATTCAAAACTTACTTAACTCATTGACTAAATCAACTTCATCGGTGTAGATTTTTAGCAGAAAAAATCAAAAGCTTTTGCTTTCCAATTTGTCACTTATTTGCAGTGTAAACGGACGGAGTATTTGACTCGAGTTTTTTCTTGTGAGTAGTTGATTGTGAGAACAATAACTTTTGCTAATCGAGTAGACGGCTCCGCCCCAAAATAGGAGCGGAGTTCGCCTCTCACACCACCGTACGTACGGGTCTCGTATACGGCGGTTCAATAATGAAACATTACTGTTTGAAGTATTCGACCAAACTAATGTAACCCCTCTTTTTCAATCGTTCGACTGTGAT
>JABFGJ010000022.1 GCA_013112545.1 Bacteroidota bacterium
CACTAGTGTCCGATAAAAGAAATTAAAAGCGGGACTTCTTAAAAATAATTTCCCGCTTTTTTTATATCTTGTTTTTACCACAAAACTCGATATATGAATAAAAGTAAAAATTTTAGCGGACATCCTGTTATTAAACAAGTTTTAAATTTCATTTTACCCAAAGATATTTATCGGACAGCTAAAAACTATCAAAGCGATCGGTACACTAAAAAATTTACTACTTACGAGCACCTAGTAACAATGATTTTCACAGTTATTAGTGGCTGTAGCTCTCTTCGTGAAGTATCTAGTATTATGCTTGCTTGTGAAGGAAAAATCAATCATTTAGGTCTAAAAGATTTTCCAAAGCGTAGCACCTTATCTGATGCAAACAAAAGAAGAAGTTCAGAAGTCTTTGCAGCTATTTATAATTCACTCTACAAACGTTATCATTGTTTTTTATCGGACAGCAGACCTTCAGAACCTGCAGTTAAAGGACTTAAGATTGTCGATTCTACAACAATTACACTCTTTAGCGACATTCTTAAAGGTGTTGGAAGGAATCCGCTTAATGGCAAAAAGAAAGGCGGTATAAAGATGCATACAATGATAAACGCCATGGAAGATGTACCCTGTCTAATTAAGTTTTCTAGTGCAGCCACCCATGATCATACTTTTTTAAAAGACCTTGAACTGAAAAAAGGCTCCTATGTGGTTTTTGATAAGGGATATGTAGATTATGAACAATACCAAAAATGGACATTAGACGATATTTACTTTGTAACCAGGCAAAAAGATAATGCACGCTATACAAGTCTCGAAGAGTTTGATATTCCTGATAAAGTTGATGATGCTGTCCTAAAGGACGAGAAAATTGAACTTTTGGATAAAAATGATAACCCTTTTTCTCTGAGAAGAATTGCTTTTTGGCATGATAAACACCAAAAGGTGTATGAGTTCATCACCAACAACTTTGATCTTGATGCGGATAAAATTGCTGACATCTACAAAAACAGATGGCAGATTGAAACTATGTTTAAGCGCCTCAAGCAGAATTTTCCTCTAAAATACTTTCTCGGAGACAATCAAAATGCAATCGAAATACAAATTTGGGTAAGCTTAACAATTCAACTTATAATGCTTGTTATTCAGCGAAAAGCACAAAGAAAGTGGGCATACTCCAATATGGTCTCTATTATTCGTTATCATTTAATGACTTATATTGATTTATTCAAGTTCTTGAAAAACCCAGAAGCAAAGTGGGAAGATATAACCACAAAAAACATCGGACAATTAAGCCTTTTTGATCCATAGGAGGGTTCTATATGGAAAACAGAATGTGATTTCAGTAAAATAAGTTCATTTAGACTGCTATTTGAGTAATTTCAATTTTTATCGGACAACAATGATTAT
>JABFGJ010000023.1 GCA_013112545.1 Bacteroidota bacterium
CGTATCCTGTTCCTGTTCGTCGGTTCAGATTTTTGTAGTTTCGCTTACTTCACTTCTAAGGTCGCCCTTAACAAGCTTGCGTCTTACTAATACTTCCCCAACGTTACTCGGGGCGTATAAGGGACTTACACCCTTTGGGTTAAATTCAATATTTAAAAGAACTTATTTATATTTACCATTCAAGGCACACACATAATGTAAAATTCATTGGGGTTTAGGCAGTTAGGTTAACTTTGGTGCTGTTTGACGTCCCACAAAATCCGTCTCGGATTTACGGGACGACAAAAAAATCTTGCAAATCCCAGCCGGTTTTTGTTATTTGGTAAACTGATTGTATTACTTTTACTTAGCTCCCAACAAATCTTACATGGGCGTTAGGCGATATATTGACAAGACACACCATAACAGATGAATCAAATAGAATTTATTCCACTTATTGAACCAGCGACAAAGAAAGATAAGGAAAGTGAAATCGTTCCAAGTGGAACTTATTTGAGTAATTCGAAAGAATGGGACATTTACCAGAAAAGAGAAATTAATAAGAATTATTTAAATTTTCCTGAACCGATATTAAGTGGGACGTATCAATACAATCTATTTGACATTTCCATTGAAGACATAGAACGAGTTATAAACCTTCACATTGGAGACACAGACGTAAATGAATCAATTTCACTTTTTGGGGGCTATGCAATTTCTAAAAATGGAACTATTGAACTGTTCCCTCAATGTTGCGGACTTCTAGAAGAAATCCAACAATGGAAAAACATACTTAATGACGATTTTGAAGAGTTTTATCTAACAGAAGGACATCCATCACCATTGATAACAAAAAAAGGAAATGAAATTATCATTTATTGTAAAGACGAATTTGAGTCATTTTACCCAACGACAACTAACGAAGAGATTAGACTTGATTACAACGAAACAAAAACAGCACTTTTAAAACTTATTAGTGAGTTGACAGATTTTTCAATAAAATTAAACTCATTATCAGAAAAATTTAAAACTGAAAACTTATCAAAAATAATGATTTGGGGAAATAATGAAAACGCATAGAAAAAATACATCGCCTAACAGCACCTACCCAAAAGTGGCGGTTCAGTGGTTAAATCAAGCTTTGTGCATATATCAAAGTTTGTGGTATTTTGACAGTAAAGTGCTTCGAAATCGCCACCTTCGGGTAGCTGCAAAACGTCAAACTGTCTAAAAACCTCTCTACTTTTTCAACATTAAATTTTTGATAAACCTTTTAGTTCTTTCAGCTTTAAAAGAGAGGTTTAAGTACCTTTAGGTATGAAATTCATCAAA
>JABFGJ010000024.1 GCA_013112545.1 Bacteroidota bacterium
TTGTTGTTAGCAGATGAGGGATTGCTGACACTCAAAGAAGTATTCACAGATGGGACGAAGATAGAATCATTCGCAGGACGCTACACTTTTGTATGGGGAAATGCGATAAAAACTCGGAAGGAAAAAATGGTAACCCAATTGGAAGAAATGTGGGAATATGCCCAAAGTATAGCTGAGGATGAGGATAAAGACCCCGAGCCACCAAAGTTTAAAAAATTAGATAAGGCGACTGTGACAAAAGCTGCCGAAAAGATCAATAGTATCCTGAAAAACAAAAAAACAGCAGATCCCAAAATGAAAGCAAAGGCTCGCTACATTAAGAATAACTTTGTTGAGAATCTGGAGAAATACGAGGAGCAAGAAAAGATATTAAATGGTCGAAACAGTTATAGTAAAACTGACCCTGACGCAACGTTTATGCGAATGAAAGATGACCACATGCAAAATGGACAACTAAAACCGGGCTACAATGTTCAAATCAGTTCAGAAAATCAGTTTATTGTTAATTACACACTACATCAACAAACTACCGATTATCATACCCTTAAACCACACCTTGAGCAGCACGAGGAGCTCTATCAATCCAATCCGGAAGAATTAACAGCAGATGCAGGTTATGGTAGTGAAGAGAATTATGAAATGCTACAACAAAAAGGAATAACAAGCTATGTCAAATACAACACCTTTGATAAAGAATTAGGGTCTGCGAAAAGCAAGAAAAAGAAGAAGACAGACTTTAGTAAAGACCAATTGTATTACAACTCAGAAGAGGACTATTACACTTGTCCAAAGGGACAACAAATGGATAAAGTTGGAGAAACTAAGAGGAGAACAAAATCAGGTTATCAGCAACAAGTAAGCAAATACCAAGCGAAAAACTGTGAGGGCTGCCACATGCGTAGTAGCTGTTTTAAAGGCAAGGGTAACAGAATTGTTGAACGAAATCATCAGCTAGAAGACTATAAGAAAACAGCAAGAGAGCGGCTATTATCAGAGATTGGAACTAAAAAACGAATGCAACGTACAGCTGATGTCGAGCCTGTGTTTGCTCACATAAAAAGTAATCGAAACTTTAAACGATTTACATTAAAAGGAATAGAAAAAGCAGAAATAGAGTTCGGATTGCATGCTTTAGCTCATAATATCAAGAAGAAAAGGGCATGAAAAA